>NZ_LDGC01000015.1:0-107413 GCF_015844675.1 Lysinibacillus sphaericus | reverse complement strand
TTCAAAGAAGATACGCGCTCAGCTTTCTCAAAGTAAGCCTTAAATTCTGGCGTATTAGCAATATAGGTACGGAATGTAGATTGTCCACAATCTAAACCATGGTTGTCTTTTAAATACTGCCAAAGATTGCGTCGATAATAAAATACCTGCTTAGAATCTTCTGATAAGAGGCTGGCAATAATCGGGTAGAACTCATCAATTTTAGATGGCTTATTACGCTTTGTTTTTGGTATAAAGCCATTTAGATATTTATCGATTGTTCGTCGATCTACTCCCATATCCCTTGCTAATTTACTTTTATTAATTTTCATGTTTAAATGCTCCATTACTTGTTTAAAATTTGCTAAATCTGAAAGACTATTAATTTTAAATTCTGTCTCAATCTCTAGTTGAATATGCATACTAACACCTCGGTATTAGTATGAAATGAATGAGCATTTTTGTACATCGTTATTCAAGCAGGAATGTACATATTTAAATTAGCATTTATATTTGAACGCGATACGAAAGGAAATATTATTAAGGAAATCGGATTTGATGAGATAGAAAAAACGTATGAGCGCAGTCTGGCAGGGTTGGTTCAGAGAATTTAACGACCAGGTGATCGTTGGACAGCGTATCAACATGACATTTTAGGAAATGTCATTCGAGCCGATTATTATGATGACACATGGGAAACGTTTGGCTATGACAAAAATGGTTCCTTAATTGAGACTGAAAATGAGCATGTTACAGTTAAACTGGAACGAGACCCATCAGGCCAAGTCATTAAGGAGTGGCAAAATGACTATTGGATTGCGAGTAGCTATGATGAATTAGGCAACCGTTCACAGATAACAAGCAGTTTAGGTGCAAAAATCGATGTCGCTTGTAATGAAAAGGGTAATATGTCGCGAATCACAGCCTCTCGTCCAGAGCAAGAAGATTGGATAGCATCCATGCAGTACAATGAACTCGGTCAAGAGATTGAGCGAATCTTACCAGGAGATGTCATCAGCAAATGGCAGTATGATACGACCGGTAGACCGACACACCATCGAATAAGTAGTCAAAATCGCGATACACGAAGACGAGTGTATAATTGGGATCTCAATCATCAATTACGAAGCATGGTAAACGAGTTAACAGGTGTAAAAGTTACCTATAGTTACGATGAATTTAGTAACCTCGTCTGGTCCAATCAAGGCGGTCAATTTGACTTCTTACACCGAAGTTTCGATGATGTAGGGAATTTATATGAAACAAAAGAAAAGAAAGATCGTGTCTACGGTGCAGGCAGCAGATTGCTTGAAACGCAAGAGGCAACATACTCTTATGATGATGAAGGAAATCTGATTCAGAAATTTGAGAAGAATTGTGACACGTGGAAGTACGAGTACTATGGCAATGGCTTGATGTCGAAGGTCATCAAACCAGACAAGGCAGAAGTTACTTTCAAGTATGACTCGCTAGGTAGACGAATTGAAAAGAGTTCAAACGAAAAGCTAACGAAATTCTTATGGGACGGGAATACTATCCTACATGAGTATTTCTTGCAGAATGATTCTGATAAATTTGAAAATCCAGTTGAGTATTCCTCAGAGAATAAATCTGAAATACCAGAGAACATAGTCACATGGATATTTAATGATGGGTTCGTACAATTTTGAGTGAAGGCAACTACAGTATTATTAGTGACTTTCTTGGATCGCCTGTTGAAGCTTATGACGAAAAAGGAAAGCAAGTTTGGTCAGCTGAGTTTGATATCTATGGACGAGTGATGGAATTTGCAGGTGAAAAGGATTTCATTCCATTCCGTTATCAAGGAAAATATGAAGATGTAGAAATAGGATTGTATTATAATAGATTCCGATACTATGACCCAGAACAAGGTAGCTATACTCAAATAGATCCAATTGGACTTGCAGGAAATAATCCTACCTTATATGGGTATGTTCAAAATCCGCTATTACAAATTGATCCATTCGGTTTAAGGAAATTTAAAACAGTTGACTTTTCTAATAGTCCTGATTTATTCCCTCATCCAAACAGCATTGTAACTATTACTCTTACTGGGTCACATGATTCTGATTTTACGGCAGCTTATAAAGAGGCAGGAATTAAAAGAAAAGATGCAGTTGATTTTTATACTTGGTATCATGTTGCTGATTTTGATCCAAGTACTGGTAAATCTACAATGCAATTGGTGAAAACTGAAGCACATATAGCGAGTCTGCCACACCAAGGTTCTGTTAAACAGTTTGAAGAGTTTTTGGGAGTCAAGTATGAAACATACGAGGCGAAAAAGGCATCCTATGATAAAGGCTGGAGACAGAGAGAACCTAGGAGAAGGAAAAATAAGGGTAAGTGTACTAAATTTTAAATAATCTCTTATTTGACTTCAAAGGAAATAAGAAATTAATTTTTTGATGCCACAAAAAACACATGTTTCAGGAGGTTATATAAATGTTTTATAATTGTTCATTCCAGCTAACACGAAAAGATATAGAAGAGGTTGAAATCTTATTAGGCTTCCAACTTCCCCAAGAGTTGAAGAATCATTATCTTCAATATAATGGTGGTGTACCTAATAAACCATGCTTTTTTGAAGAGGATTCAGGTTTGGAAACTAGGGTGCATGTTTTCCTTCCAATTAAATTTGATAACAATATAGGGTACACATTGGAAAAAGGATATTTGGATTTCAAGGGCAGGAATATTATTCCTGAAAAGTATCTACCGTTTGCAAATGACGCTGGTGGGAATGTTTTTTGTATAGACCTTGATTCAAAGCAAGTGGTCCTTATTTTTTTAGATTTAGGAGAAGTGACTAACAGATGTATTGAGTTTTTAGCAAATAGTTTTATGGAATTTATCAATGCTCTTGAGGAATGTTTGGATGACGAGATAGATGATGATTCAGATGAATTCTGATATTGGATGTTGATGATGAGGGTCAACGGCAGCAAAAGGAAGAAAAGGGGCTGTCAACTGGCAGCCCCTTAGTTCATTTTATCAAAAAGAATCCTAAATTTTATCGGGAACTCGCAAGCACATAAGCTATGCATTTTTAGAGTCCTTATTAATACCTAAATAAGTGAATGCCCTCCAAACATATTCTAATGGTCCTAAGCGGAATTTGGATAACCAAAGCTTACTAAAAATCACTTGGAAAACAAAAATGACAATGGCAATGATGATAGCTGTCGTTAAGTGGAGTTTTCCGTATACGCCGAATGCAAATGGTCCAAATAAAAATGTACATATAATAGATTGGCCGATATAGTTTGTGAATGCCATTCTTCCTGGGAACGCTAACCACTGTAAAATTTTCTTTCCTTTCACCGTGTGATAAATAAAGATTAAGCTAATGGCATAAAAGATTGTTAGGAGTGGCGAGCTAATATATTGAACAGTAGAAAAATTTTCTGAAAGGGAAGGTAATATCCAGCCTAATGTCCCACCAAAAATCAATGTTAGTAACCACGTGATGAAAAAGCCTTTTCGATATTCTTCAAAACGATGAAGCCATTTTTTCTTCGCAACAGCTGCTCCAAATAAAAACATTAGTAGGAACGGTAGATTTGAAAATAAAAAAAATATAGGATTGCCTAAAAAAAGAACATACAATCCATTACGCATTGTATAAAAAGTTCTTTCCATAAGATTAGCATCTATTAATTCTTGAATATTTCCGTTTTGATGGGCATCGATCGTAACTTGCATGAACTGGCGACTTTCCTCTGACATGGGTATTGTCATTGTCGTAGTAGAATCGGAGGATAGAGCACCAAACGTAAATGATCCCAAAAGTAAGCTATATAAAGTTAAGCTAATAATTAACATAGCTTTTGGTTTTAACTTATGCATGAGAAGGAGTAAAAATCCTAAAATAGCATAGTCAGTTAGAATATCTCCAAACCAAATGAAATAGGCGTGGATAGAACCGAAAATAAATAACGCAATTAGACGTCTAGAATAAATTCCCCAAAAGTTTAGTTGCTTTGCAGCAGCTCGTTCAAGCATAATAACCATGCCAAAACCGAACAGCATGGAGAAGAGCATGACAAATTTCCCCTCGACAAACATAGTAAGAATAGTTTTAACTGTATAATCGGCGCCATTCCAAAAAGAAGTCCAATCATTTTTAAAACTTAAATCTTCCTGCATATAGGCAGGGTAAAGGAACCAAACAATATTAGCTAATATGATTCCTAATAATGCGAAGCCCCTTAATACATCGAGTGTTTCAATCCGCTCTTTGGCAGATATGGGTGAAAGCTTTTGCTTCATATAATCATCCTTTTTCATTGTTATTTGATCTTTCAACAAATGGCTACTGTTGAAAAAACCTTTGTTAATGAAACTTTAAATGTTTATTATCAGGATTTTATAAGGAAAACTAAAGTATCGTATTTCTGTGAAATATTTTCTATAAAGGAAATCCATGGTGGTAATAAAGTGGGAAAAAGAGTGTATCCTAATGAGAAGATATGTTAAGTTAGATGTTACTGGAAGATAGATGGAAGATGAATGACGGAAATTTTATGTAAACAATGAATCGACTTAATGAGAGGTGAAGCTAAAAGAAAACTAGAATAGAAAACTTCATTCTTTCGTTAAAACAATCGTTTCTAAAATCTTCTATAGTAGAAAATAGAGGATGGGGGAATAAATTTAATGGTACAGAACTATCTAAAATTCTATAATGTATTAATTTCTATTTATAAATAGTAATCCATCAGATGATTTAAATTAAAAGGTGGTGAACAATGTTTTGTTTTATTTAAATAATATTGCTGAATTAATTAAAAATGCACCAGCAAGTGAGAATGAAATCGGTAGTCTAGAAGATAAAATGAACATTAGACTACCTATTGCATATAGAAACTTACTAAAAAACACTAATGGCTTTTCCATTGATGGTGGTGTGTTGATTTATGGGACTGAGGATCTTATTGAGAGAAACGAAACTTGGGAAGTAAATGAGTATGCAAAAGGTTACGTTGCTATTGGCGATGATGGTGGCGGCAATGTTTTTTTAATGGGACTAAATGTCGAAGAGAGTAAGATATTCGTCGTGGGTTGCGGGGATATGAATCCACAAAATGCAACTATTATTGCCACAGACTTTAACAGTTGGATTGATAGCGGTTGTGTTAGTGAGTTTGAAGAAGTTGAATTAGATGACCCTTTTGAAACTTGTAGCATTGTGTTAACAGCTTTACCCATTGGGGGATTAAAAGATTTAGTCAAAATAAAAAATGTTTTGCACTTGAAAATATCTGCTTTAGATATACTAAAATGTTCTAAAACAATTCCTTGTGAACTTGTTAATGAATACCCTTACTATAAAGCTATAAGGCAAATTGAATCATTGGGGGAAATTGGACAAGTACTAAAAGTAGTTCCTTTTAAAAAAGATAAATTATAAAAACATTGGCTTATTCCAACTTTAAAAGAGTAGAAGGAATAAGCTTTTTTTATTTTTGAAATGATATCAAGTTATGGAAGGTTAAAATAGTGTTAAAGCGAAATATTTAGAAAATTGGTACATTGTGTGAAAATGGTGCGTAATCTATCTTTTATTTAGCGAATTGTAGAAAATATTGTTGATTAAAAGTAAATCGATAGTATAATGGAGGTGTAGTTACATTTATGGTTATTAATCCCTTGGGAAATAATTGGCAAAAATGTGTTAGGCTCATTATAATAAGTATTCCAGAAAGTGTAACTATAAAAACTAATGAAATGAGGAGATTTTATGATTAACATGATTCAATATTTGGAGCAAAATCCGTCGATGGTAACTTTGTTAAAAGAAAAAAAGGCTTCTCTAGTTGGTGTTACTGAACTTGAACAAAACGCGATTCTAGATTCTTTTGATGAAGAGCTGTGTGTTGAAAATCGCCTTTGGTACTAAGAAATATTAAAAGTATATGGTTTTGGCTTGCTATAGGTATTTATTTAATAATGGGTTTTTACTTACTTTATGTAACTTATAGCAAGCCTTTTATAAATATTGAGCTTAAGGAAGAAAATGGAGAATGGTTAGTGGTAAATTCATATTACAAAGATTGGGCTACTGAACAACAAATTGAACCAGGAGATATTATTATAAATGTAGATGGAACAGAGATTAATAATATTTCTAATATCAAATATGATTTTGTATTACGAGCAGCCAATGATTTAACGATAAAGAAATCTAATAGTAGTTTAATCCATATACACATAAAACCACTAGATATTCCCCAACAATTTTATTATGTACTAATAGCACCAACTTTTTATTTTTTTCTTACACTTACAATTTCATTATTTTTGTATTTTAAACAAAAGAATAACCCTTTAGTGAATATACTAATATTTTTTATACTAACGGTTTCATTAGCATATGTTAGTATAGGCGCGTCAGGCAAGATGGATAATTTTGGTATTATAATAAATCGTAGTAGTATGATACTTTGCTTAGTCTTATTAATTCATTTTCTTAGGAAATACTTTTTATTTATGAATTTAAAATGGATTTTTATTGACAATATTAAAGTATTTTATTTACTGCCTTTAATTGCTTTTTTTTCAAGCATTTACAGTGTTGTATATCCTTTTATCAATCCTATATTCTCTAGTTTAACCCTTTGGATATTTTTTATTTTGCTAACTGCAATTCTAGGTATATTGGGAATAAGTTACTTGAAATTTAAAACACCACAATTAAAAATATTATTAAGTAGTATCATCATTCCGTTTCTACCGTTTTTGTTGCTATATGCGTTGCCAGAAATAATCTTCAAAAAACAAGTACTCTCTGCGGATGTTAGTTCTTTATTTCTAATGTTAATACCTTACAGTTTTATTTGCACACAGCTCACTGAACGTATATTTGACATGGAATACTTTATTACCCGTTTACGCCATTATTTTAATTTTTCATTTGTTTTTACCATTTGGCTGTTAATGGGTCTTTATGGGCTTACTGATTTGTCTATTTCAAGAATGACGGAAATTTTCTTTTTTACATTCTTTTCTTTAATTGCACTTTTCTACATTAAAGAGAAAATAGATTATCATAAGCGAAAAATTCTTTTTTCAACAAAAGGGGATTATATCCATCGATTGTATACGACAGTTGATAGTATCGGAAGGGTCATAAAGATTGAAGACTTGCTTGAGAAATTTGTTAGAGAAATTGCGTTACACCTTGAGATTAAACATGTTTACATACTAACCTACGATTTGCAAACACATCAAATTACTTCCACAAGCACATCCAAAGAATATACTCAAAATCAAATGAACGAAATAGAGCTTGAACAACTCCGCTTGGGAGATATAAAGAAGACAGAGCATTTTTATATTGCTTTTATCCACCAAGATATGAATTATAAAAGAATACTAGTCATAGACCACAATAGATCTATTCATCTAAAGGATGAGGAATTATTATGGCTTGAATTATTGCTTTTATATGTAAATAATTTTATTGAAAATACGAAAATGGTGGAAGATCTATTAGAGCAGTTAAAGCATATGAAAGAGGCTGATAAAAGTCAGTTACCGTGGCTAAATAAGCTGCTTTGGCTACGATTTGAACAAGAAAAATATCAATTGGCACAAGAGCTTCATGATACGGTTTTACAAGAGCAACTCCATATTGCTAGGGAGATGGATGTATTTATACACGCGAAGAAAAAGACGGATATTCAATCGGGTCTTGCTAAGATTCATGAACATATGATTACATCTTTAAATGATTTAAGAGGCTACTGTGAAAATTTGAAGCCGCCATTATTAGATACATTAGGCTTAAATGCTGCGCTTGAGAAGCTTATACAAAAAGTTCATAAGCGTGCTGATTTTGTTTTAATTTATACAATTGATCGACTATATTTAGAGGATGAACGTTTAAACTTGATGATTTATCGGCTTTTCCAAGAGTTGTTAAACAATGCTTTAAAACATTCGTATGCCAATACTGTCGAAATTCACCTATTTGAAACAGAAGATGGTTTTGAAATCAATTATTCTGATGATGGTGTAGGATGTAAAATAGATGAGATTATTCTTGCTGATTCAATGGGCATCAGGGGAATGCAAGATAGGGTACAAGCATTTAATGGTCAGTTTTCTATCAACACTGATGTAGGAGAAGGAATGTCCATTCGAATTAAAGTAATTGAAGGGAATCATACTCATTCCTATGACTACGATATGTATTATAGAAGGCCAACTCATAGTAGAGGATAAGAAAGACATGAGCTATTTTCGTACCTCCTAATCTTTTCGTAATGTGTAAAATTCACAGTATGAGTATGGATTAGGAGGTTTTGCTTTGAAGTATATTTATTTAGAGCGGACTTAATATCTTCACGGATATAGAAGAAATGATCCTAAGGTATACATCACAACAAATGAAATTGATTTGAAAAGGATAGCCGTTTACCAATCCATAAGATATGTGGATTTAGCAACTCATCAGGCCAGAAAAATCCCTCAATATAAAGAATGATTAATCATTTCTAGTAAGGAGAAACTCACATGCTATTAGAGGAACGGTTAAATAATTGGATAGATTCTTATAATCGAAACGGTTATTTGAATGGTACTTTATTAATTACATCTAATGAGAATATTCTTTTAAACAGGGGTTTTGGTATTGGGAAGAATCAATTCATGCAGCGTATGCGGATATGTCATTTCATTAGGCTCCTATGGTTTATATTCAACAATAGAGGACCTATTTATTTGGGATCAGGCATTAAAATCCTCCAAAATCCTTCATAAGGAATTAACAGAGAAAATGTTGACTCCAAATCTAGGGTCTTATGCGTGTGGTTGGATGGTCTCTGAATTAATGGGGAAAAAATGTGTGCATCACTTTGGAGATATTAGCGGTTTTTCAAGTGATTTCCTTAGATTTGTTGATGATCAAGTTACGATTATCTTTTTAAGTAATATGAATGTTACACCTGTCATGCATTTAAGTAGAGAGATTGCAAAAATCGTTTTTGATAAAAATGTATCTTCACCGGCACCTAGAGCTCCGGTAGCATTCACAAAGAGAGAATCTATCGTCGGGCACTATGTAATAGAAAATGAAGACAAAGTACTTACCATTACTATTAAAAATAAAGAACTTTATCTAACAGTCCCCAAGATGTATGGAGCTTTATATAAATTAAAGCTTATACCATTTAGTCATGACGTTACGAAAACGGCTTTTTTAACCGAGATGATTTATGAACGATTGATTTTTACTTATTCATTATCAGGTGAAATAGAGCGTGTGCAGTACGTCAATTGTTTTGAAAAAACTTATATGCTTTATAAACAATAGATGGAGCATCAATATTATACTTTGAAACTTAGAAAGAGGCACCCCAAATCATTAGTTGAGATGCCTCATTGAATTTATTCATTAAATACGCTTAGCGTGAACACGAAGATACTTTTCAACATCATTGTAAAGTCCTGCTTGGTTTGCGTATTTCACGTAGTTTTTTGCGGTACGCAGCCATTCTAATGTTGATGGTTGAGCCTCTTCTAAAACGTGTAATAAGTCATTAGTTGTGATTGGACGCTCGTTACCAGTTGTTAAAATTTCAGCAAGGACATTTTCAGTAGCTAATTCAATTACATTTTCAATGTCTGCCCCTGAGAAAAACTCTGTTTGAGCAGCTAGCATTGCTACATCTATTTCTTCAGCATATCTTCCTACTAGCTTCAATTTAAAAATTTGCTCTCTTGCTTTTTTATCTGGTGGAGCGACAAAAATGAGACGATCGAATCGGCCAGGACGCTTTAAGGCATTATCAACATCCCATGGTGTATTCGTCGCAGCCATTACAAGAACTTCATCTGTGCTAGTATCGATCCCTTCCATCTCAGTAAGAAATGTATTGATTAAGCTTCTGGAGTTAGCTGAAGAAAGGGAACGACTATATCCAAGGGTGTCTACTTCATCAAAGAACATAATACTTGGTCTTTGAAAGCGTGCTTTATCAAAAAAGCTTTTTAAATTTTGTTCACTTTCTCCCGTATAGGAGGCCAAAATATCTGTAATATGAACAGGGTAGAAATTAGCCTTACATTCACCAGCGGTTGCCTTAGCAATAAATGTTTTTCCACAACCAGGGGGACCATAGAGAAGAACGCCACCACCTACTTTTTTTCGAAACTTAGCGAATAGACCTTTGTTATAAAATGGGCTAATAATACGTAAATTAATGGTCTTTTTTAAGTCTTCGAGGCCAGCAACATCCGCAAAAGTGATTTGCTCCTTACCTTTTTTTACTGTTATTTTAGGGGCTTCACTATCTAAAACTTTGAACCTAGGTGTAAAATCTATTAATTGAACCGATTCGGCTTCTTCAGTATTGACTTCTTTTTCTAGCAATTCTTCTGCTGAAGCGGCAATGGCTTCTTCAGTCTCGATCCTTCCATCTATGTCATGACTTACCTGCTCAATAACTGGTGAATGAGAGTCCATTGAGTTTGTTTGCTGAATTTGTACACTCGCTTTTGTTAATTCATGAATGATTTCCATACGTAGTGTATCATCTGTACAGAGTGAAATCCCTGTTGAATACGCTTGCACAGCTTCTAGCCAACGACCGTTTTCAGCAAGCTCTTTTCCAAGCCAGTAGTGTGCTTGAGAGTCGGTTGGGCTTTGTTCCACCATTTGCTGTAACCATTTAATTTTATCCATATCGATAACCCCTTATTTTTCTTAGTCCCTTTGCCAATGGAGCTGATATCCATGTATAAAGTGCAAGTACTACATAGCATTTTAAAAACAGCATAGCTATAGTTTCAAACCCTAATGCTAGTAACAAAAAGGTTAGCCCAATTCCCACGAGCCACATGATAGATGGGCCCCCTAAACGCTCTATAAAACGATTAGGTGCTAGCAGAGGGTGGGTTGTAATTTCCATCTCTTCTAATATAGATAGCAATGTTTGATCCTCAGGATTTAATAGAAAGGCTTGTCTGTAATATTCTTTCGCTTCTTTTTCATTATTTCGGAAGGATGCATTTATTCCAAGGTGCAACAATTTTGCAACTTCGCTATCTGCTGAATTCAGATATTGTTCTAAAGTCAGGATTTGTTGTTCTTTATTTCCATGTACACCTAGCAAAATAAAGTTTTTACGTAACACATATGAATTTTCTGGATCTAATTCTAATGCTTTATTGATTAATAACTTTGATTTTTTTCGATATCCTGTTTGTTTCATTAAAACAGCATAGCCTGCATGTGTTGCTGCATCATTTGGATTTAAGCGAAGTGATTCAAGAAAGGTTCTTCTGCTTCGTGCCATCGCTCGGTTTCCATGTATAAATGACCGAGAAAATATAATATGATATCCTCATCATATCCTCATCTCATGGCTTCATGAAATTGTTCTTCAGCCTCGTCAAATTCGTTTGTTGCATAGTTACTATAAGCTAACATATACCAAAGCCGACTATTTTCAATATTATCTTGTAGTTCCTCATTAATAAGGTCAATAACTCGCGGATATTTACCTATATCAAAATAATGTTCGATAACTTCAAAAGATGGTTCTTCATATTCTTCGAATTCACTCATAATATATCTCCTTCCTAAAGTGCTAGTAAGAATAACGTAGCTAAAGCATCGATAAAGCCATAGAAGATAATTGCGATAAACCCTGGCTTCCATAATGATTCAGCGACACCGTCTCCTGCTAAAACTTCTTTATATGGCTCGTCTAAAAATGCGAAGAAAATGAAAAAACAAGCAACCCCAAATAGTCGGCTGACAAATTTAATATACTTTTCATCTAAAGGGATTAGTTGTTGACCAATTGCGTAAACGACTGCAAGCTTCGCAATAATAAGTACAATACTAATAATCGTTAACAACTGTATGTATTTCTTTTCAATTTTTAGCCATTTAGCGTTTTGTATTCCTAGTATGGCAATGGCAAAAATACCACCAAGCATAGCAACAAAAAATAGACTACTAATCTCGTAGCTTCTTGTCCTGTCTACGTCATGGCTTGTTAAACTAGGTTTATAAAGATTTTCCATAATCCGATCAAGCTCCTTGCATTCTATTAATATCCTAATAACAGTTGTATTACATATATTTAGTTAAACTGGAAACATCTCCTTTAAAAGGATAATGATTTAGTTATTATGTCCTTAATTCTCATTAATAAAATGCTTACTATTGTTCAGGTAAATATTTGAATTAAATTCATTCGATGACGTCTTTTGTGTAGTCGTTTTGGAGCTCATTAACTCAAGTAAACGACATTTACTGTAACTATACGGAAGTGGGAATAAGTAAAATAAAAATCAATGTGAAATCAAAATAGTATTATTTTTTGTTTTGGAATAGGAGGAAATACACTTTTTACAATTAATCTATAAAATGAAGAGAATTATTAAAAATATAGCCGATATAATTCAATAGATGAAAGAGGAGGTATGGAAATTTGAATAAAAAATTACTTTTCACAGCAGCGGCTATTCCAGCGGCTCTCTTTGTACCAACAGTTGCAGGAGCGGCGGGAGCTGATACAGTTACAGTTACAGGAAAAAATACAGTAAATGAAACGTTAAAAGCTTCTATCGAAAACTTACCAGCAAATTCAATTGTTAAAGGTTATCAATGGTACTATGTAGGTGACTCTAAAGATTCAACAAATAAACCAATCTCTGGTGCCACAACAGCGTCATTTACAGTACCTGTAGAAGCAGCAGGCAAAGCAGTTTTCGTGGAAGCGACTACAACAGAAGGCAATAAGTATAAGAGTGAACCCCGTTCGATTAATGAACTACAACTTTCAATAACTAAACCTAGAATTGAAAGTAGTTCAAAATATGCAGTACCTGGTGAATCGGTACAAGTAGGAGGAGCAATTGTAACCGATGATGCTGGGGCAAAGTTACAAAACAATCAAATTACATATAGCTATCAATGGTTTTATAAAGTTGGTGAATCCTTCACAATAATTGATGGAGCTACTAAAGACACATACAAAATTCCTAATAATGCTTTAACAGATGGCATTACAGATATAATGGTCAAAGTACAGGCAAAGGTAGGAACTTTTTTGGCAGAATCTGATGAGTCTGAGGTAATAACAGTATCTAATGAACCATCCGATTCGATGATTGAAGAAATTAACACTTTATTAATAAATGACAACAAATATAATGTAACAAGTTTAGAATCTTTTAAGGCAAAAGTAACGGAATTAGAAAGTAAATATGAGGCATTATCGGCTGCAGCAAAGGCGAATGTGAAAAATTATGATGTATTAAAGAGAGCGACTGCAGATGTAGATTTAATAAGCAAGTTAAATGAGAAGGTAGATAAGGTTAATGAAGTGAATGAAAAAGATCTGTCAAAATATTTAAAAGAAATTGAAGAGGCCTATGATAAGTTTGATTTATTACAACGTAGCTTAGATCTAAATGATGTCTTATACAATAGCATTAAAAACATTTTGAAAGATCCGACAGATATCGATGAATTTAAAGAAGTTAGAAGACTAAATCAGGCAATTGTTGCATTATTAGACTATAAAAGTTCTTTTGTTACGTATGCACCTACTACCATTGAATCTTTAAAATCAGCAGTAGAAACAATAGAAAAGGATATAGCAAAATTATCTCAAAATTACCGAGCAACTGTTCAAAACCAAGTAATTTTAAGTGATGCTAAATCGGATATCAAAAAGGTCGAACAATATATTAAACTTTTCGATAAGTTGTCAGAAAAAGATTCACCTAGCAAACAGGTGACTACAGCAAAATCTATACGTACGGCTGTTGAAAAGTTAACTTATAAACAACTTAAGCTTGTACCAGAAAAATATATGAATACATTACTTAAAGCTGAAAACGCAGAAAACAGTCAAATAGACAGCTTAAATAGAGAGATTGATAGTTATGTCGGCGATGTGGATGACAGTTACCCGATAGATCCATCAAAAGATTCTTGGCAAGGACATGTCAATAATGTAAACCGTATTATTAATGAATATAAGGGTTTAACGAAAAATTCAGCGGCTAAAATTGTCGGATATAATAGCTTGATAACTTTACAAAAGGATTTTAAAGCAGCTGAAAAAATTATTAAGGATATGGACGCTTATCAAAAGCTTTCAGAAACGCCAGGGGTAGCTGAGAGTAAGTTAAAAACGAACTACACAAATGTATTGAAAGCTTATAATAAGTTAACTAGTTTACAACAGTCACTTGTTTATAATGCAAACGATTTTTTATTAAATACACCGACTATTACAGTTGATTTAAATGGGAAGGAACCTGCTGATAAAGCGGCTGCATTGGCTTTAAAAGCCGAAGTTGAGAAGCTTGCTAATGTAACGAAATATACATTTGCACAATTCGAAAGTGCTGTAAATGCAGCAACAACAAAATATAAAAACCTATCTTCGGGTGGACGAAAGTATGTTACAAACTATTATTTATTAACAGCTGCGACTAAAGATCTTTCTGGTGTTAAGTCATTCCATAAAAAAGTGCAAGCAGCACGACAAGAAACAGATGCTGCGAAACAAGCGAAAAAAATTCAAACCGTACAAACTGCATATGCTAAGCTACCAGCAAATCAACAGCATTTAGCCAAACAGCAATATGAAGATTTGCTCAATAATCGTCTAGAAGACGCACCAGATGTCACAACATTAATTAATGAAATTGCAAAAATTGTCTCAAATGATAATGATACGTATACAGTATCAATAGAAAAGATTAATGAGCTTTCAAATGAATATAAAAAGCTAAGCTCTAGTGATAAAAAACGTATTACGAATGCGTCGATCTTAACAACAGCGGTTTCCGATGTTAAAAAAGTAGAGTCATTTATGAAGACGTATGAAAAATCATTTACTAGTAATCCAACAACTGTTATTAAAGCTTTTAATAAGCTAACTTCAAAACAAATGAGTTTAGTTAGTCCAGAAATACGACAATCCATTATCGATAAGGATAAAGGTCAACAACAGTCTAATGAAAGTGCTTTGAAATTAGTTGAAGCAATTAATTCACTTCTCGTAAATGGTGAATATATTGATGACTTGGAAACGAAAGTAAAAGAAATTCGTACAACATATGATGGTCTTAGTTCTTCTGAAAAGAGCGTCGTAAAAAATTATTCTAAGCTAACTCAGGCCGAGAGTGATTTGAAAAAGGTAGCTGATGTACATGCTCTTTATGTGCCTTCTACAGAAGAAAATGAAGCGGCTCGTAAAACTTGGCAAACTGCCTATGGTAAGCTCTCAAAAAAATTAGAAATTTTATATAAGAAAATGTATGCAAATGATTTATAAAACTGTTTAAGCCTAAACCCCGAATAACGATATTATTCGGGGTTTTAGTATGCGCGATTGGCATAGTTAGGTAATAAAACATAAAAGTTTATCGATAAAATTCAAAAGTTGGGCGATAAAACTTGAAAATATTTGCTGTCGCTACGCTTTCGCGCAAAAAAACCCTCTGCCGCCCGACGCCCCAGAAAAGCAACTCGCTGAATTTGACACATTTAATTCATTGATATAAAGCCCACTGGTTAAATGTATCTTTTTTATTTGTGTAGAATATCAATTCTTCGATATACTATTTATAGTTAATCTGTATAATAATTGAGAATTGTTTGTCATAGCAAAAAAGTAGTTTGACATAGAAGGTAGGAACTAAAGATGTATAAAATAGGTGTTGTTGGCCCAATAAAATCAGTAGAAAAAATTATCGAGTTAGCACATGAAATCGAACAGGATATGGAATTTATCCCGTATATTTATTCGATTGCTACAGAAACGAAACATCTTGTGGAAACTTATAATCAAGATGTTGATTTTTGGCTATTTTCGGGATACATACCTTATAAAATTGCTAGTCAGACAAGTGTCTCACAGGATAAGCTAGCACATATCATCTTTTCTGAAGCGGCCATTTACAAAGGTTTTTTTGAGCAATCCTATAAAATGGGGAAAGTTATTGAAAATGTCAGTATTGATATTATCTCATCACCTGCACAAATGGCGTCAGAAGGGTTGACGGAGATCGAGAAGAATGTAAGGAACATGTATGTAAAGGAATTTGATGTGGCCATTGATCCGAAAGAATTATTTGATTTCCATTATGACCTATGGCTGAAGGGGAAAATCGATTTTGCGATCACATGTTACCCATCTGTCGATGAAGAGCTGAAAAAGAGAGGGGTTCCCTCCTATTGGGTGTCGCCTACAAAAACAGAAATTTACCATACCGTTCAGCTATTTACCGAAAAAATTAAAACGTCGTATTATAAAGAAACGCAAATAGGTGCTGTCATGCTCGAAATAAAAGAATTTGATTCATTGAAGGAAAGAATGAAGCAAGGATATCGTATTCAATATTTAGAATTGCGCATGAAGGAAAACTTACTGCAGTTATGCGAACAGATTGATGGCTCCTTAATCGAGGAAGGGAATGGGAGATATACAATTTTCAGTACGAGGGGAGCGATCGAAGGGCAGATTCAATTCATCAAGGAAAAAATGTACCAGCTGTCCATTGAAGTGGAGACAAAGGTTACAACAGGAATAGGTTTTGCGCAAACGGTATTTAATGCCGAATTAAATGCACATAGAGCTTTACGTCAAACGAAGGAACATGAATCGATTGATATTGTCATGATTCAAGATGATGGTACAATGATTGAATCTGTCGGAAATAGGGAGGAGCTAACATATTCCTATCGAGCTGAGGATCCTACTATCCTTGAAAAATTAAAAAAAGGCAATGTTAGTATTAAAAACTATACAAGAATACAAGCGCTAGTTCAAAAAATGAGTTGGAAGCATTTTACGACAAAGGATTTAGCCGCCCAGCTTCAAATGAGTGAACGAAATGCACAGCGCATTGTGGCTGATTTATGTAGTGTAGGTTTAGCGGAAATTTGTGGAGAAGAATTACAGCATACACGTGGTAGACCAATAAAAATATACCAGCTTGTGATGTAGGTCAAGCATATGAAATATAAAATGTCCTAAACCAATGAATGGTTATTAGGGCATTTTTTGTTTGGCGGAAATGTTCGCAAATAGAAAAGTACAGAATTTTTTTAGTTATTATTTGTTTTCGATAAATGTTTAAAAAGTGTAGATAAATCAACGGTTTCCAAGTTTCTATGACGTATGTTTGACACCATTTTTTATGCGATTATTTATTGGAAATTTTCAAAATAATATTGTCAATTCATAAAAAGTCGATTATTATACGTATATATAACGAAAGTGTCGCTATATATACGAGCCGATTTTAATAAATAGGGAGAGATGAAAAATAGTATAGAAAAGTTGCAAAAGATATCGAGATGGAAGAATAAGAGTTTTAGTTGTCGCAATATTCGAGTAACTGAATGTCTTTTTCCTTTAATACGATCAATTGCAGCAAGGCAGTTTAAACATGGGAGGGATAGTAATGACAACGAATGCAGTAACCAAAAAATCCAGAAATTTAATCCTTGCACTTTTATTTTTAGGTTGGTCATTAGGAATCTAGATCGTTACATTATGAACTATGCAGTAGTATCGATTACGGGTGATTTAAATTTAGATGCTTCTTCTACTGGAATTATTTTAAGCGCTTTCTTTTTAGGCTATGCGATTATGCAAATACCTGGCGGTTGGTTGGCTGATAGATTTGGCGCTAAAAAAATCTTACTTTTTTCTGTAATCATGTGGTCGATATTCACAGGTTTAACGGCAATAGCTTGGTCTTTAGTTGCAATGATTATCATTCGATTTTTATTTGGTATTGGGGAAGGTGGGTTCCAACCATCGAGCTCTAAAATTATTGCAACGATTTTTCCGAGGGAAGAACGAGGGCGAGCGATGTCAATTATGCTTTCCTCTGGAGGCATTGTTTCGTTAATCGTACCTTTACTCGCAGCTTATTTATTAGGAACAATTGGCTGGCGTACGATGTTTGTTGTAATTGGTGCAATCGGTGCCATTATTGCATTTTTATATTGGAAATATATCAAACTTCCACAAGAGGAAGTAGTGGAAAGTAGTAATGGTAAAGAAAATACTTCTACGAAAGTAAACTTTAAGGAACTTTTTAAGACACCGCTTATGTGGAATTTAATGATTGCTTATTTCTGTATTTATGCGGTGAACTGGGGATTAGTTTCTTGGATTCCAACATACCTTCAAAAAAATCGTGGACTCGATTTAATGTCGATTGGTTGGGCGCAAACAATTCCAGCTATCACTACTATTATCGGTATTTATGGTAGTGGTTATCTCATTGATAAGTTACCACGAGGAATGGATAAAATCTTAGGGTCAATTTCATGTGGAGTAATTGGTATTTTATTGTACTTCATGTTTACAGCAGAGTCGGTAACGATGTTTATTGCTTATCAAACGGTCGTTACTTTATTTATTGCATTTGTTATTACATTACTACCTGCCATTGTGTTAAAGAAATTACCTTCTTCTATTACAGGTTCTGCAATGGGAGTTGCTAATACAGGCGGGCAATTAGCTGGATTTGTAACGCCAATGGCAATCGGTTTTATGGTAGATGCTTTTAACGGTTCGTTCGATGCAGCATTTTGGATGTTAATTGGATTTGCAGTTATTTGTATTATTTCGCTTTTAACGTTAAATGATCAAAAAGGAAGTCTTTTGAATTCATAATAGGGGGTATAAAAAGATGAGTGTACATGAAAAAATTTCTTCATTAGTCGAGTCAAAAAGGGATGTTAGTATTCAATTAAGTGATGCTATTTGGGCAGTACCTGAACTTCACTTTCAAGAAAAGAAATCTGTTCAATATATGAAGGCAGCTTTAGAAAAAGAGGGCTTTGCAACAGAACTTGGCATTGCAGGACTTGATACAGCACTAGTAGGAACGTATGGATCTGGAAAGCCGGTTATTGCCTTTCTCGGGGAATATGATGCACTCCCCGGTTTGAGTCAAAAAGGAGGGGCTACTCATTTTGAACCTTTAGAGGACGGAGGAAGTGGCCATGGTTGTGGGCATAACTTATTAGGTACAGGAGCGTTCTCCGCGGCTGTTGCGGTGAAAGATTATTTAGAGCAAAATAATCAATCAGCGACAATTCGTTTCTACGGTTGCCCAGCGGAGGAGAATGGTTCAGGGAAAGCTTATATGGCGAAGGCTGGTGTTTTTGATGATGTCGATATTGCTATATCTTGGCATCCTGGTACTTTTACAACTGTAATGACTTGCACTTCTCTTGCAAACTATGCAGTTACGTTTAAGTTTACGGGAAAAAGTGCACATGCGGCAGCAGCGCCCCATTTGGGACGAAGTGCATTAGATGCAGTTGAACTCATGAATGTTGGGGTAAACTATTTACGCGAACATATCATTCCAGAAGCGCGTGTGCATTATGCGGTTACAAACACAGGAGGATCATCTCCAAATGTCGTTCAACCGTATGCAGAGGTGACGTACTTAATTAGAGCACCTAAAAAGCATCAAGTACAAGAGATTTATCAACGTGTTGAAAATATTGCTAAAGGTGCAACATTGATGACTGAAACATCGTTAGAAATCGCCTTTGAGGGAGCAGCGTCCAATCTTATTCCAAATAAAACACTTTATGGTGCGATGCAAAAACAAATAATTGATTTAGGAATGCCTACTTATACAAGAGAAGATGAACAGCATGCCCAAGCTATTTTTAATACATTTACGCCTGAAATCCAGGCATCAGCATTAGTGGGTCTAAAAAAAGATGATGCTAAGCAGTTACAAGGTAAAGTTATTGCTGACTACATTCCAAGTGTCCTACCTGAATTTATATTAGGTGGATCAACGGATGTTGGAGATGTAAGCTGGAATGTCCCAACTGTTCAATGTACAACTGTATGTATGGCACTAGGTACACCACTTCATACTTGGCAGGTTGTATCACAGGGTGTTATGCCAATAGCACATAAGGGGATGTTACAGGCAGCAAAAATTATGGCTTGCACTGCTGTGGATCTAATTGATAATCCAGCACTGATTGAAGAAGCTAAAAAAGAATGGAAGGAACGTCTAGACGGGGAGACTTATGCTTCGCTAATTCCAGAAGGTACTAAGCCTCCTAAATTTTAAAAAAGTATACCAAAAAGAGTCTTCGTAGGGTAAACTATGGAGACTCTGTTTTTGCCTATTATTAAGTTTTTTCTTAGTTAAGTGTACTTATTGAGTAGTTATGGCGTAAAATGCCGTTTTTTGAAAGGAGATTACAAAATGCCGACAGAACATAACAATCATAATAATCATCAACTTGCGGCAGAATGGGTGGAACAGTTTCGTCCTTTTGCTAAAGAGGGGCAATGCGCAAGTTATATTCCTGCTTTAGCTGAAAAAGATCCAAATCAATTAGCGATTTCGATTATCGGCACTAATAATGACGAAATGAAAGCCGGAGAGACAACTGAATTATTTACGCTGCAAAGTGTTTCAAAGGTCGTTACATTTATTTTAGCGTGTATGGAACGAGGGTTACCATATGTTTTAGAACGAGTAGATGTTGAACCTACAGGTGACACCTTCAATTCAATCATTCGTCTAGAAAGCCATCAGCCTGGAAAACCTTTTAATCCAATGATTAATGCAGGAGCTATTACAGTATCCTCTATGCTTGACGGAAATTCTCCGCAAGAGAAGGTTTCAAAAATCCTTTGTTTTTTAGAGCAAATGGTTGGCAAGAAATTAAAGGTGAATGAAGAGGTTTATCAATCTGAGTGGCAAACTGCAAATCGAAATCGGTCATTAGCCTATTATTTAATGGATTCTGGCTTTTTAGACTGTCCTGTAGAGGAAGCATTGGAAGTTTATTTAAAACAATGTGCGATTGAAGTAAATGTTTCAGATTTAGCAATGATTGGTTTAGTAATCGCCAATGATGGCTATCATCCTCTAACAAAAACACAACTTTTTCCTAAGCAAGTAGCAAAATTAGCAAAGGCATTGATGGTTACTTGTGGTATGTATAATGCTTCTGGTAAATTTGCTGCATTTATCGGGTTACCCGCAAAAAGTGGTGTTTCCGGAGCGATTTTGGCGGCTGTACCAAGTCATGCAGGCTTAGATTCACCTTTTCCTGCTGGGTGCGGTATTGGCATATATGGACCAGCAATTGATGACATCGGGAACAGCGTAGCCGGCGTGAATTTACTTAAACATATCGCTACCGAATGGAATATGAATATTTTTTAATCAATTAAAGAAAGATGACTTCAGTAAATGAAGTCATCTTTTTTACTTCTTTCCGCGGATTTCTAAACATCCGCCAAGAAAATACCGCTAATTTTTAATAAAAAAAGCCCTGAATAGCTTCACTTTGCTTAAAGTGTCACTATCCAGGTCAATGTAATTTAGCGTATTACTTTCTTTTTTTCTTATAAAGAATCAGCAGCAATATAAACCAAATTGGTGTCAATAGTAATGCGGTACGAGTTGCCTCTGAAATGAACATCACTACTAATAGAAATGCAAAGAAGGCAAGTACTAAATAGTTCACGAACGGAGTAAAAGGTGACTTGAAAATTGATGCTTCATGAAGTGCACGATTTTTACGTTTATAGATGATATGAGAGATTAATATAATACTCCATACCCAAATAAAGCAAATGGCACTAATCGTTGTCACAACACTAAAGGCGTTTTCAGGCATTAATTTACTTAGTAATGCACCAACAGATACAACAATTGCCGACACAACAAGTGCGTTGCTTGGGACACTGTTTTTATTAAGCTTTGCAAAGGTTGGCGAAGCTTGCTTGTTGTTTCCAAGATTAAAGAGCATGCGACTTGTAGAAAATAAACCACTATTACCAGCCGAAGCGGCAGATGTTAGAACGACAAAATTAATAATCCCTGCAGCAATTGGAATACCGGCTAGTGTAAATACTTGTACAAATGGACTACTAGTGGCAGACATTTCATTCCAAGGATTAATGCATAAAATAACAAATAGCGCCCCTACGTAAAATAATAAAATGCGTAATGGAATTTTGTTAATGGCAGAAGGTATATTTTTTTTAGGATCGGCCGTTTCAGCAGCAGAAACCCCTACTAGCTCGACACCAACAAAAGCGAAAACAACCATTTGGAATGCCATTAAGAACCCATGTAGGCCGTTCGGGAATAACCCGCCATGTGCCCAAAGATTTTCAACAGAAACTGTGCCAGAGCTTGTTTGAAAGCCTGTAAATAACATGAATAGTCCGATCGCAATCAATACCACAATAGTAATGACTTTTATTAGTGCAAACCAAAATTCTAGTTCGCCAAATAGTTTTACAGTTAATAGATTCAACATTAGCAACAGGACTAAACAGCCAATTGCAGGGACCCATTGCGGTATATCAAACCAATATTGTACATAAACGCCGACAGCAATAATATCTGCCATAGCGGTCATAATCCAGCAGAACCAGTATGTCCAGCCAGTAATATAACCTGCCCAAGGTCCTATGTATTCGGATGCAAAATCAGTAAATGATGTATAGCCAGCATTCGATAATAACAGTTCCCCTAAAGCCCGCATGACGAAAAATAAGGCGGTTCCGACAATTAGATAGGCGAAGATGATGGAAGGTCCTGCTAAAGCAATCGCTTTACCGGAGCCTAAAAATAAACCAGTACCGATTGTTCCGCCAATCGCAATGAGCTGCACATGGCGATTTTTTAATTCACGTTTTAATTGTTGTTGTTGTTCCACGTTGCTCCCCCTCAAAGATACGTAAAAACTATGACTGGAAATAAAAAAGAGACTAGTAGTGACACTAGTCTCGTAAACGACAGAATAACAAATACCGATAGCGAATGTTGTATGTAAAAAAGAAAACATTCGTGTGGTATAGCTTTCATGATGAAAGTTAATATTACTCCTCTGTCCTTTTGCCTGAGATAGTGAACCCTTCGGCGACGCAAAATGCGCTCTCTCCAGAACTGCTCCTGCTATAGTTTTATCCATAGCATTCATAGCTTGTATTGTATGTCTTAATGACATTATTTTAAGATATTATACATCCTATCAGTGCTACCATAATTATTCAAGGGTAAATTTCAGTCTTTTTCAGAAAAAAAGAAGATTGGAGTTCCTCTAGGTAAAAATTATACGAAAAATAGTATTTTTAGACATACGTTAAAATATGGATCATGTTTAATGGTTAGTATAAAGGGTTAAAAAGGCGAGGGACGAGTGCGGGAAGCAGCTAGAATTTTGGTGAAGGAAGTTGAATGTGATGTGAGCAGTATATTGCCTCACGTTCTACTTTTTTCTGTTCCATAAGTTGTCAGACGTTAAACAATAAATATAATATAGTAGAAACTCAGAATTTTTTTGCAAAAAGTAAACCATCTCATAGTCATTTGAGATGGTTTCTTCCTGTTTAAAACAAAGTGATATAGGTATATATAAATAAATTTTATAGTAGTCACTTATGCCTTAACGGTTTTTTGAAATTATTTTTTAGACTTTACTTTACCCGTCCAAGTACGGAAGCCGCCTTGAAGTTGGTAAATTTGGTTGTAGCCACGTTTTTTAAGAAATAGAGCAGCACGTGCGCTACGGCCTGTATTTTGACAGTATAAATATACTGGTAAATCTGGGCGGATTTCTTTGTGACGTTGACGTAGAGTTGTTGAAGGAACATTACGTGCACCAAGAATGTGACCTGCATCAAATTCTTTTTGCTCACGTACGTCGATAAGCTGCGCTTTACGATAACCTTCAATAAATTGTTCTTGTGTTAGGTTTGTTACGGCTTTTTTTAGTCGTAGGGCATTGATGCCGATATATGCAATTACGACTACTAAAATAACACCGATTGTGATAAGTATGTTTAACAAAATTTCTTACCCCTTTCTATCTTCTTTATTATTATAAAAGATGCGCTAGCGATAGTCCAATGAGTTTGATAAAATTAATTAGATTGTGGCTAGAATTAATCTATCTTTTGTATATGAATGTTTTAGTGAAAGGCCACAGAATCATACACTAATTTCTTGGTTTAGTGTGGGGATTTTTCCAATAAAGAATAGAATTAAACGAAAAGTGTCAAAATTTGAGAAGCACTATTTTTGGCTCATCATTAAGAGTAGGATGAAATTTGTTAAAATGTATGTCCTATATAGGTTGATTGGAGTGAAGGCTAGGCGACTCCTCGGGGATTAGCGTCACAGATGAGACCCTGCAGCGAAGCGAAGCGGCTCATCGGACGCCCCCAGGAAAGCGCCTAGCCGTAACGGAAATCAACCACTTGCTATAGCAATGAGCCTTATTTTGTACACGTTCGCAAAAGGTAAAGCCTCCGGCGGATGTCACGGAATCGAAAAGGATTTCTTTGTGCAAGCACAAAGTCGATTCCCGACGCATTTATGCCGAGGCATAAATGATTAATTGTAGGAGATGAAAATATGACAACTTGGTATTTTCTAAATTCAGGGAAATGTAGCCCATCTTTCAATATGGCATTAGACGAAGCATTACTTGATTGGCATAGTGAAGGTTTAATTCCACCGGTTATTCGTTTTTATGAGTGGGAGCCAGCAACTCTTTCGATTGGCTATTTTCAACAAGCGAAAAGAGATATTAATCTAGAAGCGGTGCGAGAACAAGGGCTAGGCTTTGTTCGTCGTCCAACAGGTGGTAGAGCCGTTTTACATGAACATGAATTGACTTATAGTGTCATTGTTTCAGAAAGCTATCCAGATATGCCTGAATCAGTGACAGAGGCATATAGAGTGTTAAGTGAAGGGATATTGCAAGGGTTTCATAATCTAGGTATGGATGCTTATTTTAGTGTGCCTAATACTGAAGAACAAAGAGCGGACTTAAAGAAACCTAAAAGTGCAGTTTGCTTTGATGCGCCAAGTTGGTATGAGCTTGTAGTGGAAGGTAAAAAAGTGGCAGGTAGTGCACAAACTCGTCAAAAAGGTGTTATTTTACAGCACGGAGCTATTTTACTTGATTTAGATCAAGAAAAATTATTATCTGTCTTCAATTTTTCAAGTGAAGAGGCGAAGGCACGTATGCGTAGAAAGATGCCTGAAAAAGCGGTTGCTATCAATAACCTTGTTAAAGAACCTGTGACTATTGAACAATGTGTGATAGCTTTTAGAGATGGTTTTGCAAAATCGTTGCAAATTGATTTAAAACCATTTACACTTTCTGAGGAGCAATTAGAATATGTACATTCACTAGAAGAAAAAAAATATGCATGTGATGATTGGAACTTCAAAAAATAAAAAATGGTATAAGAAAAATATTTTTTTATCGTTCGATCCTTGTGATAACAAGCAGTTCGCATTCTGTTCGAAATTGCAAGAGTTGAATTAAAAAACTATATATAGTATCGTTTTAAAAGAAATATACACAATATGTAGTGTTTAACGACACATGATATTGTGTATTTATATTTGTAAAGCAGAAAATAAGGGAGGCAAAACGATGGTACTCACAAATCATCAACCCGAAGTAAACAAATTTGAACAGTTAAACAAAGATATTGAACAATTTCCGCAGGTTCATCCTGTAACACCTGATATGCACATTACGCATAAAGGTGTATCAAGACTTGTAATGATCGATCGCTACTCGTTTAAAGATACGGAAAAGAAAACGTTAAAAGCCGGTGATTTCGTCGTATTAACAGTGAAGGCAGATCCAAAATTCCCTGCACGTGGTTTAGGGACAATCCAAAAGCTTGATATGTCTACGAAAACAGCAGAAATTTTGATTGAGGAAGATTACCGTAGTGCTATAGATGATCCGAAAGAGCAAGAAACGGGTGTGATTACGCGTTCAATTGACGTGCTAGAAAAGCCTCTTGAAATATTTTATGAACAAATCGCAAAACGAAATGCAACAGGACTTGCTTCTGTTGAAAAAACACAAGAGAAACGCCAAGAATGGTTTGAGAAGTTTTATGAGCAGCTAGTTTCATTAAAATTCATTCCAGCTGGACGAGTTATTTACGGAGCAGGATCTGAAACGGATGTAACTTTCTTCAACTGTTACGTAATGCCATTTGTAGCAGATTCACGTGAAGGAATAAGTGATCACCGTAAGCAAGTGATGGAAATTATGAGCCGCGGTGGTGGTGTAGGGACAAATGGTTCAACATTGCGTCCACGTAACACTTTAGCACGTGGTGTAAATGGTAAATCATCTGGCTCTGTATCATGGTTAGATGATATTGCGAAGCTGACTCATCTTGTCGAACAAGGTGGTAGCCGCAGAGGTAAGCATAATCTAGGTGCTTCTGCGTAAACAAACCTCGTGAATTGCTGGGAACTCTTTAACGGAAATATTGTCACTTTAATCGAGGTGGGAATTATGGATGTTTATGATGCGAAACAGCCACAAACTTGTTTGATATGTGGTTTTACAATAGATCATAATAAACAAGGAAGGTTTACGTCTCATTTGAAAAATGAGCATAGCTTAACATTAGATAATTATTTAATATCTTATTTTTATCCAGTAGAAATGGTGACCTGCCAATATATTTTATGTAATAAAAAGGTTAAATTGAGGCGTGGTATTCCCAATCAGTTTTGTAGTAGAAGCTGTCGAGGAAAAGGTAAGCCTTTAACTTGTGTAATTTGTGGAAAACTATTCGATGAAAAACATCGGCAGACTAAAACTTGTAGTAAAGAGTGTGCGAGTAGGCTGCGATCACAAAATACAGGAAATTGGCATAATGACATGTCCAATGAACAAAAGAAGGTTCATTTTGAAAATATCATTTCAAAAACAGCTAAAACTAGAAAAATGAATGGAACTCCTTCATGGAACAGCGGTAAGACAGGGGTTTATAGTGAAGAAACAATAGAAAAAATTCGGCAAGCTGCATTAAAACAATTAGAGAGGGAAACATTTAGAAAAACTAGTATTGAAAGAGCTCTCGAGCATTTCTTAGTTGAACAATCAATCCCTTATAAATATTCCTTTATATTTGAAGGTGCACAATTTGATTTTTTACTAGTTGGGACAAATATTCTAATTGAATGTGATGGCGATTTTTGGCATGGAAATCCAAAGTTCTATTCCTCCTTTTATGATGTTCAAAAGAGGGTAAAAGCTAGGGATATCGAAAAAAATCAAATTGCAGCAGCGCATGGATATACATTACTCCGTTTCTGGGAAGATGAGATAAAAAATGATTTTGAAAATGTTAAAAAACGCATTATAAATGCACTGCTAGCTACAACGTAACTGGAAACGGTAAGCGTGAATGCTTGAAAATAGCAGTGGGATAAAGACAATCAGCAGCCAAGCCTCTTACATAGAGGAAGGTTCAACGACCATCGAAAACACGCTAGTTAGCGGAAGTGAGTAGAGTAGGAGTGAAGCCACTCCGAAGTGCGAGGACATCTATTAAGATGTAAGATATGGTCTCAACTTCTATGGCGACATAGAGAGTGGGTGTAGCGAACCCGCGTAAGAAATCGGCACAAATGATTATGCTGGCAGATTGGCATCCTGATATCGTGGAATTTATTATTTCGAAAATGCAAAATCCACGTATTCTACGATACCTAATCGAAAATACAACGGATAAAACAATTATTCGTCTAGCAAAAGAAAAATTAAACTTTAAACCTCTATCATCTCAAGAGGAAGCTATGTACCAAGGTATTGTTAACTATAAAGGTATCGAAGGCTTAGGTGGTTTTGATACAGCTATTATTCGCGAAGCGGAAAACAAACTACGCGATGGCGGAACTTATACTGTTCACAATTCAGAGTTTTTAACTGGTGCGAATATTTCTGTAACATTAACAAAAGAATTTATGGAAGCAGTTGAAAATGACGCTGAATTCGAGCTTCGTTTCCCAGCTGTTGAAGAATATACAAAAGAAGAAATGGCTATTTACAACAGTGAGTGGCATAAAGTTGGAGATGTGCGCGAATGGGAGAAAATGGGCTATAAAGTACGCACATACCGCACGATTAAAGCGAAGGAATTATGGAATTTAATCAACGTTTGTGCAACGTACTCTGCAGAGCCAGGTATTTTCTTCATCGACAACGCCAATGACATGACTAACGCAAAAGCTTATGGTCAAAGCGTTGTAGCGACTAACCCATGTGGGGAACAACCACTTGCACCATATTCTGTGTGTAACTTAGCAGCTGTGAACTTAGCACAGTTTGCGAATAAAGAAGATCAAACAATTAATTTTGAAGCACTACGTGAAACAGTTCGTGTTGGTGTTCGTATGCAAGATAATGTTATTGATGCTACACCATACTTCTTAGAAGAAAACCGTGTACAAGCTTTAGGTGAGCGTCGTGTTGGCTTAGGCGTAATGGGCTTAGCAGACTTACTCATTTATTGTGAGAAAGAATACGGCTCAGAAGCGGGTAATGAGCTAGTTGATGAAATCTTTAAAACGATTGCTGAGACTGCTTATGAAGCTTCAACAGAACTTGCAAAAGAACGCGGTAGCTTCCCATTCCTTGTAGGAGCAACAGAGGAAGAGACAGCACGTTTACGTAAAGCATTCACTGAAACTGGCTTTATGCAAAAAATGCCTGCGCATATTAAAGATCAAATTTTAGCAACAGGTATTCGCAACTCGCATTTACTAACAGTAGCTCCAACTGGTTCTACTGGTACGATGGTTGGTGTGGCAACTGGTCTTGAGCCATACTTCTCGTTCACATATTACCGTTCAGGTCGTTTAGGTAAATTCATCGAGGTAAAAGCAGAAATCGTACAAGAATATTTAGAACGTCATCCGGAAGTAGATGAGAATAATCTTCCTGATTGGTTCGTAACGGCGATGGAATTAAAACCAGAAGCACATGCTGATGTACAATGTATCATCCAAAAATGGATTGATTCATCTATTTCAAAAACTGTAAACGCACCAAAAGGTTATACAGTACAACAAGTTGAAAAAGTATACGAGCGTTTATATAAAGGTGGCGCTAAAGGTGGTACGGTCTATGTAGATGGTAGCCGTGATTCACAAGTACTGACACTAAAGGCTGAAGAAAATGATATGGATCAACTATCATTTGAGGAAGAATTAGTAGAAGTACCAACGAAGCGTCCAGTTGTATTAGTAGATACGATTCAAGCATTAGAATCGACAACAGTTATTGGTTCGGATGTAGGGAATACTTGTCCTGTATGCCGTAAAGGAACTGTAGAAGAAATCGGTGGCTGTAACACATGTACAAACTGTGCAGCACAGTTAAAATGTGGCCTATAAAACGTTTATAAAAAAGATGCGATGTTTAAAATAAACTCGCGAAGCTTTGCCCCTTTGGATATGTTTATCTAAAGGGGTGTTTTTGTGTCGAGATGGATTAAAGAGGGTCAAGGAACTGGCGGTGTGGCATCCACCTTGGTTTAAAATTAAAGATCAGTAAAGGACACGCCATAAATAAAAGGTAGCGTATGACTCCCAGTTTTCCCATGGAAGCGATAATTCTAAGATTTCATCTTTCGTAGGCTTGCGCTCCATATTACGTAATATTTTTATCGAATTAATAAGACCTACATCATCGATTGGAAAAGCTGACTGGAACCTGAGGCAGCGCATTAAAACATAATTGGCTGTCCAAGGACCGATTCCTCGAATTTTAATTAAGTTTTTTTCAGCATCTTTAAAGTTCATTTTCATTAATTTCCCTCTCGATAATTCTCCACTTGCCATTAATTTAGCAATTCCAATAATATATTCACTTTTTTTTACCGTCATTTTAATATCTGCTAAGTCGGTAGGTGTTAACTGTGCAATTCGTTCGTACGGTGGAAACACCCAATACTTTTTACCATTCCAATCAATGGATTCGCCATATCTTTCTACAAATTGCTTCTTTAAGGAGTACGCGAAGGCTAAGTTAATTTGTTGCCCTAAAACTCCCCAACATAAAGCTTCAAATAAATCGGGAATGCCGATAACTCGCAACCCATAGAATTTTTGGGCAGGCATTTTAAGTAATGGGTCTGCATTTGCCATTTCATAAAATGGCGTTAAATCGTTATTAAGATCAAACCATTCATACATATATTTTACAATCTCTTCCCGTTTCCACTTTTCATTAGGTCTCGTATTATTTAGGAATTGAACAACCATTTGTTTATTGATTACGCTTATCTGTACTAAGGACCGAATTTCCCCAATGACTATAATTTTTGTAATGGTATCGTTCTCAATTTCGTACATGCATTCATTTTTTTCCCTTGTTAGATAACCTAGGTTTACGTTCATGTCGAAGTTTTCAGGTAATGCAATTACAATATCATCATTAATTTCATGCCATATCACTTTTCATTCTCCTCATCTAATTCCGATTTTTTATACTCACACTGACTGTAATTTTACTTTATCACAAAATAATCTTACCTAATTTTGTTATCTTGCTATTACATTCTAAACACCTTATTTTTTTCTATTGATGAGGTTATAGTGTTAATTATCAAGAATGTAAAATAGGAGTTGATAAAAATGGTCCAAAATATAAAAACACGTGTCGAGAGCTTAAATTGGGATTCAATTCAACATGAATTAGATGAGCAAGGATTCGCAAAGCTTCCAGTGATTTTAACTAAAGAGGAATGTGAATTCTTCAAACAATTGAATTGTGAGGAAGAGCCATATAGAACGACAATCAATATGACGAGATATCGCTTTGGAAATGGGGAGTACAAATATTTTTCCTATCCATTACCTGAAATCATCCAAAGTTTAAGAGAGTCCTTTTATGTAGAGTTGGCCAAAACAGCTAATCGATGGTTAGGTTATTTAAAGAAAACAGAACAGTTTCCAGCTCATCTTCAAGATTTTTTGAACACCTGCGGAAAATATGAACAAACTAGACCTACACCTTTACTATTAAAGTATGAAACAGGCGGATTTAATTGTTTGCATCAAGATTTATATGGCGACATATTTTTCCCGCTTCAAGTAGTATTTGTATTAAATCAACGTGAAAAAGACTTTTGTGGTGGAGAATCTCTATTAGTGGAACAAATTCCTCGTGCTCAGAGTAGGGGACATGTCATTACTTTGGAACAAGGCAGTGCACTGATTTTCCCTACTAACTACAGACCTGTTTTGGGCAAAAAAGGATATTACAAAAATGCGGTTCGTCACGGAGTAAGCACGGTTACTTCTGGAGAACGATACGGTTTTGGAATCATTTTTCACGATTCTAAATAAAGTGAAACTTTGATCAGTGGGGGTTTTCTTCATCCCACACTGAACATTAGTTAAACTAATCGGGCTGTTCATCTCCCACCTAAACATCTCCGATTTCTCTATGTTTTGAGGTTGGAATCTTACAGCCCGTTAATGCGGGATAAAAATTTAACTTCAATATCTTGCTATTACATTCCCAGAACTATACATTCTGAATTTATAGGGAGTATATTGTAAGGAGAGGTGAGGTCAATGCCGGATAGTATTAATAACGGACATAGAATGTCGAATAATGTAGAAATGATACCGGATGAAAAGTGGCAAGCAATACTAAACAATGATGCAGCGTTCAATAATCAATTTTTCTACGCTGTAAAGTCGACGGGGATATTTTGTAAACCATCTTGTAAATCTCGCGTTCCGAAAAAAGAAAATGTATGCATTTTTCCAAACGTAGAACAAGCTCTCCGGGCAAATTTTCGTCCTTGTAAACGTTGCAAGCCCACTAATGAAAATCTACCTGATAGCGAGTGGGTTGATTTAATTACTGAATACATTGATAAAAATTTCACAGAAAAGTTAACGCTAGAATCGATAGCAACTATTTGTCATGGGAGTCCGTATCATTTGCATCGAACATTTAAAAAGATTAAAGGAATTACGCCGGTTGAGTATATACAACAAATTAGAGTACACGCGGCTAAAAAGTATTTGATTCAGACAAACAAAGCGATTGGAGATATCGCCATATGTGTGGGTATGACTAACACACCTTATTTTATTACCTTATTTAAAAAGAAAACTGGACAGACACCAGCGCAATTTCGTCAAATAAGCAAAATGGAGGAAAAGTACTATGGAAACAAAGAATAAAACAACCCTTTATTGGTCTTTACTTAAGTTTAAGGATTGGCATTTTTATATTGCTTCAACTGCAAAGGGGCTTGTGTTTGTAGGTTCACAGAACAAACCATTCGAGGAAATGTTCGAATGGGCTAAGAAACGCTTTCCAGGAAGTCCCCTTGTTGAGGATGATGAAAAGCTTGAACCCTATGTTGTTGAAATCACTCAGTATCTAGAAGGGAAGCGGAAAACCTTTACTGTTCCATTTGAGTACGTAGGTACGCAATTTCAGCTAGCAGTCTGGGATGCACTTTGTGAAATTCCTTATGGACAGATGAAGTCCTATTCCGATATTGCAAATGATATAAAAAAACCATCAGCTGTTCGTGCTGTAGGAGCGGCTATTGGGGCTAATCCAGTATTAATTACTGTACCATGCCATCGTGTAATAGGGAAGAATGGCTCATTAACTGGCTATCGGGGCGGGATAGAAATGAAAACATTACTCCTGGATCTAGAAAAGCAAGCTTCATCAAGCAATGAGTAATTATTGCCGTACAATGAATGGAGGTTTCGTCATGAAAAGTGAATTATTCTATAAAAATCCGAAAACGATTCTGAATAAAGGGACTGGCTTCCTTTCTGGATATACGCATTCACTAAATCCTTATACAGGCTGTTCATTTGGGTGTTCCTATTGTTATGTACGCGAAATGCCTGTATCTCTTTTTCGTGAAGGGGAATGGGGAAATTGGATCGATGTTAAAAAAGGAGCTGCGAATTTATTAAAAAAGGAGCTTCGTCGCGCCAAAGCCAAAGGGAATGTAACCATTTTTATGTCATCAAGTACAGACCCGTATCAACCCATAGAGCATAAGGAGAAAGTGACGCGATCTTTACTAGAAGTTATGGTAGAAGATCCTCCTGACTTCCTATTAGTACAGACTAGAAGCCCACTTGTAAGTCGAGATATCGATTTGCTGCAATATTTTAAAGATAAAGTTCGAGTAAGCATGACTATTGAGACAGATTCAGAAACAATCCGTAAACATTTTACACCAAAGGCACCCCCAATCCAGGCGCGCTTTAAGACATTGGAACAATTAGTGGCTGCTGAAATACCGACTCAAGTTGCTATAGCCCCCATCTTACCGAGTGGAGAATATTTCCCTATGAAATTGAAGCCATTCGTCGATCGGATTTGTATTGATGACTACTTCATGGGCGATGGCAGTGGTGGAAAACGCACAAGAAAACTAGGTATTGAGAAAAAATATGCCCAACTTGGTTTAGAAGATTGGTATGGACCACATGTGATTGAAAAAGTATATAACCGATTCATTGAAATCTTTCCGGAAAATCACGTTTATGTGAGCCAGGCTGGGTTTGAGCCGTAAAAAATAGGCAGTGATTGTATGAATAAATAGAATCGTTAAATTTCTGAATATTGCGATATTTATTTTATTCTTTTTAAATTCGAATTATTGGAGGCGTCTTATGAAAAATAAAAAAACTTTAATTTTTTCAAGCTTTGGCTAGGTCAGTCTATAAGTTTGCTAGGTACTCAGTTTACAATAGTAGTTTTGCCTCTTTTTGCATTAGAGGTGCTAGAAACAAGTGAGGCGAATGCTGCCTTGCTTCGTGGGATTATATTCATACCCTACCTAATTTTCGGTTTAGTAGCCGTTGCTTTGATAGACGTCCTTCATAGAAAAAAGGTTTTGCTAATTTGTAGTATATGTCAAGGCGTTTTATTTTTATCAGTATTCATACTGACTGTAACAAATATAATAACGTTCCCTTTATTGGTATTTCTTATGTTTTTAAATGGAATATTTACTACGTTTTATAACATTGCAATTCCTTCTTTCTTACCTGAAATATTAACTGATAAAAACAACTTAAAAAGAGGAAATGCTCAGCTAGCCCTTTCGGAGTCCCTTTCTATAGTAATTGGTCCTATGCTAGCAGGAATTGTCATTACTCTAGTTGGATTAACAGGCTTATTCACGGTTGACGCAGTAACGTATTTTGTGTGTTTTGTGTGTGTATTGTTTATTTCAGGGTTTAAACCGCATACAGAAGGCTCTTTAAAAAACGTAAATATAAAATCGATATATAAAAACATATATGAAGGTTTAATATATTTTAAAAACCATCCTGTATTGGAGCCAATTGTAAGTTGTGGCGCTGTTTACGGTTTTTTTAAAATACATACTAAATAGCATTTTAGTAATATTTCTTTATAAGGTAATGGATCTATCTGAACTTGAAATAGGCTTTGTTGTAGGTTCGGCAGCGCTGGGATTTTTAATAGGTAATACGATACTCGTAAAAAAGAGTAAACAAATTAATAATACAAAAATGCTTGTTTATAGCGCTACTGTATCAGTTATCGGTCTGTCCTTAATACCGATAATGGGATATTTAGGAACCGTTATCGGTATAGTAGCTGCAAGTATCATACATGGTATGGGAGAAGGTGTATTTGGCCCTTACGCTGCAACTATACGACAACTTGTCTCGCCAAGTCACATGCTTGGCAGAGTAAATGCTGTACAGCGTACGCTTAATTGGGGAGCTTGGGCATTAGGGAGTTTTGCTAGTGCTTTTTTAGTTTCTATTTTTGGGCTTCAAACAACGTTATTTATAGGGGGATTCGGAACAACATTGTGTTTAATAGTGTTGTTAAGGCGAGGCATATCAAAAGGAACCAACATTGAATATACGAGTTCAATTTAGAGGAGGTGATTATAATGTTTAAGGTATCAAAAGGAACTGACATAGAAAAAACACCACACATTTTATTTATAGGGGGATGGACAAAACCTATACAAGATGCTTTAGATAGGGGGTATGCTGTTTCGTATATAGGGTCTTACACTAAACACATATATTTCGATGGAATGATCTTAGAACAGTGTTTCTATAAAAAAGAAATAGACACAACAAACATACCCGTCTGTGTGTACTATGCTGAAGAATTGTACAAAGAGAAACCGTTTGATGTGGTTGTATCTTTCAACGAAGTAGCCCTAGATACGGCTAGCATAATTGCAAAGATTTTTAATGTTAAAGGAGTTTCTTACAACGCTAATATGATAACCCGTAACAAAGACATGATGCGTGAAATTCTAGCAGGCAAAGACTTTTCGATAGATTCGATAGTTTGCAACAACATAAAAGACATTGATGAATTTTTGAACAAAAAAGATAGTATTATTATAAAGCCCCCGATTGGCGCAGGTGGTAAAGGTGTATCTAAGCTAGACATAGGAGATGACGTAGAGCTATTTATTAAAGATAACGGTATTCAATTACCTATTTTAGTGGAAGAGTACGTGGAAGGTGACGAAGTTTATACGGTCGAAGCCGTTTCTTATAACAAAAAACATTCTATACTAGCTATATCAGCTGAAATATTTAAGGAAGATACGTTTTTAATAAACTATACTATTATGCCGGCACCTATAGATGAATATCAAAAGAATCTAATCATCGAGAAAGTAATGCTATTTTTGGACGACATGCAACTGGAAGATGGCATTACACATACAGAGGTAAAGATAGACAAACAAAATAAGCCAATAATCATAGAGTCTCAAGTGAGGATAGGTGGAGGTAACATTTGGAAAATGGTAGAACTGACAACCGGCATATCTCAATTTGGATACTATTATGATGCGTTAGCTACTAAGACTATAGATGAATTTAGATGTGACCTTCAAATTGTCAAGCTATGTCTTTAAGCTTGATTCCAAAAACAGGTTGCTTAAAAGAAATCAAGTATAAAGGGTTAGCTAACATATCCGAGATCGTATTAATTGATCTATTAGTAAAAGAGGGCGACACCATACCAACTATTGTAGACAGTACAGGGCGCAAAGGATATATATTATTTACGGCTAATGATATTAAACATATGTACGAAGTCGCAGATAAAATATGTGACAATATAACGTTTGTTTATCAGGATTTGTCAGAATGGAAACCTTCTTTTAAAAAATATTTAAATAGTAATGTGGTACATGACTGGTCTATGTAAAGAAAAAAGACCATAATAACCCCGGGTGTCTAAAAGTATATATTGAATTAGCTGAACTACTGGACTTTATGTCTGGTAGTTTTTTTCGATCTTCACAGCATTAAGAAAATGAATTATTAGAAACTGTGTTTTTGAAAATCTCACGGATTATGAAAGAGGAATCGTTAAGCTAACAGTACATAAAAGAAGAAAAAGAAAAGATAAGAGGGATAAAAAATGTATAAAACGCATGACAAAATCATGCAAACTTTTTCAAGTTGTTTCAATTTCATTAACCTCTTTACTTCTCCTTATACTGCGGATAAGACTTTATATTTCTTTATCCACACGATTAGATTCTGTTATTTTTTGCAGTGTTTTAACATTATCCGATAGGTTGAGCACCCTTTTGAAGCAGTCTGCCTGTTCAAATAGCTCAAGTGATGCCACAAGGAATCTTGTTGACAGTTAGGAATAAAAATAGAACACCTAAATCAAATACTTTGGACATCTAAGTATAGAGGAGCAGAATGTATGCATGGAATGAAAAACAATAGAATTCTCGAGTTATAGTATGTATGTAAATTAGGAGGGTGAACCATGCAGGATTACAACGTAAAGGTAGAAAAATTAACAAAGAACTATGGGAAAAAAGCTGTTCTGAAAGGGATAGATTTTACTGCTAAAAAAGGAGAAATTATTGGTGTTATCGGTAAAAATGGCGCTGGGAAATCGACGTTCTTGGAAATTTTAATGACGATCAAAGATTATAATGACGGCAAGGTAGCTGTTTTTGGTAATAACTTAAAGGAAATTGATCAAGCTCAACTGGAAGAAATCAAAAGTAATATTTCTGCTGTACTTCAGCCTACACAGTTTTATAAAAAATTAAAATTAAAAGAATTACTAGATCTTTTTCGTGCCTATTATGGTAGCAAAGAAGATTTAAATGAAATTATCGAAGAGTTTGAATTGCAGGAGCATCTAAATACGTTTTTTGATAATTTATCTGGAGGCTGGAAGCAAAAGGTTAGCCTAGCGATTGCTTTTTCTTCAAAACCTCGTTTGATTATTTTGGATGAACCGACTACTGGTCTGGATCCTCATATGCGGAACATATTATGGGAAAGCATCACAGGATATATTAAAAAAAATGACAGTACAGTGATTTTATCGACTCATTACATGGACGAAATCGAACTCTACTGTGATAAAGTTCTATTCATTAACGACGGTGTAACCGAAGTATATGATACGCCAGAAAATATACTGAAATCAGGTTATAAGTCTATTAATAGCTTTTATCTTGATAAAATTTCTAAATAAGGGGGAGAAAAGATGTTATTAACACAAATTAAATATGACTTAATCATGTTTTTTAGAGAGTTATTTTATTTAGTTTTCACAGTTGTTGTACCGCCAGTGACATATATTTTAATGGGACAAATGTTCAGTAATGCAACCTATAGCGGAGGAATGAACTATGTTCAAATGTATACACCATCGTTTATTGTCCTAATTAGTTTTTCAGTAGTATTTTTTGCCTTTGGTTTTGATCAGGTAATGAATCGCGCAGAAGGAATTGAAAAAAGACTTTTCATTACGCCTATAACGAATAAAATTCTTCTAATGTCCAGTATTGCTAAGTCATTTATTATTGCAACTGCAGGATTTGTGTTCATAACATTGATTGGCATACTTATTTATGATTTGCAACTTTCCATTGTTAATTTCTTAGTTTCATATTTAAGTTTGTTGCTTATTAATGCGGTAATGTTAGTTTATTCTCATGCGATTTATTCGAACTTCAAGGAAGTAAAAACAGCACTAATTATGTCTATTGTTTTGTTTCAAATTGTTATGTTCACTGGCGGCTTTTCTGTACCTGTGGAGAGTCTTCCGAATTTTGTGAAAAATGTATCCTATGTGAATCCGTTCTATCATTTAAATAAAATGTATATTTCAATTTGGAATCAGACATTTGAATTCGATCAAGATATGCTGATTTCAATCGGGTACACATTGTTTCTTCTAATCATTTCATTAGTTGTTATTAAGCTCAAAAAAAGATTTAAATGAGTTCCAACGATTTGGTGAGAATATTTATAAGTAAATATTGACTGCTGCGCCCTTTGATAATGAGTTACTGTTTTAAAAATGGTGTGATTGACATGAATTTTTTGAAAGAGTTTGTAGAAGTGATGGCTTTAAGAGCTGGAATATAAGGTTAATCAGGTTTTGTCTTTCTTTTAATTTCCTAACCTTCCTCTAACACGCCTTCCCTGATTCCGTTTATTTACTTATCTATAGTATACTATACAGTAGAGTTTTCTAGATAGAAATGAGGGTCAGTGAATGGCAATATTAGCATTCATTCAGGTTTTATTTTATTGCATTTTGGCAAGTTTCATTATAGGTAAACGTTTTTTTCGAAAGGAAAATATTATTGCGGCCATATTGTTTAGTTTAATTATGGCTGGGCTATATTCGTATTTAGATATTTTTGGTTCGTTATTAATATTTGCGTTTGTTCTTGCTATGTTGAGGTATACATATCTAAAGTGGATACCTGCATTGTACTACACATCAACAATAATGATTGCTACGATTCTAATTGATCATATAACAACTTTCATTATGGTAAAAATCTTTGGGATTAGTACTACCTTTATAGAAACAAACGAAATCATTTTTTCAGCGACAGTACTTCATCAATTTATTACATTGACTATTGGCTTTATATTTATAGGTTTTTGGAAAAAAGTGACTGTCCGAATTTTTGAGAAAGATGCAGATGATGGGAAATTAATGCGAGTTGCAGCTTTCTTGGGTATTTTTACATATGTGGTATATTTTACAATGATTGTTTTTGTACGATTAACAGGAAATCAAAATAAGCTGGTGTTGATGAATACGCTGTACTTATTTATCTATTTTGTTATTTTTGCTGTTAGTTTGTCGTTTCTGGTATATACCTTCAGAAAGCAGTTTGAGATGAGGGAAAAGGAAATTGAGCTAAACAGTCTACAAATGTACACTGAACAATTGGAAAAAAACTATAATGAAATGCGAACTTTCCGACATGATTACGTCAATATCTTGACTTCTATGTCAGAATACATCACCAATCGTGATATGAATGCTTTAGAAAGCTATTTTAATGACAATATTATGCGCGTCAGTCAAAAGATTCGTGACAATGATTTTAAAATGAGGGGATTGTCCCAACTTAAAATCCCGGAAGTGAAAGGTTTGGTATCCTCCAAACTGATGACAGCGCAGGAGAAGGGGATAGATGTGGTTTTTGAATGTCCTAACGAAATTCATTATCTGAATATGGATAGTGTACAGTTGTGCCGCTGCATCGGAATTATTTTAGACAATGCCATTGAAGCAGCTGAAGAAGTAGAAAAGGGTATGGTTCGAGTGGGGTTTGTGGAGTTTGAACAATCCGTGTCCTTTGTAGTTTGGAATACGTTCAGAGATACTGGGCATAAGCTCTTTCGATATTTCGAAAAAGGTTTCTCAACAAAAGGAGAAAATCGAGGCTTGGGGCTGACTAGCCTGAAGAAAATGGTTGATCAAGAAAATAACACACAGTTGGATACAGTTATAGAGGATGAATTTTTTAAGCAGGAAATTGTCATTTTAAAGTGAGGGATTGAGATGATTGATGTTTTTATTTGTGAAGATCAAAAGGAACAAAGAGAAAAGATAGCCAGGTATGTTTCAAATTACATAATGATTGAAAACCTTGATATGCAACTGATACTAACAACTGCAGATCCAGAAGAAATATTAGCCTATATAAAGGAGAGTAATCGACCTGGTTTATATTTTCTTGATATCGACTTGAATCATGAGATGAATGGTATCACACTTGGCGCGGAAATCAGAAAAATTGATCCAATAGGTGATATTGTTTTTATCACAACCCACTCAGAACTTACATATTTAAATTTCATTTATAAAGTAGCTGCGATGGATTTTATTATTAAAGATGATGTCGATTCTGTACAGAGCAAGATTATTAGCTGTTTGAAGGTGACTAATGAAAGAAAACAAGTAATGAACAAGACATCCAATAAAAAATTTGTTCAAAGAGTTGCAGATAAAATTATTAGTGTCAATTATGATGATATCATGTTTTTTGAATCCTCCCCATTACATAAAGTTGTTTTACATTTGGATAATCGTCAAGTGGAGTTTTATGGGAAGCTGAAAGACATAGAAAAAGAGTATGAAGGCTTCATTCGTTGTCATAATTCTTACGTAGTAAATATCGACAATATTCAGGAAGTGGACTTAAAAAAGAAAGAAATTCTAATGGGAAATGGAGAAACTTGCTATGGATCTGCTCGAATGATTAAAGCTGTACAGAAAAAATTAGAAATGTATGTTATCGAATAAGAGTATGCTCTTCCTATAATTATCTAATTTGAAGAAAGGGATTATTCTGCCTTTCTATATTTTTGTGTAATTTCCCTTTACTACGAGAAAGGCTTATCTGGTGACAGTTACCTTTAAGCCTCTACTGCAGAGTGGCTTGAAGAAATAAAAAAGGCGCTACCAACTGAGCAATGGGCAGTTAACTTTATATGTCATCCTGTGGCGAATACACGTTTTGAAGAAGATTTACAGTTAATTGAACAATTTCAGCCACCGATTGTCATTACTTCGCTTGGTAATCCAAAGAGAGTTTTGGACATTGTACACGGCTATGGTGGAAAGGTCTATGCAGATGTTGCGAACGTCAAGCATGCAGAAAAATCTGCTGCAACAGGTGTAGACGGACTAATTCTTGTTTGCGCAGGTGCTGGCGGCCATGGCGGGCAACTGTATCCATTTGGCTTTGTATCTGCGGTTAAGAAATTCTTTACGGGAACGATCATTTTATCAGGCTCCATCTCTAGCGGTGTAGACGTACTAGCTGCTCAAATAATGGGAGCAGACTATGCCTATATGGGAACTCGATTTTTAGCTTGTGATGAAGGAGATGCACCTGAGGGGTACAAAAACATGGTAATTGGAAGTGGCACTTCAGATATTTTATATACCGATGCTTTTAGCGGTGTCCATGTCAATGTGTTAATTCCATCCTTATTAAAGGAGGGGGGTTGATCCAGCGACATTGAAACTAAGAGAAGATGTTGATATAACACATCTTGTTAATATCAAAGCGTGGCGAGATATTTGGTCAGCCGGACATGGCATCACCAATATTGACAAACGAGAGTCTGTTCGTGAAATACTCATCATATTGGAGGCAGAGTACGAGAAGGCAAAGCAACAAATAATTTCTGTACAGCCATTTTAATAACGAATCTCTAACATAAAAGGGCAAGTCCAACGAAAAATATCTGTTGGACTTGCCTTTTAACTTCTTTCAGCGGTTGTCACGGAATTATGCCGAGGCATAATTGATTTGTTAATCATGATTCAAAGTAGCTGCGATTTCTGGTTGTTGCTCAACTTGAAGTAGCATATTGAATGATGCGATGGCTACTTCTACTTGGTCGTCTTTCGGCTCACGTGTTGTCAGTAATTGTAGCCATAAGCCTGGATAGCCAAGGAAGCGTAACACGGGAATATTACGGCACGCATTTGTAGCTTGAAGTACTTCAAATGAAATCCCAAGAACAACTGGAATTAATAGAATGCGGTCCACAATTCGTAACCAAAGTGGATCAGTTGGCACGAAGAAATATAAAAACATGCCAACAAACACAGTAAACAGCATAAAACTACTACCGCAACGATAGTGTAAGCGTGATTGTGCTTGCACATTTTCCACTGTTATTTCCATACCAGCTTCATAGCAGTTAATTACTTTATGTTCTGCACCATGATATTGGAATACGCGTTTAATAAGTGGTGTTAAAGATATAAAATATAAATAGGTAAGTAGTAAAAGTAGCTTTATGCCACTTTCAAGTAAAATTTGGCCAGTTTTGCCTTCAATCCATTTAGAGAAAAAATCCGCAATAAATACTGGAATTAAAGTAAAGGCAAATTTACCAAATAAAAAGGAAAGGATACCTACAACTGCAACCCCTAAAATCATTTGCAGTTTTGAGCCTTCCTCTTTATGCTCTTCTTCTTCGCCAGGTGTAACGTCGTAACGGTCCCCAGAAAATTGCATATGACGAGAGCCTAAACCAGCTGATTCAATCAGCGCTACAACGCCTCGTATCAATGGAATTTTTTTAAGCTTTTGTAAAATAGGGTTTTGAATTTTTTTAAAATGATAATAATCGATGGAATCATCGTTACGGCGAATGGCAGTAATCGTATGTTCCTTTCCTCCGAACATTACACCCTCTAATTGTGCTTGTCCCCCGTATACAGGTGAATTGCTCAAGGCTAACACCACTCTCTTTATATATTTCAACTGTACCATTGTACTAAATTTAGTGAAAAACCTCTAGAGTTACGCATAGTAAAATTTCTATATGGATACACTAATCGTACAGTTTAGGAAATGATTAACGGTTAAAAATTAACTCGTAGTACAAGTTAGGAGGATTTTACTTGAGAGTAGCTAGTATAACATCGCTAGTCGGTGCGCTTGTTTTAGCATTGTGTTTAAAGGGGCTTCATTACTTTCATCTTATTAAATGGAATCCAATAGGTTTTTATAAGAAGTGGGATTTATTCGAAGACAGTTCAAAACTATTTCAATGGAGCTTTTTCATTTTAGTCTTATTCATGATTGGGTTTATATTATACATTACGTTGAGATATGTTTATATTATCCCAGCTGTGCTTTCTTCTTTTTTGCTCGGCCTTATTGTGTCAATCACATTAGAATGGATTGTTCTTGATTTGCCTTTACAATCTTCTTCCTTTAAAAAATTATCGATTCCTTTTATAGTCATTGTTATTTGTCTATTACGTTTCTTGCTTGAAACTGCAAATTTTCATCAGAAGGAGCATACAGCACAAAAAGGAAATTAGTTGCTGTATGCTCCTTGTATGATAAAATAATGGCAAGTACATAGAAAGAGGCGAATATGCGTGAAGTTATTATGTTTGAATGGACCTAACTTAAATCGACTAGGTAAAAGAGAGCCCCATATTTATGGTTATGAGACATTGGAAGATGTGAAAAACAATGTTCAGAATCTTGCGGCGTCTTTAGGTGCTACTGTCGAGTTTCGTCAATCTAATCATGAAGGGGTACTTGTTGATTGGGTACATGAGGCGGAGGACGAAAAATATGATGGTATTATCTTTAATCCCGGTGCATATACCCATACAAGCATAGCTTTACATGATGCAATTGCAGGGATTTCTGTGCCGGTCATAGAAGTACATATTTCAAATATCCATAAACGTGAGGCTTTCCGTCATCATTCTTATCTCGCTCCGGCATGCCTTGGTCAAATCTCTGGACTAGGTACGAAAGGCTATGAACTGGCACTACGCACATTTATTGAGAGGGAGAATTGATTATGTTGAAATTGCAAAAGCTACGTAAGACACTTCAAGAACAAAATCTCGATGGCATTTTAATTACGAACGGATACAACCGCCGTTATATGACTGGTTTTACAGGGACAGCGGGCGTAGCAATCGTGTCTCAAAATGATGCTGTGTTTATCACGGATTTTCGTTACACAGAGCAAGCAGCCGCGCAAATACAGGATTTCCGCATTGTCAAACATGAGGCGACAATCATTGAAGAAATTGCGACGCAAGTAAAAAATATGGGTATCAAATTATTGGGCTTTGAGAAAGATACTGTTAGCTATGGCACATATGAGCTATATAAAAATAAAATTCAAGCTGATTTAGTACCGATTTCTGGGCTAATTGAAAAAATTCGCTTGATTAAGACGCAACAAGAGATTAATATTATTAAGGTTGCGTGTGAAATTGCTGATCACGCATTTACACATATCTTAAACTTCATCAAGCCGGGTAAAACAGAGCTTGAAGTTTCGAATGAATTAGAATTTTTCATGCGTAAACAAGGAGCAACTCAGTCCTCATTTGATACAATTGTTGCGTCTGGTCTTCGCTCAGCTTTACCACATGGTGTAGCAACGAATAAAGTAATTGAAAAAGGCGACTTTGTCACATTAGACTATGGAGCACTTTACAATGGCTATATCTCGGATATTACACGTACTGTTGCAGTAGGCGAGCCATCTGAAAAATTAGTGGATATGTACAACGCAGTCCTTGCTTCCCAGCTTTTAGCACTTGAAAAGGTTGGCCCTGGCTTAACAGGGATTCAAGCAGATGCGATTGCACGTAACTACTTAAAAGAAAAGGGCTATGGCGAGGCATTTGGTCATTCATTAGGGCATGGTATTGGTCTTGAAGTACATGAAGGCCCTGGCTTATCGATGCGTTCAGAAGCGATTCTAGAGCCAGGTATGGCCGTAACGATTGAACCAGGAGTGTATTTGCCAGGAATCGGTGGTGTTCGTATCGAGGACGATATTTTAATCACAGAGACAGGTAATGAACTGCTAACTCATTCGTCAAAAGAACTTATTATTTTATAAACTATGGAGGAACACAAATGATTTCAGTAAACGATTTCCGTACAGGTCTAACAATTGTTGTAGATGGCCAATTATACCGCGTGTTAGATTTCCAACACGTTAAACCAGGTAAAGGTGCTGCGTTCGTACGTTCTAAATTACGTAACCTACGTAACGGTTCAGTAAATGAAAAAACTTTCCGTGCTGGTGAGAAAGTTGAAAAAGCACAAATTGATAACCGTAAAATGCAATACCTTTATGCACAAGGTGACGAGCATGTTTTCATGGACTTAGAATCATATGAGCAAACTGAACTTTCTTCAGCTGCTATTGAATATGAATTAAAATTCCTAAAAGAAAATATGGAAGTGCATATTCAATCATATCAAGGTGAAATGTTAGGTGTTGAATTACCAAACACTGTAACACTAGAAGTAACAGAAACAGAGCCTGGTATAAAAGGTGATACAGCTTCAGGTGGTACAAAACCTGCAACTCTTGAAACAGGTCTTATTGTACAAGTGCCATTCTTTGTTAACCAAGGTGACATGTTAGTAATCAATACTGAAGAAGGTTCTTACGTTTCTCGTGGGTAATGAATAAAAATATCCGACCTACTCTTTTTTTAAAAGGGTAGGTTTTTTTAATATACATATAAAGTAGAGCTAGTTCCCTTTTTAATAATAGAAAAATTTGTTTCTATTATTTAATATGTGGTCATAATTGGAAGATTTGTTTACAATAATAGTAAGGAGTGAATGCTATGCTACAGACAACTTTTGAAATACCATATCCAATAATACAGGCGCCAATGGCTGGTGTAACTACGCCAAAATTTGTGGCTGCCTGTGCAGAACAAGGTGTTTTAGGCTCGATTGGAGCGGGCTATTTAGATGGTGAGCAAACAAAAAGCTTTATTCAGGAAGTTAAGAAGCTAACGAAAAAGCCATTTGGGATTAATTTATTTGTACAAGAAGAACCACGTATTGATATAGATGTTCTTCAAAAAGCTCGAATGGCTTTACAGCCGTTTTATGATGAACTTGGACTATCACCCGTACAAAGTGTCATGTCCAAGGAAGTATTTGAAGAACAAGTACAAGCTGTTCTTGATGAAAATGTAGCCATTTGTTCCTTTACATTTGGTATTCCTTCAGCAGATGTCATTCATCGTTTGAAGGACAACCAAGTTTATGTAATTGGTACAGCTACTACACTAGAGGAAGCAAAGCGTGTAGAACAAGCAGGGATGCAAGCGGTTGTTCTTCAAGGTGGAGAAGCTGGTGGTCATCGTGGTTCCTTCACTGAACCTATGCAATTAATTGATTTGCATGATTTACTGCAGCAAGTGGTAGGACAAATTTCCATACCGATTATTGCTGCTGGAGGCATTGTTACAAAGGAAGATGTAAGCAAAGCACTAGCGATGGGTGCACAAGCGGTCCAAATTGGTACAGCTTTACTTGTAGCAGATGAGTGTGAAATTTCACCTCTTTATAAAAATGCCTTGCTTCAATCGGAAGCACAACAAACGACGATTACACGTGCTTTTTCTGGGAAACCAGCGAGAGGCTTAGCAAATGGTTTTACCGAACGTATGAAGGATGCTACTGTAGCCCCTTATCCATTGCAAAATGATCTAACTACAACTATTCGTAAAGAAAGCGCAAAACAGGGTAAAGCCGACTATTTATCGATGTGGATGGGCGAAAAAAGCTATTTAGTGAAACAACCAGGTACTGTGAAAAGCATAATTGAAAAGTTACTTTAACTTCTTTCAGTAAGAGTTTTCTTAACAAAAGCGAAGCGTCAGCTATAAAACGTCCTCCTCTATAGGTGGTAGCGAATGTAAGTACTTATCAAGGTGTCTAACATCCAGAAAGAAGTTCAGCTCCCAGCGGTTGTTACGCAATTGGGAAGGGGGTCTTTGGGCTGAGCAAAGCCGATCCCGAACGCGATGATGCCGAGGCGTCATTAATTTCATAAAAATACTAAGATCTCTATACGTAAGTATGGAGGTCTTTTTTTTGTGGTAGCGACATATATTGCTGTACACGAGGGGGCGTATGAAATGGAATTACAAGACGTATTAAGAGTCGCGGGAGTGGGACTAGTAGTTGCGCTTCTTCATGTCTTCTTTGATCAAACAGGAAAGAAAGAATTTTCATTTTTCCTATTTTTCATTGCCTATTTATATATGACAGCGGAATTACTGCGATTTTTACGTCTATTTTTTAATGAGATCCTTACATTCTTCCAATGGCTGACCTCATCAGGTTAGGTAAATGGAAATTGTCATCGTTGCTGTTGTCATGCTGCTTTTATTATTGCTTATTAAAGAAGTCATACAGCCACTCCATGCGCTAATTAGTGTAATGTTTTCGTTTTTGCTTTTCGGTATGTTGTTTTCGACACTCTTATTGCCATTCATCAAACAATTACTTGAGACATTAGCTTTTTTGCCTTATGCAAAAGCCATTGTAGTAAGTGCTAGCCTTTTTTATATCGGGCAATGGGTGTCGATGTTGCTGGTAGAACAAAACTATAAAGTACTCGGGCACATCGTCTATGATGGTGTAAAAATTGTTATTTTGTTGTACTGGTTTAAGGAGTTTTTGGCTGTTTTACAGGAGGTGTCGGCCATTTTACAACGGCTAAACTAAGGGGCGAAGACATTGCTAGAGCAAATATTTTCGTTTTTAACGGATCCATTCTTTCTATTGCTGAAGATGACGCTTATTTTATGTGGTTACGTCATTATTATTTTGATTATCAATATGATTTTACCAGAATTTGAAAAAGGGACAAGGATACTTTTTTTTCTTATAGTCCTTGCAACAATAGGACCGGTCGTTGTGAATTCATTTAAATTAATAGACGAAATTGCAAAGGGACTTGCTCATATTTTTACTGCATTTTATCCCATTCTTACTTCAAGCTTCCTTTTATCAAGCAGCATTACAGCGATTGCTTCTTGGCAGCCTTTTTTACTTTTTTTTGTACAAGTATTAACGATTATTAGTAGTAAATGGCTTATTCCGGGAGTTCTTCTTGCCATTGTTTTTGATGTTTGCAGTGTCATTGTTAAAGAAATTTCGTTTACGAGAATTGCTGAATTGATTCGTTTTACCATTATGAGCATCGTCTCTGCATCAGTTATTTGTTACATCATTTTAATGTCGGCGAGTGGCGTTGCGGCTTTTAGTGTCAACGCAGCTGTTGCAGAGCCTGTGAAAAAATTAATAGAGGAAAATATTCCAGTTGTCGGTTCCTTTATAGTAGATAGTTTTTCAATGTTCCAGCATATGACACAATTTTCTTCTTCTATTAGTAGTATTACTGCGTTTATAGCGGTTATTACCGTGTCGTTCATTCCTACAGTGCAGCTTGTTGTTGCTGCCTATTCGTTGAAAATGTTAGCTGCTATTTTAGAGCCAATCGCCTTTGATGATATTTGTAAACTTCTAGATCATGTTAGCAAATCTCTATTTACATTATGTGCTGTATCATTTCTAATTGCTTTTTCGTTTATGTTTTCTTGTTTATTCCTCATCGTTTTTGTGCAAGTTATGGCTGGAGGGAGATAAATTGATTCTTTTATTAGCAATTCTCTTTATCTGTCAGATATTCGTGTTTCTAACCGACGATAAAGAAATAATTTCGCTTACAAAGCTTGTCATTACGTTAGTATTTTTGCAATTGCTATTAAAGATTCCATTTATCAATTCATAGGAGGAAACAAGCGTACATACACTTGAAAAAGAGAAGAGATGAAAGGAGGCAATGTACAAGTGATGTGGAAAAGAAACCAAAAAAAACAACGTCATTTTTAGTCTTAATGCTGATCGCTGCCTCCGTGGGAATTTTCATCATTTTACCAATGTATCAAACGAATACAACGAATGGGCAAGTATCACCGAAAACCAATGAAGAAAAACTTGAACAGACATTGAAGGCTATGAAAGGTGTTGGGGAGGTAAAAATCTATTTTTATTACGGAGATATGACAGATGAGAAGGATGACAATCAACTTTTCAGTCAATATTTTCGAGGAACTGAACAAGGCACGAAAGAAGTAACAGGGATACTAATTGTTTCAAAAGGAGCATCAGATATCTTTGTTAAAAATGAAATTCGTGCGGTTGTTAGTCAAGTAATGCAATTACCGATTCATAGAATTATTATCGTTCCAATGGAAAATAAGGAGGAAAAGTAAATGCGCGTACGTAGAAGAACAGTTTGGTTTATGACATTATTAAGTCTAGTAGCGGTTATTTCAGTGTATTATTTGGTTGATCCAGCAAAACAATTTAATGGACTAACTATTTTCACAGATGACGCATTACAGCAAACTGCAGTAACAGGTGTGACTGATCAAGAAGCAACGAAAGATGGAGAGACGAAGGAAGTATCTTCTCCAAGCCATTTATTTGAAGAGATGCGCATGCAAGTTAGTGATGAAAGAAGCCAGCTTCGTTCGCAATTAGAACAAAAAATCGGTTCACAAGATTATTCAGCAGAAGATAAAAGTAAAGCTTATAATGAGATGGATAGCCTTATAAAACAAGAATCCTCTGAAGCAATGTTAGAAATGCTTATTAAATCTTTAGGTTATTCCGATGCATTTGTACGAGCAGACGGTGATAAAGTACAGGTAACTGTTATGGCGGAGGAGCTATCAAAAGCTCAAGCGAATGAAATTATTTATTTAGTGAGAACAGAAATGGAAGGCGCAAATGACGTCCTAGTAAAATTCAGTGCAAATAGTAGCAATTAAAAATAACAAGAAAACTACTAATATTCTGTTTATTTGAAATCATTGTTATATATCAGTATCATGAAAAGGCTTTCGTTTAGTAAAAGAAAGCCTTTTGTTTTGTTCATATTTACTTAATTTGCATTAAAGTATTTCAAATTGTTCGAAAAAAATATAGAATAGTGCTTGTAGTAGATTTTATTTCATAAGGAGAGTTAGGAAAATGTTCAAAATTCAAGAAATTCGTGAAATCATTAAATTGGTAGATTCTTCTTCAATTGACGAGTTCGTTTATGAAGCAGATGGGGCAAAAGTTAAATTAAAAAAGAATGGTGTTGTTGTTACTGAAACTGTAGCACCTAAAAAAGAAGTAGCGGCACCTGTTGTACAACAATCTGCACCAGCAGCAGCTCCTGTAGCACCAGCTGCTCCAGCAAAAGCTGAAGAAGCACCAGCTGCAGCACCAGTAAATAACGACCCATCGTTACATAAAATTGTATCTCCGATGGTCGGTACTTTTTATCAATCTCCAAACCCAGATTCACCAGCTTACGTTAAAATGGGGGACAAAGTTGGTAATGAAACAATCGTATGTATCGTAGAAGCTATGAAACTATTCAACGAAATTGAAGCAGAAGTTCAAGGGGAAATCGTTGAAGTACTTGTTAAAGACGGTGAATTAGTAGAATACGGACAACCGTTATTCCTTGTAAAAGCTGAGTAAGGAGTGCACATTATGAAAAAAGTTTTAATTGCAAACCGCGGCGAAATCGCTGTGCGTATCATTCGTGCTTGTAAAGAGTTAGGCATTCAATCTGTTGCCGTATATTCAGAAGCAGACGCAGACGCATTACATGTGAAATTAGCAGACGAAGCATATTGCATCGGACCAAAGTTATCGAAAGATTCATATCTGAGCTTCCCAGCTTTACTGAGCGTAGCAGAAAAAACAGGTGCAGACGGTATCCATCCAGGTTACGGTTTCGTATCTGAAAACGCTGACTTCGCTGAAGCTTGTGAAAACGCAGGTATTAAGTTCATTGGACCTTCATCAGATTCAATTAAAATTATGGGTATTAAAGATGTTGCACGTACAACAATGGAAGCAGCAGGTGTACCGCTTGTTCCAGGTACTGGTATTGTTCCAGATATCGAAACAGGTAAAGAATGGGCTGCTAAAATTGGGTACCCAGTGATCATCAAAGCAACTGCTGGTGGTGGCGGTAAAGGTATCCGTGTAGCACGTACAGAAGAAGACCTTGTAAAAGGCATTGAAATTACGCAAAAAGAGGCTGCTGCAGCATTCGGTAACCCTGGCGTATATTTAGAAAAATTCATCGAGTACTTCCGTCACTGTGAAATCCAAGTATTAGCGGATGGCTATGGTAACGTTGTACATTTAGGTGAACGTGACTGTACAGTTCAACGTCGTATGCAGAAATTAGTAGAGGAAGCTCCGTCTCCAGCGCTATCTTCAGAGCGTCGTGCTGAGATGGGTGCGGCTGCCGTTAAAGCTGCACAAGCTTGTAACTATGAAGGTGCTGGAACAATCGAGTTTATTTATGACTATCGAGAAGATAAATTCTACTTCATGGAAATGAATACTCGTATTCAAGTAGAACACCCAGTAACTGAAATGATTTCTGGTGTTGATCTTGTACAACAACAATTAAAAATTGCATCTGGTGAAAAACTTCCTTTCACTCAAGATGATATTCAATTAAATGGATGGGCGATTGAATGCCGTATTAACGCAGAAAATGCTTATAAAAACTTCATGCCATCAGCTGGTACTGTAGATACTTATGTAACTCCAGGTGGCTACGGTGTACGTATTGACTCTGCAGTTTATGCTGGTTATACAATCCCACCATACTATGATTCTATGGTTGCAAAACTAATTGTTCATGCCAATACACGTGAAGAAGCGATTGCCAAAATGAATCGTGCGCTTAGCGAATTCGAAGTATCTGGTCCTGGGATCAATACAACAATTCCATTCCACCAAGCATTGATGAACAATGACGTTTTCAAATCAGCACAATTTAATACGAAGTTCCTAGAAGAGAATGATGTTTTGGGGACAAGTAAGTAATTGGTTTCGTGGTTTTTGGGAATAGAATAGGGAATAGAACACCTATCAAAGTTTGCAATTTTATTACCTTCTAACTTTTATTAGTTAGGAGGTTTTTTTATGGCTAAAAATAAGCAAAGAACAGGCATATTTGATTTGAATAACATTTCAGTAATTATATAGCTTCCGACCTTTAATGGAGCATTTCAACAGGATGACACAGAGCTAATTGCACCACCGGAAATTTTAGTGGATGTAACCGAGGTGAAAGAAGGGAATCAAAGTCGCTAATGCACTACTAATCATAGTGGTGTTGCAGTTGAACATGACATACAAAACCTATGAGCAACGGTAGCGATAGAAACGACTATAAGGGATAATCATGTTTAGGGTGTTCGTGGGGCTTGAGCATATGTAGCTACACCGTAGTTCGTTTAATTATAACCAACAAATTCAGAGGGCTTCATATCAAGTGCCTGAGCTAATAAAAAAAGTAGTGATGGTTGGTTACTTAATGTTTCGCTCAAAGGTTCTATCTATACTACTTCTATGAGCGAAGTCTTCTTGTGAAATCTTTAGGGTTTTGCGAACTCGCTTTACTACAGTTCCGAATGTAAGGTATTCAATTTTATTCAAGAGAAAAGTCTCCTTTTTAAATCAATGACAATGGTACTTAAGTTGACAAACCGTGTACTATGGTCTGTAAAATTAGCTTTGTATTAAAAATATACTAATATAGTCATAAGTGTAGTAAAATGGTTTTATAGACTGTAGTATTAGTTTTGGGGGAATCAAGATGCAGAAAAAAGAAATTAATGTTGTGAAAGTGAGCAATCAGTACAAAAAGTTCCTAATGTCAACATTATGTTTATTAACTCTTGTCGGTTGTACTAATCAAGAAACTACGAAAAAGTTAAATGAAAATGGAAAATTACATGAAACAAAGCAAACAGAAGAAAAATCAGTTGAAGACCAAAAGCGTCAAGAAAAAGCTAAAAATATTGAAAAACATATAATTAAGCTTATAGATGAAGAAAGTTACTGGGATGTAATTCCCTATTATAAAGAGTCGTTTATTGAAAGTCCTGATTTAGAAATCAAACCAACAGATAAAACAATTGAACTTTATAATCTTGCCGTTCAAAGGTATTTTGAAGGAGAGGAAACGTTTAGTATCTATGATTACGAAATTTTACCTTTAGATAATGGTGATTTAAGTGAAGAAGTTAAATCATTTATATATCAAAAATTTTCAACAGATATAGAAGAACTTGAAGCATCTATAAAAAAAGAAAAAGCTGAAAATCATGAAAGATATGCAAACGTTAAAGCAGAACGTGAAGCAAATCGTATTTACATAGGAATGACAAAAGAGCAAGTTCTCAATACCAATTGGGGTGAACCTGACGATATTAACCGAACGATTACTTCTAACCATACGTCAGAGCAATGGGTGTATTCAGATTACGGGAAATATTTGTATTTTGAAGATGGAATATTGGTAACAATACAAGATTAAAAATTTAATGTAGTTAAAATAATTTGAAGATAGAGTGAATCGCTCTATCTTTTTTTAATGCCGTGCCAAAAGCTTACAGTCACTCTACAAGACACATTGCCGAAGCCATGAAAAATTGGCCGACTGCTTTAATGCAGCGTCATGTGCATTTCCTAACTATTAATGTAAAAAAATAATTGAAATCTAGAATATCCTGCATTGTTTGCATATCGGATTGTGACGTATTTGGAAAGTTGTGCGGGATGAATGTGTGAGGTGCAACAAATACACATCACTGTTATTTACTATTTTATTTAATAGAAGATGATAGTATTGCGTTATGAAATCATTCTATTCTTAAATATCCGTATAATTCTTGCTCTTTAAGGGTTTCTCATCGTTTAAGATCAAATGCGATTGGCTGGATAGAGACAATGGACTATTGAGGGTATATATCAACACATTCTATCGCCTCATGAGCTTCTCGATGAAAGTTATCTTCAATTGCTGGAGGGTTTTGACCTTTCATTTAAAAATAAAGCAGTACGAGTTTGGTTTTGTACGATGCTACCTGCAATTATTTTAACTATTGTCCTTACTATTGTTTTGCCTAATGAGCAAAGTAGATATGTTTCATTAGGTTTATCACTAGTTACAATCTTATACTTTATCTGGTTTGTGATTTATTCTAAAAAGAAACGCAAATAAAATGGCGAAGAAATCTTTATAATCTTCGCCTTATCGATAAACTTCGTTAATTTATCGAATAAAACTTTGGATTTATCGCCTAACTTTTTTTATTTATCACCCAATTTCTTTAATTTATCGACATAAACTAGATCCAAATAAATTAAAGCGTCTTTACGAAGCCAAACTTTCCTTTTTATAGTATAATAAGCGTAAGTACAGCATTTGTTTGTGATGTGTAAGGGAAAGGATGATATTTGTATGGCAGAGAAAGTAGGACAATCTTTCGTACAACCAACGCCTTCTGGTAAAGAAGAACTTGGGAAAATTGAAGTAGCAGCGGAAGTAATCGAGGTTGTTGCTGGAATCGCAGTGAACGAGGTAGAAGGGGTCGCTGCAACTCGCGGTAATATTGCTACGGGCGTAGTTGAACGCTTCGGTAAAAAAGTTCACAATAAAGGCATTAAATCGGGTGTTACTGAAACTGGTGAGATTGCCATTGATGTATTTTGCTCTGTAAAATACGGCTATACAATCCCAAAAGTGGCGAAGGAAGTTCAAACTCAAATTCGCCAAGCGATTTTTAATATGACTGCACTTGAAACAGCTGAAGTGAATGTCCATATTACTGGCATTCTCTTTGAAAAAGAAGAAGTAGCTGTGCAAGAATAAAAAGAAGGGTTGCCCTGTAAAAGGTAACCCTTCTTTTTTACGTTGTTCACGGAAATTGTTCAGCAGTGATTAGTATAGTTACTTTATTATATTTCAATTTGTTTTGGCTTTCTCCAAAACAGAGCAAGGATAACGCCGAGTGTTAAAACAATTGTTGCAAAGTAATACGGATAGTTCAAATTGATATCGAACAATACACCACCTAAAATAGGACCGAATATATTTCCAAGACTTGTAAACATGGAGTTCATGCCACCAACGAATCCTTGTTCATTACCAGCGATTTTAGATAAATAAGAGGTAACGGCAGGACGAATTAAATCGAAACCGACGAAAATAAAGAATGTGACAAATAATATTGCGAAATAGTGGCTTACGAATGTCATAGCAAATGTTAAAACAGCAGATAGGATGAGTGAATAACGGATAAGATTAATCTCGCCCATTTTCTTTGTCAGCCAATCGAATAATACTAGCTGAGCAAGAGCCCCAACTACTCCGCTTCCCGTAATAATAATCGCGATATCTGAAGGTGTAAATGCGAATTTATGATCCACAAATAGACTAAATAACGATTCAAATGCAGCTAAACCAAATGATAGTACGAAAATAAGCACGAATGGAATAAGGTATAGTGGGCTAAAAATACGCTTCACACTGCCTAAAATTGATGGTGCAGACTGTTCATCATCATCAGCACGTGTCGGTTCTTTTAGTAAAATAAATGACAAGATCGCTGCTAAAAACCCAAGTATACCGGCAGCATAAAATGGGATGCGCGTTCCGAATTCGGCTAAAAATCCACCGATACCAGGTCCGATAATGAAGCCAGTACTAATCGCTGCACTCATATAACCCAAAGCCTTTGGACGTTGTGACAAGGTTGTAATATCAGCGATATATGCAGTTACCGCAGGCATGATGAAAGCAGCACTGATACCGCCTAACATACGTGAGATAAAGAGCATTTCAACTGAGCGTCCAAGACCAAATAATAGCTCTGAAAAACCGAAAATAAATAGACCCGCAACGATCATAATTTTACGGCCAATGGTATCCACCATTTTACCGGAAATCGGTGAGACGATAAGCTGAGTGATAGCAAATGCGGCCACCATATAGCCAACGACAGAGCCTGAAATTTTTAGCTCATTCATGAGTGTTGGTAGCACAGGTATAACTAAACCAATACCTAAAAAGGCAATGAATAAATTCGATAATAAAATACTTAAGGTTAAAAGTTGTTTCTTATTCATACTGTTCTCCTTCAATCTTTCACGATACATGAATCAAAATCTACTAGAATATTTCCACGTAATACAATAAACCCTATAGTAACTATAGGGTCAAAAGATTTGTTTCAAAAGATTTGTTTTAACTTCTTTCAGCCGGTCCGGGTGCAATTTCCTATGCTTAATTAATTTTTATAGTGTGGAAGTATTCGTTCGCGGCTATACAAAGTGTTTTTTATTTCTTTAACGCTCCGTTGTTTACTAGTAAGAGCTAAAGAAGTTTCGTATCGCATCAAATCGAATTTTATGTTTACAATCATCGCAGTAAAATAGGTGCGATTTGCGTTCTTTGAATTGTTTATATTGTTCCTCGCCTTCATATAACTTGAAAGTTCTTTTGCAGCTTGTACATATAACTTCATATTGCATAATAAACACCTCAAAAGATGATAATTAATTTCCTTAATTATAACATTCTTGGTATTTAAATAATAAAGGTTAATTTTAAATTTCAATATATTTCTTAGTAAAGTTAAATGCAGGGTGTTAAAATAAGCGAAAAGTTGCTTGAAAAAGGTATCAGATTATTTAAAACTTGCTTGAATTCGTGTTTCTCTTACGAATTTATGCTATTATAAACCTTAATGCCACTTAAGAAGGAGAGCTTTACATGAAACGACATGAAGCACGCGAAAAAGCGTTGCAAGTTTTGTTTCAGCTAGACAATACCGATCTAACAGTAGAAGAAGCAATGGGTCATATTAAAGGCCAACCAACAAATGTCTTCTATGAAAAGATTGTTACTGGAACAGTTGAACATTTGGGGGAAATCGATGCTGCTTTAGAACAGCATCTTGAAAAGTGGTCGCTTGCCCGTTTACCTAAAATTGAAAGAACGGTTTTACGTCTAGCTGTATACGAGATTTTATACATGCCAGAAACACCAAAAAGAGTAGTACTTAATGAAGCAATCGAGTTATGCAAAACATTTGGCGACGATGGTTCGTCTAAATTTGTTAATGGCGTACTTTCTAAATTTACAGAACAATAACATGTGTTGAATTGGAAGGAGTAACTAAGGTCTATGTCAAGTGCAATTATTAATGGTAAAGAAATTGGTCAAGAAATTCGTAATTCAGTAGCAGAGCGAGTAACGCGTTTAAAAGAGCAAGGATTAACACCAGGCTTAGCGGTTGTTTTAGTAGGAGACAACCAAGCCTCGGCTACATATGTGAGAAATAAGCAAAAATCTTGTGAAGCTATCGGTATGTTTTCAGAGCTAATCAAACTACCAGAAGAAACTACACAAGAATCATTATTAGCACAAATTGAATTATTAAATAATCGTGAAGATATTCATGGTATTTTAGTACAATTACCACTCCCAAAACATATTGATGAGGATATTGTTATTGCCACAATTGCTGTTGAAAAAGACGTTGATGGCTTCTCACCGGTAAGTGTTGGGAAAATGATGCTTGGCCAAGAAACATTTTTGCCTTGTACACCGTTTGGCGTAATGAAGCTTCTTGAATTTTCAGGAATCGAAATAGCAGGAAAGCATGCGGTCATCGTAGGGCGTAGTCATATCGTTGGGAAACCAATGGGACAACTTCTACTACAAAAGGATGCAACTGTGACATATACGCATTCCAAAACACCAAATTTACCTTCGTTCACTAAACAGGCAGATATTTTAATTGCGGCAGTTGGACGTGCGAACTTTATTACGAAAGAGCATGTTAAAGAAGGCGCAGTTGTTATAGATGTTGGAATCAATCGTGATGAAAACAACAAGCTTTGCGGTGATGTAAACTTCAATGAGGTTGATGGAATTGCGTCTCATATAACACCTGTACCAGGCGGTGTAGGTCCAATGACAATTACGATGTTACTATTCAACACAGTTCAAGCAGCAGAAAATAAGCTTGAACATATCGTTAAGCTATAATTTTGAATGACTCTTTATAAAAAGCTATCTCAATTTTTAATTGAGGTAGCTTTTTTGTATGATTAAGTATTTCGAGAACTTTTACGTTGTTTTTAACGTCTAATATAACGTTTGGGTCATACATATGAATAGGGAGGTTTTTATGGAAAACATAGATTTAATATTGATTTTCAAACATATTATTATCGGTCTTGTCCAAGGGTTTACCGAGCCAATTCCTGTATCATCAAGCGGGCATGTTATGATTGCAAGTGAAATTCTTGGTCTTGGTGAGCAAGGATTTACTTTTGCTATTTTAACGAACACAGCTTCTTTACTAGCTATTGTTTATATTTATCGAGAGGATATTATCCGACTCATCACAAATTTTTTCCTTTATCTTAAAACGGGAGAGAATCGTTATAAAGCGGATTTCCGTTTTTCCATATTCATTGTGATCGGTTCTATTCCAGCGGGTATTTTAGGTGTTTTATTAAGTGATGTTATTGCGGATAATGTTAGTATGACAACGATTGCACTTATGTTATTTGTGACAGGTATTGCCTTATGGCTAATCCGTAATATGCGTGGTACGAAAAGGGATGCGGATTTGACTGCGAAAGACGCAATCATCGTAGGTCTTGGTCAAGCTGTAGCATTAACTCCTGGTATTAGTCGTTCAGGAGCAACGATTATTTCAGCCATTGCGGTTGGTATGAAACAGGAAACTGCTTTACGATTTTCCTTCATGCTTTATATTCCTGTAAGTCTTGGTGGGGTTGTCCTTGGGATTTCTGATTTTTTAGATGAGCCAAATAAAAGTGCATTAGCAATTCCTTATGCTGCGACATTTATTGCGACATTATTTATGACTTATTTTGCAATGCGTTGGTTTATGGGAATCATGAAAAGCGGGAAGCTTAGCTACTTTACATATTATTGCTTTCTTGTAGGTACGCTTCTTTTAATATTTTATTAATTTAAAAGCCTCATAACTTTAATTAGTTGTGAGGCTTTCTTGTTTGTTGGGAAAATGAAATGGTAGGTATTCGACTTCTATCCAACATTTCGACGATTGTGTCTGTCGTTCCGCAGATCCATCCGTCGTTTCTTCTTCATACCGTCGCTCTGGTGGTTCAATCCGTCACTTGACCAGTTTTATCCGTCGCTCCGGCAGATCCATCCGTCGTCCAAGCTGCATTTTTCCCTCACTCCGTCCTCTTACCGTCATTCTGTCGTTTCAATCCGCCACCCCACCTCTATTATCCGCTCTCCCAGAAAAGCGCTCAGTCGAAACGCAACTCCACCCCTTATTTCGTCGAAAAGATATACTTTATCTAATACGAGGTCTTAAGATATGTTATAGTAAGGTTTTCAATTCTATGAAAGACAGTCGTTTTTTCAAGCGAAACTGCATTTTGGCACGTCAGGCACGATAAAAAATGTTATGATAGGTGTAGTTTTGTGAAAAACTTGATTTTAGTAAAGGAGCCGGAAAAATGACATCTGCTTCTTATTTAACTGTAAAAGCATTAACAAAATATATTAAACGGAAATTTGATGCTGATCCGCATTTACGTGAAGTCTATGTAAAGGGAGAGCTATCCAATGTCAAGATTCATCAATCGGGGCATATTTACTTTACATTAAAAGATGATGGAGCACGGATTGCGGCTACAATGTTTAAATCAGCGGCCGGAAAGTTGGCGTTTGAACCTAAGGAAGGTATGCAAGTATTTATTCGTGGGGATGTAAACGTTTACGAAGGCTACGGTACATATCAACTATATGTACAGGAAATGCAACCAGATGGAATCGGTAGCTTGTTTGTTGCCTTTAACCAGCTGAAAGAGCAGTTACAAAAAGAAGGGCTTTTTAAACCTGAGTGGAAACAACCAATTCCGAGGTTTCCTGAAAAAATCGGTGTTTTAACGTCGACAACAGGTGCAGCCATTCGAGATATCTGTACAACATTAAAGAGACGCTATCCACTTGCTGAAATTATTATTTACCCTACCCTAGTACAGGGAGCACAAGCAGCGCCAAATATTGTTCGCAATATTGAGAGCGCAAATATTGATGCGAGTTGCGATGTACTGATTGTTGGACGGGGCGGTGGATCGATTGAGGATTTGTGGGCATTTAATGAGGAAGTTGTCGCAAGAGCGATTTTTGAAAGTCGTATCCCTATTATTAGTGCAGTAGGTCATGAAACAGATACGACTATAGCGGATTATGTAGCTGATTTGCGTGCACCTACACCAACAGCAGCGGCTGAGATGGCTGTACCTGATCAACAGGATTTATTTCAGCGGGTGCTTACACAAAAATCACAGCTCCACCAAATTGTAAGAGCGCAACTTATGGCAGAACGGCAACGTCTAAATAAGCTCCAACAATCTTATCCGCTGTCAATGCCAGAACGTCTATATCGACCATTTACGGAAAGGCTAGCACAACTTGAGTCGGGATTGCAAAAAGCAATGCAGGTCGATTTAATGAAGAAAACAGCGCAGTTTCAACAATTACGTAGTGCTGTAGAGCAGCACTCACCGAAAAAAGCATTAGCTTTCCACCAACGAGAGCTAGAAGCACATGTCCAACAATTAACTCGTGCTACAACGCACTATGTAACGAAGCAAAAACAACAATTTGAGGCAACCGTCAGAACTTTAGAAGCATTGAATCCGCTTGCCATTTTAACAAGGGGCTTTACGGTAGCTTATAAAGATCAACAAATGTTGAAATCAGCAGCTGATGTTAAGCCACAGGATCAATTAACACTTTCTTTCCATGATGGAAAGGTTATTGCTGATGTGGTAAAGATCTTGCCTAAAAATGAGGGGGAATAATTGTGGCAGAGAAACAACAAACTTTCGCAGAAGCAATGACGGCACTAGAGGAAATTGTCCGTCAGCTAGAGCAAGGTGATGTGCCGCTAGAAAATGCGATTGATTTATATAAACAAGGCATGGAGCTTTCGCAATTTTGCCATAGCAAGCTACAAAATGCTGAAGAGCAGTTAATTTCAATTGTCCAAGAGACAGGTGAAACGACAGCATTTGATCCACTAAAGGGAGAGAACTAAGAAATGAATGAGCAATTAAAGCATTTTATTGAAAGCAACATACCACAAGTTGAAGCTGAAATGTTTGCACTAGTTGAGAAAATTGACGCACCAGCCAATTTAAAAGAATCAATGCTGTATTCATTAAAAGCTGGAGGTAAACGTATTCGCCCTCTTTTCGTTTTGGCTGTTCTTGAACTATACAAACAAAATTTAAAGCATGGTTTAACTGTAGGGTCAGTCATTGAAATCATCCATACGTATTCGTTAATCCATGATGATTTACCAAGTATGGATAATGACGATTTCCGCCGAGGTAAGCCGACAAACCATAAAGTTTATGGCGAAGCATTAGCGACGCTTGCTGGTGATGCATTGAATACACTTGCGTTTGGCATTTTAGCACGCATGGATGTATCAGCTGAAAAACGTATTGAACTTGTCAATCTGTTAAGTAAAGCAGCTGGTGCAGAAGGTATGGTTGGGGGTCAAGTACTCGATATAGAAGGTGAAAAGCGTCAGTTGAACTTAGCTGAGCTTGAGCATGTCCATATTAATAAAACGGGTGCTTTACTACGATTTAGTATTGAAGCGGGAGCGGTGTTAGCTGATGTATCGCAAAAAGAGCGCGAAACTTTAACAGAATATGCGCATCATATCGGTCTTGCCTTCCAAATTCAAGACGATATTTTAGATATTGAGGGAACTACAGAAGAACTAGGGAAAACTGCAGGTAAAGATGTAGCAAGTGATAAAAGCACATACCCAGCTCTGCTAACTTTAGATGGGGCAAAGGAAAAGCTTGCTGAGCATTATCAGCATGCCAATAACGCACTAGATAAATTGCAAGTGGATGCCAGCTTATTACGTGATTTTGCAGCCTATATTGTTCATCGTAAAAACTAGGATAAAAACGAGGCGTTAAAGGCATAGAGTATGCTAGAATAGGTGAGGGCGTTTGCCAATGTGCAAACAATAAAGTGTTCGTACTTTTAGCATATTGATAACACTGTTATAATGGTGGAAACACAATTACGGTGAATAATTTATTGAAAAGGTGTGTGAGAAAGGTGGATTTAAATAAGATAACTAGTCCAGCCTTTTTAAAAAACTTAGATAAGAAGGAGCTTGAGCGACTTGCGCAAGAAATTCGTGCCTTCTTAATCGAAAAATGTTCTGTCACAGGTGGTCATATCGGGCCGAACCTAGGTGTTGTGGAGCTAACGATTATGCTCCATAAAATGTTTGACAGTCCACAAGATAAGTTTTTATGGGATGTTGGCCACCAAGCTTACGTGCACAAAATTTTGACGGGTCGTGCAAGTCAATTTGATACATTACGTCAGTTCAAAGGACTTTGTGGTTTTCCAAAGCATGTTGAGAGTGAACATGATGAGTGGGAGACGGGGCATAGCTCGACATCTTTGTCAGCAGCTATGGGTATGGCAGCAGCACGTGATATTAAAAATGAAAAGAACTTCGTGATACCAATTATTGGAGATGGAGCTTTAACAGGTGGTATGGCACTAGAGGCATTAAACCATATCGGTCATGCTGAAACGAATATGATTGTCATTTTAAACGATAATGAAATGTCAATTGCTCCAAACGTCGGAGCGTTACACAATGTACTGGGACGTCTTCGTACAGCCAAGGAATATTCAAAAGCAAAAGAAGAACTGGAATCACTTATGAATAAGATTCCTGTGCTAGGCGGTAAGCTTGCTTCAACTGCTGAACGCTTAAAGGATAGCTTAAAATATTTAGTGGTATCAGGTGTGTTCTTTGAGGAGTTAGGCTTTAAATATCTAGGACCGATTGATGGACATGATTTCGAAGCTCTTGAGGCAACTTTATCACAAGCTAAAAAAGTAAAAGGTCCAGTGCTCGTTCATGTGATTACGAAAAAGGGTAAAGGGTATAAACCTGCTGAAGATGATACAATCGGTAATTGGCATGGGACAGGTCCTTATAAAATTGAAAACGGTGCCTTTGTAAAATCAGAAGCGAAAGGTCCAGCTTGGAGTAGTTTGGTTGCAGAGACTGTTCGTAAAATTGCTCATGAGGATAAACGAATCGTCACAATTACACCTGCAATGCCGGTGGGCTCAAAACTACAAGGGATCCAAAAGGATTTCCCAGAGCGTTTCTTTGATGTGGGGATTGCCGAACAACATGCAGCTACGATGGCAGCAGGTCTAGCGACGCAAAAAATGAAACCATTTTTAGCTATTTACTCAACATTCCTTCAACGTGCCTATGACCAAGTATTACATGATATTGCACGTCCAAACTTAAATGTATTTATAGGAATTGACCGTGCAGGCCTAGTTGGCGCAGACGGTGAAACACATCAAGGCGTATTTGATATTGCATTCCTTCGTCATATTCCAAATATGACAATTATGATGCCAAAAGATGAAAATGAAGGCCAACATATGGTGAAAACAGCCATTGACTATGATGGCGGTCCAATTGCGTTACGTTATCCACGAGGTAATGGTATAGGCGTTCCGTTAGATGATGAGCTTAAGACGTTACCGATTGGTAGCTGGGAAGTGCTGCGTGAAGGTAAGGATGCTACGATTTTAACCTTTGGTACGACGATTCCAATGGCAATGGAAGCAGCCGGTATTTTAGCACAGCAAGGTGTAGAGATAGAAGTAGTCAATGCTCGTTTCATTAAACCAATGGATGAGAATATGCTTCATCGTATATTATCAAGCCGCAAACCGATATTAACGATTGAAGAGGCGGTTTTACAAGGTGGTTTTGGTAGTGGTGTATTAGAATTTGCCCATGACCATGGCTATTTAAGTGCATTGATTGATCGTATGGGTATACCAGATCATTTTATTGAGCATGGTAATGTAGACCAACTTCTCGCTGAAATTCATATGACGGCTGAAGATACAGTGGCACGAATGCATGTGTTACTTCAACAAAAACAGCAAGTAGGTTTGAATAAATAATGACAAAACATCCAAAAGAACGTGTAGACATTTTACTTGTAGAGCGTGGGCTATGCGAAACGCGAGAAAAAGCAAAGCGCTCTATTATGGCAGGGCTTGTTTTTTCAAATGAAATTCGCATCGATAAGGCGGGGGAAAAAATCGCTATTGATGCACCACTACAAGTAAAAGGCTCAGATTTAAAATATGTTAGCCGTGGTGGCTTGAAGCTAGAAAAAGCGCTACAAATTTTTGATATGTCTGTAGAGGGGAAGCTAATGTTAGATATTGGCTCCTCTACAGGAGGATTTACCGATTGTGCATTACAGAATGGTGCAAGACATTGCTATGCATTGGACGTTGGTTCCAACCAACTAGCGTGGAAAATCCGCTCTGATGAACGTGTAACTGTCATGGAAAAAACAAATTTCCGTTATACTACTGCGCCAGATTTAACAGAGGGCTTACCAGACTTTGCAACTATTGATGTCAGCTTTATTTCATTATCACTTATTTTACCTGTCTTAAAAACATTGTTAATGCCAGGTGGCGATGTAATGGCACTTGTAAAGCCTCAGTTTGAAGCTGGGAAAGAGAAAGTCGGTAAAAAAGGTATTGTTCGTGATAAAAAGGTCCATTTAGAAGTTTTAGAAAAGACAGCAGCAATGGCGACAGAGGTTGGCTTTGTCGTTAAAGACGCTTCGTTTTCACCAATTACAGGAGGCGAGGGGAATATTGAATTTTTATTCCATTTAGTGAATCCTATTGGTGATGAAGATGTCTCTGCATATACAGCTTTTAATACACTCGTTGAAGAAGCGCATAGTGCACTAAAATAACACGTGCTCGTTTACAGAGCCGTGTTTTTTCTTGTGCTTTTATGTTTTAAATGGTAGTGTAAATATACAAATATTCAACTATTTATAAGAGGTGACCGAGATGAACAAAGGACAACGACATATACGAATTCGGGATATTATAGCCAATCATGAAATCGAAACACAAGATGATTTAGTCGATTTTTTAAAAGATGCAGGCTATAATGTGACACAAGCAACAGTATCACGTGATATTAAAGAACTTCATCTTGTTAAAGTACCTTTACAAGATGGACGCTATAAATATAGCCTACCCGCAGACCAACGATTCAATCCTATACAAAAATTACATCGTGCGTTAGCTGATGCTTTTGTCAGCATTGATGGTGCATCACACTTTTTAGTGATGAAGGCTCTTCCTGGTAATGCCAATGCTATTGCATCATTACTTGACCATTTAGATTGGCCTCAAATTTTAGGAACTATTTCTGGAGACGATACTATTTTAATTATTTGTCGTAATGAAGATGAGCGTGAAAATACTAAAAATCGCTTATTAGAGATGCTATAAAATAGCAGGGTAATTTGATACAGAGGTGACATTTTGTGTTAAGAGAGCTAAGTATAAGAAACTTTGCCATCATCGAGGATTTAACTGTTAGTTTTTCAGGTGGTTTAACTGTTTTAACAGGTGAAACAGGAGCAGGGAAATCCATTATTATCGATGCAGTGCATTTACTTGCTGGAGGACGAGGAAATACCGAATTTATTCGTCATGGAGCTAAAAAGGCAGAATTAGGTGGTTTATTTCAAATTTCAAGTTCTGGGCATCCTGTACATAAGAAACTTGAAGAGGCAGGCATTGAAATTGAAGAAGATACCATTATTTTACGCCGTGATTTAAATGATTCTGGAAAAAGTGTTTGTCGAGTAAACGGTAAACTTGTGCCATTATCTGTTTTACGTGATATTGGGGCTAGCCTTATCGATATTCATGGTCAGCATGAAAATCAAGAATTAATGGATGAGAAGCAGCATATCTCTTTACTTGATCATTTTGCCGAGGAACAACTTACACCAATTCAAGAGGCATACAGTTCTCAATATGATGAATATCGTTCACTAAAAAAAGAGTTAGCTTCGATTTCGATTGATGAGCAGTTAATGGCACAACGTATTGATTTGTATCAATTCCAAATGAAAGAGCTGGAAGATGCAAATTTAAAGCTTGGCGAGGAAGATGAGCTTCTTGATGAACGCCGTCGTCTAATGAATTTCAATAAGATTTTTGAACGCTCCAGTGCAGCATATGAAGCCATTCAAGGTGAATCGAAAGGCCTTGACTGGATCGGCAATGCAATGGGAGCCTTAGAGGATGCTGCCACTATTGACGAACAATTTAAAGAGGCATCCGAATCTGTTACGACTGCATTTTATGCGTTACAAGATGCTGCGTATCAGGTTAAAAATGTGTTGGACGAATTAGAATTTGACCCCGCTCGATTAAATGAGGTTGAGCAACGTTTAGCCTTATTACAAAATTTGAAGCGCAAATATGGCTCAACAGTTGAAGAGATTTTAGCGTATTACGATAAAATCAAAAATGAGCTAAATGAGCTTTTAAATCGAGACGAAATTTTGCAAGTGAAAGAACGAAAAGTGCTGGAGATGGAAACGGTACTTGAAGAGCTTGCTGCAGAACTTTCTACTGTACGAAAGGATGCTGCACATAATTTAAGTGAAGCTATTATGGCCGAACTGCGTGAATTACATATGGAAAAAGCAAAATTTATTGTGAATTTTGATGAATTACCTTTCTTTGATGCAAACGGAAAAGACCAAGTAATTTTTTATATTTCTACGAATGTGGGCGAGCCGCCAAAATCTTTGCCGAAAATTGCTTCTGGTGGAGAATTATCGCGTATGATGCTTGCGTTAAAGACGATTTTCTCATCGTCAAATGGCATCACCTCTATTATTTTTGATGAGGTAGACACAGGTGTAAGTGGTCGCGTAGCGCAAGCAATCGCAGAAAAAATTGCAGCAGTATCCATTAACTCTCAAGTTTTATGTATTTCGCATTTACCACAAGTAGCTGCGATGGCTGATCATCATTATTTTATTAAAAAAGAAGTTGAGCATGATCGAACATTTACGTCATTGCTGGAAATAGATACGAATGCTCGTATCGAAGAAGTCAGTCGCATGATATCTGGAGCGGAAATTACAGATTTAACATTGCAGCACGCAACAGAGCTTTTAAAAATGGCGAATGAACGAAAAAAACAAATGAGATAGCAAAAGAATCCAGAAACAGCTCGTTGTTTCTGGGTTTTTTCTTTTTGCGCAAATATTTACCGCTTATAAGAACGCCACAACAACACATAGTATAAAGACAAAAATAAAAAGGAGGTGTCGTATGTATCGTCGTTGGCGTCAATTTGTCATTTTGCCTATGCTCATCGTTTTATTATTCATGCCCGTAAAGGCTTTTGCCGCAAAAAAGCTAATTCCGATGGGCGAAGCAATTGGTATTCAACTTCAGCTATCACATGTATTTGTAGCACATGATGTGCTATTAGCCTCCAATCAGTGGATGAAAGGAGGCGCTGTAATTGAAAAAATAAATGATATTACAGTAAAAACACTTGCAGATGCCAAAAAAGCTGTTGCTCGACAAGGACAACAGAAATGGACGATAAAAAATGAAGGAAAAGAAGTGACACTTGAGTTACAGGAGCAAGAAGCTGAACATGTTATTTCCTTTCTAAAAGATGAAACAGATGGAGTAGGAACATTGACATACATTGATCCAGAGACAAAAAATTACGGTGCGTTAGGCCACCAGATCGTCGATTCAACCTTACAAGAAGCCCCTAATTTCCATGCTGGCTCCATTTTTTTAGCTTCGATTCAACAAATTCGTAAAAGTATACCTGGCCAACCTGGCTATAAAATATCCTCCATTGAAAAACATCAGGAACGATTAGGGAGTATAGATAAAAATACAGTTTATGGAATTTTCGGCCGTTGGGAAGACGGTTATCAACAAAGTTTGCCTAAAGCAATTGAAATTATGCATGAAAAGGATATAAAAGCAGGAAAAGCAGAAATCTATACAGCGATCAAAGGCAGTAAGGTGGAAACTTTTTCAATTGAAATTATAAAGGTTGAAAATGAACGCCTTGAATTCATAGTCACTGACAAAAAGCTCATTGAAAAAACAGGCGGTATTTTGCAGGGAATGAGTGGCAGTCCTATCATTCAAGACGGTCGTTTTGTAGGTGCGGTTACGCATATGTTTGTGGAGGAGCCGAAAAAAGGAGCAGCCATCACTGTAGCGGAAATGTTAAAAAAATCATCTTAAACGAAGGAGCTGCCAAAAGGTGGCTCCTTTTTTTCATGAAAATATATTGTTCACCATGTATTTCGTTTATTTATGAAGTGATTAGCGATACTTATAAAAAACTGTAGTTTTATCTCCATTTTTTCACTAAAATAAATGGTAGAAGCATTCGAAGCTTTGTCAGTTATTTATCATAACTTGTCGATATTAAAAGAAAGTATCGGACTACATACTCATTTTTGGAAATTGAAAAGGTTTTTAAAACAAAAATGTCGAAAATTCCACAGTGTGCAAAAAAAGCATTGGGGTAGGTAACGGGATATTCGAAGCACAGTTCAGAAGGAGGAATTTTAAATGACAAAGGTTAAAGTAGCGATTGCAGATGATAATCGTGAGTTATTAAAAACGATGGAGCAGTATTTTCAAGGACATCCAGAAATTGAAATCATTGCAACTGCTTCAAATGGTAAAGTTTGTTTACAAATGCTTGAGGAATTCACACCAGATATTTTGCTGCTAGATATTATTATGCCACATCTTGATGGGCTAGCTGTTTTAGAGTCGATGTATCAAAATGAACAAATGTCATCAATTCAAGTTATAATGTTAACTGCATTTGGTCAAGAAGATGTGATGAAACAAGCTGTAGACTTAGGTGCATCCTATTTCATGCTAAAGCCATTTGAATTTGATCAATTGGTTCAAAAAATCTTACATTGTGCTGGACAGAAAGCAACACTTCCTAAAAAGACAAGTGTTTTACAACCGACGGCACCTCAAAAATTAAATCAACATCAATTAGATAGCACAATTACGGCCATTATTAAAGAAATTGGCGTTCCTGCACATATAAAAGGTTACTCTTATTTGAGAGAAGCTATTCAGATGGTATTCGAAGATATCGAGTTATTAGGATCTGTGACGAAAATTTTATATCCAGAAATTGCTAAAAAATTCAATACAACACCATCACGCGTTGAACGTGCGATTCGTCATGCCATTGAAGTCGCATGGAACCGTGGCAATTATGAATCGATTTCGTCGATGTTTGGTTATACGGTACATCATTTGAAGTCGAAACCGACAAATAGCGAATTCATCGCCATGATCGCTGACAAGATTCGCATTGATATGATGGCGAGCTAAGGTTAGAGCTACAAAGGATTACAGGACTTATTTAGAGAGAATTCATACAGACTAACTACAGAGTTCATATCATAAAACTAATGTTAATTAATTGAATTAAATTATGAAACACATTCATTTATGGGGAAAATCCCGTTCATGGAGGTGTTTTTTTTTTGACTGATATTGAAAATGAAGTCAAACCTTAAAGCTATACGCAAAAAGGATGTTTGATGCTGGGGAATATTAGTGAATATGTAGTTGTGGAGTTAAATTACTTTAGTGGAAATTGAGGATTATTTAGGATAGTTGTTGATGGATAAGAACAATCTCTGTTGGAGAAAATATTTGTGAACTTAAAAACATGTTCAAATTTCAAGGATTGGGAGGAATAAATATGTCATCTGAAATGGGAGATATACATCGTACTGGTCAAGACATTAACGACGTAATAGTACACTTTGGTGGGCAAGCTGAGAGTGTTTTTAGTTCATTGGCTGAACAAGGTCGAGTTTCAATACAAAAGAAAGCAGACGAATTAGCTGCACAGTATCTTGAAAGTAATCCTAACCCAGACTATTTTGATTGTGTTCAAATTGTAGCGGAGGGAATTTTTACAGCAGGGAACGAAATAAAGGCTAACAGTGGTTCTTGGGGAGAATCAGTAGATGCAGCACTTGATGCTGGTGTTGGAACGCCAGCGGCAAAAATAGCTTGTCAAAGAATAACGATGTCACATTAATTTTTGATAAAGCATAGGCGTTAATGACCTGACCAATAAAAGTTAGGCATATTTAGTTAAACAACTTCTAAGACCTGAGTTCGGTACTCTACCGGGCTTAGGTCTTCGTTTGTGATTGTAAAAGTGACGATAGTCCTCAAATCACTTTCCAAAATGTACCTTGGATTCAAATTCTTATAGATACAGGAGTTCAGATTTTAATAAGCCAAAGAAATTTTCAATGACTGCGTTATTTAAACAATTGTCCTTACGGGACATACTTTGCGTAATCCCATGTTGTATTAATGTTCGTTGATACTTTTTCATTTGATAGTGCCAACCTTGGTCCGAATGAAGAACGACTTGATCACCTGATTGAAGGCGCCCCAATGCTTGTTCTAGCATATCATGGACCAGCTTATACAGGCGACGATTCATTACTGTGTATGCAATGATTTCGCCATTACATAAATCAAGGACGGGTGATAAGTAACGTTTCTCACCAAATAGATGGAACTCCATCACGTCTGTTACCCATTTCTCGTTCATTTTTTCGCTGTAAAATCGCGTTGTAATATGTTTGGGGCAATTTTTCTGACCATGCCTCACAAGGATTAATATGAATTAGATTGGAAAAGTATTTACAAGAAGTGGGAACCCCTAATTGTTTATTTTGTACGCTACCATAACCATTCTCACAGCTCATAAAAAAATAGGTATTCCTTTACAATTATATCATTGGTAATATATAACTGTAAGTAGTGAAAATAGGGGTGTTGTGAAGTGAGGAAAATTAAATGGTTAACTCTAATTGGTTTTATAATGATTCTATCGGCGTGCGGTAAGGATGAATCTGTGAAGACTGATGTTAATAATGTATCAGAAACTGAACCTAAAGAGAAAATTGAAGTAGCACCAAAAGAAATGGAAGAAGAGGTTATTGACCCACAACCTAAAAATGATTTAAGTGCAGAAGTCGATATAATTATGAAAGATTTCAATATCATCCTAGTTGAACATCAAGAAAACTTGAATGAATATTTGTTAGGCACTTCCAATTTGCCATTAGAGGATTATCAAATGAAAGAGTTAATCGAAACTGGTGAATCAGTTGAAGAAAGTATGTATATTATCAAATTAAATACTATTACTGAAGGTGATAAAAAGATTGCATACCTATTTGAAGAACTGAAAAAATACCAAGATATAAGGTTTCAAGCACTTAAAAAGTATATAGATGAGCCTAATGATTATGACTTAGAAATTATTAAGGCTAATACAGTTTTAGTTTCTGATATTGCATTAAAGATGATTGATATTAGAGCAAAAGGAATTGAAGAATAACAGCGTACTCTCTTTTGAGTAGGTTGTTTTTTTTGAATCACCCACACCCTACCATACAATAGAAGAATACCAACAGATTTTCAGACCGATAAATGAATGAAACTTTAGTTAAATAAAATATGTTCAAAAAACCCCTATGTATCAACATTTAAAATTTTTACATTCCCTTACGACAAATAGCGAATTCATTTGCTATGATCGCGAGCTAATCGTGGTTATAGGTTTGACTTAGCGGAGAATGATTAGAAAATTATTATTTATAGCAATTTTACTCTATATTTTATAACGCCTTTTTAGACAGTCTACACCGACTGTTTGAGAGGTCTATTTTAATTTGGAGAGGTTTGATTACGTAGAATAGTAACAAAACAGGCTTACTCAGTTCAATTCAAGCTAAATGTATTACACTTTATGATTGAAAGGATGTCTTTTTTACGTTCGATAAGAGTACGATTATTAAATTAGATTCCTTTACGAGTTGCACTATGACGTTAAATATTTATCACTAAAGACTTGGAAGTATTTTGAACTGACTATAACGCTCTTTAAGAATTACATTAAGCAGGAACTCAGTTTCACAGTTACCTAATCGTTATTTGTATAGCTATATGAAGGAAATAAAATTTTTGAAAATTGCACACGTAATTTATGGAAAAATAATCTCATATTCTAAATGAAGGATGGACATTAGGAAGGGGAGTAAAGATGGGGATATTTGATGGAATAATAGGTAATGCAAGTGAAGTTAATCTAGAAAAGTTAAAGGAAGAAGTTAAAGGCTTATTAACACCTAATGAAACAATTAAGAATGCTTACAAAATTATTAGAGACACGTTTATTTTTACGGATAAAAGACTTATTTTAATCGATAAACAAGGAGTGACTGGAAAGAAGACGCAATACCATTCAATTCCATATAAAAGTATTCTTCATTTTTCAGTTGAAACGGCAGGGACATTTGATTTAGATGCAGAGTTGAAAATTTGGGTTTCAGGTAATGAATTACCGATACAGAAAAGCTTTAATAAATCAACTAACATATATAAAATTCAAAGTGTATTAGCGGAACATGTATTAGGAAAGTAATTAATTAAACGATCGACAATGCTGTTGATCGTTTATAACTTATTTCAGCATGTCTCCAACAACCGCTGAAATAGAGGAACTCAGTCTAAGAACGCCACGTACTGTGGCAATTTGACTGTGCAACAGCAACACAAGATTGAGTGATCAACATCGGATTGGCCCAAAGCCTATTCCGGACACAATTATACCGAGGTATAATTGATTTGGGGTGATAACAGGTGAAAAGCGTAAACATACAGCTTGACGAAAAAAACTCGTTAGAAATAACGCAGATAGAAGATAATTTATTTGAAGTGCGGCTTGGAATGAATGGAAGCATTAGCGTTTACTACATGACACGTGAGCAGCTCTTGAATTTTGATCAACTAGGCGCTCATTTGCGCATTGAGTCTATTCTGGAGGAAGATTAAGAGTCATCATTCAACTCTGTATAAATGGTTTCCGAGGGATATGTATTTAGTATTGAAGGCCTAAGTAAAATTATGAAAATTAAGACAGATATATTATCTGTTTTTTTAGTTAGTTGAAGATTTAGTAAATTTCCTGATTGTTAATAGTGAAATTTATACAATTTGGACAGTGAGATTTTGAAGAACTGAGTAAAATATTACTTTTGTATAGTATAAATCACCTAATTATCATATGAAAATGAAAATATTGGATGTGAATATTGCTTATAAAGTATGTGTATCTTCTTTCTGAGTAGTGACAATTGTCTCTAAACAAATGTAAATAGATTGTATATACTTACAGTTAGAGGGAAGGAGGAGGTAGCTTGATTCTAGTTCGAAATGATAAATTCGAAATAACAGAAGAAAATGGCAAAGTGTATATGCTTACTTTCAGTGCCGGTTTTCCATTAAAAGAATTTGATAGTATTTTACGAAGTCATCCCCGACTTAAATTGTCAAATTTTTCAATATTAAAAAATGTCTTAGCAACTGAAAGCACAAGCCCTGTTGAAATTGGACGCTGGCTTCCAAATGTTGAAGCTGAAGTTGCACGAGATAAAATGTCTGCCTCAATATTTATCTATGAAACACATGATTATATTCTAAAGAATAAAGAGAAATTAACGGAACAAATTTTGGAAACTATCGAAAGCGAAGGAATTGTTCATGGCATATTAGATTTTGATATTTCTAACATTGAGACAGGAAAAGCATTTTTAATTGCTCAAGGTACACAACCAGTAGCAGGAACAGATGCACAAATTACATACTTACCTAAACCAGAGAGAAAGCCAGTAATTCGCGAAGATGGCAAAGCTGATTATTATGACATGAACTTTATTTCTGAAATATCCGAAGGTTCGTGGCTAGGCGAGAAAATTCCTGCGACATTAGGTAAACCAGGGGAAAATGTACTAGGAGAAATAATGGCTGCAGTACCGGGTCGTGATTTTCCTATACGATATGATAAAAAATCGGCTTATGAAGTGGAAGAGGATGGGAAAACTGTCATCCGTTCAAAAATAGCTGGTGTATTAGATGATGTCAAAGGCATGATCGGAGTTAATAGACATTTGCCAATTCATGGGGACGTGGGCGTTGAAACAGGGAATCTCGAATTTAATGGCTCTTTAAGCATTAAAGGAACAGTTACATCAGGCTATACAGTCATTGCTACTGGAGATATTTCCATTGAGGGTGCCGAAGGTGTAAGCGGTGCCAAACTGATTAAATCCCTTGAAGGCGACGTCTATATTCGCGGAGGGATTTTTGGTCTAGGATCAACGCTTGTAGAGGCAGGCGGCAATATTTTCGTTAAGCATGTTAATGAAGCAAATCTAGTTGCAGCTGACAGCATTCATATAGGATCTTATGCATTAGGATCCCAGCTCTCTGCCCATTCTATCTTTGTGGACGAACGAAAAGGAAAAATTATTGGGGGCCGTGCAGTAGCCAAAAATACAATCGTTACGGCCATCTCAGGAAATCGTTTAGAGCGTCGAACTGATTTAATTATCGAAAGCGTCAATAAACAGGAAAGCTATTCTATTATGCAAGAGAAGGCGGAGAAGCTTAAGCAACTGCAATCAGAAATCGCTGAGCACGAGGGGAAAATTAAAAGCTTACTGCCACTCCTAAACCAAATGTCTAAGGAGCAAATAGCTACATTTGAAGGTACAAAACAAGTTTTAACAAAATTGAAAGCGGATGCAGTGACCATTGATCGTGAGGTTAAACTCATAATGGATGAAATGCGCCATGCTGGAAAAGAGGAGATTACTGTTACGAAGGAAGCACATCCTGGTACCTATATTCAAATTGGCAAAAAATCATCCTTATTAAATAAGATTAAAAAGGGTAAATTTCTTATTGAATTTGGTGAGTTAAATGCTTAGCGAATCCTTTATTCCTGTATTTGCACATCGTGGGGCATCCGCGTATGCACTTGAAAATACTTTGAAGTCTTTTGAAAAGGCATTAGAGCTAGGGGCAGATGGAATTGAATTAGATATCCAGCTTTCAAAAGAGGGCATTCCAGTAGTGTTTCATGATCCACAGCTATCAAGATTAGTAGGCATCAATAAGCTTGTGAACGAATGTACGAAAGAGGAGCTAATAAGCTTTAAACTTGGGAAGCCGTGGAGACGAGTATTTTCAACGTATAAAATTCCGACGTTTGAAGTTGTTTTAGCATGGGCAAATTCTCAACAGCTCCCACTTAATATTGAATTAAAATCAACACTTCTTGATAATAAAAGCGCACTTATTCAAATGCTACATGGGCTTACTTTGCCTGGAGGTAGTCATTTTTCTTCGTTTCACTATGAGCTTTTAGAGATTGTGAAACAATATAAGCCAGACTATGAAACAGCACTTATAGCAACGAAAAAATTAAAATGGGATTTGCTTCGTGATTACAAAGCAATTGATAGTGTTCATATGCATAAAAGATATTATAAACCAAGATATTTAGAGGCTTGTGTAGCGAGTGATAAAGCATGTCGTTTTTATGCAATTGATGGGAATGAAGCATTTTTAACGAATCCCCATCCTTCTGTAATTGGTTGGATTTCTGATTTTCCAGATAAAGTGATTAAGCGACAACAACGTTAATCAATGTCGCCTCGGCAATATTGTTGTTGCTGTCGCTTCGCTTTCGCACAGAATAGAAAATGTAGCTGAAGATTTTGAATGAAGATAAAAATAGCTATCCAATAAGTCCGCCTTAGACTTATTAGGATAGCTATTTTTATTTTTTTTGGAAGCGCGGAGCCACTTTTCCATTTTTCCGATCGCGGTGAAGTAAAAAACCTGCGAAAAAGCCAAAGCCTATAACAAAAAGAATAATGCCAACGACAAATTGTAGCCATAAAAATGGGAAAGGTGAAATGAGCTTACCAAATAATGTATCACGCATAAATTTAATGCCACCTGCAGCCATAAGACCGGGAATAAGCATTACTATAAATGCAGCAAAACGAGCCATGCACGTCCCTCCTTATTCCTAAGTTTAATTGTACCTGTGGATATTGGAATGTCAAGAAACGTTATAAAACTATGGAACTGATGAACCAGAAAACAAGTAAGACAAAACGTGATAATCATAACTGAATCTTTAGAAAATTCTTACTTAAACAAGAAAATGTAATAATAGTTGCTAAATTGTGAAATTGTCAGTATTGTAAAATTAAATGGAGCAATATTATCCATTGTTAAACAATTTTAAATTCTTCAGCAGGTGTCCAAATACCTGGTAAAAGAATTTAAAGCCTCTGGCGGATGTCACAGAATCGGAAAGAAAAACAATATAGGATGTTAGCCTAAAATCATCGCATCCATGCGATAACGGCTAACTGACCTGCGTCGTGTTGTCGCTGCGCTTTCGCACAAAAAACATCTGCAGGCCTATGCACAAAGCCGATTCCGGACGCAGTTATGCCGAGGCATAATTGATATACTAATTATACTGAATTGGAATGGGCATTTGGGGATGCACTTTCCAAAGCAAAGGGGCGAGTTTTCATGGAAATCTTCAAGTATATGGAAAAGTATGATTATGAACAATTGGTATTTTGCCAAGATGAAGCATCAGGGTTAAAAGCGATTATCGCTATCCATGACACAACACTTGGACCAGCATTAGGCGGGGCACGTATGTGGACATATGCATCAGAAGAAAATGCGATAGAGGATGCATTGCGTTTAGCAAGAGGGATGACCTATAAAAATGCTGCAGCTGGTTTAAACCTTGGCGGTGGAAAAACGGTTATTATCGGTGACCCATTTAAAGATAAAAATGAAGAAATGTTCCGTGCACTAGGACGTTTTATCCAAGGGCTTAATGGTCGTTATATTACGGCAGAAGATGTAGGTACAACAGTGACAGATATGGATTTAATGCATGAAGAAACAAATTATGTAACGGGAATTTCCCCTGCTTTTGGTTCATCAGGAAATCCTTCTCCAGTAACTGCATACGGCGTTTACCTTGGGATGAAAGCAGCAGCAAAAGAAGCATTTGGATCTGACTCATTAGAGGGACGTACTATTTCTGTACAAGGTTTAGGGAACGTAGCCTACAAGCTTTGCGAATATTTACATAATGAAGGTGCAAAACTTGTTGTTACAGACATTAATCAAGTGGCAATTGATCGCGTTGTGAATGATTTTGATGCGACTGCTGTAGCACCGGAGGAAATCTATTCACAGGAAGTTGATATTTTCGCACCTTGTGCATTAGGGGCGATTTTAAATGATGAAACGATTCCGCAACTAAAAGCAAAGGTTATCGCAGGTTCTGCCAATAACCAATTACAAGATTCTCGACATGGTGATTATTTACATGAATTAGAGATAGTTTATGCACCTGATTATGTAATTAATGCTGGTGGAGTAATAAATGTAGCTGATGAATTATATGGATATAACCGTGAACGTGCAATGAAACGTGTCGAAGGCATTTACGATAGTCTTGAAAAAATCTTCGCGATTTCTAAACGTGATGGTATACCGACGTATGTAGCAGCTAATCGTTTAGCAGAAGAACGTATCGCTCGAGTATCAAAGTCTCGTAGCCAATTCTTAAAAAATGAAAAAAATATTTTAAACGGTCGTTAAGTGCCGCTTATTCGTTGAAAGAAGTCGCATTGTCGACTTCTTCTAACTTTATCGTAAATTAATAGATTACATTAATGATTAGCATTTTTCTCACAAGGGGGAATCTATATGGCTCAAAACTATGATGTTGTCATTTTAGGCGGAGGTACAGGGGGCTATGTAGCTGCAATTCGAGCTGCACAATTGGGCTTAAAAACAGCTATTGTCGAACGTGAACGACTAGGTGGAACATGCTTGCATAAAGGCTGTATACCAAGTAAGGCCTTACTTAGAAGTGCAGAAGTGTATCGTATGGCAAATAAAACTGCGGCTGAATATGGTGTTGATATTGAAGGGGTTACATTGCAATTCGACAAAGTGCAAGAAAGGAAGCAAGCTATTGTTGAGCAATTGAGCCAAGGTGTGAATACACTGATGAAAAAGGGCAAAATAGACGTTTATCAGGGATTAGGGCGAATTTTAGGTCCATCTATTTTCTCACCGATGCCTGGCACTATTTCAGTTGAAATGAGTAATGGCGATGAAAATGAAATGCTAGTTCCAACAAATGTGGTGATTGCTACAGGATCAAAGCCAAGAGGAATGGCGGGACTAACGGTTGATGGTAAATATGTGATGAATTCTGATCATGCATTGGAAATGGAAGAACTGCCAAAGTCGTTGTTAATTGTTGGCGGAGGAGTAATTGGAATTGAATGGGCCTCGATGCTTTGCGATTTTGGGGTTTACGTAACGGTCATTGAATATGGGCCATCCATTTTACCTGCAGAGGATGCGGATATTGTAAAAGAAGTTACAAAGCAACTTGAAAAAAGAGGCGTCCGCATTGTGACGAACGCTCGCTTAGATTCAGAATCCTTTAAAATTGAAAATGATAACGTTTTCATTTCTGCAAAAGTAAATGATAAGGATGAATTGTTTGAGGCAGATAAATTATTGCTTTGTGTTGGACGTGAAGCCAATACACAAGGTATTGGTTTAGAAAATACAGAAATAGAAGTAGAAAATGGATTTATCAAAGTCAATGATTCGTATCAAACGAAGGAATCACATATGTATGCCATAGGGGATGTTATTGGTGGCTTACAATTAGCGCATGTTGCTTCACACGAAGGGGTGTCTGCTATTGAGCATATTGCAACGGGTAAAACAGAGGGACTTGATGTTCTAAATGTTCCGAAATGTGTTTATTCTTACCCTGAGGTCGCAAGTATTGGCTTAACAGAAAGAGATGCACAAGAGCAAGGTTATTCATTGAAGGTTGGTAAGTTTCCGTTCAAGGCGATCGGAAAAGCATTAGTTAATGGAGAGACGGATGGTTTTGTAAAAATTGTTGCTGATGAAGAAACGAATGATATTTTGGGTATTCATATGGTAGGACCACATGTGACAGATTTAATTGGAGAAGCATCGCTTGCTAAATTATTAGATGCAACGCCTTGGGAAATAAGTCAGGCCATTCATCCACATCCGTCACTGAATGAGGTGCTAGCGGAATCGGCGTTAGCAGTGGATCATCGGGCCATTCATTTTTAAGATTCGTAGTTTCTGTAACTAAAGTCTAGGGTCAAACAAAAATCTGTTCTTGATTAACAGGTAGATTGATATAAGTGCTCATAAAGAGGAAGGTGACGTCGTTCATGGAAAACGTCCTTTCTGGAGTGGAATGTGCAATCAAGTACATATTTTTATGAAGAGCCATAATTGCTTTAGTTATCTGTATCCAGAAAGTGTTTTTGTAGCGAAAGCGAAACGTTCGAAAGGGGTGTTCGTATGCAAGGTGTTCAAATTAAGCATGAGGATTTAGGTTTAACAAATGAAGATGTGCTTGCAATATTCGAAACGATGTTAATGGCAAGAAGACTAGATGAACGAATGTGGTTATTAAATCGTTCTGGTAAAATTCCGTTTGTTATTTCTTGTCAGGGTCAGGAGGCGGCGCAAGTAGGGGCAGCATTTGCTCTTGATCATAACAAAGATTATATTGCACCTTATTATCGTGATATGGGTGTTGTTTTACATTTTGGTATGACACCGAGAGAATTGATGTTATCTGCATTTGCTAAAGCAGAGGACCCGAACTCGGGTGGGCGCCAAATGCCAGGTCACTTTGGACATAAGAAAAATCGTATTTTAACAGGTTCTTCGCCAGTTACGACACAAGTTCCACACGCGGTGGGCGTAGCATTAGCAGGGCGCCTACAAAAGGAAGATTTTATTACCTTCGTTACACTCGGTGAAGGTTCATCTAACCAAGGTGATTTCCATGAAGGTGCGAACTTCGCAGGAGTGCATAAGCTTCCAGTAATTATAATGGTAGAAAATAATCAATATGCAATTTCTGTGCCAGTTGAACGTCAATTAGGCTGTGCGAAAGTATCAGATCGCGGTATTGGCTATGGTATGCCAGGTGTTACAGTTGATGGAAAATGTCCGTTGCAAGTCTATAAGGTTGTGAAAGAAGCGGCTGATCGTGCACGTAGAGGCGAAGGTCCAAGTTTAATAGAGACAGTGACGTATCGCTTAACGGCGCATTCTTCGGATGATGATGATCGTCAATATCGAACTGCTGAGGATATAGCTGAAGGAAAGGCAAAGGATCCAATTTTGTTATTTGAAAAGTATCTAATGGATACTGGAGTTATGACGGAAAAACTGCGTACTGAAATAGAAGAACGTGTCATGGCAGAGGTGAATGAAGCAACAGATTATGCAGAAGCTGCTCCGTATGCACCACCAGAGCATGCTATGAAATACGTATATGCACCAGTGGACGGAGGTGACATGTAATGGCAGTGATGTCTTATATTGATGCGATTACATTAGCGATGAAGGAAGAGATGGAACGTGACGAGCGTGTTTTCATTTTAGGAGAGGACGTTGGTCGTAAAGGTGGGGTTTTCAAAGCGACAGCAGGTCTTTACGATCAATTTGGTGAACATCGGGTACTTGACACACCTCTTGCAGAGAGTGCTATTGCAGGTGTTGGTATTGGTGCTGCGATGTATGGAATGCGTCCAATTGCTGAAATGCAATTTGCTGACTTCATCATGCCTGCAGTTAACCAAATTGTTTCTGAGGCTGCAAAAATCCGCTATCGTTCAAACAATGATTGGTCTTGCCCGATGGTTATACGTGCACCATTTGGTGGAGGTATTCACGGAGCGCTTTACCATTCGCAATCTGTAGAGGCGCTTTTTGCAGGAACACCAGGATTAAAAATTGTTATACCTTCAACACCGTACGATGCTAAAGGCTTATTAAAAGCAGCGATTCGCGATGAAGATCCAGTGCTATTTTTTGAGCATAAGCGTGCATATCGACTTATTAAAGGCGAAGTCCCAGTAGACGATTACACATTGCCGATTGGTAAGGCAGATGTTAAGCGGGAAGGGGAAGACGTTACTGTTATTACGTATGGTTTAGCTGTCCATTTTGCATTACAAGCTGCAGAGCGTCTAGCAGCAGATGGTATTTCAGCGCATATTCTTGACCTACGCACGGTTTATCCGCTTGATAAAGAAGCAATCATTGAGGCGGCAAGTAAAACAGGTAAAGTTTTACTAGTTACTGAGGATAATAAAGAAGGTAGCATTATGAGTGAAGTTGCAGCAATCATTGCAGAGCATTGTTTATTTGAACTCGATGCACCAATTCAGCGTCTTGCAGGACCTGATGTTCCGGCAATGCCGTACGCACCGACGATGGAAAAATATTTTATGATCAACCCTGATAAAGTAGAGCGTGCGATGCGAGAACTTGCCGCATTCTAATATAAATGGATCTATTTCTGTTAACCACTCATGTGGTAAATGGTGAGAGTTTATATAAATATGATAGTAATTTGATAGATACAATTACACCTAGGCATAATTGATGGGGGGAATAGATGATGGCTATTCAAAATATTACAATGCCACAGCTCGGCGAAAGTGTAACAGAAGGTACGATTGAAAAATGGCTTGTCAAACCAGGTGATACAGTAAAAAAATATGATCCACTAGCAGAAGTTGTTACAGATAAAGTAAATGCAGAAATCCCATCTTCTTTTGAAGGAGTCATATCAGAGCTACTTGCAGAGGAAGGGCAAACGTTACCGGTTGGTGCAGTTGTTTGTTCCGTTGAAATAGCAGGTGACAGTGAGTTACCTCCACCACCTCCAGCTAAAAAATCAGCGGTGAGTACGGCAATTTTAAATGCAGGTGTACAAAAGAAACAGGAGACTCAGCAACCAACTACAGCTACAAGAGAATCGCAAAAAACAGTTCGTCAGGATAAAGTACGTTATTCACCAGCTGTTCTTCGACTTGCACAAGAGTATGAAATTGCCCTTGATCAAATCACAGGTACTGGTGAAGGTGGACGTATTACAAGAAAAGACCTAATGAAACTGATTGAAACAGGGAATGTGCCAACGCCTCTAGTGGAAACATCACCTGTAGTCGATGAAAAAGTTCCGCAATCAGCACCGGTTACAACACATGCAGCACAAGAGAATACGAAAGCGGCTACACCTACACAACCGATGCAAGCAGGTGATATTGAAATTCCAGTAACGAAGGTGCGCCGTGCAATAGCCAATAATATGGTACGAAGCGTTCATGAAGTGCCACATGCATGGATGATGATGGAAGTGGACGTCACAGATTTAGTAGCATATCGTGATAGCATAAAGACTAAGTTTAAGCAAAAAGAAGGCTTTAATATTACGTATTTTGCTTTCTTTGTAAAAGCTGTAGCTCAAGCTCTAAAGGAATTCCCAATGATGAACTCTATGTGGGCAGAGGACAAAATTATTCAAAAGCATGACATCAATATTTCCATTGCTGTCGCAACAGATGATGCGTTATTTGTTCCTGTTATAAAACACGCTGATGAAAAATCGATTAAAGGCATTGCGAGGGAAATTCATGAGCTTGCAGGAAAAGTTCGTGCCGGAAAACTGTCGATGGATGATATAAAAGGTGGTACATTTACGGTTAATAATACAGGTGCATTCGGCTCTGTTCAGTCGATGGGCATCATTAATTACCCACAAGCGGCTATCCTCCAAGTGGAAAGTATTGTAAAAAAACCAGTTATTTTACCTGGTGGGATGTTCGCGGCACGAGATATTGTGAATTTATGTTTATCTTTAGATCATCGAGTTCTCGACGGACTTGTTTGTGGTAAATTCCTAAATAGAGTAAAAGAAATACTCGAAAATACAAATAAATCTTCAACGTCAGTCTACTGATGACTTGTCGGAAGCCTGTTATATAACGGTTTCCGATTTTTTTTTGCTTTGCGAGTCGCAATTTGTCATGTAGAATAAAAAATAGAAACTACTAAGGGGGGAAGCTGATTAAGCGTCCGCATGTCAAACAACATGAAAAATATTGAATTTGAAAAGCCGTCCTATTCAGAATGGCAAGATGCAGCAATCAAGGCTTTAAAAGGGAAACCATTCGAGTCTCTTTTAACGAAAACGAGTGAAGGTATTACATTAGAACCTCTTTACACCCAAGAAAGTTTAGTAGCAAAACTTGGAGAAGAACTTGATAAACAAGTTGCTACGATCCGTTCCCTACAAAATAATGAAGCATTTCGAGTGGCACAGCAAATATATGCTGAAACAAGCGATGCATTTTTCGCACAGCTTGATGATAGCTTAGCTCGAGGCAATGAAGTAGTAACAATTGATAGCCGTGTGAATTTTGAATGGACTGAAGAAGTAGTGGCACAATTAGTGACTTATTTCTCTGAATATTCGTTTAAAATGTCGGTTGAAAATTCAAATGACCCAATATTAGCAGTATTCGACAAAATAGCAGTTGATCAGCGAGAAGCTGTAAAAGGTTTCATCGTATCGAAAAACCCTATCTCTTTAAATAATTTCCCGAGCGTGCGCTCAATCGGTGCGGACACAACGGTTTATCATAATGAAGGCGCAAACGCAGTGCAAGAGTTAGCTTATGCACTTGCATTAGCCGCAAAATACGCAAATCAAGAAGAAAGCTTTGAAGCGTTCGCGAAGAAGTTTTATGTTTCATTTGCAGTGGATACACAGTTCTTTACAGAGATTGCTAAACTCCGTGCTTTTAAAGTACTTTGGAAAGCGTTCTCATCTGCATATGGAGTATCTAATTGCGTAAAAGTTCCAACGATTGCTGAAACATCGTTAAGAAGCTTCTCGAAGCTGGATGTTTATGTAAACTTATTACGTTCGGCAAATGAAGCTCTTTCTGGCTTAATTGGTGGTGCGGATGTCTTTACAGTTCACCCTCACGATGCATTAACGAAACCAACAGATCAATCGGTTCGTATTGCACGAAATGTATCTTTAATCTTAAAAGAAGAAACAAATGTTTTAAAAGTTATAGATCCAGCTGGTGGCTCTTACTTTATTGAGTCATTAACAGCAGATTTTGTGAAAGAAGCTTGGACATTATTTTTAGAAATTGAAGCAGCTGGAGGAATCGACGCTTACACTGCATCTGGAAAGCTTGCGGAAGAACTAGAAAAATCCTACCAAGCTCGTATTAAAGCGGTACAAACACGTAAGCAATCATTGATCGGTACAAATATTTATGCTAATCCAGCAGATGTGCTTGAAAGCGCAACAAACCCAGCTTTTGCAGAAATTAAGCGCATTGCTAAACCTTTTGAACATTTACGTGCGGAAATGACAGCAGCAAATGTAACAACAGGAATTTTAGCATTAGGTACACTAAAAAACTCAAAACCACGTGCTGACTTCGTATCAGGTTTCTTAAATACTGTAGGTTTAGTACCAGAAAAAAGTGAACCAATTGCTACAGCTGAAGAAGCATTAGCATGGTTAAATGCTACAGAAGCAACATATGTAGTCATTGCAGGTAATGATGACGATACAAAAGAATTAGTACCAGCCATTTTAGCTGGCAAACGAGCAAACGTAATTGTTGACGTTGCAGGTAAATTTAAAGACGAAGAAGAAGCTTGGTTAGCAAATGGCTTAAACGGCTTTATTTTCGCAGGACAGAACATCATTGAAAAATTAAATTCAGTGTTCGCTAGCATGAAGGAGGTCCAACGATGAGCAAGCCAAATTTTAGTGCAGTTGAAATCGGAAAAGTTTTAGCAGCAGAAGCGCCTCAAGCGTCAGAAGAAAAATTCATGACAAATGAAGGCATCGAAATTAAAGATATAAACACAAAAGAAGATATTAAAGAGGCAAAGCATTTAAATGATGTAGCAGGTATTGCGCCTAATACGCGCGGTCCATACCCTACTATGTATGTAGCTCGTCCTTGGACTGTTCGCCAATATGCTGGTTTCTCAACGGCTGAAGAATCAAATGCATTCTATAAACGTAATCTGGCAATGGGTCAAAAAGGTCTTTCTGTTGCCTTTGACTTAGCAACACACCGTGGTTATGACTCAGACCATCCGCGTGTAACAGGGGATGTTGGTAAAGCCGGTGTAGCGATTGACTCTGTAGAAGATATGAAAATCTTATTTGACCAAATTCCTTTGGATCAAATGTCAGTTTCTATGACAATGAATGGTGCAGTATTGCCAGTTCTTGCATTTTATATCGTTGCTGCTGAAGAGCAAGGAGTGACTCCTGACCAATTAGCAGGTACGATTCAAAACGATATTTTAAAAGAATACATGGTTCGTAACACATATATTTATCCACCGGCAATGTCTATGAAAATTATTGCAGATATTTTTGAATATACAGCGAAATATATGCCGAAATTTAACTCTATTTCGATTTCCGGTTACCATATTCAAGAAGCTGGAGCAACAAATGACATTGAACTTGCTTATACATTAGCAGATGGACTTGAATATGTTCGTACAGGGCTTAAAGCTGGAATCGATATTGATGCCTTTGCACCTCGTTTATCATTCTTCTGGGCAATCGGTATGAACTATTACATGGAAGTTGCAAAAATGCGTGCTGCACGCCGAATTTGGGCACAAATGATGTCAACGTTTAATCCGAAAAATCCGAAGACTTTAGCACTTCGTACACACTCACAAACATCTGGTTGGTCTTTAACAGAGCAAGATCCATTTAACAATGTGACACGGACATTAATCGAAGCAAATGCGTCTTCAATGGGGCATACTCAATCGCTTCATACAAATGCACTTGATGAAGCGATTGCTCTACCAACTGATTTCTCGGCACGTATTGCACGTAATACGCAGCTGTTCCTACAAGAAGAAACAGCTATGACGAAAGTTATTGACCCATGGGGCGGTTCGTACTATGTGGAAAAATTAACAGACGAGATTACAAAATCTGCATGGGCTTTAATTGAAGAAATCGAAGAGCTTGGCGGTATGGCGAAAGCGATTGAAACTGGTCTTCCAAAAATGAAAGTCGAGGAAGCTGCTGCAAAACGACAAGCAAAAATCGACTCTAAAACAGAAACGATCGTTGGCGTAAACAAATATCGTTTAGATAAAGAAGAACCTATCGACATTCTTGACATTGATAATACATTAGTTCGTCAAAAACAAATTGAACGTTTAGAAGCTATGAAGGCAGCACGCGATGAAGCAGAAGTACAAAAACATTTAGCTCGATTAACAAAAGCGGCGCAAGATGGCGAAGAAAACTTATTAGCGATTGCAGTAGATGCTGCTCGTGCTCGTGCTTCATTAGGAGAAATTTCTGATGCAATCGAAGTTGTTTCAGGTCGCCATAAGGCAGTAATTCGTTCCATCTCTGGTGTTTACTCTGCAAACTTCTCTGATGAAGAGCAAATTGCTGAAGTGAAACAAATGACAGAGGAGTTCCTTGAAAATGAAGGTCGTCGTCCACGTATTTTAGTAGCGAAAATGGGACAAGATGGACATGACCGTGGTGCAAAAGTTGTGGCGACAGGCTATGCTGACTTAGGCTTTGACGTAGATATTTCACCATTATTTATGACACCTGCAGAAGCAGCTCAAATGGCTGTGGAAAACGATGTACATGTCATTGGTGTATCTTCATTAGCTGCAGGTCATAAAACATTAGTTCCTGAATTAGTGGCGGAGCTAGAAAAACTGGGCCGCGAAGATATCATTATTATTGTTGGAGGCGTTATTCCAGCACAAGATTATGATTTCCTTTATGAAGCTGGCGCAGTAGCGATTTTTGGACCTGGTACAGTTATTCCTGTATCGGCACAAAAGATAATTGAAGAGATTTACAAACGTTTAGGCTATGAGGAAGTGTCTGAATAATGGACAAAAACAAAGGAATGCCGGAAAGTGCGCTATTTGTTATGGACGGAGTAGAGGCAACTCACGACGGAATGCAATATGGTACACCGAAAAAGTTCCGAAAGAAAAAAGCAGACAATTTAAACATACAGGAGCTTGCACAAGAAGTACGTGCAAGCTCTCGTACACACTTGTCAAAAGCTATTACACTCATTGAAAGTTCAAATGCAACACATAAAGTGCAAGCACAAGAACTTTTACAAGAGCTTTTACCACATACAGGAAACAGTGTCCGCATTGGGATAACAGGAGTGCCTGGTGCAGGAAAGAGTTCGTTCATTGAGGCTTTCGGAACGATGCTTTGTGAGTTAGGGAAAAAAGTGGCAGTCCTTGCGATCGATCCGAGCTCTTCTTTATCGGGAGGCAGTATTTTAGGTGATAAAACTCGAATGGAGGAGCTCGTGAAAAAACCTAATGCTTTTGTTCGTCCCTCTCCATCAGCTGGTACCCTAGGGGGTGTTCATAAAAAGACACGTGAAACGATGCTTGTTTGTGAAGCGGCTGGCTATGATGTCATTTTAATAGAAACAGTTGGTGTTGGACAAAGTGAAACGTATGTCCGAGGGATGGTTGATTTCTTCTTGCTGTTAGTTTTAACAGGTGCGGGAGATGAGTTACAAGGCATGAAGAAGGGCATTATGGAGTTAGCGGATGCCATTGTTGTTCATAAGGCTGATGGTGATAATGTTCGTCTGGCTAAAAAAACGGTATCCGAGTACAAGCAAATTTTACATTTCTTACAGCCTGCAACACCAGGTTGGATGTCCACAGCAATGCCGGTAAGCTCGTGGGAAAAACGTGGTCTCGACAAAGTCTGGAATACAATAGGAGAGTTCAGACAAATCGTTGAGGCAAATAATTACTGGTCAATCAGACGACAAAATCAGACAAGAGATTGGTTCCAATCGATGATTACCGACCAGTTAATCGATATGTTTTACGGTAATCCAGAACGGAAAGCACAAGTGCAGCTTTTAGAACGTCAAATTTTAAATGGACAGTTGACAGTTACACAAGGTGTAGATCGTTTATTTAGCGATGAACAATCACAAAAATAATATCATCTAATATATGAGCAAGTAGGTGCACAAATTCGTCACTAACTGCTATGATAGGAGATGTATGAGCGTCGAATATCTAAAGCTAGTAAGTTTCACTACTTTCAGCTGAAGTCTCCCACCTCTATAGATGGTGAGATGAATGCAGATTTAAGTTAACTTTCCAGCGGGTGTCCAAACACATGCTGAAATAGAGGAACTCAGTCTAAGAACGCCACGTCCTGTGGCAACGACTGAGTGACCAACATCATATTGGCCTAAAGCCTCCGGTCGTAATTACGCCGAGGCGGATTGATGATGATGACGCGAATTTGAAAGGAGCTATCGCTATATGAATATGGATTACGATTTATTTATGCAAGAAATTTTAAAAACAGCACGCGCAGAAATTGAGGCTGCTGGTTATGAGCAGCTTCGCACGCCTGAAGCTGTTGAAGAGGCGTTTGCTCGTCCGGGTACAACATTAGTCATGGTAAACTCAGTATGCGGCTGTGCAGGAGGTATCGCACGTCCATCAGCAGCACAATGCGTACATTACGATAAACGTCCAGATCATCTTGTAACGGTGTTTGCTGGTCAAGACAAAGAAGCAACTGCAGCTGCTCGTTATCACTTCGGTGAAGATCATTTACCATCTTCTCCATCATTTGTGTTATTAAAGGATGGACAAGTAGTAGCAGAAGTTGGACGCTATGAAATTGAAGGTCATGACCCAATGTCAGTAGTAACAAACTTACAAGCAAACTTTGAGGAATACTGCGACGAACTTTAATTTTATTCATAGTGTTAAAAGAGAAGCTATTCGAAAGTAGGTTGCCCCGCAGCTACAAAATATCTGCGGTGGCTTACTACTTGGCCATGCTAATTGATCCTCGATTAGCATGGTGTTATAGCTTCCTTTTATTTTCAATATACTGGCCAATTGACGTTCGAAATATTTGTAATATTGGCTAAATGAATAATCTAAAATTCGAAATGAATAAAATTAACAGGTGTGTTGATAAGCAAAATTGGGCATTATTTGTGGTGAAATCCTTTATTTTTCTTGGACTACTTCGCTTGTCGTCAAAAGTTGTTGATGATATTTGTAAAACGTATTCAATGAATATTGTTGATTGTAGTGTAGGATGGGCGACTCCTTGGGGGATTAGCGTCACAGATGAGACCCTGCAGCGCAGCGAAGCGGCTCATCGGACGCCCCCAGGAAAGCGCCCAGCCGGAACGGAAATCAACCACACATTATGGTATGAGCCTATGTTTGTGAGATATGGCTAATCAACACGCATGTAAAATTTGAGTACTAAAAGATAGGAGGCAGTCGACTTGAAGAAGTTTTCAATCGGCTATCGTACATTAAAAACGGCATTTGGTGCAGCACTCGCTATTGCCATTGCCCAATACTTTGAATTAGCTTCTTATGCATCTGCTGGTATTCTAACAATATTATGTGTACAGCCAACGAAGAAAAAATCTCTTCATGCTGCTTATACACGGTTTGTCGCAAGTATTATCGCAATGTTTTATGCATTTTTGAGCTTTGAGCTATTTTCCTATCATCCACTTGCATTAGCGGGTATGCTACTCATTTTTATACCAACAATTGTGTCATTAAGGGTAGCGGATGGCTTTGTCTCTAGTGCAGTTATTATCATGCATATATATGCAGCTAAAAGCTTTTCATTAGCGCTTGTTTATAATGAATTCGCATTAATGGCAATTGGTTATGGTACGGGAATAGCTATAAATATGTATATGCCAGACATTCAAAAGGAATTAAATTACTATCGAGTTAAAATTGAGGAACTTTACAGTAAGATTTTTTTAGAAATTGCCAACTATTTAAGAGAAGGCGATACATTGTGGGATGGGCAAGAAATTATTGAAGCGATTAAAGTGTTGAATAGTGCAAAATCCCTAGCGTTTAAAGACGTTGAAAATCATTTTACGAGACGAGAAAATGACTTCTACGTGTATTTTGATATGCGTGAACAGCAGCTAGAAATTATTGATAGAGTTCTTCCTAAAATAACGGCGCTTCCTGTTATAGTACAAGAGGCTGTGATCGTTGCTGACTTTTTACAAGACCTCGGTGAACATGTTCATTCAGGAAATACGGCTAGTCATTTTAGAGAAAAATTAGAGCAAGTAAAGATAGATTTCGCCGAATTACCATTGCCGAAAAATCATGAGCAATTTTTAGCGCAAGCGGCACTTTATCAATTTATTGAGGAAATGGATCGATATTTAGAAATAAAGCAGTCTTTTAAGGGGTTAAAGGTAAAGAAAAAGCGCCCGCAGTAATGCGGACGCCTAGCCTTTCATTACACTATCATCGATAAGCCGAATGCTAGAGTTGAAATTACCATGATCGCGACCATAGTATAAACTACGAATTTTTGAAATTTTTTATTACTCATATGCTCGTTCGCTCCTTCTTTTCTTATAAATAGTTTAGCAAATCTGAAAAATTTCTCAAGTAGTAGAGTTTTGACGAAAAAGTCTGTAAAATAGATTATGTACCATAACAGAAGGAGATGTCACCATGGAGAAAGTAGATCATATTGGGATTGCGGTCCGCAATCTTGATGAACGCATTACATATTATACAGAAACTTTAGGCTTAAAGCTGCTAAAAGTGGAAGAAGTAGAATCTCAACAGGTTCGTGTTGCATTCATAGATGCGGGTAATGTAAAAATTGAGTTATTAGAACCGATGAGTGAAAAAAGTACTATTCATGGATTCATCGAAAAACGTGGAGAAGGTATTCACCATGTAGCTTTCGGTGTAACGGGGATTCGTGAGCGTATGGCTGAGCTTCGTGAAAAAGGCGTACGTCTTTTATCAGAAGAGCCAGGACCAGGTGCTGGTGGTGCAGAGGTTGCTTTCATGCACCCGAAATCATCTTTCGGTGTGTTATATGAGTTATGCGATAAAAGTGGAAAAGGGGATAAGTGATCAGTATGGATATGTTCGACAAAATTAATGAGTTGTATGACCGTAAGACAGTAATTGAACTTGGTGGTGGCTATGAGCGCATCGAGAAGCAACATGATAAAGGCAAATTAACTGCTCGTGAGCGTATTGAATTATTACTAGACGAAGGTACATTTTTCGAGATCAACCCATTCATTACACATCGTACAGTAGACTTCGGCATGGACAAGATGGAAGGTCCTGGTGACGGAGTAGTTACTGGTTTCGGTAAAATTAATGGACGTCCAGTATACTTATTCTCTCAAGACTTCACAGTGTTTGGTGGAGCGCTTGGTGAAATGCACGCCAAAAAAATGGCAACAGTAATGGATCTAGCAGCAAAAAATGGTACACCATTTATCGGTATTAATGATTCAGGTGGTGCTCGTATTCAAGAGGGCGTACTTTCACTTGATGGTTATGGTCATATTTTCTATCGTAATGCAATCTACTCTGGGGTAATTCCGCAAATCTCAGTTATCATGGGACCATGTGCTGGTGGGGCGGTATATTCTCCAGCAATTACAGACTTCATTCTAATGGTTGATAAAACATCTCAAATGTTTATTACAGGACCTAAAGTTATCGAAACAGTAACAGGTGAAAAAATCTCTGCTGAAGATTTAGGTGGTTCTAAAGTAAACAACGCTATAAGTGGTAACGCACACTTCCGCGCACCTTCTGAAGAAACAGCGATTGATCAAATTAAGAAACTATTAAGCTACTTACCACAAAATAATAAAGAAAAAGCTCCACGCCAGGAACGTCCAGAGGGTGACGACTATCGTCCAGAAATCGTGGATACGGTACCAATCGAAACAACTCGTCCTTATGATGTTCGTAAAGTGGTCGAGCAAATCGTGGACGAAGGTTCATTTATGGAAGTGCATTCAGAATTTGCGAAAAACGTAGTTGTTGGTTTTGCGCGTATTGCTGGTGAATCAGTTGGTCTTGTATGTAACCAACCTAAAGTATTAGCTGGTGGGTTAGATATTGATTCTTCAGACAAGGCTGCCCGTTTCATTCGTACTTGTGATGCTTACAATATACCAATCATCACATTTGAAGACGTTTCTGGTTTCTTCCCAGGCGTTAAACAAGAGCATGGTGGTATCATCCGTCACGGAGCGAAAATCCTTTATGCATACTCAGAAGCAACTGTACCAAAAATTACAGTGATTCTGCGTAAAGCATACGGCGGTGCTTACGTAGCACTTAACTCTAAATCAATTGGGGCTGATTTAGTATTTGCTTGGCCTAACGCAGAAATTGCTGTTATGGGTGCGGCAGGTGCAGCTAATATTATCTTCGCGCGTGAAATTGCCAAATCAGAAGATCCAGAAGCAACGCGTGCAGCGAAAATTGAAGAATATAAAGAAAAATTCGCAAACCCATATGTTGCGGCATCTCGCGGTATGGTAGACGATGTTATCGATCCACGTGATACACGTATTAAGCTAATTCAAGGGCTAGATATGTTAGCGAACAAACACGAAACACGTCCAGAGAAAAAGCACGGAAATATTCCTCTATAACAATTGTACAAGCCTAGTATCCATTTGGATTGCTAGGCTTTTCTTTTTGAGTTGTACTAACTTTAAATAATAAAAGATTTATTAGAAGTGACAGATAATTGAAACATATGTGCATTTCATCCGTACATATATGTAAGAGGAGTTGAGATGAATGGAATGGAAACAATTACAAAAAGAGCAAGGAATAATACATGCACAATTAAGAACTGCCAGTAGATTAAGTGAACAAAAGGTTTTAATTGAACAGCAAATCGGGCATGCCCAACAGGAAATTGACAAACATTCTAAAGCACTCAATCAAATTCGTTTGAGACTCGATAAGTTAGAAGGCTTTTCTTTTATGAATATGTTTCGTACGTGGACAGGGCAACAAGATGAGCTACGTGCAGAAAAAATTGATAAAGCAGCTATTCTTGAATTAAAAATAAATGAAGCAAAGAAGATGGATGTTGATTTGACGCATGATTTGGGGCAAATAAACACCAAGCTTTCTCAAATTAATGAACAAGAGTTACAAGAAGCTTTAGGACAATTAAATGCTAAAAAGAAAGGCTACTTACAAATCCATGAGCCTGAACAGGCAAAAAGGCTTGAACAATTAGCACATGAGGAAATGCTTACGAAACAACTACTGATAGAGATAAAGGAAGCAGAAGCGGCTGGTGAAATAGCACTTACTGAGCTTGGGCAAGCAGCAGAGTCCTTGCATTCTGCTAATGGATATTCAACTTGGGATACGTTTTTTGGTGGAGGATTCTTTGTTACACATTTAAAGCATGATGCATTGGATAAGACCGAAAATTATCTTCACAATGCTCAAATTGCGTTACAACGCTTCCATAACGAACTGTTAGATGTACATGATATGTCAACGAAATCATTACAAGTTGATACAGATGGATTCGTGAAATTTGCGGACTATTTCTTTGATGATATTTTTTCAGCTTGGTCTGTCCATTCTAAAATATCCACTGCAAGAGATCAGGTTTCTCGTGTACAAGATGATGTACATAATACAATTTTGCGTCTACAGGATAAACATAACAAGGCAGATGATTATTTGCAGTCTTTGCAAAAAGAAAAAGAAGCGATCTTTTAAAACCTAGATGTAAAGTAAACTGTAAAAAGATTGTCCTTTGTTCTAACGGGTTCGGTTGATCGGGAGAAAAAAACGCTCAGTAATTTGAGGGCATTGAAAAAGTCTATATTTTCTCACATTGCGAGGTATTCAACTATTAAATCGTTGAATACCTTGCTTTTTTATTTGGCACTGTGACTCTACTGTTGTTTTCCGAAGCATTCCGCTCGCTTTCCGCGGGCGAGCGCCGAGCCTCCTCCTACGCTTCGCTTCGTGCGGGGTCTCGTCTGTCTCGCTTTCCCGCAGGAGTCGAGCGATGCTTCTCCAAACAACGCAATGTATCAACCTATTACTTTAGTCACGCTTTCCTTTATAATAAAAGAATTAATGTGCAGGTGGTGCCCCCGATGATTTCAAATCAAGAAACCATTTCAAAATACGGAAGCATTTAAGTAATTAGCCACAAATCGCTACAAAGTAGAAGCGAAGAATAGTGAATTAAAAAACGGACACGGGACGATACGGCATTGACTGCGGTTCTATTTGGCATCGAATTCAAGGTGCTACAACGATATTCACTGTCAATTTGAAACGGATATTAAAGCTACTAAACGAAAATGAATAAGGAATAGAGACAGAAATAAGGCACTTCCTGTTCAAATTTGAACAAGAAGTGCCTTATTTTTATCTGAAAAAGGTTCGTTTTTATGAAAACTTAAGTTTTTCAGTGCCCTCAGTAATTTGAGCGTTTTTTTATAAATCCTCCTCTTGACTGACGAAGGTTATTAAGTATCACCGTAGTATTCTGCAAAATGTAAAAAGCCAAATTTCCTCACAAGAAAGTTTCTTAATTCGCCATGAGTAGCTTTTTCTATTGGAGGTTTTGTTAGGGAGTAGGCTTTGGCATTTAATTCGGCAAATTTATCTTTATCTACTTCATTATGTTCTTTATCTTCAATAACTCCTGAAGAAATTGCGGCCTTTGGATAACCCATAAAAAATATATGTGTTCTTAATGCCATACTGGGTGTTGAATGCAACAATATAATTACAATCAATAAAGAAACAATAATTATAACTTTTTTCTTCAAGTCACCACTCTCCTCAATTAAAGTTAATAATCTATAAAATACTTTAACGTAATTTTCCATTATAAAGTTCATTTGAAAAGCTAACTACCAGGTAAATAATACTTTTTAAATTCTTGGTGATTTACATTTCAACCTATTCGTTCCCCTGAGGTGAGCAGTGTCTAACCGTCCAGTCCAAATTTGTTCAGCTGTTTTTGTATTTACTAAGTGCTCCTTTCCTTCAATCTGAATAAAGGTGCCTCCACAATTGTCAGGACTTTAGCCGTATTTAATTTGCGAATGGAATAGAAGCGGGTAATTGCAACCATCAATTGAAAAACAATGTAATCGTTTTATTTTCCCAAACGCAGCAGTATGCTAAAATATAGAAGATAACTATGACGTGGATAAACACGTAAACTAAGGGAGTCCTACAACATGACAAGTCGTTTAGTAGAAGAGTTTTTTGAGCTCGTACAAATCGATTCAGAAACAAAATATGAACAAGTGATTGCGCCGGTTTTAGTCGACAAACTAACAGCGCTTGGTTTTACAGTAGAACAAGACGATGCACATACTCGAAACGGGCATGGAGCAGGTAATATTCTTGCTACGCTAAAAGGTTCATTAGATATCGAACCAATTTATTTTACTTCTCATATGGATACAGTTGTCCCAGGTAAAGGGATTAAACCATCTCTTCGTGAAGATGGCTATATCGTTTCAGATGGTACAACTATTTTAGGTGCTGATGACAAAGCTGGTATCGCTGCATTATTTGAAATGGCTAAACGCTTAAAAGAGCAAAATATTGAACATGGTGATATTGAATTTATTATTACAGCTGGTGAGGAAAGTGGACTAGTTGGCGCTAAAGAATTAGATCCTTCTAAAATTAAAGCTAAATACGGCTTTGCAGTAGACAGTGATGGCAAAGTAGGAGGAATTGTCACAGCAGCTCCATTCCAAGCGAAAATTTCCGTTAAAATAATTGGGAAAACAGCGCATGCTGGTGTTGCTCCAGAAAAAGGAATCTCAGCGATTACGGTTGCTTCTAAATGTATTGCAAAAATGAAGTTAGGTCGATTAGATGAAGAAACAACAGCAAATATTGGTCGCTTTGAAGGTGGTCAGGCAACAAATATTGTGTGTGATGAAGTAACGATTCTTGCAGAAGCTCGTTCTATCGATAAAGCGAAGTTAGATGCACAGACTCAGCATATGCAGGAGACGTTTGAACAAGTTGCTGCTTCATTAGGAGCAAAGGCAGAGGTTGAAGTAAAGCTAATGTATCCTGGATTCCGTGTAACAGAATCAGATAAAGTTGTTCAAGTAGCGATGGCAGCTGCACAGAACATCGATCGCACACCAAAGCTAGGTATTTCAGGCGGAGGTTCCGATGCTAATGTTATTGCAGGTTTTGGCATCCCTACAGTCAATCTTTCTGTTGGATACGAGGACATTCATACAACAAATGAAAAGATCCCAGTAGAAGAATTAGAAAAATTAGCAGATTTACTTGTTGAAATCGTAAAAGAATCTGCGAAATAATACCAGAATCGAAGGATGTGACCGCATGGAAAGTGTGAAGGCAGTAGTTTTTGCTTGTGGTACAGAGGAATATGCAGTGCCTGTGGAGCAAGCGATTTCGATTGAAAAGTTAGAGCAAGTAACACCAATTCCTCATTTGCCTAATTATCTTCTAGGTTTCACAAGAATTCGTGGCGAGCTTGTGCCAGTACTTGATTTTGAGCGTATTCTTTATAATCGTTCTTCTAATGCTGCTACAGCACGTATTATTGTGTTGAACACGGATGTAGTGAATTATGGATTACTTGTCACAGAAGCTCGTGAAATTCTTGATTTTGATGAGTCGGTATTAAAACAGATGGGACTAGTTAATTATTCAAAAACACGCTACTTTACAGCTGTGGCAAATCTAGAAAATCGTATGATTACTTACGTTGACCCGAAAATACTTGTGAATTCATTAGAAGGTATACGTGAAATAATTAATTATTTGCACAAAATGCTTGAAAATGAAAAAGAAAACGTAGAGGCTTGAGTTTTTATTAAAGCTAGAAATTAATTCAATAATACACATCAAAGTTGATGGTCTAGACAGAATTACAAATATGTGATTCTGTCTCTTTTTTAACTTTTTTTGTTCATTAGCAATACAAGGGTGGTTTCCGTTCCGACAATTACTGAGGGGGGAAGATGTGCCGTGCACTTAGTTTGAGGTCCTCTATCTACAGGACCTCATCATCAGAAGATATCTTTCGTAAATAAATAATTAACTATTAATTTTGGGAGGTATTCGTCACATGGATTCAAAGAAAAAGGAAACACCAGAAGAAAAAAGAGAGCATTTAAGACAAAGTGAATTAAAAAACAATCCTACAGGTTCTCTAAACGATGGTGTAAATAGGGGAAATAGTGGGAATTTAAATGGTATGGGTTGGAAAGAAACGCTAGTATTAATTTTAGTGTTATTTATAGGATACATTACGTACAAATTGTTTTTTAGTTAAAGGAATATGTATAGATAATCTCTCTACGGTTATATGCTGAAATAGTAAAAATAACCTGTGTTCTTTTTTTCTAGTTGAAAGTTGTTATTAAAATTTGTGCGTAATACCTACAGACATCTCCGTTTTAACGTCGTATTATGTAAGGGAAGAAATCTACTGTTAAAGGCAAACTTCACCGAAAGGGAAGGACGCAAAGCCGTGAGTCTAAACACTATTTTTAGTGCATGATCGTCAGGTTGCCAGGTTCTGTTCTATGAGCCTCGGCAAATAGAATGGAGAAGTGATTATATGGTAAGTCGTTCACTATCAAAAACAATTATTGTTTTTATAGTAATTGTAAGTATGCTAGGATTAACAATGGGAAAGGTAGACGCAAAGTCCATGCAAGATAAGGCAACTTGGTTATGGGATACGATAAAGATTGTCGAAGATGAATCAGGGTTACTCTCATTTTTAGAAGGCAAACAAGTAAAGAAATTATATTTACAAATTAATAGTGATATAGCAAGTACCGATTACAAAAGTTTTATTAATAAAGCTACGACAAAAGGTATAAAAGTATATGCGTTGGATGGTTCTGCAAGCTGGGTATCAGCAGATGGCTATAAAATGCAGGATCAGCTATTTGAATGGATACAATTATATAATGAAAATGCAGCAGCAACAGAGCGATTTTCTGGAGTTCATCTCGATGTGGAGCCTTACTTAAATAGTGGTTGGAGCTCGAACCAAGAAAAAACGATTGAATCTTATCAAGCGCTCCTTATTAGAGCGAAAGGAAATACTGAGCAATTACAATTGCCTTTAGAAGTGGATATGCCATTTTGGTTTGACGAAGTTTCATACTATAACCAATTTGGTCAAGGTTTATTAGCGGACTGGGTTATTGACCAAGTGGAAAGTGTTTCAATTATGGCTTATCGAGATGCTGCTAAAGATATTATTAAAATTGTTGAACATGAAATAAACTATGCAAATAAAGTAAATAAATCAATTGTTATTGGTGTGGAAACAGGAGCCTCAGATGAAGGAAAAAATATTACCTTCTATGATGATGGAGAAGCTTATATGAATAAACAGTTAGCACAAGTTCATAAACAGTATGCCAATAAAACGAGCTATAATGGTTTGGCCATTCATCATGTTGATAGTTGGATGAATATGAAGCCGTAAAAAATCCTCTCCAGCGATAAGTTGGAGAGGATTTTCTTTGGTATTATGAAAGTCGACCGCTATAGTCTTCAAATTTAAATTGACGAATGACTTTAGTGCCTTCTTCATCGTTATAGGAAACGATGGATGGAAGGTTTACACCATTAAACATGTGATTTTTCACCATTGAGTAATGCGCCATATCTGTAAATACTAGACGATCGCCTGGTTGTAAAGGTTGTTCAAATGAATAATCGCCAATTACATCACCTGCAAGACAAGTAAGCCCGCCTAAGCGATATGTGTGAGCTAGCTCATTTGGTTGACCTGAACCGATAATCATTGGGCGATAGGGCATTTCTAGAACATCTGGCATATGGCAAGTTGCCGATGTATCTAAAATTGCTAAGTCCATACCGTTTTTCTGTATATCAAGGACAGTTGCTACTAAATAACCTGTATTAAGTGCAACAGCTTCACCTGGCTCTAAATATACGAGAAGGTTATACTTGTCTTGAATGTAATTAATGATATTCACAAGCTTTTCTACATCATAATCCTCACGCGTAATATGGTGACCTCCACCGAAGTTTAACCATTTCATTTGATGTAAGACATCACCAAATTTTTCTTCGACAACTTGTATAATACGCTCTAACGTATCTGAGTTTTGCTCACACATCGCATGGAAGTGTAAGCCATCAATACCGTCAAGCTGTGACTTGTCGAAGTTGGCTAAAGTTGTGCCAAGACGAGAATTCGTGTAGCAAGGGTCGTAAAGTGCTGTTTCAATTTCAGAGTACTCTGGATTGATACGAATACCACATTCAATTGTTTTACTAGCAGATTTTACTTTGTCCTTATATTGGTTCCATTGGTTAAATGAATTAAACACAATATGATCAACATAGCCAAGTAGCTCGTCCATTTCATGCTCCACATAAGCTGGTGCATAGACGTGAACTTCTTTGCCCATTTTTTCATAGCCGAGTTGCGCTTCAAATAATGAGCTAGACGTAATCCCTGCTAAATATTCGCCCACTAGTGGGAAAGTTGAATGCATAGAAAACCCTTTTAAGGCAAGTAAAATACGGCAGCCTGTTCGATCTTGAATCGATTTTAAAAGTTCTAGATTTTTTGTTAATAATCGTTCATCCACAACGTAAGAAGGGGACGGAACTTTTGAGAAATCAATTGGCTTCATCGACTTAATTCCTTTGCATCTAACTCTAGGTCAAGTAATTCTGGGTTATGGCTTTCTTGCCATGGTAGACCCCATTTATTTAGTGCATCCATGAATGGATCTGGATTGAAATCTTCGACATTCCAAACGCCAGGTTTACGCCATTCACCGTTCATCACAAGCATTGCACCAATCATTGCTGGTACACCAGTTGTATAAGAAATAGCCTGTGAACCAACTTCGTTATAGCATTCTTCGTGGTCACATACATTGTACACATAATAAGTTTTTTCCTTACCATCTTTTAGACCGCGAATAATACAACCGATGTTAGTTTTTCCTTTTGTACGTGGTCCAAGTGATGCTGGATCAGGTAGTACAGCTTTAAGGAAATGAATTGGTTGAATCATTTGTCCTTCAAATTCGATAGGCTCGATAGAAGTCATACCAACATTCTCTAATACTTTTAAGTGAGTTAAGTATTTTTCAGAGAATGTCATCCAGAAACGGATTTGCTTTAAGCCTTTAATGTTTTTAGCAAGCGATTCTAGTTCTTCATGGTATAAAAGGTAAATATCTTTTGGTCCGATTTCTGGTAAGTTATAAACCTCTTTTTTCTCAAGTGGTGCAGTTTCAACCCACTCGCCTTCTTTCCAGTAACGACCATTCGCTGTAATTTCACGAATGTTGATTTCTGGGTTGAAGTTTGTTGCGAAATGGTAACCGTGATCACCCGCATTTGCATCCACAATATCAATGTAGTGAATTTCATCAAATTCATGTTTTTGTGCATGAGCTGTGAAAACGCCCGTTACGCCTGGGTCAAAACCGCTACCAAGTAAAGCAGTTAAGCCAGCTTTTTCGAACTTTTCTTTATAAGCCCATTGCCATTTATATTCAAATTTTGCCGTTTCAGGTGGCTCGTAGTTTGCAGTATCCACATAGTGTACACCCGTCGCTAAGCAAGCATCCATAATCGTTAAGTCTTGATAAGGTAGTGCCACATTAATAACAACTTCTGGTCCAAAGGCTTTAATAAGTTCAATAACCTCTTCTGTATTGTCTGCGTCTACCTGTGCAGTACGAATCTTTGTTTTTCCGCCGTCTAGTTTTTCTTTTAGAGCGTCACATTTTGAAACAGTTCTACTTGCGATACAAATCTCCTCAAATACGTCCGAATTTTGAACACACTTGTGTACCACAACACTGGCTACTCCGCCAGCTCCTATAATCAATGCTTTACCCAATTGTCTACCCCCAAGTTCAAATTAGTATTGTCAAACAAGCTGATTATACAGAAAATTGAATTACTACTCAATCATTCTTTTTAAATTTTCTACAAAATTTTTTATATTTCAACAATAATTAGTCGTATTCAGGGGGGAATACCACAAAAAAAGAAGCTTTTTATGAAAAAAATCCCTAAACTACTAATGTAGAGAAGGGGATAATTTCTTCAACGGGCGCTTCAAAAAATAGGATTACTTTAAAACTATAATTTTAAATCATCCGACTTACTTAGAAAAACGATTCGAAATTTGTTGTTTTTCATCCCCCCATAAATAAAAAAAGATTAGTAGTGATGTGCTTAAGAACCCCATCACAAGGGCATATGTGCTGAGGGCCACATCCACTTGACTTTGCATAGCATAAATGAAAATAGCTCCTAGTGTTAACAAATTTCCGATAATAAGCGATACAAAATGCAATCGTCTATTCAAAGTAAGCCCTCCTATTTACAGTTTACATGCCTTCAAAAGTGAAAATATACTTCAATTATCTCATAATTCAGAACTTTATCAAACCCTTTTCATTTTCCTAATTTTAAACCCAAATCTGATAGAACTAAAAAATAGGAGCCTATCCCTAATTTCGGAATGACATTTGTTAAGACATATGCTAAATAAATAAGTTGATTGGAGTGGAGTCTGGGCGACTCCTCGGGGATCAGCAATAGGGGAACGAAGGCTAAAAGCATCACATCCTGTGATAATGCCTTCGTGACCAACATCGTGCTGCTGCCGCTACGTTGCACTCACGCTTTCGCGCAAAAGACATCTGTTGGCCCGAGACCCTGGAACGAGCATCGCGAGTGAAGCGGCTCATCGGACGCCCCCAGGAAGCTCTGCTCTTCGCGTCAGCGGCAAATGTTTTCTGTGCGAAAGCGTAGCGACAGCAACAAAGCGCCCAGTCGGAATGGAAATCAACGCTCGTTATGTGATGAACCACAATATAATAATAGATTCTGAATTAGTTATAAATTGAGGGAATTATAGAAAAATTATTGCTATTTAGTTTGTTTTAGATTTAAAGATGGTAAAATACTTATAAGATTTTTCTTTTGTGAAGGTGAGGATTTATATAGTGATCAACCAATTTGATGAGCAAGTTCAACAGATCAATGAATTATTTATAAATGGTCATGTGAAAGAAAGCTATCAATTAGCCAAAGCACTTGTAGCTAATAGTGCGTTTTCAGAACATGAATCATGTTCAACTATTCAACAGCACGTCGCATTGTTGGAAGCGAACGGATATGGAAATATGCCTATTCCTACTGCTGAAAAAATGAAGCAAAGTGTTGAACGAACAGATGGTTCTTATCCAGAGCGTGATGTACTCGCGGCATACATAGGAAGTGAGGATGAAAAGCAATTCGGTAAAGTAGTAGATGAATTGCTGGCTGGTTCGGTTGAGGCACAAGCGAATGCTTACTATACAATGGCCGAATATTTTGCTCTTGCTAAGGAGCATGACAAAGCACTTGTGCAATATGCGGAAGCGATAAAACTCCAACCAAATAAAGCTCTTTACTGGGGAGCATTCGCACAGTTTTTGAACCGCAATGAAGGCAGTCCGTACTTGGCGCTACGTCTTATTGAAGAGGCGATTCAACTAGATAGTATGAACCCCCGCTGGTACTATATTCAAGGGAATATTTTTTTACAGCTTGTCGCAGCAACAAAAAATTTAAGCTATTTACCTGCTCTTGAAGAGGCTTGGGAAAAGGCTAAGAAACGTTGCTCAAATAAACAGATTTCATTAAAAGTGGACATTGCGAAATCCAATGACGTGCTGTCGCAATGGAAAAAACAAATGCTATAAGAGGGATGAGAAGTTGTCCTAAAAATTGCATGCTTAATAAATAGATTTTTTGAAGTAAAGGTACAATTCAAGCCTGTTAGGTAGATTTACTGTAACGGGTGGGGAAATGATTACTAAATATCAATAGAATTAGCGTAATAAGAAAATAAACAAGGTAGAGATTGATCATGAAACCTTTGCCTTGTTTATTATTATTTGATTGAATCATATCAAATATGTCTTCTACTCTTTGTTCGGCAGTATTCTGGTTAAAATAGCACTCGGTTTTTATCGATTACCAACATCTTATTTTTATGTTCGAAAGCTTTCTGAACATTTTAATGCAAGCTGCGTTCGGGAAGTTACTTGAAATTTTCGATACAAATTTTGCAAATGCTTCTTTACAGTATTTTCACTGACATATAAAAACCTAGCAATTTCTGCATTTTTAAAACCCTTACATAAATATTTTAACAACTCTTTTTCACGTTGTGTAATTTGCAATGACTCGCCTGGCTGAACATATTGATGTAATAAATAAACATTTTCAATCATCCGCTTTACATACGATAGTTTTTGACTATCCTGCTCTGTAAATGGTAGTTCCCCTTCTTTTCGTAAAATGCCAATAGCCGCTGTTGGCTTTTGCTGATTATACAGATACATAACCATTTCATCGATAAAATCATTTTTTTGTAAAAAGCGCTCAACATAATATCGCTTTTTCTTCTTTGATATTACTTCATTTCGTTGCATTAATTGAATATCGGGTTGGTTTTGCATATTCACTGGGTGTAAAGGATCATAATATTTATATTCTTGTAAATAATTTTGTATCGTATATGTCTCCACATTGAAACAGACAGGCTGTTCATTTAACTCCCCATCTTCTACTTCCCAAAATATCGTATGCTCATATTGAAAACATTCACTCAATACTTGCAACATATTCAATTTAAAGTCTCCACTTGTTTGTTGCATATTCATATTCGAAATCCTAAACGTTGTTTCTAATAAATACTCCACCTCTTTTTGCTCATACAAAATAATTCCTCCTTTTCTCTATTAGATTCATATATTCTCGTTTAAAACAAATTATCCTTTTGGGTAATATCAATTTTTTTTATTTCAATTTAAGATGAATTTGTAAGTCAAAATTTTAACGAGGTGATCAGATGAATTTACAGGAATACGCATCATATGACGGTCTTGGATTAGCGGAGTTAGTAAAAACAAAGCAAGTGACACCACAAGAACTTACAAAATTAGCGCTACAAGGTATTGAAAAAGTTAACCCTTCGATTAATGCCGTTGCCAGTGTGTTAAAGGAACAGGCTGACAAAGCGATTTCAGCTTTAAATGATAATCAACCATTCGCAGGCGTCCCATTTTTAATTAAAGAAGTTGTGCTCCATGCGGAAGGTGTGCCACATAGTATGGGCAGTCGTGTTGCAGAAAATGCTGTAATGTCTGTCGATAGCGAATTAATGAAACGTTTTAAAAACGCTGGTTTTGTGTTAAGCGGTACAACCACAACACCAGAGTTCGGCTATAATGCTGCAACAGAAGCTGTCATTTATGGTCCAACACGTAACCCATGGAATCTAGACCATAGCCCTGGTGGTTCTAGTGGTGGTGCAGCCGCTTCTGTCGCAAGTGGTATCGTTCCAATTGCGCATGGTAATGATGGAGGCGGATCCATTCGTATTCCTGCATCATGCAGTGGTATCGTTGGCTTAAAGCCTTCACGTGGTCGCGTGCCGATGGGGCCTTATAATAGTGAGGCATTAAATGGGTTAGCAATTGAATTTGCACAAACAAAAACCATTCGTGATACCGCTACATTACTGGACCAAGTAGCTGGACCAGACTTAGGATGCTACTCGATTATTCAAAGCCCAGAAATGCCTTACAGTCAAGCGATTCAACAAAAGGTACGGCCACTGAAAATCGCTTGGACAACAGAAACAAATTCTGGTGCATTCGTTGATCCGGAATGTATCGAGGCCGTACATAAGGCCGTAAAATTATTAGAAGAATTAGGACATGAAGTAGTCGAAGCTCGACCCGCTTACGACGAAGCACCATTTTCACGCGCAACGGTAAATATTTGGACAGCGAATATTTATAAAATGATTGTGGGGGCAGCAGAATTAACAGGTAAAACTCCTTCACGCGATACTATTGAAGCAGCCATTTGGCAATGCTATGAATATGGTAAAAACTTAAAAGCTAGCGCACTTTTAGAAGCCATTAATACGAATGCACTTGTATCACGTCAAGTAGCGACATTCTTTGAAGATTATGATGTGCTTTTAAGTCCAACAATCGGCACATTACCAGCGAAAATTGGCAAGCTAAATGCAAATAATCCTAATATCTCGGCAATTGAATGGACAGAGCAAATATTCACATACGCGCCGTTTACCCATTTATTTAACGCAACAGGTCAACCATCATTATCATTACCGCTTGCAATGAGTGCATCTGGCTTACCAATCGGGCTGCAATTTACAGGACGCTTCGCCGATGAGTTAACCCTTTTACAGCTTGGGAAACAATTAGAAGAATCTGCCCCATGGAAGGATCGAAAACCACCCGTACATGTGGGTGCAGAAGTTGTGGAAATTGCAACAACATAAAAAAAGTAGGTGCAAGACTTTTTTTATTAAAAGTCAAGAATTAAAGTAATGCACTTAATATTTCTGGATCTATATACAATGTGCAACATTATAATATGCTATTTTTAAGCTGAACTAATTTTGATATTAGTTCAGCTTTTATGTGTGTTTTAAGATATAGTTTGAGTATATTTAATAGAAGTATAGTCTCGGGAACTTTTTCTATCTGTTATTCAACTAACGGAGCAGTTTAGTTGTGCGAAATGTTTCTAGTTTAAATTGAGAATGGTCACATTACTCAGGTAAAGGCTAGACAGTTCCTTTCGGAACTGAAGGGTTATATCGAAGAATCAAATGATGAGGTAACGCTCGGAAGGGTTCTCTCTTAGTCGAATAGCACTGGATTTAGTAAGAATGATTGTGTTATAAGCTCGGTGAAAAGGCGTGAGAAATTACCGTACCAGGTCCGCTGACGAAAGCCTACTCGAGGGAGTGGTGTAATTCATGATGCTTGAGTTGAATGAATATGGTGAGAATGCAAATAAACCGAAAAGAAATGGTTAAGCTGACGAACTTCTGAATGTACGGGTCTAGAACTGCGATACATAGAAATGTGTATATCACCAAATTGTGAGGTTAGATGTGGGTGAGTAAGACTAACTAATATGAAAATCCATGATACGTTACAGGCGTATGTATCTAACAGGCTTAGAGGAAGCACCTAAGTTCATTCTATAATAGATATAATTCAACGTTTTAAGCTGATAACGTGGAGGGCTTACTCCCCTAAGAAACGTTGACAAGGAAAGCAATAATGATACTAGTTACTGTATAACTTGCCTTTATATCAGTGAAAGTGGTGGCACAGTACCAATGAAGTGTCTAATCCACATGGAGGGATAGCCACTAGACTAATAAAGATTTATTCAACCAAGTAAGGCAGTTCTTTATCGATTAATAAGGTTCTTGTGAGACTAATAGAGGTTTAACTCCAAAAGGAGTCACCGACTTATTGAAACGGAAGAAACTGAGACACAATGAGTATTATAGTATGCAAGATTGTTTTGATACACTCTACGCTCAAAGTGTTTGTGGTCATCATTTCTATAACTTAACAGAATTAATGAGTTCTAAGGATAATATACGTCTTGCCTACCGAAACATCAAAAGAAATACAGGTAGCAAAACTGCGGGAATCGATAAATTAACAATTAATGATATTCTGCATTTACCAGTTGTAGATGTAATAGCTAAAGTTCAAGGTATGTTCAAATGGTATGAACCACAACCAGTTAGACGGGTTTTCATTCCAAAAGGAGTAGATAAAACTAGACCTTTAGGGATACCGACGATATGGGATAGAATTTTTCAACAATGTGTACTGCAAATTTTAGAGCCAATCTGTGAAGCTAAATTCCATAAACATAGTTATGGTTTTAGACCAAATCGCAACACTCATCATGCCAAAGCTAGACTTGAATTTCTCATTAACCAATCTGGACTACATTATTGTGTTGACGTAGATATTAAAGGTTTCTTCGATAATGTAAATCATAGCAAACTTTTAAAACAAATGTGGTCAATAGGCATTAGGGATAAATCCCTTCTTTCTATTATATCTAGGTTATTAAAAGCAGAGATTGTAGGAGAAGGTATTCCTACAAAAGGAACACCGCAAGGTGGTATTCTTTCACCTTTATTATCTAACATTGTGTTAAATGAATTGGATTGGTGGGTTAGTGACCAATGGGAAACATTTGAAAGCAATTATACGTATTCGACTAATGGTAGTAAGTATCAGCAATTAAAGAAATCGAGTTTGAAAGAGTGTTTTATTGTCCGTTATGCGGATGATTTTAAGGTGATGTGCCGAACAAGGTCACAGGCAATTAAAATAAATTATGCATTAAAAGAATTCTTGAAAAAGAGATTACACTTGGAGACGAGTGAAGAAAAATCAAAGGTCGTGAACTTAAAGAAAAACTCTTCAGAGTTTCTAGGATTTACAATAAAAGCCATAAGAAAAGGTAAGACCAGATTTGGTTTCGTAGCAAAGTCTGATATGTCAAAAAAGGCTAAAGCAAATGCCTTTCAAAAGATTAAAGAAGCGATAAAAGTAATCAAGAGAAAACCCTGCATTCAGACCGTTTGGAATTTTAATACCGTTGTAATGGGTATCCAAAACTATTACTCAGCTGCAACTCAAATTACAATTAACTTGAATGAGTTAAATCTATATCTACGCAAGACGTTATACAATCAACTAAAGAATATTCGAACAGAGGCAAGTTTTCATGAGATGTCAAAGACATTACAGAAGCGATACAAAGGATATAAGTCCAAACTATTTAAAATACAAAATATGGTCTTTGTCCCCATCCATGCGCAACGATGGAGAAAAACACTTGGTTTCTCCCAAGTGATATGTAACTATACTGCCGAAGGCAGAGCAAAAATTCACAATAGCCTAAAGGCTATCAATAAAAATACGCTTTCTTACGTCATGAGAAACTACATTCCAAACAGATCTATTGAATATAACGACAACAGAATAAGTAAGTTTATTGCCCAGTATGGCAAATGTGCAATTTTAGGTGAAGAATTAGGTATTATCGACTGGCATTGTCATCATATTAATCCTTTTCACATTTCAAAAGATGATAGCTACTCAAATTTAATAGTTTTGAATAAGGCTATACATCAACTTATACATTTGAAAGACAAAGTAAAAATTGAAAAGTTCCTAAAAGCTGTAAAGCTTACAAATAAGCAATTAGAAAAAGTAAATAACTTACGACTGAAATGTAACAATGAAATAATCTAACTTTGGAAAATCTTCACTCGGCTGCTTAAAACATAGAAAGAATAAATTGGATTAGTTGGAACGCCGTATGCGGTGAAAGTCGCACGTACGGTGTGAACAGGGGGAAAAGCCAGCGATAACTTCAAAGGCTTACCTATCTGTAT
>NZ_LDGC01000014.1:0-7150 GCF_015844675.1 Lysinibacillus sphaericus | reverse complement strand
CCGTTAGCCATCCATGTAGCGCAAAAACCAGCGCTACACCACAGAAGATGAAAATGTACTCAGAACGGGTATTGTATACTACGGCTGGGAGAGGAAGGTCGATAAACTATGGTGCCTTGAGCCCTTCCGTTAGTCTGACTCCAACGACCACGGTGTATCACTGACTGTCGCTCCCTCACGGGAAGCACTCATGGGAGATTCATCCTACTCAGGTTGCTGCACCAGCCTCTAATTTGATTGGCCGTAGAAAGGATGTTTCTAATGGAAGTCATCATTGAACGTGCATGTGGTATGGATATTCATAAGGATTCGATTACCGCATGTATTATGACACCAGAAGGCAAAATGATTCAAAGTTTTTCTACTAAAACGGTTTTTTTATTGCAATTAATCGATTGGATTAAAGAACACGGTTGTACTCACGTAGCTATGGAAAGTACAGGTGTATTTTGGAAGCCTATTGTAAACATACTAGAGGCTGAGAATATCGAATTTTTAGTTGTGAATGCCCAACATATCAAAGCGGTTCCCGGTCGTAAGACTGATGTTAAAGATGCGGAATGGATCGCCAAGTTACTTCGTCATGGATTACTAAAAGCTAGTTTCATTCCAAATCGCACCCAACGTGAATTACGAGAATTAGTTCGGTATCGTCGGAGTATGATTGAAGAACGTGCGAGACAACATAACCGCATTCAAAAGGTACTCGAAGGTGCGAATATTAAACTTGGTTCTGTTGTATCAGATGTGATGGGAGTTTCTTCTCTTGATATGCTTCGTGCCATTGCCGAAGGTGAAAATGATCCAGAAAAGTTGGCTGGTTTCGCTAGACGTTCAATGAAAAAGAAAAAAGCAGAACTTGAACTCGCACTTCGTGGCTATATCCAACCACATCAACGACTAATGATTAAAACCATTCTTACTCATATTGATTTTCTGACTGTACAAATTGAATTGTTAAATCAAGAAGTAGCTTGCCGACTTTCTACACACCAAGAAGATATCGAAAGATTGGATTCTATTCCAGGGATCGCCACTCGAATGGCGGAACAAATCCTAGCTGAAATCGGAACTGATGTAAAACAGCAATTTCCAAGTGCAGCACATCTCTGTTCTTGGGCAGGACTAGTACCTGGACACAATGAAAGTGCAGGAAAAAGGAAATCCTCTACTATGAAAAAAGGCAATAAATACTTGAAATCGGCTCTAATCGAAGCAGCTCATTCGGTCAGAGGATCTAAAACCTATCTAGGCGCATTATATAGACGGACTGCAACTCGAAAGGGTAAAAAACGAGCTGGAATATCCGTTGCTCATGCCATCTTACGTATTGCTTATTTTCTATAATTTTATAGAATTGATATTTTACAAAGCTACAACTTCTTTTTTTATTTATATTATTCCAAATATATTGAATAAAAAATTCCATTATATTAGAATGAAATAAATACAAAATAAGGAGGCTCTTTTATGAAACACCTTCATTCTCCATATCCAGCTGAAAGCATTTCCTTACAAGTAGAATCCTCACCTGTTTGGGAAGTGATACTTGGTATTGCAGGGTACACACACGGACAACTTCGACATACATTCGATTTAGATGAAAAGTGGATATCAGAGCAAGATTCAATGCCTTCATCATTATTAAAACATTTGAAGGTAATTGAGGAGACCAATTTATGGTATGGGTTGATTATGCTTCAAGACAAACTATCTGCATCATCTGTTCAAGATTTTTCGAATCAACTTTCAGAAATTCCAATTGCTTGCTTTTATGACATACTTTTGCCGTACAAAGATCGGAATACAGAGCCTATAAGAAAAGCGACAGCCACTGAACATCATCGAGATGAATTATTTGAAAAGTATGCGACATATTTTGAAGACCACAATTACTTAGGTGGGTATGTGCGTAATCTTAATCGTTATTCACAACAAGAAATTTGTGACTTATTCAACAATACATTGTTTGAGTGGTATAGGTGGGTAAGCCAACAAGAAGAATGGGGAAAATGGACTCATGCGCTTGCTTTTGAACAGAAACAATACAAATCATTGGATATAACAAATCCTATTGAGGAAATCGAACGAATTACGGGTGGAATCAAGTATCTCCCTGAACCTTCTGTCTGGAATGTCAAATTAATTCCACACGTATCTTATCGCCCTTGGATCTTAGAAAAACGCACACCTGATACTAAACTTTTCTTTTATCCTTTAAAGGAAGAATATTTGTTAGAGCCTGGTGTTCCATCGAATGAGTTAATTCGTGGTCATAAGGCCTTAGGGGATGAACTTCGATTAAAATTGCTTTATCAACTTCTAAAGGGACCTTTATCACTTCAAGAGTTGAGCGTGCAGTTTAATACGTCTAAAACAACACTACATCACCAACTTTCTATATTGAAAGCAGCAAAGTTTATTCGTGTTGATAAAGGGATCTATTCAGCAAATCTAACGCAGATTAACGCTTTTTCCGGACGACTCACTCAGTACCTAGGGTTCACAAATGAATAAATTCTCTAAGTCATTTAAAGCACTTTGGATAGGTGAAATTGTATCTGAATTTGGTGGAGCAGCTGGAGGAATCATTAATGGATTGTTACTATATGAATTGACAGGATCAAGGGAATGGATGGGTGTACTTTGGCTTGTATATTTTATCCCCTCTTTAATTTTACAAGGCATTACTGCGCCTTTCCTAAACCATGTTGTAAAGGAGAAAATGCTTCAAAACATACAGTTGATTCGTGCTGGAGCCTACATCCTTCCACTTGTTGGTTATTTAATTGGTACAGACGTGGGAACCATTTTAGGATTAGTCATTTTACAATGTTTGTTAGGCTTGATGCAACCAATTTATGCAAGTCTATCTTTTTCACTTCTACCAGAAATTTGTAAAGAGAAAGGACTTGTAGAAGCAAATGCATTACTAGATGGAACTATTCGACTTATGAGTTTTATCGCTCCTGGAGCAACTTCATTATTGCTGTTGGTTAGTCCTATACATTTCATATATGGATTTTCATCTATTATGTTCATCGTCAGCTTTCTCGCACTTTCACGTATCCCTCGATCAAGTAAGAAGAAAGTGGCAACTTGGACAAAGAAATTTTGGTGGGCAGAAATGAAGGAAGGCTATCGAACATTCTTTAAATATCCAAATCTTTTTCGACTTACCATTCTTTCTTCCACGGTACAATTTGCGGTTGGAGCAACGATGGTTTTAAGTATTCCTTTTATACGAGGAGACCTTAATGGTCATTCTTGGGAATATGCGATCTTTTCTGGGTCTTTCCCAGTCGGTTATGCCGTTGGTATGGTACTACTCACGAAGTTACCAAAAACTTATCAAACTATGTACCTCGGTTTAATAGGAGGAGGTCTTTCATTCGTACTCTTGTTTTTTGTAAATTCAGTTCCTATTGCATGGGTGTGTGAATTGTTTGGGGGAATGGTATTTCCTTTATTCAATGCTCAAAGTGCAGCAATTTTTCAGCGTGAAGCTCCTAGAGATCGTTTAACCCAACTAAGTGCAGTTCGACTACTATTCATTCGAGTTACCATGCCATTAGGGATATTGTTTGCTTCCTCAACATTTGTAGATTTAAGTACGCGTCAAATATATGCAATTGTTGGTATGTTAATCGTTTTACCTGGATTATTTCACCTCTTTGCTTCATTTTCCCAACCAAATAAAGATTTACTTACAAATAAAAAATAAAAAACAAACAAGTAAATGTAGCTTTAGAATAAAGATTGATAAATAAATCACCTTCAGCTTTATTTATCAGCAAATGCAAAAACTCCATTTTGAAAATATTGAACAAAATGGAGTTAATCTTTCTAACTAAATATGAGATTTTATAAAAAGGTTCGATTAATTAAATGAGTCTTATTCAACTAACCTGCACCGTTAGTTCAATTAGGAAAAAGCTACCCCAAAGGCAGCCTTGTTCTGCTAAAGCCCCCGCTAGTGAAATACCAAAAACTATCAGACATATTGAAGAATTAACTGATATAAAGCTATGCAAAGTCCTAAAATACTTGCTTTTATTTTAGATGGATGGTTTCTTTCGCTGCGGAATAAGTAAAAGAAAACAAAGATAAATCCCAACGGAAACCATAGCTGAAAGTCACCTTCTTTTGTACTACGAGAATAAATTGGAGTAATGTAAGTGCTTATTAGAAAGTAAAAGAAAATCGTAAAACGTCTTGTTTCTAACTGCTTACTCCACCTTACTAAAAAGAAAATAATAATTATTGCAATAATCGTAATGTGTAAAGGGGGAAGCATAATAGCACCATTTCCAAGTTTAAATTCCATTCAGTATCGCCTCCATTTTTATAGTTTACCACTTTTTATGGAAAAAATTAGAAAAATTTAAACTAAAGTCATACATACCCCTGTAAATATCATTTAAAGATATTCCTTCTTCATACAGATAGGTAAGCCTTTGAAGTTATCGCTGGCTTTTCCCCCTGTTCACACCGTACGTGCGACTTTCACCGCATACGGCGTTCCAACTAATCCAATTTATTCTTTCTATGTTTTAAGCAGCCGAGTGAAGATTTTCCAAAGTTAGATTATTTCATTGTTACATTTCAGTCGTAAGTTATTTACTTTTTCTAATTGCTTATTTGTAAGCTTTACAGCTTTTAGGAACTTTTCAATTTTTACTTTGTCTTTCAAATGTATAAGTTGATGTATAGCCTTATTCAAAACTATTAAATTTGAGTAGCTATCATCTTTTGAAATGTGAAAAGGATTAATATGATGACAATGCCAGTCGATAATACCTAATTCTTCACCTAAAATTGCACATTTGCCATACTGGGCAATAAACTTACTTATTCTGTTGTCGTTATATTCAATAGATCTGTTTGGAATGTAGTTTCTCATGACGTAAGAAAGCGTATTTTTATTGATAGCCTTTAGGCTATTGTGAATTTTTGCTCTGCCTTCGGCAGTATAGTTACATATCACTTGGGAGAAACCAAGTGTTTTTCTCCATCGTTGCGCATGGATGGGGACAAAGACCATATTTTGTATTTTAAATAGTTTGGACTTATATCCTTTGTATCGCTTCTGTAATGTCTTTGACATCTCATGAAAACTTGCCTCTGTTCGAATATTCTTTAGTTGATTGTATAACGTCTTGCGTAGATATAGATTTAACTCATTCAAGTTAATTGTAATTTGAGTTGCAGCTGAGTAATAGTTTTGGATACCCATTACAACGGTATTAAAATTCCAAACGGTCTGAATGCAGGGTTTTCTCTTGATTACTTTTATCGCTTCTTTAATCTTTTGAAAGGCATTTGCTTTAGCCTTTTTTGACATATCAGACTTTGCTACGAAACCAAATCTGGTCTTACCTTTTCTTATGGCTTTTATTGTAAATCCTAGAAACTCTGAAGAGTTTTTCTTTAAGTTCACGACCTTTGATTTTTCTTCACTCGTCTCCAAGTGTAATCTCTTTTTCAAGAATTCTTTTAATGCATAATTTATTTTAATTGCCTGTGACCTTGTTCGGCACATCACCTTAAAATCATCCGCATAACGGACAATAAAACACTCTTTCAAACTCGATTTCTTTAATTGCTGATACTTACTACCATTAGTCGAATACGTATAATTGCTTTCAAATGTTTCCCATTGGTCACTAACCCACCAATCCAATTCATTTAACACAATGTTAGATAATAAAGGTGAAAGAATACCACCTTGCGGTGTTCCTTTTGTAGGAATACCTTCTCCTACAATCTCTGCTTTTAATAACCTAGATATAATAGAAAGAAGGGATTTATCCCTAATGCCTATTGACCACATTTGTTTTAAAAGTTTGCTATGATTTACATTATCGAAGAAACCTTTAATATCTACGTCAACACAATAATGTAGTCCAGATTGGTTAATGAGAAATTCAAGTCTAGCTTTGGCATGATGAGTGTTGCGATTTGGTCTAAAACCATAACTATGTTTATGGAATTTAGCTTCACAGATTGGCTCTAAAATTTGCAGTACACATTGTTGAAAAATTCTATCCCATATCGTCGGTATCCCTAAAGGTCTAGTTTTATCTACTCCTTTTGGAATGAAAACCCGTCTAACTGGTTGTGGTTCATACCATTTGAACATACCTTGAACTTTAGCTATTACATCTACAACTGGTAAATGCAGAATATCATTAATTGTTAATTTATCGATTCCCGCAGTTTTGCTACCTGTATTTCTTTTGATGTTTCGGTAGGCAAGACGTATATTATCCTTAGAACTCATTAATTCTGTTAAGTTATAGAAATGATGACCACAAACACTTTGAGCGTAGAGTGTATCAAAACAATCTTGCATACTATAATACTCATTGTGTCTCAGTTTCTTCCGTTTCAATAAGTCGGTGACTCCTTTTGGAGTTAAACCTCTATTAGTCTCACAAGAACCTTATTAATCGATAAAGAACTGCCTTACTTGGTTGAATAAATCTTTATTAGTCTAGTGGCTATCCCTCCATGTGGATTAGACACTTCATTGGTACTGTGCCACCACTTTCACTGATATAAAGGCAAGTTATACAGTAACTAGTATCATTATTGCTTTCCTTGTCAACGTTTCTTAGGGGAGTAAGCCCTCCACGTTATCAGCTTAAAACGTTGAATTATATCTATTATAGAATGAACTTAGGTGCTTCCTCTAAGCCTGTTAGATACATACGCCTGTAACGTATCATGGATTTTCATATTAGTTAGTCTTACTCACCCACATCTAACCTCACAATTTGGTGATATACACATTTCTATGTATCGCAGTTCTAGACCCGTACATTCAGAAGTTCGTCAGCTTAACCATTTCTTTTCGGTTTATTTGCATTCTCACCATATTCATTCAACTCAAGCATCATGAATTACACCACTCCCTCGAGTAGGCTTTCGTCAGCGGACCTGGTACGGTAATTTCTCACGCCTTTTCACCGAGCTTATAACACAATCATTCTTACTAAATCCAGTGCTATTCGACTAAGAGAGAACCCTTCCGAGCGTTACCTCATCATTTGATTCTTCGATATAACCCTTCAGTTCCGAAAGGAACTGTCTAGCCTTTACCTGAGTAATGTGACCATTCTCAATTTAAACTAGAAACATTTCGCAC
>NZ_LDGC01000013.1:0-260016 GCF_015844675.1 Lysinibacillus sphaericus | reverse complement strand
GCTGTCCTTGATACATGCGACCGACAATTTGTTCAGGCGACCAAGTATCCCACAACTTTTCTTGAACAGCTTCTTTTACTTCAGGCGTAAATTTTGACTTGGCACCACAGTTGGATTTATTTTGATGGTAACGTACTTGCGCTTCCTCAGCCGTACTACCGGCATGGCGTTTTATCTCTCTTGAAATTGTAGAAGGTTGACGATTTAAGAGTGCCGCTATTTTACGAATCGAATAATCAAGTTCCAGGTATGTTTCTATTTTTACACGTTCTGATATGGTAAGATGGGTATAGCTCATAATGATTCCTCCGTTTGAATGTTGGTGTGGTAACTACATTCTACACGAGGTCGTTATGGGCTTCTTTTATATTGACTTCTAAGTGTTGCACTTAATATTACAATTCGTCAAATAAAAAAGTTCAACCAGAAAGTTCTGGTTGAACAACAATTTATACCAATTTATTACATTGTCCTATAAAATTAAGTGATTGTAAATAAAATATTATCTATTACTTTAATGCTTTACAAGGTGGTGCGAACTTTAATTCGACTAAATTGCAGCGTTACGGATAGAAAAATTACAGATACAAGTTAAAACTATTTCTTTAAACACAAACAAAAACTGAACTATTATCAATAATTAGTTCAGCTTAAAAATCCTGAAATAGTAAGTGCAAGTGTTTTTGTGAATAGGTTACAATAATCCACTAAAAAGATAGAGAGCAGTTGCCCAAATAAATATCGCTGAGCATTTATTGAAAATATTCATAAGCTTTCCTGAGCTATCAAGTCTTTTCAACGATGCTCCGGCAATAATAAGACCTAAAAACCACAACCAAGAAATCAAAACACATGCTGCCGTGAACAATATCTGCTCTGTACCGCTATATTTTAAAGCACTTGTCCCAATAACACCAATTGTATCTAAAATGGCATGTGGATTTAAGAGAGATACAGACAGTGCGAATAAAATTTGCTTTTTTATAGGTAGTGCTTCGTTGTTATCGGCAGTTGTCGGATTTGAACGCCAAATTGTATAGCCCATATAAAGTAAGAAAAGTATTCCAACAGTCATTAAGCCGATCCGTAACCATTCAAATTGCAATACGATTAATGATAAACCAAATACTGCAAGTAGGATTAGAAGTGTATCACAAATTGCGGCTGTTATACTGGCTGGTAAGGCTCGAACTAAACGAGGCTGTGTTGCACCTTGAGAAAAGACAAAGACATTTTGCACACCTAAGGGCAAAATAAGTCCAAACGCTAAAACCATTCCATGAAGAAATGCTTCCAATAACATTCCCTCCTTTCACTAACTATTCTAGCTGTGTTATAACTAAAAGAAAACGACCAATTGGATGGTTTTTTAGCCACCCAATTTTGAGGTGATACGTATGAACTGGCAACCTAATAGACATGGTGAAATGACATTACAGCAGCAAATTGTGACTTGGATTACTGAACATATAGAACGGGGAGATTGGGTGGCAGGGACAAAGCTACCGACACAAAGACAACTAGCGATGCAGTTTGGGGTAAACCGGAGTACTGTTCAGCAGGCGTTAGAGGAGTTAAAAGCAGCAGGAATATTGGAATCAAAAGTGGGCTCAGGTATATTTGTAGCTCATAATTCTTGGCATTCCTTAATTACACAATCACAGCCAAATTGGCAATCTTATATTGATACAAGTATTCATAAGCCGAATTATCATACTATTCAATTGATTAATGAATACGAGCAATGCGATGATGTCATTCGATTAGGTACTGGGGAGCTAGCACCAAGTTTATTGCCAACGGCTGAAATTGAAACGTCACTAAAAGAGCTTTCTTTGCAGCCGAAAGCTTTAGGTTATTCATCACCTCAGGGGAGTGGCAGACTTAGAGAGGCGATTTGCAAATATGTGAAAAAAAGAGGGATCCATGTAAAGCCTCAAAATGTATGTATTGTATCTGGTGCACTTCAGGCATTGCAGCTCATTGCTGTTGGGTTACTTGAGCAAGGTTCTATCGTATTTCAGGAACAAACATCTTATTTAAATTCAGTCCATCCATTCCAGTCTGTAGGTATGCAAATGATGGCTATAAATCGAGATGAACAGCTTGCACAAACTTTAGCTCAACGGAAAAGAAAAAGGCAGGCTGTATTTTATGCTGTTCCTACGTTAAACAATCCGACTGGTGGCGTGTGGACTACGCATGAAAAAAAGCAGCTTTATGAAGCATGTCAAAAATCTCGAATTCCTATTATTGAGGATGACGTGTATCACGAATTGCTCTTTGAAGCGGCAACGCCTCCAATTAAATCTATGGATGATAACGGGCAAGTTCTATACATTGGAAGTGTTTCGAAAACATTAAGCCCTGGACTTAGAATAGGTTGGTTAATTGGTCCAACAACTGTTATTGAGCGGTTAGCGGATATAAAAATGCAAACAGATTACGGATCAAGTGCCATCTCGCAGGAAATTGTGCTGCATTGGCTGCAGTCCCGAAAGTATGAAAAGCATATCATCGACTTACGCCAAAAATTACAGCAAAGAGCAGAATATGTAGAGACTATTTTACAAGAAAAATTTTATGATATTGCAGAGTGGAATAAACCAAAAGGGGGCTTTTATATTTGGCTAAAGTTTCATGAGCCCATTGTTGATAAAGAGTTGTTTAACAAGCTATTGCAGCGCGAAGTTCTTATTAATCCTGGTTATATTTACGATCCGCAAGATACCCAACATATCCGATTATCATATGCTTATGCGACAGAGGAAGAGTTGGAAAAAGGATTAAGTATCCTATTTGAGATTACAAAAAAGAAGAAATAAATTTCAAATTGCGTTGTTTAAGTAGATTCTAAAAGAAATCATCCATTGTATGTAATCATGTATACAATGGGTGATTTTCTTTAAGTTTATACATGTCAAATGTATCAGTATGATTGATTTGTTTTAGTAAATTTGGTTGCCGATATATTTAAAAAAAGAAAGATATATGGATTAAATGTAGAATTTACCATACTTCTGTACTATAATAGTCTTGCAAGACTAAATATAAATAAAGGAGAAACGCCTTGAAAAATCTAACTAAAATCATTTTTTCACTTATTTTTATTTTAGTGGCTACTGTCTCGTTCAATAGTCTGTCCGCCGATGCGACTAATGAAAAAGTCTCTAAAATACATAATGTATCAAATCCAGAATTTTGTAAAAATAAGAATTTCCCATATGTACTGTCTAACGGATTGACAATTGGAGCGAATAAAAAATTATGCGTTCCGGTAATCCTAAAAGGAAAGAGTGAAATATATCTTTTCGGAGGCCCATTTATGGAAGGAGAAATGCAGTTCACTATCACTGGAAATAAAGATACATTTATGTATTATAAAGATTCTGGTCGTGGTGGTGACACTCTTCAATTAGTCGGCGTTCGCCCAAATGGAGAAGTTTTCTTAGAGGAAGAGATTGCTAATGGTGTAGGTATTAACGCCGAATTTCTTTCGCCTAGTATTATTGAAATAGATATTGAGAGGTATAATGAAAACTACATTGCTATGGGCGATAGATTTACTGGCTTATTCGATACAAAATACTATCATCTTACTAAGGATGGAGAGATGAAAGAGATAGATTATATCGATCAGGAATTTGCCGACCTAGCAAAGAAGGGGCAATTAAAATGGGTGCCAGGGAATATAGGCATGAACTATAAATCTTTAAAAGCCAATATTAAAGGTACGCTTGAGTATGGTGAAATTCCTTTCTATACGACACGAAAGGCATCGTACGCTTTCCCTCCTAAAAATAAGCTTGAAGGAACGGAACCAGTTAATGCTATCGGCAAAAATACGATAATAACAGGCTCGAAAAAAGAGCTAACTGAAAAACTACAGAAATATTTCGGTAAGCCTGTAGCAGAACAAATAAATGGTAACAGCTATGTATATGCTTACAAAGCTGGTCAATATTATGTAGTAATAGATGGAGACGGCAAAAGCAAAGAATCATATCTTAATATCGGTACAAAGAATGGTATTAATATTTTATTTTGGCCTTTTGACGGAGGCATTAAATAATCTGCATTTCGTAATAAATAATGTATTTTAAGAACACATCTTATTGTGTTCTTTTTTTATTGTCGAAAAAGATAATTGAGGTGAACAAACAAATGGGGAGTATATGTATGTACTGTATAGAAGAATAAAAATGTTATATTCATTTAAAGTTGTGGATTTTGTATATAAAGATTGACCAAAACGTGCATTTATGGGGTTTTTACACAATTGATGATAATCTGAGTACATTGCTTTAAATACTAGTAAGACGTCATAAAGAAAAAAACATCACACCTACCTAGAGGAGTGTAATGTTTTGGGGATATTACCTTTTCATACGTATTAAATTGTATTTAAATAACAGTGTCATTCCGAGATTCATCAAAAAATGCACAAGAAATGGTGCTAATATATTGTTTGTTTCAAAATAAATCCATCCGAAAATTAGACTTGGAAAGTATTGAGTATGCATCCCTAAAAAACAATAAAGTTGTAATGATAATAACAATCCATTTTTGGTCTATAAATAATAGAAGTGAATTTTGAATAATGCCCCTAAACAACATTTCTTCAAATAATGCTGCTATAAACATAAAGGAAGAAATAGTTAATAACGAATAGTTTTGATAGCCTTTGTTAGTGTCGTCCGTGTAATTCGAGGGAACATACATTGTTAAGATTATGCCAAATAAAAGTAAACCGAATGAACAGACAGCTATACTCAGTACCATCTTGAATGGCTGATCAAATGATAGGAACTTATATATCGTAAATACATCATAAACGATAAGTACAAAAATGACTGCCACACAAATGAATGTAAAAGAAGAGAATACAAAAACAGCATCCTTTGGGCTAAAGTCCTTCTTTGCCTTTTTTGGTTTTTCTTTTACATGCTCCATATCCTTCCTCCTTTTCTTGAATAAATTAGAATAAAAAATATTTTACCATAATATTGTAGCGGGAAGTATAGCCTTTATTGAAGAGAATTTCTAAGATAGGGACCTATTCTTTTAATTGGTGTCTAAACATTCGACGCGACTGCTTCTCTTTGCACAAAAAACATTTGTTGGCCTAAAGCTGAACGGAGTTAATATTATAGTTTATAAGTTAATCCACATTAAAAGTGAAAATGGATAATTAATAATATAAAAAAACAAATTAATATTATTTATTTTTATTATTAAAAAGTTTAATTTTAATTACTTGCATTTTCAATTCCTTGTTGTATAATCAAATCAACTAGAAGGAAGGGAGTTCACTATGGCTTATCAAGTTATCACAGATTGTCCTGTTTGCAGTAAAACATTGAAAATTACAAAGTTGCAGTGCTCTCATTGTCACACAACGATTGAAAATGAGTTTGAATTATCTAAGTTGGCATCTTTATCAAAAAATCAGCTTCATTTTGTAGAAGTATTTTTAACTTGCAGAGGGAATATCAAAGAAGTGGAAAAGGAACTGGGGATTTCGTATCCAACGGTTCGAGGCAAGCTAACAGACATTATCTCATCTCTTGGTTATGAGCAAAAGAAGAAAAATGAAGTAGACGAGAAAAAAGTTGTCACTATGCTGGAAAATGGCGAGATCACACCTGAGGAAGCTATTAAGCTTTTAAAAGAGGAATAGGGAGGAATTTATCATGAAAGAGGAAATTGCAAGAGTATTAACAATGGTTCAAGAAGGAAAGATTGATGCAGAACAAGGATCAGAACTGATTCAAGTATTAAAAGAAAAAGAAGAAACAAGTAATGATAAGCCGACTAAATATTTAGATAAAACTTTAAAAGTCCGTGTTGTATCAGCCGAAAATGATAACGTCATGGTTAATTTACCTATAAAACTTGTCAAGGTAGTATTACTGGCTGGACATAGCATTGCAGCGAGTGTTCCTCAAGCGGAAAAATACGTTAAAGATATTGATATAAACCTTATTATTGAAGCAATTGAAAACGAATTAGATGGCCAAATTGTTGATATTAAATCGGCAAACGGGGATACCGTTTCGGTCATCATTGAATAGTGATTTTCTTATGATGCATGTAAAAGTGAAAACAAAAGGTTTTCGGCTTAATATCCCAATGCCATATGCTATGTTAAACATTGTAGTTTCAATTTTGTCTTCGAAACTTTTGCAACGAAATTTAAACAAATGGACAAAAGAGCCTTTCGAAAGAAATAAAATAGACTTTACTTTTCCAATAATAGATAAAAACACACTAAAGCCTATCGTTAAGGAACTGAAAAATTATAAGGGAATCGTGATAGTGGATGTTAAAGCTAAGGACGGCACAGAGGTTAAAGTTAGACTATAATTGATTAGAAAATAGCAATTGAAAAAAAGCCTAATTTCTTGTTGCTTGCAACTGAAAAAATTAATTTCTTAAAGAGTAAAGAATCCTTATTAGCATAAAAAAACTCCATTTTTAGATGAAAATGGAGTTTTTTATAAAGGTTATTTCTAAAAGAGTTAAGTAACGAAAGCCACTATTATATACTTTCAGGTAAAAAGTGCTTATACATTTCCAATACATCAGTATGCTTCTTTAATACAGCAATGGTATTAGGGTTTGGCTTTATAAAAATAACAAAATAATCTTTTTCACCAAGTTCCTTGTTAATTGGAAAAGCTAATTTTTCTTCATCTATAGAAAATTGAGCATTAACACCAGTTTTATTTCCACGTGCATCTAATCGTATCCACTTACTATGGGATTTAAGATATACAGCATTCATAGCGTGAATCGAATATCCTTTTTCTGGTGTATCAAATAACATTAATCGTTGATAGCAAAAACCTGTTGGAATACCTTGTGATCTCAATAATGCTGCTAAAAGGTTTGATTTTGCATAGCAAATACCTTGTTTATATTTCAATACATCTGATGCATTACAAGTAACTTTTTCTCCTTGAATATCCCAAGAATGTGATATTTCATCACGAACAAATTCAAAAGCAATCTTGGCTTTTTCAACATCTGTTTGAGTTGAGTTAAATAGCTCCTCAATTTTATCTTTAATAATTCGGTTAGAGTAATTAACCACATCTAATTCAAGTAAGTAATCTTCTAAATACTCAGATTCAATTATAAATTCCATAAACCATCACTCCTTTGTATTTTTATTTAATTATAGGTATTATTATACAACTATCTAAGTGGTTCATCTATATTTTTAATTGTAATATAAAGGGATTTTAAGGGTGAAAGCGAATATGAAGTAAGAACTAAAATCGAAGAGGTGGTTTGTCATTATGGTAATGTAATATCGCTCTATTACCTATATCCCGGAGTTGGTGAAAGCAAGTAAAATGGTAGCCCAAAGACATCATTTTGAATATTCTTGTTCAGATGAGGCTCGAAGATTGTTATCGGTACTTGTTGGTCAAATCACTCATGGAATAATTCTTGAAATCGGGACTGGCTATGGCGTAGGCAGTGCTTGGATTCTTTCTACCATTGCACCAAACGTTCAGTTTCTCTCAGTGGATCATACAAAGGAAAAAATTGAGGCTACTGCTCAAGCAATTCGTCATCAGCAAGCAGAATTTTTAGTAGGTGATTGAAAGAGGCGATTGCAAAAGGTCCTTTTCAATTTATTTTTGCGGATGCAGCTGCGGCTAAAACGATTGAAGGCGTACAACTTTTGGAGGCGTTAGCTATTGGGGGTATATTAGTGATGGACGATTTTACGCCAAAGAACATTTTCCGGAAGAATGAAGAGGAAAGCCTGATAATGTCAGGGAATGTTGGCTAAATCAAAAGGAATTAAGAGCCACTGAGATTTATTTAACTTCTTTCAGCGGAGGTCCAAACATCCGCTGAAAGAAGTTAAAGCCTCCGGCGGATGTCACGGAATTATGCCAAGGCATAATTGATCGCCAACATCCTCTGCCATTCTCGCAACTAAGCTACATGAAAAGAATAATACTAGTAAAGAATCCATACATATGTATATAACGATTTCTTTATGAAGAGGTGAACCATTGGAGAACATGCCAGAGGGCTATTCTTATGTTCCACAGCCTATTCGGAAAGATGGTGCAGGTGGGGTGGATAAAGGGCCGAGAGATATTATGAGGGATTTGGAAAATCCTGATTTGCTTGTCCCTCCTAAAACGGATGCTGGTCTTGTACCAAATTTAAAATTTTCATTTTCTGATACGCATATGGTTTTAAAACATGGCGGTTGGTCTCGAGAAATTACTGTACGTGATCTGCCTATTGCTACGACATTGGCAGGTGTTAATATGAGTTTGACACCAGGTGGGGTACGCGAGCTACATTGGCATCAACAAGCAGAATGGTCGTATATGCTTCTTGGTCATGCACGCATTACAGCTGTCGATCAAAATGGGCGTAATTTTATTGCCGATGTAGGACCGGGGGACTTATGGTATTTTCCACCAGGTATTCCACATTCCATACAGGGTCTTGAAGATGGCTGTGAATTTTTATTAGTGTTTGACGATGGGCATTTCTCAGATCTTAGTACATTTTCAATTTCTGATTGGTTTGCGCATACGCCTAAAGATGTGCTGTCCTCTAATTTTGGTGTTCCAAAGAGCGCTTTTCAACATATCCCGAAAGAACAGGTCTATATTTATCAAGATAAGGTTCCAGGACCACTAGATACACAAAAAGTACAATCGCCATATGGTACAGTCCCGCAAACTTTCAAGCATCGTCTGCTTGCACAAACGCCTATTAAAACTCCTGGAGGTAGTGTCAGAATTGTAGACTCCACTAATTTTCCTATTTCTAAAAATATCGCAGCAGCCCTTGTCGAGATTAAGCCTGGTGCTATGAGAGAGCTGCATTGGCACCCGAATAATGACGAATGGCAATATTATCTACAAGGTAAAGGGCGTATGACTGTATTTGCAGCTAATGGTGTGGCGAGGACATTCGATTATCGTGCGGGAGATGTTGGATATGTGCCGTTTGCAAATGGTCACTACGTTGAGAATACCGGTACGGAAACATTATGGTTCCTTGAAATGTTTAAAAGTGATAGATTTCAAGATGTTTCGTTAAATCAATGGATGGCTCTTACACCATCTGAGCTAATACAAAGTAATTTAAATATTGGACCTGAACTTCTACATGTATTAAGGAAGGAAAAATGGCCGGTCGTGAAATATCCTGGGTTTTCATATTATCCAAAGTGAGCATATAGAAAAGCAGGTGAGATTTTTTTCTCACCTGCTTGTTTTAATATTGATATTTAGTTCTAGTAGTAAGCAGTATACCGATTGCTGGAACAGTACAAATAAGCATTGCTGCAAATGATAGTCCAGGAGAAATTTCGTATAAATAGCCACCTAAAAATGTAAGGATAGCTGTACTTAATCCCATTGCTAGCGCAGAGTAAATGCCTTGTGCATTTGGAATTTGCTCCTTTGGCAATGTTTTTGTTAAATAGCTGATAAAAGCGTAATGCGCAAGTGCAAAAGATAATGCATGTAATGTTTGAGAAGCGATAAATACCCACACATTCGGGAATAAGTAAATGAGTAACCAGCGTAATGATGAACCACTTGCTGCTAAAAGTAATAAAGAAGATGAGCGCCATTTTTTAAATAGTGTATCAGCCTTCATAAAGTATAAGATTTCGCACATAACGGCGATGTTAATAATCATCCCCATGTAAAATCGATCAACATGTAAGTCACCTAAATATATATAGCCGTAGCTGTAATAAGAAGCGTGTGCGCCTTGCAACAGAATAACGACTAATAAAACAATAGGGAAGCCTTTAATAGTCCATAATGTTTTCATCGACAATGATTTTGCACGTTGTTCTTTCGTCGGTACAATGAGTAACTCTTGTGGAGTAGCCATTTGCTGCATCAACAGCATACCGATCAGGCCGACCACCATACTCCAAAAGATTATGTCATTGCCAAATGCGCCTGTCAGCATACTAATGATTAATACTGCAATGACAAAGCCAAGGGAACCATAGGAGCGGCTTTTGCCATAGTGTACATTTCCATGCTGTACGAGCGTAGCCGCACTACTTTCAACGGCAGGGAGCAGTGCTGGATAGAAAACGCTAAATAAAAGGGTAACGATAAGAAGCGAGATAAAGCTCGTGCTTAGTATGTAAAGTAAAGTTGTGAGTAGGGCTCCTATTGCTAGAATACTAGTGAGTCTTTTATTATTCACAAATTTTGCAAGTGTCGGGAAGAAAAAGAGATTTGAAATTGCCCGTGCTAAAAGACCGCAACCCATTATGACGCTAGCCTGTGAAACAGTAAGATGTTTGGAATCTACAAGCCAACCAGTCCAATAAGGTAAGAAAATACCCCATGTAAAGAAAAATGCAAAGAAATTTTGAGAAAGCCATCGTTGATTGTTCATAAAATTACGTACCTCCATTAACTATGTTGAATAATAGCACGTTCATCGATACAATAATGTGAGATATCTCACATTTTTTCGAAGGAGAGAGTAAAAAAATGCATATACTGACAGCTGAGGAACGTTCATATTACCTTGATAAATATCCAATAGATGATTTTTTTTCTTTTGAAATTAATCCATTTTTAGAAATATGTAAGTTTGACAAGGGTGAATGGATTTTTCAAGAGGGTTCATTTCCAGATACGCTATACTACATGATCGAAGGAAAGGCGAAGCTATACATGACACACAAAAATGGCAAAGTTTCGCTTATCGATTACTTGGAGGCACCACTTTTTATGGGGGAAATTGAATTGCTTAATGAGGCAAGATATACGAAGGGGATTCAGACAGTAACCGAGACGATTTGTTTTTCGATTAAACAGTCCTGCAAAGAAAAATTACTCACGGATGTTCTATTTTTGCGTAAACTTTGTGTGTTTTTAGGGGAAAAGGCGTTCAAAATGACGTCAAAATATACACAAAATCAAGCATTTCCACTTGAAAATCGACTAGCTGCCTTTATTCAATTTTCGTCAGATCAAGGAGTCTATAAAGAAAAGCATACTGAAATCTGTGAATATTTAGGGGTTTCCTATCGACATTTATTATATGTACTTGCGCAATTTTGCGAAGAAAAAATTTTAGAAAAGAAAAAGAATGGCTACCACATTATTAATGAAGGGCGTCTTTCCGAATTGGCTCAGGAAATACTGTGATCTGTTCAAATCATCTAACGGAAACAATGTGATTGGGAAATAACAAAAACCTTTTTTTGACGGTCAACCTCAACAAATGGTATTATTTACTATTGTTTGGTGAAAAACGTTTAGAATGGTGTATATAAGAGAAAGTAACAAATTTCAGAAAAAGATTGAGTGGAAAATATATATAAGCCCAATCATTTTTCGTATTCAACTAGATATTGGAGGGATATAATTTTTAAACATACTTACATACTAATAAATTTACACTGGAGAAATTTTTAGAGAGAGGGTCATAGAAGAAAGTTTTTGATGTTTTTAATTAACAACTTAATTAGCGTTATTCGATTAAATGTTATGGCAAAATTAAGAAAAGCCATTACTAGAGTATTATTTTAAAAGGGTGGACTTTAATGAGTAATAATCATACAATATTAAACTTTTCTAAAACTGATAAAGTTATTATGTGGCTTGGTTTCCCACTTATCGGTTTAGTGCTAGGATGGTTTCTGCCGAGTATTGCTAAATGGGCTAGTACTTTACCATGGGTACCTTTTCAAGGACCTTTAAATTTAATTGCATCTTATCATGGAGCATGGATAGGTTTCATCACAATGGCTCTTGGTTTGGTGGCGGGAATTGCAATCACTTTTTTTTCTATTCATGAAAGTTTAGAAATGACAATAGACGATGAGAAAATTATTTTAAAACTTAGAAATGATGAAATGAACTTAAAAAAGAAAGATATCTCACTCGTATTTATGGATGGAAAGCAAATAGTATTATTAGGTAATGATGAGAAAGAACTTTTCCGATTTAAACAAGAGCTGAATAAAAATACAGTTAGAGCTGCATTTTTAAAACATGATTATCTTTGGAGTGAGAGTGAGCCATTTAAAGAAGATTTTAAAAAGTGGGTAGTAGATTGTCCTGATCTATCACCTGCTGCGAATGCAATATTTAAAGCAAGAAAAATTGCGATTGAAGATGGCGATGATGAAGAAGTATTTCTGTTGGCTAAAGAGCTTTGGAAACTAAGAATATCAGTAAAAGAAATAAAAAAGAGTCAATATTATCGATAAACGATAAAAAATAAGTAAAAACTGGCTTATCTCTTAATTGTACAATTATGCTTTAATAATTTTTTTAAAATAAAAGTTATGCCGAGAAAAGCTTGGTAGCAAGTTTTTTTCGGCATTAGTCTTCTGTAGTGAAGTCAGGATTTAAATTCTTCAGTAAAATGTTTTTGTAGCGATAGGTACAGAAGTCTCTTACTTTTATAGAAGGTGAGATAAATTCAGGTTTAAGTTAATTTTCAGCAGTTGTCCAAACATCGCTGAAATAGAGGAATCAGTCCAAGAACGCACGTCCTGTGGCAATTTAACTGTGCAACAACAACACATGAATGAGTGACTAACATCACGCTGTCGCTACGCTTTCGGCGAAAAACATCCGTTGCCCCAAAGCCTCCGTACGCAATTATGTAGCGGCATAAGCTACTATCTCCTAACAAGTCTAAAATTCTCATATTAAATAATGATTCTCCGATTTTACTCCTTTTCAATTACACCACCCTAAAACATAGCGAAGAACTATTTAATTGTAACTTTTTGCATATAGATTGTCCCAAAAAGGGCAAATGATTAGGGAACTTCGATCCTATGCTGAAGAAGTAAGGAACGTATTTTTAATTTTAGTCAGTCCTAGCCTTATTATATTCACATTTTTTAACCAACCAGCGTGCAATCTCTTTGCCACCATGGTAGAAGTTAATCTCATTGACTCTTTGTATAGATGTAACTAGGGTTTCTTCCGTAACGCCAAAAGGTATAACCCCTATACATTGGTGTATGTTGTGTGGGATCTTTTTGTGCTTTGCCTCAGTTTCAATGTGAGCTTTAGCAGATTTTTGTGCATTTCGGAATGGACGAGTAAGTAGTTCTCCTTGTTCCACTGTTGTGCTTGGCGAATAACAATTACCTTTCATTCAACATGCCCCCTTTGTCGTTAGTTTTATTGTACAAGACATGCGGTGGAAAAAGTCTTCATTTACAAGGCTTTAACGAAAACTTAATTGTTGCTGTCGCTTCGCTTTCGCACAGAAAAAATCGTGTTGCTGTCGCTTCGCTTTCGCACAGAAAAAACCGTGTTGCTGTCGCTTCGCTTTCGCACAGATAAACAATATGTCCGGAATCGGCTTTGTGCTAGCACAAAGAACTCCTTTCCGATTTCATCCTCCGGAGGCATTTAGACCAACGTGATGTTGGTCACTCAGTCGTTGCCACAAGACGTGGCGTTCTCAGACTGAGTTCCTCTATTTCAGCGGTATTTTGTATATCCGCTGAACGAAGTTAAATTTGTAACCGTATTCATGCCATTTACGAATAGAAATCATAGAAAACTTGTATGATTTCAAGAGAAAAACTCGTACTCAAACTATTGTGAATTTTCCTAACACAACGTATTATTGTAAGTAGATTTAACGTGAAGGACTTCACATAGTCACGTAATCGTGAGGAGGAATTTTTAATGAGTGCAATTCGAGTAGGTATTGTAGGTTATGGAAATTTAGGGCGCGGTGTAGAGTATGCTATTTCACAAAATCCAGATATGGAATTAGTGGCGGTATTCACACGTCGCGATCCTTCAACTGTAAACATTGCAAGTAATGCTAGCGTATATTTAGTAGATGATGCTGAAAAATTCCAAAATGACATTGATGTAATGATTTTATGTGGTGGCTCAGCAACAGATTTACCTGAGCAAGGACCACACTTTGCACAATGGTTTAATACAATTGATAGCTTTGATACTCATGCGAAAATTCCTGAGTTTTTCGAGGCTGTAGATGCAGCGGCACAAAAGTCTGGTAAAGTATCCGTCATTTCAGTTGGCTGGGATCCAGGTTTATTCTCTTTAAATCGTATACTCGGGGAGACAGTTCTACCAGTTGGCACAACTTATACTTTCTGGGGAGACGGTTTAAGTCAAGGTCACTCAGATGCTGTGCGTCGCATTGAAGGTGTTAAAAATGCGGTACAATACACATTACCAATTCAAGAGGCAGTAGACCGTGTTCGTAACGGTGAAAATCCTGAGCTGACAACGCGTGAAAAGCATGCACGGGAATGTTGGGTAGTTCTTGAAGAAGGTGCGGATGGTGCGAAAGTTGAGCAAGAAATCGTAACGATGCCGAACTATTTTGATGAATATGACACAACTGTAAACTTTATTTCTGAAGAGGAATTTAAAGCAAACCACACAGGCATGCCACACGGTGGATTCGTTATTCGTAGTGGGGAAAGCGGCGCTAACGAAAAACAAATTCTAGAATTCTCATTAAAACTTGAAAGTAATCCAAACTTCACATCTAGTGTCCTAGTAGCATTTGCTCGTGCAGCACATCGCTTAAACCAAGCTGGAGACAAAGGTGCTAAAACAGTATTCGATATCCCATTCGGTCTGTTATCACCAAAATCTGCTGCTGAATTACGTAAAGGACTTTTATAATTTTAACCTATTAAACTACCCGATTATCATTTAGTTGATAATCGGGTTTTTCATTAGTAGCAAGTCAATTTGTAATACTGCACTCCTTACTTGAAGAACATCTAAAGTGTCCCCTTAAATTTCTCTGGTTTTTCTACATAACTTTCAATTATTAGTCCACATTCAGTACAAATAATATATTCAACATCATACCCAAAGCTTAACTTATTAGATGGATACATAACTGAATAACTACTTTGATGACCTTTACCCAATTCTTTTCCACCACATTTAGGGCATTCTGTTACTTTCGTAGTATGTTTCATATGTAAACCTCCACTTTGGTTTTATATAAATATTATTACGATGTTCCTTATGTCATTATGAATGAACAATAATTTGCTTTCATCTTGTTCAACTAAGCTTCTTCGTTAGTTGAAAAGCAACAATCTTTACAAAAACAGCCTTTAAAATAAAGTAGAGGTGTAATTGATGAGAAAATGGCCCAAGTTATGTGACTTAAAATGAAGGTATTGATTGTAAATCTCGCTAAGAATCCAGATCAAACATTTCATATTGGCGATAAGGTAAAAGTGGGCTATGATGGTAAAATAAAGGATAAAGTGCCAATTCGAATTACTTTGCTTATTTTAAAATAAGTTTAGTAATATCTACTAAAGTAGTTGTACATTGTAACGTTGATGCTTTGTAAAAAAGGATAGATTGGAGGAGTTTCATATGGAAAAAGTATATTTTTTTAATAATGAACTATTTCATGAAAATGCTGAGAAATCATTTTTGATACACAAAAATAAATTAAAAGAATTACTACCAGAGGCTGATGTCCAGCATGTTGGTAGTTCAGCCATTCCTAATAGCGTGACTAAAGGCGATGTAGACATCCAAGTACGTGTTAGTGCTGAACAGTTTTCGAAAGCAGTAGAACTACTATCAAATTTATATGAAAGAAATGATGAAAGTATCAAAACAGATACATTTAGGGCTTTTAAAGATGATACAAGTAATCCTCCTTTAGGAGTTCAATTAACTGTAATTGATTCTGAGTTTGATTTCTTTTGGAAATTTAGAGAAGTTTTATTGGCAAATAATAAATATCGCGATGCATATGATAAATTGAAGAAAGAATACGAAGCCAAATCAATGGATGACTATCGGGAAGCTAAAGATATATTTTTCCAAAGATTAATGGAAACGCCTGAGTTTAAGAAATTGAGTTAAGTAATGTAGAGCTACTTAAAAATTGGTAACAGTGAACACGATTTGATAAATTTGGAGAACAAAGCGAAAACTCCTCTCGTGGTTTGACTTAGCAAAAAGTACGATATTTAAAGATTTTAACTCTGAAGACTTATAACCTTACATAACCAGTTGAATGGGGAGGTTATCACCAAATGACGACAGACATTATTATTCAATCAAAATGTATTCCACCGAGTCCGTCTAATCATTGTATTAGTAGAGCTACATTAATGAGAACATTAAATAAATGCCTAGACTATAGTTGCTCGCTTATTCATAGTGGAGCTGGGTATGGCAAAACAACAATTCTTACACAATTTCTACATGCACAATCAAGCAAATTTTCCTGGTATAGTGTGTCGGAGGAAGATGATAATATATTGCCGTTTTTAAGGCATTTATTTTTTAGTATTACACGAATTGTTCCAGGCTTCGGCCAAGAATTTGATGCTTGGAATCAATTATCTCGTTTTCCGAAAATTGAAGAACTTAATCGTTGGTTTAAGCTGTTTGTCAATAGTTTATGTGAAATCGAAGAAGCAATATTAATTGTCATTGACGATTACCATCTCGTTGACCATGTATTTCATATAAATTATGTGATGGAAAAAATAATTGAGTTTTCACCACCGAATGTTCACTTTATCATTGCCTCTAGAGCGATGCCGAATTGGGATATTACGAGGAGATTAAAGCTACAAAAGAAATTACTTGTTATGGCAGAAAGAGAATTAGCATTTTCCTCGGAGGAAATCGCTGTTTTTTTCGAGGATTACGCAGAGGTGCATTTAACAGAAGAAGAAATAGCTAAGGTTGTGGAAATTACAGAGGGCTGGGCAATTAGTATTTCTTTATTAGCTGAGCAATGGAACAATGAGACATTAGCTCATTGGCTAAATATTTCTACAAATGATCTTTTCACCTATTTATCGGAGGAAGTTTATCTTAAGATGTCTGCATTTGAGCAAGAGGTATTATTAAAGCTGGCGATTTTCCCCACTTTCTCAGAGGAGTTAATTTCACAATTTTATAGTTCGGAAATTGCACAGGTGTTAAAACTGTTTGTACAGCGACATTTATTTATTCAACCTATCACGAAGGATGGTTTGTATCGTTTTCATGCCTTGTTTAGTCGATTTTTAGAGGCAAAATGGCCACAACAAAATGCTTCACAGTATATTGCATTGCATAAACAAGCAGCATTGCATTATGTAAAACAAAACAATATTCAAGCCGTTCTTCATCACGCATTTAAAACGAATGATCAGGATTTTTGTGGAGAGCTATTACAAAATCATGCTGAAAGTCTAATCCGGGGTGGGCAATTTGAGTGGTTATTAGAAAAGATAAACAGATTTACAGCTAATGAAAAATTGGAATATTATAAATTGTATTTTTTTGAAGGTGAGTGCCATCGCTATCGTGCTTACTATGAAAAAGCGAAGCAGTCGTATGAAAATTGTGCAAACATCGCAAAAAGTAAAAACGATTATCTCTTTATGACAAAAGCACAGGCAGGTTTAGCACATATTTATCTCGATACAATTCAGCCAGCATTGGCAGAGCCGCATTTAAAGAAGGCTTTAGAGTTAGCGAATCATACGCCGTTAAACAAAGAGGAACTTCTCGAATTGCGACGTCAGTATGCAGAGAATTTGGTTAACTTAGGGAAGGCGAAAGGCGCACAAATATTTACCGATGAGGTTGCTTTAACGGAGGACGTGTTACAAAGAGCAAATGTCGATGTTCGAATATTGTTAAGAACAGGACAGCTACTAGAAGCGAAGAAATTGCTGACGAAGAGATTGGAATTACCACCACAGCTTGTCGCGACACATAGAGAGAGTGAGCTACTAGTATCATTTGTCTATGGGCTATTAGGGCTGGGGAAGGATGCATGGTATGCCGCTCAGCATGGAATTCGAAGGGGGCTACGTGAAAAATCGGTTTTTATTGAGGCTGTTGGCTATATTCGCAAAGCGCATGCATACCTATTAGTGGATTTTCCTGATCATCAAGGAGCCTGCCAAGCTTATGAGAAAGCTCTTACATTAATGAATACTATTAATATTTCTCGCGTAAAAGCAGAGCCTTACATGGGACTAGCGATTGTCAAACATGCGCAAGGAGATATTATTTCAGCTAAAAAATATATAGCCCTTGGCTTACAGGAAACAGAGCAAGTACAAGACGCGTGGATGACCGCTCTAATATTAATTGCTGAGGTGAAAATCATTCTTTCTCAACATGAATATGAACGAGCCGGACAATTATTAATGAAGGCGCAGAAATTATTTCAAGGCTGTGGTGATCAAAATGGTGTAATGCATGTACTATTCTTCCAATCTGTCATTTCTTTCAAAGAAAATAAACCGCAACAATTCAATCATTATTTTCAGCAGTTTGCACAGTTATGCATCGTAAATGGCTATACCTACTTTTTACAAAGGAAAACGATTCTCGGTCCAGCGAATGGGATGATTTTTTATGAGCTTTTACAATTTAGTAGGAAGTGTGATGGAGAAAATGCCGCTATTTTGACGATGCGTAGCTATTTTCAGGTTGAGAACAATATCATCTATCCTGATGAGGAAATGCAGGTGAATTTTTTAGGAAGTCTAAATTTAACAAGAAATCTTCGAAAGCTTGAGGATAAAGAATGGCAGCGCGATAAATCGAAGGAGCTTTTTGTCTATTTATATTGTCATCGCGATCGTTTTACGCCAAAGGAAGAGATTGCACAGGCGTTATGGCCAGAGCGAAATGTTGATTCACTCGATCGAGATTTTAAAGTGGTCTTGAATACGTTATTAAAGGTTCTTGAGCCTAATAGAAATGCACGTCAAGATAGTTTTTTCATTCAGCGTAAAAATAATATGTATCAATTGCAGCATACTCAATTTTTGCAAATAGATGTCGAACGCTTTCTCTATTTTTATGAATTAGGGATGGAGGAGTTCGATCCACAATTGTCAAACGAATGGTTGTATCTTGCTGAAACAAGCTATACGGATACATTTTATGCTGAAAAAAAGCAGTTAGATTGGCTTATACAGGATCGAGAAAAACTTCAATCTTTGTATATTGAAGTACTGGAAAGATTAGCACAAAATGCGACACGGCAACAAAATTTTAAGCAAGCTATTTTTTATGCTGAAAGAATGATTCGTGAGGATGCATTATGGGAAGAAGGCTATCGCTTGTTAATGTATAGTTACTATCAATTACAAAACCGTTCTCTCGCGTTAAAATGGTATGAAAAATGTGTGCAGCAATTAAAAAGGGAACTAAATACAACACCGATGGAATCGACGATGGTTGTTTATGATTTGATAATGGGGTAGTGGATTTTGTTTAATATGTTAATTTCGGGGTATCTTTGATGTGGGGATGATTTCCAACTGGGCGCTTTGCCGTTGCTGTCGCATCTAACTTTTGAGTTTTATTGAATTTCACCTGGCAAGAGGAAAGCGAGTAGCCTAGGGATAATAATGCTAATAAACACACCTGGATTTTTATTATAAAAATGGAGGAACTACTATGTCATTTTGTAAGGTAAGTAAGGCGAATATTTATTATGAAGTGATTGGAACTGGAACACCAATCGTAATGCTCCATGGATATTCACCTGATCATAGATTAATGAAGGGATGTATGGAGCCAGTTTTTGCAGAAAGGGAAGGCTGGAAACGAATATATATTGACCTTCCAGGAATGGGAAAGACGACAGACTACGAAAAGATTAATAACTCAGATGAAATGCTAGAGGCGGTAGTAGAACTAATACACTCGTTAATACCAAACGAAAGTTATTTATTGGTAGGCGAATCTTATGGTGGCTATTTAGTGCGAGGAATTATGAGGGAATATCATGAACAAATTTTAGGAGCTGCGTTTATTTGTCCGTTAATTATTCCTGATAAAGAAGGTCGAACAGTCCCAAAACAAAGTATTGTTTTGTCGGATAAAAAATTTTTATCGACAATAACGAAAGAGGAACTAGAGGATTTTAGCTCACATCTAGTTGTTTTAGATCAATATAATTGTCAGCGCTATACGAATGAAGTGTTAGCAGGTTGTAAAATCGCAAATATAGAGTTTTTAGAAAAAGTCCAGAACAGTTATGATTTTTCTTTTGCTGTAGATGAGCTTACTTTTGACAAGCCAAGTCTTTTCTTGCTAGGTAAACAAGATTCGATTGTTGGTTATAAGGACGCTTTTGCTTTTTTAGATAAATACCCAAGAGCAACCTTCTCAATTTTAGATAAGGCTGGGCATAATTTACAAATTGAACAAGCGTATTTGTTTAATAGCCTTATGTATGAATGGTTGGATAGGGTGGAGGAATATACGCGTTCGAATGACTGAAGTTTTAGTTTTAAATGAATGGGTGATTTTATTTCAAGCCCACTAAATTCTTTTTTAAAAACTTTTTATATAGGGATTCACCAAAATCGGTGAGTCCTTTTTGTGTGTAGTTTTTTACTTATTATCTAAGTTTAGGTAAATGTCGATATTTTTCAAAAGTTGGTCGATAAACAAACAAAAAGTTTCGATAAATCTCAAAAAAGTTTCGATAAATCTCAAAAAAGTATCGATAAACCTCAAAAAAGTTTCGATAAACCCTCATCCCCGGAAAAAACACATTTTTTGTAACTAATTTGTAACTGGCGTTTTATATAGTGGTTACATAGCAACGAAAGCGCTTTCTTTTTAGTTCATTATGAAAGGGGATATGGGATGAAGAAGCATTGGTTATTTGTACTTTTATTGATGTTGACGATGTTGATGGTGGCTTGTAATTCTGATGAAACGAAGGATAGTTCAACTGGCGATAAAGCTTCAGAGGATGATACAAAAGGAACTACGGAGGAAGGGGGCACTATTAAAATTGGCGTGCTTGCGTCATTAACGGGTGCTCTTGAATCGTATGGGAAACAAACAAAGAATGGCTTTGATTTAGGAATTGAATATGCTACAGGCGGCACGATGGAGATTAACGGTAAGAAAATTGAAGTTGTCTATGAAGATACAGAAACAAAGCCTGAAGTTGCGGTTCAAAAAGCGACGAAGCTATTAGAAGATGACAAGGTTGATTTTTTAGTAGGTTCTTCTAGCTCAGGTGATACGCTTGCTGTTTTACCACTTGCAGAAGAGTATGAAAAGATTATGGTGGTGGAGCCTGCGGTAGCGGATAGTATTACGGGCTCAGAATTTAATAAATATATTTTCCGTACAGGTCGAAATTCCTCTCAGGATGCTTATGCTGCAGCGGCAGCGATCGCGGGAAAAGGTGTTAAGATCGCAACGTTTGCACCGGATTATTCTTTTGGATTGGATGGGGTTAAAGCCTTTAAGACGGCTGCGGAAAAGCTAGGTGCAGAAATTGTTTTAGAGGAATATGCAGATCCGGCAGCGACAGATTTTACGTCCAATTTGCAAAAAGTAATTGATGCAAAACCAGATTATTTATTTGTTGTATGGGCAGGTGCAAACTCACCGTGGAATCAAATTGCCGATTTAAAAATTCAAGAAAAAGGCATTAAAATCTCTACGGGTGCACCAGATATTATTGCATTGAAATTTATGAATCCATTAATTGGTATGGAAGGGTTCTCTGTTTATTATCATACGTTACCACAAAATGATGTAAATAAATGGTTAGTTGAGGAACATAAAAAACGCTTTAATGATGTTCCAGATTTATTTACCCCAGGAGGCATGTCTGCAGCCATCTCGATTGTAGATGCTTTGAAAAAATCAGAGGGTGATACAGATGCGGAAAAACTGATCGACATAATGGAAGGGATGTCATTTGAAACACCAAAAGGAACGATGACTTTCCGTAAAGAAGACCATCAAGCTTTACAGTCGATGTATTCGATCCGTTTAGAAAAACAAGATGGTGTAGATTATCCAGTACCAGTGCTAATTCGTGAGCTTAGCCCTGATGAAACGGCACCTCCGATCATGAATAAGTGAGATTACGAGACAGATATTTTTCTGTCTCTCTTCACCCACTTTCATATGAGAATGGGTGAAGAGAGTTAGAAGTACTAGAAAGGAGAATACGATGGAACCCATTTTACGAACAGAAAACTTAACCATTCGTTTTGGCGGACACATAGCTGTCGACCATGTGAATTTTAATATGCCGGAAAAGCATTTGAAGTCAATTATTGGACCAAATGGAGCTGGGAAAACAACTTTCTTTAATTTAATAAGTGGAGAGTTAAAGCCGACTGCCGGGGATGTCTATTTTAAGGGGCAATCACTTGCGCAAAAATCAGCAATTGAAAGAACACGCATGGGGCTAGGGCGATCTTTTCAAATTACGAATGTTTTCCCGAACCTGACAGTATTAGAAAATGTCCGTCTGGCTGTGCAATCCAAGGAGAAAGTTCGTTTCCAACTATTTCGCCATTATAAAAGCTATAAGGCGATTACAGAAAAAGCGGAGGAGCTATTAACACTTGTCTTGCTTGACAATAAAAGGGATGCCCTTACGACAATGCTGTCCCATGGGGAAAAGAGAAAGCTTGAGATTGCTATGCTGTTAGCACTTGATACGGAAATTCTTTTACTAGATGAACCAACGGCAGGTATGTCTTTAGAGGAGGTGCCGACGATTTTAGAAGTGATTCGCACGATTAAAAATCAAGGTAATAAAACTATTCTCCTCATTGAGCACAAGATGGATATGATTCTAGATTTGTCGGATTCGATTATGGTGCTATTTAATGGCCAGCTTCTTGCAGATGGAACACCAGAGGACATTATGAAAAACGAAACCGTACAAAACGCATATTTAGGAGGTCTGTACGATGAACACCTTACTGAAATTAAATGATGTCCACACCTATATCGGGCAATACCATATTTTGCAGGGGGTCAATTTTGAGGCAATGGAAGGGCAAGTAAGTGTACTCCTCGGCAGAAATGGAGCAGGCAAAACGACCACTCTAAAAACGATTATGGGGTTAACACCTGCTTCAAAGGGAGAGGTGGAATTTCGCTCACATTCTATTAAGAAAAGCCCGACCTATAAAGTGGCGAAGTTAGGAATAGGCTATGTACCTGAAAACCAAGGGATTTTTGCAGATTTAACCGTAGAGGAAAATATGAAAGTAGCCATGCGTAAAGAAGATACAGCTACTTTAGAGCGGCAAAATTATGTACTGGAGCTGTTTCCAGACTTAAAGAAATTTTGGAAGAAGGCTGGTGGACATCTTTCAGGTGGTCAAAAACAAATGCTGTCTATGGCACGGGCATTTATCAATGATAGTAAGTTGATATTGATTGATGAGCCTTCGAAAGGATTAGCGCCTATTGTGGTAGAGAAAGTAATGGAGGCCATTGTAGAAATGAAGAAGCAAACGTCCATCGTTCTTGTCGAGCAAAACTTTATGATGGCGAGCCGAATTGGCGATACGTATACATTAATTGATGATGGCAGAACTGTTCATTCGGGGAAAATGCAAGATCTTATCCATCATGATGAATTAAAACGAAAATATCTTGGAATCGGATAAGGGGGTGTACTTTATTGGAGCTATTCGTCAATTTAGTCATTAATGGCCTTGCAACTGGCATGTTAATTTTTCTGCTGGCTGCTGGTCTGACGTTAATTTTTGGATTAATGGACGTTTTGAACTTTGCCCATGGTGGTTTATTCGTATGGGGGGCTTATGCGGGAATCTTTACGTATATGTTCACAGAGAGCTTTCTTATTGGAATTGTAGGTGCCATCGTAACGGGAGCTTTATTGGGACTCATTACTGAAAAATTAATTATAACACCTGTGTACGGCAATCATATTCAGCAAATTTTAATTACATTAGGGCTAATGCTCGTGCTGCAAGAGATGATTAAAGTTGCTTTTGGTCCAAATGGGGTGGCGGTGAAAACGCCTAGTTACTTAGCAGGTAGCTGGGAAATTGGAGACGTAATTATTATTAAATATCGACTATTTATTATTGTTGTCGGTTTTATCATTTTCGCTATTTTCCAATACATGCTAAAAAAGACGAAGGTCGGCCTCGTCGTTCGAGCTGGTGTACAGGATAAAGAGATGGCACAGGCGCTTGGTATTCATATAAAGCGAGTATTTTTATATGTCTTTATGGTTGGTGCGGCACTAGCGGCACTTAGTGGTATGTTAATGGCTCCGTATTCAGGCGTCATTTATGCAGAAATGGGCATGGAGTATGCGATTTTAGGCTTTATCGTTGTCGTAATCGGAGGAATGGGCAGTTTTTCAGGTTCGCTATTAGCAGCTATATTAGTAGGTTTAGCAGGTAGCTTTATGGCTTATTATGTGCCAGTGTTATCGCTTGCAGTCAATATGATTTTAATGGCTATTGTATTAATTTTCCGTCCACAAGGTTTATTTGCTATGAGAAAGGAGAGATCAACATGAAAATGAAGTTTTCATTGCAGCATCTATGTTTTTTCCTCATGTTAGCTATTTTAGTACTTCTCCCTTTCGTCAATGATTCAAGGACGCTCATGATTTTATTAACGCAAATCTTTATTTTCGGTATTTTAGCGATGAGCTATGACATTCTCCTTGGCTATACAGGAATTGTGTCGTTCGGCCATGCTATGTTTTTTGGCTTAGGTGCTTACACAACGGCTGTCATGCTGAAACAAATTGAGCCAACACTGTCGACATTTTTAATATCTATCGTCGTCGGCATGTTGCTAGCTGGAATCATTAGCTTCTTAGTAGGATTGCTGACACTTCGATTAAAAAGTCATTTCTTTGCGATGCTGACATTAGCTTTTTCAGGACTATTTTTAGTTGTAGCAGAAAAATGGCGTTCTGTTACATACGGAAATGATGGCTTTACATTTAGAGCACCCGAAATATTTAGAGATCGAATGACGTTTTATTTCTTCGTGCTAGCATGCTTAGTCATTATTTTTATTGCGCTATATCGCTTCGTGAACTCGCCAACTGGTCGAATTTTAATTGCTGTTCGGGAAAATGAACAACGAACAAAATCATTAGGCTACAACACTTTGTACTATAAAGTGATTGCTTCAATTGTCGCTGGTACTGTTGCAAGCTTAGCGGGCTCCTTATATGCTGTTTCACTCCGTTTTGTTAATACGAGTGTGATGACAATGGACATTACGTTAGATGCATTATTAATGACGATTATTGGCGGTGTCGGCACTTTAGTTGGCCCATTATTAGGATCGGCTGTTATTGAATATGCACAGCATGCACTTTCAGGGTTAGCTCGTGATTATCCAATATTTGAACGGTGGATTATTTTCTTTGGGATTCTTTATATTTTAGCAGTTATCTTTTTCCCAAAAGGAATTATTGGATCCTTACGCATGATGCTTTGGAAATGGCGATTAAAGCGAAAAGGAATAAATCAATCATCGGTTGCCCTGTCGCAGGAAAAGGAGCGATTTGAATGACCATAGGCATTGTAAGTACAGGAATCTATATTCCGCAGTCGAAAATGACGTCCAAAGAAATTTCGACGCTTTCCAATATACCAGAGGATATTATTCGGCAAAAAATGGGTATTTATAAAAAGCCTATTCCTGGTGAGCACGATCATACGGTTCAAATGGGGATTTGGGCCGCGCAGGACGCTATACGCAAGGCTAATATCGACCCGAAGGACATTGATGTTGTGATGTATATGGGAGAGGAGCATAAGGAGTATCCTTTGTGGACTGCCTCGATAAAAATGCAGGAGGAGCTAGGGGCCGTAAATGCTTGGGCATTTGATGTGCAATTAAGATGTGGCACGACCATTATGGCACTAAAGCTAGCGAAAAGCTTAATGGCGTCGGATGGTTCAATTCATATGGTACTTCTAGCTGGTGGCTATCGAAACGTTGATTTTATCGATTACAGCAATCCTCGAACACGCTTTATGTACAATTTAGCAGCTGGTGGGGGAGCTATTCTTTTACAGAAAAACTATGACAAAAATCAATTATTAGAGGCGGATATTATGACGGATGGCTCATTCTCAGAGGATGTAGTCGTGCCTGTAGGCGGTACAAAAAAACCTTTGACGCCTTTTGATTTAGAAAATAAATTGTATCAGCTCGATGTAATCGATCCAATTGGAATGAAGGAACGTTTAGAGCAAAAATCTTTAAGCAATTTTTTGAAGGTAATTCGAACATCTTTAGCGAAAAGTGGATTCAATGAGGGCGATGTTGGTTATTTAGCGATGCTTCACATGAAAAGATCTGCTCATAATTATATTTTATCAGAACTTGGGTTAAAGCAAGAGCAGTCCATATACTTGGAAGAGTATGGTCATATCGGACAGATTGATCAAATATTATCATTGCAGCTAGCGTTAGAAGAAGGCCGTATTCATGATGGCGACATCGTCACACTTGTTAGTGCTGGGATTGGCTATGTATGGGGAGCGATTACGATTCGATGGGGATAAGGGGGAAATGCAATGTTAAAAACTGTTGAGCTAACAAATGGAGAAACGATTGCGTATCGCAAACGTCAAGGGGGAGAACGTGTTGTATTACTGATTCATGGTAATATGACATCATCCAAACATTGGGACGTTCTAATCGACGCGTTGGATGAAAAATATACAATTTATGCGCTGGATCTACGGGGCTTTGGTAGTTCATCTTATCGTAAACCCATTTCCGCGATTAAAGATTTTAGTGATGATGTGAAGCTTTTTGTGGATGCGATTCAATTACAGCGGTTTGACATGATTGGCTGGTCAACCGGCGGAGCTGTATGTATGCAGTTTGTCGCACAGTATCCAGGCTATTGTCAGCAGCTTATTTTATTAGCCTCGGCATCTACGAGAGGCTACCCATTTTACACAGATTTAGGTACTGGCAAGCAAACAGCCTTAAAGAGGGCATTTACCTATGAAGAAGTACTCGTTGATACATCTAAAACAAAATTAGTACAAGGCTTCTATGATTCGAAAGATGTGCATGGCTTACAGTCGGTCTGGAACGCACTTATTTACACACATAAACAGCCTAGCCCAGAACACTATCAGACATATGTGGAGGATATGCTGACACAACGAAATTTAGCGGAAGTATATCATGCCTTAAATGTCTTCAATATAAGTGCTGTTGATTATGATGTCGCAAAAGGCACGCATGAGGTACAACTAATTACGATTCCAGTTTTAGTGTTAAGAGGGGATCGTGATTACGTAATAACAGAAGGAATGAATGATGAAATAATGCTAGATTTAGGTGAAAATGCACAATTCGTTAGTTTAAAAGACTGTGGTCATTCCCCATTAATAGATGATTTACCACAGCTGACATCTGAAATTGAAGCGTTTTTAGAAATAGGAGGAAAAAAGTATGCGTTTAAACAATAAAGTTGCCATAATTACGGGAGCCGCGAATGGGATTGGCTATGCTGCTGCTGAACGGTTTATTGAAGAGGGTGCATTCGTTGTCATTGCAGATTTTAATGAAGATGCAGGTGTTTCAGCAGCCAAACATTTAGGGGATCAAGCATTATTTGTGCAAGTAGACGTTGCAGATAGAGAGAGCGTCAAAAACTTAGTGGCAACAGTCATAGAGCAAACGGGCGGAGTCGATATTTTAGTGAACAACGCGGGTATTACACGTGATGCGATGCTAACAAAAATGACGGAAGATCAGTTTCATCAAGTGCTTGATGTGAATTTGACTGGCGTTTTCAATTGTACGCAAGAGGTCATTCCACATATGATTGCTGCCGGAGGGGGCAAAATTATTAATACATCCTCTGTTAGTGGTGTTTATGGTAATGTTGGTCAAACGAATTACGCTGCCACAAAGGCTGCTATTGTCGGCATGACGAAAACTTGGGCGAAGGAATTAGGGCGCAAGGGGATTAACGTTAATGCGGTGGCTCCTGGCTTTACAGAAACAGCCATGGTGAAAAAAATGCCAGAAAATGTGCTAGCACAAATGCGTTCTGTCGTGCCATTGCAAAGATTAGGGACACCTAGAGATATTGCCAATGCCTATTTATTTTTAGCATCTGATGAGGCTTCCTATGTCCACGGTCACACGCTTCATGTGGATGGAGCAATTATGATGTGATAAGGAGGCTTTCAAAATGTTTGTAGAGCAATCCTGGATATTAAAACGTGCATCGTTAACACCTAAACGTATCGCATTGGTAAACCTAGAAACACAAGAGCAGTGGACTTATCAGCAACTAACAGTGGAAATCACAAAATGGTGTCAATTTTTTGAGCGTCAAAACTTGCGGGCAGGAAGTCGAGTTGCCGTATTTGCGAAAAATCACATCCAGCTTTTTGCTGTCTTATTCGCCTGTGGATTAAGAGGACTGATCTACGTGCCACTAAATTGGCGTATGAGTGCAAAGGAATTACATGATATTTTAACGGATGCTACGCCTTCTTTACTGCTTTACGATGAAGAAATGAATTGCCCTGTATCTTTAGAAAATATGCATTCTCTGCGTTTAGCAAGTGAAACGGCTACTCTGAGCATCCGAGAAGTGGACCTTAATGATCCTTGGCTAATGATTTACACTGGGGGTACAACTGGCAAGGCGAAAGGTGTTGTCCTATCGTTTAATTCTGTGAATTGGAATGCCATTAATACAATTATTAGCTGGGGTTTAAATGATCGTGATTGTACGTTAAATTATATGCCGTTGTTTCATACAGGCGGTTTGAATGCCTTATGTATACCGCTATTAATGGCTGGTGGTACAGTTGTTATTGGTGATAAATTTGAGGCAGAAAACGCTCTTCAGGCGATTAATCAGTATAAGACTACAATTTCACTTTTTGTGCCAACAATGTATCAAGCGATGATTGCAACGGACTACTTTAAGGAGAATAGCTTCCCGTCAATGAACGTATTTTTATCAGGGGGGGCACCATGTCCGTATCCAATCTATGATGCATTTTTTAAGAAGGGGCTATTTTTTAAAGAGGGCTATGGCTTAACAGAAGCGGGGCCCAATAATTTTTATATTTCTCGAGAGGCAGCCTGTTTGAAAAAAGGTGCAGTAGGGAAGAGTATGCAATTCAATGAAGCAAAAATTGTTAATAGTGCCGGAGAAAGCTGTGCGCCAAACGAAGTGGGAGAGCTATTCGTCAGAGGGAAGCATATGTTTCTTTTTTACTGGAGTAATCAGCAGGAGACTGAAAAAATCATGTATGAAGGCTGGCTGAAAACGGGTGATTTAGCCATGATGGATGAGGATGGTGACTTTTATATTGTCGGTCGTAGTAAAGAGATGATTATTTCTGGCGGGGAAAATGTGTACCCACAAGAAGTCGAGCAATGTATTTTGCGCCATCAACTAGTGCAAGAGGTAGCGGTCATTGGAATAGCTGATGATTATTGGGGAGAAATCGTAGCAGCCTTTATCGTTTGTAAGAATCAGGATAAAACTATATTAGAGGAAATCAAAGAAATCTGTAATAAGCATCTAGGTCGCTACAAGATTCCTAAAAAGATACTCGTCATTGATGAATTGCCAAAAACAAGCGTCGGAAAAATTGATAAGAAAGCTTTGCAAATGTATGCGAAATAAAAAAATGCTTGGAGATCCAGGCGTTTTTTTGTTTCTATAAATGAAATGTTTCCTTCATTATCTATTTGTGGAAGTCCCTTGAAGATGTGAATAAACGGATAGGAGAGGCTAATCAATTGGGCCAGTTTTTTGAGAATCCCTTGTGTAATTATGATAAAATATTGCGAGTGAAATCAGATTTTTAACGATTTTCTGTAACAAAGAATATATTTCAGAAACGAAGAAAGGTCAGTACTACTATGGAAAACGTAACAAATGTAGAAAAATTGGAATCAATAAAATCTTTACAATCGACAATCAGCAAACTCGAAAAAGCCTTGTCTCAGATGACCGAGAAAGGCGCAAATACTACTTTAGTAAAGAAACGACTTAAAGCTGTTTGTGTTGGATTAGCGATGCTAGAAAATGTATGGAATCAAAGCCCCCATCATTATAATCAGGAAGATTTAGCAATAGCGCGCAATGTTCTCGCTGGTTTATTACCATCAATTGAGAACATATACATGAAGTCAAAGGTTGGTAGTCCCCAAAGAACGCTTTTAGAAAGAAGAATTAAAGCATTGGAACTAGCTGTTCAAGTGATTGATGACCATTCAATAACTAAATAGAGTTTCAGGAGCTTTAATAATCATAGTAATCCTTTTGAAGAACATATACTGCACTTCATTAGCGCTAAAATCATTTGTTGCCCTGACGCCCCTTACGTTGTGAATTCACTGTCTGCCACTGTTCACTAATTAGTGAGCAGTGGCTATGAAAAAATAATATCAAGGGGAATAGAGCAGTTTCCGTTTTTAGTGTGTTCATACAATAATTGACAACGCAATGATAGTTAAGTAAACTAAACTTAACTAAAAGTGAATGGGGGCTGATTAATCTGTGGATGATTATTTATTAATGATAGACCAAATCAATCAAAAGTTTGAGCAGTTCAAGTTGTTAGTTTTACAAGAAACCAAAGAGGTTGAAGAATTAGAGAACTTTCACTTAACTCCTCAACAAGAAATTATTATGTTTTATATCATTCGCAATGAGCCTGTAATTGCAAATGATATTGCAAATCATTTTGGTATTTCAAAAAGTGCGGTTAGCCAAGTAATTTCAAAGCTCGAAGAAATGAAAATGATCTATCGTCAAGAGAATTCAATAAACCGTAGAGAGACCTTTATATATCTTGGAGATAGAGGTCAAGATTTTCATCAGCTTCTAAATAAAATTGATGCCATGCTTGTGGAAAAATATTATTCAAAAGTTAGCTTAACAGAGTTAAAAAATGTTCTTGATACATTAAATAAGATTGTCGGTACTAATGAAAACAAAGGGAGTTAAGGTAATGGAGAAAAATTTGAAACAACTAACGAATCGTATACATTATTTACCGCATGATCCTGAAACAGATCGACCAATACTGTCTGCCATTTGTGGGGATCATCAAACCTTAATTGTTGATGCAGGAAATTCTCATAAACATACTAAGTTATTTCTTGATGAACTAAACCAAAGTCAAATTGCTAATTATCATTCTGTAGTATTAACGCATTGGCATTGGGATCATAGCTTTGGAACAAATCAGATGAATCTCTTAACCATCGCACATGAAAACACAAAAATGCATCTTGAAAAAATGATGGAATATGATTGGTCAGATGAAGCTTTAGATAATCGTGTTGAAAAAGGCCTAGAGAATCAGTTTTGTTCCGACATGATTAAAAAAGAATTTGGAGAAGACCGAAATATTACCATCAAATTACCTAATATTACTTTTAAAGATAAATATGAGATTGAATTAGGTGGTATTCGGTGTGTAGTCAAACATGTCGGTGGAGATCATTCCGATGACTCATCAATTATTTATGTAGAGGAAGAAAAGGTACTTTTCTTAGGGGACTGCTTGTATCCAAGTATTTACTCACAACAACCACAATATAAAATTGAAAATGTTAGACATCTCTTAGAAAATATTGAAATGTTTGATGCTGAAATTTATGTACTTTCGCATGAGCCCCCATTATCTAAAGAGGATTTTATGGGGTATATAATGTTGTTGAAGTTAATTTGTGATTTAACAGAAAAACATCAAGGAAACCATTCGAATTTAGTTAATGAACTATCTACTCAACTAAATCGTAAATTAAGTCAGTTAGAAGAAGAAATAGTATATTGTTTTAGTAACGGGTTAACAGTAGATTAATTATAGTTACAAGTAATTATAGAACCGAAAAAACGCTTGGAGATCCAGGCGTTTTTCAATTCTACAAATGAAATGTTTCTTTTATGCTCAAAGCAACTTCTTCAGCACTCAAGTTTGTGTTGTTGATCTTGAGATAATTTCCATATTTTAATTCGCCTTCTAAGGAATTTAATCTGTATTTTTCCATTGAGCTTTTCAAATCCTTTTCGTACCATTCAATATCTCTCTTTGAAGGTTTATGCTCAAGTCATTACCGCTTTTATTTCTTTCCAATCTTTCTACTACATCAGCTTCACGCTCTACAAAATAAACAGTACCCCCTCTAGATTTAAAAAGCTTTGCAAGATCTTCGACATAGTCCCAATCCTCCTGCATATCAAAAGCCCAGACATAAGTAAAAATTAAACCATACAAATTACTTTTGGATACCAAATTAACCAATCTTTTTCCTTCTGTTGTACCATAACGGATAAGTGGATTGGATTGGAGACTGAGCGACTTCACGTGCGACGTCAGTCCGAACGGAAATCAACCACACGTTGTGAATTCATTGTATTTCCCTTAGCTACTGCTCACCAACAACTCATTTATATTAAAATTGTTAATTTATTGATAAAGTATTGAAACTATTTATAGAATAATGTTTAATGAAAATGGATTACATTTTATACATAATATTCCTGTTAAATATGAGAAAGGAGAGATGAATTATTTGCGCACTTTTAAAATTAGTACGAAATTTAATTTGCTTTTAGTGGGCGTTATCCTATTTTTAAGCATTATGATTGGATTTGTATCCCATATACAAGTGAAGGAAATTATGCTTAATAATTTTGAGCAGAGTGTAACCCATATTTCAAAGGTCGGCTATGCGCTTCTAGAAGAACGATTTAAGGGCGATTGGACTATAAAAGATGGGGAACTTTACAAAGGGGATTCAAAAATAGTTGATCAGGAAGTCTTTGTTGATGAGGTTGGTGAAAGCATCGATGGTGGTGTAACCATTTTCCAAGGCTCCAAAGGACTTATTACTAATCTAAAGCTAAATGGCGAACGTTTAGTTGGCAAAGATGCTGATCCAAAAGTAGTTAATAAAGTAATGGATAAAGGGGAAACCTTTATTGGTGAGGCTGATGTAGTAGGAACGAAATATTTAACACTCTATGCACCTATTAAAGACGCAAATGGAGACATCATTGGGATGTGGTTTGTCGGTGAAACGATCGATGAAGTGAATGCTATTATTTTTGCATTTATTGGCAAGCTGCTCATTGTATTGTTCATCGGAGCTGTCATTGCTATATTAGGTAGCTTTCTGTTTACAAGAGCATTTGTAAAGCCGCTTCGAGAAATGAATGCTCAGCTTCGAGATATTGCGGATGGAGAGGGAGATTTAACAAAACAGCTGCAAATTAATTCTAAGGATGAAGCAGGTGAGCTTGCGCAATCGTTTAATAAAATGCTGACAAGCTTAAAGGTAGTCATGCAACAAATAGCACAATCCTCTAAACAAGTTGATGTATCTTCTGATGGCTTAACATCTAAATCACAGCAAACCGCTGACATGACGAGACAGCTAACTTCAACACTACAAGATTTAGCCGATGGTTCAAGAACAACATTACATAGCACAAGTGATAGCTTAACGGCCATGCAGGAAATGGCAATTGGCATCCAACAAGTTGCTGAAACGGCTTCAACGGTTTCAGATGCTGCTGATTTAATGAGTGACGAGGCTGCCCAAGGAAATGATTCTTTGAATCGTGTATTGAATCAAATGACAATTATTAATCAATCATCTGACCATGTAGAGGCGCAGGTCCGAATTTTAGGTGATCAGTCGCAACAAATTGGCAATATCGTTGATGTGATTACAAGCATCGCTGATCAAACAAATTTGCTTGCCTTAAACGCAGCCATCGAAGCGGCTCGTGCCGGGGAGCAAGGGAAAGGCTTTGCTGTCGTAGCAGATGAAGTTCGTAAATTGGCAGAACAATCAAAGAAATCTGCCGATCAAATAGCATCCCTTATTCATTCAATTCAAAGTGATACGGACAATGTTATTACGGCTATTTCTAGTAACTCGAAGGAAGCTGCCGCAGGTATGGATGTTGTCGATGATACAAAAATGGCCTTCCACAAGATTATGCAGTCGATTAAGGGAGTAAGTACACAGTTGCATGACATCTCCGCTGTGACGGAACAAATGTCTGCAAGTGTTGAAGAAGTTACTGCTTCAACAGAAGCAATGGCACGCATTGCAAGCAAGGCTACCGAAAGCACAGAACACGTTACGATAACAGCGGAGGAGCAATTAGCTTTCATAGATAATATGGCTTCTTCAGCAAAAGAAATGGCACAACAGGCAGACGAGCTTCAAAGCTTAATAAAGAAATTCCAATATTAAAGATGGTGAAAAACGCTGATCCTAGCTATTTGAAGTACAAGAATGGGAACGGTTTTTCTCAAATTTTATTAAAAGGATAGAAGAGCTTAAATAAATTCGCTCTATCTATCCTCTTTTTTATCAAGGTGGCTTTATTTACTACAACTACAATTTGTTCATTCATCAACCTATGTTGCGGTAATTCATATCAATTATTAAATGAACATTCAGCCTATTTCTTAATCGCCTATGTAAAAAAGATATAGGCTGTTTTCAGATTGATCCTATTCAACTAATGATAAAGGCTATGTTAATGAAAATTGCAAATATTCAAAATTAAATGGATGTATGTTAAAATAGTTATTTGATACATAAATATTTTTATAGGAGTATATTTATGAAAATCGTTGAAAAGCATGGAAAAGTAATAATAGACAACTTTGAATTTTATGGTCAAATTGAACAAGATAAATATTGTTCTAAATGCAAGTTTAATCTAGTATATTATGATGATTTTGATGCTTATTTTTGCCCTAAATGTAATAGTTGGACTGAATCAATATGTAGTGACCTTAATTGCAAATATTGCGCTAACCGACCAGAAAAACCTTTAACTTCTTTCAGTATTGATGAAAACTAAAACCATGAAAGGAGAGCTAAAAGTGGAAATAAGATTAGCCAAAATCGATGACTTATCGCAATTGATGTATATATTAAATGAGGTTACATTAAATTTACAACAAAAAGGAATACAGCAATGGGAATTTCCTTGGGATCATAATATAATTATAAACCAATTAAAGAATAATTTTTTGTGTAACGTTCTGTATATATGATATAGAAAATAAAATGAATTTTCCTTTGATGATAAAAGTAAGTATCTATCTCAAATTGCCATTTTACCTAAGTTTCAAAGAAAAAACATTGGTTCTGCTATAACAAAATTTTCTTGTTGCTTGGCAAAAGGATTAGATAAAACCTTGTATTTAGATTGTTGGGCTGGAAATGAGAAGTTAAAACAGTTTTATTCAAGGAACGGTTTGGAATATATGGGTGATTTTCCTGAAGAAGACTACTTCGTTAGTATTTTTAAATACAGCTAAACATATTTGCTTCAATTGGAAATAAAACATACACATGGGTATGAATTAATGTACTCCTGAACTATAGGGGCTAATATTGAGAATAACAGGTAGACAGGCTTTAAAGCATAATAATGAAATTCCAATATTAAAGATAGTGAAAAACGAACGCTTGGATATCCAGGCGTTTTTTCAATTTTGAATGAAGTGATTTATTTTAGAAATTGTAAAATAAGGATATAAGGAGGGGGAAAATGACAGAATACACATTGCATTACAAAGCGATAAAAGAAGTTGGAGAACTAAAGCTAGTAGGTTTTCGGGTTTTATGTCCCGATGATCAATATATAGTTGAAATACCTAAAACCTCTTTGCAGTTAAATAAACGAATTAGCGAAATTAAACATGTAAAAAATCCTTTACAGCAAGTTGGGGCTTTTGTTGTGGAACATGAATTTGGTGAAGAAGATGGATACTGGGTTTGTGTTGAAGTGAAAGAGTTCGAAGATATTCCACATGAAATGGTCACTCTAACAATCCCACCTCAAAGATATGCGGCTTTAAGACATAAAGGGGCCAATTATAAAATAATGGATGCCTATAAGAAACTACATTTGTGGATTGAAAAAAATAAATATAAAAGACTTAAAAATAAATGGCACTTAGAAATTTTCCACAGCATGAAAGATAGTGAAAATTTAGATGTAGAACTATTAGATACGATTGAGTAAAGTCTATCAATAGAGTCTAAACGTCAAACATTATATTAAGGGGAAATTTCTGTTTATCGTTTTTTGAAACTAAATTGTTGTGCCGATATTTATTTTTCTCACAAAGGTTCCCATAATACGAACATATCAGTAAAATAGAGTAGGTTAGGGGGACAGTATTTTGAAAGATCAACATTTTAAAATTGCGCATCGAGAGGCGCTTATCGGTATCGGGCTTGTTACCGTTAACTTTGCGATATGGTTCGGCTTTGCCTATGGACTAGGCTCTGGTGATCCAACAAACTATACGTATGTTTTCGGTTTCCCTGCATGGTTTTTCTATAGCTGTATAGCAGGGACAGGCTTTATGATTATTTTAATTTGGTTCGTCATGAAACTCTTTTTCAAAGAGGTACCATTTGACGATGAGGAGGTGGATCGATAATGCACTGGCAAGTTATTGTTCCACTGCTTTTATTTTTAGTCATAATCTTTGGTATTGGTATCTGGTCAAATAAGCATATACGCTCTTCCAATTCATTTTTACAGGAATACTTCCTCGGTGGCCGTGAAATGGGAGGCTTCATCCTTGCGATGACAATGATTGCTACGTACGGTAGTGCAAGTAGCTTTATTGGTGGTCCAGGTGTTGCTTATACGAAAGGGCTAGGGTGGGTCTTACTGGCGATGGCTCAGCTTCCAGCGGGTTATTTTGTTTTAATGATTTTAGGGAAGAAATTTGCTATTATCGCAAGACGTTATCAAGCGATCACGTTAATAGACTTTTTACGAGAGCGCTATAAAAGTCATGCCATAGTCATTTTATCAGCCATCAGTATCATCATCTTTTTATTTTCTGCCATGATGGCACAATGGGTAGGTGGTGCTCGATTAATTGAATCATTAACGGGCTTAAACTACACAACGGCATTGTTTATTTTTGCAATTTCCGTGTTAGTTTATGTGATCATTGGGGGCTTCCGCGCTGTAGCATTGACAGATATGGTGCAAGGCTCCATTATGGTGGTCGGAACAGTTATTTTATTAATTGGGACAATCATCGCTGGCGGAGGAATCGATAATATTATGGCCTCACTTGTCGCTGAGAATCCGAATCTTGTGTCTCCATTTGGAGCTGAAGGTGAATTAACGCCATTATACGTTTCTACATTTTGGATTTTAATCGGTGTTGGAGTAGTGGGGCTTCCACAAATCGCTGTTCGTGCGATGAGCTATAAAGATTCAAGAAGCATGCATTTAGCCATTATCATTGGCACTATAGCCATCGGGACAATTATGTTTGGGATGCATCTAATTGGTGTTTTAGCAAGACCGGTGATGCCAGGTATTGAAATTGGTGATAAAGTTATGCCACTGCTAACTTTAAAGGTATTGCCACCATTTTTAGCAGGTGTTGTTTTAGCAGCACCAATGGCAGCAACGATGTCTACAGTTAATGCGCTCCTAATGCTTGTTAGCTCAACAGTAGTGAAAGATATTTATTTAAATTATATAAAGCCAACAGCAAATGATACGGAAATTAAACGTGCAAGCTTTATTGTTACAGCAGTGATTGGTTTAGCGGTTATCGTATTTGCACTAAATCCACCAGATTTATTAGTATGGCTTAATTTATTTGCTTTCGGCGGACTAGAGGCAGTCTTTATTTGGACCGTCGTTTTAGGACTCTATTGGAAAAAGGCCAACAAATATGGTGCAATCGCGTCAATGATTTCAGGGATGACCTTATATATTATCATTGATCGTTTTCACCCTTCTGTCTTTGGCATGCATACCGTGACAATTCCAATCGTCGCTTCCTTCTTCATTTTTGTTATCGTTAGCTTATTAACGAGTCATAAATTTAAAGACGAAAAGTTGTTTATTTAATCTAAGAAAACGCCGTAGAGGAAAAATCTACGGCGTTTTTTTATTGTAGGCAGTAAGAGATAGATAGAAACTTTGAAATGATGGATAGAATGTCAGAAATCGTGGATAGAATCTCTGAATGGATGGATAGAATTAATGAAGCGACGGAAAGAATCTCTGAAATGACGGAAAGAACCCACGAAGCAACGAAAAGAACTTCTTCGAACTGAAGGAAAGCAAGCCCCAAAAGTTTATAGACAAGCTAAAACGCCGTAGAAATAGCCTATCTACGGCGTTTTTTCACTGAACTACTATGTAATCATAAGCATTTTTAGTGAGCAATGTAATCGTTACGATAATAAATAATATGCGAACAAAGCCGCTCCCTTTTTTGATCGCCATACGAGAGCCTACAGTCGCACCGGCAATTTGAGCTATACCCATTAATAAACCGTAGACAAAATGTATTTGACCTAAGTAGGCGAACATTAAAAGACCCGCAAAATTACTTGCTAAGTTTAAAAATTTGGCATTTCCTGCAGCCTTTAAAAAATCGAAGCCGACTAATAAAAAGCTGAAAATTAAAAATGAGCCTGTTCCTGGACCAAGAAATCCATCATAAAAACCAATGCAAAATAACAATAGCATGAATAAAACTAAGTGCGTAAACTTTAATTTTTTGACTGCAGCGACTGAACCCCAGTCTTTTTTGAAGATTGTATAGACTGCAACAGCTGCAAGCATTATTAGCATAAGTGGTTTTAGTAATTCGGGGTTTATTAAATGTACTGTCCATGCACCAAAGAGTGATCCAATAAAGGCTAGGGGAAAGTATTTGATAACCGAACGAATTTCTAGCTGACCGGAACGATAAAAGGAAATGGTTGATGTTAAAGACCCCATTGTACCAGCAAGCTTATTAGTTGCTACGGCTGCTGCTGGATTTAAACCGGCAAACATGAGGGCGGGTAATGCAATTAAGCCACCACCACCAACGACGGCATCCACAAAGGCGGCTAAAAATCCAAAAGATATTAATAATATGACTACATTTAAATCGACTTCAAATAGCATGCTTACACCTCTTTAGATAGTTACTACTGAAATAGTAACTAAATTTCAGGCGGCTGTAAAGACTAATTTTTTTCGTTGGCTAATCTTCGTATTCTTCAACTATAATAGAGGAAATGGAGGGATTCGATGGAATTATTAATCGCCCAATTAAAAGAACTGGGATTCACAGAATATGAAGCAAAAGCTTATACGGCACTCGTACAAAATAGTCATGTTAGTGCCTATCAAGTAAGTAAAAACTCCGGTATCCCACGTGCAAGAATATATGACATACTTAATGTGCTTGTTGAAAAAGGGTTAGTACTGAAAGAAGAAACTGCAAATCAAACGACATACTCTTCCATTCCAGTTGCTGTGTTTTTACAACAAATTGAGCAACGTTGGCAATCGAATTTCACGTCGATTAGTGATCAATTAGAAAAATTAGAGGTAAAAGAACAGGAAGCGGAGCATAAGGTTGTAACGCTAAAAGGAAAAGAGGCAATCGTCAATTATTGTCAGTCATTATTACAAAAAGCGGAGAAAAAAGTACTATTATCAATGTGGGAAGATATGTATAAAAAATTGCGAGAAGATATACATGAGGTCTCTCAGCGTATTCCGGTTCATGGCATTACATTGTATGTGGATGAAAATGTTGCATCGATTGACCAGCATCGCATTACTCAATATACGAGGAATGCTACCACGCCCCATTGGTTTATACTGTCTATAGATGGTCAAGAGATGATTTATGGTCACTCACCGTCCAATCAAGAAACGGCTTTTATAACAAATGACCCTGTGCATATTTATTTATTAGAGGATTATATATGGCATGACGTGCTTGTCAATCGGTTGTTAAAGCGCGATGATGATATGGAGCTTGAGGAATGGATTACTAAAGAACGTAAAGCCTTTTTCGTAGAGTGAAGATAATAAAAGAATCTACAAGCACAGATGGCTTGTAGATTCTTATTTTGGGTTATATAAAATCTTTTATCTTAATAAAAAACTTTATCAACATTGTATTTAGCGCGGAATGTATTAATCGCGTATGTTTCGTAAATTTCACGTTCCATAGGATCATCTACTTCATACACTTCAATTTTGAAAACTTCATCACGATGATTTTTCATCGGTGACACATTGTCTTCAAAATGCTTTTTAATACGTTGACGGATTTTACGTGCTTTACCGACAAATAATAGTTCGTTCTCTTCATTGTAGAATAAGAAAATACCCCCGTTTTCACGAGTGATTTTATGGAAGTCGATAAAACCATGGTATGGTGTGATTGGCACATCTCCTGGCTTTAAATCTTGTTCGCGTTGGCGAATTACTAAATCTGGTTTTGGGAATTCAATTTTAATCAAACTATTCACGTTCCTCTCTGTTACTAAAGGTATATGTTAACATAAGTACAGCATGTTTACCATCAAATAATGAATGTAAACATTCAAGTTTAGTGTTAAACAAATTACATAATGACATGCATGATTAATAACGAAATATTCTATGTATTATTGATATTCTTAATTGTTCATGTTACAATTCTTTTTAATTAAATAATCTTATCATGAGAAGTTGAGGGATTTGGCCCGATGACGCTTCAGCAACCTCTAACGAGAGTTAGAAAGGTGCTAATTCCAGCAAAGGATTTGTCCTTTGAGAGATAAGAGTGAACGTGGAAAAATCCTTCTCATTCTATCTCATATGGAATGAGGGGGATTTTTTAATTTAATCGTTTGACATATTGAACTTTGCGCAGGGCCCGTGCATTGATTAATTGAATTTAACAGAGAGAAATAAAAGAGAGGGGAATGCAAGATGCCGATTAATATTCCGAAAAACTTACCAGCTGGAGAACATTTACGTGAGGAAAAAATCTTCGTTATGGAAGAGGACAGAGCGAAAACTCAACAAATTCGCCCGTTAAATATATTAATTTTAAATTTAATGCCAGAAAAAGAAAAAACTGAGCTGCAATTACTTCGTTTATTGGGGAATACACCATTACAAGTGAATATTACATTTTTAAATACAGCTACGCATGAATCAAAAAATGTTAGTAAATCACATTTACAGTTATTTTACACGACTTTCAATCAAATTCGTCATCGCCGCTATGATGGTATGATTATTACGGGTGCACCAGTAGAAAAAATGGAATTTGAAGAAGTGAACTACTGGCAGGAAATTTCTGAAATAATGGATTGGTCCAAGACAAACGTAACATCAGTTTTACATATATGTTGGGGTGCACAGGCAGCGTTATATCATCATTACGGTATTGGTAAAATTGGGCTGCCTGCTAAATGCTCAGGTGTATATTCGCATGTTATTACGGATTTAACAGTGGATTTAGTACGTGGCTTTAGTGATTCATTTACTGCACCACATTCACGTTATACATCCGTATCAATTGATGAAGTACTTAGCCATCCCGATTTACGATTACTATCTTATTCTGAAGAAGCTGGTGTTTTCATTGTGCAATCTAAAGACAATAAAAATATTATGATTACTGGTCACCTTGAATATGATGCGACAACTTTAGCGGATGAATATAGTCGCGATGTTGCGAAAGGATTAAATATAGATGTGCCAGTGAATTACTTCCCTAATGATAATCCAGAAAATGAACCAATTAATACGTGGCGTGCCCATACACATTTGTTATTCTCGAACTGGTTGAACTACTATGTTTATCAAGAAACACCATACGAATGGGATTTTGTTGATCAAATTGAATTTCATATTTAATGCCATAGAAAAATGATGACCTTGATATTTTTTTGGTCATCATTTTTTACTTTTCTCATTTCCGTTCCGGCGAGTCACTTTACTGGGGGGCATCCGATGAGCCAATTCGCTTTTGTAATGAACCACACTGCTGTTAATTGTCTGGCGATTTTTTATTCTTATCACTGTTTGGCGTATTTCCTGTATCGCTATCATTCTGTGTATAATTGACGGTATCGTTTTCAATTTTACTTTGAGTAGTATTTTCGGCATTACTATTACTTGCACTTTGAGCAGGATTTTCGTTATTGCTGCTACTTGTGCTTTGAGAAGCATTCCCGCCATTGCTGTTACTATCACTTTGAATAGTATTATCGTTATTGCTACTACCAGCACTTTGAGAAGCGTTACCGCCATTGTTACTACTTGTACTTTGAGGAGAATTCCCACCATCGCCGTTACAATCGTTTTGAATAGTATTATCGTTATTGCTACTATTTGCACTTTGAGCAGAATTGTCATTATTGCTACTACTCGCACTTTGAGAGGCATTACCGCCATTGCTACTACTAGCACTCTGTGTAGAATTTCCATTTAGATTTTGCGTACTACTATTACATTGCGTATTATTTTCTTGATTACCATTGATTTTACGAATCTTCGCTACTATTAATAATAGTAATGGCAATAAAATCATTAAAATGAAGGCGAATATAGGCCATGTATCTCTATTGTAAATATCTGAATGAATTATATTCGGATGAACAACTTGTGAAAGTCCAAGGATAATCATGCCAAGTGGAAAAATGAGCGGTCGATGATTTTTAATTTTACATAATTGTGCGATCCCGATAACCGCAGCATAAAAATACATAAAAGTTCTAATATAAATAGTGATAATCCACATGGCTGCCATAATCACTTCAATGCGTTGTAAAAAGTTCCCAATTGAAATTCTTTGGGCTAATGCATAGCTTGGGAATGTCCGTGAAGCAGTATTTGCCGGGCCAAGGACAAGGATTGATAGTGTAATGATCGTGATTAAGACAATTCCTCCCAAAATTGCACCAATGTAAAAACCTTTTTGCGCAGATTTTTGGACGTTAACTGCTGAAGGAAAAATCATTAATAATATGACAAGCGGGAATGAAAAAAGACTTATAAATCGAATTATACTAAAGAATAATGATTTTTTTGGTGTTTCCATTATTGGCTGTATATTTTCAATCTGGATGGATGGTGCAATAAAAAGGACAAAGAAAAATAAAATTAATAAAAATATTGCAAATAGTGTTTCTGCAGAACGGGCAAAAACTTCAATTCCTAAAAATGCAGCATAAATAATGATAATACTGAACATAAATGCAAACGCCATCGTGGGTGTTTCTGGCATTATTTCTGTTTTCATGAAAATTCCAATGAAATATAATAATTCACCGGCTGAAAGTAAAGAAATAAGTATAAAGCCAATTGCAGTGAATTTTCCGAAAAAACGACCTAATATTTTTTCATTAGCTTCTACAAATGTAAGGGTCGGTGTTTTATTTCCTAAAGCAACGAATAGCTTTACTATGGGCAAACTTATAACGACACCAATGATCGCTGCAATCCATGCATCTTGCTTTGCTTCGCTTGTTACACTTGCAGGGATAATTAAAATGGCTGTACCAATTGAAAAAAGAAGGGTAATGATCATAAATTGTCTTGAACTAATGATTTCTTTTTCCATCATGAACTACCCCTTTTTCTTAACATAATATTGCCTTATTACTTTGTTAGAGAGACAATGTAATCTTTAATAGGTGAAAATATATAGGTAATCAATTCTAGTGGGCTCGGTATTTTGACCTTTAATAAGATCGCAATATTTAATGCGGTACCAAGCAATAAAAAAATCGAAAAAATAACGATCGTCTTCGTTTCTTTATTTTTTTTTAATGTTGGAATAAAGGCAAAGGCTATAACAGCAGAAATGATTAGTATGAATATCGCCATCATCATAGCTTATTCTCCTTCCGGCTTATTCACTAATGAGTTTTCCATCGTCCCTAAGCCTTGCGTGTTGACATGTACTTCAACTTTAACTGGTAGCTCTTGAAATATGGTTAGCCAATCTTTTTTTATTTTTTTCCACTCTTTTGGATTTGTGCGATGCAGTGCTTCACCGAATCCAAAAATATCAACCCGATAACTTTGCTGAACTGTACTGATTGTTTTTTCGATTCGTTTTTTAATAAGTTCTGCCGTTTTTTTATTGACGTAGTGAAGCGATTTTTCTTTTGTAAGGTCTATATCACATTCAACTTCTCCGACATTTTGGTTAACATCTATAGAAACATTGATTTTGGGAGATCCATTTTCAAATTTACCTTTTATTTTTGTCTTTGAGTGCGTAATTTCAGTTGATAAGTTACCTTCTTTAGGGCAAGCAATAATTTCAATTGTACTTTCTATTTTGTCTTTTAAAAAACCTAGACTTCTACTCTCATCTTCCGTTAAAAGCCCAATGTATTTATCTTCTTTAAAAACTGCTAGGCCAGCGTACTTCAAGATCGCAGTAGACTTTGATTTTTTAACATTCGTTTGCGCCATTCCCACACTTTTATCTCCATGAATTTCAATGGCAGACATAACTACGCTTGTTTCTTTGTTATTTAAAGTAATAATTAATTCATCTATTTTTATGGATTGGGTTGTACCCCAAGATTTCTCCGACGTTCTAAGAGAATTTAGCATTTTATTAGCTGGTACTTTTTCGATAGGTGTTAATACATTTAAAACTTCTTCGGCAGTCGCGTCATGAGCAACGATGACATCGAAATCATTTCTGAATTCATGATCTCTTGAAATTAAATCTAACGGCTTGCCCATTCCTTCTTTAGCTAATTCATCACCGAGCACAACTATTTGAAGATGAGAAAAATAAAGTTTTCGAGCTGTTACTGTTGTCATTTTTCTTATGGCCTCAAACACAGTTGCACCTTTTGAATGATAGGTAATAACCGGTGACCGTCCTGAAGTAGGCTGTTTGGAAGAGATTTCACCAGGAATTACAACTTGAACAGTTATGTCAAATTCATTATCTACTTTATCTATTCCTAATGCTGCGACAATTGCTAATTCATTGAGTTCACGTTTACTCCAACAACCACTTAAAAATATAGTAAGAATCATTAATAAACATATTGCCTTACATTTTGACATAGTTTATTCCTCGTTTACACATTCTTTTGATTCCTTTTTTTCGTATTAAAATATTTATGACCTCGGACAGTGTTTTTGTCACTAATTAAGCGTGGTCGAGTCAATAAAGCTCTACGTGGGAACAACACAAGTGCATCTTTTTGATCCTTTAAAATTAATGGGCCAAATGGACTTAAATATGGGACACCGAAAGTTCGTATGCTGCATAAATGTAGTAGGATGATCATCAGGCCAAACATCAAACCAAATAATCCAACGATTGCTGACACAATCATTAATGGGAAACGAAGAGCACGAACTGTATTGGATAAGCCATAGGCAGGGAACAAGAAGCTACAAATGGCTGTTAAGGCCACAATAATGACCATTACGGCTGATACAACGCCTGCTTCTACAGCAGCTTGACCGATTACTAATGTTCCAACAATGGACACGGCTGGTCCAATTGTTCTTGGCATTCGAAGACCGGCTTCTCTTAACACCTCAAAGGCAATTTCCATAATGAGTGCCTCTACAACGGCAGGGAAGGGAACTCCTTCACGTTGAGATGCAATACTGATTAGCATCGGAGTCGGTAGCATTTCTTGATGGAAGGTGGTGATTGCTACGTAAAGCGATGGTGCCACTAAGGCAAGGGTAATTCCAAAAAATCTCAAAATGCGTACAAGTGAACTGATCATCCAATGCTGATAATAATCTTCAGCTGATTGTAAAAAGGATGTAAATAATGCTGGCACAACGAGAACAAACGGTGAACCGTCCACTAAAATAGCAATTTTACCGTCTAATAGCTCACCAGCAATAACATCAGGCCGTTCAGAATTATAAATAGTAGGGAATATAGTGAATTTGTTATCTTGAATAAAATCTTCGATGTAGCCGCCTTCTAAAATACCATCAATATTAATACGATCTAATCGGGCTAGAACCTCTACTACTATTTTCTCATTGGCAATGTCATTGATATACATAACTGCAACTTCCGTTTTTGTTACTTCACCGACAATCCGGGTCTTGATCCAAAGATTTGGACTTTTAATTTTCCGACGGATCAGGGCCGTGTTCGTACGTAATGTTTCCGTAAAAGATTCCCTTGGTCCTCTAATAACAGACTCTGTGGCTGGTTCCATAACGGCTCTATCTTTTGCACCTTGTGTACTTGTCACAATACCAGTTGAAGATTCATCTAATAAAATGACCGTATCACCTTTTAAAATAGAATTGTACAGTGCTGAAAAATGGAAAATATCATTCACATCGCCAGCTGTTAAACAAGAATCTTTCAAATATCGAATCATTTTTTCTATTTCTGTATCTTGATTATCTCCAATATCAAGCATTAGTTTATCAATCACAGAATTAGAAATGCTTATTTTATCGGATAAGCCATCTATATAAATGATTGCTAACGTATATTGTTCAGCTTTTCCAATCGTTATTTCTCGTATGACAAGGTCATTGCTATTCCCCAGTGTGTTTTTAATCAACTTTAAATTTTGAGAAAGAGAACTATATAGTTGGTCGTTGTTTTGGGAGGTATCAGCAATTTTAGAAATAGACATGTTCTTTCCTCCTCAAGTTTTTACATAAATTTAGAATGTACAACTTTGAGAGAAGATAAACTAAGGTTGGAAGTGATTTCATAGAAAAAAGCAGTGTTCCTTTCGTATAAAGAAAGGAAACACTGCTTTATTTTGTATACGTATATTTTAGTTCGTCATTAGTAGCATCCACATCTACATTTAAATTGTGGTCATTGAAGAACCATAAATCTTTTTCATCAATATAGTAGGTCACATCGTCAATAACTGTCTTTACACCAATTTCGATTGGTTCTTCACGTGTCATACCAAGAGAAAAGCCTTCGTGAAAAGGACTGGAACCACCATATCTAGCATAAAAACGAATCGTATTTCCGGATTCTACTTCCATTTCTTGTTTAAACCATTGTAGGGCTTCATCTGTTAGTGTGATATTCATTAGAATGCTCCTCTCTTTGTTACAGCCATTTTACCTTTGGTTCAGTACCATTTTTAATACGTGCAATATTTGCTCGGTGACGATACATGATAAAGGTAAATAAACAAGCTACTAAAATACCTAACGCAAAATCACCTGTAACAAAATAATAAACGATGGAGTAAATAAGTGCTACTAAAGCGGCAATCATCGAAGTTAAGCTTACAATCTTCGTTATTTTTAATGTTACAGCAAAAGCGATAAATAGTAAGATAAATAGAGGCCATGAATAACCTAAGAGAACGCCTGCTGATGTTGCCACCGCTTTCCCACCACGAAAACCTGCAAAGATAGGGAACATATGACCAACAACGGCTACTAGTCCAAGAATTAGCGAGTGAATGGAGACGTCAGAGAAGACAGGAAGAGCTACAAGTAATACGGCTGCTGTACCTTTTAAGACATCCATAATTGTTACGACTAATCCCGCTTTTTTGCCTAAAATACGAAATGTGTTTGTCGCACCTAAATTTCCACTTCCGTGTTCACGAATATCCGTTTTATAAAAAATTTTGCCTACCCATAATCCCGAAGGTATAGAGCCGATTAGATAAGCACATAAAATAATAAGTCCATTTAGCATAGCTGGACTCCTTTCATTCATTGATTATTACTTGGTACTAATAATATGTAATAAATATTCTACACTTTTTCTCTACAATCTACAATGACATGAAGGAGATTTCTTCGTGTATCTTGAATTCATTATAAAAGATAACTATTTTTCAAGGATTTTAACATGTATTTGATTATATGTTAGGCTTATTGACATGATTCATGTTGGCAGTATGAAAGCCCTTTCTAAAAATATAGGTAAAAAGGCAATTTTGTCAATCATCCATTCCTTTGGTAGAATAGAAGTCTATCTTTAATTTCTAGAGTAAGTTAGTATGAATTTTCAAATAGACAGAAGGAAGCTATGATGTACTGTATATTTTGCAGTGGATTTTCAAATGCTTCTGTATAGAAGACCAAAACCTATACCGATCGGCATCGTTTTGAAATGAAAGAAATGACCAGAAGTTAGCCATATGTTGTTTTATTTATGGAACTAATGTTTATGATCCTGCGTCAAGGGAATAGGATAGTTAGGAATACATAATAATGCATATATTGCAACTTTTTCTTCCGGTAACATGCTTAAAACGACAAAGCTGTGAGGAAATTTTAAAAATTTATTCGGTCTGTCACTAGCTATTGACAGGAAATGCTATTATTATTAGGAAGAGAACATAAATAGAACATGCGTTTTGTTTTTTGGAGGGGAATTTTTTGGCGAATAAACAGTCACCAAGCGTCTATAATGATGACGCCATTCAAGTATTAGAAGGATTAGAAGCGGTACGAAAACGACCCGGCATGTATATCGGTTCTACAGATGGCCGTGGACTTCATCACCTTGTATATGAAATCGTAGATAATGCGGTGGATGAAGCACTGGCTGGCTTTGGTTCTCATATCAGTGTCACTATTCATAAAGATCAAAGTATCAGCGTTCGAGACTTCGGCCGTGGAATGCCAACAGGTATGCATAAGATGGGGAAACCCACTCCCGAAATTATCTTTACTGTCTTACATGCTGGTGGTAAATTCGGGCAAGGTGGCTATAAAACAAGTGGTGGCTTACATGGTGTAGGTTCTTCTGTTGTAAATGCTTTATCCACTTTTTTAGAAGTAACGATTCATCGTGACGGTAAAAAGTATCGTCAACGCTTTGAAAATGGTGGCCATCCTGTTACAACATTAGAAGAAATAGGACAAACAAAACAGACAGGAACACATGTACATTTTCTACCAGATGATACAATATTCTCTGTAACAAAATTCAATTATGATACGCTTGCAGAACGTTTACGAGAGTCCGCATTTTTATTAAAAGGCTTAAAAATTGAACTAATCGATGAACGCGAGGAAGGCAAAGGTGATGTTTTCTTTTATGAGAACGGCATTGAAGCTTTCGTTGCTTATTTGAATGAGGAGAAGGATGTCCTGCATCCTGTTAAGTATGTGGAAGGGATTCAAGACGATATTGAAGTAGAATTCGCCTTCCAATTCAATGATGGTTACTCAGAAACAATTCTTTCATTTGTTAACAATGTTCGTACTCGTGATGGAGGTACACATGAAACAGGTGCCAAGTCTGCGTTAACACGTGTTTTCAATGAATATGCGCGAAAAATTGGCCTATTAAAAGATAAAGATAAAAATCTTGAAGGGACAGACATTCGTGAGGGCTTAGCTGCGATTGTTTCTGTTCGTATACCAGAGCATTTACTACAATTCGAAGGTCAAACGAAAGGTAAGCTCGGAACTAGTGAGGCACGTTCGGCGGTAGATAGTGTTGTTTCGGAGCAAATTTTATATGTGCTCGAAGAAAACGCTGAACTGTCTGCATCTCTTGTGCGTAAAGCTATTCGTGCGCAGCAAGTACGCGAAGCTGCTCGTAAAGCACGTGAAGATGCACGAAACGGCAAGAAAAGCAAAAAAGGAAGTACGATTCTTTCCGGAAAATTAACACCTGCACAATCGCGAAATGCGGCGAAAAACGAGCTGTATTTAGTCGAAGGGGACTCTGCAGGAGGATCTGCAAAACAAGGGCGAGATCGTACGTTCCAAGCGATTTTACCATTGCGTGGTAAAGTTATTAATACTGAAAAAGCAAAGCTTCAGGATATTATGAAAAATGAAGAGATTTCAACGATTATCCATGCGATTGGTGCTGGCGTCGGAACAGATTTCTCGGTCGAGGATGCAGCGTATGACAAAGTCGTTATTATGACCGATGCCGATACGGACGGAGCACATATTCAAGTGTTGCTGCTAACGTTCTTCTATCGATATATGCGACCTTTGATCGAAGCTGGTAAGGTATTTATTGCATTACCACCGCTTTATAAAATATCAAGAGGCACTGGTAAAAAAGAAGTGATTGAATATGCTTGGACCGAAAATGATTTACAAACGGCCATTAAAAAAGTTGGAAAGGGTTACATATTACAGCGCTATAAAGGTCTTGGTGAGATGAATGCTGACCAGTTGTGGGATACGACGATGAACCCTGATACGCGTACATTAATTCGTGTAACAATTGAAGATGGTGCACGTGCTGAAAGACGTGTGACAACATTAATGGGCGATAAAGTAGAGCCACGCCGTAAATGGATCGAAGCGAATGTAGACTTCGGTATGGAGGATGATTCAAATATTTTAGAAAATGAATTCATCCAACAAGAGGAGGACCAAGCATGAGTAGTACGGAAAAGTATCAAGATTTACCGTTAGAAGAAGTAATGGGTGACCGCTTTGGTCGCTATAGTAAATATATTATTCAAGACCGCGCGTTGCCTGATGCACGTGACGGTCTTAAGCCTGTGCAACGACGTATTTTATATGCGATGTTTACAGAGGGCAATACGAACGATAAACCATTCCGTAAATCAGCCAAAACTGTCGGTAATGTTATCGGTAATTATCACCCACATGGTGACAGCTCAGTTTATGAAGCAATGGTGCGCATGAGTCAGGATTGGAAGGCGCGCCATATGCTTATTGAAATGCATGGGAATAACGGCTCGGTTGATGGTGACCCACCGGCAGCGATGCGTTACACAGAGGCAAGACTTTCTGCTATTGCAGCGGAAATGCTCCGCGATATTGGCAAGAAAACCGTTGAATTTGTACCAAACTTTGATGATCAGGATATGGAGCCGACTGTTTTACCAGCTCGTTTCCCGAACTTATTAGTCAACGGTTCAACGGGGATTTCGGCCGGTTATGCGACAGACATCCCACCTCACGCACTTGATGAGGTACTAGACGGTGTTCTTATGCGCTTAGATAAGCCAAACTCCACTGTTGATGAATTAATGACCGTTATTAAAGGTCCTGATTTCCCAACAGGTGGGATTATTCAAGGTGTCGACGGTATTAAAAAGGCATATGAAACTGGACGCGGTAAAATTATTGTGCGCGCTCAAGCAGTCGTGGAGCCAATTAAAGGTGGCAAAGAGCAAATCGTTATTACGGAATTACCGTACGATGTCAATAAAGCAAATCTTGTGAAGAAAATCGACGAGCAGCGCGTGGATAAACGACTGGAAGGAATTGCCGAAATTCGCGATGAATCAGATCGTACCGGCCTACGTGTTGTCATTGAACTGAAAAAAGATGTTCCAGGACAAGGGATTTTACAGTACTTGTTTAAAACAACTGATTTACAAGTAGCCTATAATTTTAATATGATCGCTATCCATAATCGTCGTCCGACAATGATGACATTGCCATTGTTACTGGATTCTTATATTACCCATCAAAAGGAAGTCGTGACGAACCGCTCTATTTATGATTTGCAAAAGGCTAAAGATCGTTCGCATATAGTTGAAGGCTTGATAAAGGCATTGTCTATTTTAGATGAAGTTATTGCAACGATTCGTTCGTCGAATGATAAACGAGATGCAAAAACGAATTTACAGGTGAAGTTTGACTTTACAGAAGTTCAATCTGAGGCAATCGTGAGCTTGCAATTATACCGTTTAACGAATACAGATATTACAGAGCTTCGCAATGAACAGGATGAACTAAACAAACTGATCGCAAAGCTTGAAGGAATTCTAAATAGTGAAGCTAAGCTTGTACGTGTTATTAAACAAGAATTGCTCGACATTAAAAAGCGCTTTTCAGAGCCACGTCGCTCAAAAATCGAGCAAGAAATTGAAGAAATTAAAATTACGTTAGATGTCCTTGTACCAAGTGAAGAGGTCGTAGTGACTGTTACAAAGGATGGCTATATTAAGCGAACATCTACACGATCACATGCAGCCTCAAATGGTCAGGATTTTGCAATGAAGGATTCCGATTATTTATTGTATGAAGCAAATTTAAATACACAGCATCATCTACTGCTGTTCACAAATCGAGGCAATTATATTTATCAGCCTGTCCATGAGCTACCTGATATTCGTTGGAAGGATCTTGGTCAGCATATTTCAAGTATTGTGCCGACCGGAGAAGATGAATCTATTATTGCTGTATATGGTTTTGAGACATTCGAACAGCCTAATACGTATATATTAACAGCTACGAAAGATGGACAAATTAAACGCTCATCTGTAGCAGATTATGCTGTAACACGCTATTCGAAGCCGATAAAAACGATGAATGTCAAATCAGGCGATGAAATGATTTTTGCAAGTATTGTGACGGACGAGGTAGAACTAATGTTAACGACAGATACTGCCTATGCAATTCGTTTCCCAATCGAGGAATTACCAGTAACAGGTGTAAAAACAGGTGGCGTCAAAGGAATTACACTGAAAGACGGAGAAGCATTAGTCGGCATCAATGTTTTACCGCCAGATGCAACGTCCTATGTGGCAATTGTTACGCAGCGCGGTGCTGTGAAGAAAATGAATGTTGCCGAAGTAGAAATGACAAGTCGTGCAAAACGCGGCTTAAAAGTATTAACAGAGTTAAAAGCGAATCCACATCGAATCGTGGCTGTAGTCAAGGTCACTGATGGGGAACAACTAATGATTGAAACGGAAAAAGGTGTGCAAGAGTCCCTTGATGTACAAGCATTAACTCGAGCAGATCGACATTCCAACGGCTCCTTTAAAGTAGATATTGCTACTGACGGTGCCATTTCACATGTCTTAGCGGTCAAAAAAGAAGAGAAATAAAATTAGTTTTCTAGCCCAGCTCCTTGTGATAGCTGGGCTTTTTAAATTGAATCCCTTAAAGTTAATAGAAATTTTAATCTTTTTGGGTTTTTTAGTTAAAATTACGTAATCTTTTAAAGAAATTTGAGGTGTATAAAAATGATGCCAACAAATGAATTAAGTGAATTAAGAAGTGCGGCATTCCAACAGAAGGTTCTCTATCTGTTGTTGCCTAAAATTACATCAGATAAGTATTAAAAAAGGACACAAACTTGTTGTTGCTGTCGCTTTGCTTTCCGCACGGATAACAATTATATCGAGCAGAGGCATAATTAAGAAACAAGTACTTTTCTATCATTCTTTTCACTAATTTTAGCGTATAGCGTTTTTGTTACTATATAGTACAAAAATGTACCAGTTAATCCTAGGATAAGGAGCAAACCACTCATATATATAGGGTGAATCCATTCTCCAATGATGATCAATAAAGAAGCTATAATCATTGCTCCATAGGTAGTTAAACTATTAAAAGCCATATAGGTGCTACGAGCGTTAGATGGGGCAAGTTCTCCTATCATCGCCTGCTTAATAGGTACAAACATCAGCTCACCAATTGTCCCAAAAAACATGGCAATAAACAGAATCAATACGCTATTTGAAGAAGCAAAGACACTAAAACATATCGAAAAGATCAACATTCCTGTAACAAGAGTCCAGCGATCACTGCATTTTTTTAATAAAAATAGTACAGCACTTGATAGGATAACTACAAGAATAGTATTCTCAGTTCGAAGAAAACCAAGCATTTTTGTACCATCTACTATGAAATCTATCCCAAACAAGGAGGCTGAATGTTGAGGTATATCTTTTTCGAGACGAATCCCAATATAGTTTGATAAAGACTGTTCCAAGGTAAAGATCAAGATTGCTCCTAAAATATAAAACATAAATAGCTTATCTTTTAAAACGGTTGAATAAGTTTGAAGCATTTCTACTGATGAAGATTTTTTCTTATGTTTAGAAGACTTAGGTGAAGGTTCTGGTAAATACGTTTCTGTGATAAAGAATACAGTTATAAGTACAGATAACAAAGAGATCAGTGAAATCCCAATAAATAGCTCAAATAAGTAGTTTTTAAAAAGAAATGCTCCAACGATTCCTCCAATTGCCGTTGATAAATTTCCTAACCAGTAGCTAATTGTAAATACAAGCTTTCTCGAATCAGAATTAGTAACATCAATCATCATAGCTTGTGCAGCTGGCTGAAACATGCCTCCACAAAACATATTAATGATGAAGAATGCTGCAGAAATATAAGGGAGGTTAAACCAAGGGGAATTACAAAGAGCTATAAACAGATACGAAAGCAATAGTCCAATTTCAGAATAAATCATTATTTTTTTTCGGCCAATTTTATCTGAAATATGTCCTCCGATAAACCTTCCAATGACACCACTAATGACAATCATTATAAGAATAATAGCCGTTTTAGTAGCTCCGATATTTTGAGTAAAATAAATAGCTAGAAAAGGGATAACAGCCATAGAAATAAGGCCGCCTAGAAATTGCATGACAAGGCGAAGTTTGATGTTCGGATGAATATCTCTCAATTTCATATAATCACTCCTATTTAATAAAATATTGTCTACAAGTGCTGGCTGGGGGCTTATTTATTTGTGATAGGCCCAAATAATCTCAGGGCTTGTCTCGCTATATCCTTCCGCATCACGTTTGTATATTCATCAATAAATGTTAAACGCATTCCATTTAAGATGGAAAAGTATGACTCAGCAATTAATGAAGGTGAGTCTTCATAAAAGTAACCAAGCCTTTGACCTTCTTCAATAACCGGATAAATACTATCTTTAAATACTTTTACGAAATCATCTAGTTCTTTAAAAAGTTTTGGGAAACGATCAGGTCTTGCAAGTACCTGCTGAATTAGACGTAAGTATTCACTTCTCATTGAAAAAAGTTGTACATGACAATCTATCATTTGCTTCACAACTTCAAGAGGCCCGCCTTTAAAGTGTTCTCCTAACTCAATAAAATAAGGTTTGATTTCCTTTAATGGCTCCAAAATAGTTGATTCATAAAGTGCTTCTTTTGAATCAAAATACGTAAATACGGTACCAAAGCTTACACCCGCTTCCTTTGCTATGTCGGCAACTTTTGTCTCTGCAAAACCAGTATCACTATATAATTTAATGGCAGCGTTTAGGATAGTAGATCTTTTTCTTTTCTTTTTCTCATCATTAGTAAGTTTAGTTTCCATGTTAAATACTCCTTCCATAATAAATGATTGATTGGTCAATCAAATTTTATTGTAATATGTTTCCATTGTCAATATGTTGAGGGAATTTTTTGAATTTTATAGCTATACTACAATGAAGGGCCCTAGCAGTTATTTGGTGTGAATGAAAAATATATTTCAGAAGATGGTTAGAAATAAGGGTGTTTTATCATTATTCAGCACTATCGGTAAACAGACCCTTGTCATTTACGGATTGATATGGGTATAATAATCATCGAAAAGTTCATATGGAAAGAATGTAGGGGGGCTGGTAGTTGCCAGCTGAGATTGTGTCCGATAGACGCTGACCCTTTGAACCTGATTTGGCTCGTACCAGCGTAGGGAACATCTATTCAAAAAAGAAAGTTTTTGATACTGATTGTAAAACGTCTGGGAGGAATCCTAGGCGTTTTTTATGTTTTCAGACTTTTGTTTTCTCCTGGTAAAGACATTCGTTCATGAACACTTTCACACTACTTACTTGGAGGATTCAGCATGAAAAAATGGTTATTGGTCTTGATGGTTGCACTTTTAACATTAGTGGGCTGTAGCGAAAAAGAGGCTAAAAAGGATGCTAAAGGATTAACAAAAGTATCGGTCGTTCTTGATTGGACACCGAACACAAATCATACGGGTTTATATGTAGCGGAAAAACTTGGCTACTTTAAGGAACAAGGCTTAGATGTTGATATTTTATTACCTGGTGAAACGGGTGCTGATCAGCTTGTAGCATCAGGAAAGGCTCAGTTTGGCGTAAGCTATCAGGAAGGGATTACACAGGCTCGTGTGCAGGATGTACCTTTAGTATCGATTGCAGCGATTATACAACATAATACTTCTGGCTTCGCATCTACTGCATCAAAAGGTATTAAGTCACCAAAGGATTTTGAAGGGAAAACATACGGTGGGTGGGGTGCACCGCTTGAAAAGGCTGTACTACAATCACTTATGCAAACAGAAAATGCCGATATTAATAAGTTAGATATCGTTAATGCAGGCGATTTAGATTTCTTCACTATGATGAAAAAAGATATTGATTTTGCATGGATTTATTATGCATGGACAGGTATTGAAGCAGAACTTCGTGGCGAAAAGCTGAACATGCTTTATTTAACAGATTATAGTGAGCAGTTAGATTATTACACACCTGTACTTGCTACAAATGAAAAAATGATTCAGGATAATCCTGAGACGGTAAAAGCATTTGTCGTTGCTGCAGCAAAGGGCTATGAATATGCGATAAAACATCCAAATGAAGCAGCTGACATTTTACTAGAAGCGGTACCTGATTTAGATAAGAATCTTGTTCATAAAAGTCAGGAATGGCTAGCAGATAAATATCAAGACGACGCTGCACAATGGGGCGAGCAAAAACTAGCTGTCTGGGAAAACTACGCGAAATGGATGGCCGATAATAAAGTATTAGAGGGCGAATTTAACACTAAACAAGCATTTACAAACGACTTTTTACCGAAAAAGGAGACAAAGTAATATGGCAAACTCTTTAATAAGTGTACAAATTATCCCGAAAACTAAAAACTATGAAGATGTGATCCCGTTTGTCGATGCAGCGATTGCAGTGATCGACGCTTCAGGGGTGAAATATGAAGTTCATCCATTAGAAACCACAATAGAAGGCGACCTTACGACTTTGCTGCAAATTATTGAAAAAATGAATGTCAAGATGGTCGAGCTTGGCGCAATGAATGTCATTACGCAAGTGAAAATTTTATATCAGCCATCCGGTATTACAATGGATACGCTAACGGAGAAATACAAGTAATGAAGAAGGCTGTTAAACAAGGAAGGACGATAATTTTTATCGCCTTCCTCTTATTCATATGGGAACTAATTGTCCGTTTTGCTGCTATTCCACATTGGCTTTTGCCTGCACCGAGTGCCATTTTGAAAGAAGGTTTTCAATCGTATGAAACGTTTGTGCCGCATGCTTTCGCGACAATTCAATTAGCACTTCTAGGTCTTGCAATCGGGATTTTATGTGGGCTAACGGTTGCCGTACTTTTACATCGTTTTACGTTAGTAAGGGAGTTATTTTACCCAATTCTTATTATGTCGCAAAATGTCCCTGTGCTCGTCCTCGCACCTTTATTAATTATTTGGTTTGGCTTTGGTTTATTGCCAAAGCTCATTATTATTTGTCTTGTGTGCTTTTTCCCTATTGTTATTTCGGCAATGGACGGCTTTCGTCAAACTTCGCCTGAGCTAAAGCATTATTTTGAGATGATCGGTGCAACAAAAGCACAAACCTTTTGGAAGCTAGAATGGCCTTATGCGTATCCAGCGATTTTTTCAGGCATTAAGATAGCGGCCACTTATAGTGTCATGGGGGCTGTTATTGCGGAATGGTTAGGTGCGAAAATGGGGATTGGTGTCTACATGACGTTGGCACAATCTTCATTTCGAACGGATCGTGTATTTGTAGCAATTTTTGCTATCGTATTTTTAAGTTTGTTATTATTTAGTGCTATTCGATTACTAGAAAAACTTGTTGTGAAGGGGAGAGGACACCATGCTAAGCATTCAAAACATTGATAAATCCTTTGATTCCCTTCCAGTCATCCGTAATTTATCTTTTGAGGTGAAGGACGGGGAATTTGTGGCGATTATAGGTCCGTCAGGTAGTGGAAAAAGTACACTCTTTCAATTAATTGGTGGTGTTTCTTCAATTGATAAGGGTGCTATTTTATTAAATGGTGCAGACATTCAGCGAACAAGAGGAATGATTGGCTATATGCCTCAGCAGCCATGTTTATTACCGTGGCGGACGATTATAGAAAACGTCACGATGGTCGAGGAGCTTCACGGAAAACCTAATGTCAACGTTGGGAGGGAATGGTTAGAAAAAGTGGGGCTCGCAGCATTTGAAAATGCATATCCCAATGAGCTGTCGGGTGGTATGCAACAACGGGTATCGTTTATTCGTGCAATTGTCAGTAATAAGCCTATTTTATGTTTAGATGAACCGTTTTCTGCACTGGATGAGTTTACAAGGCTTGAAATGCAAGCGTGGCTATTATCGATTTGGGAGAAATATCGAAAATCTATATTGTTCGTTACACATAATATTGAGGAAGCTCTGTTTTTAGCTGATCGTATTATTGTACTCACAAAACGGCCAGCGACGATGAAAAAGGAAATAATCGTACCTTTTGCAAGGCCACGACAAGAAGAAATTCGCCATTCCGCTTCATTTACGGCTTTGAAGCAACAGATATTCTCGTATTTAAAAGAAGAAAAGGATGAGGCGAATGTTGATTGATGCACATATTCATTTAGATCAGTATAAGGAAAATGACATACCTACTTTGCTAGAAGAAGCGGAACATGTCATTGCCGTAAGCATGAATCTACCGTCATGCGTGAAGACGTTGAAGCTGTCGAAAGCCTATGCTAAAGTAAAGGCGGCGTTTGGCTTTCATCCTGAACAATCGTTACTTAGTGCTGCAGAGGAAGAGGCATTATTCGAGTGGATACGTCAACACGCTCATGACATGGTGGCAATTGGCGAGGTAGGGTTGCCTTATTATTTGAGGCAGGAGAAGGCTATTGATGATAGTATGTATGTGGCTTTGTTAGAACGGTTTATTGTATTGGCAAAGGAGTTCAATAAACCGATTGTCTTACATGCTGTTTATGAGGATGCGGCTATTGTTTGTGATTTGCTAGAAAAACATCATATAACGAAAGCGCATTTCCATTGGTTTAAAGGCGATGATGAAGTAGTTGAACGGATGATTCATAATGGGTATTTCATTTCTGTGACGCCTGATTGTACGTATGAGGCTGACATTCAAAAACTAATCAAAAAATACCCAATCGAGCTAATGATGGTAGAAACAGATGGACCTTGGCCGTTCGAAGGTCCTTTTGATAATAAACAAACATCTCCTTGGATGATGGATCATTCCATAGAGGTTATCGCCTCGATAAAGGGGCTTACAACACAGGAAGCGGCGCGTATCATTACAAGAAATACGACAATATTTTATAATTTATAGCAAAAAACACAGCTGTTCTTTTAGAGTGGCTGTGTTTTTTTAGAATCATGATAGCCCACATTCAGTTACGAAGGTGTTCTTTGGAACGTCCACTTAGCGAAAGATTAAAAAGGGCTCTATTTATAAACACAACTTTTGCATAGAAAAATAGGAAGGCAAACCCTGGTATAGCTTTGTAAAACCTTTAATCCAAGACCCTTCCCTCACTTAGAAAGAGATTGTGCCACTGCAACAAACCTTTTTATCCCTTCACTTAGTTGTTTTTCATTTGCATAAGAATAGCTTAAACGTATCCAGGATGATGGTTGTTTTAATGGATCACAAACTTGACCTGGCACAAAGGATATAGATTGTTCGATACATTTGGATAATAATAATTCAGTCGGAATTCTATCTGGGAGTTCTACCCATAAGTTAAGACCGCCTTTTGGACTGGTCCATTTCCAATCTGTTACTGCTAGCTCCTCCTCCATGATTTCCTTTCGAATCTGAAGGGCAATCCGGATTTTCTCCAAGTGCCGCTGCAATCTTATTGATGAAAAGTAATGGAGAAAAATCTTTTGATTGAGAAGTGGAGATCCATTATCAGCTAACGATTTTACTGCTAGTAGTGAATTCATTAACGATGATTGACAAAAAACTACCGCAATTCTCAAACCAGGTGAGATATATTTGCAAAAGCTTCGGATATAAATGACTGTACCCGCAGTATCATATGTGTAAATTGGTGGTGGAGGGGCATGATCAAAATATATGTCGTGATAGGCATCGTCCTCAATTAATAGACATCGATATTGTTCAGCTAATTCTACTAATTTTTTTCGCTGCTCAACTGAAACAGTATAACCAGTCGGGTTATGGAATGTTGGGTTGAGATAAAATAGGCGTGGTTTATATTGTTTCATATATAATTCGACCTGCTGTAAATCGTACCCGTCTGGCTGGATATCAACCGTTACAATCTGTGCTCCTTGTGCTCTAAAAGTATCAATCGCAGCACTATAGCTTGGGCGTTCAAATAATACGACGTCTCTTGGCTTAATGAAAGTTTGAGCGATTAAGTGAATCGCTTGCTGTGAGCCAGAAGTAATTAACAGATCATCTGCATCTAGATGAGTTTTATACTGATTAATAAAATATTGAGTGAGTGTTTCGCGTAGCTCTAAATCACCTTGCACAGTTGAGTAGGTTGCAAGTAATTTTGGATAAAGGTCAAACACTTTCTTCACGTAATCTGAAAAATAGTGATTAGGTAAAAGATTTGGATCAATTAATGCCTGAGAAAAATGATAGGAAACGGGTGTTTGATGGATTTCAGATAAATGATTTTTTTGTACGTATGCAGAAACAATTGGATTGTCCGGAACTAGATATTCAAGATTTTTCGTCACTTTTGATTGGACAAAATAGCCTGCTTTATCTTTTACATAAACTTTGTCATGCTGTTTCAATAATTGATAAGCCTTTAATACAGTTAATCGATGAACATTCATGTCAGATGCTAATTGCCGGACGGAGGGAATCTTTTCATGTTCTTTCCATTCTTTACGTTCTATCCTGTGCAGTACATAATCGTAAACTTTCTTAAAAAGATAGTCTCCATTTTGAATCGCTTTACTCACATCGATTCCTCCTATTCAAGACGATTGTACCATGATCCAAGCTAATCTGTTCTATCTTTTTCAATCTGTTCTACTGTCTTTCTTTTATGATAGAAAAAGAGGAGGAGTGTTATATGGTAATTGTTAATTATTTCTTCATGTGTTTGATTTTTGGTACGACATTTTTAGCGATTAAAATCGGTGTAGATGCAGGATTGCCCCCATTTTTATCAGCTGGATTTCGTTTTTTCATTGCTGGTTTGCTACTATTTAGTTTTATGATTTGGAGAGAAAAAACGACAATTTGGTTATTATTTCGGAAAGAGATGTTTTTTACAGGCGTAGGTTTAACCTTTGGGACGTTCGCTGCATTATACTGGGCAGAACAGTATGTAACATCAGGGATTGCAGCTGTTTTATCTGCTACAGGTCCAATGATCATCATAGCTATTCAGACATTCATATTAAAGCAAAAAGGAAATTGGCAATCATTCATTGGTTGTGTCGTCGGAGTCATTGGTGTCACGCTTTTAATCTTACCTAGTTTTTCAATTGAAATTAGTCCCTTTTGGATGGTTGGTTGTTTCGCCGTTATATTAGGTGAAGTTATTTACGCATTTGGAACGATTTATACGAAGCATGTAACCCAAAAATTTGATACGACATCACCAATTGCTTTAAATGCAGCGCAAATGATGCATGGTGGGATTTTATTAATCATTTTGTCATTTTTTACGGAGAACATTCAGCTTGATTATCTTTTAAGTCCAGCTTCAATTGGCTCTCTTCTTTATTTAACTATTTTTGGTTCAATGATCGGCCATAGCATTTATTATTGGCTTGTCTCACGGACAAATCCAGTTTTTCCTTCTACATGGCTGTATATCTCACCATTGATTGCCATTTTACTAGGTGCTACCTTCTATCATGAATATATTTCTTGGCTAACAGGTATAGGAACTTTGACAATTATTGTAGGAACAGTTTTAGTTAATTTCGAAACATTACGGAAGTTGTTTTTTGGGAAGGGGAATGTTCTTCAGGATGTTAAAAATTAACCCACTAGATTTTGTTCCGGTATATTATATTGAAGCAGTGATAATGAGTTATTAGTGATACTGCGTAATTAATCTAACAAAACCTAGTATTTTGCCAATAAAATCTAAATATAAAGGAGTGTAAAGTATGGAAATTTCTAAGGGAGTAGAGATGCTCCAACTTGAATTTCACGGAAATATTATTCATCCCACTCTATTATGGGATCAAGAAATGGCTGTTTTAATTGACACTGGGTTCCCTGGACAAATGGAAGATTTACGCGTGGCAATGGAAAAAGTAGGTGTGTCGTTCGACAAACTAAAAGTTATCATTTTAACGCATCAGGATATAGATCATATAGGAAGTCTTCCTGAGATATTACAGGAGCGTGGAAGGAATATTAAAGTTTATGCTCACGAACTAGATAAGCCTTATATACAGGGGGATTTACCTCTTCTAAAAGACGGGCACATAGAGAATCCACCGACAGGGAAAGTGAATGATACCTTGAATGACGGCCAAGAACTGTCGTATTGTGGAGGGATTCGTATCATTCATACTCCGGGGCATACTCCTGGTCATATTAGCCTATATTTGAAACAAACTAAAACACTGATTGCCGGGGATTCGATGTACAGTGTAGACGGAGTAATTGGGGGAATTCATATCCCAACCGTACTGGATTTAAAAGAAGCTCGACTCTCTTTGAAGAAATACCTAGACCTCGACATTGAATCTGTGGTTTGTTACCACGGGGGATTAACTAAGGTAAATATTAATGAACAGATACAAAAGGTAATTTCAAATTAAAATTCCAGAACTAAAACGGGAGCGATTGTTGAATAAAACTTTTTTTCACCCCCAACCAAAACAGGACGGGGGTATGTGAGTTAGAAGTATTTAACTTTAATTGTGCAATCTTAACATTATTTTCATTCGATTCTTTCATTAAATGGATAACAAGGAAAATATAAAACTTTTTTCATTTTCCTGAAAGCAGGTGATCATGTTGAAAGATAGAATTTTAAAAGTATCAATAAATGAAGATGAACGAAAAGGATTCCGATTTACGATGGGGGATTTATCAAAGCAACTAGGTATGAGCACGAAAACATTGTATAGTTACTATCCATCAAAGGAAGAATTACTCAATGACATGATTGATCTAGCAATCAATGAATTGAAGTTGAAAGAAAATAAAATACTGCATGATTCAACGTTAAATCTTCTAGAAAAGCTACAGAAATGTCTTGTATTAATTCCAGCTGATTTTACATTTGCTCAGCTCCAATATTTAGAGGAGCTTCAACGTTATTATCCAAAGCAAAGGGAAACAGTCGATCAATTTATTCATGAACAATGGACAGGCATCATTTTGTTAATTGATGAAGGGATTGTCGCAAATCAAATACGTCCCTTTAATAAAGAGATATTTATAGAAGTCTATATTGGAGGGCTTTATCGATTGATGGATCATGCATCCAAAAGCAGAAATATAATTTCACTTCAAGATACTATGCAGGAAATGGTGGACATTCTTATGCTTGGTATTCTTAATGGTAACGTTCATGAAGAAAATTAAATGGGGGCTGTAAATGAGTAAAACTTTAGAGCGAAACACAACCACTAACAATCCTCAATGTGGTTGTGTTTTTTGTGCTTTGTAAAATTCTGATCAATGCTTTCTTTTTTCGTTTTTGTCACACGCTCATGTGTACTGAAAGGGGAATTTTGACGATTTTTTTCAACGTCCTTCCCTTTAGTACGCTTTACATGCATACGTTTCTTTTTTGCTTTTGAGTTTGTCATGTGTTTTTACCCCCAACTGTCATTTGTAAATATAGTACCGAATAAGGAAGAAAAAGTAAAACCTCGTAAGTGTTAACTTACGAGGCGGTTATCGTATTATTAGTGAGATACGTCCTGTACAGAAATACCTGTATTCGCTTTAACATCCACTTCACGATATTTCTTATCATCTGATTCCTTAGAAAGCATTGTTCCGATGAAGCCTCCAAGGAAGCCAAGTGGAACTGAGATGATTGCTGGGTTCGTTAACATAATTAACGGATCACCTACGAAAATTGCTTTTCCTTCAACTGGATTCCAAATATTTGGTGAAACAGCAACAAGAGCTAAAGCAGAGATTAGACCTGTTAACATTGCCGTTATAGCACCAGCTGTATTAAAACGTTTCCAGTAGATCGTATAGATGATTACAGGTAAGTTAGCTGAACCTGCAATACAGAATGCTAGTGATACTAAGAATGCTACGTTTAATGTTTGTGCACCGAGTGCTAAAAGGATTGAAATAACAGCGATTGTAATGGAACCGATACGAGCTGCAAGTACTTGCTCTTTCTCTGTAATTTTGCCCTTTTTAATAATTTGACCGTAAATATCATGTGATAGGGCAGATGCGCCAGAAAGTACAAGACCAGCTACTACCGCTAAGATTGTTGCGAATGCTACAGCACATACGAATGAGAATAGAATGTCGCCACCAAGTGCTTCCGCAAGAAGTGGAGCCGCCATGTTACCAGCAGCGTTTGCAGCAATAATATCTTCTTTACCAACGAATTTAGCTGCACCGAAGCCTAAGAAGATTGTAAGAATATAGAAAATACCTACAATCCAAGTAGCCCAGATAACTGATGAACGAGCTGTTTTCGCATCTTTTACTGTAAAGAAGCGCATTAGGATATGTGGAAGACCAGCTGTACCTAATACTAAAGCGATTAACATTGAAATAGTATCAATACCATTTGAATATTTAAGACCTGGATTCAAATAAGCAGCACCGCTATCAGTTGCAGTTCCCATTTCTTTGAACATCGTTGCAATACTAAAGCCGAACTCTTTTAATACTAAGAATGAAATAATTACTGTACCTATCATTAAAAGACAAGCTTTAATAATTTGTACCCAAGATGTTGCAGTCATACCACCGAATAGTACGTATGTCGTCATCATAAAACCTACGATTAAAACGGCAATCCAATAGTCAATTCCTAAAAGTAATTGAATAAGTGCTCCTGCACCAACTAGTTGTGCAATCATGTAGAATAATACAATTGTAATAGTGCTTAAAGCTGCTGTACCACGAACTTTAGCGCTATCAAAACGCGCTGTAATCATGTCAGCTAATGTGAATTTACCAAGATTACGTAATGGCTCTGCGACGATGTATAGAACCACTAAGTAAGCTACTAAATAACCGATAGAGAAGAAGAATCCATCAAATCCAAATAATGCAACTGCACCGGCGATTCCTAAGAAAGATGCTGCTGATAAGTAGTCACCTGCGATGGCTAGTCCATTTTGCCAGCCTGTTAACCCTCCGCCTGCAGTGTAGAAATCGCTTGCAGATGAAGTTCGTTTTGATGCCCACCATGTAATAACTAATGTTAAACCAACAATGGATACGAAGAAGAATATGGCTGTTAAACTCATCCCGTTATTCATCGGCGGCCACCTCCATTCTCGTACTCAGCAATAATTGCCTTTGCTTCTTTATCAAAGCTATTCGCTTTTGCTACATATAAATGACATAATGCCCAAGTCATAATGAAAAGTCCCGCTGAATATACCCACACCCAAGTGATTTCCCCAAATGCCTTTTGGTGTAGTATTTTCGTGTACGAAGTCAGAATTGGTAGCAGCATATACGCTGCTAAGAAGATCGCGGTCATTAACCACAGAAATGAATTCTTCCTTCGAACAAGTGCTTTAAATGATTCTTGATTTGCAATCGCATCATAGTCAATCACGACACTTTTGCTAGCTTTATTGTTCCCCATTAACATTCCCCATTTTGTGTTTATTTTTACTGCTTAAAGACTTGATTTTGCTAGATTAGTGAATTCACATCTTCATTTTATGAGAGAGTTCACAAAATTGCAATACATTTCAGAAAAATTATGAAAAAATAATTTTCGTGAAAAAAAGTCTTGAAAGAGAATATACGTGCCGAAGTTAAGAAATAATGGGGTTTTAGAAAATTCTGATAAATATACAGAGGTAGGTCAATTCTAGATTTTCGAGCGAGGAATATGGAAAAAAATTAAAAAAAGAAATGGTTTTTTGTAAAAAATAAACACTGTTTATTTAGTGAAAATCATTTCTTTTCTCATTTTTTTTGAAAGAGAATAGTATTGCTAGATAAGTAAATTGGGAAATATTTCGAAGTGAAAAATAAAAAAACTCGATGAAAAATCGAGTTTTTTTATTAATATTGATAGGATAATTGGTAGATGTTTTTTCAATAATTTGGATGTCAAAAATGAATCAGTGAGAGATATCAGAAACGGATACACCAGTGTTTGCTTTAACGCGAATTTCCTTGTAAATACGTTCTGCTTCTTCCTGTGGTACTTTACTAGAAGAAAGGACAGAACCTAAATAACCTGCGATAAAGCCAAGTGGAATCGTAATAACCGCTGGAACGGCTAATGGAACGATAGGATTACCAACAAAAATGGCTGCACCTTCAACAGGACTCCATACATTAGGCCCCATAGCACCTAACACTAAACAAGATACTAAACCAGTTACCATCGCTGATATTGCACCCGTTGAATTGAATTTTTTCCAGTAAATTGTGTAAAGAATAACTGGTAAGTTTGCTGAAGCACCGATACAAAATGCAAAGGATACTAAAAATGATACATTCAAGTTTTGCGCAAATAACGCAAGGATAATAGATACAATCGCGATAGAAATAGAGCCAGTACGAGCTGCTACAACTTGTTGCTTTTCTGTTAATTTACCACCTTTAATGATTTCACCATAAATATCATGGGAGATGGCAGAAGCTCCTGTTAAAACTAAGCCCGAAACTACCGCTAAAATAGTTGCGAATGCTACTGCACCAATAAATGCCATTAACACATCACCGCCCAAATAATTAGCAAGAAGAGGGGCTGCAGTGTTACCAGCTTTACTTTCAGCAAGAATTTTATCGATCCCTACAAAATTTAATGCACCAAAGCCTAAGAAAATAGTTAGTGAGAAGAAAATAGCTGTAATCCAAGTTGTCCATGATATAGAAGAACGCGCAGTTTTAGCATCTTTCACTGTAAAGAAGCGCATTAAAATATGTGGTAACCCAGATGTACCTAATACAAGTGCCATCATCATTGAAACAGAGTCGATCGTACTTGTATATTTAATCCCTGGAACAAGGAATTTCTCACCATGATCCGTGGCAATCGTATCAAACATTTTCATTAGAGAGAAGTCGAACTTCATTAATACTAATGTAGCTAATACGCCTGTCCCGAATAAAAGAAGACTAGCTTTAATAATTTGCACCCAAGAAGTAGCTGTCATGCCACCGAATAAAACATAAGTAGTCATCATAACACCTACGATTAAAACTGCAATCCAGTACTCAATACCAAATAATAGTTTAATAAGAGCACCTGCACCTACTAATTGTGCAATCATATAAAGGATGACGATAATAATTGTTCCTGACGCTGCAACGCCACGAATGCGTTTTTCATTAAAGCGGGCAGTAAGCATATCTGCTAAAGTATATCGACCTAAGTTACGCATAGGTTCTGCAATTACATAAAGAAGAACTAAATTAGCTACTACATAGCCTACAGAGAAGAAGAAACCATCGAAACCAGTTAATGCAATCGCACCGGACACCCCTAGAAATGCAGCTGCTGATAAATAGTCACCAGCGATCGCAAAGCCGTTTTGCCAGCCTTTAAGACCACCGCCAGCTGTATAGAAATCAGCCGCTGAAGACGTACGCTTCGCTGCGATATATGTTACTACTAGTGTTAAACCAACGATTGCTAAGAAGAAACCAACGGATACTAAGTTCATTTATTTTCCACCTTTCGCCTGATACTCAGCTAGTACTGCTGCGGCAGCTTTATCGAATGAAGCTGCTTTTTTTACATATACTGTACAAAGAACAATTGTCATAATGAATAATCCAGCTGAATAAACCCAAACACCCGTAATATTTCCGATGAATTTTTGTTGTAGTACAGGTTGGAAAGCAAGGATAGGCAATAAAATATAAAGTAATAAAAAAATTGCTGTGATCGAGAAAAGGAAGGTATTCTTCTTTTTTACGAACTTATTGAACGATTCCATAGCTTCAATTGCATTATAATCAATTGATTCTATATTTTTGTGTTCAGAAACATTTGCCATTATTATTCCCCCTAAAGTGATATATTTCTGTTTCAGACGACATATTTCTTTTCTATTCGTCGTTATATTCACTTATTTTATGGGGTATATTCTTATAATGCAATACTAAATTTTGAGTTTTTATAATTTTTAATCATTTACAGATTGCGGAAATAACATAGAAATAATAAGGGTTTAGTAGAAAAAAACCGTATGAAAGAGAATGGTGTTGTCTATAAGAATAATATTCCTATAATAGTTTAATAATGATAATTTTGAATGTGGTAGAAAATTCGAGTTTGAAAGAGAATTTTTAAGTGGTTTATTATTCCACCATCAGATGAGGAGGAACGTGGAAAGGTACAAAACTTTGTTATATAACAATCGTTCATTCTTTTGGGAAATAACCGAAATAGTAAAAAACGGCTTTGAAAAAATTTTTAAAAAAGTATGAATTATCTGGAATGAATCGGAGGTTAATTATACTAAAATTGTACAACATACATAGAATGGATATAAAAAGTAAAATGATAAGCTCATATCTTGTATTAAGCAACTTTAATTTATACAATTAACAACGATGGTAAATTGAAGGGAAGTGAGCAAATAAATGAAAAAGAAAAGTGTCATGCTCGTATTGATACTAACATTAAGTAGCATACTTGCTGCTTGTGGAAGCTATAAATTTGAACCAGAAATGAACATAGAAGTACAGGATTTTTCAGTAACAAATCAAAATAATGAAAAGATTAGCCTAAATGACTTAAAAGGTAAGCCATGGTTAGCGATGTTCATCTTTACTAATTGTAATTCCATTTGTCCACCAATGACGTATAACATGACTGAGGTGCAAAAGGCACTTCAAGATAAAGGTGTGGAAGACTATCAAATTGTAGCTTTTAGTGTTGATCCTGAGGTTGATAAGCCAGAAGTTTTAACGAATTATTTGAAAACGTATTCAGTGCCCGATGCAAGCAAATGGCAGCTATTAACTGGCTATGAACAAAAGTATATTGAACAGTTTGCGAGGAAATCGTTTAATTCATTAGTAAAGAACGATCCGAATTCTGATCAAGTCGTACATATGTCAAGTTACTACTTAGTGGATGCTGATGGTATGGTTGTGAAGGATTATGACGGTACTACAGATGTACCAGTTGAGACGATCGTGGCAGATATGAAGGCCTTAACTAAATAAAAAAAATAACTCAGGAGTTCGTAGGAACTTCTGAGTTATTTTTTAGCTCTCTCATCAATTAGATGAAGTGGCAACTAATTGATTGAATTAATATGATTGAACTATACGGTCATTCACAAACGCCTGAATGAAAAATAATTCATTATCATTAGGATCCCTATTATTATCTACCTTAAAGCACTCGATAGCATCTTCTAGTGAGGTAGATTGTACAGCTCGACTTGCGGTTATTAACTCTTCCCAATAAAGATTCATTTCATCAGAATCACAGATTGATTCATGACCAAGTAGGAACATTTTAGCATCATATTTTTGAATGTCATTTATCATAGGCAATAACAATGATTGCTTGAAGTGAAAAAGGGAATTTGCAGTTGTACCATATGCAGCATCACCTAAAAAAATAACCTTTTCATCTGGAATGTAAATAATGGTGGAGTCGTCTGTATGAGTACTTTTAATTCTTTCAATGATGCAAACTTTATTACCTAAATCAATGGTTAATGTATTTTCAAAAATTACATTCGGAGAGTTCAATTTAAAACTCTCGCGGTTTGGTATGTCTGTTTGTATAATCTCCATACCCTTAGCACTCATCTGATTAGTATTCACATAAACAAGAAGGGAATGATCATCAAATTTATAAATTTGCCATTCTTTTAATCGTTCGTTTGTTTGACTATTAACGATAACTGTTGCATCAAATTCATTCATACCGAGGAAATGATCCCAATGTGCATGGGTAATGACCAAATATTTGATAGGTGGTACATTTAGTTTTTCGATTTCTAGTAAAAAATCTTTAGCATGTTGAGTTGAATTACCAGAATCTATAATTAGACTGTACTGCTCACCACATACCAATCCTAAAGTTGGTCGTTCTCTATCATCTTGATGGGATAAATAATAAATAGTATCACTTAATTTATTTAACATGTTATTTCTCCTCTACTCTAGATATTCATTGTATGAAAGAGAAAATCTACATGTGTATTTTAAAAATAACTTTAGATTTTCTCATTTTTATTTTTTTACCATTGGACCTGTACCTCCTTATTTAATAAGGAAAAGTATACCATATCATCAATTGAATTAACTGTTTTTTCGGAAAAATAAAATAATCTTCTTCGTGTAGGATGGCTATACATATCGAAGAAAAAGCAACCGCTTCGTGTGACGTAACTAATCGCAAATGGAGTGGCTTTTTTATGGACGATTTAAAGAAAGAACAGTTAGAGCAGTAAAATGCTAGGTGAAATAGCACCTTTATGATAATTTTATTATGTCTACTAAAAGTTGAAATCAAATTAAACTTCATTAATAATTAGTGGTTTTGGAATGTATTTTTTTCCAAACATGTATATATTTAATTTCGCCAGCTTATATATTATTAGAAAGATATACCGTCTGGCAGTCGATTCTAGGCAAAACTTATTCCGAGGTATGACAGCAGCAATCGCAACGGAAACATCTTGAAGTTGCAAGGAAGGTAGTGCCATCATGTTCAGTACAGGTGAAACTTCTACAAAAAACGTCGTTTGCAACACTTTTAAATTTCTACTATTTTGCCAGGATCAATGGTTTTTTGATAACGTGTATTGACAAAAAATGAAGCGGAAAAATTGGTACTCTAAAATATACGACAATCGTTGTTTATTTTAGAGTTACTTGACGTTGACCACAAACGATATGAAGGGATGAAATAAATGAAAAAGCTTATCGAATTTATAAATGTAACGAAAGAATACAAAATAGGAGAAGTCCCAATCAAGGCCCTTGATGGTGTTGATTTTTCCATTTATGAGGGAGAATTTGTCGTTATACTGGGTGCAAGTGGGGCGGGTAAAAGTACGATTTTGAACATTCTTGGTGGTATGGATACAGCTACTTCAGGTCAAGTGTTTGTTGGGAATCAAGAAATAACAAGATTGAACGAAAAAAAGTTAACAGACTATCGTGGTGAGAAAGTTGGTTTTGTCTTTCAATTCTATAACTTAATTCCGAATTTAAACGCTCTCGAGAACGTTGAATTTGCTACCGAAGTATGTAAATACCCTCTTGATGCAAAGGAGGTTTTACACCAAGTCGGTTTAGAGAATCGTCTCAAAAATTTCCCTTCACAACTTTCTGGTGGCGAACAGCAAAGAGTTGCTATAGCTAGAGCGGTTGCAAAAAATCCATTGCTTTTACTTTGTGATGAACCAACCGGTGCTTTGGATTATGTAACTGGTAAGTCCGTATTAAAGACTTTGCAAGATTTAAACAGAGAAACGAAGAAATGCGTTATTTTGGTCACACATAATTCAGCAATTGCTCCTATGGCAGACAAAATTATTAAAGTTAAAAGCGGATACATCGAAAGCGTCACGATCAATAATGAAAAACAAAGTGTTGAAGGGATTGAGTGGTAAACATGAAATTGTTTTTAAAATTATTGAGGGACATCAAACAATCTATGGGGCAATTTATAGCCATAGTGATTATTATCGCAGTTGGTGCTTTTTTCTATACGGGATTAGTAACGTATAGCTCTAATCTAAGTTCTTATACGAAGGATTACTTCCAAAAACATCATTTAAGCGATTTAAATGTGTATTACAGTCACCTTTCTAAAAATGATGTGACGCGTTTGAGTAAAATTGAAGGGATCCATAAAATTGAAGGTCGTTATACCTTTGATGGAACGCAAGCCTTTGAAGATTACAAAACTGTATTAAAAATTCACTCGATCCCTGAAAACAATGAAATAAATACGCCTACTATCATTGAAGGGAATATCCCATTAAACAAGGGTGAGATTTTATTAGATTCTCACTATGCAAAAGAACATCATTATCGTGTTGGCGATCAATTCGCAATTAAGACGAATGACGGAAATTTTGATTTTACAATAAGTGGTTTGGGTGAGAATGTGGAATATGCAAAAAAGAACGAAATTCAAGACCATAAAACGTATGGGGTAGCTTATATTACTGAAGAAACATTACCTGAAATCTTAAATGGCTTTTATTATAATGAGGTCATCATTGATGCTAAAAAAGGGTACGATATTGAACAATTAGGCAAATCAATTGAGGCACAATCTAAACAGCTCAGTTATTTAGATCAAGTAAACAAGGAACGGACTTTGAATTATTCTAAAATCAATCAAACGATAAATAATAATAACTTAATGAGTAAGGTAATACCTTTAGTACTCTTTTTGATTGAAGCGGTTATCCTTTTTCTAGTTATGTCGAGGACAATCGATTCTCAAAGAATTCAGGTTGGTATTATGAAGGCTTTAGGTGTGAAAAATAGCAACATTATGCTTCACTATATGGGATACCCTGTGTTGGCAAGTATACTAGGATCAATCATTGGTTGTGTTCTGGCCGCTTTCGTTTTTATCCCTTTAGTAACGGCATCATGCGCGAGGGCCTACTCTCTACCTGACATTAAATTCTCACTCTCTCTATTTTCAATCATTCCTCCGATTATTTTCTCAAGTGCTTTTGGAGTTCTTGCATGTTACTTAAGCGGTAGAGCTATATTAAAAGAACGTGCAGCACAAGCTATGCGTCCTAAACCGCCAAAGAAGATGAAAAAGCTATTGATAGAAAGAGTTCCAGGTTTTTGGAGTACTATTTCCTACAGTAATAAACTCATATTAAGAAATATATTTTTAAATAAACAGAGGGCTTTAGCCAGTTCGATTGGTGTTATTGTTAGCACGGTTTTACTAATCACTGCTTTTGGTACTCAATCATCCTTGCTAAAAGTAGCTAATCAAATTGAAGATGTTTATAGCTATGATTTAAAAGTAGATTATACGATCGGTACATCGCCTAATATGATAAAACAACCGCCTGGTATAAAGGAAAGCTATTTTTTATCCACTTTTCCTATTGAAATCATCAAGGACGATGAAAAAGAAAATGCTACTTTAACTGTTATTGAAGAAAATAACAATCTCATTCATTTCTTTGATGAAAAGAACAATAGCATCCCTTTAGAAATTAACGGCTTACTTGTACCCAAATCTTACGCGGATCAATATGATATTTCAAAAGGAGATTTTATCAAAATAAAGTTCACAGCACCAGAGCTTAAAAATACTACTGTAGATATGAAAGTTATAAATATATCTACACAATATTCGAATCCATCGTTTTATAGTACACCAGAGTACTTAAAGAGCTTTAACATAGACTACACGCCAACCTCGCTATTAGTTCAAGCAAATAGCGCCGCGGATCTTATGAGTGTTCGTAACTTTTTTGAACAAGATCGTTATGTAGAAACAATTGCAGATAAGAATGATTTGAAAAAATCTGCTCAATACATTGTGAAACAAAACAGTTTTATTTTTATCATGTTTATCACAAGTGCCATCATACTTTCCTTTGGCGCCATCTATACGATATCTTCCATAAACATCTATGAAAGGAATCGCGAGCTTGCAACGCTAAAGGTACTAGGCTATCAAAAAAATAAAATAAACAGACTAATATTTTTGGAGAACATTATATTAACTTCATTTGCTGTCATTGTGGCTTTACCGATTAGTGGTTATGTTTATAAAATTATTGTAAAGGCTCTATCAAGTACCCATCAGCAAATCCCTGATAAATTAACTATTTTAATCATTTTGGTTGCTGTATTGCTTGCGTTCTTACTGACGATTGTTTCTAATTTACTTCTTAGAAGTAAAGTTACGAAAATCAATATGATTGAATCGTTAAAAAGTGTGGAATAGGACTTTTAAGATGATTGGACAAAATAGCAGTTTTACCCCTGATGCGAAGATAATTCATCTTTCGCTAATATGCGAATGAAAGAGGTACTCAAAAGATTTAGGCTTGTTAAGCTAAAGCCCGCGTTTGTTTAAGCACATTTCTTCATGAACTTATTAGTATTAAAGCTGTCTTAAGGTCATACACAAACCCCACTTTCGTTTTTGAAAGTGGGGTTTGTGTATGGCAACAGAATTGGACAACTTTTTAAGTAAGCAATGTTTTGAGGTTTTGAATTTAGTTAAAAGGTGTGTAATAGATAATACCTTATGTTTAGGTCATATGATTAAAACACTTAAATAATATGGTAGAATAAAAAAGGGATTGAAAAGGCGTAATTTAACAATAAAAGAAATATTTATACTTAAATTTAAAACAGTATATTTGAATTGGAGAACCTTAATGAAGTCGATATTAATTAAAATTAAAGAATATTTTAGAACTAGTGCTCCGAAGCCTCCTAAAAATGCTTGCTATTTTTGTAAACGAAAAGCAGCTGATTTAAGAAATTATCGGAATGAAAGAAATAAAAAAATTAAAGTATGTTATCTATGTGTTGAATATGCTGAAAGACGTGCTTATCGTAAATAATCTTGCTGCTTTTGGGATTAAAAAAAGGGTAATAAAAATTGGACAAACGATATCTTGGAATATAGTATGTAATTTTTGGTATAATTACATATAACTATATATATTAAGGAGTGACTATATGAAAAAATTACTTATAGTAACAAGTTATTTAAGCTTTTTTATATTAGGAGGATTAACCTTTACATACCTCTCAACAACGGAAGCGGCTAGCAATTTGAAAAAGATTAGCGTATTTCAGGATACAATCAATTACTATTTTGATAAGGTTGAAAAAAAACCACAAGCGGGTCAATCTGGCTTTATTTATGAAGGTACTACTTATGTGCCATTGCGTTTTGTTGCTGAATCATTAGGAAAAAAAGTGGCATGGGATGGAAAATCAAAATCCGTTTATATTGGGGATGTTCCAAAAATCGTCTCTTTAAAAGATGTAAAACCTATTGGGAGTGATGAGGATCACTTCTTCCATAACCCAAGCACTATTGTGATTAGTACAGGAGAAAAGTTTGAACGATCCTATCAACTTGGTGGATATCATGGTGGAGGAGCTGTACAAGATCATACAGTTGAATACTTAGCGAATGGAAATTACAAAGGATTCGAAACGTATTTAGCACCAGTTAAAAAGTTATCGGCGGGCTCTTTCGGCGTAGGTTATATGAAAATTTACGCGGATAATAAATTGATTTATGATAGTGGATCGATAAAAGACAAGGTAAAAGTTAATGTTAATTTAGAAGGTATTTCAAAAGTGAAGTTAGAAATGGAAGGCGGTGGCTTAGGTATAGTAGATCCTAAATTTATTCAATAATTGTACAAAGGAAATATAGAAGAATCTGAAGCCAATACAGCACGTGTTCGGTGATAAAAAAGAAAGAACGAGGAGACTCACTCATACGTTCTTTCTTTTTTTTGCTTTAGGTTTCAAAAAACATATAATTATCAAACTGGTTTGGGTACTACTACCATATAACTTGACTTGTCCTCGAATCCATTAGTCATCCATAGTTCGTATCATTAAAGATGTTTTTTGAGGAGGTATTGGTTTATGAAATGAAGTTTACATAAGAAAACCTATCTATTTTTCGGTGTGAAGAGATTAAATCTGACGATGAAAAAGGGAAGGTACTGCGATACAAGGCAGCATATCATACGATCTTAATCTTATATTTGTCGATTTTAATTATATATCTTATCTCAGAGCGCACTTTTATAAAAATTGATCATATATTCACTATCTACGCCATTTTGGTTTTTAGTTATACAATGAATCTGTTGGTTTTGACAAAAAAGAATAAAAGGCAACAATTACTTTGTAAAATTAAAGATAAGTGAATGTATGTTTTTGTTATAAAAACAGTAACTTATCTTTAATGTCGCACATTATAGGATAATTAGTACATCCCTTATTTATAAGTGGTGTACTTTTTTTGTTGCTGAGATTTTGCCAACTTATTGGTCGTCTTGTGCTTCTAACATGATTGATTTGGAACCCGATGAACGAAAAGTCTTTGAGAAGCTGGTTAATAAATTATTAAAATCTATACAAAGAAGACTTGAGGTGGAACGTTAAACTGTAGCTTCGTTGATGCAGTTTAATTTTTTTAGTCATTTAATTAGATTATCTAACTATAAGTCAATCAAATTAAAAAGGGTGATTTATTGTATGAACAAAGCAATTACAGGAAACCAAGTGAATTATTCTCTGATGACAATTACTTTATCTTGGTCTGGGATGGTAGTTATGTCTAGTTTATATTTAACAATACCTCTTATTAGTCTTTTCAATGATTATTTTCATAATTCATTGTCCAAAGCAAGCATCACTTCAAGTATTTATTCACTTGGTTTTGCTACAGGGTGTTTTTTCTATGGAGCTATATCAGAAAAATATGGACGAAAAAATGTGATTGTTATGAGAGGGATTTGAAATTGGCAATACTAATATAAACTTTTCTATTAAACTAGCTATAACAGTCCGTTTACCTGGTAGACGGGCTTTTTTATTGTATGTATATACAAAAATACCGTGCAAAGAGCGAAAGAGAAAATACTCATAAGATAGATAAAGCATAATTTTCTAGTTAATTTGAGTATTTGCTTTTGTCAAAAACATGTAATATTGTTTCTGTTTTTGTTTAAAGTGAACAATGTTATTTAAATACTCCTATCATACAATTACATTAAGCAATTAACATAATAATAAATATAAAAAGGGAGTGACTCAAAATGAAAATGTCACATTTTTTGTGCAAAATATACAAAATGACAGACTGAAATTTCATCCCCCTTTTACTGTGTGAAATAACAGTTTTGAAGAAATGTGAATCTTATGGTCACTAGTTAATCAACAGACGTATTTGAAAAAAAGGAAGGAATGAATTGAATGTTAGTTAAATTATTAGAACCATTAAATGTTTCAGATTCGATCATTGAAAAATTAGCGGAGCCAATCAAACAGGCCGGTCATGAATTTGTTTATTACAACGAGAAAACAACGGACTCGGCAGAATTAGCAAGACGTAGTGAAGGTGCAGATGTTATTATGATTGCTAATAATCCGTATCCTACAGAAGTCATTGATCAAAATGACAATGTAAAACTAATCAATGTTGCCTTTACAGGTGTTGATCATGTAGGGATCGCTCAAGCTAAAAACCAAGATATTATGATATGTAATGCAGCTGGATATGCGAATCAAGCAGTTGCGGAATTAACAATTGGTTTAGTATTAGATGTGTATCGTCACATTACTCAGGGAGATAGAGAAATGCGTGCTGATCATTTCCCAGGTGCATTCCAAGGTCGTGAAATTAAAGGGAAAACTGTTGGTTTGATTGGTACAGGTAAAATTGGCATGATGACGGCTCATTTGTTTAAAGCATTTGGCGCAAAAATAGTAGCTGCAGACCGATCCCGAAGAAATCCAGAAGCTGAAGCTTTAGGAATCGAGTATATGGAATTAGATGAGGTATTAAAACAATCTGATATAGTATCCTTACATATTCCGTTACTACCAAGTACGAAGGGATTAATCTCTAAAGAAAAATTAGAATTAATGAAGGAATCAGCTATTCTAATCAACTGCGCGCGAGGACCGATTGTTGATAATGATGCATTGGCGGATGCATTAAATGAAGGACAAATTGCAGGGGCTGGTATTGACGTATTTGATATGGAACCGCCTATTCCTGGAGACTATAAACTATTGCAAGCCAAAAATGCGATTTTAACACCTCATGTAGGGTTCCTTACTGATGAAGCTATGGAATTGCGAGCTAGAATTGCATTCGATAACACAATGGCATTTTTAGAGGGTAAACCTCAAAATATTATGAAAAGATAATTCTTTGCTATTTTCTAGCAAATCCGAGAAGTTTTTATTCGTTGTCTAATACACGCTAAATCATTTGAGTATGGTGAAGTTTGAAATTTGAAACAAGGAGAAAATACTATGAAATATAAAAAAATAGCAAGAAATGATTTGAAAAACCGTATTTTCCATTGGCCAGATATTCAAGAGTTTAGAGATGAAGAAGCGACAAAACATATTTTCTATGAAACACCTAATACTGTTGGAGCTGTCTGGTGTATGCGTCCAGGACAAGATTTGCCCATTCACTCGCATAAGCAAGCGGATGATATTTGGATTGTTATTGAAGGAACAGCAGATTTTTATCCAGAATGTGGTGAAATGGTCCAAATTAAAGCAGGTGATGTTGTTGTTGCGCGTCCGGGTGAAAAGCACGGTATGACTAATACTTCTGATAAAGATTTTGTAATGTTAGGAATTGCGGGTCCAACACCAATTGGTTTTATTCCGCATTAATAGTATAGAGTTAACTATCGCGTCTGTTGATTAACTAGTTTTCATCGTAAAAAAGAGAGATTAACACGATTTCACGGGAATAAGTGGATCTTACAATGAGGCTGTCCAAAAAGTCAGATTTACATCTGATTGTTTGGCAGCCTTTTAATTATATGTCCAACAAAATTTACTAGGGAAGCGGATTGAGGAAATAATAAAATTCCTCACTTCGTTTTTTTATTAGTCTTTTTAGACAGTCCCTCGAAGTTCAAGAGTAAAACAAAGAGAGGATTCGTTCGTTTGGACAAAATTATAACTATTTTAAAAATTCCCTTTTGTCTAAAATGTGCAAAGTTATTTTTATTTTTGTTCAAAGTGAACAATGTTATTTAGTTGCTCGTAACCTACAATCAAGTTAGTAATAACATAAGTAACAACATAAGTAAATACAAAAAAATGGGAGTGTCAACCATGGAAAAAACAGTTAAACATGACCCGAATTATTACAAAAAAATCATTTTTGCACTGTGTTTAGGTTGGGTAGCTATTTGGATTTATCGTACAATACTTACACCAATATATCCACAAATTCAAGAATCGCTTGGTAATATTAGTGATACTCAAGTAGGACTTATTGCTTCTATTTATTTCTTTGCCTATACTGGTATGCAAATTCCATCAGGAATACTCGTTGATAAATTTGGACAAAAACGAGTATTAATCCCTGCGTTTATCATTTTCGCATTAGCAGCATTCGTCATTGGATCAAGCACGACAATCACTCAAGTTTATGTAGGCGCCTTAATGGCAGGTCTTTCGACTGGTTCATACTATGGTGCGGCTTTCTCTTTATCAGCTAAATATATGCCAAAAGATAAGAAAAGCTTTTCTAATGCGATCATCAACAGTGGTTCGGCATTAGGGATGGTTATTGGTCTAGTAGGCTCATCAGTATTAGTAGGTGGCCTTGAAATCCAATGGAATTACATGCTTTATATTATAGCAGTCTTAATAGTAGCAGTAACATTTGTGTTTGCGTTATTTGTTAAACAAGACAAAAGAACAGCTACAAATGAAACATCTGAAGATAAGGAAACAACACAAGCCACAGTATCTCAAGGCGTAGAATTATTCTCGCTAAAAAAATTAGTTATTTATTTCGTCTATTTTGCAACATGTTATGGTTATTACATGATTGTGACATGGTTACCATCATTCCTTGTCGCAGAAAAAGGATTCGAACAAGGTTCAGTAGGATATGTAGCTGCTTTAGTTGCAGTCACAGCAGTACCTGGTGCATTGATATTTTCTAAGTATATTGACAAAAATGCACATATGCGTCAGAAATTAATTATCTTCTTGTTAATTGGTGCAGCCGTAACAATTAGTTTAACCGTATTTGCACCTAACCCATCTGTCCTTTATGCAGCATTAGTTTTATACGGTTTATTAGGTAAACTTGCAATTGATCCAGTTTTAATCACATATGTAACGGATTCAGTACCTTCCAACAGCATGGCCAAAGCACTAGGTATCTTTAACTTCTTTGGAATGACTTCATCAGTTATTGCGCCAACTCTTACAGGTTATATTGGTGATATCACTGGTTCGAAAGTATTAGCATTCTATATTGCAGCAATACTTCTTGCAGCAGCAGCGATTTTATTCTTCCTTGCTGTGATGGTGAAAGAGAAGAAAGCAATCAATCCCCTAACTAATGAATAAAGTAAAACTACCTATCAGTGGAGGTTTAATACATCTCCTGCTGATAGGTAGTTTTAATTTCCCTGTCTAAAGGTAGCGGAATTTAGCGAGGTCTTACAAGCTAATGCATTAGATTTATATAAAACATGAATTGTACAATCCCATGAAGTTCGAGTTTCATTATAACAACAGAATTAAGCAGTAGTAACAAGAAACAGATTCTTGTCACTACTGCCTTTTCGATTTAGTGTGTATAACGTATTTTACACATTATTGGTTTGGCAGTGTTTTTCGGCTGGATCACCAACCGCAGCATGGATTCATTTTTCTTATTGAGCTAACTAAGCAGTGTAGTTGAAGAACAATCTCCTTTTAAAATTGGAACTTTCAGCCAATGATAAACGTTAAACTTTTAAATTCTCTACTGCTATTAATAGCTTTGTGAAATAGAAAGGAGGCTTTTATGAAATCCAATCTTTTAATGTGGGTATTTTTTCTTCCTTTATTCTTATTTTTCAGTTTAATGCTATATATTGAGGTGTCAATTTATTCAGCTTTGCCTCCAGAACTAGGTGGAAGGGGTTTTTGGGTAGAATTTATGAATGTTTGGTATCGTTCAATTTGGTTTTATGCAATAGTATTATTAATTTCCTTTTTGCTTTATTTGAAGTTTCTACATAAAGGAAAATAAAGAATGAACTATTAATATTGAACTCCCACGAAATAACCTAATCATCTTTCATTTTCTGTGGTAAAGTACTGATTTTGTACTTAACGGATGGCTAACATGAGCTTAAGAGGAGCTACTACATTTTTCATGATCATAATTTAGGTGGGGAAGCAAGTGTTCCGGTAAAATAGGCAAAAAGAATCCCGCTAAAAAGCATTCATAACAGCTTTTTAGCGGGATTTTATAGTTTAAAAATTTACTTTCTCTGACGCAAATAATGCTAATCGTAGATCCAATGAAATATCAGGCGATTCGATAGACTGACCTAAAATCTCTTCACATTTTTTAATACGATATTTTACCGTATTCCGATGAATAAATATATCTTCAGAAGTCTTTGTCAGATCACAATGATTCGCCAAATAGATTTTCAATGTATGTTTTAGTTCTTTTTCTTTCGTCGTTTTCGGATAGGCTAATGAACCTAGTGTATACGTGATAAACGGTTTTAATTTATTGGCTGGAATGAGTTGTAACAATTCTTCTACACTTTTAGATTTATAGAGTTCTATAAATTCAACTTTACTACTTTCAGACTTATGATCAAAAGCTTCATTCGCTTCAAAATAAGAGAGTGGTAACTGTGAGAATTCAGTAACTTCATTACCAATACCGAATGACAGTGTGCTATTAAAAAGTTTTTGATACTCTTTTTGGATATATTTGCAGTAATCTAAATAATATTGATGTTTAGTTTGTAATAGTATCGTAAACCGATGATTACCTGGAGACCTATAAACACTGATAGAAGGATCAATGTCAGTCAACTTATGAGTTAGCCATTCAAAAGTCATCTGATAGCGCTCATTCAAATAGATATTATTTTCCACATCCCTTTCTTGATCAATCGCACAAACGATCACTTGATAGAAATTGGATGGTTGAATAAGGTGCTTTTTTAAAAACTCGGGGTGCTGTTTGACTGATATAAGATTATCAGGATGTTCAGTCATCAATGTTTCGAAAAAGCGGTTTACATCTTGTTGTTCCGCTTCTTTGATTTTACTATTTTTATAAATGGCGAGACTAAGTGTATTTACGGCTTGTTCTATGGCAAGCAGACTAAATGGATAAGTGAGCGTATTAACATTTGAAACCATCAAATAATACGGAAAATATTTAAATGCTGGAACTTCAAATATAATATGTTCTTCTTGGAAAGATGCTTTATTATTAGGTGAAATTTGCTTGGAATTAACACATCTTTTGAAGTAACTAAGATTTTTCTGAATTTGCTCTGAGTGTTCTTGGAAGTGATGGCTCATCGATTTAATTTGATGAAAAGGATTTAAGAGCATCACAGGGACTCTAAGGAGTCTGCTCATTCGTTCAATCATCATTTCCAAGCTCAAACCTCTCATAAGCATTGTATTTAATTCTTGTTGGATATCTAAAGCAAAGTATAACTTTTCAGTTTCTCCATCCAAGATATAGGATGACATATGATGCGTAATAGATCCAAGGTTCCAACTATCAGGGATTCTAATAATGGGGAATTTTAAATCGTTTGCATATTCTATTACTTCATCGTCAATTTCTTCTAAAAAGCGCGATAATTTAACGCCTATGCCAGAAACTTGTATATCATTTAATTCTCGAATGAGATCCTTTAATCCGGATTGGTCGTGTTGATAACACATACCCGTAGTGACGATAAATGAATGAGGTGCTGTGAAATTTTTAATATCAGGCGTTTCCGTAATATCAACCATTGCTACTTCTCTTTCTAAATCTCCCTTATCATTTAATAATGTTAAATCAGAAAATTGTTGGACAGACATGATTTCTTTTAATGTTGTCATAAGAATCATCTCCTTTATATTTGTTAGAAAAAGCCAAAAAATGAATTAAATATGTGAGATGCTACAAGGATAAGCTATCACTCTGATTGTATACTATTTTTGAAGGTTATTATACGTATAATCCTTTATTTCGAAATAGTAAAGGAGAATCATATGCTTGAACTAGGTCAAAATATTCTATGTAATGCTTTGTTTTTGAAAAGCGGGTTACAACAAGGATAGCATGCTAAAGTAGCTCGAACAAAGAAATTCACCTTTACTCAACTAAACAATGTTAGAAATAACTATGTTAGAAAGAAGTGACAACGATGTGGGATCAACAATACAATCCACTTGGAAAAGAAATAGCGAGTGGCATCATAGCCTTTCTTCCTATACTCCTATTTCTACTTAGTTTAACAATCTTTAAATTAAAAGGGGTATATGCAGCAGCATTAACTTTAGGTGTTACCATTATCATTACAGTCGGAGTTTTCGATATGCCGATAACTAAAGCATTTGGAGCAATTATTCTCGGAACAGGTAAAGCGTTGTGGCCCATCGGTTATATCGTCATTATGGCCGTTTGGTTGTACAAAATTTCTGTGCAAGCCGGAAAATTTGAGATTGTACGTGGTAGTATAGCGAATATTACCGAGGATCAAAGACTACAATTATTGCTCATTGGTTTTTGTTTTAATGCTTTCTTGGAAGGAGCGGCCGGATTAGGTGTTCCAATCGCTATTTGTGCAGCCTTACTTGTGACGCTTGGTTTTCATCCGATTAAAGCTGCCGGACTTTGTCTAATCGCCAATGCCTCTACGGGCGCATTTGGTACAGTTGGAATTCCAGTCATTACTGGTGCAGAAGTAGGTGGGTTGGAAACGTTAGAACTGTCAAGAATGACAGCCTATCTATTACCTTTAATTTCATTTGTCGTACCTTTCCTCCTCATTTTTATTTTAGATGGAATCAAGGGAATAAAAGAAATATTCCCAGCTATTTTAGTTGTAAGTAGTGTCTATTCAGTGCTTCATTTACTGACAATTACGATGATCGGTCCTGAGCTTGCGAATATTATTCCTTCTTTAGTTAGTATGGTGGTTTTAGCCTTATTCTTAAGGAAATGGCAACCGAAAACGATTTACCATGAACCTGGAGTAGAACTTACAGGGAAATTAAAAACCTATACGATGAAAGAGATTTTGGTAGCATGGTCACCATTTTATATCCTCACTGGTGTTATTGCCGTTTGGAGCTTGCCTGCATTTAAACAATTATTTCTAGATGGTGGTTCACTTGATTTTACGACTGTCGCTTTGAAAATTCCCGGATTACATGATCAAATCATGCGTACACCACCGATCGTAACAGAAGCAAATTCTATACCAGCTATTATTAATATTAACTTTGTTTCGGCTACGGGAACGGCGATTTTATTGGCTATCATTTTAACAAGTGTCCTGTTTCCTGCGTTAAACATCAAACAATCCGTTCATTTATTAGGTTATACAATTAAAGAACTATGGTTACCGATTTTTACAATCGTACTTGTAATGGCTTTTGCTAATCTTTCGGCCTTTTCTGGGCTTAGCACTTCTCTAGGACTGGCGCTTGCCAAAACGGGTGATTTTTTCCCATTTGTTAGTCCAGTATTAGGATGGATTGGTGTTTTTCTCACGGGATCTGTTGTGAATAATAACGCATTATTTGGTAGCTTGCAGGTAGTTACCGGGACGCAGATCGGGATCTCACCATCATTGCTAATGGCAGCTAATACTGCTGGGGGAAGCGTAGCAAAATTGATTTCACCACAATCTATCGCGATTGCAGCAGCAGCCGTTAATCAAACCGGGAATGAGTCAAAAATCTTTCAATATACAATACGATACAGCTTAGGCTTGCTCCTACTTGTATGTATCATGACACTCGGGTTATCGTTTATCCTCTAATCATTTTAATAATGACTATACCACATGGTAAATCTAAGTTTTCAAATAGATTTACTATGTGGTTTTGTTTTTTTATTAAGGATCAATTCGATTATTTACTCCACTCATATGCCTTCTTAGTACCCTTACATAATTCGACTGCTAGATTTCTTTTTTACTCCGGGTACCTGCTCCTTATCAATAATTATTTTGTCTAAAGTGCATAAAACGACCATCCATTATTGTTCGTTGTGTCAATGAATGGTTATGAGTATGGACCTATAATAAAAGTGTACTAGAAGGAAGGAGTGAAAGAGTAATGGATATTCAATCAACTTTTCAATCTTTAGATAAGAAATTCACAAGTTTTGGTGGTTTAGAACAAGGTGGGATTACACGCCTATTATATTCTCAAGAATGGAATGAAGCCGTTCGTGAACTGGAAAAAACATTCAAAGAAGAAGGCTTAGAAGCAAGTTTCGACGATATAGGTAACTTAACTGGGCGTCTTGTTGGCAGTAAATATCCGGAAGAAACCATTTTAACAGGATCACATATCGACACAGTAGTTGAAGGTGGTCATCTAGATGGACAATTCGGTATCTTAGCTGCACTAGTGGCTGTGAAATATTTAAAAGCTAAACATGGCCAACCACTACGCTCATTAGAAGTATTATCGCTTGCAGAAGAAGAAGGTAGTCGATTCCCTTACACATTTTGGGGTAGCAAAAACTTCTTTAACTTAGCTAAAAAATCGGATGTTGACACAATTGAAGATGCTGAGGGCATTAAGTTCGAAGACGCGATGCGTAAATTAGGCTTCGATTATCGTAAAACGACTGACGTTCGTAATGACATCAAAGCATTTGTTGAAATTCATATTGAACAAGGTAAAGTGTTAGAGACAGAAAACAAAACAATCGGAGTTGTTAATGGCATCGTTGGTCAAAAACGCTTCACGATCAACTTAAAAGGTGAAGCAAACCACGCTGGTACTACGCCAATGTCATTACGTCGCGATACAGTTGTTGCCTATAGTGAAATTGTCTCAGATTTAACAAAACGTGCTAGAGAAATTGGGGAACCACTTGTATTAACGTTCGGTCATGTAACACTTGTACCAAACACAGTAAATGTAGTTCCTGGTGAAATTACGTTCTCAGTAGATTGTCGTCATATCGATCAGCAAATATTAAATGATTTTGCAGTAGAAATCGAAGACAAAATTAAATTAGTCGCTGAAGCAAATAGCATGGCTTACGACATTAATTTATGGATGGATGAGGCACCAACATTGATGGACAAAAAAATCGTTCAAATCATTGAACAAGCAGCAAAGAACAATGTAGGGGATCAATATAAAGTGATGCCATCTGGTGCAGGACATGACTCACAAATTTTTGCTCAATATGTTCCAACGGCGATGATGTTTGTACCTTCTATTGGTGGAATTAGTCACAACATTAGTGAAGAGACGAAGATAGAAGACCTTGTTAAAGGTATTGAAGTATTAAGCGATGTACTTTATGAACTAGCATATAAAGAATAAAAATAATGAAAAAGGAGCCAGATACTTATGGGTTACTTAAATCAAGTTCAAGGATATAGAGAAGGTTTATTAGAAACACGTTCTGTCATTAAAAAAGACAATTATGCGGTAATCACACCAGACGGCCTAGTTAATAATGTTGTACCTGGCTTCAAAGATTGTGATGTAACAATCTTAGGATCCCCACGTTTAGGTGCAAGATTTGTAGATTACTTAGTAACAGTAAAAAACCAAGGCGGAAACAAAACTGGTTTCGCTGGTGATGGTATTCAATCTTTTGTATACGTTGTTTATGGCAAAATCAATGCTTTTGCAGATGGTAAAAGATACGAATTAACAGAAGGTGGGTATTTATATGTGCCCCCACACTTACAGTTAACTTTTGAAAATAATAATAACGGTGAAGATAGCCGCTTATTCTTATACAAAAAACGTTATCAACCTCTTAAAGGACAACCTCTTAAAGGGTATACACCAGAAGTCGTTACAGGTAATGTGAACGACATCGAACAAGAGGCATATGAAGGTATGAAAGAAGTATTAATTCAAGACTTATTACCAAAAGAAATTGGATATGACATGAACATTCATATTCTTTCATTCAAACCAGGTGCTTCACATGGTTACATTGAAACACATGTTCAAGAACACGGCGCTTATGTTTTAAGTGGGCGAGGCATGTACAACTTAGACAACGAGTGGATGCCAGTTGATAAAGGTGACTATATCTTTATGGGCGCTTATGTACCGCAAGCAACCTATGCAATTGGTTTAGATGAACCATTCTCATACATTTATTCTAAAGATGCAAACAGAGATATTGATTTATAAAGAGGAAGCCTAATTAATCTTCGAGGCTTTCAAAAGATTAATGACGTATCTCTGTTACAAAAGATATTCACTTATGTAGAATCTGACAAAAAATTTTAATCATGTAAGGCAAGGGGCTGACAAGATGCGTGTATCTAAAGAAGAACTATTTAATTTAATGAAACAAAAGTTTATAAAAGCAGGATTAAATGAAGGAGCGGCACATGATGTTGCAGATGTATTAACATACGCTGATCATAGAGGTATTCACTCACATGGTGCTGTACGTGTTGAATACTATTCTGAACGAATTGCAAAAGGCGGTATTACAACCAATCCAAACTATACATTTGAACAAACAGGACCAGCATCTGCGGTCTTTAATGGGGATAATGGTCCAGGTCACCAAATAGCAAAACAAGCGATGGAAAAAGCGATTGAAATGGCTAGAAAATCAGGGGTTGCCGTTGTTGGTATGAAAAATATCTCACATAGTGGTGCATTAGGATACTTTGTTGAAATGGCAGCCGAACAAGATATGGTTGCTCTAAGTATGTGTCAATCAGATCCAATGGTCGTGCCGTTTGGCGGAACTGAACCTTATTTTGGGACAAACCCAATTGCATATAGTGCACCGTCTGCTGATGACCGCATCATTACATTTGATATGGCGACAACTGTTCAAGCATGGGGCAAAATCTTAGATGCAAGAAGTAAAAATGCGTCGATCCCAGATACATGGGCTGTCGATGCAACTGGTGCACCTACAACGAATGCAAGAGATGTTCATGCACTACTGCCAATAGCAGGTCCAAAAGGGTACGGCTTGATGATGATGGTAGATATTTTATCAGGTAGTCTTCTAGGAGTCCCACATGGTATACATGTGTCTTCTATGTATCAAGACTTAACTAAAGGACGCGATTTAGGTCAAATTCATATCGTGATTAACCCAGCCTATTTCACAAATCTAGATGCTTTTAAACAACAAATTTCAACGATGCTCAATGAATTAAAAGAGCAACCAGCGGCAGAGGGCTATGGAGAAATTTATTATCCAGGTGAACGCGGTATATTAAGAAGTAAGGAATACGATAAAGAAGGCATTGAAATCGTTGACGACATTTACAACTATCTTGTGTCAGACGACGTTCATTACGATCGTTACCACGGAAAAAATAGATTTGCAGAATAAAAAATTGGAGGATCATCATGTTATACACAATTATAAAAGAAAACACTTATAAAGACTCAATCGTGTTAATGCTTTTATCAAACAAACTATCTGCAATTGACGGTGTAAACAAAGTATCAATCATGATGGGAACACCAGCGAACAAAGATATTTTCAAATCTTCAGGCTTAGGCACGGTTGAATTAGAAAAAGCAAAGCCAAATGATATCGTCATCGTTGTTGATACAGATCAAGAAGAAAAAGTAGACGTAGTGAAAGAAGAAGTAGAGGTCGCTTTAAAAGGTGAGTCTGATTCACAAGACGCATCTAAAGGCCAAGAAGCACATAATTGGAAACGTGCAATGGAACTTGCTAACAATCCGAACTTAGCGTTAATTTCTATTCCTGGTCAATATGCAGCAATGGAAGCGGAAAACGCATTGAACGAAGGTTTACATGTATTCATGTTCAGTGACAATGTTTCGAAAGAAGACGAAGTGAAATTGAAACAAAAAGCGCATGAAAAAGGGTTATTAGTGATGGGTCCAGACTGTGGTACTGCACTTATTCACGGCGTACCTCTTGCCTTTACAAATAACGTCAACGAAGGTGATATCGGTATTGTTGGGGCATCAGGCACAGGGATCCAAGAAGTCACAACAATTATTGATCGTTATGGTAAAGGTGTTACGAATGCTCTTGGAACAGGTGGACGTGATTTATCGACGGAAGTTGGTGCCATCACGATGTTAGATAGCATCAAAGCATTAAATCAAGATCCGAAAGTAAAAGTAATTACAGTGATCTCCAAACCGCCTGCAGAGGAAGTACAACGCAAAGTATTAAACTTATTAAGAAATATTGATAAACCAGTTGTTACGCTATTTTTAGGTGACAAACCTTCCTATCAAGAAGAGAACATCTATCATGCTTATACACTTGAAGAAGCAGCAGTCGTAGCTGTTCAATTATCAAATGGGGACAAACCGAATTTTGAACCGACAACAGCTGAACATGTAAACGTTTTATTACAAGAATCACAAGTTGGTATAAAAGGTTATTATTCAGGCGGTACGTTAGCATCTGAAGCAGCGATGCTAGTGAGAGATGCTTTTAAAGATAAGATATCGGAAGAAAAGAACGATAGCTATGTTTTGAAAACAAAAAATCATGAAATTATCGATTTAGGTGATGATGTTTATACAAAAGGCAAACCACACCCGATGATTGATCCTGAAAAACGAATCGAAATGCTTGAAAAATCTGTTAACGATCCTGAAACAGCGGTCATTATGATTGATAACGTGATCGGTAACGGTGGTCATGAAGATATGGCCAGTGAACTAGCACCAGTAATCAAACGTATTTTAGACATCGCACGTCAAGATGGTCGTCAACTTGCAGTGCTTGCAACTGTTGTAGGTACAGCACAGGACATCCAAGGTTATGAGAAACAAAAGGAGATTTTAAAAGAGAGCGGTGCAATTATTTGTAAGACAAACGACCAAATGGTTCGCACAGCTATCCAACTTGTAGGCGGTAAAGTGGAACAACCAATTGTCGATGTACAAAAATTTGACTATACAAAAGAAAATTTAGCAGTAGATGAAAAAGTAATGTCGTTCATCAATATGAAACCAAGTGTTATCAATATCGGGCTAAAAAGCTTTACGGAAGCTGTTCAAAACAGTGGCTCGGAATGTGTTCAATTTAACTGGCGACCAATTGCTGGTGGCGACGAGAAGTTAATGAAAGTACTTCAATTCTTAAACTATTATGAAGGAGGTACAATCTAATGGGTTACAAAACAATAAATGAAGCGAACGAAGCCGTTATTCAAAAGATTATAGCAGCAGCACCATTTTTAACGGATGTTGTACCTGCTAAGTCTGTCATTCCAGAATTAAAAGAGTATGTGTTATTACATGCTGGACCTCCAATTAAATATGAAAACATGACAGATCCAATGCAAGGTTCCTGTGTTGGCGCAATCCTTTTTGAAGGGTGGGCTAAAGATCAGGAGGGTGCACGTGATTTACTTGAAAACGATAAAATTACGTTCATTCCTTGTCACCACGTGAATGCAGTTGGACCAATGGGCGGTATCACTTCACCTAACATGCCAGTCCTTGTCGTTATTAACAAAGAGACTGGTAACGAAGCGTACTGTCAAATGAACGAAGGGATTGGTGCAGTATTACGCTTCGGCGCTTATAATGAGCAAGTTATCAATCGTTTACACTGGATGAAAGATGTATTAGGTCCAGTATTAAGTAAAGCCTTAAAAACTTTTGATGGAGGCTTGAACGTCAACGTGTTGATTGCTAAAGCTATTGCAATGGGCGATGAGTTCCACCAGCGTAATATTGCAGCTTCACTTGCATTTTTAAAAGAACTATCTCCAGTAATTGCATCATTAGAAGACGTTGAAAAAGAACAACGTACAGAAGTTATCCAATTTTTAGCTGACACAGACCAATTTTTCTTAAATATTGCAATGGCGACTGGAAAAGCGATGATGGATGCAGCTCGTACAATCGAACACGGTACAGTTGTTACCGCAATGTGCCGAAATGGTGAAAACTTTGGTATCCGTATTGCGGGTATGGGAGACGAATGGTTTACTGGTCCTGTTAATACGCCGCAAGGGTTATATTTCACTGGTTATTCAGCAGAAGATGCAAACACTGATATCGGTGATTCAGCGATTACAGAAACAATCGGTGTCGGAGGTATGGCGATGATTGCAGCCCCTGCAGTAACACGCTTTGTTGGTACTGGTGGATTTAATGATGCGCTTGAAACAAGTAATCAAATGACTGAAATCTGTATTAGCGAAAATCCGAACTTTGTTATCCCAACTTGGGACTTTAAAGGCGCATGTTTAGGTATCGATGCACGGAAAGTTGTTGAAACAGGGATCACACCAGTTATCAACACTGGTATTGCCCATAAAATTGCGGGGTACGGACAAATTGGTGCCGGTACAGTACATCCACCAATCGAATGTTTTGAGAAAGCTATCACAGCATATGCTGAAAAGCTAGGTTTTAAAGGATGATTTTACAAGCAAGTGCGATTGGTTCAATCGCACTTCAATTGTTAAATGAAGGAAAAACTTTTACCGTGCATAGTATTTTTGAAAAAGGTTTAAATATTGTTGATCGAAATGGTGAATTGATATTTATTGGTACCAATGAAAATGGGACATTTCCGTTTGGGATCTTGCTGGATCCTCAAACGAAACAAACGTTAAAGAGCAATATTAAGGTAGGTGATACGTTAATATTTCGCAATAATCGTCTTTTTCATAACCGATTCGAAATGGTGTTTAATGTAAAAATACTACCGTTAAATATGGATTTTGAACATGCAAATCTAAATAAATTAAAAGAAAATTTTCAATATATTTCATTTACATCATATGACTCAACAGATTTTGAACGAGCACGTGTTTTGGCCTTGATCAATAGATTACATGATCCAACCCAAAATCTTGAGAAGACATTCCGTTATTTTATTGGACGTGGACAAGGTTTGACACCAACTGGTGACGATATACTGGTCGGCATATTGTACGGTCATTTTCTAAATAATTTTATCGAACATAAACATCTTGATACTTTAAAAGCATTAATCAAGGAACCTATAACGACCATTGTCAGTAAGCGCTTTTTAACATGTGCTCTAGATGGTGTATTTAGTTCGAAGATTACAACATTACATCATGATCCATCTTTAGAAAGCATGGAAAGTCTTATAGAAGTAGGCTCTTCATCTGGGATGGATACACTGTATGGCATTTACATGTCGTTAATTAAGGAGTGAAAGAAATGGGAAAGAGTGTAGTTATTGCTTTGGGCGGTAATGCCATTTTACAGCCAAAACAAGAAGCAACTTATGATAATCAATTTAAAAACGTAGTGTCGGCAACAGGCCATATGGTGGAAATTCGAGAAGCGGGGCATAATATTGTCATTACACACGGCAATGGTCCGCAAGTAGGTAATATAATTGCTCAGAACGAAGCTGCTAAAAATGTTGTTGAACCACTACCAATCCATGTTTGTAACGCAGAATCACAAGGTTTCATTGGTTATATGATGGAAACAGCTTTAAAAAACCATATGAAAGAACGAAATATTGCTACAAACGTGGTGACATTGCTAACGATGGTTGAAGTGGCCAAGGAAGATCAAGCGTTTAAAAATCCGACTAAACCTATTGGTGTATTTTTCTCAGCGGAAGAAGCGAAAGGTCTTGAAGCGCAAGGCTTTACGATGGTGGAAGATGCAGGACGGGGTTACAGACGAGTGGTCCCTTCACCAGAACCACAGGTCATTCATGGTATAGACGAAATTAAACGTTTAATCGATGATACGATCGTTATTTCATCTGGTGGTGGCGGTATACCTGTATATCGTGAAGACAGTGGTCAATTACATGGTATTGAAGCAGTCATTGACAAAGATCGTTCAGGATTAAAGCTTGCACAACAAGTGAATGCGGATGTTTTCATGATGTTAACAGATGTACCGAATGTCTATATTAATTTTGGGAAAGAAAATGAGCAAAAATTAAGCCATATTACAGTAGCAGAAGCTGAACAGTATGTTGCAGAAGGACAATTCCCGGCTGGTAGTATGTTACCAAAAATGCAAGCAGCTATAGAATTTGCGAAATTAGGGAAAGAGTCTATCATTTGTTCACTCGATCAAGCAGTAGCTGCATTAGACGGAAAAGCAGGTACACGCATAACAAAATAAGCTGAATTAGTTGTTTGCAACGTCCTAGAGCGTTCTCTAGACGTTGCAAACTTCTTGTCGTTTAAACTAGTTCGAAATTGTTGAATCTCTCTTAAAGAGGGTTCTACTAGCCTTTAAACTAATGAGTGGAAAGTAAATGTGAAAATTAAAAGTCCAAAACTATTTGTCTATAAATGGAGAAATAGTTTTGGACTTTTATATTTAGTAAAAAAGGAAAATAATGTATAATGAAGATTGATAATTTGTAAAATTGTTTAATAACTTCTAAGATTCACGGCTATTACAAATCATTATTCTGTGTTTTGAAACAATAAAATGTTTATTTAAAGGGGAGCAAACTAAAAGATGAGTGTAACTATCTATAACGAAGAACGTTCTGAAGAAAGTATTCAATTCGAAAAATGGATAATTGCTGAAAGTAATAAAGAGAGTTTTTCTAGTATTGCAAACACCGAACAGTTTGTTAAGGAAAGAGGAACTGAAAATACTAAACCATATGTTATTGGAGAGGATGTTACATTTTTAAGTGAAGTTAAGGAGCATGTATTCGAGGGAATGCAGGTTTTCACATTAAATGACGAAAAGTCTTTGAAGCAAAAAGCTATTTTATATCTACACGGTGGTGCTTGGACGGAGCAACCTTTAAGTTTCCATTGGTTGTTCTTGGATAAAATGGCACAATCTTTAAATGCGAAAATAATTGTTCCGATTTATCCTAAAGTGCCTCATTTTAACTATAAGGATGCTTACCCGAAAATTCTAAACCTGTATAAAGAAATGCTTGCAACTGCTGAAAATTCAAATCAATTTACCATCATGGGAGACTCGGCAGGCGGTAATATAGCACTGGGCCTTGCTCATCTTTTAAAAATGAACAATTTGCCTCAACCGAAAGACATTATTTTATTATCAGCAAGTGTTGATTTGACTTTTGAAAATCCTCTTATAGCTGAATATGAAGAAATCGATCCGATGTTAGCAAGTGAAGGAATGGTAGTCATTACTAAGTTATGGGCAGCTGATAAAGATTTAAAAGACCCATTGATTAGTCCAATAAACCTTGACTTTAAAGGACTTGGAAAGATAACTCATTTTATTGGAACGCACGAATGTTTATATCCAGATGCAATAAGACTTGATGAAGAAATAACAGAACAGGGAATTGAACTCAATACCTTTGTTTATCCGAAAATGAATCATGTGTTTGTTGTTATGCCAATCCCTGAAGCTCTAGATGCTCAACAGAAAATTATTACTATAATTAATAATTAAGTGCTGTTTTTTCATGTATAGAACACGTGTTCTTATGTAAATAAATCAGGTATCAATTGAATTATGCAAAAAAGGGTACGTATTTATAGTTAAACTAGTGAATATGGTGGTTTATCAGAAGTCTGTTTAACTGTAGCTGAAATAGCAGACTTTGTTCATTTCGCGTTTTAAAGGTCTTAGAAGTACGAACGCGTTATATTTAAAGGGGATTTTTGGTGACGTATGGACGTTTGGTTGGTAAAAGTAGTTCAAATATTTAGCCAGTAAATAATTTTGACAAAGTGGATTATGTATTAAGGGGATTAAACTGGAGGGAACAAACAATGGATGCAAAAACACTTTTGTTACAACAATGGGCAAGCTGCTTAGATGAAGAAGATTGGTTTCCAGCACTTGAAAAAGTGCTAGAGGAAATTACTTTTGAACAGGCAATTTGGAAACCAACTGAAGGAGCAATGAATTCCATTTGGGAATTAGTTTGTCATTTACTTTTCTATAAAAAGAGACTTCTGACTCGATTTCTTGGTGATACAGCGAATGAACCACAGGCAGATAATAATGAATCTACATTTCGATTACCAACTATGACGTTTGAAAATTGGAAGGAAACAAAACAAGAATATTATGAAGTTCATCGTGAACTTGAAAAAATACTAACAAAAGCAGAACAAGAAGATTTGTATCGACAGATTCTTGGTGAAAGATCATTAGTGCTTGAAATGAAAAGTTTAACATTACACGACGCATATCATATTGGGCAAATAGTATTCCTAAGTAAAATGCAAGGAGCTTAAACAGGTAAACTCAGATTTCATACTACGGGAACTTCCAAATCGGACGTTCCCGAATTTTATACTGAAATACAACAATGCTAATTAAATACACTTTTTTAGCTGTTTCGTCTCACTATTATTAGTATACTTTTCATTGATACATAACTTCCTATAATTTATATTATGTAAACTAAAATTATTTGGCGTGGACGGGGGCTTGAATACGTCAAATACCCATAATAAGCGTTTGCCGCTGTATATGGACAAGAATCTACATACATTTTGGACAAGAATGTCCGGACATAATATATTTCCCTACTTTTTGGACAAGAATGTCCAGACAACCCGCATTTTCAAAAAAATAAAAAGGACAAGAATGTCCAGACTTTTAATATTATACAAATAAAATACTATAGCCAAGTGATTTAATTAAGTTGATTCAATAAATTATTCACTTATATCTCTTTATGATGAATAAAATATGCATATACCTTATGTTCATATTAAAGAAGTTAAACCTACTCATTATGGTTCATTCTGAGTAGGTTTAAATATTAAAAAGTAAAATTAAATAACTATTGATTTAATTTCTTTTTTAAAAGCTTCATAATTAGATTCTTTTAATTCGAACAAATTAGTATTGTTCCAATCGCTTATATCAGATAAAAATTCGCTTATATTACCTGTAATATTTTTTACCCTTTTTAATTCTTGTAAAGGTTGTATTTTACTTATTTCCTGTGTTATTTTGCTAATCATATTTAAATAATCAGCTTCTTTATTTTCCCAATAAGTAATGTAGTTTATTTGTTCTTCCAAGGAGTAAATATTTGCAGCAAATTGAGCTGGCATATCTGATCCTGTTGGCAAAAATTCAACATCTGAATCTCTCAGTATTACTAATAGCATTTTATCTTTATATTCACGCAAACGCATTACTTCAGATATTTCATACATACAGTTTACTGACTTTAAATAATTGTCGCTGATAATACTAATTACAAAATCATGTTTACCAATCGATTCCATGAAGCTTTTTATACTATCTTTAAATTTAAGTCCACGAATATCTCTAGTTAAAGTGAAGCCCATATCTTTGAAGTCCTCATCGATCAAGTCAGCAAACAACTTGTCTTCCCAACAATATGAAATAAATATCTTAGATTGATCTTCTTCTACAATTTGTAAAGGGACAGATTCAATTCCTGTAATTACATCTTCAAGATATTCTCTAATATGATTAACTAAATGTACTGTAACTTGATGGTTAAAAGCGTCAATATGATCCTGAATTTTATTTCCACTACCATACCCCATACTTACGTGGATATATGCATTCCTAACTTCTATATATTTTAATAATTGGTAAATATATGATACTTCTTCTTTAGAATCTAATGGTAACTCTAATTTATCATTCCAACCTTTACCCCTTAATTTCTCCTCAAAATCAAGGGTATCCTGTATACATTCAGATACATATTCCTTTATCAAAGTATTATTTTCTATAAATAATAAAAACCTTGATAAATCTTGTTGCTCTGATCCAAGTTTTGTTGAAAGTAATCTAGAAGAATTTGCCCTAAAATCCCTGCATAATTTGTTAATTTGCTTTAAGTTCATATTTTATTTCCCTCCACAGTAAATACAATAAGGTATAAGCCATTTGTCTAACTCGGTCACTTTAAAATGTGAATCACAGCATATTTTTTTTACAATCACTAAGTGATTATCAGGTTCGTAAAGTTCAAGTTCATTAGTAGTTGGCTTCTTCCCTGCTTTGATTTTTACATATTTATTTCCTCTATTTTTTCTTTCTAAGTCTTTAAACATTTGATAAATAAGGTCTTCTGCATAATTTTTTGCAATAGAATGTGCTTTACTATTAACTTTATCTGTATAAAACGAATTAAATTCAGCTATTAAACCACAAACTGGACAATAAATATCAACTACTTCTGTTTCTTTAAATTCTTGACCTAGTATTTTGAAATCATTTTTACAATAAGGACAACGTAAATTAAAATAACCATCGAAATCAGTTGGTATATTTATAGAAAGTGAAATATTACTCATCATCGCAGCTCCTTTTTAAAATTTTTGAAATTCTATATTTAAAGAAATTTTCTGATAGGAAAAGCCAAAAATTTTTCTTTTTGTTCTGAATCTAAAGATTCGAAATTAGCTTGTGCTTCTGATTTATTATTCAATATTAGATTCGTACATAGTTCTAATAACGTGTCAGAAGCCTTTATTGCGTCTTTTTTTATTATAATAATTTTATTAAGTTCCTCTTCGCTCAACTTATCGCCTTTTCGTATTTTAGTTTGACACAAATTAATAAGCGCGATTGATCTTTTATCTTCAAATAATAAACTATTACTAAGTAAAGTTGATGCAATTTCGAGTAATCTTTCATCTCCTGTTACATCAAAGAGTTGTAAACAATCTAAAGCGTAGTTATTTATATATTCGAATGTAAAGTGGTTATAGCCCATTGTTGACAATGAACGGATTACTACAGTCTGATTATAGTTAATACAATTTATCAATTCCTGGATAGGAATTGATAAAAATAAACTCATTTTAGTGTCGTTTAATTTATCCTTTAGTCCCATTACAATTTTATTGGATATTTCAGCCGAAAAGATATTTGTAAGCTTTTCTTTTTGCATAGAATTATAGTAAAGATATAATTTGGAATTATCGAATACGGTTAAAGATATCAAACCACTACTTTTAATAATTTCAGGTGGGATTTGTAACAACTCATAACTTTCATTATTTATTACAAAAAGTAAAGTTAAAAATTTATCTACAAAAGCTTCATTCTTAAATTTATAATTAAATGGTATGCCTAATTTAGAAAATAGATTTTCTAATTGAGAAATGGTTTTTAGTTGGTTTTCTACACCCTCTTGTATCCTCTTACTCGGCTTTTCAAATAATTTTTCTCCTATGTAAAACGGTTGTTGCGTATCATTTAAAGACGCCAAAAATTGTCTAGAACGCTTAATTTCGTATAAGGTAGTTAGATCATTAATTTTAAAATCACTTCTTTTTCGATTATCTTTGCAGCTAATATGGATGAGATCCTCAATATTTATAATTGTTTCTGATGAATTTCTAGTGATTGAATACGCATAATTGATGCATTCATTGTCTATGTTTCTCTGCAAAACGCCCTCTTCTATAACACTTGAAACTGTTATAGAATTAATTGGATATACACGTCCCTTTTCTTCACCATATACAAAAGCAGAACTACCAATAATATTTTTGAAATTATTAAATCTTGTTATTTCTTCTACAGTTAAATCAGGAAAAGTTAGTTTGAAATCTTGGAATTCTTCAACAGTATATTTATGTTCAATTAATGCTAAAGATTGCTTTTTTGACTCTTCTAAAAAACTGTGACAAATTTTTGTTAGGTGGGCTAATGTATCTACAGAATTGAATTTGAAAGTTCTAGTTTTGTTGCGTGATTTTCTGTTGACTATTTCTTTTAATTCTAAAGGTAATAACATCTTATAAAATATGCGTCTTTTATCGCTTGGAGTTATCAGAACTACAAAATATAGTACTCCACCTTGAGCGTAATAAATATCTAAATCAACCATATCGATAGGATAACTACATTTGGAAAGTTGTTCTGTTTTTATAGTATCACCTTTAACTTGAACTGGTACTGAACCTTTAAAATTTGCTTTAACAATATTGGATGAATTATAAACATCTATTGCTCCATCAAAAGCTATTCCTTTATCACCTTTATTTATTTTTGGATCTAAATTTGTATACAATGATGTTGCTAATGCTATTACTGTTGTGACTGCGACACTCTCTATGTTTGGAGTAATATAATAATCATTCATTTTTAACCCTCGCTATTGTTGGTGTTGTTTTATATCATCTTAAAGCACATTTAAAGTCTTTCAAGTAGCTTTTGCCACTTCGGTAAGGTATTACATTTCCTTGTACAATTACACGACCATCAGTATAACTTCTTCGAAAACACATCAATATGTGTCTATAAATTTATACATTAAAACCAGCTGCGGTATCAAAATATTCAACTGCTAGTTTTGATTGTTTTCCTTTTCTTTACTTATTTTAAATTTTTATGATAAAAAGTTTGGAACATTATTTGTACCAAAGGGAAATTTTTAGAGATTAACTAATACTCTTTAAGTCTTATCTTATAATCGATAAATAACAAATATGATTTCCTCTTCAAACTCAACTACTTGTATATCCTTTAAGAGTTCAATATCCTCATCTTTTTCTAATGAAACCACCACATAATAATCAATGATTTTGTATGTGTTCCTTTTTTAAATGAGCTTTAAAAAAGTAAAATAACATCCTTAGATAACCATATCTTAGGATGTTATTTTTTACAATATATTCGAAATTTAATAGTGCAAATTCAATGACTTTCTAATGAGGTATTTTCTATGATGAAAATAGATGTTTTATATTACTCCTTCTTTCCATTATTATTGTATCATGCCATTCACCGTATAACTGAGCAATTTTTTCTCTCGTTCCAACAACTCTAAAGCCCATCTTTTTATGTAATTGAATACTTGATGTATTGATGGCGAAAACAGATGATTGAAGTGTCCAAAATCCGGCCTTTCCACTCTCTTCAATTAGTATTTTAAACAACTTAGTGGCAATGCCTTTCCCTTTACTATCACTTGATATATAAACACTAACTTCTCCAACTCCAGAATAAACAGCACGTGTAGAGACGGGTGTAATGGCAATCCACCCAACCACTTTATTGTGTTCTTCTGCTACAAAACGTAAGGTTGCATGATGTCTTTCATCCCATACCTGTGCACTTGGCACAATTGTTTCAAAGGTTGCCATCCCTGTTTCGATTCCCTCTTTTTAAATCTTTAATACCTCTTTTAAATCATTCTTTTCCATTTTACGAATAATTAGTGTGTCCATCCCATTTCCCCCCTTAGTATTTTAAAAGGACTGCTAGCTTTCGCTAACAGTCAAATTTTTAACAGCATGAATTTGATTGATTGGCAAGATTAATACCGCATACACCTGTTTCAGGTAACTCCAATTCCACACGTTTTGAAGCTTCTTCATCATTTGATAAATAAGCTGTTATTGAACGAACTTGTTCGTAGCCTGTTGCCATTAAAAATGTTGGTGCGCGACCATAACTTTTAGCTCCAACTATATAGAAGTCCTTTTCGGGTTGGCATAGTATTTCTTCTCCATGCGCTCTTACTGTGCCACAACTATGCACATTTGGATCAATTAGTGGCGCTAATGCATGCACACTTTCTGTTGCTGAATCAATGGAAAGACGTAGTTCGTTGTTAATCGTAAGGTCTGGTCGATTTCCTGTATTGACAATAAGCTCTTTAAATCCCGTTAATACTTTTTGTTCTCCGTTAATAGTACCAACAATATGGATGCCCTCATCTTTCTTCACCATTGAGATATAGAAAGGTGTTATTACTTCAACCTTACCTGTATCTACTAATTCGCGAATGCGAACACCAAGTGCGCCACGTGCTGCCAATGCATCTTTTTCTTCGCCACCATAGGCTTCTTCTACAGATTTTTTACGCATAATCCACACTAGCTTTGTTGTAGAATGCTCTTCTTGTAATTCCGCAAGTGCCAATAAGGTATTGATAGCTGAATGGCCACCACCAATAACTGCAATCTTTTTATTGGCATATCTCTTAGTATTCGTATTTATGTCTGGGATACCATACTCAATGTGAGCTGCTAATGCTTTTTCATTTTGTAGCCATACACCTGTAGAATTTGCTGGGTTTGGATTTCCCCATGTACCCGTCGCATCAATAACAGCTCTCGCCTCAATGATACGGATGTCATTCTCATGTTCAATAAAAATATTAAAAGACTGTTCTACTCGATTTTTTGTCTTCATCTTATCATTAAATTGTCGTGAAATTCCTACTACTTTTGCGTTCAATTGAATGTTAGGCTTTATTTGTATTAACTCAGACAAAGGTTTTAAATAAAGATCAATTAATTCATGTCCTGTTGGTAACGTATCTAAATTAGGTTCTACCCAACCGGAGCCATTTAATAAAGCTTTAGCAGCTTTATTGATGTTATATCGCCATGGTGAAAATAATGTAACATGCCCCCAGGTACGAATATTATGTGCTATTTCACGCCCAGATTCTAGTAAAATAAATGCTTGCTTTTGTTCCACTAAATGAGCAGCAGCAGCTAATCCAATTGGACCTGCACCAATTATTACAATCGGTAAATTCTTATTGGGATTGTTAACAGTCTCCTGTACTTCAGTATTCCTAGTAGTATTACAACAAGATCCATTTAGGTTGATTACTTTAAGTTTTTTCATCATTAACTTCTCCTCTTTTTTCGTTCTATAATATAAGGGAATGCTTATATAAAATGTATTTTTTACGTCTAGCAGTTAGCTAGACGTTTAAACATTGAATGTATATTTAACACATTTCAATTTCACACATTGTTTTACCAATTTCTTTTATAGCCTTTTCAAATTGCAACCATGTAGAAGTGCCGTAACGATCTATATCTCCTTTAAAGAAGAAATCAAAAGCAAACTCTTTAGCCTGTATCAATGTGTATTCTCTACTATTCATAATTAACTTTAAATAAGCGATAAAATAATCTTTAGTCAATACGCTAGCATGATTTACTGTCATTTTTAATCCTCCATTCAACGGATTGAATAACTACTATGACAGACAGTATATTCAATGTTTAAAATTAGCAAGATTTTGGTGAATATCCTACTAACACTAAACCTAGTTCACCATTCTCTTCTTCTGCATGAATCGTAACATCTGTTAATTGAGGTGCAATATCAGGATGAATGGCAACTTCGATACCTTCAATTGTCTGTACAGCATCATCTTCTGTCGGTGCTTCTATGCCTACACCTAAATTAACTCCGCAGCATCCTGCAATACCGAAGAAACGAAGTGTTTTCACCTCTGAATCAGCTAATACCTGCTCAATATAATTTTTACCTTCTGGACTCATTTTCATTTGATTGTCTCTCCTTTAAGTTCATGTAACCCTTTTGTTCCAACTGGTGGCGTTTTTACCCATGGGATTGCCACGAATTGATTGTTGCTGATTGATTTGATTTCTTCTAGCCATTTTGTTTCGGCTTGTTGTTTTTGTATTAATGTTGGACTTGTTGTTTTGATAGATGAAAATGTCTGATTGACAACCCACCAACCAACAGATAAACCAGCTCGCTGTAAATCTTCCTGTAAACGTGTTGCTTCAAAAACAGGTGTTGCTTCAGGCAGTGTTACGATTGCTACACTTGTATAACTTGCATCACGTAACCGTGGTAACAAGTTTGAAACAGCCGGAGGGATTTCACCTTGCGAACGGCTTATTTCACGATGATAAGCTTCTGTCGCATCTAGTAACAACAACGTATGGCCAGTTGGTGCTGTATCAATAATAATGACTTCATCTTGATGATTTTCTACAACATTGGCAAATGCTCTGAATACGGCAATTTCCTCAGTACAAGGGGAAGCCAAGTCTTCTTTCACAAATGCTAAGCCCTCATCATTCATCGTTTCACTTGCTTTTGCAAGCACTTCTGCTTCATAATTTGCAACTTCTACCTTCGGATCAATACGACTTACCGTTACATTTTTTACTTTGTCATCACCGAATGTCCAATTTAGATGAGCGGCTGGATCTGTCGTTGTTAAATGTACGTGCATATCCTCTTCTGCTAATCTAAGGGCAATATACGAAGCAACCGTTGTTTTACCAACGCCTCCTTTACCCATCGTAAAAATAATCTTTGGTTTCCGTTCTAAATATTCAGCAATTATTTTTTCTATTTTAAGTATCGTTATATCTTTTTCTGATTCGTTTTCATGTGTAATAACCTCATCTGCCATCCATGCTTGCATACGCTCGATATTTGATAATGAGTATGGTACAAACGGTAAGTAGTATTGTTTGAATTGCTTTAATTCTTTAGGAATCAACTTCAATGCTTCTGTTTGGCGTGAAATGAATGCATTCTCCATTTCATCATTAGAATTAAGATCTTGCATATAGCCATTTACTAGTAAGATCTGATTTTGAATACCGATTTCAAACAGTTCATGAGAAGCACGTGCTGCCTCTTTTAAAGGGTTTTCGTCTGGACGTGTCACAAGCATCAATGTAGTCTGTTCGGCGCTTTTTAAACGCTGAACAGCCTCTTTGTAAATCTCTCGTTGTGGCTCTAGTCCTTTTAATGGGCCTAAACAAGATGTACCAGTCGTGTTATCATCTAGAAATGTAGACCACGCAGAAGGTAGTTGTAATAGACGTAATGTGTGCCCTGTTGGTGCTGTATCAAACACGATTGTGTCGAAGTTTTCAATCACTGAACTATCTGTCAATAGTTTTGCAAATTCATTAAATGCAGCAATTTCAACAGTACATGCACCTGAAAGTTGTTCCTCCATGTTTTGAATAACTACATCAGGTAGTTTCCCGCGGTATGGGCCAACCATCTTCTCTTTGTAATGTTGAGCTGCCTGTTCAGGATCTAAATTTAATGCAAATAAATTGTCTATACCTTCAATTTTTGTAGGTGTATTAGGAAGCAATTGACCGAAAATATCTTGTAAGTTGGATGCTGGGTCAGTACTAATTAACAGCACCTTTTTCCCCTCACCTGCAATAGCTATTGATAAGCTACAAGCAACAGATGTTTTTCCAACGCCCCCTTTCCCAGTGAAAAAGAGGAAAGGGGTATCCGGAAACTGACTTCTTGTAAAGCGTTCCATTTTTACGCATCTCCTTTTAGTGATAAGCGTACTTTTGGTTTTTGTAATAGCTCTTCTTCTGAAAGTCCTGACCATTGTGAAAATTGTTCATTTGTAGGGTAATTCCCTTTACAAAGTAATTCTCCATCTACAAACGTTGCAGGCAGGGCATCCATTCCTTCTGACATTAGGAGCTGATTGATTGCTTCATGTTCCACAAAAGCATTGGGCTCGCTTGTAAGATTAAAACGTTCAGCTTTTATATCTGCTTTCTTTAAATTTTTCATTACAAATGACATACGTAATAACTCTGGGTCAATAGATGGTCCACATAAGCCCGTAGAACAGCACATTGCTGGCTCATAAATATGGATTTTTTTCATTTTATTTCAGCTCCTCTACTATAAATTGTTCAATACGTTTCCCAATAGCATCACGTACGGTTTGGAAAACTACCCACTTCTCTTCTTCAGAACCTGATGCCTTTGCTGGATCTTTAAATCCCCAATGCTCACGACGAACGTGAGGTGATGTCATCGGACATTTATCTGATGCATCACCGCAAAGCGTAACAACTAATGTTGCATTGTTTAATGTCTCAAAATCAATTAAATCAGATGTATGGTTTGAAATGTCGATTTCTACCTCTGCCATAGCTTTGATAGCACTCGGATTCACTCCATGTACCTCAATCCCAGCACTTTTAACTGTCCAATCTGTAGGTAATAATTTTCTTGCCCACCCCTCAGCCATTTGACTACGGCAAGAGTTCCCTGTACATAAGAAATAAAGTGTGTTTGTCATAAAAAGTACTCCTATAATTTAATGGTTTTAAAATATTTCTTCTGCCAACGCAAGGCAACCCAAACAAGTCCAATAAGTACCGGTACTTCGACAAGTGGACCAATAACAGCTGCAAAAGCTACGCCACTATGAAGTCCGAAAACGCCTACAGCTACAGCAATTGCCAACTCAAAGTTATTACTAGCCGCTGTAAAAGAAAGGGCTGCTGTGACTGGATAAGATGCACCTACTTTACGTGAAGAAAAGAATGAAACAGCAAACATTATTACAAAGTAAATAAATAATGGAATAGCAATTCGTACTACATCAAGTGGTAATTCTACTAATTTCTCGCCCTTTAATGCAAACATCATCACAATTGTGAACAGTAGTGCAATTAAAGTTAGTGGTGAAATCTTTGGTAAGAACCTTTCCTCATACCACTGTTTCCCTTTTGTTTTGATACCTATCAGTCGAGTTAGGAATCCGGCAGCAAACGGTATCCCTAAGTAAATAAGTACGCTTTTCGTAATTTCCCACATTGAAATGGACACATTAAAATTTTCTAAGCCAAACCAACCAGGTAAAACATTTAAGAAAAAGTAAGCAAAAATCGAATATGTTACGATTTGAAAAATAGAATTAAAGGCAACTAAACCAGCTACATATTCACGGTCTCCACGCGCTAAATCATTCCATACAATCACCATCGCAATACATCGAGCTAAACCAATCATAATGAGCCCAGCCATATACTCTGGATAGTCTCGCAAGAATAAAATGGCTAAGAAGAACATTAGAAACGGACCAAGTAACCAGTTTTGGAAAAGTGATAATAAAAGAACTTTCCAATCCTTGAACACACGCCACATTTCCTCATATTTTACTTTTGCCAAAGGTGGATACATCATGACTATCAATCCTATGGCAATAGGTATAGATGTCGTACCCACAGACATAGACTCTAATGCTTCACCAATATTAGGCATTGTAATACTTAATAAAACGCCAATCCCCATTGCAACAAAAATCCAAAGAGTGAGGTAGCGATCTAAAAACGAAAGCTGTTTTGTTAAAGAATCATTAACCATTAATTTCCCTCCCCTATGTGTGTACAGTCAGAACCGCAATTGCATCCATTTAATGGCTCAATTTGTTCTAAAATACCTTTCATAAGTGGTGTCTGTTCCTCAACTAAGCGATAATGTTTCCATGTACCAACCTTTCGTTCAGTAATAATACCAGCCTCCTTTAATTTTCGAAGATGCTGACTAACTGCTGGTTGTGAAATCTCCAGAACATCCACAAAATCACAAACACAAACCTCTCCATTTTTCATACATGCTAGTAATTTAATACGGTTCAAATCAGCTGCTGCTTTTAATTGTTTTTCTATTAGTGTGTTTTCCATATCTGCTCTCCTTATATAATCATTTGCTTATATATTATTTTGAATAAAATCACCCAACTAATTAAAGGTGATTAAATCGGTATATAACTATACACTTATATTATGCTTTTTAATTTATAATTGCAATAGACATTTACCCATTATGGAAAATTTTTTACTGCTACTTTCATTACATGAATCTTATGTAAGACTTAATTTTTGCAATCTCTTTCACTCTTCTATTTGTATTAGATTTAATGAGTGTTCCAATCTTTCATAACTCGAATCGAAAAAATGCAATTTATTTCAACTCATGAATTTTTCTACGAAAGTAGCACAACAAAAATTAGTTTATGTCATAGCTTTGTCCCTTCTTAATAATCAAAAATTTTACTTCCATTACACCCATCCCATACTTAGCAATAATGCTTCATCGGAAAAGCCCTCGATATTTATTGCTCTATTATAATTCACTAGTTTGGAGTACAATTCACAAATATACAAAAACCCCTTCGTATCAACGAAAGGGATAAAAATTATAATTATGTACATATAAATATTACTTTATTTATAACTGATTGAATTTTATAGTCATTTTACCTTATCGACATATTCAATTTCCCAACCCGCAGTCTTCAATTCTTCTTCGTGTCCATCTATAGTCTCTTCTCTAATTGCGACACAAAGTAAATGAGAAGGGCGTGTTATTCCGACGTATGTCATCTTCAGGTTTTGTAGTTTTCTTTTAGCGGTAGTTTTTGAGTGTTGCCCTTTCAAATACTCTATTATTCGTTTAATATCATAATCAAAGAAGAAGGTTTCTAAATAAAGTGTGGCTGTATGCGTCTCACCTTTGACACCATGAATAGAAGAAATCTCTATGTTGACATCTTTTTCATTCTCCGAATAAGTAAATACGTTCGTCTTTATCTGATGATCTTCCATTATATCTTCTGACTTTGCTTGGAAAAAGGTATTTAATTTAGAAATATCGCTCCAATTAAAAATTTCTTTAATTTCAACAGTGATGAAAGAAGTTACATCGCTCAATATTTCTTCATCGTTTTGGATTTTTAAGCACCATTTTGATAGGTTTAATAATAATTTATCATAAACTTCTTCATTGTTCTCTTGAAGATACCTTAAAATTGATTCTTCTGTGAAATATTTTCCGTCATTTTTTTCATTCATTTCTCTTAGTGCTTTTACAAGACCTCTAAGTATTCTTCTTCTATAGAAATTGCTGCCGTGATTTATACCTTCATCATTATTCCCTTTTAGCAAATAACTTTTTAAATGGTCAAAATCAATTTTCTTTTTATATTCTTTATTATACATATCCCAATAACTGGTTATCCCCAATTCACTTTCATGTTCTGCCACCCATCCTACGGCTTTGAAAACATTACTGTCACGGATATGCAGATTGTTTTCGATGATTAACCTTGAAAAGTGAACGAAAACATTTCTCTGGCTATCTACGTTAAATACCAGAATTCTAGGTTTTATTTCCTCAATTAACGAGTTTCCAACCAATTCTTGTGGGCTGATACATACATTTTGAACAACAGAGGCAATTTTACGGGAAAAACGCTTACTATCTGATATTTGAAGAATTGAGTCTTTGTTTATATCCCAATGTCCCGTAGCGTTGGGATCGTCGTATATTGCTTGATTTGGATCTCCAATTCTCTGAATGATAACAGTGTCATCGAAAATTGAATTAAGTAAAGTAATCTGATGTACCATCGTGTCTTGCATTTCATCAATAAAGACATAACGAAAACGTTTAGAAAATATCTCTTTAAGATTAGGATGTATCCTAAGGTATTTTAAAGATAAGTAATATGCATCATCATAACAAAGGATTCCAGCTTCCATAATACTCTCTTTTAATTTTTTTAGAGCAACATAGCTGTCACTCTCATGATTCTTATAAATGGGGTTCCCATGTAAGCTGTTTACCAAAGTAGCATCGTTTAAATTGAATCTAATTTTTGTAATATCTATGTGTTGTTTCTGTATACCATATCGTAATCTCCGAGGTATATGGTTAAAAAATTCTTTGCTGATAGCTTCATTGTATATTTCGTCATCTATCCTGAGTGGCCTTTTTCCATAGAAATATATATATGCCGGGATTGCTAAAAATTGATTGATAAAAGACTGTATTGTGCTACAGTTATTTGGATATCTAAAAAGATTATCTCCATACACACCTAATCTATTTTTCACTTCATCAATGGCAGTGTTGGTGTGAGTAAGAATACAAATCCCTTCATTATTCTCTAATGGTAGTTTCGCGTTTAATATTGCCAACTTTGCTAATAATGTAGTTGTCTTCCCACTTCCTGGGCTTGCTAATACGTCCACAGTTTCTAAGCTTTTGATTATCTCTCTTCGTTCATCATTAAATGACTCACCGTCTTTTAGTAATAGACCTTCTGCATATAAAATATCGTTATCTGTTATCTTCATAGTTACTCACCTCCGATTGTAGCGTGGTTAATAGCTCTCACAATATATTGTAATTGCGGATCACTTAGAAGTTTGGATTTTAAGACATCAGGATCCTTTTCTTTCAATTCTTCTAAAATTTCAGCAAGGCATTGAGCGATTATTGCTTTTGATATTTTTTTCTCCAGTACTAAATCATAATAAATATAAAAAGCCTTTTCTTCATTTGTAGTGTTTTTTTTGTCCCATTCTTTATACAGTTCATCTATTTCTTTTGAAATTTGTTGGTCCTTTTTAAGTGTTAAACCAATGGCATCACTGTTTCCTATTTTTTCTGCCCTAAGAACTGCTTTTAATAATTCTTTTTGTAATGTACCTAATGCGATATCGTATTCTAATGTCCAATCAGGGGATATAAACAATTTTACATTCTGACCATCTATATTATTGCTCTTATCTGCTCTTCTTTGTTCTATAGTTTTTACTTTTTCTAAATCGCTCTTTGTGTTAACATGTGGATCTTTTTCTTTGTAAAGATCAGGTTTAATGTCATTATCAGTTATTGCTGCTACAGGAATATTTAGCAATCCGTGTTCAGGTTGTTTCCTTTTAAAAATTCTTGAATATCTCAAGAAAGCCGTGTTACCGACATTAACTACAGTTACCCCGTACTTGGAGAAAGGTTTTTCTATTATGTCTGCGATTGTCGGTAATAATAAGTTCTCCGAATCACCTTCCACCATAATGACCCCTTGTGCAAAGAAAAGGTTTGCTTTAGTCGAGTCTAAAAAGCGTTCTAAAAATAAATAATCACCTTTATTTAAATTTGTGTAATTTTGTCCCATAGGAAAAGCTTTGTCATCTTTGCAGATTATTAAATTTTCTAATCGTACTTTTGATGCAAGATCAGTACTATGTGTAGTCATAATTAGTTGAACATCAGAACCCTTTACTTCCTCCTGAAGAAAATCAATTAGCCTAATTTGTGCTTGGACATGTAGATGAGCCTCAATCTCTTCTACCAATGCTAATTTTAAGCCTTGATATGAGTCCCTTTTTAAAAGTAGCAATTCCGTTGCGATGAATAATAAATTTTGAGAACCCAGCCCTGATTTATTCTCAGTCATTTCTAGGTTCAACCTTTCAAGTATATTCTTTAGATTTAATCTTGCTAAAGTAAAATTTGAGTGGAGTTTATTATTAATACCTCCAAACTCCTCCAAGTAGTCATTGATTTCTTCTAATAATTTCTTACCATCTTGGTCAGGTAATGGGGCTCCATCTTGATCTATACCTTTGAAGTACCTTTGAATCTTTTCATTTGCTTCCTTAATAGTTTCAAAAATATAATGTTCTTCTTCCTTTCCTTTGAATGCATCATGACTGGTTAAAATTTGTGCTAATCTAGAATTTCTTCTGGGTGACATTTCTTTTTCAGCATCTCGTAAAGGTTTAAGGTAAGTACTTCTTAATAGGTTTCTTGCTTCTCCACTAAGTTGTTTTCCTTCATGATCTGGCCCAGCTTTAATATCATAATAAATAGTGTTATTATTTCTTTTTGCAGTTAAAAATACTTTAAGATAATATTCGTATTTGTCCTGATCATTTTTCTCCATACCTAGCCATTCTAAAAAGTTTTTTGCTTCATCATCGCTAAATCCTTTGAAAACGCATTCGACACGTAATTCAGTAGCTCTGTTTGTTTCTTCGGTTTCTCCTACAGGTAGATGGAAATCCTCATTCTCAATTCTAATATTTTCATAGCTTTGAGTATGTATAGTGTATTTTATTGCATCTACAATTGCTGTTTTTCCCGAATTATTTTCACCAACTAAAAGGTTTAATCCAGGAGTAAAATTAAGGGCTAAGCCAGGCTCATTTTCATTAGAGGAAAATTTTCTGAAGTTCCATATCTTTAACTCTGCTAAATACATGATTCATTGCTCCTATTCTATTAGGTATTTTTATTCAATTGTATACCATATTTAGAAAATAAGCACATTTCATATGTAATCTTTGTTTATCAGATTTAAGAATAAAAATCAAATAACAGGGGGGAGTGATGTTTTCAAGAGCAACGATAATGGATTTTATTAACTCAAAATCACTGACTTTTTTGAATGATAAAAAATAAACCACTCGGATGAGTGGTAAACTTGATGATTCTTTATGGATTTTTTTATTAAAGGCCTTCATTTTTCAAAAGTATTAAATATTTCATTAGCAATATTTAATATTAAACGAACCTCTACTTCACTTCTATCCTCTATTAGATTTTGCAAGATCATAATCAATTCTTTTTTTTCAAAATACTTATTATCGAAATTGATAGTATCAAATTTAAAGATACTGCTTGGTGTTTCTTCCAAGCCTTCAGTAATCTTTTCTAAAGTTTGGATAGTAATATTCCTATCCCCTCGTTCAACCCCGGCCAAATACGAAGTTTGCAGACCGCATTTTTCAGCCAATTCTTCCTGAGTGAGTTTTTTCATTTTCCGTATTTCTTTGATATTGCTACCAACTAATTTGACTAAACTTTCCACAAAATCACCTCACATTTAGACTATGTGAGGTTTGTACTATCTTACAGTTACATATAGTATAAATTTGATTGAATTATGTACTTATAAGTACTATACTGTTTAAGAATTAAATTTTTGTTAAGGAGTTTTTATTATGAGTAATAACTTACCTTCAAATATAGCAATAGAAAATGTATTACAATCTAAAATGCGTGGTCGTGTTACGTATCAAGGCTTTGTTTCATCTCAAATTGCAGTCAATTTTTCATATTCCAAACTTTATAATGATCCTTCTGGTAAAGGTTATCAACGACCTATAGATAAAAAAAGGTGCAAAGATTTTGCAAGTTATTTATCACAAGGTGAAGATGCTCTTTACACGCCAATTTTATTAAATGCTTCAGGACATTGGGAATTTCACGCATATGATGGTCAAAGAAGAAATTTCGGGAGATTAATATGCACAAAAAAAGCTACATTAATGGATGGGCAGCATAGATTAGGTGGAATAAGTGAGTATATTAATGAAACAGACAGCACACTTAATGTTCCCTTCCTGGCTTTTCATTACTTAGATGAGGATGAAGAAATTAAATTATTTGATGTAATTAATTCAAAAGCCAAGGGTATTGGTACATCACTAAGTCGCTATTTAAATAGGGATAATGATGACATTAGCTGGGTAGCTACAAACTTAATTCTTAAGCCTGAGAGTCCTTTTTTTAGTAAAGGGACCTTAATCGGTAGAAGAACTAAAGAAAAAAACGTAACATTACAAAATCTGTACAACATCATAAAATTATTAACCAAAAAATCTGCTTTAGCAAATCTCTCAAAAGAACGTAAACTAAACCTAGCTTTACTTTACTTCAATTTAATAAAAGATTTGTTTCCAGATCAGTGGGATGATAATCAGTTGTATCGAATGACACATATAACATGTTTAAATGCACTTGCGATAGTAGGAAATAAAATAATTAATGAAAATTATTCAATGAAATCCCAACAACCGGATTCTGTTCAATTAACGAAGCTTTTAAGAAACTTGAAAGAGATTGATTGGTTATCAACTGGGAATTTGAAGTACATTAAGGGAGCTGCAGGCTCTAAAATGTTAGCAGAAGATATATTAAATTGCCTTAAAAATTAAGTGATAAAATGAAATCAAAAGCCTCCATTAAATTGGAGGCTTTTGATGTTAAAATACACAATATAGAAACCATTAAGGGAAGTACTTCTTTGTGGCTTGTATAATCTAACTATTCCTTTGAAAGCGTTTATCTTTTATCCATTTTTAATACTGCAATTTGCGCAGGGGTTAGATAGGATTCATATTTTTTATTCTTTTCAAAACCACAAACATTTTTTTCTTCTTGCATCTCCTGAATTAACTTTTTTAATTTTTTAAATATATTTTGATAGTATATGGTAGTTTTGTGTATATGTTTATCGAATACAATCAAATGCATTGGTATAATACTGGGTAAAACGTAATTGCTCGATTTATAATTCGAAGGATGTAATATCAACTCTAAATATTCACAGAACCTTTCAAGCAATAAATATGGTAGTAGACTACTTACTACCTTTTTTATTTGATTTAAATCGATTAAATCAAGATTTTTAGTGATTTTAAAACAATTATCCAATAAATCTTCAAGATAATAACAATAAACTCCCTTAGGATAAAGTGAAAATCTTTCTAAATAACACTCAAAGTTAAATATTTTTGATTCAACTGGTCCTTGCTTTATTCTTTGAGATAAATTTATATCTTCAAATTCTTCTCTCCAAAAAGTAAACGCCAAAGCGAATCCGCAGTAAGTGCCATTACTATTTAGTACATTATTTAATTGAATACAAGTCTTATGTTTTTTTAGGTAGTGATCCATCAGATATCTTTTTATTGTTTTATAGATTTCTCGGGATTGTATATATATTTCATAAAACACAGCATCTATTTTATCTCTTTGCATGAGTGAACGAATATTATAACGATAATTGAAAGTGTAATTGTAGTTACTTATTGTACTTCTTAAAACACTTTTTGAGGAAAGAAAATTCGGGGTATATACTTTTTTTAGAATTGTATTTTCTTTAAATTGTTCATCCAAATAGTAATTTTTCTGATAATCAATTAATAAACTTAAATTAGATTGGTCGAATTCATTATACTTCCGTAAAATACGTATTGGATGGATCAATAAAGGAATTTCTTTATGATGTTTATATAAGCTAAGAAGGTTTAATAATTCCTCATCTTTGATTGTAAATTTCTTTTTCCAACTATTAAAAATTGAAATTACATTATTATTATCTAAAAAACAAAAACCACATTCACAGTTAAATGGAGAATTTGATAAATTGGACAACAGATATTCACCTAAAACCTTTCCACACTCTTCACAGCTATCTACTAAGTTTTCAGTTGGATGAAAAACGCAAGTTTTAAAAAGGGACATTTGATGAAAAATACTGTGAAAACCAAATTTAATACAACTGGGGCAAAAGGTAATATGCTCTCTGATAGAATAAGCATATGTTAAACCTAGTATAGGTTTTATTTTTTTGTAAATCAGTGAATTTCTACTTTTTAGGTTTACCCCTAATATTTCAATGGATTTATCTTTATCTATACCAGATAAGCTTACAAGATTTCTTAGATAATCACCTACACTTGCGATACGCTTTACGGCTTTAACATTATTGTTTCCAAAAATACCGAGTAGATCATTATTGTTTAAAGCGTTAGAGAATTTAAAACGTTCGAATATACACCAATTGGATATATAACTATGGATCCAGTCCTTATTCCATACAAACTCCTTTTTATCCATATTACCCCCTCCCCTTTAATCAACATCTAATAAAACTAACTCGGATTGAATGTAACCAGAATTGATGATTGCTTTTTTAAAAAGGTTTTTATTTAGTAGTTGAACATTTTCACCAAAAAAACCATAGTTTTTCAAGATATATTCTATAGACAGTGTAACGTATTGCATTGGTATTTCTTTGTTGTTTTGTAAGCCTTTCTCTAATTGCAGTTCTAGATATACGTCATAAAACTCTTCTGCATAGTTAACTAACCTAAACCCTTTTTCAAAAAGGTCCCTGTAATAATACTGAGTAAAAGATACATCTGAATTAACAGGGAATTCAGTTCCTTCATCGTATTGCTCCAGTAATATCTTAAAATCTTCGGCATCTTTTAACCCATTAAACTGATAGCTATCACTCATAAATCTACCCACTATTTGAAAATCCTTATTTATAATAAATCTTTTTCTACGGTCAATTAATTCATCATGTCCTACTAAAATAGTAGTTAACACAATCCCATATTCATCTAATTCATTATAAATATCCATTAACCAGTCATATTGGATGGCAGATAGTTTTTGTGCATCATCAATAAAAATAACAATTTTATTTTGTTTTGATTTTTCAGCTGCATTTATAAAAAAATGCTTTAAACGAACTCTCTTTTCACTTGGTCTTCCTAAATCAGGTGCAGCATGTCCAACTCCATCTAATAAATCCTCAAAAAAATTACTTTCTCTAGCACTTTTATAGGTTCTACATCTAATATGGAACATAGGAATATTTTGATTTAATTCTTCAGGAAGTACTTTGATTAGGTATGAAATAGCACGTGTCTTACCTAAGCGAGGGCGACCATGAATAATAGCACCTGGAAATCTGTTATCAATCCAGTTACCAACTATATAACATAATTTATCAATTTCATTTGTGGCAATTAGATATTTTCCAGTATCTACAGGGTGTTTTCCAAAAGGAACATTAATATTAGATAAATTCACCAAAATATACACCACCTACAGATTGATTGATTTTCTTTTATTTTTATTTTTGTTTTTTTCTAGGTTTATTAAATGCTCAAAGTAGTTTGTTTCTGTGATTTCAGGATTGATGTTATTTAATCTAATATCATCTTTATCTGAATTAGTGTTAGCCACCGTAGAATTTTTTCCTTTTTGAATTGATTTTTGTTCTATGATTAGATCGTGAGTTGATTTGAATGCTTCATTTTGTTTATTGCTAGTGTTATCTCTAGAAATCTCTTCAACCTTAGCGACCTTTCTGACATCAATAACTTCTTGGTGTAGTATTTGTTGTTCTTTTTTTAACTTAACCTGTACTTTTTTCTTCTCTTTATTTTTTGAATCAATTTTATATCTTTTTTTATAGGATTTGAATTCAGCTAATAGATTCCTAAGTTTTCTATCGTTAATTGCATTTTCTTCTAAAAAAGCTTGAAAAGCATCCATAGGATCTTCATCTTCGGTATAGTGGAAATATCGTTCGCGCTTAAATTTATTTATTGCATCTCTTAATTTTAAGGAGTGCTGTACAGTTCCCCAATAACCACTACAAGTTAATACCCCATATTTTGATCCATCTTGTCTATAAACTACAACTGAACGAAGATCCTCAGTATTAATTAAGATAGTTACTTTTTCATTTACCATTGAAAAATCTCTACTGAGTTCAGGGCTAGAATAACGTTCATGTTTATAATGTATATATGGCCTCCTACCTTGATCTAAGTTACCTTTTACGATTCGCACACTAGTTATTGGAAATAAATTAACTAAGTCTCTGTTTTCCACAGGAATAGTAGCAATATGCATTCCTTGATTAATCCTACTTTCAAAGATCTCTAAGGGAGTAAAGCCATCATTACCATCATGAGGTGTTGCATTGTAATTTGCTATAATTACATCACATAATTCCTCAATCGCATCAGAGGTAATGGAAAATTTAATTGCATTCTTCTCAGCATCTTTTCTTCGGGGATCCATTACGTTACTACCTGTAGTTGAGGGAAGTCGATGAAAACTGTTCTCTTCAATACTTCTGAAAAGACGTTCAATAATTGGTCTGTTAACAGGAACTGCTACAGGTCCCATATTAATAGAACAACCTATTTGTTTTGTTAAAATTTCTTTTATTTCTTTAGAAAGGTGTGATTTTGCGTTGTCATAGCTAATTTCATCCCATACGCCGTACTCAGCTTCAAGAAATTTAGATGAGGGAAACCCAGCATTTTTAGAATAGCTTAATCCTGGTATAGTAAGGTCTTTAGGTTTCCAAGGTAAAATTGCCGATTGAAAACACTTTTTAACATCTTCTTGGTTATATTCTTTATTGAAAGATAAGTGGTAACCTATAACAGCTCTAGTTGCTACGTCAACAACAGTTAATAACCAAATACGATTAAGTATATCTATTATTTCTTCTCCCTTTGGCGTTTGATATACAATTGCGGTTATTACATCAAGTTTATGACCATCAAACTCTACTCTTTCTAATGGTCTAGTAATTGTTGAATTCGAGTTAATAGAATTGTTTACATTATCTAAGATCATGGAGGATTGCCCTCCGTTAAAATCAGCTACTTCACGGATATAATTATTTGAAATATCTTTAATAAATCTTTCAACGGACTTTCGGGCTAAACTTATCGTGTTAAAAGGATATTCATTAGGTTTAATACCTATCTTCCTACATTCATTAATGAATTTCCTATGCAGATTTTTATAACTAATTTTACGTTCTCTAGCGCTATTTTTTACTTTAGATTTATTAAAATACTCCTCTATTAAAAAGACTTTTAATTCAGGGTAATTTTTTAAAAGTAATTGGAATGCACCTGAATAATTAGTTGGATTAATATTACAAATCAATTTACGATTATATGGAACAACAGTTTGATAATGTATCAATCCTCTATAACCCAAAATTTTGTTAGAGTCATCATACATAATACAGCGGGAAGCAAAACGATATATTTCACTCCTTACTATTCCTGTTTCCTCAACTATATTATCTATGGGAAGTTCGGTAGTGAAAAAGAGATCAATTGCTTTCTTCCGCGAATTAAACGTTTGTAGTTCATTCAAAGTCATATCCCCAGTATAAATATTTTCCCAATTTGTAATATCTAAATCTTTAATTGGTACTTTATCTGTTAGATATCGTCGCATGTCTTCCAAACCTCCGTATTCTTCCCTAAATGTTTTGTATCTAAATCACACTTAATAAATCCGTTATATACAAGAATACAAACAATATTTATCAATTCACTAGTTTCAATTTCTGTTTCAAGTGCTATTTGTTGAATTGATTTTGGTTGCTCAAAAATATGCTTTTTTACAATGTCTATATTCTCTTGTTTAGCTTCTAGCGTATTTTTAACTTGTCGTATTAAAAGCTTTAAGTTCGATAATTTAATTGGGGTGAGTCCTATTTCATTTTCCGTCTTGATTAAATGACTTGCTTGATTTGCTTTACACCAAAGTTGTTGTACATTTATTTGTTTCTTTACAGAATCCTTCATTAAATCCTTTGAATATTTGATTTCAATAAAAAATTGCTTCCCATTTTTGTATCTTACCCACATATCTATAATAGAGAATTGTGTTTTATTATCTTCTATAATCTCCATTTTTATTGCTTGTTCACAAAAATCAATTATATTTGGATCGGTTTCTATTTGTAACCAATGCTGATATTCTAAATCGCTAAATAAATAAACATTTCGTTTTAATTTATTGCTAAAAGATTCCCATCTGTTGTTGCCATACCTTTTACTAGCAGAAGTTATCAATGGTTTATACAAAAATATCACCTACTTATTAAATTGAATTTTCTGAAAATATTTTATATGGATATTCTTGTCTTTATTATACAAAATCCGGACATTCTTGTCTCTAAATTTAGACAAGAATGTCCAGACATAATTTTAAAAAATGCTATTATGTCAATTATTATGTAGAATATTTATTGTCTGTAGATTCTTGTCCACATACAGCCGCTGTTATAGGTCCTCTTGTCATGGGTTGCCTTACGCTGGCAGATCGAGTTAGGAATCCGGCAGCAAACGGTATCCCTAAGTAAATAAGTACGTAAAATAATTTGATTTTAAAAATCACATCACGTCTAAGTTGTGTGTAGACATAAACTTCGGAGTGGACATGTATATGGACTTCTAACTGCACAATTCAGAAAAAATGTTACTCTTGTACGTCTTTATTTTCTATCTTCTCTTCTTGTGAATCCAATAAATAAAAAACTACTAAGGCTATGAAAATTGACAAACTGATAAACATAAAGAATGTATTAATATTAAAATATTGGTTGTTAACATGAATATCTAATACTGTTGTGATGCTTTGTACATATTGATCATCTACTTCCCCGTTCTTTTCAATTAATGCATCTTTAATAACATCTCGATAATTTGTTAGAGAGATTCTTTGATAGATAAAAGCAAGAATCAAGTGAACAAAAGTCAAAATTATTCCAACAATGTAAAAGCGTTTACTTATTGAATGAACTTTAAGAATTCTTACCCATAATATAACCATTAGAAAGAACATTGGGAGTAATATGGCAACTACTATCAATGCTGGATTCCCGTTGCCTGAAATAGTGACTGGGCTCACAGTCATTCGGTTACTCAAATAAAACAGTAATAGTACTACTAAACTAGTTATTAAAAGTGTAATCTTTGCAACTTTCAAATTAGCATCCCCTTTAAATAAATATCACAGTAAAAGCCCTTATAATCGAATAAGGGCTTTTATTTTGCTAATATTGCATACATGCAATATCAAAATCTACTACATAGTTATTCCATTCAATAGCTCGAAGTAATTAAAGCACTAGGGATTTAATGGCTCGACTACAGGCACATAAAATAATCTGTTTGCTTTATGAAAGATTATTACGTTCTTTCATGGGAGTTTAAGTATATTTCTTCACAAGGTGATTATATGCCATGCGTAAGGAACAATACTTTGTTCAATTCTCATTTTACTACCTCAGGATACTGATATGTACGCTGTAATTGATTAGCAGTTAGATTCATAATAATCCAGCGTTCATGTAGACAATCTTTTTTTCAAACAGTACGACTTTAATTCAAAGACACAACGATCTTACTACACGCTTTTTATTTATCCCACACTATCATCTGCTAGTACTACTATTTTTTATTACCAAATTAGCCGTTTCACTCGGATGGTTAAGAGGAAAATGATGACCATATGGAACAAAATCAACCTTGCCAAGATGCGAAGGAGCAGAATAGCCTCTGTCATAATCCCCCCAAATAATGCGAAGATTATACTTTGTTACTTCATTGAAATCACCTTGAACGTTTTTCAATAGTAAACTGTTAAGCTGAACCGTAGTATTTAAAATTCTAGGAGAAGTAAAACTGTTACTTATTTTTTCAATATAATGTTCAGGGATGCTCTCCGTACTTTCAAATAAACCATTACTTAATAAATAACGCTCTATCAAATTAGTAGTTGCCAATTTCAATGTCCATTTGTTCATAAATTGAGGAACATTTATCGATTTAGCATTTTTTTTAGCAACAGGTGGCTGAAGTAAAGTAATTGTATACTTCTTATCTATGTACTTTTGTACTAATGCTTCCAAAAGAATATACGCACCAAATGAATGGCCAATTAGATGGGCACCATTAGTAGCTTTCTCCAATAACTTTTTCAATACATTCAAATAGATATTTAAAAGATTTTTCTCTCGTTTAAAAGGAGAACGTCCCAAACCTGGAAGATCCATGATCCATACAGGTCGACCCGTTTTTTCATGAAGCTCTTTCCCTAAAGGAAATAAATCCTCTCCATCACTTAATAAACCATGTAATAAAATAAACGGTTTACCCTCTCCTTGTGATTGGTAAATGGTAGTATTATTACATAATGTTCGTTTAAATAAATGACTGTGCGGGCCATTTTGATACATCATGCGATAATCCAGATCAGCTATTACAGCTGGGAAAAATTTCATTACATTTGTCTCCTTAAACCAATCTTCTCCCATAATCTTTTTCGCTGAACCATTTGAAAATGTTCCATTCGTAATAAAGTTTAGCCCATCAGCAGGAATTTGGGTTATTTTGCTTACGCCACTATTCATAAGTGCTTTCATAAATGGCAATGGGACAGAAATTTTAGGTGCAGTCATATTCATACTTTCTGACATAGCATCTAATAATTCTGAAATATTCTGATCATGTTGTTTATCTTCAACAAGTGTATATGTTTGTATAGTTGGTTGCTCCAATCTGAAAACCTGCACAATAAACTTTGCTAGTTCATCGTTTGCAATAAGTGGTAATCTATATTCCTTACCTCCAGGAATCACTGGCATGAGCCCTTTTCGCATACTCTTCACAAGCAAGCCTAAGCCTCCTGTTTGCTCAGTACTCCCTGTTTTACTACTACCAACTACAGTTGGAGGATTAATTACTGAAAGCGGATAACCTACTGTTGATGCCTGCTGACGGATATAAAGATCTGCTAAAAACTTTGTTCTCTCATATGGGTTTTTTATTTTCAAAAAATTGTTTCCTTCTTTAAACACATCTATCGCAATCTTGCTATTTTTATCATCAAAGGGACTCATATAGCCTACAACATGAATAAATTGTTGCAATCCCTTCAATTGATGAATATTTTTAGCGAATTCACTAATATGTTGGGCACCATTCAAAAATACGGAAGCTGCCTCTTTGCTTGTCGCTTGAATATCCATGGGGCCTCCTGCGTGAATAATCACATCCGTTTTCAATACCCACTCCTTATCTTCAGCACTTAGACCTAAGTCTTTTTTCGTCAAATCACCTTCAATAAAGTGCATAACTGCCTCTTTTAAGATGCCTCTTTCTTGATAAATGCGTGTTGCTTTACTTTTCGATCTCACTAATAGAAGAATTGTAACATGCTCTTTGGCTAATTCCTTCACTAATTGCTTTCCAATAAAACCTGTTCCACCAGTTAAAAATACTGTTCTCATATAAATCCTCCTTTTAGTACTATTCAGTACTAATTTGATGTAAAAAAAATGCTTCTTTTATCGAAGCAAGTTAAAAAAATGATTTGCTGTTTTCATGATTACAGTTGCATCCTTCAGTGTTTCTGAAATAAATAGCGCTCCTTCAAGATTTGTAATAAAAAGAGATGCAACCTCGTCAATATTAATTGTCTTTCTAAATTCACCATTCTCTACCCCTTGTTTAAGTAAGAGAGAAACTTTCGTTTGTAATCCTATAAAAAAAAGACCTATTTTTTCTTTTACTTTTGTGGCATTTGTAGGGCTTTGAATATAAAGCGTTATAAATGGACAGCTCCCCTGATATTCTCTAGTCTGAACTCCTTGTGATAATTGCTTTAAAAACAGTTGGATACGATCTTCAACTAATAATTGGTTTTGAGATAGTAAGCCATCAATTGCAGATTGATACATTTCAATCCAATAATCAACGACCCCTTCCAACAATTCTTCCTTATTAGAGAAGTGATAATACACATTAGACTTTGAAACTTTGCTTACACGAACTAATTCATCCATGCTTGTATAAGCAAACCCTTTTTCTAAAAATAATGTTGCAGCTACTTCAATCACACGTTTTTGATTCATTAGTTTTACCTTCGTCATAATTAGTACTGTACAGTACTATGATAAGTGTTGCAAGTATTTTTGTTAGTTTAATAAAAAAATTAATCAAAAAAGCTATACTTTAATTGATTTTACTGCTAAAAATTAATTTCATTTTGAACAAAGTTGAACTGGTTTGGATGGCTTGCAATTTTTCACTTGTGTTTTAACGCTAGGTTCATATATTTTTGAAAAGAAAACAAATATGTTTTTTGGAAGATACATACGAATTTATTTTTGTAGTCACTAAATTGTTTAGAGGAGATACTTTTATGCCCATTTCAGTACAGCATATTCGACATGCTACATCAATTATCTCAATAAATGGAAAATGATAGCACCACCACTTGTTTCCATCTCTCATTGATTATCTACTTTAGGAGATTCTTTCTCAGCTATTTCCAAATCCTTAACAGGTTCTTAAACGAAAAATTTCTTTCTTAAAATCGTTCGCCAAATATTGTCTAAAGGAACACTACCTCGCTCTTTACGCACGGGATCGAATCACCAAAGACCGATGATAAACTCCCTGTTTATATGACCTTAACCGATCTACAACAGCTATTTGGCTATTTAGAACGCGACCAATCACGTTTTTTGATACAGAATGAGTTAATGTTTATATTGCTAGCAACAACAGGTCTAAGGCGTTCTGAACTTGTTTCATTAACATGGGAACAAATTGATTTGGTAAATGAAACAAGTCGAGATGATGGAAAAGAAAAAAAAGAACGGATATTGCCCTTTCACCCACACTTAATTCCGCTTCTGGCATCCTATAAAGCAACTTTAAGATTAAATCATAGAACCAGTTTTCTTTAATAAAAACTATAAAGCATTAGATTCACGCGGTTTACATGTCATCTTTAAGGATGGATTGAAAGAGGCAGGTCTTCCACCTACCGCATCACGCCCCATTTTTTGTTGAGTTTGAACACAAAGGCCTTCCCTTTTAACCCATAAAGTAATGAATCGTCTGGTACTTTCCTTGAGCATATTCACAAAGTACAGCCATAGCTTTTGGTGGGATTGGAAGCAATCCTTCTCTATTTTTCGATAATAATAGTGTATCCTCTTGTTTGGTATTATTTCCCTAAACAAGCGTGATTTTAATAGAACAATTTTCCCTTTCTAGCGATTTAACCTTTCATCTAATTAAATTCGTAGAACGTAATCCAGTCTATATATCCAACAGGATTGGTGCGAGAACGTTTACTCCATCTGCTTGTAATTCATGTGCTGCTTTATACACGATAATATTTAAGTCTTTTGAGAAATGTGTATCATTTGAATAATCTTCAATGGTTAGGTTCAAAAATGGATATTTTCTCATTGATTGTTATTATAAGCTTTTGTTTATTGTCTCATGTTCCTTGAACTTCCATTTAAATACATAACAACGCACAAATGATTCGAGAATCATTTAGACGGGTACTTGGTTACATGGATTACTCTCAGGTCAGTTTGAACTATATAAAAAAGCACTCGAACGTTCCTATTTTTTAGATGATTCCTCCTTTTTTGAATTGTTATTAATTTTTGAGTAGAAATTCCAACTTTGAAAACCAATCAAAATTTATTCGTCGGGGAGGAACACAGTTAGTAATGTGTAATTATAAAAAATGGTGGCATAAATTACTATTCCCTCCGTTTCATTGAGGTTATGGTCAGGTCATAAAAATTCCATTCGTGGAACCGTCTTTATTATTTATGTTTAAATAACTTTTAAATCTATTATTCGTGTTTTATTCAAAAGGTTAAGTGTTCAGCCGATGAACAAATAGCACTTACATAACTTAAACGCGAATGATACAAATGATTTTAACTAAAATAGTTCGTTAATTATTTTTATCAGGATTTTTAAAAAAATCGTCTCTAACTATATATCCCGCTTTAAGAGGATGAATTGAATTTAATAAAGTCATTATATTTCCAATTCACGAATTGCGCCCGATTATGGAACACTTTATTGTTACTCAAATATTATCAAATCGATCATTTGATTCTGATTTACTTTTCGTTTCATTATAAGAATACCCCTTTAGATAACCATATCCAAAGGGGCAAAGTATCGTTGAGTTCATATTATTTAAATTCTTCTATAACAAAGTCAATGAGTCGGGACTTTAATACGTCACCATCCTGCCCCATATGGTACATATCTGTTCCGTGATAACCACTCTCGTCCACAATTAGCTCTTTTTCAGTTGCTCCAGATTCTTGATATAATTGACGCACATGTTTTTCAATACTGCCTCCATAATCTCCAGGTGAAAAAACAAACAAGGATGGCGCTTTAATCTCTTTGACACTTGGAATTGCATCAAGGTTTGAACATTGTGCGGGAGAAGAAAGAATAATTAGTCCCTCAATAGGAAGCTCTTGACGAACGCCTGCAACGATTGCTGTTGTACCGCCACATGATGCTCCTGCCAAAAATACTTTTTTAGCACCCATTTGTTTGAGTTCGTTTAAGGCTGCATCTGCATCAAGCTCTATATGTTCATTAACTTGGATCTTCTGTGATGCACCGTGATTACGATATTCAGGTATAATAACTAAATATCCGTTGTCTGCTAGTTCAGTTCCTATGTCAAGAAAAGAGCAAATGGAATAACCTTGCTCGTGCCCAAGCAGGACTCCTTTATTTCCGCTACCAAGCACAAGTGCCGACAAATATACTCCGTCACTGGTTGTCAATGTAGTTGCTTTATCGCGTAGTTCATCTGGAACACAACTATTCACAAGATACCCTCTAGAAGACTTTACCGTTCGATCAGGCCAAGAAGGATCATACTCAACCGGTGGATTTGATGGTATGTTCCTCACTTCAGCAAGTGACGTTTCATTTATGGTCTCGGTTTTAGGAGCAGTACTTTGGTTTTGATTAGATAAAGATTGATCTTCATTGGAAGATACAGGCGTTTTTGTGGTGCAGCCTGTAATTGTTACTAACAAAATGAGCAATGCAAGTAACATTTTTGTTTTATTCAAAGGTATGTTCATAGATTTTCTATTCCTCCAACTTTTACTGAACTTAGAACTGAGAGTATTTCATACTGTCCATCAAATAGTTTACCGTATTGTGTAAAACGACTTCCTGTTGACGAAACAACTCTATAGAGACATTGGTTATATAAGGATCTATCTCTGCAATCGTGACAGGCGTCTTTTATTCTTCAATTGTATAAACATAAGCGCTGTGTTCATCATAATCAACTGCTTTATTTAGCGCAGTAATCCAATTAATTACCATTATAGTATCCAAGGTAGTAGGCGGAAGCAAGGCACAAGATCAAGAAGTCTTTGATTTTGTAAAAAAATATTTGTTGGATTTTATCAAATATGATAAACATGGTGGAATACCTATCAAACAAAATAAAGTAAAAAAATCAATCCAAAAAGACCTCAAAGTAAAGTAGTTAAATAACTTAAAAAAACCTAGTATTTCAACTAAGGCTGAAGATGCTCTTCTAGTGTTGCGTTGTTTAATGTCTCCAAATTTAGATCAGATGTATGATTCGAAATATCCACCCTTACCTCAGCAATATCTTGGAACTTTGCGGGGAAAATTGATTTATCAAAGGAAAATTACAAGCTTTCGGATTTACTCCATGTGCTTTAATACCAGCACTTTTAACTGTCCAATTACTAGGCAATAATTTTCTTCCATCAGCCATTTGACTACGACATGAGTTTCCTGTACATAAGAAATATTGTGTGTTTGTCATATTAAGTGCACCTTTTGATTCTTTTAATTTAATAGTTTTAAAATATTTCTTTTGCCATTGTAGAGCAACCCATACAAGTCCAATGAGTACTGGCACTTCGACAAGTGGACCAATAACAGCGGCAAAAGCTACGCCACTATGAATTCCGAAAACGCCTACAGCTACAGCGATTGCCAACTCAAAGTTGTTACTAGCCGCTGTAAAAGAAAGGGCTGCTGTGACTGGATAAGATGCACCTACTATACGTGAAGAAAAGAATGAAACAGCAAACATTATTACAAAATAAATAAATAATGGAATAGCAATCCGTACTACATCAAGTGGTAATAGTTAGATTTTTGATAAGCTAAAATATTTCTCCCTTAATTTTAATAATTAAATGTTGTCTTTATTAAAATGTAATTCACTAATTTTTACAATAATGATAACGCTATGAGACGTATCGAGATTCAGTAACATGTACCGTTGCCCATCTCGATTGCTCTCACAGCGCACAATTATTAAAAGAATAAACAGTCGTATTCACTTTTTGATAAGAAAGCTCTAAAAAGAAGAAACGAAGAACCATAAGGATCATTTCCTTTAGCGAACCCATTACCTCTGTAGGGTTCAAATACAGCTAAATAATAAAAAAGAGTTGCCTAAGCAATTCAACATTTTTCAATTAACGCACCCTGATAGATTAATAAGTCTTTAGTTTTGTCCCCATTTATTTTCGAAAATAAGATGTTCTAAAGAACGTCTTTTTTCCCAATTAGCTAACTCTAAAATGGGCTTTTCTGGGTAATTTTCAGTATAACCGATTGATATAAGAGCAATGGGATCGATGTGTGGTGGTATTTCTAAAATGTCTCTAATATCATTCTTTTTATAAAAACTTACCCACCCCATCGCAAGTCCTTCAGCACAAGCTGCTAACCACATATTTTGAATAGCACAAGCTGTTGATAATATATCTGTTTCAGGAATTGAATTTCGTCCTAATACATGGGAACCTCCTCTTGTAGGGTCACATGTAACACAAATAGTTATAGGAGCTTCTTTTAAACCCTCAATTTTTAAATCAAGGAATTTCATTTTTTTCCCCTCATCATAATGAACAGCTAATGCTCGGCTTTCTTTTTCTGCTGCCCAAGCCAATTTTTCTTTAATTTCGTCATTGGAAATTAAAATAAAGTTCCATGGTTGCATAAATCCTACTGAAGGTGCATGATGAGCTGCATTTAATATTCTATGTATAATGTTTTCAGGGATAGGAGTTGATAAAAAACTTCGAATATCTCTCCTATTATAAATAACTTTATAAATAGACTCTCTTTCTTCATTAGAAAACATAAATTTCTCCCCTTTTCTATTTTTAATAGTAACTAATTTTTTATTATTCTCCCACGTAAGTTGAAGTGAAAATGCACCAAAAAGCGTGGTTTGGGTATGTTTGTCCTTATCGTTGTATCCGCATAAATTTTGACGCCACCTCTTCTTACTTTGGATTAACATTCGTCAAATCGATTACCACAATTCCGTTCAGTTTCATACATGGATAATGGCACCATTAATAATAGACCGGTTTAAAGATACCTTCTGCAGATTTCAATTGCCTACTTATTTATAAATTTTCTTTATTATGGTTATTATTCAATGCAGCATGAGTTGTTTTCTAGTACGAGTTACAGATTGATAGAACACCTTCGTGCATTTCTACATGTATTGTGAAAGTTTTCTTTCTTAAAGGAGATTTCTTTTTTATTTCTCTAGTTTCTGATAACTTTCGATAAGGCATTTTTGATAAGTTTCTTCGTTAATTTACTGAGGGCACCTCTAGTCATATAATGGGATTCCGAAAGATTCGCCACATTGGGATTTGTATTTTTTTCAATGGATTCAATACAATGTACTTGAGAAAGTATGTGTCCCTCGAGACTCTTCCCCATTTTACTCTTATTAAGCCAAGCTATCTTGTTAAATAAGTCCCTGTCATTCATTATGAGCTCTTCTTTTTAGTCACGGTCTGACCTCCCACTTGTTGGTACATTAATAATATTATACCGTTATTTCCCTTCTCATTTGACAAAATTATTTGTATAAATGAACTAGATCCAATAGATATTTGCTCCGAAATTTTGAACAATAAATACAAAACAGTCCAAATCTAATTGATCTTTTACAAAGAACTTGCATACACTTTGGACATGAATGTACTGACAAATTTAAAAATGTCTAAAAGTTCTAATCTTTAATTGTGGACAAGAAATTTTAGACAAATTATTAAAAGATTGCTTATCTTCTGTACTTTTCGACTTGTAATTCTGAAGTTCCCTATAAATTTCATGTGAACGATTACTTTCCTCTTTTACAATCATAGGATATAACTACATGTAGCGATAAATTTATATTATATATCGAGATTGAAAAAATTCTCGATTAATACAATCACTTGTTATGAATAGGAATTAAAGCTCTCCTTACCCTTTTTTAGGCCAAGCCTGTAAAGAATTAAGCTTCTTTATCTAACTAAGTAGTTCGTTTTCACTTATAAATATATCACAACTCGATATTCTGTCATTTTTTCACCAGCTATCGTATTAAATTAATTCTTGATTCAGACCTAATTCATCAACTTTAACAGCTCTTTTTAACATGATTCCTCTATTAATAAAGACGCAATTTCTCGAACTTATTCTTTAAATGCTTCCATAGATCAATCAAAACCAATGCGTATCCAGTGACTAGAAATTCAGGCAATACTATAATGTTAAAAACAAAAAAATTAGATAAAAATAACAAATATCACTATTTTTAAACATAATAGAGGCTACCAATTAGTAGCCTCTTAAACAAGTTGAGAATAAACATGAACATACTATTGAGCCTCGTTGTTTATATACTAGTAATAACTTCATCTTTATTATATCTTTTTACTTTTTGAATAAGCCTGCTGCAACTGCAGCATTAAAACTTCTTCTTGCAAAATCTGTTGGATCCCCAACATTCTCCCAATGCATGTACATTAATCTTGGATTATCAAAAAGCCAATGGTTATGCACTGCTGTAACAATAAGTCCTCTCTTTTGAAGCTCTTTCATAAATGGATTAATTTCTTCCTGAAGTACAACAGATTCGCCGAGGTTCAGTGTGTTAGCCAAAATACCTTCAAAAGAAAGGGCAAATGGAAGTGCGAGAGGGGATCGAGTAGTTCGTCCAAGAATGGTAGCTTTAATATCGCGAAGGCGCTGTACAACACAAACAGGTGTTGAAGTAATAACTTCTCCACCGATGATATTAGCAAGTTGTTGACATTTTATTGCCCCTACGCAACTGCTTAATTTTTCTGACTGATTTTGTTCCTGGGAATGATTATCATGCTCCAATCTATTCACCTCCTTTTGTTTTATATAGTAATAATATATTCTCAAGGGCGTAATGTGACTGGGAAATATACCGGCAAGCTCCTTTTATTCTAGAATTTTTTCTATCTATTCCTATACCCCTCTGCCGAACCACTTTTTAACTTTAACAGTGCAATTAGCTTTACCTACCTTCTTCCCCTCAAGTTTACATAAGATAAATAAAAATAGAAAAGGAGCTAGGAAAATGAATTCGACACATTCAAATAAAATGTATGATTTTATTGTTGTCGGGACTGGACCAGCTGGAGCAGTTATAGCTAAAACACTAACAGACTATAAAAAAACCTCAGTCTTAGTCCTAGAGGCAGGAGAAAACAATGATAGAGATAAACCAATTCGAGATTCTAGATTCGCTCCTGAACTAGAAGAGCAATTTTTCGCAGAATATTTTTGGCAAGGTGAAGGAGTACCCCAACCTGAAGTAGATGACAGAACATTTGAATGGACTACGGGGCGGCTTTCTGGGGGCGGGTCTTCAATTAATGGTGAACAGTATGTCAGACCTACACCAGCTGTTTTAAAAGAATGGGAACGTCTTTTAGGTAACTTATGGTCCCCTGTACGAGCAAATCGTAGCTTTAAACAGTTAGAAAATTTTCATGGAGAAACAAGTAATCCTGAATTTCATGGCTTCAATGGTCGTATAGATATCAGGCAAGCCCCTAAAAATCCACCAATGATAACGAAAAAATTGGTTTCAGCGATCGAACAAGCAACAGGTTATAAACAAATACTTGACTATAATAACCCAAAAACCCCTATTGGTCCTTTTACTCAATGGCAACTATTTCAAAAGATTAATGGAGAACGTGAAAGCTCTTCTACCGCATTTTTATCTTCAGACATTATGACTCCTGGTGGATACGGGGTGAATGGACGTAAGTTAAGGGTTGTTTATAAATCAACCGGACTTCGTATTTTATTTAGGGAGAAAACAGCAATAGGTATTGAATATCTACAAGAAGGTAAAAAGGTCCAAGCTTTTGCCCGAAAAAAAGTAATTATTTCAGCAGGTATAAACAGTGCGCAACTGTTAATGTTATCTGGAATTGGCCCTTCAAATGACCTACGTCAGGCCGGTATCCCCGTTATTTTTAACAATCCGAATGTTGGGAAACATTTGACTAATCATACCTTAAATACTGCTACATTTAGTGTGAATTCAAAAGATATTCATCAGCTTCAAAACGATCCATTTTCTCTTTATACAGGGGGTGCCTTTTTACCAAATCCACTTAATAGCAGTAACAATCGCCACCGAGGTGTTCAACTCATTGGGATTGTTTCAGAAGAAAATTTAAATATTGCTATTATATTTTTACAACCAAAAAGTCAAGGATCCATTAAAATACAAAATAACGACCCTTTAAAAATTGTCCTTGCGGATGAAGGTTTCTTAGAAAATGAATATGACCTAGAAGCAATAAAGGCTATATACAGAGTTTATATTAAGGGCATTGCGGAGAAACTTTCAAAACTCGACCCAAATTATCAGCTTGTAAATCCAACATTTGAGACCATTGAAAATGACGATGAACTTGAAAACTTTATTAAAGAAAATTTTGGCCATAATCACCATCAACAAAGTTCTCTTCGAATGGCCCCTATTGGTAAAGGTGGCGTCGTGGATCGGTATGGAAATGTACATGGAGTCAATAATTTAATGATTGCTGATGCACAAATCATTCCTTTTACAGTAGATGGTAACACGTCTGCAGCTGCGTACCTAATTGGATATACCATTGCTAAACGTTTAATGGGTGGGAACGCTTTTGAATAATAAACTTATTAATATCACAGGTTTTATAATACACGGTTAATATGTATACACTGAGCGAATGTTAGAGCGGACGTTCTAAAAAGCAAGTCATTTATGTTTCTAGTAAATGTAAACCTAACTAGCACTGTTCGTTAAAGTTAAAAAAATCATAATGGTCGAATCTTAGTTAAATATTAAAATCCCCTCCTCCACAAATGGTTGAGGGGTTAATCAAAACTACTATTTGAATATTTGATACGAATCATACATATATTGATTTTAGTATTTCATTAAAACAGAAGACTATAATTTTCCTAATGAATATAAGCGGAAATTTTCTATAAAGATAGGATGATGACAATTATTGAAAAATCGGTTCTTGCTATGGTTATTTTACGTGTATTGTCTGGAAGTATCGAAGTAAGTGCTGGATTGTTGATGCTAAAGTTGAATAATTTAGAAAAAGCCTTCTATATTAATACAATGCTTGCATTGGTTGGTCCAACAGTTTTAATCGTCACGACAGCAATTGCATTATTTGGACTAGCTGATAAAGTTCCTGTGACGAGAATCATTTGCCTATTTACGGGAATAACACTTATTATTGTTAGCTCACATGTTAAGTAATAATAAAGTATTCCTAAAAAAATAATAAATTTCTTCAAAGAGTATGTTTTGTAATGGATGTTAATTACATTAGCATAAATCGACACACTCTAGTTAATAGTTTTGATAGAACACGAGAGACATCACATTTATTAGCCATAATTTTGCGTCCTTTCTGAACAATATCTTTTGATTATTTTTCCTAAGAATGTTCATTAGTTTGCTGTAGCGTGTAACGACGCTGCTTTTTTATGTATAAGTAACCACTACCTGGACAAATTAATATTGAGTGTATCGCACGCACTTATTCGGTTGTGGCGTTGGTTGACCGTCACATCCGCCCTCATTCAGGGTCACCTTAACGATGTTGTAGTGGAGATCGAATCTAATTGCCAATTCACTTTGACCTACACCTGGAACTATGTATTACGTTAAAGATGTCCATCCATTTTCTTTAAATTGATACAGCTTCGTAGCACATTCTAGCCCTTTAATAAGCATTTCTAACAATTGAAAAATAGAGTACGTAAGATATCAGTATAATTGCCCCGACGAGTAGGTACATGTAAATGCCAACGTCCAACTTATGTAAAATATCCCTAGTTTTATTGCCAGCCTTATTGTAACGCTTTTCTTACCATTTTCATCTCATACCTTTTTAAAAAGATCATATCACCCAGGCTAAATACAAATCCCTCAAATTTATTTGAGTTTAGTGAATTTAATACGTCTAGTCCAGATTTTAATCAACTTCTTTTATTACATAATGACTTGGTCGACAGATCAAAATATTGAAAAATATAACTTCAGTTTTTATCACAAAAAAGGAGCTGTCCAGAAAGTCGTACTTTCGACTTCTGGATTCCCCTTTTATGCTTACAAGCTAAAAATTAGAGCTATTCTCTAGAATACAGTTCACCATATAATTTTTGAATCAGGTCTTTAAATATTTTATTTGCCTCTTCTAATTCTTTAACTTACGTTTTCAGACTTATTACTTTTCTTGGGTTATGATATAGCCTTAGAAGTCTTTTGCTACAGATTCAGGCAATAATTACAGTATTTCAACAGGTGAAGTATAAATACGAAAAGGATGATGATTTAATTGCAAATCACCATCCTTTTTAGTGTATTAAATCTTAATCGGAAAAAATTATTCCTTATCAAAATCCATTTCAAAGGGTTTTTCTTCATATTTGGTAACATCATACTGCCCAATTACTTAATAATTACTAGACGCTTCATCGTCAGGCTTGAATTTATTGAAATCAGCTACATCTAATGCATCTGTCATCATCTTCAAAAAATATTTTGGTTCCGGAGCTTCTTCTACTGCGGCAAGAACTAGTGCATTTCGTAAATATCCTGCATTTTGTGAGAGCAATTGAGCATTGAAGTCTAGCTTATTTGCTTCAGCAAAAAGCTTCATGAAAATCGAAATCGCTCGTGTATTTCCTTCTCGGTAAGGATGAACACGCCAAAGTTTTGTCATAAATGTAGAAAAATCCTCTATAAGACGAAGATTAGAATATTTCCATTGCTTAGATTTAGACCAAGTGAAAACAGATTTTAAATCAGAAACAATGTGATTTTTATCGCTATAAGTAACAGATAATCCATTTAAAACGTGTTCACCTTTAAAAATATTGATTGTACGGAATTCCCCTGCCCATGAATATAGTTCATGAAAAAGAAAGTGATGAATCATTTGGAGACTTTCATATTTTTGAAAGTCAATCTCATGAGTGATAGAAGAAACATCTAAAATCCCCGCGATTAACAGCTGTGCTTCAACGTCAATTAATTGTTGTCTATCCCGAATATTTAATTAGTTGATTAAGATATTTGTATTAGGATAAATATATGGGTCCATAAATTACTGTGAAGCCCTTGTATATTTTTCAACAATTGCTTGTTTCAATTGGCTGGATGATATTTGACCATTTTCATATTGGTTTAAGAGGTTTTGTGTAAAAACACTCGGTTTTCCACCGTCTAAAGCAGCCACACCGACTGCGAATTGCACTTGCTTTTTACGTTCTAGGCGTGAATTGTCTTTCATAAATAACACCCCTCACTTTATTGGTATATCTATTATATCAGTTTTTACGCATCCAGAGATAGTTGAAAATGGCCTTCATGATAGAAAAAAGAACGAATATTGCCCCTTCATCCACATTTATCCTATAAAGCTACTTTAAGAATCCATTAGAATCTGATGTCCTAAATAAAAATCATGAAGCATTAGATCTGCAGGGTTTACATGTTGTCTTTAAAGATATGTTGAAAATGACATGTTTCCCACCTACCCGCTTCGCGCTACATCATTTAAGGCCTACATTTGCAAAATTGATGCTACAACAAAGTACACCCATAATACTAGATATTCTTTTTCGCCAACTTTAATGTCCCATTCTTTTCAATATCAATTAATTTAGGTTTTCTTTTTTAACTTCATTGTACCTTTGTTATTGTTTGAATATAAGTTAGACCATTATTACCTATCTTATTTTCCGGAGCTTCAGTTAGATATGTTTGCATTAGTAGTTGCGGTTAAGAAGTTGGTTTTAGAACCTTAGATTCACATGCGGATTGCTGGGAAGATGGTGCGCTTTAGTCAATCAGAATTATTTATTTTGGAAGGTAGTTTATATTCGATGACTTAAATACAAAATCCTGAATGCTCATCAATGTAGATGTCGCCTTCCTCAAAATCTAGTATTCCTACTACTGATTTGATCGTTGTACTTTTCCCTGCTCCATTATGACCTATAAATCCAAAAATATCGCCATTTTCAACAGATAAATTTATGTTATCGCCAGTTTTTTTTCACCCTTATACACTTTTGAAAAATTTTTGATATCTAGGATTCCCATTCTTTCATCTCCTTATCTTATAATTACCGATCCGTCACATACACCTGCATACAGGCAGGATCTCTAATTATTTCATCTGTCGGAACATTTAATGTTGCTCTATCAATTAGTCATTAATATTTCCCTTACAGTTAACCATCAAAACTGAAATTGATAAAAGTACCGATCTCTTCATAAATTCATCCCCTTAGAGATTGACCCACGCTATTTAATGGATATTGAGAATAAGGGACAACACCCTAGTATACGATTCTTTTTTATTGTATATGGAATCATTATTATTAAAATAAACGGTTATTAAATAACTTGAAAGTTGTGACTACAGTATTTATTTTATGTAAACTAAATACGTCCATCTTCATAATACCCTCTGTATTTGTATTGTATATGGACAAGAACTTTTAGACATAAATTTCTTCTTTATCACTTTCATCATAAACAGACAACTAATATATCTAAATTAAAATTTTACTCCGTCCTTTTAGTCGGTGTATTTTGAATTTATTTCACTAAACGGTTCAGTTAGCTCAATAAGTACATTATTTAAGCAACGTTTGAAGACTTATTAGCAAGGGTGCATACACGATTAGTGGAATAAGCAAAATTACTGCACCAATTTTTTTAATTTCCTTTTGTAATAGTAAAAGAGAAGTCATGAAAAATAATGGGTAAATAATAAAAGTAATTATTAATACACCATCAACTAATTGATATAATTTTCCTGTAAATGCACCGATGAATGGGATTGAAATCCATTCTAGTAAGCTAAATGCAATAACCAATATCCACAACCATTTAAGTGTCATCACTAATCACCTCATTATCCTTGATTCGTTAAAAGAAGTAGAAACATTTTCTTGAATTAACCTAATAAACGTAATTGCTGTTCAACTAAAGTGTTTTATCCCACTCGTTTCATTTAAGTTATGGTAAGTTCATATAAAGGTTTCATTCGTGACTTTTTCAAAAAGATAAAATTCGTGTTTTGTTCGATTGATATCGTATCCAGCTGATGAACGAATGGCATTTTCACTATTTAAACACGAACATTTTTGATGATTTTTTCTAAAAATATTCGTAAATTGTACCGGATATTTTTTCAAACAAATCGGCACTTACTTGTATTTTTGCAGTACAGAATTTACTTGAACTGTACTAATATCAGGGAGAGTAACTCCTTTCTGTGGTTTCAGCACAGGCTGCGCGATCCACCCCGAAAATCCGATACAACTTGATAGGATTTGCTGAAATATCTTCAAGTGGATTCGGGTCCTCACTAGCACATGTGTGGAGTTTATGGTAACACAAGGGATGTTGGTTGGTTTATGAAAAAAACTAGGTTCTACCATTGTAGAACCTAGTCTTTTCGTTTAATTTCAAACAGTATTTCCATCAAAAGCATTACTTAAAGAATTGTTTTCTTCCCAGTCGGGGTTCTTTTTTCAATGATACGTATCGTTATGCTTTCACTTTAGATCCAACGAATTGATTAAAAAATGAGAGGATTTTTTGATAAACAGCAATTTCATTTTCTTTTTTAGAGAACCCATGTCCTTCGTCTTCAAGAAGCATGTACTCGACATTACGACCTTTATCTTTTAAAGCTTGCACGATTTGATCAGATTCCTCTTTCACAACACGTGGATCATTCGCTCCTTGGATAACTAGCATTGGTTTCACCATAGTTTCTAAATACGTAATTGGTGAGAAATCAATGAGTTTTTGCTTGTCTTTTTCAGGGTTTCCTACCCATTGATCCATAATTGGCTTCCAATCTTCAGGAACCGAGTTGATAAATGAGAACAAATCAGATGGACCAAATATATCCACTACAGCTTTGAAATAATCAGCATGTCTACCGTGAAGCAATAAGGCCATATATCCTCCATAACTTCCGCCCATCAATAAAATATTACCTTTTTCTGCATAGTTATTAGCAATGAGCCAGTCGAGACCAGCTACATTATCAAGGCGCGGACCGTGTCCCCAATCCCCTTCTACCATTTTCGTGAAAGCCAATCCATAGCCAGTCGAACCACGGAAATTCGGAGCAAAAATGCTATACCCATTATTTAAAAAGAATTGGAAGGAAGCTCTAAAAAATTTACGCTCTGCAGCTTGCGGACCACCATGCGGCCAAAAGATGATTTCACCATTATCATTTTCCTTTTTAGCTTTGAAAAATAGGGACTCTATTTCAAGTCCGTCAAAGGAAGAATAAGTAATTACATCCGGCTCAACTAATTCGCTTTGATCTACACCTGGAACTGTGTATTCCGTTAAAGATGTCCATCCATTTTCCTTAAATTGATAAATATTATGCGGCTTTGTAGCACTTCTTCCTAATAAAAACAAATTACCGGATTTTGTTACTATAAGCTTTTCGATGACACTACATGGTGAATCTAGTTCTTCCCATTTGTTCGATTGCAAATCATGCTTGTATAAATGATCTTCTACACCTTTCTCACTAATTACATATAGGAATTGTTTTTCTTTGTTATATTTCAACGTAGTAAAGCTTTCATTCTCTAAATCTTTCACTTTTACAAACTCATTTGTTTCTAAATTATACGAAGCCAAATACGTAAAATCAGCTTCGTAATCCGTTAATAAATAGATGAGCTCATCGGATACAAAAACTGCGTCACTGACTGTATGTTGCTGATCTGTTGGCGGTGTCAGGAGAATATGTTCCTCTCCCCGTTTGGCGTAAAAGAGCGTATACGTATTCGCAAAATGTTTATAGTAGAGGGCTATCTCTTCATTCGGGCTAAAATCGATTAAAAATGTGGGTGCATCTTTTCCTTCAAGAACTGTTTCTTCCTCACCTGTCACCAAATCATAGACGTATGCATTTAAATACGATGGGTTTCCTTTCGAAGATGTATAATAAAGCTTGTTCCCATCTTCAGATAAAATTGGCCCAGCATTGCGAGTTCCTTCTTCATAAATAATTTTCTTCATTGTTCCACCTTGAAGTGGAAGTCCATAAAATTGCGTATTTTCGTCTCCATTTTGGTCAAAACCGGCAATGATGAACCGTCCTTGTTTATCATAGAGAAGGCCTTGACAGCTCTGGTCAATAAAAGTAAGCTGCGTTGGGAATGTATTTGGCAAATTCATGGCCCATAAATTATACTTGCCACTTAAATTAGTACTGAAAACTAGTTGTTTTTCATCTGGACTAACCGCAAAATCACCAATCGAAAATGTTCGTAAAAACTGTTCTACGTCTGGTTTAGAAAAAGATATCATAAAGAAAACTCCCCTTTTTTTTGAATTGGGCGAAAAATCTACCTATTCATACAATACCATTATTACGCTTGATTGTATAATTTTCGGGAATTAAATGTACTCCCACTTGTCTTCTATGAAAATTAGAATAAAAAAAACGAATTTCATCATTAGAAATTCGTTAATCAATACTACATTTTGTTTATCCATTATCCACTTATTACAGATTTATTGAAGTAGTTGAGATGGACTTACTTTTTGAATTTGAACAAGTATGTCAAATGATTTACCTAATGATATATCAACAGTTGTTGGTATATCGGGGCCTTCGGTAGTTATTCCGGGAAAAATTGGATGTTGTTCGTTTAACCAAGTTTTTGTCAATCCGTTTGCCTTACGTAAATCAATAAAAAATTGGTCTTCTTTAACTTGACCAAAGATGTAATTATAACTGTTTGGATCATTTGATTTTAATGTTCCATATGGGCCAAATTCATGGTTAGTATTATAAACATTATATTTTCCTTCATAAACAGATGTTCCAATAGATACATACCGTTTTCCATAATGTTCTGCTAAATGCTGCCCAGCTACTTTAGGGTATATAAAAGGTATCATATTTGTTTTCGAAACGTGTCCATTATGTCCCCATACAATGGTTTTTCCTAAATGTTCTTCTGTCCACTTCGCATTTTCATACATTGCAATATCATGTTTTAAAAAAAGATCAGATGGTTTATCAGGATATGAGGCTAACATTATTGTAAACTGTTCGATAATACGGGCGTTTTGTTTTATCCATGCGAATTCCTCAGATTTACCATTTAGATACCTTTTATTTTGTTCTAATAAAGCACTGATTTGTTTAGCGTCTGAAATATATTTTTCTTTATTTTCTTTCGTCAGGTCGCTAAAGGTATTAATATCCTTTGTTACAGGAATCAGACCATTTATTTTCTCTTCTATACTAGGCACAAGAGCTGGATTGTTTCTTTTTATATATTCTATTATATTATTATAAATATTTTTGTTTACTGATTGTATATCCATACCAATGACACGCACTTTAGATTTATGTTTTGGATCAGCATTATATTGTCGAATCCAGTTAATTAGATTTACTATTTCTTGCGTATTAAATTCAGGTGATAGATGTTGGCTAGGGTTCCCTTTACCAGTAAGAACATAACGATCAATTTCCAAAGCTCTGTCCCATCCCTCTTCGAAAACTAAGTTGGTAAAGCCCATTTCAGTTACTAAATAATTAACAATGCGGTGTTTCATTGTAAAAACTTCATGAGCCCCATGCGTAGCTTCACCTAAACCTACGATTGAAGCTGGTCCTACCATTTTCTTAAGTGGTTTTAAATCATTAAGAGATGCTGTTGGATTAGTTGTTTTTAAAGGATTTGCATGCACTTCTAACCATTCAGCTATTTGATTTGTATCATAGGGAGCTGAAACAGAAACTTCTGTTTTCGAATTTGCATAAGTGCTCTCTACAAAATTAGTCATTGTTATAGCAAAAGCACCAATTGCAATAATTATTTTCTTTTTCATAAAAACCTCCTAAATAGTTTTTTGACATGGTCTAAGAGCTTACGCTGTTAAGATAAATTTATTCTAGTTCTTAAAACTCACTTATTTCTTACTAGATTCTTAATAAATCCTTAATTTACTCCTATCAATATAAAAACAAAAATTCCTTCCAAAGGATTAGGTAATTTTGCTATTCATCCTTATACAGGGTTGCCTATACCCAACAAAATAGCACTACTTAAAAAAGCGTATCCGGAAAATTCCCGAATACGCTTCCCTTAATCTTCAACTGTTTCTAAATAGCCTTGTTCTAAACATGTATCCGTCAAAAACTTCTTAATCCCCGTAGCAAATGACAATTCAATCGTGCTACTCGTTACGGCTAATATTTCCCCTTTTCCATATAACACATGCTTTACTTTTGAGCCTACGATTAACGCTGACTCGGTAGTAATCGTCCGCTCATTACGGTATTGCTTAGGTGTTTTCTTTGGATTTTTCGGCACTTTCTTTGGCAATTCTTGCGGTGAGACGATTTGTTTTAATTCTTTCATGAAAATTGATGGCACCACATCTGTTTTAAAGCGTTTACTATACGAAATTAATTCCAAGTGGCGAATCGCACGTGTGATACCGACATAAAAGAGTCGCGTTTCTTCCTCGATCTCTTCTTCCACCTCACTCGGTAAAATCTCCTCAATTAAGTCAATCAAATACACATTGTCAAATTCCAAGCCTTTTGAACTGTGCAATGTTGTCAGTGTAATTGCATTCAATTCATTTTTTACATGAGAAGAACGTGCTAAATTTTCAAGCTGCTTCAAACGACTCGCAAATTCGGTCATCGTCGTCGTGTGACGGGCAATTAAACCGAGTACATCGACAATATCTAGTAAATTTTCATAATTAAAACCGAGATTCTCACTCATTTTTTGTAAGGCACGCTCATAGCCAAAGTCATAACGGATATGCTTTAACATAGCTGTTGGGGTCGTTTTATCAAATTGAATGCTATCATACGTTTTGCGAATGCGCTTAATATAGTCAGGCTGATAATCTTTTAATTCAACATGTTCTAACAACTGTGTGAATACACAGCTATCTTCCGGCACTCTCTGTAATGCCTTAAATTGGGTTGGTGTAATATAAGCATTCATTTTTCTGTAAATCTTTTCAAAGACCGCAATATTTTTTGTATTGTACGCTAGACGCATGAAGTTCATAATATCCTCCACGACCCAATGGGTGAAAAAGCGAATCGTGGAATCTTTCATATAAAAAGGCAAACCTGCTCTGTCAAACGCGTCTATAAGCGGAATAGCTGACGTATTATTTCGATATAAAATAGCCGTTGAGCCGCGATTAGACAGATTTTTCAACTGGTCCACTAAATACTTAGCCTGTAAATTGTAATTCTCCAGGATTTTAAACGAGATTGGTTCTGCTGCAGGATTTTCCGTAAACATTTGTTTGTTAAAACGCTTTTTATTGCGCTGAATAAATAGGTTAGCTGGCTCTACAATCGTTGCAGCTGAACGATAGTTTTGCGTCATAAGTAAAACATGCGCCTCCGGATATTTCTTTTGGAAATCTAACAAATAATCTGGTTCTGCTCCGCGCCAACTATAAATGGCCTGATCCTCATCGGCAACGACGCATAAATTTTGATGGACTGCGACAAGCTTCGCGATAATCGCATGTTGAACGGGCGATGTATCCTGACTTTCATCCGTTAAATAATAATCGTAGCGGCGTTGGTATTGCGCCAGCACCTCTCGATTTTTTGTGAAAATATCATTCGCCATTAATAGCATATCGTCAAAATCAATTAATAAACGATCACTACCTGTACGTTTATACTCCTCATAACGCTTTAAAATCTCGACCTTTTTTGGCACTTTTACTTCTGCAATGGCCCATTCCTGTTCTGGCAGCATTTTATTTTTGATAAACGTTATGTACGTGAGTAGCTCGTCTAACTGATCTTCTGTAATTTTCGAGCCATTTAATTGTTCAAAAATCTCGCGAAGCACTCGTTTTTTTGAAACAACACCAGGCTTGTCCGATTCTTCAATGATGCCGTACGAAATGCCCTGACGTTCAAGTGTCTGCCGCACAACTTGAAATGCTAAACTGTGAATCGTCGAAAAATCAACTGGTGGCAAATGTGGGAAAAAATTCGCAAAACGTGCCTTCATATCACCTGCCGATGCCTTACTAAATGTGACAGCCTTTATACGAGAAGGATTCACACCAAGCGCCTCAATCATATAGCCAATACGCATAATAATCGTCGTCGTTTTTCCTGAACCGGGCGATGCCAATAGTAAAAGCGGACCACTCGTCTGTAACACCGCCTGCGTCTGCACATCATTTAGGCGAACGCCAAGTGAACGCTCCTTTTCCTCAAAAAACGCTTTTTGCGCTACATTCATATCAATCGCTCCGTTCTAAAAAATCTATTTGTTATTATACCAAATGATGAGGATTCATCCGAGGAAAGCCGCACATTAATAAAAGCAACGAAAGAAAGGATAAATGTACGCGGCAACTAGCGCCCACATGTAGTATCACTTAAGACTGATCAATAGAGGACGTCTATGTAACCTAGACGCCTGTACATGTTCTTTATCAGAGCTATGTTTAGTATTTTAGTTACTTACACTTTTATTGAGTACCTTGGCTTTAAAAATATTCAAAACCTATTAAGCGCCACCTAGTGGTACAGTTACAATAGGAGTCAAAACTGCTTACTATTTGCCAGCTGGAGCTACAAATAAAAAGCTATGAGACGCATCGAGATTCAGTAACACGTACCGTCGCCCATCTCGATTGCTCTCACAGCTCATAAATAATACCTTAACGCCATATGGACAGGGAATGGAACCTATCCTGAACATGCTTTGTACTTGGGGCAAAAATCATGTTGAAGTATTACAGGATAAAGGCGAAGATGTAATTTTAGAACACCGTGATGATGATATAGCTATGCAGCAAACATCTTAATGAAGGAAAAAAAGATTATCAAACACAAGACAGTCTCTTTACTTTTTATTGCTTATAGAGCAAAATCGTATTCATCTGGATTTGGTCCACACGTTGTTCAAGATTCATTGCATCGATGATAGCCATTTCTTCGGTTGTTAAATTAAAGTCAAAAATATCGGCATTTTGCATCATGCGTTCTCTACGTACAGATTTTGGGATAGTGATGACTCCATTTTGTACATCCCAACGTAAAATAACTTGAGAATTTGATTTTCCATATTTTTTTGCGATTTTTGAAATGGTTTCATCTTCAAGAAGCCCACCTTGCATTAAAGGTGCCCATGCTTCAAGTTGAATTTGGTGCTTGTCACAGAATGAACGAAGCTCCATTTGTTGTAAGCGTGGGTGAAATTCCACTTGATTCACAACAGGTTTAATACGAGCAAATGATAAATGATTGACCATTTTACTCCTCCAATTGTGTATTTTCTTGATTACTTTTTCATTTTGATCCACTGATAGTATTTGAAACCCTCTTAAAAGACACTACGTACTAATCCTCCATCAATTCTCAACGCAGACCCATTAATAGCAGAAGAAAGAGGACTACTTAAAAATGTAACAAAATTAGCAATTTCCTCTGGGCGAATAAGTCGCTGTATAATAGAAGTTGGCCGATTTTCTTTCATAAATCGCACTTCAGCTTCTGCCATTGACAAATTTTCATTAGGATAAAGGGTATTTAGCATCGTTTTTACGCCTTCTGTTAAAGTAGAACCTGGCATAATTGTATTGACAGTAACATTTGTTTCTTTCGTCAGCTCCGCTAAACTACGAGAAAGAGAAAGCTGCATCGTCTTCGTCGCGCTATAATGAGCCATTTCTTGTGATGGCATAATGGCTGCTTCACTCGCAATAAATATAACTCTTCCTTCCTTTTTTTGAATCATTTGATTGAGGTACCATCGCGTAAGTCGAACTCCACTCATAATGTTGACCTCAAACATCTTCAACCATTCTTCATCAGAGATATTAAAATACTCTCTAGGCTCAAAAATACCTAGGTTGTTAATTAGAATATCTACTTCTTGGAATTCCTCTATAGCCTTTTGGCATCCTTGAGCTGTTCCTAAATCAGATACTAATGATTGAAGGATTGCTTCAGGATATTGTTCTTGAATTTCTTGCATTGTTTGATGAACTTTTTCTTCATGGCGTCCATTAATAATGACAGTAACACCCTCTGCTACTAATGACTTTGCAATGGCTTTACCAATGCCTGCTGCAGACCCCGTAACTAGTGCCGTTTTCCCTTTTAAATTCAGAAACACAATAAATCCCTCCCAATGTAGTTTTATATAAAAAATTAATTGCAATTTACGCTTAATAGTATGGGGTTTCCTCATTCTTTTAAACAGTTTATTAATAAAGAAGGAGTGGATAAGGAAATTTCTCCTAACACTCCACTCCGTTGTTCCATTCTTTACTTGATAGCTGGAAAATGAGGCAATACCTCTTGGCCGAGCTCATGAATAACCTCTTCAGCCGGTCGTTTACTGTCAAATAATGCAAAGAAAAGATGATTAACACCGATTTCCTTATAGATGTTTAGTAGTTCTATTAACCGATTTCGACCTACTCGGAAACCCAAACGAATTGGTGTAGGCATTTCATTAGGATCTTCTGACAAATCCAAATGCATAGGCTGAGTAAATGGCTTGAAAACTCCAGGGCAATGATGTTCTACAAGTTCTCTCCATTGTCGAATCGTCTCGGCTTGAAGATATGGACTTCTAGGATAATACATCCATCCGTCGCCATTTTTCGCGAACCATTCCATTGATTGCTGTGCGTATCCTGTAATCATCGTTGGGATTCGCTTCGTTGGTTTTGGTACTAAATTACTTCCTAGAATATCGCCTAATGATGAACGAATAGAAGGAAACTCTTCGTATAGGACTTGATTTAAATACTGAAAAGCTTCGATGAATCGTTGTCCTCGATCATCATGATTAATATTTAAACCATTGAAATCTGCTTTTCGATCGCCAGATGAAACGCCCATAATTAAGCGTTCTGGGAATAATTGATCAATCGTCGCTATTTCCTTAGCCACTCGTAAAGGATGACGTAAAGAAAGAACAATCGCAGACGTTCCTAAAGCAATTTCTTTTGTTTGGCTTGCTAAATAAGTTAAATAAATAAGCATATCGTAAATTTGACCTACTGCTGGGTCACCAAAGGAAGGATCCTCTAATAATACATCACGAAACCATAAACTGGTAAAACCGTAATTCTCGGCTAATTGCGATAATTCTACTTGCTTTTCCATTGTCGGCGTGTCAAACCGATAATTTTCTAATGGAATGTGAAGGCCTAGTGTCAGTTCACCTTCTTTATACATTCGATTATAGCTACGGTAATTAGAAAATTCACTCATAACTATTCTCCTTTCTACTTACTTAAAATTTTCGAATAGATTTTTTTAATATGTTCGACTTTTTGAAAGAAAGTCTTTATCTGCTCCCGTTATCCCGCTTTGTCCCCAGTTACCTGGAATCATTTCACGAATGACGATTAGTACCTTATCCATCGGGGCGTGGGTAAATTTAGATGTTATTTGTGTAAGCTGATTAACCCACTTATCCTTTATCACTTGATCAAATGTATCCCATATATCAATCGTGATTATAGCCATTCCATCTACATTACTTGCCTGTGTTTGATAAGTCTCTTTAGTTTCCCAATTGACAACTCTACTATTCTCAGCAAAGTTAGTATCATTTGCTACTGCCCCAGCTTTTCCCCAATTTTCTTTAGCAAGTTCATGTATTACTATTTGAATTTTGTCAGGGACAATCTTTAATAATTTTGTTGTAAGTTCAGTTACGGAAAAAATGTATTCCTTTTTTTCTTCATTTGACATAGTGGGCCAAGTTTTTAGTTCTATTAATGGCATAGTATCCTCCTCTAAAACTGTTTATTTAAAATAATTTTTAATTGCTTTTATCACCAATTCATGATCTTCTTCAGGTGTTAATCCTGATACCGTTATTACTCCGATGGCCCATACGTTTTTTATTTTGATGGGAAATGCTCCACCGAATGCTGCGTACTTTGAAGAATCTAAACGGTATTCTACATGATGCGGAATTCCACTTAATTCACTTTGTATCTGCATATAATAGGAGCTATGATTATGCAATGAAACGACCTGTTTTTTGCGCTCAATCCATTTAGTATTTTCCTCTGTCATCCCCGACATCTTGAAATAAAACAATTGCACACCATTTTTAGTGATATCAACAGCTATTAATTTCCCCTTTTGCTTCGCTGTTTCAACAATTAATAAACCTAATTGAAAGGCATCTTCATTTGTAAATGTAGAAAATTGAAGCGTTTCCTCTAATACATATATGAAAACTAAGTTTTAAAAGGGGAATAAACCAATATTTATAAATTACTCTTATCGCTAAAGCATAAAGACCATGGATCTTTCACCATTCTTTTGTCTTTTAAAAACACTGTCAGAAGACATCTACAAATGTATTATAAGAAGTATACTTTATAAAAGTAAGTACGCACTTTAAAGTTTTATAGGAATCAAAAAGTGATTTAGGCACTTTAAAGTACCTATCCAAAAACTTATTATTTTAAGGTAAAGAACAAGCCTAATCTTTTTATAAATGCTTATTCTTATTTGTTTTACTTACTTTTGCAAGCATACAATAACAACTTTTTTCTAAAGATTATCTTTGTTATAACTATTCTTACTTACGAATCTGCTCTGTTCAAAAAACATCAACAATCTGCTCTTGTTGTGGAATAAGAGGTTTAGTTTAATAAACTTATAAACTACTTTATTTTGAATAACTTTTTTATCACTCCACAGGAAAGAAAATAAAAAAGAGGCTGGGGCACAAGGATTTAGCCAATGAAAAACCCGAACTATATTACGAAACGCTCAGCCTGTGTTTCGTAATTGTTCGGGTTTTCTGTTTATATTCATTGCTAATTTAAAAATTATACGTTTTTCATAAAGTACATATTAGTTATGTCCCAGCCACTTTCAATTTTGTTACAGTGTTAAACGTACATCACCAATTTGACTCGATGCTACTTTTGCACAGGTACGCACCATTCGCAGGTGATTTGTTTATTTAAATATTGAAATCTTTGTAGAGGATTATATAAGTAATATTCAATCTGTTTCTGTCATTTTTAACCTTTGTAACAGAACCCTACTGGTCTTGTTTTTCTATTTCTTTAATCTTAGCGCTTACTTGTTCTAACAATTGAGGTGATGCTTTCTTAGGTGAACCACTATCGAAAGGAGGCTGTGGATCGTATTCTAAAATCAACTGAGCTGCTTTGCCGACATCTTCTCCCCATTCCCATGCAACCAAATTAAGAGCCATATCAATACCTGCCGACACACCAGCTGCTGTAATAATTTTTTCATGTCGAATAACTCTTCCCTCAGTTGGTATTGCACCTAGTGAACGGAGTGAGTCATAAGTTGCCCAATGACTAGTTGCTTCAATCCCATTTAATAAACCTGCGGCAGCTAATATCAAAGATCCTGTACATACTGATGTGGTATATTTAGTAGTTTCATGTATTTTGCGAATCCAATCCAGTGTTTCTTTGTCGTTCATAGGATTTTGTTGATAACCACCAGGAATTACAAGAATATCAGCAGAGGTAACTTCTGAAAAGCTGTAATCAGCATGTACATACCCCATTTTCGAATCTAATTGAATTAATCCTTTATTCTTTGCAACAAATTTAATTTTACTACATTCTCCTATACGAAGTACTTCATATGGTCCAAATGCATCTAGTACTGTGACTCCATCGTAAAGCATGATAACAATTTCCATTACAATCTCTCCTTAATGTTATTGAAGTTGTTGGGGTAAGAAAAATATAAAGAATTAATATTATTAACAATTATACCTTCAAGTTTGTAACGTATATTTTTACTGAGACCTCTTCTATTCGTTAGACCAGAAAGTCTAGTCTGCACCTTTAACGATCCTTCAAGTTAAAATGTTAAACTTCAGTTCCATCAGCGTTTTTACTTAGAGAAAAAGGTGTTATTCCTTCTACAAAGTAGTTTTCCATATTAATAGGACGACAGGCATAACATGTACGAATATGCGTATAATTTCCTAGGTTAATCCCTTATTTCTAAAATGCTTTATCATCATGCACAAATACTTTTTTGCGCTATACTCCATCGAACTATCTCCAATGCATTGGACTTTTTACCCCCTAAATAAATCCAATACTTTTCCATTATCTATGGAAGAATACATAAACACAAGATACATTTATCAACAATAGTATCCATTTGTTCAAAAATGATTTAAATAACAATATCGTACTCCATAATTTAAGCAGTATTTCGAGCAACTTCAGAACCTAATCTTTTCACAATATGAAATGACATATTGATACCTGCTGAAATCCCAACTGATGTAATTATATTGCCTTCATCTACAAATTTAACTTCCCGTTATACTTCGACTTGTGGAAATTCAAGACTTGCCCAATGAGTCGTTGCCTTTATATCTTTAAGTAAACCAGCCTTTGCTAATAGTAAAGCACCCGTATTTACACAGTTTTCATTGGATTTGTAATCCACTTTATTACATTATCATTATGTATTTCTCGTTCCCTAGCATCTAGGTGTGTACGTGATATATAGTAGATTCCCCTTAGCTGTTTGCTTTATTCTTTCAGGAGAATGCCTTTCCCACGAAGTCGGAATCGATTGTCGTCGTCGCACATGTGCCACATGCGGGGAAACTTGGCGTATTTGATAAAAACCAATTTTTCTGCCAACTACAATAGTTTAATGGCACGTTTTCTTCCCTTTTTCTTAGTGTAATTAAAGAAAGGCATTGAAAAAACCAGTTCCGTTAAGGTACTGGTTTGATATATATCGTATTGAATTATTTGTAGAATTTCATTCGCTCTTCAAGTGGTCGGAATTCTTTTTCACCTGGTGATGCCGTCGGATTGCCAAAGGGCATTTGCGCAATAAGCTTCCAATTATCAGGAATATTCCATTCTTTTTTCACTTCATCATCAATTAGTGGATTATAATGTTGTAAAGAAGCTCCTAATCCTTCTGCTTCCAATCCAGCCCAGACAACTAATTGGTGCATACCTGATGCTTGATTTGACCAAATTGGAAAGTTCTCAGCATATGCAGCAAATTGCTCTTGAAGTGATTTAACTACAGCATCATCCTCTAAAAATAATACTGTTCCATAACCTGCCTTAAAGGAATCCATTTTTTGTTGAGTTCCAGAAAAATCACTATCTCCAACTACTTTTCTTAATGTTTCGGTTGTAATGTCCCATAATTTATTATGTGCCTCACCTGATAATACAACAATACGTGCAGTTTGAGAGTTGAATGCTGACGGCGTATACTTCACAGCAAATTCCACAATTTCTTTAATTCTTTCATCTGATATTTTTACCTCTTTATTAATTCCATAGTAAGTGCGTCTTTCTTTAAGTGTAGTGTAGAAATCTTTAGTCATAATTTACTTCCTCCAAATTTTCTGAAATTGTCTTTTACACACATTTAATTTGTCGCATAGAGCTTTTTACTTACCAAATCTTTTTAGAATTTTTAAATTGCTGTTTTATTTACTAAGACTTCGTCGAACTACAATAGACGATTATATTCGCTGCTTGTACTAAAAGATTTGAAGGAATTGTGCTCCAGGTCATAAAAATATGCTATCCAAACAAACGATAAAGTATTCAAATATCTGAGGATTCAAACTAAAATTCAATATTTTTAGTAAAGTATGATAAAAGATCAATTCCGGCTTATGTATAGGTAACCTTTATTTGCACACATTAATATTGAGTGTATCGCACGCACTTATTTTAGTTTGTGGCGCTAGTTGACCGTCACATTCTCCCTCAATTGGTCACTTTCAACAGTGACCCTTTTTATTATTTTGAAGTCAATCAAATAAAGGGGAATATTATTATGTTGAACTTAGATGAAAAAGTAGCGGTTGTAACAGGGGCTTCATCAGGGATTGGATTAGCTACTACGAAGGCATTTGTTGCAAAAGGAGTTATGGTTGTTTTATCAGATATTAACGAAGAGGCTGGCATTGCTCATACAGAATCTTTAAAGGCAGATGGCCATGCCGTTGCATTTTTCAAAGCAAACGTTGCACATGAAGATGAAGTGAAATCACTTGTTCAATTCGCAGTAGAGACATTTGGTAAACTTGATATTATTGTAAACAATGCTGGTATTGGTGCACTTGGTTCTACACATGAATTGTCGTATGAAGATTATCATAAAGTAATTCAAGTCAACCAAGATAGCGTATTCTATGGAAGCAAATATGCCATTCAGCAATTTTTAAAGCAAGGCGGTGGCGTTATCGTAAATATCGCCTCTATTCTAGGTACAGTTGGGGAAGCAGGTGCATTTGCTTATAATGCTTCTAAAGGGGCTGTCAATATTTTAACAAAATCACTTGCTGCTGAATATTCTTCAAGAAATATTCGCACAAACGCAATATGCCCAGGATATGTAGAATCAGGTATGGTCAATAAAGAAGCTCTAGGTGATTTTTATGAAGGCTTAGTAGCACGTCATCCAATTGGTCGCCTAGGTCAGCCTGACGAAATCGCACATGCTTGTGTTTTTGTCTGTGAGAATGAATTTACGACAGGTGCTACATTGTTAGTAGATGGCGGTTACACCGCTATATAATAAGGGATAAAGAATGTAGAAAATGCTGGCGATTATCCCTATTTTCTATATCCTTTAGCATATTGATGAAAACGATTTATCTCAAAACTAGCAATGAGGTATATAAAGTTAAAGGATCAATCAAGCATAACCCCGTTCTAAATTTAGGACGGGGTTAAATAAGTTTGGATGTTTAGACATTACCTAGATAGCTCCGTGTGATGTTTTGGAGAACAATTTTTCCACCTTTACTGTATTTTTCGAATAACTCTGACAGGAGAAAAACAAAACGTTTATACTCTTCGTCCTTTTCTTTCGGAGCATAAGACGCTGACAAGTTCCTCCCCAAAAAACCGTCATAATCAAAAATCAAATCGTTTTGATACTTTTTAAACTCATACTTTCCATCTTTAAAAAAGCTGTTAAATAATTCTGGCGTTTCCTTTATTCCACCGCTAAATCCTTTGAAATTTGAACAGGTCTTTTGGCAAATTTCTTCATTCTCTTTAATAATTGGACTAGTTAAATCTCTACTATTCCAAACAAGAGCAACATTTGCCTTTTGTTTTAAAATCCGTTGACATTCTATTTTAAATGCTTTTTTATCAAACCAATGAAATGCCTGGGCAACAGTTACTAAATCCACACTATTCCCTTTTAAAGTGGTATTTTCAGCAGTTGCTTTTATTGATTTAAAACGAGAATATAGTTTTAACGATTGCTCAGCAATCTTTCTCATGTCATCATTTGGCTCAACTCCAATAACATTTAAATCTCTTTCTAGCAGCTGGTGGCTAAATATCCCCGTACCTGAACCAATATCGGCCACAATCTGATCCCCTTTTAGTTGGTTAACTGAAAACAAATAATCAATATATTTATTAGGGTAACTAGGGCGATATTTCGCATATATATCAGCCTTATCAGTAAAATTTTCTGTTGTTTTCACATTACTACCTTCTTTCCCACGAATTTAGTTTTAATAGTTTCGATTAAATTCATAAGATGCTATATCTCCTTATCTTATATATTTAAGTAGTACGAATCCATCTATATTGTGAATTAATCTAAAAATTTTATTCCTGTTAGATTTTCACTTAGTCTCCAAAGCTTTTCTGCGTTTTCTGTACTAACAGCCCACGGTCTAACACCTGATGGATCAGAACTATCGGCAGAGACAGCATCGGCAATATCCACATTTTCGCAATAAACGCCACATTTGCCATCAAGTTGACTATTTACCGCACACCATACTATGGCAGCTGCCCCTTCTGTTATGCTTTTAAATTCTTCATCATATTTTAACTAATGCTCGATTTCCATGCTCCTCCAATGCACCATTGAACGCATTTCTTCATCCGTTAAACTTCGAGACAAATTTGTGACAATCGTACCTAGATGGGCAGAGAATGTACGTACATTAAATTTCTTACCACGTTTATCTAATTCAGCTGCAAATAAAGCATTAGCCGTCTTGGATTGCCCATATGCCTGCCATTTGTCGTAATCGTGATTTTTAAAATTGGGATTGTTAAAATCGACACCACATATACGATGACCATGTGAAGTTACGGATACTACTCTTGCTCCTTTAGCTTGAACTAATGCTGGCCAAAGTCTTGCTGTTAATTGAAAATGTCCTAAATGATTTGTTGCAAATTGAGATTCATACCCTCGTACATCGCGTTACAACGGATTTTAGCCATAATCCCTGCACAGTTAACAAGAATATGCAATGGACAATTGGTTTTAAGAAATTCGTCTGCAAAAGCATCTATAGAATTAGGATCAATGAGGTCCATTTTTTATTTCTATACGTGGAATAGTTGAAAAGGCTTCTTGGGCTTGTTCAACTCTTCTTGCAGGTACTATTACTCCAGCTTCCGCAAGTTCCCGTGTAATTTCAAGCCCTAACCCTAAATATCCTCCTATTACAATGGCTATCTTTCCACTTGGATTTTTTCCTCCTAGCTGTAGTTCTTAGACCAAAGCCAGAAATTCGTGGAGCGGATTGGGAAGGACGTTGCGGCTTTTTTTATGTATAGAAAACATAAATTTGTACACATTAGTATTGAGTGTATCGCACGCACTTAGGTTGTGGCGCTAGTTGACCGTCACGACCTCCCCATTTGTGGGTCATTCCATCCAGTGGCCCTTTAAACGTTTAAATTTACTTATTACATATCGAGGTGCTTTAAATGACTAAATTCGGCAAATGTTTATACATCGCTTTTTTTGTAACACTTTTTTTATTGACAACAGTTTGGGATTTTTTCGAGAATAATAATTTGGCTTTACTTGAGAATTTTTTCTTTTCCTTTTGGGTAGCAAGTTTTTTATTCATCGCCCTACTACTTAGAAGTAAAAAAGAGGAAATGGAAAAAAGCGAAAAACCAGAGGCAGAATAGATTATTCTATTCTGCTTTTTTCAATGTATTCATAGCAGGATGAAAGAGCTATAGTCCAGTTACTTTTTTTTCATTTCTTAAGGCCATGAACTAACCAACCATAGTTATTAAATCATATAAATAATAGTGTTAAGATAAAGCAGTTCCTTATGAACGCAATAATTAACGTCGCTTTTCCTTCTTCAATTCACTTTATAATAAAAGGAGGAATCCACAGTTATGCATCTAAATTTATTGTCATTCCTACTATCATTATGCTGGCTAATAGTTTTCTTTATCACAATTAACTCTACTCAATTTACACTATTTTTTGTATCTTACTTTCACGTAGATCCCCTAATATTTTTATTAGTAGTAACAATAATAACTTTTTTCCTTGCCAACTATGGATTGAAGAATGTAAACAATTTAACGACAATTGTTAGAGGACTTCTAACAATTGTTATAACATTAATTTTATTGGTTATAATTTGCATCACAATGTTCATTAGAATTTTTTAAAATTGAAAAACTAGATGGCGAGTATTTAATTAAATTGGTCACTTTCTTTTTAGGAAGTGGCCCTTTTTAATTTTAAGAAAAAGCTCGAATTTCTTTTCTTGCATTTTCATAGTTGTAATGTTTTTAAAAACAAGTGCATACACTTGTTTTGGGATAGCAATCTGTTGCATGCATCGCCCCAAGTTGTTAATGCACTGAGCTATCCCGCAATCCTTCATAGCTAATGAATGAACTAAAATCCATACAAAATAAAATATATCGTTATTCGAGCAATACCTAAAGCTATAACGACCGTGTTATAGCTTTAGTGTGATTTATCACAAAGATTATGGTGGTATTTATTTTTTACTGCTTTTCTTTATTTTCATTTTGTTCTTTCTTTTTTTCTTTCTCTTCAGATACTTCTAATTCTTCTGGACTAAACTCCATGCCGAATTCTTCTTGCTCTATTTCTTTCTTTTGCTTTTCTTTTGCCAATGTACTCACCTCCAATAAGTATTAAATTGTCCGTTTTACGGTATTTTATACTTTTTATCGTAGGCTTAATTTCAAAATGGTGTAACTCCCCAGATTTGATAAATAATTGTGAAATGATGAGATGATTTTACTTCGAGTACATATCTTATGAAGACCTTTATAAAAAACGAATTTTATTTCTTTTTTCAGCCATACTACTCTTGTTTGATAATATTCAAATAAGAAAGGAAGTGCGAGTATGGGAATACTTAGTGGAAATCCTAAAGATGAGCCATTACACTACGGAGAAGTATTTAGTATTTGGACACATCTCACTGTAAATTATGGCTTCATAGCGGGTTATCAAACCTTTTACAATCATACAGGCGATGAAGATCTAAGAAAAATAATCGAAGATATCATCGATGTTTTAAGAGAAGAAGGAAAACAGTTAGAAAAAGTATTAAAAACTAACGGTATTGCTCTACCGCCTGCACCACCAGAAAGACCAGTTGCAAGAATTGAGGATATCCCTCCTGGTGCGAAATTTAATGATCCAGAAATAAGTGCTGCTCTAGCCGGTGACCTTTCTGCTGGGTTGGTTACATGTAGTCAAGTTATAGGTATGTCCATTAGAGAAGATATTGGACTAATGTATGGTCAATTCCATACAGCAAAAGCTCAACTTGGAGTTAAACTTTTACGTCTTAGTAAAACTAAAGGTTGGCTAGTTCCACCGCCATTACATGTGGATTATCCTGAGAAGTAAAAATATTTTTTCTGACAAACCGTCTCCCCAGTATTAAACTGGGGTTTTTTGTACCTATGTTTATTGTACGATTGATTTGAAAAGGTTTGAGGACAAGGTAATGCATACAGTAGAATTAGCAAATTTTTATATTGCAGGTTGAGTCCTTATGACACTACTAAGTGAACAAAAAGAGGCTACAAATTTAGTAGCCTCTCCAAACAAGCTTCTAGTATCTGATCAATTAACTTTAAGATCATATCAAGTTCAGATCCATCCGAACAAGTCTAAAGAACAAAAACACTAGATACGCCCTACCCGCTTCATCACTTACAGCATTTATTAATTACGTTAAATAATTTACAAATTTAATATTCGTGTTTTAATATAAGTAGTATCTAGCCGATGGACGAATAGCACTTCTATGGCAAAAACGTGAATGTTAATGAATTTTTAATGCGAAAAAAGTTCGCTTTTATGATCTTTCTTGATTTGTGCAAAAAGTATTCTCTAACTACGTATTTTCATACAGATAAAACATTAAGCAATTAAGCAAACGACTACTGTCCTACATCGTAGACGAAAGCAAAAAATATTGAAAAGATTATTCTGAATGAAGTATTCGATAAAGAAACTAAATAAAATCAAGAAGAACTATTTAATAGCCATTTTAATATAGGTAGTTGCTCCTTAATTTTAGTTAAGTAGAATTTCAAATTGTTGGATAAAGTAGGTATTTTCTTACGATGAGAAGAAGTACTTATAAGGAAATAAATTAATTCAACGATTTTGGCGAAGGAATAGTATATAAGAGGAGAAGATAAAGTGAAAATAAAAACAATATTGTTTCTCATTATTTGTACTATGTGGTTAGCTGCTTGTAACGGTAATGAAGAAGCAACAAAAACGATAGAAATTCAAGAATTAATTAATTTCGAAGAAGAAAAACCCGACACATTACAGTTAATATCCGATGCGAAGGATATTAAGATTATAGAGAAAACGTTTAAAAAAGCTAGAGAATTTGGTGAAGTAGATAACAATGTAGTTCCGCAATATAAGATCAAACTCAACGATGATGAATACTATTTATGGATAGACAATACATATACAGGGACAATAGCAAACGTAAATAGTAGAAATATGTTTTATAATATCTACACAAACGAAGAATTTAAAGAAGCCATTCATTATCATGAACAACAAAAATAACTTACTTCTAAAAAACTTGATCAAGGCTATATGGATATCTTGAAATTATCTTATTTAATAGCAACAATCCATACGAATTAGCATTTCTCAAAGATTGTTGCTATTTTTACAGTGCCTTTTCGAATCATTTTAGCGATAGATATCCGTTAACAAAGAGAGAGCATCAAAATGATTGAACTGTTACAGCCTTATGGTTCGCACCCTTCCTGCGGGGAGATAAAAGTGCCATTTATATTGGCTCCACGCTGTATGAAAGCAGATTTTCAAAAAGGCTACTGAATGCTTCTTACTTACTGAAACATCGCAATAACTTCATACCCTTAATTTTATGTGATGTTGAAATAATCTAGTATTGAAAAGCCCCCGATTTTCATGGTAGACCATTGATTTTGTAGTTTACTTATGTGTAGTTACACATTTTGAACAGTTACTTTCCTTGTAAATGCGCTAACAATTACACTTACTAAAATATTAACACTGAGTGCAAGGAAACCAATGTTGATATCTTGTATATAGGATGGCCAACTTGGAAACAGCGTACTTAGATGAGCACCTGTAGCTGCTTGCCAACCTACAATCGTGACACCTACAATAATCCCAGCAAAGACACCTTGTAAAGTTAATGGATTTTTCTTCAAAAGGCTACATACAACCCCTGGTACAAATTGAGTAACTAGTCCATACCCCATTAAGAATAATAACGTAATTGCTCCTCCTCTACTAAAAGTGAAGTATAGTGCAACAAGTGCAATAACTGGAACGGAATAACGAGCAATGATACCAATTTGTTGATCGGTAGTTTGAGGTCGAATAGGTTTTACGACATTTTTCGCAAGCAATGTAGCTGCAGACATCAAAATCAATGAACCTGGTACAATGGCAGTTAATAACCCTGCTGCTCCAATAAAGCCAACGATGACGGGATTAAATGTTTGCGTGGAAATTTTAAATAAAGCTAAATCCACAGCGCCTCCTTCTAGCCCTGGTACTTGTAAAATTGCTGCTGCTCCAACAAATAAGATAAATAATAAAAATAATGCATAGATAGGAAGCATAATCGCATTATTTCTTAAGGCATTTCCACTTTTCGCTGAAAAAGTAGCAACAAATGTATGCGGCCACATATAAAACCCTAACGATGTTAACATTATCGTTGAAATATACCATGAGGCACTAAAACCTGAGTCTGGAAGTGTTAAAAACCCTGGTTTAACGGCTTCGATTGCTTCCCACATTGGTTGAATCCCACCATAATAATGTATAGGTAAGTAGATACCTAGGAATATCACAACACCAAGAATAAGAAAATCTTTTATTACAGCTGTCCAAGCCGAGCCATGAATTCCTGAAACCATAACATATGCAATCATTGCAATTGTGCCAATCCAAATTGTTATTTTCGGATCAATCGCTCCATAGGAAGCTTCGGAAACAATTATGCCAAGGCCTTTTAATTGAATGATTAAATAAGGAATTAGTGCTACTAACCCTACAATGGCTACGAGCGTGCCGAGAATTCTACTATTATATGCCTTTTCAAAAAAGTCAGATTGAGATAATAAATTATGTTTCTTTCCATAACCCCATATTTTAGGTGTTAACCAGTAAGCAATTACATAATTCAGCATCGCGATATTGTAAAATGCTACGCCACCTTTTCCATACATCCAACCACTTACTCCTAAAAATGCATTTGTTGTATAAATTTCTCCAGCCATTAATAAGAAAATGAAGATAGATCCAAATCCACGGCCTCCAACACTCCATTGTTCAAGGCTCATATCTTTGCCTCTACTTGCCGCAATACCTAAAAATAAAGCAATCACTAAGAAGATTGCAATGATTCCAACTGAAATGATCATATTATTCCACCTCCTCTTTTGCATCAGGATTTATACGATGAACTAAAATCATTAAACCAGTTCCTAAAAAGATCCATAAAACCATCCAAAATAATAAAAATGGGAGACCCAAAATATATGGTTCGGCACTTTTAATAAAGGGAATTCCTAAAGGCATCCCAAAATATGCAATGAACGTGAGCAAATAACAGAGCTTTTTTCGTGTCATTATTCCTATCTCCTTTTTTATTCATTTATTAATTGTTGGAATCCTTTATCAATAAATAGACTCTTTATATCTCTTTTATCAGGAGTAAATTCAAATTGGTTTTCGTAATTTAGAAAATCGATTGTATATTGTACTGTTGCCGCCACACCTAGTTTTAAAGCATCTTCATCTAAGTCAAAGAAACCATTATGGTGTTCAGCCCCAATCCCTTCTTCAAGGTTTTGTATTCCAACGAATGCAAACACACCTGGGAAGTACTTTTCATAAAACGCAAATGATTCTGATGCCATCCAAGCGGGAATTGAATGTAATGCATCTGGACCAATTGCCTTTTTCACTGCATCGATCGCAATCTGTGCACATTCTTTTTGATTGTAGACGACTAAGTCCGATTCTTTAGGCTCTAAAATAAATTCATAGGTGCAATTATGCAGGTCACATACTTTTTCTAGAATTCTCTTAAATTCTTTTGCTGCATGGGCACCTTGATCAACATCTAAATACCTGACTGTTCCTGAAAACTGTAAACTTTCTGGAATAATATTTGCTGTGGAACCTGAAATAATCGTTCCAATTGAATAGGTAATGGTTTTAAAAGGATCTAAAGTATTTAACCGCATCGCTTTTAAATTGTTATAAAAATCGGTAAAGCAATCTAATGGAGCAACTGATAAATCTGGTCTTGAACCATGTCCGCTTTTTCCTTTTATTAAGACATTGAAAACAAAAGAAGCGGCCATTCTTGGGCCTGGGTCAACAGATATTTTCCCAGTCGGAAGGTCAGATTTTAAATGGATACCCCAAATTCCGTCTCCTCCGATTTCGTGTAATCGTTTACAGAGATTATAAATTCCTCCGCCCATTTCTTCGCCTTGTTCAAAAGCGAGAAGTACTCTTCCTTTGATTTTATCTTTGTGTTGCGTTAAGATTTTTGCTGCGCCTAAAAGCATTGCTGTATGTCCATCATGGCCACAAGTATGAGCAGCTTGATCAGTCTCAGAAAATACTACTTTTTTCTTTTTTAAATTATATACCTCTTCCTTCATCGGCAAGGCATCTAGATCTGCTCTAAGAATTAACGATTTTCCCGGTTGATTCCCTTCGATATAACCAATAATCCCTCCATCAGAAACAATTTCGTAATCGATGCCCAATTTAATTAATTCGTCTGTCACCACTTTCATTGTCCGTACTTCATGTAATCCAATTTCTGGGTGTCTATGGAGATCTCTTCTTATCTCGATTACATAACCTTCTATTGCTTTTGCAGCTTTACATGCATCAAGCTCAAATTCGATCGTTTTCATTATTTATACACCTCTTCCACATGATTTTTAGTTTCGAAATCTTGAAATTCTATAGCGATTCTTTCGAGAGCTTCTTGTATAAGTGATCTTGGTGAAGGGATACAAATTCTTTGGAAGTCTTCACCTTCAATTCCAAAGAAGTGGCCATCTTCAAGGATGACATTGGCTTTGTTATAAATACGATCATGAATTTCTTGAGCTGAAAGACCATATCCACTAAAATCTATCCACATAACATATGTACCTTCAGGGATCCTCACTTTGACTGTAGGCATTTTTTTAGCTAAGAAATTTTTCACATATATAATTGTTTCGTCAATATAATCTATTAGTTGCTCTAACCATTCTTCTCCTTCGTTGTAAACAGCTATAAGCGCTGCAATTGTAAACGGTGAGGGTAACTGCGTCCCCATTGTGTCGCTAAATTTTTTTCTAATGTCAGGGTTTGAAATAATAACATTTGTACAGTGCAGACCTGCAACATTAAATGTTTTGTTAATGGCTGTACACGTGATGATATGGTCCGTACTGTTTGCAACTTTTGCGATTGGTATAAATGTTTTGTTTTTTCTAATGAGATCCCCATGAATTTCATCAGCTATAATAATTACATTATTTTCCGCACAAATAGTTGAAAGCCTGTTTAGTTCCTCATATGTTAAAATCCTTCCAGTAGGGTTGTGTGGACTACACAGAATAAACATTGTAGTATTTTCTTCTTTTGCCTTTGCTTCAAAATCTTCAAAATCAATGGTGTAATAACCTTCAGCGTCACATTTTAACGAATTATTTCGAACAACTCTTCCATTTTCTTCGATCGTAGTAGTAAACGGCGGATAAACAGGTCGTTGTATAATAATCCCATCACCAGGCTTAGTTAACGCTTTTACAGCGATATTCAAAGCATGTACGGTTCCGGGACTATATACAATCTCTTCTCTTTTGATAGTCCAATCATGTCTCTTAATAAACCAATGTTGAATTGATTCGTAGTACGCCTCTGGAAAAGTAGAATATCCAAAAATACGATGATCCACTGTTTTATGAAGTGCATCTATCAATGGTTGCGGTACAGGTAAATCCATATCAGCTGTAAATAGTGGAATGGTCTTATAGTCATATCTTTCTGTATACCCCATTGTTTTAATGAAATCTTCGCCATCCCATTTTAAAGAATACGTATTTCGACGATTTACCACTTCATCAAAATTATATTTCAAAGCTTCCCCTCCTCGTGATTGTGTTCGAATTTTCTATTTAATCCCGGTTTTGAAATCGGTTTGATAAAATTTTTCTCAGTTTAACACCTTAACTGTAAAATGGTCAATAATAGATTTCAGAATTTTTTAAAAATTATATAGATTCGAAACAGATGGTAAAATGAAATTATATTTGCCTCTAATTATGGAGAGGAGGATACATTGTGGATAAAGAAGAGATTTTTTATGAGCTAATGGAAACGATTTATGAGACATCTAGGGTAATTAATTCATATGAAAGTATTCCAAGGAAATATGGAACAGAAGATGAATTGTATATGATTGAGGTTCATACACTCAACGTAATTGGGGATCAAGTAAAAACTACTACTTCCGAAATTGCGGAAATTAAAAATTGTACGAAAAGTGCCGTTTCTCAAATGGTTGATAAATTAATTAAAAAGGATCTAGTCGTTAAATATAGAAACCCGGACAATTATCGAGAATTGAATATTGAATTAACACCAAAAGGCAAATTAGTTTATGACTATCATAAGAAGCTAGATCTAGAGGAGTATCGAAATTATCTGAAGAACCTCGAGCAGTTTACATCTGAAGATTTCGAAAAGTATATTACACTCTTAAATGTTATCAATCGTAGGACACAAAGCGTGCTTAATGACAAAAAATCAACGGTGTAATGCTTCCCTTTCCACATTACATTGAATATCGCAAAAAAGAGTGGTTCAAAGTTGAACTTTGAAGACACTCTTTTCTTGTTTTTATCCTATGAACGCAACAATTATTTAAGCTATAAAACAAGCAATAGCTACATAGATAGTAGCGCCACCAGTTCAAGCTGTGCAACTCGGTCGTACTACTCTTGATTAGGTTCTATATAGTAAGGATTTACATGGATAAGGACTTCCCCTACATCAGGGTATTTTTTTAATATCGCATTTTTTATGTCACGAGCAATATCATGACCTTGTTTAATTGTTAAATCATGATTAAGGGATAGACGAATATCGAGAAGCTTATAGTGACCATGTTCTCTTGCACGAATTTTGTCTATTCGTTGCACTTGCTTAAATTCATGAATAGTAGCTTCATAATCGTCTAAAAGTTCCTGTTCCACACTTTTTTCCATTAACACATCAACAGAAGGTTTAACTAATTCCATTGCGATTCTAAAAATAAAATAAGCTACTAATGCACTGGCGATAGCGTCAGCGTATAATAAAAATGTCCATCCAATGGCATTTCCTATTATCGCTAAGAGGACACCAATAGATGCAGCAAGTGATGCAACAATATCACCTTTATGATCTAATGCAATCGCTATAATCGCCTTACTATTCCACTTTTTCCCCTGTTTTATGGAGTATCTATATAGTATTTCTTTCGCTATGTAAGAAATAATAGCTGCAATCAATGCACTGTATTGTGGTACGCTAGGTTTTTCAAAAAATGCTAAAATTGCTTCTACTAAAATATATAGTGCAACTAATATTAAAATAATTCCAACGATCGCTTCACTAATAACCTCCGCCTTACCATGCCCAAAGGGATGATCCTTATCAGGTGGTTTATTAGAAATACCAACTACTGCTAGCACAGCAATCGAAGCTACTACATCTGCTCCAGAGTGAATCCCATCTGCAAAAACGGCCTCACTTCCCCCAAAAAGACCAAAGAAGATTTTACCAACCATAAGAATTACGTTGGATATAAGTGCAATCCATGCAACCTTTTTGCTAATTTGTTCTCTCTCACTAACCATTTATATCTCCTCCGAGTAAGAGTTTTATCCATAAAAAATGCGGAAGAATCTTCTTCCTACAATTAATACTCAACTATGATATCAGACGAATATCGAGTGGGTCTACAGCAATCTTTTTCACCATTACTAAATAAAATTCGAGCGTAAAAATAAGTTGCCTTAGACCAAGATTAATCTTCGAGAAAATAGACATTTCACTCCAGCTAGATGAACCTTATAAAGTCCTTCACTTTTTGCAAGGCTCTTTGCATTCGAAAAAAGTATCCATTCCAATTTAGTGCCCAATATGCTAATTTATTACATATAAATATGTAACATATTTTGTAAAATCATTTTAAGTATTAAGAAAAGGTGGATTGATTATGAATTCAATGTACAAGCCTTTAATTTTTGCGTTGGTGGTAGGGCTATACGTTTATATAGCGAGCAAAAGTGAAAATAGTGTAATTCTTAATTTTGTCATACTTTATTTTGTACTAACGATGATTTCTTGGGTATTTCAAAAAATCGAACAGAAAATAAAAGCGGTTCAAAAGCTATAGTTACTCTGAGAATAAGGAAGCGAAAGTAACAATGAACTACATAATAAGATTAGCGAATGAGAACGACTTATCGGGTTTATGTGATATTAGAAATAATAGAGATTTATTCACGAAGTATTTAGCGCAATTTGCAAAAAGGGAAGTATATTTGGCTATAGCTGAACAAGACTCACTTATATTTGGTTTTGGAGTTCTTAAAATAAATGGCACTTTGATTCCTAAATTAAGTGACTTATATGTAAAAGAGGATTATCGGGGTTATGGTATAGGTTCAGATTTAATTAGGGATAGAGAAAATATTGCAAAGAGTTTAGGTTATTCTGAGATATTTGTGAGTGTCGACCCGATAGAAAATCCCAAAATGATAAAGTTAATTAGCAAACACGGTTACAAACCTATCTCCAACCCATATTTGAAAAAAGCAATATTTTATAATGATGATGGTACGACTTATAATAAAACGTATACAAGAATTGATTTAAAGAAAGTGTTGAACTAGCGGGTGGATTAGTAGAAGATTTGAGAAAACAGTCTATCCCAAAGATCGTTGCTGTTAAAACTAAAAGGCAGATTTACTCTACAAAACGGGTAGAATAAATCTGCTTTTTTGTTTTAAACTTTTAAGAAATATTACTATTTTTCTACTAGTTCTACTTGCCATAAGCGTTTCATATTTACTTCATTGTTTGTGTAATATAATACAAACACATCAGGGTTACTAAGACTCTTCCAGCAATCAAAATCAAAGCTGTTATCATAATGCTTTAGCAGTAGAGACATTAAATTTCCATGAGTAACGATTATTGTGTTTTCAGATTCACTATTAAAAACTTCATCTATAACTGTTACGATTCGGTTCATAGCTTCTTTACTTGACTCCCCGCCTTGAAATTTCAGCTCCAAATCATTAAATGTTGCTTTAAGTTTTTCAAGCCAATCAGGTAAATCCGTAGTACTTAGTGTACGTTCTGATAAACGTTCATCAATCTCTATGTCTACGTTTGTTTCCTCACTAATCGGTTCTACTGACTGAATTGCACGTAAAAAAGGACTTGAAATAATTCGATCAATTTCATTATTGGAGAAAAATCCAGATAAATAGTTTGCTTGTATCAATCCTTTTTCCGTAAGTTGTGACTCTGGAGATTGCCCCTGTGCTTCACAATGTCTTACAATATATATCCTTTTTTTCATACAAAGCCCTCCATTTATGTATAACTACTTTACTTCTATGATACATGTAAAGCAGTGATGACAAATGAATTTGAATCAACGCCTACGCATGTTTAATGCTTTCCTTTAAATGGGGGTGGCTTAATAGTCCTTCAGTAATTTAAGCATCATACCGCTTCGAGATCATCGCTTCCCCCATTCATATTCACAACTTTTTCACCTGTAGTTGATCTATATCATGTAATAGCTATTCTACTTCTAAAACAAAGGCATAGAAAGCGTCGCCATTAGATACATTCGCTTCCTTTTCATCAATCCACCAAACGCCGTAAGAATAATAATAAACGCCACGTTGTGTAGGTGCAGTAAAACGATTGTCTTTGACCACGACTTCAGTTTCCTTGTTACCACTTATTTGTGCAACATGAAATTTATTCGGTTTTGTTTCATAGTCCAATCCAAGCGTTATGTTTTCACCTGATTTAACTTTTATAGGCGTTTGGCCTTCTAAAAGTTCAACTGGTCCAGCAGTATCAACGCATCGATTTTGCCAACAATAAGTACCGAGTGTAGTTTCAAATTTTTTATTTTCAATCTCTATAAATGCTTTAGGCGGCTCTTCAGTATTTGAACACCCCGATATAATCGTAAGTCCTAAAAGAGCTACTACATATAAAAAATATTTCTTCATGCACATCCCCCTTTACCATTCGACGAATACGTTTATACTTAGTTACAAAATGATTTCCATATTATGTAGTGAAAGTAGAATTTCTTCCTCCAACATTTGGTGCAGCCTTTGGGGGTGTTCTTCTTATTCGAAAGAGATGTTTGTGAATTAGAAACGGCTGAGTTCTTGTTTAACAAGAGTCTCAGCCGTTTGTTTGTCCAGGATGGATGATCGTATTTTTAATACTTAGTTAGACGATTCACCCGCTTCAAGCCCTAGTTTAGATTGGATCATGAAAGGTACCTAATTAATAGTACCTGTTGGGTGTAATGTTGTTCCTCCAATTGAAACTTTTATTTCTTTAGATAATGGAACATTGTATTCATCAATAATTGTTCTCCACCAATCCCATGCGAGACCTGTACATTCTCTCGCATAAATTCTTATATTTTTCGAATTAGGCGGAAGTGGTATTACAGTAGAGAAATGTGCCGTTTTGTCTTTCCAGTTTCCATTCCAAGTTTTATGGGATAGCACTTCTTTGCCATTTTCATCATATGAAAATTCATCCCATGCTACTTCAAATTGTGCAACATATGCTCCATAATGATCAAGGATGATGCTGCCTTTAGAGTATTCTGTAGAAGTTGTCTCGATATAGTCTGTATTGTTATGAACAGCAGCAATTGAATTGTCCTTTAGGAAAACACTTGTATATGATATTGGGTATGCTGGATTTTTAAGACTAAATTCTGCATTATCTTTAATTATTTTTCTAATATCATTAAAGTCTTTTGAGACAACCTGATTATGCTGTTGTGAATCTCCGCCTAATACTACAGCAGTAAAAGAACTCTCTTCAAAAATATCTTTATATTGTCCACTAGTTTCTACATTCGTATTCACATTATTCAGTAAAGCTTTAAATGCAGCTTGTACATCTTTGCTCTTAGAGCTTGTTTCTAATTTCACATAAATTGTTCTGCCATAAGCTACATTTGACACCATAACGGGAGGAGCGTCATTACTTACCCCTTTACGCGTTAACTCTTCAAAGGACACACTGTCATCAAAAAGGTCAGATGGATTGTTAGGTAGTTCTGCACTTACCGTATAAAATATTTGTTTATATGCCGCAACCATCACTTTTTTCTCTCCATTAGCAATTGCATTAAAGTCAATTCCTAGTGAATTATCAAGAACTTTGGCGTTCACATTTAGCGTACTTGCTATTTGAGATTTGCTATAAACCATTGACTCTGAATATTGTAGTCTTGCAGGTAAAGTATGAGTTGTTGAATATTTTTCACTCCAAGTAGATACTAGCTCATCTACTGCACCCGAAACATTACCATATGTAGGATTATCCACGGTCGTAGTATTTTCTCTTTTCATGCCAGGTAAATCTATGCTTATATTTAGCGGCTTTCTTTTCGCCACTAATAAACTAGGTTGATTGTCTACAAAAGCTTGATTTGCAAGTTGTAATGCACCTGGATAAGTACGATTCGCCATAGAATCGATAATTGAAATATCCACTGGTGAGGTTGTAAGTGATTTTTTGTTACGTTCCACCACTATAAATTTATCATTTGAGTTAATACCTTCTCTTGGAACGAAACTATCAATCTTCTCTCCTTTCGCTGCTAAAACTTCGTTATTATTGTAGTTCAAGTTTGCTATACCCGAATCAATGTCATTCGATTTGCTTTTTTCACTAGGATGGGTATCAAGTGTTTCAGCAAAGGAAATAACCGGATAACTTATCATGCATAAAATAACAGATAAGCTTACTAGAAATTTTATTACGGTAAAATGATTTCGATTTCCCAAAATTATCACTCCTTTTTAGGGATATTATACCACAAAAGAGTTTTGTTAAAATATAGTAAATTGGTCTTATGTTAGCATTTTTATTATTTTTCAATAAAAAAAGCCCTCTACAAATCATCACTTTGTAAAGGGCTTTAAATCGTAAGACATTTCGTTACATACTTTATTTAGTACTATTCCACTTTAACTTGCCCCATCATACCATTTTCTTCATGCTCAAGAATATGACAGTGGAACATGTAAATGCCTTTGTTATTAAATTTCACAGCTAACCGTACTGTTTCTCCAGCATCTATTGCGACAGTATCTTTCCAACCATATTCGTTTGTCGGTGGTTCTTTCCCATCGATGGAGAGAATTTTAAACTGAGTACCATGTATATGGAATGGATGTGTCATGCCACCCATCATATCTGGTTTATTATAAATTTCCCATATTTCAGTCTCTCCTTGTTTTTGCGTAAAGTCGATTCGATTCATATCGAATTGTTTATTATTAATTGTGACCATCTTTCCCATTCCGAAAAGTTCCAGCTTTTTAGAAACTGGCAATTTTAATTCTTCATCGGTTATTACATAATTATTTAAGTTTTTGAGAGAATCACTAGATGTTTCTGATTTTTTATCGACGATATTAAATGATAATAATTTAGTGTCTTCTTCATTCATTAATGCTATATCCGTTGACACATTGTATGTTGAAAAATCAACTATAATTTCTGCACGTTCGCCCGGCGTTAATGATAGTTCATTCATCGAAATTGGTTTATTTACAAAGCCACCATCAGTAGCTATTTGTTGAAATGAATCTCCGGTATTTAATTTAAATGTATAGTTACGGGCATTTGAACCGTTTAATAAACGTAAACGGACCTTTTCTTTGCCAACTGTTAGCTTAGGATTAACTGTGCCATTTATTAACAAAGTATCACCTATAGTACCATCCTCATTCATTGCAGCTTTAAAATTTAATTGTTTAGTATCGTCAAATTTTCTATCTTGGAATATTAAAGGGAAATCATTCACACCATATTCACTTGGTAAGCCTAGTTTTTTAGAATGTTCATCTTCCACGTATATTAATCCTGCTAACCCTTTATATACTTGTTCCGCTGTCGCTCCTACAGGGTGAGGATGGAACCATAACGTGGATGCTCCTTGTTTTACAGTAAACGTCACATTTTTCGTATCTCCAGGCTGTAATAGATGATGTGGACCTCCGTCTGCTTCTCCTGGTAGATCTAAACCATGCCAATGAAATGTCGTTGGCTCTGATAGTTGATTATTTGTTTTAAATGTTACTTTTTGGCCTTCATTCACTTTAATGACTGGACCTAAATACGAGCTATTATAGCCATACGTTTCGGTATTAATGCCTTTGAAAATTTCACTTGTTCCTTGTTGTGCAGTAATAGAAAAAATGCCATCTTTTGCTTCTAGCAAAGGTGGAAGAGCCAGTTCATTTTCTCCAGTCGAATGATTTAATGCTAATGGATTCGTATGGCTCTCATGTCCATTCATTGTTGCCATATCGTTTCCCGACATATTGGAATGATCCATCCCCTCCATATTCGACATTTCTTCTTTTATCATCTTGGACTGGTCCATCGTGTCATCAGATTTTGAACTACTAGCACTACATCCCCCAATGATTAAACTACTCACTAGTAGAGAAGTAATCAAAAATTTAGGCTTCATAATGTTTCCTCCTTGCATTTCAATACAAACTAACTGTAGCAAATAAATATGAAAAAATTATGGAGTTACAAGATCATACTTGAAAAACATCACGATAGCGCTTTGGACAATAAAAAAAGATATCCATGTCAAAATTGACTAATGGACATCTAAATCACATTATTTTAATGCTACTTTGCGCTTCATTAACCCCATTTATATCCGATTCCCCAAACGGTATTAATAAAATTGTTACTTGGAAAACCAGCATTCACTAATTTTTCTCTTAAATTTCGAATATGAGAGTCTATTGTTCGTGTATCGATTTCTGTATCATATTCCCATGCAGAACGTAATAATTCTTCTCTAGTATACGTTTTAGATGGTCGGGAAATTAATGTTTTTATAATATTAAATTCTTTTAACGTCAGCTGGACAGTTAAATCATGATAGTGTAAGGAGTATGTTTCTTTATCCAGCGTAAAATCATTGTAACGAATCATTTTATTCTCATCACGATAAGTTCGACGTAGTATCGCATTTACTCTTGCAACTAATTCTCGTTCGTCAAAAGGCTTCGAAATATAATCATCCGCTCCTGTATTTAGACCTTTTGCTAAATCTACTTTATCGGATCGTGCTGTTAGCATAATGATTGGAACATTTGAGAATTCGCGGATTGCTTCACAAACTTCCCATCCATTCATTTCGGGCATCATAACATCTAAGATGATAAGAGCTATGTCTTCTTTCTTTACGTGCTCAATTGCGTTTATGCCACTTGTTTCCTTTATGCAATTAAAACCATATGGCAATAGAAATAATTCTACTAAATCCAACATTCTTAGTTCATCATCAACTAATAAAATTGTTTTCATGTATATTCCTATCCCCTTCTATATTGTAATTGTAAATGTACTGCCTTCGCCTAAATTGCTTTTCACGTTAATTGTACCGCCATGGGCCTCGACTAGTTCTTTAACTACAGCAAGTCCTATCCCTGAACCCCCAAAAGTTCGCGAACGTGATTTCTCCACTCTGTATAATTTTTCGAAAATCGATGTCAGTTCGTCTGAAGGAATACCAATCCCTTCATCAATTACGTTTATTACGGTTCTTTCATCTTGCTTAATTGCTTCCACTATAACCTTCGTGTTTTTATCTGAATACTTCAAAGCATTATCTAATAAATTTAGCATAATTTGCTCCAGTCGAATGGAATCTGCGTATATTTCAAAATCCTCTTCACAAACAAACATTATCTTTATGTTATTCATGTCAAAAGAAGGTGCAACTCGTTTACATATATTATTTAGAAATAGACTTGCAGAAAAATATTCCTTTGATACATTAAAAGAGTTTTGATCCATTTTTGCTAATTCTAATAAGTTTTTTACAAGTTCTTTCATTCGATCAGCTTCTTCTGTAATAATTTCAAGATAGTGATTTCGATTATTTTCGTTCAAATTTTCTCTCATGGCTACTTTTGAATATCCGATTAAATATGTTAGGGGTGTGCTTAATTCGTGCGCTATTGAGGCCAGAAATTCATTTCTTTCTTTTTGTAATCTTTCTAAATCATCGGCTAACTTCTGAATCGAACTTGCTAACTCACCAAGTTCGTCTTTTCCTACATCAGCTAGACTTACATTAAAGTCGCCATGACTTAATTTTTCAGTAGCCGCTTTCATACGGATTAAAGGTCTCGTTAAGACTTTCGATAATAATGCGTATATAGCAAGAAGAACGACAATGCTAGTAATACCAGATATGAAAAAGTGCTTATTCAAATTATGAACCATTTCTTTGATAGCACTTGTACTTTGAAACATGACCACATAACCTGATTGATCTTTATTTATTTTATAAGGGTGCGCGCTGACTATATATGGAGAGTTTCGCCAGTCTGCTACTACTATTTGATCCTTTGTTTTACTTAGATTTTTTACTAAAGGCATGTATTCTTCTACTTTTGTGTTATTTAAAGTGGAACGACCTATAATACGCCCATTTTTATCTGTGATTATGACTTCTCGATCTTTATTCTTTTCCATTAACACGATATGCTTTATCGTCATATCTGAATAATTCTCGAGTAATACATCTCTATGATTTTCTCCATTGGCTAATAAACTGGCTAGTTCCTCTTCAACTTTCGACTTAATAATATTTCGATGTAGGTAAAACATGAGAAATAATTCCATTATTAGCACGACAACAAAAAAACTAGCTGCTAATTTAGTAGAGATTTTATTCACCTTATTGCATGCTCCTCCTTACCTGGCGTTTTATATCGTCTAAAATCCTGTAAATCCTCCTAAAAACGGTGTTAAAAATGCGATCATTTTTGTCATCATATCAAAATATAACATAATCCCCATAATAACCATTAACACACCACCTATTTTCATAAAAAGAGCACTTCGTTTTTGAAACATTTTCATTTTCCCAATAAATAAAGACATAACTAAAAATGGAATAGAGAAACCAAGTACATAAAATAGCATATATAGTATTCCTCTACTAGGATCGGATATGCCTAATGCAATAACGCCGGCAAGAATTGGACCGGTACACGGAGTCCATCCAGCAGCAAAGCCCACGCCGATAAGAATAGAACCAAAATAGCCTTTAGGTCTTTTCGTAAACTGTATTCTTTTATCTGAAAGTAAAAAATCGAACTTAAAAACACCTAGAATAATCAAACCAAATATTACGATAATAATAGCGCCAATTTGTCTCAGCAAATCTTTATGCATAATAAAAAGAGAGCCGATAAAAGATGTAGAGAGACCTAAAGCCAAAAATATAATAGAGAAACCAAATAAAAATAAAAGTGTATGTATCAATGCTTTACGATGAAATACTCCTTTGTCATCCTTTAGTTCATTAAAGGACATCCCCGTAACATACGAGAGAAATGCTGGGTAAAGTGGTAATGAACAAGGGGAAATAAACGATAATAACCCTGCTGCAAAGGAAAGAAATAAATTCAATTCTCCTGCCAAAGCCATTCACCAATCCTTCCTTATTTAATTAAACACATCAATTATTTAGTATAAATAAAAAATATGAAAAATTTATGGAGAATGTCCAATTGTGTTTATGAAAATACAATTGGGATGAAAGGTGCTATTTCCCCTTTTGTGAATTACCTCGTAAAGAAAGTTTTCGTTGTTAAGTATAAAAAGCGAGCTAATAATTGAGAAGTTAAGCCGAAGAGGACCAACAGTGCCATAAAGCAATAAATAGGATTAGATGTGGAAAAACAATGCCTCACGTAAATTTTTTACATTGGATGAAACCACTAAATAAACCCTTTAAACCCTCTATAACCATTTATTTAAATTATTTTTAGTAAAATTGCCCATGATTGTTGCAGAAGTTTTACACAGTTAAAATTAAGGTTTCAATTTTGCTGTTTAACGGTAATCGGTAATATGATTGAAAAATAACTCATGGCTGTTTCATGCTATTCTTACTTTATTAAAAACTGAAAGCTTTTTGAAAGGAGTAAGTTTACATGAAGAAAAAATGGTTACTTCCCATTTTTGCATCGTTTATGTTTTTCACAGGCATGGGTATTCATGATGCGAAAGCAGCAACAGTAGCAGATTTAACTAATACAGCAAAATCATATATAGGTGTACCTTATCAATATGGAGGAACGGACATTAAGACAGGTATAGATTGCTCAGCATATACACAAATCGTTTTTTCTAAGTTGGGTATTTCACTACAACGTACATCGAGTTCTCAATATCAGCAAGGTACTTCGATTGCGAAAGCTCAGTTGAAGTCTGGAGATCTTGTATTTTTTAATACTTCGGGAAGCGGCGTTTCCCATGTTGGCATATACATAGGTGACAGCAATTTTATTTCAGCTACTACAAGTTCTGGCGTAAAAATCGACAAACTTAATGATCCTTATTACTGGGGATCTCGTTACGTAGGTGCGAAACGCGTAGCAGACTTCTCTGAAGGAGAAGTAAAAGATGCTGAAATCGACTTTAGCGTTTATGCATCGCGTGGAGAGGTAGCTCTTAAACTAGCTAAGCAGTTAAAGTTAGATACTAGTAACACCAATTCAAGTTTTCCAGATATAACACCATCGTCTAAATATGCGGGTGCTGCAGAAGCACTTAAAAAACTCGGCGTTTTTACGGGTGATCAAAACGGAAAATTCAATCCAGGTTCTCCGATGACACGTGGTCAATTATCAAAAGTTTTAGTGGAAGCATTCCGTTTAAAACAACAAGGAACAGCCGTACAATTCGTTGATGTTCCAAGTTCGCATTGGGCTTACAATTATGTATCTATTCTTGCTTCCAATAAAATTACGGTTGGAAAAGGTGACAATACTTTTGGGGTAAATGACAATGTCACATTAGTACAATTAGACGCCTTTTTACAACGAGCAGCTCAATAACTTCAATAAAAGGTGTTTCATCTATGGATGAGATGCCTTTTTTTGTTTTTTACTTCTAATACCATTCCAATGCTTCCCTCTTATCATTATACGTATTATAAAAGCCAGTACTAATTGTACTGGCTTACAAATGATTCAGTTTGGTACCAAAATAATTCTTTTGCTATATGTGATAAGTAGATTATGTCTTTTCTAAGCATAAAATTATACTCTTTAGCCCACTCTTCATCAGGATAAATATTGCCCATCTTCAGTTTTTTACAGATAAAACCTAGACTCATAACTCAAGATGTTCTTATTTATAGAACTTAGCATTAAATAGTCCTATTTCTGCATCTTTACCAGATTTATCACGAGATAATTTAAAACCTATTTTTACTGCTTTTTTTAAATTGATATTAATTTCAGTAGGCATGTCACCTGCTTTAATCGAATAACTTTCAGCAAGGTTTTCGTCTAAATAAACATCTAAAGTTAAATTAGCATCTGTACTCTTTGATTTTTCAGTTAGCGCCAGAGTGGTTTCAAATTTATTGTATTGCCCATTTAACGGAAATTCTAATAATACATTTGAATCAGAATACCAACCACTAACACCTAATGTGATATAGTTACTATATTTATTTCCAATATTATCAGAAAGACGTTCATCATTAAATGCATATGAGAAAGTATTCCCGCTCACTCCTGACGATTCTTGGTAATTCATATGTTTAAAGTCACGTTGAGGATAATAGGCATTTTCATCTGCTGTTTTACCAATATGTATCGTTTGCTTAGCACCATCCCATTTAACAGGATAGCCTAACTCTTCACTGATAAAGCGTAATGGGACATATGTAGTACCTTGGTATGTGAAAGGTTTGTCCTTAGGCATGCTTGATACTTGATCAATTTTAATATCCTTGACATTAAAAAACACTTCCAATGTTTTGCTATTCGTAGCTGCAAATGCTCCTAGAGTACCACCCAATAAAAGAGCACCAGCAATTGACGAACTAATTAATAATTTCTTCATTTCTTTTCGTTTCTCCTTTGTACCTAATTTATTATACGAAACAATAGATATATTATCCTTGAGTTTTGAATAAAAGTAAATACTTTTTAGGTATTTAAAATCATTCAATTGATTAGAATTGATATAAAAAGATACAATTCACACATCCACTTCCAACACCCTACTATACAAAATTCGTATCCCGACCTCTATCTAAAGCACTATCTTGATGCAAATACTATAGTAATGATCCAGTTAATCTTCGTAACAAGCGTCTTGTATTAATCGAATAACTACCTATCACACCTTTTTATAAATCACTTACCCCTTTTTTAAAATCTCTGGATATTTATTTTTTTATACTAGATAAATATCGCTAATCATTTTAACAACGATTCATATTATAGAGTATTGAAAGGAGGGAAATTACTATGTCTGAATATTGCGGTAGCGGTTCTGGTTCTGGTTACGGTTCATCATTTGCGCTAATCGTTGTTCTATTCATTCTATTGATTATTGTTGGTACTAGCTTCATAGGTTATTACTAATACCTAAAACCACCTTTCAGGCTCATAATGTAAAGGATTATACAAACTAATCCTATATACCTTCCATTCTCAAGGGTCACTTTCCGCCAGTGACCCTTTTAATAGTTTAATTACTCAAAGTGTATTCATTATTTTTAGTACTTAAATATTCAGCTATTTGAAGTTTTTTTTCAGTAGCTATATAAATCAAATCAATCCCAATACTTAGAATAGGACTGGATTAAATCGATCATACTCCCCATTGTTATAAATTAAAAATTAAGATGATTTTTTAAAATAGTTTTTTAACTAATCTGTTGTGTAAATTAATATGGATTAACTACACGAAAGAGCCTTTCTACAATAACATGTAGTAAGGCTCTTATATTTTAGATTTCTCTGCAGTCCATAATCCAACATTATTAGTCTTTTAATTTATTAAATAATTTTTTCTTACATTTTAATTAAGTTCCAAAGGCAAAAAAGCATATTCTCCGCTTCTAATAACATCACATTTACGAACAGGAATAGGCTGTTTGAAAATTGGTCCGTCTAATACTGTAGTATGGAATTCTCCACCTTCTCCGCAAGGGTCAATACCGCGCGCTTCAAGCTCTTTTACGTATTCATGAGTTAATATTCGCCCTAAATCGTCTTCTCGCATGCCTAATGATAAATTCACAGTGACAATGATTGTAATAAATCCTAAGTTTATAAATTCATCGACAGCTTCACGATGATCCATTTCCCATAATGGCATGCCTAGCTTTAAACCAGCATTCTTTGTAACTTTGTCATGCCAGCAACCATGTTCAGGCATATCTAAGTCACCTGTGACTAAAACTTCTGCACCTTCATTTTTAGCTTTTTCTAAAAGGTTCATAAATACTTTTTCATAATCTGTCCAGCTTGCAGCTGCAGTATAAACCGGTAAACCTATAGAATTAGCTTGGGCACGTATGAGTTCCGGAGGCATGCCATGGGATCTGGAACGATTTCCTTCTTCCTCCATCATGACGATTAGTCCAACTGCTTCTCCAACCTTCATTGCTTTATATAAAGCTAGGACACTATCCTTTCCTCCGCTAAATGAGGCTATAAAACGATGCTCTTGAGCATTATTTTTCCAGTTCATCAATTCTGTCATTCCTATCTTTCCCCTTTTATTCTACTAACTTTTTTACAAGCTCTTTCTCAGGATAACATAAAACCCATTTGCATTTATTATTGCAAATGAGTTTTTGAAATAGCTTTCTTTTAAAATATAGCTTGCTTTAATTATTTTGCTCAAGGCATTGATAAACCGCCATCAGCTCTCGTTTATTTAACTCTCGAATACGATTGAAGATAGGGATATTAGCAACAGCCTCCGTTCGTAAGTTTTCAGCAACAACATCACTTACTTTGCCAGTTAGCCATGTTTGCACGTCTACGCCATCGACAATTTCCTTACGCCCTTTGTCATTGATACCACTTTCATAGCAACGAATACATGGTACTGATAATTTATAAACACCATCATGGAGATTATCTTCAGAAATGACCTTCTTCCCATTACAGAATGGACATTTATGACTTGCTTTTATTTTATTAATTTGTGTAACAATTTTTTTGTAGCCAAATGCTTCATAAACATATGTTAATTTTTTGTATTTTCCATTCGTAAAATACTGATCAATAATAGCTTCTCTCGTTTCGTCAATATGGGCGAAATCACAGATTGTAATTTGATTTTTGCTGCTTATTGCTTGGATATTATTTTGTATTTTGTCCCAAAATGGTAAAACATTTTGTAGGACTATTTCATATCCAGCAAAGCTTGCGAGTTCTAATTCTAGCATTTTTAACGACACTTGTGTTTCTCTCGGAAGTAAGGAGACATCTTCAGTAAGTGTCATCTCGCCACCAACAATTGATTTTAGTTTTTCAAGCTCTGGTAAATTACCTATCGTTTTTATAACCTGATCAATCGGTTGATGAATAAGCTCACGAATATCAGTGTCCCCAAATGTTAGTGGTTTCTTATGGTTTAGCACCGATCCTTGACAGATTGGACAGGCAATCATCTCTTTTGATGCTTTCATTTGCTCTTTAATAATTGATTTCGAAATCACCATATAACGTCCAAGGATCAAATTAAAACCTTCCCATTTTTTCGAAGACTTCGTTGCTTTATCATAAAATGATTTTTCCCAATAACCATAAAGGAATGTATGTCTTTCTTCTGCTGTCATGTCATTGTAGCTTTTACTAATATCTTGACCCAGTTCATTTTTAATCTCATCAAACAGGAATTGCAATTTAGGATATTGATAATAGTTTAATACTTCCATCACGTCTTGATGTAATAAGCCATCCCAAAATGACACTGTTTTATCTTGAATGACCAAATCAACATCAAACTTTTCAATTTGCAGGCGGCCAGAACAGCTCGGGCAATAATTTTCCTGACTAAAGAAATCGAAACATCTTGTATCTTTATTGGTCGGATGTGCCGCCACTATATGGTTGATGAGGCAACCAATTTCATATAAAAAACTATACTGACTATATAAGTGTCTTTCTAGATCAATGGCGACGACAGGAGCAATAGTTGCAGATTCGTATTCACCATAAATTAATCGGGCCATCGATGATAAGCTTTTTAAAATACCACCTTTATAAATGTTTTCGGCATTTTTAAAATAGCTAATATGATTCTCTTCTAAGTAATGAATGCCATTTTTAGAATTTAGTGTTGAAGATATATGCAATGGAGCTACACTATTTGGTTTGTTATGTTGATTAAAATAATCATCATGACTGACAACATCAAGATGTCGAACAGGTTCCGGTTGTCTTTTACCAAAATCGACGATGAAATCAGAGCTTTCCATCATATAGGCATTATGTTCAATCATCATAATAGAGACAGATTCATCTCGCAGAATATCCCTAACACTATCAATGAATTGGTTTAAAATATTTTGTGATAAACCTTTTGAAGGCTCATCAAAAATAAATAATGTATGGGGGTTTCTTGCGTTAGAAAACAACTCAGATACTAAATGAACGCATTGAAATTCACCTGTTGATAAGGATTGCGTTTTTCTTTCTAACGTCAAATAACCAAGTCCAAGCTTAATTAATAAACTTAAACGTTTATGAGCGATATCTTCATTTGGAAGCTCCTCGATAATGTCCTCAATGGAACGTTGGAAAATATCATCGATGTCGTCACTATATTTTGTCATTTTCTTTTTAATATCAAGAAACGTTGCAACCGTTGATCGGCTAGTAATCGATTGGTTGCGGTCTTGTCCTACCATAACTAATTTATCTTTCGGATATCGTTTTGGGAAATCCTTTGCGATACACTCATTGACAAGGGTTGATTTCCCACAGCCGGACTCACCAGTAACGGTTACGAGTCTATTTTTAGGAATCTGTATGTTAGCCATTTCAATGTTACGACAGTAAAGATCATGGAATTGATAATAGTCTGTAGGCATTGCCTGATTTCGTTCCCAATAGACTGGTTCTGGGCGTGGTGATACTTCGACAATTTTACCGCCGTATTTCCCGCTGCCTGGTCCAAAGAACAGTTGCATATCTGCTGTATCTAGCACTGTATCAGAATGATCAATAAGCCAAATTTGGTTTTTATAGCCCAATTGTTTAATTTGCTCTAAAATTTTCAACAGTGTTTGATGATCAAGACCAACAGAAATTTCATCTATAATAATGACTGTATTTTCACTAGCTGCCATAAATTCTGCCAAGTACAGTCGTGTTAATTCCCCACCAGATAAAGTCCCCATAATTCGATTTAACGTTAAGTAACCAATATTCATTTGGATTATATTTGTGAGAATACGTTGTCTTTCTTCGCTAATCGCTAATTCCTCTGAAAGGGAATAAATCGCTTCTATACTTAAATTGTTAATATCGGAAATACTATGTGGTTGATTCCATAATTCAAACTTATATTGCTCAACTTCTGGATTATAGCGCTTACCTTCACACTTTTTACATTCGACATTTTTAGTCGTACCACGTCCTTTACAAGCAGGACACCAACCTAATACATTATTAAAAGAAAAAACTTCTGGCGAAAGATCAAACTTATTTGCCAGCTTTTCACGAATCTCTTTAAAAATGCCTGTATGAGTACCAACCGTTGAACGTGGATTTGCTGAAATGGATGATTTACCGAGAAAAAGGACTAAAGGCATTTCTTCCATTTTAATGGCACTAAAATTCGTTTCCATAATATTCGGGAATAAATACTGATATTCAGCCTTTGGTAATAAAGAAACGAGACGCTTCTTGGATTCTTCACCAATTGCTTGGCAAAATGTAGTTTTTCCAGATCCGGACAATCCAGCAATTCCTAATGATTGATCTTCCGGCAAGTCGACATTTAATCGGTTAATATTGTTAGCAATTAATTGATTTATTTTCATCGGATACTCTCCATTCAATCTAGTATTGTCATGTTAGCACAACATCAAATATATGTGTTGGGATTTTGAATAGACATGCCAATCAATTATACTGAGGCATAATTGCGTCTCAACCTCTACTGAAAGAAGTTAAAAATGACGCTTCCCGTGTTCGGAAAAGCGTCGAATTGTTGAAGAATGCTTTAATTATAAAAACGATTCATATCGATTATAGTTCTGCTAACACTTTTTCAAGCTGATTACCATTGTTAATCCATGCATATTTAGCTCCCTCGATTGCTCCTTGACGAGCTTTCGTTGCTTCACTAAATCCGGATTGATCAAGATGTAGGTGAGTAATACCATCTTCACCTTGTGTCAACGTCCACGTAACCGTAGTGATTTCTCCGGCACTTGCCCAAGTGTAAGATAATGTATGAGGTTCATCCACTATAAGCACCTCACAATTGACAATTCCATCCCACCATTCGTTTGGCTCAGCTCGGAATTGAAATTTATGTCCTACGATTGGTTTAAAATCATTTTTCCATATCCATTTTTCAAGAGTGTCTGAATCCGTTAATGCGTTCCAAACTTTCTCGATTGAACTTGTAAATTGGTAATCTAAAGATACATCTGCTTTCATTTTTTTTCCTCCAATATAAGATTTAATTTAGCCATTCTTTCTTTCCAGAATCCTTCGTAATAAGATATCCAATCTTGAATTTCCTTCAACGGATTGGCGTTCAACCGATATCTCGTTTCTCTACCAACCCTTCGAGCAATGACAAGATCAGCATCTTTCAGGATAGCTAAATGCTTAGAAACTGCTGTACGCCCCATTTGAAAATGAGCCGTTAATTCGTGAAGAGGTAATTCTTCTGCATCAGCCAACAAGCGTATTAATTGACGTCTTGTTGGATCAGCAATCGCAGCATAAACATCACGCTCTAGATTTTTCTCGCTCAAAATCTCCTCTCCCTTATGAATAGGACACTAAATGGTGTCTTAATTATATGACACCATTTAGTGTCCAGTCAATTTTTATTTTTGCCAAAATGACATTCGTTTTATTCTTTTTCAATAAAAAAGAGTGTCAAATACCTTTCAATTTGACACTCTTTTGACTGATATTTTTTTAAATAGATGGTGTTGTTTAAGTCCAAATATATATTATGATCTTCCTTTAGGAATAGTAGCTATAAATTGAACACCATTTTCGGTATTATTCATTAAATAGGTAATAGAAAGAGATTCAAATATTTGTTTTACTATATAAAGACCTAGTCCGCTTCCACCAGTATTTCGATTTCTCGATTTTTCAATTCTATAAAATGGCTCAAATAATTGTTGTATTTCCTCTTCTTTAATTTTGACACCTGTATTCATCACTTTTATTTGAATCTGATTTTCTTTTTGGAGATCAGTTTCGTCTATACATACTGTTTCTCCGTGCGGTGAATACGTAATCGCATTATGAATGATGTTTTTGAAAGCTTTTTCTAATAAAACTCGATCTGTGCGTACATTCATGTTAGGAGAAATTTGTTTTATAATTTGAATGTCTTTTTGAGAAGCAAAAAAACCGAGATCTTTCGTTATTGAATCTACTAATTCTAAAAGGTTGACTTCCTCCAATTGCAATTTAAAAGTATCTTGTTCTAATTTAGACATGCTTAAAATCTCTCGAACTAATTGTTCCATTCCTTCGATAATGTTGTGGTTTTTCTCTAAATAGAGGTCACGATTTTGATAAGGGCCGATATTGTAAATCATCCCTTCTATATATCCTTTCATAACAGTGAGCGGAGTTTTTAATTCATGTGCAACTGTTGCGAAAAATTCTCTGCGTTTTGTTTCGATTTTTCGCTCTCTTTCAATATCATCTTTTAATTGCTCATTTGCTTTTTGTAAATCGAGCATAGTTCGTTGCAAGTTACTCGACATCTCATTCAAGCTATTGGAGAGTTCCTCTAATTCATCATTTGAACGAACTACGATGTTTTCGGAAAAGTCCAAGTTGGCCATCTTTTGAGCACCTTCATTCATATAGATAAGCGGTTTTGTAATGAACCTTGAATATAAAAAGGCACTTCCTAACCCGATACATACTACAATGATACTTATATAAGGGAGAAAACGGACTAAGACGTGTGTCGCTTCATCAATAGGTTGGAATGTCGCAAATACAGTAACCATTAAATTATCTTCATCTAGGAATTGAATGGGCAAAGTAATATTAAATGCATTATTAAGGCTTTCTGGATTTTGTAATGGCGCTGCTTTTGCAGTAAGTTTTGGTGGTTGCGTACTCCCCTGAATAAAAAATGAAGGCGAATATATAATAGTTCCTTCATGTTGTAAGTAAACGATAGCATTGTTTTCTTTTGTGTACTCATCCAAAAGTGGTATCGCATTTTGTAATGTTAACTTTTTAGATTCACCAATTATTTCCTCTATTCCAGTTTGGAGTTGATTCGTTTTATATTGTTCATAAAATGTTGGAAGGAAGAAGTATAACGTTAAATAAATCAAGACTGCAAAAGATAACAATATGAGAGAGGTGATCATAAAGAGCTTATACGTTATTCGTTTCATCTTCATGATGTTTACAATCCTATTCATCGATTTTGTATCCAATACCCTTTACTGTTTTTATATAGGGTATATTTAATTTTTTTCTTAAATTTTTTATATGTGTATCAATCATCCTTGTTTCTCCTGCATATTCATATCCCCAAATTTTTTCTACAATAATTTCTCTAGTAAGCACCTTTTTTTCATTATGAAGTAGTAGTTGTAAAATTTCGAACTCTTTAGTTGTTAACGGTATTTCAACTTTATTTACATAAGCCTTATATCCGTCACAATCGACATTCAGTTCATTAAAATTTAAATGATTATCGCTATTTTGATTACAACTTCTTCTTAGAACCGCTTGTACTCGTCTGATCAACACATGAAATGAAAAGGGTTTTGTTATATAATCATCAATCCCTATATCAAAGCCTTTCATTTGATCTTGTTCTTCTTCTAAAGCCGTCAACATAATAATGGGTATGTTTGACTGACTTCGGATCATTTTGGCAACTTCAAATCCATTAAAGTTTGGCATCATGACATCAAGAAGTATTAAATCAAAGGATTGTCCATTAAATCGTTTCATTCCCTCTAGCCCATCTGAAGCAACCTCTATTGTATAATTTTGTGTCATTAAAAACTGTTTAATTAATTCTTGAATTTCTAAATCGTCTTCTACTACAAGAATATGATAGTTCATCGATATATCCCCCTCGAAGCACATTATAACCTTACAATCTGTAGTTTATGTGAAGATACCCCATATTCCCTTTGAAAGCTCTACTATCCTCTCCAATATTCATTCTGACATGGAATCGATATAACTATATGTTCTTTTTTGAAAATGAACAAAATAATAAATGTCTCTGACGCTAATTTTTATCTTCTCTACATAAACTCCTCTATATCTCCATACCAATACCAGATTGGCCATATACACTATTTGTTAGGAAGAAAAGTAATTCTTTTATGTGTACTTTCAATAGAATGAAGCGTCTAGAGATGTAAATGTCTAACTAAGGAGAATGTTTTATGTATAAAATTAATCTACGTCCATTATTGTTATTGGTCGTATTTATGTTGTTATTGTGTTCGTGTTTGACATACGTATCCCTTAAAGCTTTAGGAGCAGAGGAAATCTTCTTTAAGTGTACGAAGTCATTTGTTAATATGATAATGATTAAAATAGCTTAAAAGTTTTTTATATGATAATAATTAAGAATCCATTTAGAAAAAGTTGGATTCTTTTTTTGTCGTTTAAGATTTATTTATCATATTTTCGATTTTAAAAATTTTTACTGATGGATTTTTACATAAAATATTGATAAAGACACAAAGTTCCCCCTAAGATAAACATGTTTAAATTTTCACCTGTTTATCCTAGGGGGAACTTATGCTATTCATAACTGTTCATTTATGCCTGGTTGTAAATCTGTCGAGCTATAGTATCATAGAATTTATTTAATGCATGAAAGAATTTCAATTAGGAGATGTAGAACCTTGTATCATATCTTCTCCTGAATTAGATGAGTAAGGATCCCACTGTTCTGGTGTCATTTCTCCTCTTGGATTTGGAGATTCCCACTGTCGCGGATCGGGAATATTTTCTTCTGAATACGTGTTATGATCTTGGTCCATATTCGTTTCACTTTGATCCAGGTTTCCACCAAAATTAATCAAATTCGCAAATAAACCCATTGCTATTCCGATTGATACTATGCCAATGGATGCTGCTATTTTCGTCCACATTTTTTTCAAATTTTATTCCCGTTTCTTCTCCAAACTTTTACAAACCAAATTTTGTTTTTCAAGATACACTACCTTATCAGATTGTTTAGCTACTTCTTGGGAATGAGTGACAACGATAATACATTTGTTTTCTTTATGAGCTAGTTCTTTAAACAATTTTACAATTTCATCCGAAGTATTCTCATCTAAATTACCGGTCGGCTCATCCGCAATTAATAAATCTACTTCACAAGACAATGCACGAGCAATGGCTACACGCTGTTGTTGACCTCCGCTAAGCTGTAAAACCTTTCTTTTTGCTTCGATTTCCGACAAGCCAACCATTTCTAATAACTCAAGCGCTCTTCTCTTTTTATCATTTATGTTAACTCCTGTAATTTCCATTGCCGTGACGACATTTTGCAGAGCCGTCATATACGTAATGAGATTATATGATTGGAAGATGATCGAAACATATTTATTTCTATATTTATCTAAACCAATTTTCCGTATATCTTTTCCTTTGTAAAGTACATGTCCTTCTTTTGGGTTATCTAATCCACTTGCTAAACTAAGTGCGGTTGTTTTTCCTGAACCTGATGGACCTAAAATGCTATAGAAACATCCTGTTTCAAAGGTGAAATTTACGTTCTCTAATAAAGTATTCTTCTTATTATTACTTTGATAATAGTAATATAGATTTTTAAATTGTAATATAGTGTCCATGTGACTCCTCCTACTCATCTTTTAATAGTATTTCTTTTGGATTTAAACGAAGAATTGACAACGCTGGAAGAAGTGTTGATAAAATCGCAATTAATAACCCTAACCCACCTAAATTCAACACATCTTGTGATGATATACTGACATCAATATTGTCGATCGGTTCAGCATCTTTTTCTTGTTTATTCATCATGCCAAACGAGAATCCTAAAGTATTTGATTCTTGTTGTTGATCTTCAGCAGCAATTACTTCTTGCTGTAATAAACTATCGCCCATTTTTTGAGACACTGTTTTACCTGTAATGATAGAAATGCCAAATGCTAGTACAGCTATACATAGTACTTCTACTAACAGTTGTCCTATTAATTTCCTCTTTTTTTCACCGATTGCCAATAGAATACCTAATTCCTTACGTCGCTCTTTTATGGTCAACATAATAATAAGACCTAATATAATGGATCCTGCTATGGATACTAAATAAACAATCATTTTAGACGTAGCGGCAATATTCTCGATTGGGCCTACCATTTTTTGATATAATGCATCGTGCGCATCTAGCTTAAATAAATCGAAATCAATAGTTGATTTCTTTGCCTCTGCTTTAAAATCCTCAATATTTTCTGGATCATTTAAGTAGTAAATTGCTTCGTTAATCGATACACCCTTTTTATCACTTTCTTCATACATTTCTTTCGTCGCGTCATAATTAGTGTATATTTTGTTAGATGGATGCATCATAGCAGGTAAATTTTCCTCAAAGTCAGTTATCCCGGAATTTTTATATATCCCTATAATTTCTAACTCTACTTCCGATGTTTCATCAGTTGATTTAATCTTTACCTTATCACCAACTTGAAGCTCGTTTTGTTCGGCTAACCGTTTTTCAATCAAAGCGACTTTCTTATTCGTATCCTCTGAAACAATTGAACGACCGTCAATTATTTCATTCGTTCCATCTGTAAACTCTTGTAATAGTTCAGAGCTTTTTACACCTTGGATAAATGTATTAGGCATTTTCATATTTCCAGAGTTACTGCCAACTACTGCTCCAACTACTCCATCCTCATCTTTGTCACCATTAATAGGCGTGTAATTATCTGCAACAAGCATGTCATTTTTTAGATAGTTGTAGTCTATTACATAGGGTGACTTAGCTAACTGATCTGCTTCATCAGCAAAAAGTTCAGGATGTTGTATTTTTCCATTTGGATTCTCTTGTCGCTGTTTTGCCACATTTTCCATAAGCTTCTCTTCGTCCATTCTAAGACTCACGTCAACACCTAATGTTTGTCTAGCGTGATCATTCGCCTTTTGTGAGACATTTTGAATAGCGAAACCCGCTAATACTAAATTGGAAACTACTAAAAATACAGTAAATAATATTAGCGATTTCCCTTTCCTTGCTTTAACACTTAAAAATGCTCGTTTGATAAAATTCATTTTTATTACCTCCTTGATAGCTATACTATAAATGGGTAACGTGTAGTTTATATGGAGATACTGCGGAGTTTATCTAGAGATTTAAATAGTAAAGGAACAAAAAATAAGCTTGTTTCTCAAAATGTGAGAAGCAAGCTTATTATAATCGGTAATATTTTCTTTTTTATCTTTTCAATAATTAATATGCTTGTGCAAACCAAACTGTATGCTTTGCTTTATTGCCGCAGCAAATACAAGTAGTCTTCGTAGTTGGTGGGTTAAACGGAATATTACGAGAAGTATATTTTGTCTCTTCCTTCACTTTTTCCTCACATGCATCATCTCCACACCATCCAGCAAGAATCCAGCCTGGTATAGATCCGTTTTCCTTGGACGAGTTAATATGCTGCTGTAATTCCTGCAGTGTATCAATCGTTGTATGAGCATTTTCATCGCGGAATGTGCGTGCTTTTTCAAATAAACGTGATTGCATCGTTGTTAGTTCTACCTCAATGGCTGAAACAATGTCATTCAGGTCAATAGATTGCTTCTCATCTTCATCTCGTGCTTTTAACAATACTTGGTTTTTCTCTAAATCACGAGGTCCTAATTCAATACGAATCGGTACACCTTTTAATTCCCATTCGTTAAATTTGAAGCCCGGTGATTGGTCCGAATCATCTAAACGAACTCGAATTCCCTTCTTCTTAAGGGCTGCGAAGATGTAATCTAGTTTCTCTATAATTTCAGGGTTCTTTTTCCATGGACCTACAGGTATTAAGACAACTTGGGTTGGTGCAATTCGTGGCGGTAAAATAAGCCCCTGTTCATCACCGTGAACCATAATGACAGAACCGATTAAGCGTGTGGAAGTCCCCCAAGATGTTGTGTGTACATGCTCATGCTGATTAGCTTTGTTTAAATACTTAATATCAAAGGCTTCAGCGAATTTTGTCCCTAAATAGTGAGAGGTACCAGCTTGTACTGCCTTGCCATTTTTCATCATTGCTTCGATTGAAAATGTATCAACCGCTCCTGCAAAACGTTCAGAAGGTGTTTTTTGTCCATCATAAACAGGGATTGCAAGTAATTCCTCAACTACCTCTTTATAGATCGTTAACATTTGCATTGTTTCTTTACGTGCATCTTCTTCATCAATATGTGCTGTATGGCCCTCTTGCCACAAAAATTCAGATGTTCGAATGAACGGAAGTGTTTTTTTCTCCCAACGAAAAACATTTGCCCATTGATTAATGAGGACCGGTAAATCACGATAACTTTTGATCCAATTTGAATATAAGTGTCCTATCATCGTTTCAGATGTCGGGCGAAGTGCTAAACGCTCTTCTAATTTCTCACCTGCTGCCTCCGTTACCCAAGGAAGCTCTGGTGAGAAGCCTTCGATATGATCTTTTTCTTTTTGGAAAAAGGATTCCGGGATTAGCATAGGGAAATAAGCGTTGCGATGGCCTGTTTCTTTAAAACGGCGGTCCATTTCTTCCTGAATGTGTTCCCAAATCTCATAGCCATCCGGTTTAAATGCGATACAGCCTCGGACCGGTGTGTAATCCATTAAGTCTGCCTTTTGAATTGTCTCAATGTACCATTTTGAAAAATCATTTTGTTGTGTCGTCATGTTCTTTCCTCCATTTCGAAAAGGTTTTTGAATAAAAACAAAAAAGCACAAAGCTGTCCTTAAAATAAGGACGTCTTTGTGCCGAATTAACGTGGTACCACCTTGAATTTAGTTTTAAGAACATCTTAAAACCCTCAAACGTTTTGTAACGAAAACGACTCGGTTATGTTTGCATAACATCTCCGTGGTAGGTTTCAGATAGAAGCGGTGATATAGCTCTCAACATTTGCTATATTTTCTGTTTCACAATTCTACCTTACTTGGCCACATCATCAATTTATATTGTATCTAACTTTAGCAAAACAGTTAAATAATTTCAAATATTAATAATTATTTTTCGGGAAATATCAGAAAATTAACATTACTCCTGGTGCAAAATATCAATTTGAATAACAAAGGATTTTTCACCTCACCAGTTGATTTTTTATAAAGACTAACTATAATTATTTACTCTCAACTATCAACTGCGTAAAGTCATCTACCGATAGTGGCTTACTGAAATAATAGCCTTGTACATACTCGCACCCATGTTCACGCAGCACTTTTAATTCGGCTTCTTCCTCGACACCTTCAGCTACTACTTGAAGATTTAGGGCATGTGCTAGAGAAATCATAGCTGATATCATGGCAATGCCTGATTTTTCAGGTAAAATATCACGGACGAATGCACGATCTATTTTTAAAACATCTACAGGGAATGTTTTTAAGTAATTGAGCGACGAGTAACCCGTTCCGAAGTCATCTAAGGAAATTGTAATACCGAGTGCTCTTAATTGGTTAATAGTATTGATCAAGTCTTCGGTATAATCCAACATACTCATCTCAGTAATCTCTATTTCTAATAAGTGTGGATCGATTTTAGTTTCTGTCATAATTTCGCGTACCATTTCGACAAAGCCTGTCGTACTAATATGAATCGGAGAAATGTTTACGGCAACACGTAAGTTTAAATTATGTACATCGTTCCAAGCGCGTGCCTGGGCGGATGCTTTTCTTAACACCCATACCCCTATATCATTTATAAGCCCACATTCCTCAGCAAATGGAATAAAGTGATCCGGAGGTATATGACCAAGTAGAGGATCATGCCAACGAAGTAAAGCCTCCATGCCGATGATTGTATTCGTTTTTAAATTAATCTTTGGTTGATAATGTAATTCTAAAATATCCTTCTTTAACGCTTGATGTAATTTTGTTTCAAGTAATAGCCATTTATCATTGACTTCATCCATATTTGGACGATATAAGCGATATTGATTACCACGGGAAGATTTCGCAGCATACATAGCGATATCTGCATTTTTCAATAATTCCTCCGCAGAGTTTGCATGATCTGGAAAAATACTAATTCCAACACTAATACTTGCGTAAAATTCATACGTATTCACAATAAAACTCTCATTAAAGACGCTAATTATTTCCTCAGCCTTCTCCTCAATACGGTCAACATCGTTTAGTATAATCACAAATTCATCACTATTATGACGGTAAATTGAATTCGATGTGTAATCAACGTTGCGCAGACGTTGCGCCATTTCCACTAAGAACAAATCCCCGATGATGTGACCCAATCCATCATTAATGTTTTTAAAACGATTTACATCAATGAAAAATAACGCAAACTTCTCATCTGTGCGTCGTGATTGATGGAATTCGTTTTCTAAACGTTGCTCTAACTTACGACGATTTGGTAGCCCTGTTAATTCATCGTGATAGGCAATATGGGTAATCTTTTTTATATCTTTTTGTGCAGTTATGTCGACTCGAATAGCAATATATTGATAGGGTTTACCATTGTCATCAAGAAAAGGAAAAATCGTCGTCTTCACCCAGTATAGACTACCGTCCTTTGCGCGATTACATACCTCGCCATTCCACATGTCACCCTTACCTATCGTTTTCCACATCTCTCTAAAGAAAGATCGTGGATGGTAGCCTGAATTCAGTAAACGGTGATCTTGCCCTAATAATTCTTCACGTGTATATTTAGAAATTTTGCAAAAATGATCATTAACAAACGTAATTTTCCCAGTTCGGTCTGTAATTGCTACAATGATGGAACTATTCATTGCTGAAAAAATATCTTGTAATTCTTTCAGACTATAGTTAACTTGATTAATACTACTAGGCGTGATATTCATCATTTACATTCTCCGTTCATTAGAAGGGTTTGGTACTTTTGCTTTATAAAAAGCGGGGTATAAAGTTATGGGATATCGCCCTTTATTATGTAATTATATTATAGTATTAGAAAAGCAGTTAATTCAACCCAAATATTAAAACGATCAAGTCTATATTTAAATGATTTTTGTTAGAATAGACTCAAAAAACAAGGTCTTTTAACTCATTTAATACGCTTGTTTTGGAATACTTTAAGTACCTTAGTCTATTTATATGTTATGTTTAGCCTATTTATCTCTCAACTGAATGATTGTTCTGTAATTTTAGATACTTGAATAATTACTTCATTTATGATATTTACCAAAAATACCTTACTGTCATAACTAGGCAGTAAGGTATTTTATAAGCTAACAGACTTCATATTCTATTGGACCTCCCAATGTTTTGGCTCGTTCATTGTAGGCATCAAGTTGCTCCTGAGATAAGTTCAACATATAATAGTGAAAATTGATGGGCTCTAAACCGTGTTTCTCACATACTTGTCGATAAAAATCATAACCTTCGCGGTATTTTGTCATCCTAATAATTTCCTTTCATTTGTGCAACCTCATTATAATATTCTAATTGTTCTTGTGATAATTGATTAACATAATAATAGAAATTGATGGGTTCTAAATCGAATTGTTCACATTTTTTTACGTAAAATTCATAACCAGCTTTATAATGAGACATGCGCATTTCTTCTCCCTTGTTATATAACAGTTTAATTATTTTTTAATAATATATAACAGATTGGTTGGTATGTCAATTAATTATCTGATATTTCTTTCAAATAGTTGAAAGCCCAGTCCATTATAGTTAGTATGGCTGGGCTTTTCATAAAATATTCACGTCGGCGTCCGTTATAATCACATCCTTTAATCTGAAACCTTTTAAATACCTAGTTGTTTTGCTTGCATATTATAAGCTGAAAGTTGCTGCTGTGATAACTGTAGCACATAATAGCGGAAAGAAATGGGCTCTAAACCATAACGCTCACACATCTCACAATAAAACTCATAACCATCACGATACTTTGACATTTGAATTCCTCCTAAAATCAAACTGTTTTATAACAGTTGTTATTATTTTTTATTAATATATAACAGACGATTCAATTCGTCAAGCTTTACTATTCAAAAATATCCTTGAAGTATTACTTTAATGAAATAATAAAAGCCATTGTTTTGAAAAAGATCGATCAAAACAATGGCTCTATTTAATGTTGAATATTTAATTCAATCAAGTAACTCTACCTTAACTTTTAGCTTTATATCTACTGGATGCTCTTCCTCTATTACTCGGTAAGTTATGACATAAGCTCCTTTGGGAAATCCTTTAAAGACCTTTTTAAACTTTCGTTACCGTTTAAAATATCATTTGCAATTTTTGCTTCTTTATCTACACTTTGAATTTTGTAGTAAAATCTTTTTGTTCCAGTATTGGTTACGGATATTTTAAATGGAGAATCCCAATCATAAGTAAAATATGATTTACTTTCACCTATAGGAGACGATACCTCTTCATTAATCACAATACCTATTGATTCATAGCCTTTCTCTGTATTAGTGATATCTACGACAACAGGTTCCTCTTCATTCTCCTTAAGTGTGCTATCCAAAACAACAGGTTCATTTTTTACAGCCTCTGAAGTTACATTTTTAGACGGTACTTCTGTTTTAGATGAAAATGTAGTACACCCTGCCAAGAGGATAATAGAAGTGCATATAATAATTAACTTATAAATTCTCATAACTTCTCCTAACTAAAAATAGTAAATAATGATAATTACACCATTAATAAAAAGAAGGGTAGGCTCTATGTCCTTACTTTCTTTTTTGACTTGTTTCCTTCTTTAGAACTTCAAAAAAGCCCAATTTCTCAATATTACTATCGAGAAATTGGACCATTCATCATAAATTTTTCAATAATCGGAAGATCATTTTAGGGATAAATATTAAAATGTTCCAAATTATTTCTGATACGATTGAATTTTTAATGGCTATAATAAATTCTTTAATATAATATCGAGTTTTGCTTTTTTTCATTCTTTGTATTAATTCTTTAATATAAGATCGTGCTTTGCTTTTTTTCATTCTTTGTATTTAGTCTCCAGGAATTACATTAGTGCTCAACTTTGATGAATGCTTTGATTTCTTTTATTTGTTCAATATGTCGTTGTTCATGAATAGAAACTAGTTCTACCCATTGATCGAGGGGTAAATCGCCAAGAAAAGGATGTTTAAAGGATTTTTCTGCTAACAAAGATGGATCTTCAATCGTATCAAGGAAAGTTGTAAATTTCTTTCTCGATTCTTCAAGTAACTCAATAATTTGTTGAACTGTAAAAAAGTCTTCAGCTGGAACAACAAATTCTGGTGCTGGGATTTTTTTTGTCCTATCTGCGACAAGTTGAATATTTTTACGTTCCACTTGCTTACTATCTTCTTGTTTTAATGCCCACGCAATCAATCTTACAAAAGATGCATCCGTTAAAATTAAGTGATGGCAAACCTGTGCGATACTCCAACTGTTTGCATCAGGCTTAGTGTTGAATTGAATATCACTTAATAATTTGATCTCCTCTACTAAGTTATTTCTTGTTTCACATAGTTGGTCGTTAATTAATTGACTCATAAGCTACTCCCCTTATCAAACGATTTTTGTTTCCTATTTTGTATATGTTCCATACAATGTAAAGTATTCTATAGATGAAGCGATTTCCCTTTAATATTTTGAAAATTACCTAGCACGAACAATATTGAACGGATTATTTTCGAGTACATGTTGCAGCTCTTCATTTTCTATATGTGTATAGATTTGTGTTGTTGCCACACTTGAGTGACCCAGTATGTGCTGAAGACTTCGAATATCCGCTCCTGATTTATACATCATTGTTGCGGATGTATGACGTAGCTTATGTGGTGTTAGTCGTTCTTTTTGGAGTCCAGATTGTTGATTAATTCGTTTAACGATTTTTGCGACGGTTTGACGTGTAAATCGTGTTCCTTTTTGTGAGATGAAAAGGGGCTCCTCTCCCTCACCTTTAAATGTTGTCTTCCCACTATTTTCATAGTCTGCAAGTGCCTGTACACAGCTATCATTCAAATAAACAGTCCGTTCTTTATTCCCTTTCCCAACAACTGTTAAGTAGCGCCCTTGTATGGATGACTTATTTAACTGACAAAGCTCTGTCACACGAATTCCTAAATTTAAGAAAAATATCATCATACAGTAGTTTCTCGGTGAAGCACGATTTGGCTGGATCCCATCCATAAATTGCGTCGCTTCCTCGATATTCATATAGATTGGTCTTTTCCGTCCTATTTTTGGTGTTTCTAATTCATCTGCCGGATTTTCTTCTATAAGACGACGTTTCCCTCTTAAGTATTTAAAAAATGACTTCAACGTTGCTACTTTACGCGCTCTTGCTGATGCAGAATTTCCACGCTGCACCTCGCAATATTCCATAAATAAATATAGATCTTCTAAAGTCATTTCACGAATTTCTTCTATTGAAATAGTAGAAATATCTATTTTCGTTAAATCTGATAGTTCATGATCATTTTGAATGGCTATGTAAAAACGGAAGAATAATGTCAAATCATATTCATATTCTTTTCTAGTACGTTGAGACTTCCCTTTAATCGTCGTTAAATATACTAGGAAATCTCTCATTATTTTTGGTAGCTTAGGCTTTTCCATAAAATCACCTCTATTTGCTCTATTTTACCACGAAATAAAGTTCCCAAATATAAATTTGGGAACTTTATGGTGAAATATATGATCTTTTTTACCAAACGAAACATACGTTCTTCTTTTAGGCGACAAAAAAAGATGATTCTCTTTATAGAAAGAAAATCACCTTTTTAAAAGTTTTTTTGAAAATTTCACTTTTTAGGTATAAATCTCAAAAAAAATGAATATTTAAATCTAGTGGACCAAATGTGCTCTGAGACGATTCGAAAAAAGAAAAGATGGGTTACTGTACGTGTCGATTCTTCTCACAACGTGCGTGGAATTATTTGGTTTTCCGTCTATTCCAGACGCATATATTAGCTGTAGCGACAGCTAATATTACGTTAAGGCGAAATCTGTTTACTTAACAAAAATACTATACGTCCCATCTACTTGTTTTGCTAAAGACCAATTTGTAGATAGCATACGTTGAAGCTTCTCAATTGTTTCCTCATTACAAGTTAAATATTGGATTCCTGTTTCTAATAATTGATAATCCTTACCTTCTTCTAATTGGAAACGAAGATACAGTAAACGTTGAATGCCTGGCAAAGTTACATATTTGATACGGTAGTTACCATGCAAAGCATCCAAAAATAATTGTTCCCCTTCTTGAAAAAGTGCCATTGTTTCGGAAAATTCATAGTTTGGTACTTTTTCCTGCCAAACTGATAAATCCCCTGTTTGCAATGTACGCACAATCTCCTCATTAGTAAAATCTAATTTCGAAAGCTTGTCTAGCTCATAAGCTTGCATTAAATTAATGATTGTCATTTTTATTTCTCCTTTATATGTATTCATTTTTAGTGTAACACGTTTTCTCTACTACTTAAATTCGAAAGGGCGATCCATATGATGAAGTTTTACGAATCTGGTTTGTTTTTTGATGAAATGTTAGATGGCAATCAACCGAAGCCTCATTATCGGTCTTTCCACCATAAGCTCAATGCATTCACAAAGGACCAATTAGAGGAAAAATATCAGCAAGCTCAGTCTAGATTCCTTAAACAAGGCATTACATTTACCGTATATGGAGCACAAGGTGGAACAGAACGGACAATGCCCTTTGATTTTATACCTATTATTATTCCACATGAACAGTGGCAAGAAATAGAAGCTGGGATGAAGCAACGTGTAAAAGCGTTAAATTGTTTTCTACATGATGTTTACCATGAACAATCAATTTTTGAGGATGGGCTTATTCCGAAAGAGCTCATTGAAAATAATCCGTATTATTATAAAGAAATGCTTGGTGTAAAAGTACCTATCGATAATCATATTTTTTTAGCTGGTATCGATTTGATTCGTGATGAAAATGGTGTTTATTACGTGTTAGAAGATAATTTACGCAATCCTTCAGGTATTTCCTATGTTTTTCAAAATCGATCTGTGATGAAGGAAGTGTATCCTGAATTTTTCTCTAAACATACGATCCAGTCTCTCGACAAACAAATGGCTTTTATGAAAAAGGCACTTCTTGCGCACAGACCGCCTTGTATGGAACCAAATAGAGAACCTAAAGCTGCCCTCTTAACAGCTGGCATGTATAATTCGGCCTATTACGATCATGTTTTTCTAGCACAGCAGCTCAATATTCATCTTGTCGAAGGTCGTGATTTAGTGGTTCGAGATGATAAGGTGTACATGAAGACTATCTACGGTCTTGAACAAATCGATATTATTTATCGTCGAATTGACGATGATTTCCTAGATCCTGTTGTTTTTTGCGAGGATTCTTTACTCGGAGTTCCACATATTATGGAGGCTTATAAAGCTGGAAATATTGCTATTTTAAATGCAGTTGGTAACGGTGTTGCTGATGATAAGGCGATGTATGCCTATGTACCGGATATGATTCGTTACTATTTGAATGAGGAACCTATTTTACGTAATGTAAAAACTTATCATCTAACTGATCATCGTCAGTTAGCTTGGGTTCTTGAGCATATAACAGAGCTTGTTATAAAAAATGTTAGTGCCTCTGGAGGCTATGATATGCTTATTGGTCCGCATGCGAGTGATGAGGAAATCGCTATTTATAAAGAAAAAATTATGGAAAACCCACATCAATACATTGCACAGCCAACGATTAGTCTATCTAGAGCACCAGCTTTCCAGGATGGAAGATTTTATCCTTGTCATGTCGATTTGCGTGTTTATGTGATGAAGGGTGAGGATATTTATGTGCTTCCTGGCGGTTTATCACGTGTAGCATTAAAAGAAGGATCTTTAGTCGTGAATTCTTCACAAGGTGGAGGAGCAAAAGATACGTGGATATTAAAGGAGGAATTGCAATATGCTAAGTCGAGTAGCCGATGCACTATACTGGATGGCACGATATAGTGAACGATCACAATCGAATGCACATATATTACAAATACAGCTGTTGAATATGTTGGAGCAATCTGGCAAAGAAAATGAATACATCGATCATTGGGAAGCGGTGTTGAATATTTGCGCCTCGAAGGAAGAGTATTTGACCCTATATGAGTCGATTCGAGTTAATCCACTTATTGAATATTTACTTTTTTCTACTAATAACTGTAACGCTCTTCATGTTACTTTATGTGCCGTTAGAGAAAATGCGCGTGTAACTCGAGATAGCATTCCCATTGAGCTTTGGGAATTGCAAAATGACTTTTATTTATCCTTACAGCAAGAACTATTGGAACGTGAAAGACCAATTCCACTTATCGTTCTTAACTCTTTTTTACAAAATGTTCGTAAAACTTCATTAACCGTGACAGGGCTTATCGAAGGCTCAATGGATCGAGATGTACCCTTTTATTTCATGCAAGTTGGGAAATGGTTAGAGCGTGCAGAAAAAACGATTCGTATGGCTTTAATTATGCTGGAGCAACATAAGGAAATAGCTATCTCCTTAGTAGAAGCGGACGGTTCGTTTTTACTCGATTTGTCGGAGGCGACGGAGTCTTATTTACAAAAGCATCGCCAAACTAACTTACTATGTGTACTTCAATATTTATTACAAGATAAGCATTTCCCACGTTCAGTGATATTTTGCTTACAAAAATTAGAGGAAGCTTTTATATGTTTAGAAAACAATCCTCTTTCAGCTAGATTTTTAGAGCTTCATGCTCCAATAGAAAATTTATTGTTTGCTATCATGAATGTAGATGTTTGGAATAGTACTTTAGAAGAAACTATTTTATTAATGGAGGAAAAATTGTGTCAATGTATTGATTTAGGCAATACATTTTCAACAATTTATCATTTATATGAACCCAGCGTACAACCTTGAAAGGAATCAACGACAGCTCCCTATCAACAAGCAAGTCAGTAATTCAAAGGAAGCGGACACTATGAAATTTGAAATTCAACATACTAATATTTTTCAATATGAGTCTGAAGTCGATCAAAGCTTAAATACAATCCGCTTAAAGCCAAGAGGCGATGAGCGTCAACGCTTATTATCCTATCGCATTTCCATTACACCTTCATCTTTAACACGTGAGCATACAGATATATGGGGCAATACGGTTGGCACTTTTTATATACCAGAGCAGCATCAAGAACTAGAAATTCAAACGACCTCTATTGTCAGCATTCAACGTGCACCATTTATTCATCGTATTCAATATTCACCAGAGATGCAGACGATTTTTCACTCGCAATTGTTTTATGAGCATTATTTGCCCTATTTAAAGTTTACACAATTTACGTATATGACAGAAAATCAGTTAGTGGAAGTTTATCATGCCATTGGTCATGCTGAAAATCCTGTACTATTTTCATTAAATTTAATGCAATATTTATACTCGACTTTTGAATATGATCCGGGTGCAACCGATGTGACGACGACGGCAAGTGAAGCCTTCGCCCTGAAGCGAGGTGTTTGTCAGGATTTCACGCATGTCATGCTGGCGGTGCTAAGAGCTAAAGGAATTCCAGCGCGCTATGTGAGCGGTTATTTATATGTGGACGAAAACTCCGCCTTAATCGGAGATATTGCAACCCATGCTTGGGTAGAAGTCATGATACCAGGAATCGGTTGGATTGGTTTAGATCCAACTAATAATGTAGAAGTATTAGAACATCACATTATTTTATGCATTGGCCGTGATTATTCCGATATAAGCCCTGTTGAAGGTGTTTATTCAGGTGGAAAGCATAATTTAACTGTTAAAGTGAGTGTCAAAGCATTGAATCATTTGTAATAAGAATGGGTAATGGTTTAAATTAGAACCCCTGATTTTTCTATGCTAAATAGAAGAATCAGGGGTTTTGTTAGGAACTATCTAATATTTTTTCAATAATATTAAGTACTATAAGACTTTTTATACAATACCCATTTCTTTTCCTATTTTTTTCATTTTATTGATAACTGTATCGAGCTGCTCCATTGTATGTGTAGCCATCACTGTAATCCGCAATCGGCTTGACCCTTTTGGCACAGTTGGTGGTCGAATCGCTGGAATAAAGACACCTTCATCCATCAGTTTCTCAGAAAATTGCACAGCTTCATGGGAATCACCAATAAGAAGCGTTATAATTGGCGTTTCCCCCTCATTAACTACAAAACCGGATTCCTCCAATTTTAAACGTAAATACTTAGCGTTATTCAACAATTTTTTCCTTCGTTCGGGCTCATTTTGAATAATGGATATCCCTTCTCGCGCGGCTTCAATCGCACTTGGAGATAAACTTGTTTGGAAAATAAATGATCTAGCTTTATTTAGTAAATAGTTCTTTGCAATTGCCGACGTCGCCACAAAACCACCCTCTGCACCAATCGCTTTACTCAACGTGCCCACTGTAAAATCAATCTCATCTTTCAATCCAAAATAATCAGCAGTACCACGACCATCAGTTCCTAAGACACCTGTCACATGCGCATCATCAATCATTATGTAAGCGTTGTATTCCTTTGCTAACGCAACTATTTCGGGAAGCGGAGCAATATCACCATCCATACTAAAGACGCCATCCGTCACGATTAACTTCTTTCCATCTCCATGTGATTGCTTCAATTTATGTTCTAAATCCACCATATCCGCATGTTCATAAACAATTGTTTTTGCTTGACTAAGACGACAACCATCAATGATACTCGCATGATTCCAGGCATCAGAAAATATAATATCCCCTGCCTTCATCACACTTGAAATCACGCCAATGTTAGCTAAATAACCACTGCTGAAAACAATGGCAGCTTCAGTTTTTTTTAAGACCGCAATTTCAGATTCAAGCTGTTCATGAATATCGAAATTTCCAGTTGTTAATCTCGAACCACCAGCTCCTGTCCCGTATTTACTAATACCTTCAGATGCTTTCTTTTTCAACCGAAAATCTGTTGCGAGACCTAAATAGTTATTAGATGAAAAGAGTAAGAAATTTTTACCATTTATAATTACCTCGCTCTCATTGCCATTTGAAAACGAACGTAACTTCCTTGTCAATCCTTTCTCTTCTATTAATTGTAGTTCCTGTTGAAACCAATGATCCATCTATTAATCCCTCCTAATGAGAACCGGTACGCTTTCTAAATAGTTTATAAAAGATTCTAGTTCTACTTCATCAGACACAAAATAAACACGACCTCCGCTTTCACAGCCCTCCCTTTTTAACGGTGTAATTCTGACATAACCAATGACATGATTACTTACATAGCCAGTCACGTAATCTGGATCATCAGACCAACATAATTCTGCAATTGTAAACGGTGAATTTGCTACTTTCGACGCCAGAGCTAACGCTTCACGTACACGCTCATTAAGGTCCCCAGTAGCACCTTGCCAATCGATTCGTGATACACGTACACCCTTTTGTCCTCGATCGTCAAGCCGTAAGCCAGTTTTACTATTTAGGATGATTGCCCCACGGAGATTTTGGTTATTACTCAGTTGATGAAAGGCAACATCCAGTGCATGCTCCGAAACACCTAATGACGTTAGTATCTTTCTTGCCTCACTACGGGCCTTTTCGATTGAAGCCACTTCAACTGTTGTAATTTCTAATGGTGATATATACTGAATCTGATCAGGTTCAATTTTTTCAACGGTAATTTGAATAAAGTCAGCATCGCCACGTGAATGATTACTTGCTTTCTTCAATAACTGTCTTACAATTGGCTCTATCTGAGATTCACTACTTATCCGTTCACCACCAGATATATGCTTTTCCCCTAGTTCAGTACTTCTTTCAGCCGCACGCATTCGAATGCTATAACACGCTTTTAACATGATGATTACCTGCTACTTTCTTAATAATTGTATGTAACATTTTCGTTATGGGATAAACACTAACAGCTGTGATTACCATACCTGGAATAGCCAAAACTAATAATGGTAAAAATGGAGTCCCTAACGTATAAGCCAAACCAAATCTAGCAATTGTTGTTCCAATTGGGCCTGCCAAAACAAGTACCGGAATTGAAGTCCCAAATAATACAATGACTAGGCCTACAGTCAATCGAAAAATGAATGCGATCTCCACATTTAAGATCGAGTGTATACCTAGTAAAAATAAGATGAAACTTGCAATGATCCCTGCTAGAAAATATCGCTTAAACCCAAACACCGCTGCAATCGCAACTGCTATGGGGGCTGATAATTGAAATTCAGACCCAGGAATACCTGTTGGAATTTTAAACATGCCTGTAATGATAATAAGACATGCTAGCAATGAAATCTGAGCAAGATCATAAGTAGAAAACTTTCGGTACATTTTTTCCTCCATCTTACTTTTTAAATTAACATGTAATAACTTTATGTTATTTCCTCCTATCTCTGATTTACGTTAACTTATTTTTATATTAAGTTAACACAAATCAAGGTTGAAAAGTAGATAAAATGGTAGGATTTTTTTATTATTTGTGAAAATATATTTTGTTACTTATCAAAGGTTTAAATAAAAACCCCTGATTTTTCTACACTAAGCAGAAGAATCAGGGGTTTAATTAAAATCTATTACTTTTTAATCTTCATAAGAGAATGTTTAAAAAAACATCTTCGTTCTTGTCTAACTTATTTTGCGTTTATAAAATAAACTAGATGATCAGTCCATATGTCGTCCTCGAATATGAATCCTTTCCTCGTGCATTCATACATCATTCCAACACTTTCTGCTAACTTTATAGATGCTATATTATCAAGGTTTATATGAGCTTCTATTCGATGATAATTTAATTTTTTAAACGCTAAATCTAAGGCAGCTTTTACAGCCTCTTTCCCATAACCTTTTCTCCAAAAGTGGTTATGAATTGTATATCCGAACCTAGCCCATTGAATTTCTTCCCTCATAATTGTCGAAAAGTCTATAAAGCCAATATGAGTATTATCTTCTTTTCTAAACACTCCAAATACATATACCTTGTCATCTTCAGCCATTTGATAATGTTTAGTAACTAAATCACGATACCATTCTTTCGTACAGATGCTCATATCTAATTTACCTTGATCGTATTTATGTTGAGAAGGTAAACGATTTTCATACTGGGTAAGCCAAGAAGAATAATCACCTTCTTCAAGAAATCGAATAACTAATCTTACTGTTTCAACTCTTATTTTCTTCAATCGAACACCTCATCTAGAATACTTTCTATTCTTATATAGATCATTCGACATAAGGTAATTATTTCCTTCTTTTTAAAATAGTATTTTCTACTTCAAATACCATTTGTCTTAAAGCCATTTTTGTAAGTGCACTATACCCCTCTTTTATTCCCCCAAACAAGGGCATGCAACTGTGGCAGTACTTTGACATCTGTTAATTCCTCATCCTTCATCACTTTATCAATCAGTGCATGATATTTATCTAATAAATGTAGTATTAATCGTGAATTATCAGTCGTCGTGAGATCATCATTACCGACTTGAAGATAAAAAGGAATATTTGGATATCGATGATGAACTTGTTTAGCATACTCGTAATCCTCTTGATTAAAAACGACTATTTTAAGAGATACATGATGATTACTGTTTCGATTTTCAAGTTTTTCGAAGATTTCAGAGAGCATCGAATAGTTTGTCGTCATACCAGAGCTAGGTGGCTTTGGGGAAATTGTCAACTCATCAATCTCATTCATCCATTTTTGCCACCTACTACCTTGTGTTTCTACTCCGACCTTTATGTCATTTTCTTTTAAAATGGCAATGAGCTTCCCCAAATTTTGAATGAGTGCAGGGTTGCCGCCTGAAATCGTGACAAATGAAAAACCGCTGCCTCCGAGACGTTTCAAGTCAGACCAAATCTCTTCAGCTGTCATTTGGACAATAAGATGCTTTCCGCTGCCATCCCACGTAAACGATGAATCACACCAAGAACAGGAATAATCACAGCCGGCCGTTCTCACAAACATTGTCTTTTGGCCAACTACCATTCCCTCACCTTGAATCGTCGGTCCAAAAATCTCGATAACAGGTATCTTACTCAACTTCCATCCACTCCCGTCTCGCTTCTGCATAGCTAGTCGGAGTTTCATACAACCGGATAAACTCAACACGTGCACCGTTATATCTTTGTTCATCAAGCAAGGCCGCAGCCAACTTTTCGTAAATCCAAACAACAATATTTTCTGCCGTCGTATTCATTGGTGGAAGCGTTTCATTTAAATAACGGTGATCCAAATGAATCTCTATCTTTTCTTTCCATATTGCTTTTATTTCACCAAAATCAATCATCAAACCCCGTTCATCAGTGTAACCACTCACTCCTAATATTACGCGATACGTATGACCGTGCAGGTTTTTACATTTCCCCTCATAGTTATGTAAATGATGAGCAGCATCGAAGGTAAATTCTTTACTAACGAGAACGCGCTTTGCATGATAGTTCAATTGATTTCTTTGAATATCTACATCTAGTTTTTGGAGCTTATCGACGATTCTAAAATCTGACATGCCTTATGACTCCTTCCTGTAACTTAAATACTCATCAAGCCCTTTTTTTCGCAGTTTACATGCTGGGCATTCACCACAGCCATCTGCTATTACACCGTTATAGCAAGTTAACGTTCTTTCGCGAACAAATTCAAGTGCTCCAAACTGATCAGCAAGCTCCCATGTTTGTGCCTTATTCAGCCACATCAACGGTGTATCAATGACAAAGGAATCATCCATCGATAAATTTAACGTGACATTCAAGGATTTAATAAACACATCTCGGCAATCCGGATATCCGCTAAAATCCGTTTCACAAACGCCAGTTACAATATGCTTAGCTCCTACTTGGCTCGCTAAAACACCCGCAAATGAAAGGAAGAGAAGATTTCGACCAGGTACAAAAGTCGATGGAAGCTCACCATTTTCTCCGTCTTCTACCTTTATGTCTTGTCGTGTCAATGCATTCGGAGCAAGCTGATTCAGGAGTGACATATCAAGAATGTGATGCTTGACACCGAGCTCTTCTGCTATCGCCCTCGCACATTCAATTTCAAAATGATGCCTTTGACCATAATCAAAAGTAACTGCCTCAACCTCTTGAAAACGTTCTTTTGCCCAGAACAAACAAGTTGTACTGTCCTGACCTCCACTAAATACAACAATTGCTTTTTCCTGTTTCATGTATAAAATCTCCCTTGTTTTAAAAAAACAGCACTATAAGAAAAAGTACTGCTTCTTCTTAGTTTTTTTTAGAGGGTAGCTAAATACCTCTTTTTTGATTGAACTATTCAATTCCGCATGTATCGATAATCAAATCTGACAGTCCTTCTTCATGGCTTCAGCCAGAAATAAAAAAAACCTCCTTGTAAAATGTTTCCCAACACTTTTCAAGAGAGGTATCACCAATCGTTCTATTAAAACATAAGTACAAACATAAAAAAAAGCCACGTCCGATATGGACATGGCATAATTATCATGTTTCCATAGTTTTTTATAGAGGGTATCAGCTATGAACCTCTCCCGTTCTAGTCCGGGCATTCTTTTCTCCAATATAATACAAAAAATAAAACGAAACGTCAAATGTCTTTACTTAAATACTTCTCAGGAAAAACCACTGTTATACTGCCCAAATCCAGACGAAAACTAGTTATACCGTCGAAAGGAATACCGAATATAATACGATTTCTAAATTTAAAAAATCACTTTCATGAGCTAGTACAAAAGTATGTTAACCAACAAAAAAACCGAACTATCCAATAAAACGCTCATGAAGTTTTTCGGAATCGTTCGGTTTTTCTGTTTAAACTATTTAGTTAGACTAGAGATTTTTCGGCTTTATGAAGGAGCCATTTAGTTATGTCCCAGACTCTTATTCATCACGATCAAGTGACTCTTTCACAAATGTAGGAAGTGCGAATGCACCAACATGTAAATCTGTATTGTAATATTTCGTTTTTAGACCAAATTTATCCCAAGCATCAACTTGAATATCTTTAATTGGATGTAATGCTTTTGAAGCAAATCCGAATAGCCAATGTCCAGATGGGTATGTTGGCATATGGAATTGATATACGCTCGCGATTGGGAAAATACCTTTAATTTTTTTATGTGCTTTGCGCATGTTTTCTGCATACTCGGTAAAGTATGGAGATTCATGTTGGTTAATTAAAATTCCTTTTTCATTTAATACACGGTAGCATTCTTTATAAAAAGCTGTTGTAAATAAGCCTTCACCGACTGAAATTGGATCAGTAGAATCTACTAATATTAAATCAAATGACTGATCAGCTGCGTTTTGAACATAAGCTAAACCATCATCGAAAATCATTTCCATACGTGGATCTTCTTCGACACCAGCAGCTGTAATTGGAAGGTATTTTTGGCTCAAACGGAATACTAACTCATCGATTTCTACCATTACTACTTTTTCTACTGATTTGTAACGTAGTACTTCACGAGCAGTACCACCATCACCACCACCGATAATTAAAACCTTTTTTATATCTGGGTTTGTAGCGAATGCTGGGTGCGTAATCATATCGTGATAAACGAACTCATCTTTTTCATTAACCATCATCAAACCGTCTAACGTGAAGAAAGTACCAAACTCTTCACTTTTATAAAAATCGATTTTTTGGAACGGAGATTGTTCACTATGAATCTCTTCGTTGTATCCGATTGAAAATTTACAATTATCGCTCCATTGTTCTGTATACCATTTCATTAAATCACGTCCTCTAATACTTCTTGTTTCACTAGAATTGTATCAATTTCTTGTTCTGCAAATTGGCGAATTTTATCTGCCATTCCACGTGGTACTTCAAATGATTCTGTCTTTTTTGCTTGCAGTTTTTGTTCTAAATATTCTGCTGCCTTCCAAGGACTTACAGAGTCACCACATGTGTAAACATCTACAGAAGCAAATCCGTATTCTGGCCAAGTATGAATCGTTAAATGTGATTCAGCAATAATTACTGCACCCGAAACACCATATGGGTTGAAATGATGGAAGCAAGATTCTACAATTGTTGCCCCAGAATAGTCAGCAGCTTCATTCATAAACTGCTCGATTAATGCGTTTTGCTCAATAATTTCACTTGGGCAACCATAAAATTCAATTAATACGTGTCTTCCTAATGTTGATAATTCAATGCTCATTTAATTGTCTCCCTTACGACTGTAATATAATTTTCTTCTTTCGTTTCGAACAGAACATTCCCAAAATTAAGAAAATAGAAGTTAAATAATTCTACTACTTCCTCTGAAATAACTTCACCAGGGATAATTAGTGGTATTCCTGGTGGATAAATCATTAATGAGTCTGCACTAATTCGACCTACCGCTTCATAGATTAAAATTGTTTCTGTTTCAGCATTACACGCCTGTTGCGGTGTCATTGCTAATTTATTAATTTGATTCGCTGTCACATAAGCTGACTGAATCGCATCTTTTTTTGCGTGATTACGTTCAATATCTTTTAACGCATGTACTAATTTACCGATTGTTTCATTCGTATCAACATGACTAATAACTGCCATAATGACATATCCTTCAGCAAGTTCTAATTGAATGCCATACTGTTGTTTCAATATTGTGTAAACTTCGAAACCAGTTAAACCGAGATCGTTCACACGAATTACAAGTTTCGTCCAATCATAGGATTGATTGAAATTTTGTTGTACATATTCAGCTTTTAGCACTTCATAGCGTGAATTATGTTCAATTTCTTTAATTGCAGCATCAACAATTGACTTTAATTGGCTATAACGTTGTTGTCCAAACAAAGCTAATTCCCTTCGTGCTACATCTAAAGAACTCATTAATAAATAATTTGCACTCGTCGTTTGAAGCATATTTAGTACTTTTTGCAAATGCTTCGAATCGATTCGTTTTTCTTGTAGCAATAGAAGCGAACTTTGTGTTAATGAACCCCCAGTTTTATGCATACTGACTGTTACTGCATCTGCCCCAGCACTAATCGCGTCGTTAGCATCAGGTAAAAATGTTAAATGCGCTCCGTGTGCACTATCAACAATAACTGTTACATTTTGTTCATGTGCGAGCTGACAAATTTCTTGCAGTTCATTCATCGAACCAAAATATGTTGGATACGTTACTAGTAAAGCTTTCGCTTGTGGATTTTCTGCAAGTGCCGCTTTTACATTTTCAACTGAAATTCCGTGTGCAATACCAAAATGTTGATCAACTTCAGGTTGAATAAATACTGGTTTTGCTCCGCTTAATATAATGCCGTTCATAACTGATTTATGGCAGTTACGAGGTACGATCAATGTATCGCCCTGTTTACATGTCGCTAAAATCATCGCCAAAATACCTACAGTAGTTCCATTTACTAAAAAGTAAGTGTAGTCTACATTAAATGCTTGTGCAGCTAATTGTTGAGCTTCTTTAATAACCGATTCCGGGTGACTTAATAAATCAAGCTCCTTCATCGAGTTTACGTCCATTCTTAATGTCATTTCTCCAAGCGTCCATTTTAATGGGTTTTCATGTAGCCCCATTTTATGACCAGGTACATCAAACGGCGTAACATCTTGTTTAGTATAATTGACTAAAGCTTCAAATAATGGCATGCGGTCTTGAGTGGCTAAAAATTCCTCAGTAGCCACTCGATTTTGCACGCATTGCATTATTGTCCCATAGCAACTGTTAAAAGTTGCTCTAATTCTGAAACTTTGTCTGTTTTTTCCCAAGTTACATTTACATCACTACGTCCAAAGTGACCGTAAGCTGCAACTTGTTGATATTGTGGTTTACGTAGATTAAGCATGTTAATAATGCCATTTGGTGTTAAGTCGAATAATTGACGAATCGCTTTTAAAATTTCTTGTTTTGCTACTTTTTCTGTACCAAATGTTTCTAAAGCGATACTAATTGGTTCACTTACACCAATTGCATATGATAATTGGATTTCACATTTATCTGCCAAGCCTGCTGCAACAATATTTTTTGCAACGTATCGCGCTGCGTAAGCCGCTGAACGGTCAACTTTTGTACAGTCTTTACCAGAGAATGCGCCACCACCATGACGAGCTGCGCCGCCATAAGTATCAACAATAATCTTACGTCCTGTTAAACCTGCATCTCCGTGTGGTCCGCCTACTACGAAACGACCAGTAGGATTAATTAAAATGCGGAAGTCTTCATTCATACCAAATTGCTTCGCAACAGCTTTAATTACATTTTCTGTAACGTAATCAATGAATGCTACTTGGTCAAAATCATCATCATGTTGTATTGACATTAAAACAGTATCAATTTTAGGTTGCATACTATCCGTATAGTCAATTGTTACTTGTGATTTCATATCAGGACGAGCCCATTTGAATTGACCATTTTTACGTAATTCAGTTGCACGTTTTACAAGCATATGTGCCATTTCAATTGCTAAAGGCATATAATTTTCAGTCTCATTCGTCGCAAAACCGAACATAATACCTTGGTCACCTGCACCCACTTCTTTTGTATCGCTTGAAGAATCAACACCCATTGCGATATCAGGAGATTGCGTGTGTACTAAAACTTGTACATTACAGTTGTGACCATCAATACCGAACTTATCATCTGTGTAACCAATGCCGATTAGGGTATTACGGGCAATTTTTTCGATATCTAGTTCTGCTTTTGTAGTGATCTCTCCACCAACAATTACTGTGTTTGTAGTTGTGAATACTTCACATGCCACACGTGATAGCGGATCTTGCGATAATGCTGCATCTAATACTGCATCTGAGATTTGGTCTGCAATTTTATCTGGATGTCCTTCCGATACAGACTCCGATGTGAATAATACTTTTTCTGACAATTTTAACTACCCCTAACAATTATAGATTTTTAGGGCATAAAAAAAAGCTCACCCAATTTTAAGGAAAGCTTCGAATACTATCAGCTGCTGTTCCTCTTATTGTTCACAAAAGTTAATTTTGTGCTCAGGTTCGGCCCACTGGATTCAATTCATGATGAACTAAATTGTTTGGCCACCGTATCTTCGACCCCTCGTCTCAACGGTTATTAATAAGAGCTATATTATTATGCTGAGACTCATATTAAGTCATAAACTTTTGAGTGTCAATTTATTTTTTAATATTTTTTTATAATTAATCGCTATGAAAATTATTTCATTTACCCTTTTAAACCAAAAAATACTAAGTGTAACATTTTGCAAACGATTAATATTTATTATAAAAAGTGAATAAAAATACATATAAAGGTTTTTTATATTAACAATAGAAGGAACTCCTATTAAATTTGTAAATAGATGTGTCAAATTAACATATTGTAAGCAATAATATTTTTAAATTACCAAAGAAAATATAGGTATTTTTAGCGTCTTTTATTTCATAGAAAACATTTAAATTTCTATAATTCAGACTATTATTTTCAGTCAGTTCTAAGAAGAACATGACGATTTTTTGGTTCAAACTTGGTATGTTGATTAACTAATTTTAACCATATCTATTAAAACTGCTAGGTTGATTTTGTCTACGGATACTTCTCACATATCTTTCCTTATCTTTAAAACCATTATGGACATTAAAGCTATGAAATGAGAGATTCATTTGTTTTAGCGAAGGCTTATTTAATGCTCTTTCCCCTTTGCTATTAATTATTTGATTCAAATAATTTAAATTTATAAATAAGTATTTTACTGGCTGGCTTTTTTTGATAATCGTATATATAAAAATTATCATTGACAGAAAATTCAGATTAAATATATAATTTTTGGTATTACCACTGTATTTAATTTGTATTACCACATAGCAAAGGGGACGAGGATTTGAAAGAAAAGGAACGCTCCTCAGATAAAATTGAGAATGAATTAATTAGATTAATACTGACTGGTGTTTATTCTGTAGGAAGTACTTTACCGCCTGAAAGAGAGCTTGCAAAAGAATTTGGTGTAGGTCGTCCAACTATTCGGGAAGTACTTCAACGTTTAGGAAGGGGTGGATGGATAACAGGGAGAAAAAGAATGCCTGCGATTGTTAATGATTATTGGCGCAATGGGAACTTAACGACACTTGTTAATATTGTTCAGAATCATCACGCCATAACAGATGAATTTATCATGTACTTATTAGAATTTAGAAGTTCTTTGGCTCCGACTTATATTCGTGATGCTATCACGTTCAATCAACCTAAAGTGGTTGCTCTCCTTGCCAATCTAGAGCAACTTGAAGATAGTGCAGAAAGCTATGCTGCATTTGATTGGGATTTGCAAAAAAGGTGTGCTGGCCTTGCAGTCAATCCGATCTTTCTACTCATTTTAAATAGCTTCGATTCTATTTATCTGGATATGGCAAAAAGATATTTTTCTGTAAAAGAACATCGTCTGTTGTCCATCGACTTTTACCATGGCTTATTAAAAGCTGCTTTAAAAGGAGATGCAATGGAAGCCGAAAGGTTATCTACGACAACAATGGCGAAAAGCTTAGCACTCTGGAAAGATAGAAAAAAATAAAGAATACTGGAGGCGTGATATATGAAATTGAAATATTTTAAAGAATATTTTTATTATCCTGATATATTAATCATGACCTGTCTATTCCTTATTAGTTTTGTATTTATGATTCTACATTTAACCTCTATCGGCATTTTGGGTGCTTTTATTTTGGGAATGATTATGTATTCCTTAGCTGAGTATGTTACACACCGGTTTCTTTTTCATCTGAAACCGCCAAAGAATGCATTTTTGTTAAAAATGCTTAAACGCTTACATTATGACCACCATACAAATCCGAATGAATTGCATTTATTATTTTTACCCTTATGGTATAGTGTGCCAAACATTGCAATTGCAGCAGCCATTTTTAATTTTTTTTCATCTAGCTTAGTAATGACAAACGCATTTATTGCAGGTATCATGCTCTTTTTATTATTTTATGAGTGGAAGCATTATATCGCCCATCGTCCCCTTCAGCCAATATCTCCATGGGGGCGTTGGATGAAAAAGGTTCATTTATGGCATCATTTCAAAAATGAAAATTACTGGTATGGCGTTACAAACCCAGCCTATGATTTTCTCATGGGTACTTTTAAAAACCAAAAGGATGTTGACCAAAGTAAAACTGTTAAAAATCTAGAGAAACGTGGCGACTAGAAAATAAAATTATAAAAAATATCCCTTGTAGGTTAAATATTCGGTCCTAATCTGTCAACATATTTATAGAGTTCAAATAAACATAAAAAAAGTCACAACCCATTTAGAGGTTTTTTAACCCCAGAAAGGAATAAATTTTTCTTAAGCTCTTTCTATGTAGTAATTTGCTTAGCTTATATTCTCGTTAAAATGTGAGCGCTACGTCATGATAAAGTTCTATGAAGATACATCCATCCTTATGGAGACCATGGATAGAATAAGGGCTGTCACAAAATTCACTTTTATGACACAGCCCTTTGTATATTTCTCATACACAATAAATAAAGTATTTGTTATTTAGAAACAACTTCTATGACTGTTGATTCAATTTTTCCCCAGCTTACATTTGATGTTTCTAGGGGCTCTTTTTATAATATTCCAATGTTTACATATTGAATGAAAAGCTGGAGTGAAGCTCAAGATCGTTCAAATTTATAATTCTATTTACGTAAAACAGCACCATCCACATGGAATGGTGCTTTCTCTGTTTTTCAAAAAAACTTTATTTACTTTTGATACTTTTCTCCATAATGAGTCCAAATGGGATTTTTATTTTTGATTGGACCAAATTTGGTCCAACAACTACAACCCCCTGAATACAAGTAGTAGTGGTTAGCCAAGAGTTGCGATTAGTTAAAAATATTTAGTCAAACCGGTGGATAGTCCTTTTGGGATGTTAGGGAAAATAACTGTTCTTGATGACTTCTGTGAAAAAAAACGCACTTATTTATGAGGTTCACCGTAACGTAACTAAATGAGGTTTTCGATCAAATGTACTCATACATTATTCTGGCCCAACGCATGTCAGCTATTCGCTATTAGTCGCTGCTTTACAAGCATCTAAAAAGAGAGCTAGCACAGAACAGCAGTTACGTTTCCTATAGGTAAAAACTATAGAATATTCATTCTATGAAAAAGGCGAATAAATATTTGCTCCCATTCTTTCAATGGTTAACATTACTGCCGAGTCTAAAAAACTAGAAATATGATATGGCCCAGACGTTATCCATCTGATTAAATAAAAAACTGATTCTTAACTATCTATAAGCTATGGGATCAATTCTCTTTTAATTTACGAAGATAATTATATTTTACTCCTTTTTAACTTTTCCAATGAAATGTTACTTTTCCTCTTGATCACCATTCTCACCTTTATTTATTGCACGACCGTCTCCACCAACCGCATGCTGCTGCTTCGTATTAGAACTTCCTATGGCTGAATTAGTTCCTCCCGTACTATCTAAACCGCTTCCGCTTGCTACCTGAGTAGCTGACGACTGTTTTTGCCCCTTATTTATCTGATTATTGATGATGATAACAATTTCTTCGTCACCATCACAGTCTTTATGTTGTTCGTGGGGTTCAGTCTGCTTCCCCTTCATACCACTGTTTCTAGCTACCCCTTGTGCTCCCACACTTTGCTGTTGATCGGTATTCGAGGAATCTATTGCAGCATTACTACCAGCTGCACTATTTCTTCCTGCCCCACTTGCAATTTGCGTGGTATTAGGTGCACTAGTGAACTGATTATTTATAACAATTACAACCTTTAACTTATCCGATACAGGAGCATCAGTCCTAATTTCTTCTCCATCTTTTTTTACAATAATCCTTACTTTTTCATTTTTACTTTCCACACCGCTTTGTAATTCCTTGGAATTAGACCCATCATTACTATCTTTATGATTTCGTTGATTTGACATTATACCACCTTCTTTTCAATTTAGAATAATATATCTTATTCGGAGAAGAAATTTAGGTTTAGTCAAATACATTAATTTAGATAAAGTATTTTTTGTATAATATCTTTGCGTATAGCATTCTACAAAAATCTCCCCATGGCGAGGTGTATGTCTAACCGCATTATCCAATAAATTGTTCACGTATCGCTCCAATAAGTGCGAATCATCAATGACATTTTGACTGAATTCTTTGGTTTAAATCAATTTTTTAGAAGCTTACTTTCCAGAGGAACTTCTATTCTCTGCTTTACCACTATTCTGTTCTCATAGTTTATTCTTTTTATACGGCCAAACAATAAAAAAACACTTATTCTACTATTTGGGGAGGTGCTGTACTATTTTTCAAAAAAATTATGATACGGTTCGCCGAAACTAATATGAATTTGTATGACCTATTTTCGCTCGTACGCCTATCTCTTTTGTTAAACGATAAAACAGACGTTTTTCTTCAATTAACTTGCGCTGTTAGTAAAAGAGCGATTGCACTAATTAGACAATCGCCCTCCCTTACTTTAAGTACATTTATCATTATCTAGATTAAGGAATGGATGAAATCGCATTTTATTAATTATGCCTCGGCATTATTTCTTTCCCAAAATAAAATACCGCCGTCATCTGCAATAACAAAATAATTGCCACTAAATGAAAACCCATAGCAATACAAAAAACCTCTATAAATACGAACACAATTTTTATTGTGTCCTTCCACCAAACAGTCCTCAAACGCAGGTTGATAAATTATATCTTCACAAGGGTACAGAGGAGATACTCTTTGTAAACAATCCCCGAATTTATTACTGACTGGTAGTATGCTCCCACCATATTTGCCTGCCAATTTAATTGATTTATCTTTTAAAACGTCGAAGCCTTCACAAATTAACAATGTTTCATCTAAAACAAAGTTATCTGTATAATCTCGGGATATTTTTTCTGCTCTTGCTAAATCTAGTATTCCCTACCATTACTTGATACGACAAGTAATAAATCGGATGATTCATCAAACCCGAAATATTCAAAGCCTCCAATACTAACATTACCCTTAAAAGTCCATCCAAGCGGACTTTTAGCAGAAGGTATTTGTTCTAATATGCTATATGTATTTTTTCTATGTTCCTCAAATGCCTTACTTTTAAAGTAATCCATGATAACCTCCATTATTGAACTATAAGAATATACTAAAATATTATTAATTTTTTAGAAGCGTGCACAAATTTTCCATTGTTATTTATACACGCTTAATCATAATCCAATACAGACGAAAAACGATCCATCTTTATTCAAAACGGTCCTGTCTTTCAGTAAGTACCCATTTTCGTACATAGCCCATTTTTTCCTGAATATTTTCGATTGTTTTTTCACTTTGAAATGCCTTTTGCATGACGGTATAGCGCAAATCCGTGGCTCTCACATTTGTGCCGATTTCCTTTGATATTGTTTGGAAAATTCGCTCAATTGTTTTTGTAGAGATGGATTTAGATTGACTAGCCTCACTTACCCAAACCCATTCTCCTAGCTTTTCTGCATGTAATTCTTCGGTTGCTTCCATATAGTGCGCCAGCATGTTCATTAAAATAGAAGTCAGCTTTATTTCTCTACGCCCATTTTGATTAGCAATGTAAATAACCGATGAGTCAAACTGAATATGAGACCATTTCATACGTATAAGCTCTGCTGGTTTACAACCTGTTTCCATAAGTAGTTGGACAATGCAGCCATTACGTCTTGCTAACCAAGCATGCTCCATTGTTTTAGCGTATTGAAAATAAGTTGGCCAGACATTCGCAATTTGGATTAATTGCTTTTTTGTCAACAATGTCAAAGCTTCTTTTTGTCTCTTTTTAGGCTGTAAAATAACCTCATAGTCAAATGGATCCACCCATTCTCTTAAAAAGACAAAGTCTATAAAGCCCCGCAACGTTGCAATTTTATGATTAAACGTATTGACATTTGCGTAACTCTCTTTTAAATAATTACTATATATATATAACAATTCTTTTAAATGATGATCTACATTCAAGTAGTTGTTCTCATGAGCAAACGCTAAAAATTGCTGTCCATCTATATTGTATTGTTTTTTCGTAGCACTACTTTTTTTCAATGAGTTTAAAAGTAAAAAATAGCTGTTCCATGCTTCCACTAAAGTGACCATCTTACGACCTCCTTACTAACTGTGCGTGTTTTATTTAATTTTACTATATTTTTGGGGCGTCAGTTGATAATTCATTTATATAAAACATAATGTCGGATAATCTGTAGTATACATACACGATTCCGCTTCCAGTGTTCAAATGCTCCTTTCAAAATGAAGAAACAAATGATCCTATAGCAGTGTCCCACATCTTTTGTTTTCTTACAATAGTAATTTTCCACACTTTGTTGTAATACAATTTCTTTACTATGCCTCTATTCTTGTATAACTAGGCTAATTTACATGAAAATTCGTATAATTTAGCGTTTATGTCCGTTTGTGTTATATAATAAGAGCAACAACTATAACATGTAGGGGGCTTTTCAAGTATGCAAGTAAAAACAACTCGACTTGAAGCAGAAGACGCAAAAATTATTTATCAAGAAACAGCTGGGCTAGCAATTATTACGATCCATCGCCCACAGGCTAAAAACGCGCTTACAGCAAATATGTGGGATCAATTAGCTAAAATTGCCTTACAAGTATTAGATAATCCGAAAAATAAAGTATTGATTTTACGCGGCTCTGGTGAAAACTTTACAGCTGGCTCAGATATTAAAGAATTCAACGCCATTTCTCTTGAAAAAGCCGAAGAAGCGTTTGTACATATGGAAAAAACGATTTCCACAATTGAGCGTTTACCAATTCCAACAATTGGCGTCATTAATGGTCCCGCAATGGGTGCTGGTTTAGAGCTTGCATTAGCCTGTGATATCCGCATCGGCTCTGAAAAAGCAAAGCTCGGTATTCCTGTCGGTAAATTAGGGATCACGTTAAATAACAAATTTGCACAACGCTTAGTTCAATTAGTAGGCCCTTCTACAACAAAAGATTTAGTATTTACGGGTCGCATGTTTAAAGCTGAAGAAGCCTTTAAGCTTGGCATGCTTAACTATTTAGTAGCTGAAAAAGACTTAAATAAATACATGATTCGCATGGGTAAGCTTGTTGCAGGCATGTCACCTGAATCTTTACTAGCTGTGAAACAATCTGTTCAAGAATGTGTAGACAGTGTACCTTCATTATGGCAAGGCTCAACACCGTTTGTCGGAAAGGATTTTGCAGAAGGTTGCCGTGCCTTTGTAGAAAAACGTCAGCCGCAATTTACACGTCAATCGAAATAGAAAACAGGTACTCCGCTCGCCCTCTTGCGAATGGAGTACCTGTTTTTAGGATTTTCGTTTTTGTACTACCGACTTAATTTGAAGATGAATCGCATCTAATTCATACCCAAAATGCTGGTGAAATTCCGCCTGTATCGATTTTTGTAATGCATACAATCGATCTGGTATGGAATAAGTAATAGGTAACTTTAGCTGTAAAGTAATCGTCGCTTGTACTAAATCGCCTAACACGAATTGTACGTGCTCAACTTTGTGCACGATATCTTGCTTTACACAGCAATACGTAAGTAGCTGCACATAAACATGCTTACCAATTTCAATATACTCTTGTTGAAAATCAGGACGAACAATCGTCGTCTCCCCTATTTTTTCACGCTTTGTAGAGAAAATCTCTTTCCCTTTTTGAACGAGTCGTTTAAAAAAATTTTGCTCGACTTGTCGGTACGGGATTGGCATCACATGCTTCCCTTGCGTCTGTCGAATAAAGCGAGCTTTTGCAATTTCTTTTTGAGAACGTACATCCTCAACATAGTAATATGTATTAATAGGACCTAGCCCAAGTTGACGAGCGATCGTTTTAGTCATTTTATCGGACGTACCAATTAACAAAATCGACTGTACCTTATATGTATCAAGTGCTTTTTTTACTTCATTACGATGTGTATCATCTGTAAAAATCGCTCGACGAACGGCTGTAATCGTATTTTTTTCAAATTTCGCGGAAATTCCAGCTACTTTCACACCATTTACAATTAGAAGACCATCATCAATAAGAGCCTCTACCCCGATTTTATGGGCGAAAACTAATGCGCTTGTACTTTTCCCTGTTCCACTTGGACCACTCAAAGAATAAACATCCATGACTGACAGCTCCCTTCCATTTTATGATAGCAGAAACGGTACATTTTTTCCGTCAAAATTATTATTTCTAGTATAAGTTAATTTATTCCCGCTAGTCTATGCATGTATCTTCTCCATTATAGAAATATATTCTTTTTTCAGAATAACTTTCCCTTTATATGCTTTAGTATGATAAAATGTGAACTACTATTCTGTTATACAACTATAAGGAGTGTACTAGTTTGAAAATCGTACCATCTAAAAAAATGTCTTTATTTACACCAGCAATTTTTGGAGATTTAAAAAATCATGCTAAGCAACAGGAAGCAAAAGGCATGAAAATGATTGATTTAAGCTTAGGTAGTCCTGACCTTCCTCCTCATGCTAAAATTCGCGAGCATTTAGCGTATAGAGCCGGTTTAGCAGAATCCTACGGCTATACATTAACAGGCACGCAACGTTTTTATGAAGCCGTTAGTCGCTACTATAAACGTCGTAGTAATGTAGATTTAGATCCCGCTTCTGAAATCATTCAAACAATCGGCTCTCAAGAGGGATTAGTGCATTTACCAATCGCCTTTTGTGATCCAGGCGATATCGTACTATCTACAGACCCAGCTTACGTAGCCTATGATGCAGGAATTCATCTAGCAGGCGCAACACCTTACTATATGCCTCAAACAGCTGACAACGATTATTTACCAGACTTAGATGCTGTTCCTGAAGAGATTGCGCAAAAAGCAAAACTATTAATTTTAAACTTACCAGGTAATCCTGTACCTGCAATGCCTTCAATCGCTTATTTTGAAAAAGTCATTGCCTTTGCGAAAAAATACAACATTATCGTTCTACATGATGCGGCATACTCTGAGTTCTACTTTACTGGTGATGGCCCAATTAGCTTCCTAGACACTCCTGGCGCAAAAGAAGTTGGGATGGAAATTAACTCATTATCGAAAAGCTTTAGCCTTGCTGGTACACGTATCGCTTATATCGCGGGTAACGCTGAAATGATTTCGATTTTAAAACAATTAAAATCAAATTTAGATTTCGGTATTTTCGAACCAATTCAAGATGCTGCGGTCGTAGCACTTGATAATGCAGAGGAAATTACTGCAGACCTACGCGCAACTTTCTCGGAGCGCCATAAAACATTAATGAATGGCTTACATACTTTAGGATGGGATGCCGCTCCTTCTGAAGGTGGCATGTTCGTCTGGGCAAAGTATCCGTACGATATTGACTGTACTGACCTAGCCTTTAAACTAATTGAACAAGCCGGCATCGTGACAGTTCCTGGTACAGTATTTGGCTCGGCTGGACAAGGCTATTTACGTTTAGCGTTAGTACAACCGAAAGAAATGTTACAAGAAGCTGTTGATCGCTTAGCACAAGTGCAACTAGCACCTCAAAAATAATGATCTAAACAATATGAAAACCCTTCTAACTTTTATCGTTGGAAGGGTTTTTATAGATTATTATGTAATCCTCAAGTATTGGTCTATCAGGAGGACTAATATTTTTAGGTAAATCATCTAAAGAGAAAAACTGTAGCATTGTTGCCTCAGCTTGATCATGAATAAGTTGGCCATTATTATAAACTTCATCACCATGCGGATATTGATAATAAAAATCTTGTCCAGAATACGTATTGATTAATGTTAGATTTTTAGCTTTTAGTCCTGTTTCCTCCAATAATTCTCGTTGGGCTACTTGCTCTAATGTTTCACCTATCTCCATTGAACCCCCCAATTAATCCCCAACACTCATTATCTATACGAAGCTGTAATAAAACCTGTTGATGATTATTAATGATCCAATACACAAGCACCGCACATAATTAACGGTTTAGTTCCAACTACTTTGCGCAAATCTTTTATATATCCCATAAAGCACTCCTTTATTTTAAAACGCTCTTATTCGTTAAAATCGGCAGGAATATCCACTAACACATAGTCTCCAGTCCACATTTGTGTCGTCACAATCAAACTTTTGCCATGTCTTTCAAAGAAGAGTCCACTACCATCCTTTTCTTTGAAAATCCAACCGTTTTGATTAAGCATTACTTTGATCATTTCATCAGCGGCGGATATATTTCCTTCCTTTATTACATACCATTCTTTGCCGTTTTCGTTTGGCAATTTAACCATTCGTGTTTCGGAATCATTTATTTTCTCTATAACTGTTTTTTTACTTATATTTTCTATTGGGAGTGGAGGAAGATAGAGTTTATTGTAAAATACGAACGTTCCAACGAGTAAAATAATGAGCCCGATTGATACTATCACCTTTTGCATAAAACACTCTCTCCTTTTAATATAATATATTACTAATTTTCAATTTTGATTTCCATATATTATAACACTAATGCCTAAAGGGAGGTAATTTACTTAGTTAATCAGACGTCTAAGTTAGCCAACGAAATAATGAAGGGATGAGATTTTTTGAAGTATACTATTTTTGGGTGTCTAGTGGCTGTAATAATAGTCTTGAGTGGCTGTTCAACAATTCTAGAAAATGATATTTCAGATATAGAACAAGAACAATCGTATGTACCTATGGTAAATTTAAATGGAACAATTTATGCCTCTTATGACTTAACAAAATATGAGAAATATTCAACGGGAGAAGTATTTGGTGAAATTAAGAAAAGGGTACCATCCTCTGATATCGAAAAGGAGAATTTAACTTCCAATTATTACGATGAAGGAACAGTCATTTACAATGTCAAAGAGGATAACAAAATATTTCTAATCGAAGAGTCACCAGATATTTATTCCATTCTAGAAAAATTAGAGTAATGTTTATATCATAGAAGTCCTTATAATTAAAATCATACGTTACGAAATAAGTACCCTATATGACAGACACTTAAAAAAGTCGCTCATATAGGGTACTTTTATTCATAATGAGCCTAACAATTAGATGGAGCTTATATTACTATATCCCAAGCATTGGAAGATGCTTTCGAGTCATTTATTTTTTGTATAACTGTTTTTTTACTAATATTTTCTATCGGGAGTGGAGATAGAGTTTGTTGTAAAATACGAGCGCTCCAACGAGTAAAATTATGAACCCGTTCGATACTATCACCTTTTTCATAAAACACTCTCCCTTCAATATAATACATTACCAATTTTTCACTTAGTTTTACATTGTATTTTCGGAAAGCATACTCTACTTACTAAATGGCGTTTATCCAACAAGGATTTATGCTTTTTTTGTTGAATTTTATTTACTAAAGGGACAGGTTTGTTTAGGAGGAGTAGTATGAGTTTTCTTTTTTTGCTAAGTGTTGTTATCTCGGGAATTGTAAGTATTGTCAGTTTTACACTCACTGCTATGACTACTACTTCATTCGACCCCACAGGTGAGAATTTTGTTGGAGGAAACGGAAACCCGGGCTTAATGTTTGTGATGTTTCCAATGTTAATTATTCTTTATTTTTTCTTTGCAATGATGTTTGTTTTTGAAAAGTTACATGAACGTTTTCCAGTGAAACGAAAACTATTTAAAGCCAGCTATTCAGGGGGGTTTGTGCTGATTTTTGGAATGTCGATTTACCGGATCGTTTCTTTTCGAAATGAAATCAACCCATATTTTGAATACGAAATATCCTTTTTAAATCCTTTTTCTAATCATTTATTTTTTAACTTCTGGACGTTTATAGCTTGCCTTTGTGTTTCAGGTTTTTGCTCATTTTATTTAGGATGTGGTAAATTCAAAAAAGCTGATTTACAACGATAAAAATAGACTAATGCTACTCAAAGGTTGCGACAATTGACTTTAAAAAAATGCATAAATTATGTGTATAGAAAAGCCACAAAACATTGAATTAACAACTTTTTTGGCTTTTCGGTAAGTTCCATAGCTTTCATTTCAGAACGTTATTAGGTTGCCTATTGTATATGAAATCTTTGAGACATTCAAACACTAGTTACTTTACTAACTAATTAATGTTTTATTTCTAATGCTTCTCATTTACTACTCATTATCTTGAATAGGTTTTATATTTGGAGGTAATAAACTACACACTTTTTCAAATGTCGAGAAATTTATATCCTCCGAAAAAATTCTCAATATAGTTCCTGCGCATGGTAGGTAATATACAGTAATGCCATCTTCAAGATTTACGAGTCCGGGAATGTCCGAAAACCAACCTTTTTGCTTCATAGTATCACCAATTAAAAAACAATTCTTTTTCGTTGACCATAACAACACTATATCATCCATACCACTAATTACTTGTAACAATGGAAATATGCCTGAAAATTCTTTGCTGTTTTGAACTTCTAAAATTTCTCATCTACGCCCCATTTTTATTGTGTATCATCATCTTTTCAACTATCAAACACCCGTAGTTCAATTACTTTTCTCTGTCGCATAATAAATCATCGCAATGGTCGGTAAAGCTATTCCAATCAATAATGCTGCTTTCCAGCCAAACATGGCGTATGCCCATCCTCCTGTCGCAGAACCTATTGCACCGCCACCAAAAAAAATGGCCATGTATAAACCATTAAGTCGGCTTCGAAACTCTGCTCCCAATGAGAAAATAGCGCGTTGACCAAGGACTAGATTAGCAGAAACCCCCATGTCTAAAAGAATGGCCGAAACTACCAATATTACTAAGGCTAATGTCGAGCCGCTTTGGATCATAAGGGGTAGAATGACAGAAATGATAACTAAAGCTAAAGCTAAACCTGTTGCTGGTCGAACCCAACCTTTATCAGCAAGACGGCCTGCCACAGGTGCTGCAACCGCGCCAGATACTCCTACCAATGCGAACAACGCAACTTCTTTTTGCGAAAAATTGAAAATCGGACTAGTTAATAACATAGGAACAGTTGTCCAGAACAAACTAAAAGTTCCGAACACACAAAAGTGATACATTGCTCTACGTTGTAGGACTGGTGTCGATTTGAGTAAATGCAACATAGATCTCAGCAGTGTTGGATATTGTGTTGTTGTCAATGGCTGCCTTGTAGGAAGTAACTTTATTAATACAAAAGCCAGAACAAAAATTATTACAGCGGAAAAGACGAATATAGCGCGCCAACCCATATACTCCGCCACAATACTTGATATGGGACGAGCGAGCATGATACCAAGTAACAAACCACTCATAACATTACCCACATTGCGACCGCGTGTGGCATCGGGTGAAAGATGAGCTGCATACGGTACTAGTACTTGAGCTGCTACTGAGCCTACCCCGATAAACAGTGAAGTTGCAAGAAATAGCGTAGCACTTTTAACAACCGCAGCAATCGCCAACACGACTGCAGTGAAGAGCAATAAAGTAACAACTAGTTTTCTATTTTCCAGTATATCTCCCAAAGGAACGATAAATAACAATCCGATTCCGTAACCAATTTGAGTCAGCGTGACGATGAGGCCAGCTGCCCCGGAAGATAATTCTAGTGTAGAACTGATAGGTCCTACTAAGGGTTGCGCATAATAGAGATTAGCAACAATCACGCCACAAGCTATGGCCAGAATGAGTATAATCCACGATGAAACAGGTTTCTCCATTTTTTGTTTTGCGATTAAACTCATCGAAAACTCTCCCTCACATTATAAAGTCATATTTATCGGAATGATCATTCCAGTAATATTAAAAAAAATTGTCTATAGCATCTCAATTACAGTATTCATCATGTCATAAATAATTTTTTTGTTGTTTTTCACCTTGGATACTACTTTGATACTGTGATTAAGGTTAAGCAGTAAATGTGATAAAGCCTTAATATCTTTCTGAGCGTCGATTTCTCCCGTCTGTTGACCTTTGCTTAATAGTTCATAGAAAGACTGTTCTAATTCCTCAAAACTGTCTCGTATTAATTTACTTAGTTGTTCATCCGGTGAATCCAAACCAATGCTTGCCTTTGTAATCAAACATCCTTTGGGCAAATCATCATCAAATGCAGAAGAAATATGCTGATCAAAATACTGCCGTATTCCAACTTTCGCTGACGGTGCATTTACCAAGAGATTGCGTTTATTCTGATTGAATTTTTTGTATTGCTGTATAGCCTCAATATAAAGTGTCTGTTTGTCCGTAAAGGTTTCGTATAAACTTGATCTGCTTAATGCCATAGCTTCTAACAAATCCGGTATACTCGTTGCATCGTATCCTTTTTCCCAAAATACTAACATTGCCTTATGTAGAACGTGCTCCTTATCAAACTCTTTTGAACGTCCGATGGTAAATTCCTCCTTTCAATAACAATAATATAATATTTCCGGAACGAATAGTCCAGTAATTTTTATTACAGGCAATATTTATTTTGCCACTTGCCTTACCGACAAATATATAGCGGGTCTCTAGCCTTAGTTCCAGCATTATTCGAAATTGTCGCTGCTCGTTTTGTTCTGTCGTGCTCATACGTATATATCTAGCCTTATAAAAAACAGCTACTGCAGATTCGCAGTAGCTGTCTATTCTTACACATCATATTTTTGATGCATATCATCCGTATAACGATTATAACGCTGTTTATATAGTTTAAATAAATGTGTTACTAGCACTTTTAAAATGGCATAGCCCGGAATCCCTAAAATGACACCTGGCACGCCAAATAGAGAACCAGCCGTTAATAACACGAAAATAATTGTAATTGGATGGATACTCAGTGATTTACCCATAATTTGAGGAGAAATAAATTTCCCTTCAATGAGCTGTACAACCGTCCATACAATGGCTAGTTTAATAAGCATGAATGGCGATGTAACAAGAGCGATAATGACCGCTGGCGTAATGGCGATGACAGGCCCTAAGTATGGAACCACGCTCGTAATCATAGCAAGGAAGCCAAGCAATAAGGCATATTTCATACCAATAATTAAAAATCCGATAGTCACCATTGCACCTATGCACATGGACACTAAAATTTGTCCTTGAATGTAGGAACTAATTTGCTTGTCCATGTCTTGTAAGATTTCTGTTACTTCTTTACGCATACGTGGCGGACAAATTTTTATGATAAAACTAGGTAGTTTTTTACCATCTTTAAGTAAGTAAAATAATATAAATGGAACCGTCACTAATGATAGAACAATTCCAGTTAACGCTGATACGAAGCCAGTAATTCCAGATGCTACACCTTGCGCTAAATTCGCAGCCGTATCTTTTACCGTGTCCACCATATCTGTAGTAAAATTCTCTATCATTGAATCATAATTTAAATTAACTTTATCTAAGTACTCGTTGAGTCGTGCATTATTGAGAAACTCAGCGATATTTTGTGTAAATGCCATAAAATATCCCGGGAATTCCTGTGCTAAATTAGTAAACTGGTCTCGTAAAAACGGATAGACAAGTACTACTAATAACGTAATGATGCCGATCAATATGATATATAGTAGAAAGATACCCCAAACCCTTGGGATCCGCCATCTTTCGAAAAGCCCCAATATCGGACGAAGTAAATAATACCCAATAATGGCTAATACCCCTGGTAGAATAACTACCTCAAATAAAACTTTTAACGGGGTAAATATAAAGGAAACTTTTTGGAACATAAAAATTACGCATGCTAATAATAATAAAACAATCAGTGTAAAAAATAAGTTTTTACCACCGATAAAGCGAATAAACTTCGTTGAAAAGAAATTTGAACGCTCATCTGATCTGTCTTTTTCCATCTAATCACCCCAATACCAATCCTATATCCTTATTTTACAAGATGATGTTGGATTTTGCGAAAAATCACTCTAAAGGAATTCCTAAAAATTTACGTAAAAATTCTTTATTTTTCTCCACATCCATAACAATTGAATCCCCGACACCTCTAAAGCTTTGGAAATTATAACTACCTTCAATTGGAACTGTTGCTTTTTCTATACTGACTTTACCTTTCGACACCATTTTCAGCACTTGTTGAACCTCTTCTGCTGATGAATAGTCCGTCGTTATATAACCTTGCGCTGCCCCAACGAATTTTGGTAAGTTCATCATATTTTGAGGTGATAAAACTTCATTTTTTAAGGCTTCGATCACCTTTTGCTGACGTGCTACTCGACCAAAATCCCCTTCAGCATCGTGACGGAATCGAGCAAATCCAAGTAATTCTTGACCGTTTAAGTTATGAACACCTTGTTTTAATGAAACCCCAATATTTTCGGACATATCTTTATCTACATCGATTTCAACACCATTTGGCGCTAAAATATCTACAAGTGATTCGAAATTTTTAAAATCTATAATGGCATAATGATGAATCGGTAGGCCAAACATATTGGTAATCGTATCTTTTAATAATTGAACACCGTCTAAATAGTACGCCGTGTTAAGCTTATAGGATTTATAACCAGGAATATCTGCATAAATATCTCGCATGAGTGACACGAGCTTCATATCATTTGTTTTCTTATTCCACGATAATACCATCATTGTATCTGTACGTGATTTTTCTTCACCACGAGTATCGACCCCTAATAGTAAATAGTTTTCCACATCGCCATTTACTGTATCGCCCTTGAAATCCTCTTGGGCTACCTTTGTATCACTTGCCAACTTCAGTCCACTTCTATATTGCATAACAGAATAACCTGCAATCACGATGACAAAAAGTAATAACAATGTGAAGATTGCTCGCCCTTTACGCAAACGCCGTTTTTGGGGACGCTGCGAGCGTCTTGAATAATCTTGCTCTTCCATAACTGTTAACTCCTCTAATTTTTATAGTAATGTAACGATTCCATCTAGAGAAAGGTTCATTTTATAGTATGTTGCGAATCCTTTCAATAACTATTTAAAGGTTATTTTACACCCTTTTTGCCAGGAATGAACCAAAAAATGCTATAATATTTTCACGACAGAAAGGATGATGAACATGATCGAGAAAGCTACGTTTGCTGGCGGTTGTTTTTGGTGCATGGTAAAGCCATTTGTTGAATGGGATGGTATACATAAGGTCACTTCTGGCTACATGGGTGGCCATATAGACAATCCTACTTATGAGGATGTCAAAAAAGGTACTTCTGGCCATTTAGAAGTTGTCGAAATTGAATTTGACTCTAGCGTTTTTAGTTATGAGCAACTCCTTGATATTTACTGGATGCAAATCGACCCTACAGATGCTTTTGGTCAATTCCATGACCGTGGCGAATCATATACGACAGCTATCTTTACTTATTCAGATGAACAAAAGCGCATTGCTGAAGCTTCCAAGGAAAAGCTAGCGAACAGTGGTCGCTTTGATAAACCTATTGTAACCACAATTCGAGATGCTAAGCACTTCTACCCTGCAGAAGATTATCATCAGGACTTTTATAAAAAAGAGTCGGAGCATTATCAGAAAGACCGAGCGCTTTCTGGCCGAGATCAGTTCATCACTGAGCATTGGGATAAATAACTTTATGAAATTCCATTTTGATAGACAAATTCCCTATTTAACTCAAGGTTTAGCCGTTTTAGAAATGGATTTTTCTTTTTTGTTTACGTGTATAAAAAATAATGAACGGTCTATACTATTAAAGATTTCACTTTCAAATCCAATGACAAGGAGGGTTAACCCGATGAGTGGGGCTGACCGGTAACTCAGAAGGACCATCAAAGCTGAATGAAGCTAAAGCACATAATGCGGAAGCGAGGCAGTGTGTCATGGAGCACTATAAGTAAGTGAACATCAAGCCCGGAATATTTATATTCCGGGTTATTTTTTGTTTTATCCCCTCTTTAGTTATTCTTCCTACGATAACAGCCTAACTGACAACATGTTGTTGCTGTCGCTTCGCTTTCGCACAGACAAAAACATGTTGTTGCTGTCGCTTCGCTTTCGCACAGACAAAACATGTTGTTGCTGTCGCTTTTCTTTCGCGCAAAAAACATCTACGGGCCTAAGGCGATTCAGGACGGAAAAGTATTGCCTTTAAATTTTTTCCTTTTAAAAACGTGTATAGAAAATGATGAACGGTCTATACTATTTAAGATTTCACTTTCAAATCCAATGACAAGGAGGGTTAACCCGATGAGTGGGATTGACCGGTAACTCAGAAGGACCATCAAAGCTGAATGAAGCTAAAGCACAGTTGTCTTAAGAATATTAAGATCAATGCGGAAGCGAGGCAGTGTGTCATGGAGCACTATAAGTAAGTGAGAATCAAGCCCGGAATATTAATATTCCGGGTTTTTTGTTTTTGTGAACGAGTTTGATTCTAATTGCCAAAAGCAAATGGATATTTATGCTAAAATTGATACTATGAAAAATTGTACTTAAACTATTCAAGCGGTATAGTTGAAGAAAGAACTAAACCTAATTCGAAAAACGAAAAAATTGAAAGTCAGACAGGAGTTAGATACGATGATAAAAGGTTTCGGGGGAATATTTTGGAGAACTAACAATCTTGATGTTATCAAAAAGTGGTACAGTGCAGTGTTGAAGTTGGAAATAGACAATTGGAATGGAACTGTGATTAAACCCGAAGTAGGAAATGAGACAATCTTTTCATTCTTTAACGAAAATGACAGTTATTTTCCAATAGAACAACAAGTAATGTTAAATTTCCAAGTGCATGATATAGATGAAACTATTAAGCATCTCGAACATATTGGTGTTCCTCTTGAGAAGGAAAAAGAAATAAGTGAATTTGGAAAGTTTATTTGGATTAAAGATCCGGAAGGTCGACTGATCGAGCTTTGGGAGAAATAGCGGATTGTAATACTTTGCGAATATAAAGGAAGTGCCTAATTCTGTTGAATTAAGCACTTCCCTTTTCTCTATTTAAACTGTTTTCAAAAAAGACTGCAGAGCCTCGAAGAAACGCTCGCCATATTTTTCGAATTTTACTTCACCAATCCCACTAACATGTCGTAAATCTTCTAGCTTATTCGGTTTTTTGTCACATAAATCACGTAATGTTTTATCAGAGAACACAACAAATGGTGGTACCTTTTCCTCATCTGCAATCTCTTTACGTAATAATCGTAAATGCTCAAATAACGGATCATTGTCTACAAGCTTTCGCACAGTAACAGCTTCTTTTCTCATGACTTGTTGATTTCCGAGTAAGACTTCTTTACCTTCCTCTGAAACATAAATGGTTGGAAACGTGCCATGTTTAACGGCAAGAACGCCCTCAGCAATTAAAAACTCAATAAAGGTTGAGACATCCTTAGAGGAATATTGTCCTTTTAATATGCCATAGGTAGACAGCCTTGCAAAGCCAAATTCAGTGACCTTTTGATTTTTGGAGCCTATTAACACTTGGGCTACCATCGTCTTACCGAATTTTTGCCCCATCCTTACGACGCAGGCTAACACCTTTTGTGCATCTACCGTCACATCTTTCACTTCTCGTCCATCATTACAGTTACTACAACGACTACAAGGCGTCCCTGGTACTTCGCCGAAATACGTTAAGATGGCATTTTGTAAACAGCCTTCTGTATGGCAATAATCAACCATCGTTTGCAGCTTTCCTAATTCCTGTGCAATCCGTGTTTCGTCCTGCGTCTGTTCAATTAAAAAACGTTGTGTTTGAACATCACCTGATGCATACAGTAAAATACAAGCACTTGGTAAGCCGTCACGCCCTGCACGTCCCGCCTCCTGATAATAACTCTCCATATTGCGTGGCATTTGATAATGAATGACAAAGCGTACATTACTCTTATCAATACCCATTCCAAATGCATTGGTAGCTACCATTATGCGTGCCTCATCTTTTAAAAAGCGCTCTTGCTCTGACATACGCATGTCCTCAGATAGTCCCGCATGGTATTTTGCAACAGCTTCGCCCGAACGGCTTAACTGCTCATAAATCGCGTCTACAGCCTTTCGTGTAGCCGCATAAATAATGCCCGCTTCATTTTTATTTTTTAGTAAATAATTTTTAATGTAGCGCTCTTTGTTTTCTCCGATTAATACAGAGAATGCTAAATTGTCGCGTGAAAAACCTGTAATGACAGTTGATTGCTCGTCAATGTCTAATAATTGTCTAATATCATCACAAACAGCTGGTGTAGCTGTGGCAGTAAGTGCTAAGACAGTTGGCTTTTGCGGCCACAATGTAAATAATTTTTGGATTGCTCGGTAGCTTGGTCTAAAATCATGGCCCCACTGAGATATACAGTGTGCTTCATCCACAGCAATCAAAGGTACAGATAAATTCAATAATACTTGTAAAAAACTTGCACTTTCTAATCGCTCTGGTGCTATATAAAGAAGCTTTAAATAACCCGCACTAGCAAGCTGGATCGTTTCATTCACTTCTTGCACGGTTAATGTACTATTAATATACGCCGCTGGAATATTTGCAGCACGTAATGCTTCTACCTGATCTTGCATCAAAGAAATCAAAGGTGATATGACGACTGTAAGGCCATCTAGCATGAGCGCCGGAATTTGATAGCAAATTGATTTACCTCCGCCAGTTGGCATCACACAAAGACTTGATTGACCTCGTAATGTTTGTTCAATAATTGGTTCTTGTCCATTGCGAAATGAATCATAGCCAAAATGATGTTGTAGCATTTGTCTTGCTTGCTCCATCCAACTTTTCACTCCTCAGTTGTTAGACGAATAAGCTTATACTCGCCCTGTTCATTTTTATTTATTACATATACCATCATAGAGTTTGCAAGTGCCTCTTGACCAGCAGAATTTGTTAGGACATATTCAGTTTTGGCACGAACAATAATATTTTGTCCTTCCATGCTGATATTTTTAATCGTCGTATCTGAAAAATAAATTTGCGCTTTTTTGGAAGCGTAATAGGCAACCATATTATCCAGGGTGCTTTGTGTATCGTTTGACCCTAAGAAAGATTTCAAGACACTAGCATCTTGAACCTCAACAGCAGCTCTTAATTGCTTATGAAATGTATCTAAAAATAGCTTTATTTCATCGGTATGAAAAGCAAAAATGTTCTTTCCATATTGATCAATTGCTTGCTGGACGGCTTCCTTATCACCTTGTTCTATATACGGATACAAGTTTTTGGCTTGAGTTAGTCGATTACTTGGCTTCATGCCACTTTCACACCATTCATCCAATAACATTACAATATCTTTAATTGGCAATATAAACGGCTGTGATACACCGTTTTCCTTGCGTTTAAAATAGATGCCCACAAGTTCACCATTTTCCGCTTCTAGAACAGGACTCCCTATACGGGTATTTTGTTTTGCATCTATGTAATAAGCTGCTACACTGTCACTATATTTTTGAATAGTGTGTGGTAAGCTATCGACATAAACAGCTAACTGATTTAATTCCCCATTATAAACGGTCGGTACCTTTACCGATACGTTATAGGAAACTTCTAAAATGGCTATATTATAAGCTGTCGATAAATAGTGAACTTCGGCTTCCATCAGTTTATCATTATTAAATTGTACAAGCGCAGTTGGCTTTGAAGCCACGAGCGCCCCATTTGTCACAATATAAAGTTTACCGTCCTCTTTTTTAACAATAATCCCTGCACCGATTCCGTTCTCCCCAACTACTTTTACTTCGGGCACAATTTTTTCTTGCTGCTTCGTCACAGCCTTTTCCGATGTCACATCGGTCTTTTTACTTTGAACTACCTCTGCTAATGTTTCATTGCCGCAGCCCGTTAAAAGTAAAGTTGTCGCTCCAAGAATGAGCATCTTTTTCCACATACGTTCACCAAAACTTTCTATCATTCAATTATGCCTTGGCATAATTGCGTTGGAAACTTTAACTTCTTTCAGTGGACGTGCTGAAAATTAACTTCAACCCGTATCCATCTCATTACCTATAGAGGTAGCAAGTTTCATAACTGAAAGTCAGTTAAACATCTTTCTATTCTATCATAAACAAGGTTATGCTACGTTTCAAGTTTACATAATAATATTATCTTTCTGTATGTATTATTAAAATATTGCTCTCGTCTTATGTTCATTTCGTTCTACCTATAAAAAAAGACTCTTTATTATCTTTGATATGGAAAATAACTTATCGTTTGCGGTTGAAATGATAAAAAAAAGATGCCTTCCCGCTTCAATTACTGAGCTTGGTAGACATGTTGAGTTATCAGCAGTTAAAAATGAAATTTATTAAAAATAAATCCGAGAAGTTAATTACTATTGAGGAATTTGTCTTGATAACCCGCTATTATTTTATTTGCACGGTGTTCCCAGTCCCCATCTAGATGTTAGAACATCCTACCTTGTTTACTGATGCATTTACACCACTATAATAATGATCATCGTAAGCTAATTATTAGAGTTATATTTATTGTTTCCAGGTAGTTTCTTGATTGTATTCCATGCTTCAATCGCTTCTTCACGACTTTTCCCTTGGTTTTTCGGGTCAGAAAAAAAGTCTCGGATGAATTGATTATATTCAAATTGGGGTGCAATGTTTTTCTTGTATGAAGGGTCTTTCTTCCGTTCTTCCTCATTATTCCAAGCGTCTACCACATCACGATAAGTTTTTCCGACATTGTTTTTAAAATAGTTTTGGATATAGGTTGAAAAATGAAATTTAGGAAGTACTGTCTTAAAAAACGCCCTTACATTTTGACTACAACGATGACTTTCGGTAATGACTGTATCAAGACTTAAGTCTACTTGCTGTTCTATTTTTTTCGCTTTTGATTTTCTGACAGGCTTCTTAATCTCCCCTGTCTGCAGAAATGTTTCAATCCTATTGGAAATCTCTATTTTAGAACCAGAAGCACTTATTCCGTTTTTTCTACAAAAAGACTGCAATTCTTCCTTTAACCAATAGAAATCGTTAAAACTATCTACACTTATATCTTTCGTTAGTTTAGGTCTCATAAATTATACCTCCCTAATACTCATTCCACATTATAGAACAATAGTTTCTACTTGGCAAAATCAATTACGAAAACAGCATAAAAAAACATGCGCGTACATTCGCGCATGTTTCCACATTATTTTTTCTTAAGAAAAATGATAGTAGCTATAATGCCTAGCATTAATGTGATAAAAATTGCATAGGTAAATGTATGGTTACCCGTCACATCATAGCAATAACCAATCAGTATTGGGATAATGGCGCTTATCATGAAACCGCCTGAAAGCACCATAGATGACCAGCTATTTGCTTCCTCGTCATTTCTTGCTTCATCCAATGGTAGCAATAAACCGATTGGAAATAAGCCGCTTAAGACAATACCTATAATGAATACCGCAATCCATAATAGAGTCCCTGAGCCTACCCATAGCAATACAAAGCCAATAATGCCAAAGACCCCTAAGGAGAAGAGCCAGCCGATTCGACTCGACCATTTTTCCATTAATACAGGGACCAAAATATTCCCAATCATTTGTACAATCGACATAAATGTTAGCATAGAGCTTGCAGCGCCAAGGGAAAAGCCCTTATCCTGTAACATCGGTACTAACCAGGACATCATAGAGAAGAACAACGATGTTTGTAAGCCAAAGTAAATTAAAATGGTCCAAGCACGGACATTTTTCCACGGATTTCGTGCACCTTTTTCTGTAAATACTGCTGTCTCTGGTAGCTCTTGATTTTGTATTGTCAGGATCCATATACAAAGAGCAATAATAGCAAGTATTGCCCAAGAGCCAAGCGCCATCGTCCAGCTCTCATGAAAATGATTATAAAATGGTAATGTTAGTGCCGCACTCAATGTTGCCCCTGTTCCTATTCCAAATGAATAAATACCAACCACCGTAGTAAAACGGCTCGGGAATTTTTTCTTAATATAGGCATTTAATATAGGTCCTATCAGTGCAATGGCAAATCCTGCCGCAAAGCTTGTGACTACAAGTAATACATAACTTTCTTTTATAAAGCGTAGACCATTTGCTATTGTTAAGATGATTATTAAGAGTGTAATAGCTGTTTTTGTTCCAAGTTTTCTTTGTAATGGGACTGCGAATGGTGCAAAGAGTCCCATACAAAACACCGGAATAGATGTTAAAAAGCTCATTTGCGTATTTGATATATGGAGTGATTCTAAAAGTACATTAAATAGTGGTCCTATTCCTGTGACTGCTGGGCGCATATTGAGCGCAACAAAGAAAATACAAACAACCACAAGTACCATGGAAACACGCCTTTGCTTTTTCTCCATACTTTCTAAAAACCTTCTCTCTAATTATGCGGTTAAAAATTCAACGAAATTTGATAAGACCTTTGAATTCTCACTATACCCTTTTACCATTTTTTCTAGGTATGGTCAATTTCCATTGCTATTCCTTGTTGCAGGATATAGTAGAAACACTAATCGTTTTTACATATTTTTAGGTGCGGCAATGCCTAATAGTGCTAACGACTCCTTTAACACAATGGATACACATAGACAAAATGCTAATCTTGATTTTATTTGGCTGTCATTGACCAATACTTTATTTTGCGCATAATATTTATTAAATTGGCGCGCTAATTGTAAAGCGTATTTAGCAATTTGTGATGGGTCTACTTGTTCAAAGGCGTTAACAATTACTTTCGGAAACTGTTCGAGCAATAAAATAACAGGCCATGCTTGCTCACCTAATGCTTCGAACGATACTTCATAACTTTGTGCATCTGCTTTTGCCAAAAGAGATGCGATACGTGCATACGTATATTGAATATATGGCCCTGTTTCACCTTCAAAATTCATCATGTGCTCAATAGAAAACTCAATATCATGAAGACGATCATTTTTTAAATCATTAAAAATGACCGCTCCTACACCAACCTGTTGTGCGATACTCTCTTTATGAGTTAGATTTGGATTTTTTTCCTCGATATTTCGCTTCGCTGTAGCAATTGCTTCTGTTAGTACATCTGTTAATAGAACGATCTTTCCTTTACGCGTCGACATTTTTTTACCCTCTTTTAAAATCATCCCAAAAGGTACATGCTGCAAGTCTTTTGCCCAATCATACCCCATCTTCTCAATGACCTTAAATAATTGACTAAAATGAAGTGATTGTTCATGCCCTACGACATAAAATGATTTTTTAGGGTCATATTGTTGTTTACGTTAAAAAGCAGCTGCTAAATCACGGGTAGCGTAAAGCGTAGCACCATCAGTTTTAGTTATTAAGCATGGAGGCATATTGTCTATTTCAACGACATGAGCACCCTCAGATTTCACAAGCAGTTCTTTTTCTTCCAGCTCATTAACAATAGCAGCCATTTTGTCATTATAGAACGCTTCCCCAGCGAATGAATCAAAGTCGATTCCAAGCAATTCGTAAATGTTTTTGAATTCTTCGAGTGATGCATCTCTGAACCATTGCCAAAGAGCTAACGTCTTTTCATCCCCATCTTCTAATGCTTTAAATGCGGTACGTGCCTGTTCATTCAGTGAATCATCCTGCTCGGCTTCTTCATGGAACTTTACATAAATTTTTAGCAGTTCCTCTATCGGGGCAGCTTCAATCGTCTTTTGATCCCCCCATTTTTGATAAGCGACGATCAATTTACCAAATTGCGTTCCCCAGTCACCCAAATGATTAATGCGAATTGCTTTGTAGCCGTTTTTCTCGGCGATATTGGCCAAAGCATTACCGATTACTGTTGAACGTAAATGCCCCATAGAAAAAGGCTTCGCTATATTTGGTGAAGAAAAATCGAGCACTATATTCCCTTTGGACACTTGTTGACTCCCGTATAAATTTTTCTCTTTTACAATTTGGCTAAGAACCTTTTGAGTAATCGTTGGCTGATGATAAAAAATATTGACATAACCACCCACTACTTGAACTTCTTGTATGCAATCGCAGCTTATATTATTTTTAATGTCGGACGCTATAATGTGAGGGGATTTTCTTAATTTTTTGGCTAGCGTAAAGCACGGAAATGCTAAATCCCCTAAGTCCATTTTTTTCGGTTTCTCCAGTAAATTTTGAATTTCAATAACGGACAGCTCATTATTTAATGCCTCAGCAATACTTTTTGCAATTTGTGTATTCATATTTATTCTCCTCTCTATACAGAAATCCATTATCTTGTAAACAAACAAATCGTTCGAATTTTGAATTGTGCACGGACGATTCATACTAAATGAAGATAAAAAAAGCCCTCGTCTCTAAAATAGAGACGAGAGCATATTTATCCCGTGGTACCACTCTAGTTGCCATATAATATGACCACTTCCATTTTTAACGAGGTGACTCCCCGATATTCTCTACTACTAATTCGAGAACCTTCTCCAAAGTGCGTTTCATTTATGGCTCCTGCATTAGGCTCACACCATCCCTAATTCGCTTTCCAGTTGCTCCATAAACTACTCTCTTCATCTCAGAATGTAACTATAATTTCAAATTATTTTACAGTAGTTCCTTTTTCTAGTCAACAAGATCTTGATTTTTAAATAATTGAATCGATTCCAATGGAGCACTTTTTGGATTGACCATATTACGAGTACATAAGGCCGTAATATAAGGAAAAGGAACATTCCCCACTTATTAGTGGGAATGTTCCTTTTCTGCATAATGGATAACATCAGCCATTATGGCATACAACTCTTTTAATTTTAGTTCCTTGTTTTCAGTTAATCTTTTAGCTAATTTTTCACTGATAATCCCTTTTTCAATCAATACATTCCAGTTGTTATCACTTGACTTGCCTACTAATACTTCCGCCAAGAATTGTGCAACTTCATCTCTTTTAATTGGGCTTTTTTCTTTTTTAGCTACTTTATAGATAACGACATCCAGCTTATCCTTTAGCTCGTTCATTTTCTCTGGACTAACACGTTGAACGCCCTCTTTTAGCATTTTCGCAAACTTAATCTTTGTTGCTGTATCTTCAACATTTAAGTCATTCGAATAACCACCAACAACGAGACCGTAATTAATTAAAGTTTGAATAGATTTATCATACCATTCATCTTTATAAGGATAATCCATCTCAAAAGGATCTACAAAGGCTCCTTGTTTCTTCAAATCTTCTCGTAAAGTATTGATGAGTTTTTTGTCCTTACTCATTGCTCTAAAGGTTACGTCTTCTTTAGTTGCTAATGCTGCTGCTGCTCCCGCTGCTTCACCTGTCACCATACCCGTTGGAACGACACGTGCACTACCCGCTGCAAGTGATGAATAACCTGCAGAACGACCTACAACAAGCAAGCCATCGATTTCTTTCGGCACTAACGAACGGAAAGGAATGGCATATTGATTTGGAGCTGAAATAACATATCCATAATCATGAGGCGTTTGCGCTTGAACATCAACTGGATACGCAGCTACGCCAATGCTATCCCAATGATCACTATTCTTCCAAACATCAGACATCGGTAATTGGTATTCTGCCCAAATATGTCTTGTTTCACGGACGTATAGTTCCTCCGGATAACTCACAACTTCTACATTTTCAAAGCCAGGAAACTTCTCATGTAAATATTTTAAAATATGTTCAGTCTCTTTCTTTCCTTTTTCAATTGCTTCCTGTTTGGAAAGTTCATTCAAACCATCAATTCCGAAAATTTGTAAAGCATTAATATAATATTCATCATCTACTTTTGCTAAATTCAAGCCTCGTAATCTTGTACCTTCTTGTACTGGCTTATAGTCATCATGAAGCTTTGTAAAGCCCCACATAACTGAATCATTTAGGTGTGCACCACCAAAAGTATTTGAGTTTGCTTCTTTTTTCACCTTATCCCAATCAACATTTTTTAAATGTAGCATCAAGGTAACAGCCATTCTCTTATCCTTAATGCCAATATCTTCTCCACCCATGAAAAATGGAACTTTTGACATTGTAGCAAAATCAGCATCTTGTGTAGCATCAATGAATGTCTTGCCTTTTACAGTATACGTACCATATTTATTTTTTAATTCTACTGATGCTAGCTGATTAGAATCAAGGTTGGCATTAACAACTTCTGTTTGTACAGAAAGCGTTAAATTTGGTTCTTCATCGACAAGCTTTTTAAAGGCAGCCTTCGCATCTATAATTCCAAATGCATCTTTCCCTCTAACTAGGTCGTGCCATTCTTTAAAAATACCCATACTAACTGGTCGCTTAGCGTCATTTCGAGGTATATCAAGGAAATTGAGCATTCCATACGTAAATAACCCACCTAACTCCTCACGCTTTTCTACTAAAAGTGTTTTTGCACCATTACGAGCTGCTGATACTGCAGCAGCAACCCCTTCTGGCTCTCCACCAATGACAATTACATCATAATCTTCATTTATTGTTTTTTCTGGAATTGGCTTTTCATAGTTTTTCACAAGTTTCTTATGTGCCATTTCACTTCTAATATCTGTTATAAAATAATAACTTCCTATACCTAGTACAATTACTACTATTAATATGGCTGATCTTATCAAGCCCTTACCCATAACGTACCTCCAATAGATAAAATTTCCATCTGCATCTCTTGTTTATAATCATGATCACCTTTTGAAAAAGTTGACATGACATATTTATATAGTTATTAACTGTTTTACATTTCAACGTGAGTTCGTAGCAAACCTAATAGGTCTTTACAGTCTAGGTACTTTTCAAAATAGTTTTTCATATAGGAGATAAAATTGATCCACCTAAAATAACATCCTTGGTGAGTTCAAGGGTTTTCATTTCCTATAACAAGTGGTACCATTTTTGGACGGTACGGCATGAAAATATGATGAAATAATAGTCTTCTACTGACAGTTACCTATACTGATATTCGTAGTGGTAAATCTTTGGGGGTTGGAATAGCAGCAGAATATCAACTTTAAGAACTAACCAAATGCATTTAAAGCATTAGAAACAATAAATATGTATGTATAACCTAAAACAAAAAAAGATACATAATCATTCTAGCGATATTGTAGCAATGAAGCAACTAGAACCTATTAATTTGTTATAGGTCTTTATGATTGTTTTTTCATTTTCCGCCAGAAATCCCCGTTTCTAGGAGTATAAAGGGCGTAAGGACATGAAAACTTTCGATTATGAAGTTGTACTTTGGAATCTCCCCCTTCTAAGAGAAGCGAAATTGGGGTAGTTCAATAAATTATGATTTTATATTCTATATAATAATCTTTCTATTTCAAATTAATAATCATCATCGATAATATACAATTTTCTATTAAGCTTATCTTCTTTAACTTGTTTAACTGCAATACCTTTGTCTTTAGCTATATCTAGTACAAGTTTTTTATCACTATCTCTAATCCTAGAACCCATTATTATGCTTACTGGCTTAGTTACCTCATAAGGAAATCCCAAATCTTTATTATCTGAATAGTCGACTGCGATTCTCCATTCCTTTTCATATTCCCAATCTTTAGATTTATTCAGCGAAGCCAACAGTGCCTTTCTGATATGCGTTGTATTTTCATACAAGGTTAAATCTATTATGCTATCTGTATATCTCACAGGATGGATATCATAAGTAAGATAACTAGGTAATTCTAAATTACTGAAGTTATACTCTAAACAAATACCTTTGTTATTGTCAGCATAGTGACTCCACATTAATATAGATAGAGGTTCTTCACTGAAACATGAAGCATATACACTTTTTTGAAATAATTCATTCATTTTTTCTAAATGATTATCAAAAAGGTCTATAGTTCCATCTAATGTTGATTGTACCCATTCATGCATCTTTTCTATAAAACTTGTGGGAATTTCTATTCCTACATCTTTCAACATATCGATTAAACGTTGTTGAGTTCTATCTAAATTAAGAGATTTAGTAATATGTAACATATCCTGATAATCTAATTTAAACGATGCGCAAAACTCTCTTATGAGAAGGTTTTTTGTTTGCTCGTGATGCACCGAAATATTTTTAGTCACTCCACTGTCAAAAGGATCGTTAAATGTATCTGCTCTACTGCACCATACCAAATCATCTTTCAAATTAGACAATGTATACTCATTAACAGCTCTATATTTATATAACGGTGGTATATTCTCAGATTTTAAAATCATTGCCTTGGCAAAATTACAGTCTTCTTTATTTTTTGAAAATAATAAGTTATAGTATTGTTCTTTCCACAAGCGAGGTGTCTCTCCTTTATAAAAGTTATTTATTATTCTTCTATTTTCTCAACGTCTGCAAATTCACATGATGGACAAACAATTGATATCCCATAGAATTCAAAACCGCATTCATCACACTTCCATTTAGGCATTTTTGTTTCAGTTTCTTTCTGTTGATTAGTATTAGACATTTAAATTTCTCCTTTCAACAATAACTTCATTTCATCTTATAATTTTACTGTATATTCTTCATAAATATTAGAATAAGTAACTATCTCTTTGAGATTATAGTGGGCAATTAGTGATTTTAAAATATCACAAAAAGCCTCTAACGCAATGTACACAACCTCTGAATTATCATATTGTTCTTTGTCGTCATTTAGTTTAAAAGTATCTATAAATTTTGTGATCGAATCATTACCGTGTGTTTCACCACTATACTTCATGTAATAATATCCATACTTATCTTCTTTAAAATATTTAAATAACCTTGAAATTGAATTAGTACCACTAGCACAATACCACTTATATTTATCTTTAGAAGAAATGAATGGCTTTTTACATTCATTTAATTTGTTTTTATCAATATGTGGCACTTGTTCTGGATACATCTTTTTAGTTTTTTCGTATATCTCGATCCAAGATTTTAAATTTGATAATTGAAAGTCTTCAGCTCTGTTCATTGAATCTTTTTCTAAAATGTATCTCATATAAATAAATTTCTCTAATATGCTCCTGCATAAACTATAAGTGCCATGATAAGCTTTATTTTCGACCAATAATACCAATGATTTCAATTCCAAAAAAGCATTGCTAGATAGGAACATTAGAGATTGGTCTAAGGCATTTATATCCTGTTTATTTTCTACCGAATGCTCATAAATTCTATAATGAGCTTCTCTTAATTCATTTATGATATTGTTTAAATCCATCTTCACTACTCCTATAAAATCACTGTTTTAGATAAAAAGCTATAACTTATCGTCTGTAATATCAATAGGAAAATCTTCATTAATGTAATCCTTTTTCTTTCTTTTAAAAATATCCCAAAAGCTTCTTTGTCTTTGTATTTCTTCATTTTCAAGATAACAAGAACGACACAAACACTCTCCGTTATCTCCTAATCTATTAAAATGAAGTTTTGGTAATTTATTTTTCTTTGCAAGCATGAACGATGTTGTCCGTCTGAAAATGTCATATGTCCACATGAATTTCGATGGGCAGAAATTCCAGTACGTTCAGTTGCTGAAATAGTATCCCCTTCTCGCATCTTCTCCAAAAGTTCACGAAAATAACCTACACGTGCTTCATAGTGATATGAAGAATTACAATTGGCTTTCTCTTGCTCATATTCTTCATCGGTTAATTCAAATGTACATCTGCCTGTAGCAAGTTTATAACAATCGTGTTTAATAAATGTAAAACAATACGATTCTTTTCTTGGGTCAATTATTACGTCAAGTTGATCAGTCATAATTTACCTCCTAAAAAACTTCTATTATTGAAGTTAATATATTGACATTATCTATTTCAAAATAATCTAGTGTATCTCTCTCAAATATTATACTATAAGAAATATTTCCAATTAAAACATATTTTATAACAACAATTATAGAATTGGTTAAATTAAATTGTTCATTAATTAAATTAATACACTCTTATCTTGACAACTGTTTACGCCTCCCCCCATCATGAAGTCAGAATTGAGGAAAACGGCTTGGCGCAAAAATGACTGCCTACGTTTCAGAAACTAACTTAATAGAATCAAAAACATAGACAGTCATTGCAAATTTACATGAATCCGTCATTTGAGGTATCCGTATTGTATGCCCTTGTTAATGTGAGATTTCTCTCAATACATCTACTAATCTACTTCTGCCCCGATAGCTACACTGGATTATAGTTTGCTATAAAATTGTGTTATGTGATGTATTCTGCATGACCGTAGCCACACAGATCTTCCACTCCTGACCGATTATATGCGTCAACCACATTCAGATACCCAAGCCAACAAGGAAGCTTGTAGTGGTCTCCTAGACTTATTTAATGCGTCGGCTAAGTCATAACTTTTCCAGTTTAGTTTCGATTGGTGTTATTGGGCAACCACCAAAGAGCTACTACAATAGTAAACTAGACCTTTGCATTTTCACTTTTTTTCAAGTAAAATGAAGGCTATATTCGCTCATATTTAGTTGTATTGGTGTACTGCTAATTGAGTGTTGAGAGTCGGCTACCGCAAAATAGCTAACTCTCTTTTTTATTGTTGTTAATTCATCATAAATATTTACGTAAAGTATTAGCCACTTCATCTACGTCCATTTCGATATAATTCCTTGTTACCTCATACGAAGAATGACCAAGCGCCTTTGAAATAATTGCCAAAGGTACTTTTTTACGTACCAAGTTAGTCGCATATAACCTACGTATTTTGTGCGGTGATATTGAAAGCCCATATTTTTTTGAGTAAGCGTTTATACGCTTTGATATAACATTATTATGGGAATAGTCATTCAAAGTTGGCTTTCCACTCTTCGTAATGAAAACATAATCATTTTTCTCTTTATAACGTTTCCTAACCTCATGATTTTGCCTAATTAAATGTTCTAGCAACATTAATAATTCATCTTCCAAAGGAATCTTCAATACCTGCCCATTCTTCATAATGTCGCCTGAAAGAACCAGCATTTTTTCATCAAAATCTATATGTTCATCTTTTAAGCTTGTTAAGGTGTGGATTCGTATGCCTGTCCTATATAGTAGAAGTAAAACTGTTACGTCTCGCCAACCAAGCCATGTGGTAGTGTCGATCACCGATAGTAATATTTCTAATTCTCTTTCGTTTTCCGCCTTTTTTACTTTTTTATCTACTTTAATTTTAACGTCCTTCCAAAATTTATTACCTTTAATCCAACCATTCTCATAAAATCTCGTTAATATAGCTGATACAAAACCAAATCTGTTAGCTTGAGTTGTCTTATCTAAATGATTGAGTGATTCTAACCGGCATAAATCCTTCTTTATTAACATCATCCACCTTCTCAATATTTAAAAACTCTACAAATTTTTGCATCGTCTGGTTATAAGTCAACAAAGTCTTATGTCTTAGTCCTTGTAATTGCATTTGTCGGTTTACTATTTCAAGTGCTTGATTGATTAGGATTGAATCGGATTTACGTTTGGTGGTATTATCTCCCGATTGCTTAGGTTGTAAGCTAGGCTTAAATACAACATCATTCATTCTCAATTCTTTTACTTTTCTTGACATTTTGCATCTTCCTTTCAATGAAATATTAAAAGGTAATAAATTAGGGATAAATCAATTTCATTTACTTACCTGTTCATTTCCCTAAAAACGTTCAAAAACCTTACTTATTTTCCGAATTTGCAAATCCACACTCCATTATCCCCACTCTTATCTCGTTCAAATATTTGACAATACATAACCAAACGTTGATTTAATAATGTTTATAGACTATGGTACATATTTCATGATATACTAGTGCCATTGTGAAAAAAGGAGGAACTTGCATGATTCAAGTAAGTAATGTAGGTCTTCGCTATGGCGATCGTAAACTATTTGAAGACGTAAATATAAAATTCACACCAGGGAACTGCTACGGTTTAATCGGTGCAAACGGTGCTGGTAAATCAACATTTTTAAAAATTCTTTCTGGTGAAATTGAAGCGCAAGAAGGACATGTATCAATGGGTAAGGACGAACGTTTATCAGTTCTTAAACAAAACCACTTTGAATACGATGAATTCAATGTTTTAGATACAGTTGTTATGGGGAACAAACGTCTTTGGGAAGTAAAATCTGAAAAAGACGCTATCTACGCAAAAGAAGACTTTTCTGATGAGGATGGCATGCGTGCTGCTGAATTAGAAGGTGAATTCGCTGACCTAAATGGTTGGGAAGCTGACTCAGAAGCAGCAACATTATTAAACGGGTTAGGAATTGGCGACGAGCTTCACTATATGCTAATGGCTGACCTAGAAGGTTCTGACAAAGTCAAAGTATTATTAGCACAAGCTCTATTTGGTAAACCAGACGTTCTATTACTAGATGAGCCTACCAACCACCTTGACTTAAAAGCAATTCAATGGTTAGAAGAATTCTTAATTAACTTTGAAAATACTGTTATTGTCGTATCCCATGACCGTCACTTCTTAAATAAAGTGTGTACGCATATCGCGGATTTAGACTTCTCAAAAATCCAATTATATGTTGGTAACTATGACTTCTGGTATGAGTCTAGCCAATTAGCACAAAAAATGATGGCAGACCAAAACAAGAAGAAAGAAGAAAAAATTAAAGAGCTACAAGCATTCGTTGCTCGTTTCTCTGCAAACGCTTCGAAATCAAGCCAAGCGACTTCTCGTAAGAAAATGTTGGATAAAATCGAGCTTGACGACATTAAACCTTCTAGCCGTAAATATCCATTCATCAACTTCCAAACTGGACGTGAAATCGGTAACGATGTTTTAACAGTGGAAGGTCTTACAGCAAGCAATGAAGGCGAAACACTATTTAAAGATATTCGCTTTTCAATGAACAAAGAAGATAAAATCATTTTACTTGGTAATCCAATGGCAAAAACAGCTCTACTTGATATTCTAATGGACGAAAGAAAAGCAGATGCTGGTACGTTCAAATGGGGCGTAACAACTTCTCAAAGTTACTTTGAAAATGATCACGATAAATACTTCGAAGGTTCAGAAAAATCATTAGTTGAATGGTTACGCCAATATTCTCCTGATGATGAAACAGAAAGCTTCTTACGCGGCTTCTTAGGTCGTATGTTATTCTCTGGTGAGGAAGTAAAAAAATCACCTTCTGTACTTTCAGGGGGAGAAAAAGTACGTTGTATGCTATCTAAAATGATGCTTGCTACAGCAAACGTTGTATTACTAGATGAACCAACGAACCACCTTGACCTTGAATCTATTCAAGCACTAAATGAAGGACTTATGCGCTTCAAAGGTGCTATGCTGTTCACATCTCATGACCATCAGTTCATCCAAACAATTGCGAACCGTGTCATCGAAATCCGTGAAGACGGCACAATTTTAGATAAACTATTAACGTATGATGAATTCCTTGAGTGGAAAGATAGCCAAGGCTTAAGCTAATATCAAACAGGGTTCCCCTATTCAAAAGGAGAACCCTGTTTTTTAATGCTATAAAGCGCATATTTCTTTCCTTGTAAAAATAATGGACACGACTACTTTGTCGAGGTTGTCATCGCCACTTCCACTTGAGTATCTAAAAGCTGTTCATTTTCTTGTACTTTTTCGACAGTTTCTTCATATTGAGTGATGATCCGCGTATCAGGCGAAAATACTGCAAGTAGCAGTGATATTAGAAGCCCAGCTATCATCAATCCTCCAAATAAATACGGTGAAGCCCCATACTCTGTTGCTAAAGAAGTCCATAACATCGGTCCAAAACCGACGATTGCCGCAGCGATTTGATAGCCAAACGATAGCCCCGTATAGCGAACATTCGCTGGGAATAATTCAGAAAAGAACGTACCTTGCGTCGCGAAAATGGCTGCCCAAACAATACCGAGTAGAATGACTTGCAACGTAAAGAAATAAGTTGAACTGATTGGAATCATAACAAAATAAGGAATAGCTAGCAATAACATTGTGATAAGGCCACCGATATAAATTTTCTTACGTCCTATAAAATCTGAAAAATAACCAACTAGTGGAATTGTTACAATCATTGTTGCACAGCTTATTGTTAAAGCAAATAATGCGACATCCCTTGTGTAGCCAATATACGTCGTTGCATACACTAAAATAAATGACATTAAAAATACATTAAAGAATCCGTCCCCTATTTTTAATCCAATAATGCGGAAAATGTCTTTTTTATTGTATTTAAATACTTGGACAATTGGTATTTTAGCTAATTCACCATTGTCTTTTTTGCGTTTAAATTCAGGTGTTTCTTCAATCCCGCTTCGAATCCATATCGCTAATACGATTAAAACTGCACTAAATAGAAATGGTAAACGCCATCCCCAGGCCATAAATTGTGCTTCTGTCGTTAATGAAGATATAAGTGTAAAACTAAATGTCCCTAAAACTAAGCCGATTGGAACACCAAGCTGCGGAATAGAACCAAAAAAGCCACGCACACCTTTTGTAGCCGATTCGGTAGCTAGTAACACAGCACCTCCCCATTCACCCCCAAGTGCAATCCCTTGAATAAGTCGCAAAATGACTAATAGCGTTGGCGCGAGTAACCCCACTTGCGCATAGGTAGGTAATAAACCGATCAAAAAAGAACTACCACCCATTCCAATTAACGTAAGCATAAGCGAGGCTTTTCTTCCAACACGATCACCCATATGACCAAAAATTAAACTTCCAATTGGTCGTGCCGCATAGCCAGCTCCAAACGTAGCAAATGCAATTAAAATCGAAATTGCTGGATTAGTCGAAGGGAAAAAGAGCGTTGTAAAAACTAACCCTGTTGCCGTACCATACAAATAAAAATCGTACCATTCAATAATTGAGCCTGCTAAACTTGCTAATAATATTTTCACATTTTTCATATAGCCCCTTCTCTCTACAGTCAAATTTTCAAATCATTCGCTTTATCTATAAATAGCGTTACGTAAAACATGCTTTTGAATTTTGCCGACTGGTGTGCGAGGGAAATCTGGCACAAATTCAATACGATCTGGCACTTTAAATTTTGCGAGACGTTCTCGACAATGTGCAATCAATGCCTCTTCACTAATTGCAGCGCCAGTCTGTAAAATAACATAAACTTTAATAGCTTCATCACGCATATCATCTGGTACACCGATAACTGCTGCTTCAAATACTAATGGATGCTCTGTTAATACACGCTCCACTTCATTGGCTGCCACATTTTCACCTGAACGTTTAATCATATCCTTTATACGATCAACAAAATAAAAATAGCCATCTTCATCTATTCTGGCGTTATCCCCAGTCAGTAGCCAGTTATCTTTAAAAGTGTCGTTTGTCGCTTGTTCGTTTTTAAAGTAACCTTTCATTATTGTTCTTCCTCGTATCCCTTTCACAGCAATTTGACCAATCTCCCCTTGATTCACGGGGTTCCCATATTCATCGACAAGTTGAACCTCATAACCAATGCTTGGTCTTCCAATACTCATATTTTTCCGTATGCCAAACAGAGGGTTTATCAATGGAATGCCAACTGTCTCGGTCAAACCATACAGTTGCAATAACTTCACATCAAACTGTTCTTCAAACTGTATTAATTGGTGTTCTGCTACTGACTGTGCAAAAAGGATAAGGCGTAGCGGATTATCCTGTGCCTCTTTTTCATAATCTTTCGCTAAAATCATACGAATAGGTGCGGCAAATAAAGAGCCAACTGTTCCACCTAATGCCTTTGCTTGTTTAAAATAACGTGAAGCACTAAATTTCTCCGTAACTGCGATGCCTGCTCCTACCATAATCGCAGACATCGTGGAATAATATTGCGCATTTCCATGGAAAAGCGGTAGGACAATAAATGTTCGATCTTCAGGTGTTAAAGCGATTGAACGTGCCATTAACTCCCCTGTGTAAATATAATTAGCATGTGTCACTTGTACACCTTTTGGTTTGGATGTAGTCCCAGATGTATAAAGTAATGCCACAATATCTTCTGCGGAAACTTTTGGGAAATGCACATTGTTATCACTCTCATCTTTAATGAGATTAGAGAAATATAAGACACCGTCAACGTTATCTAGTTGTCTCGTAACTATAATGTTTTGTATAGTTGGTGTTTCAGACTGTATACTGACAAACTTTTCAATATAGTCCTCTTCCGTAATAATAAGAACAGCTTCAGAATGTGCAATAATATAAGCCATCTCATCCGCCGGAGATAAAATATTAGTAGGCACCATGATGCCACCAATTTCTGCAAGAGCGAACCATGCTGTAAAAAACTCCATATTGTTCGGTAAATGCAACACAACATGATCCCCTCGTTTAATGCCCAGCTTAAGAAGTGCATTACTGAAGCGCATAACTTCCTGATAAAAATCCCCATAACTTTTTTCAAAATAAATTCCGTTACGATCCTCAAACCGAATAAAACTTTTTTCAGGCTGCTGCGCAACTCTCTCCCTTAAAACAGAACACAATGTTCTATTTCCAATTAGATCCATGTTCTACACCCCTTTTGAAATAGATTCATAGACTATAGTCTGTATATTAATCGTCAAGGCAAATATTTGTCAATATTTTTTCTAATAATTCTGAAAATAAGTTAATGACATAAGCGAGTATTATGCTACAGTTAAATAGCAAATCTAGTGGGAATTAGGTGATGTAGATATGAAAATGACAAGAAAACAGCAGGCTCAAGAAACGAAGAAACATATATATTTAACAGCGCTTACATTGTTCCAAACGAAAGGCTTTGATCAAGTAACGGTTGATGAAATTGTTCAGCAAAGCAACAGCTCAAAAGGAGCATTTTATGGTCATTTCTCTTCAAAGTACGATATTTTCCTAGAAAAATTTAAAGAAATTGATCATTTTTATGAAGAATTTACAACTACACTGCCCGTAAATCTTTCCTTCAAGGAAAAGGTAATCTCATTAATTGATGCACAAATGACATATTTAAAAGATGATTTAGGAATGGATTTAATGCGGTCTGTTTATAAAAGTGGCTTAATTGAAAACGAAAGAAATTTCTTTTCTAATTCTGAACGCAAATTGTATAAAATCTTGCATTCATTTATACAAAAAGCAATTAAGGATGGCGAATTATCTGTACGAATAAATGTGCAAGAAACTGTGATTTACATTACTCGTTGTATGCGAGGTTCTTTATATGACTGGTTAGTTTTTGGAAAAGATTTTGATTTGTTACAAGAAAGTACAGGCTTTATTGCAATATTTTTAGATGGTTTGCTATTAAATAAGGATCGTTAATAATTGGAAGCTTATAACCAATTCTACTTTAAACAAAAATAGGCACTTCCTATTTACTGATAAATTAGGATTGCCTATTTTCTCGTAAATTGTAATTGTTTTTCATTTTCACAAAAAAAATAAAAAAGACAGATACATGGAGTATCTGCCTAAAAGTCTACTTTTGCATTTCTTTCGTTGGTCCCATTACGCCTGGTACTGGTAAGCTTGCTTGACGTAGTAGCACCGTCATTTGTCCACGATGATGCGTTTGATGATCGATTAGTGTACGCAATAATGCACCTCTAGCTATTGGGCCCGTAAAGCCTTTTACTTCTTCTAGCAAGTCTTCATCTGATAGCTTTGCCGCTTCCTCTTTCACACTGTTTGCTAGGTTTTCGTAAGTGGCTACAATTTCAGCAGCTGTAGATGGGATAGGATCTTCTTGACGAATCATTGGCACTTTTAAACCTGCTAAATAACTGAAATAACCAGCAGCACCAACTAAATGCCAGCCTAACCAACCTAATGTGCTGTGACCTTCTACGATGCTTTGCTCTAACTTTTCATCTGTTACAGCTTTTAATACTTGAATAGTGCCTTGTGCTGATGCTGACCACTCATTTAAAAAATCATCTACTTGTCGATACATCTATACGCCCCCCATTTCGTAAATTCATCTCTATCATATTAAATTAGAAACTCTCTTACAAGTTTCTAGCATTAAGTTTACATAATATTATTATTTTATATAAAAATGCTTTTGAGCATTATTTTTTATGATCGGCTCAATGCGACTATCAAATAGCTTGCTCTTGTAATCTAGATTTCATAATATTCGTATAACCAACAGACTTCACGTATAATGAAAGAAAAGAACTGAAGAGTCTCTAAGTAAAATAGCAAATAACTACCCTGACTTCCTTTAGATTACACGCTCTAAAGGGTACATTGACCACAACGACATATTCCATATAGAAGACATGATGTTGACACTAATATGGAACCGTGTGGCATTAAACCTACCCTACAAAAAATTGAATAAGAATTACTTCACAGACGTCCTGCTTGGGCGCTTTTCATTTTGAGTAAGGAGGGCTTTTATGAGTGACATACATAGAACAACAGATGAAGATTTGTCCGAAGAAGAATTGATTGAGCTTGTCCTCGCTGAACAGCAAAAAGCGTTAGCACAAGAACAAGAAGAACGCCTCCAAGGTGAAAAGCCCAAAAAACAAAGACCAATTGTCAAATGGATTGTCTGGAGTATGGCATTTGTGTTATTTTTGAATACATTTGCACTTATCTTTCAAATTTACTCCATTCCAGCGATTGAATTTTTGAAAGTATCTGCTCGGTTATCGACGCAAGAAGATATAAAAACATATAAAAAGGCTGTTGTAGAGATCTCTACAGATTCTAGTAAAGGTACTGGTTTTGTGATTTCTTCAGATGGACTTATCGTAACGAATGCACACGTTGTAGAAGATGCACAATCAATACTCGTTGTTTTCCCTGAGGAAGGAATAATGGGTGCCAAGATAGTGGAAAGTTACCCCGAAGTAGATTTAGCATTATTGCAAGTATCCGGGGATGATCTACCTTCCCTTTCACTTGCTAATAATCCGAGTTATAGCAAAAATGAACATGTGTATTTCATTGGAAATCCACTAGCCTTTACCGGCATCGCAAATGAAGGAACATTACTGGAATCAACATACCTTGAGGATTGGCAGGAACCTGTTATGATGATGGATGCCCCTGTTTATCGAGGAAATAGTGGGAGTCCTGTCATAAATGCTGATGGCGAGGTTATCGGGATTGTCTTTGCAACGGCGAAAAAAGATCCATATGGTCGTGTTGGCTTGTTTATTCCAGTTGAGGTGCTACAGCATATTTTAAGTAAATAATACCTATAGCTACAATTCGGTTGAAAACATAATTGTTTAATTCTTCAGAAGTAAAGCCGTCTAGTCCTTTTGTATAAAAATGACCTTCTAAATATAATGAAGGTCATTTTTTGATTAATTTTAATTTCCTGTTTGAGAACTTTCACTAATAATATGACTAAGAACTTCGTTTATCGGTGTAGCATGGCGACCAAGTAATCTTTCTAAATCGTTACTTTCAATTTCTAAACACCTTCTCGAATACCTTTTTGCGTGTTTACGAGCATAGGAAGGTATGCTTCTGGTACACCTGCGCCTTTCATAATATCGGCATAAGTAGCATCATCGACTTGTTGTACATGAACTTCTTTCCCTAATACATCTCCAAGAGCAGATACTAATTCCTCTTGCGTCATTAGCTTCCCAGAAAGCTCATAAATTGTATTCTCGTGTCCTATCCCTATCAATACATTGGCTGCTGCCTCCGCTAAATCTTGTCGAAGTACCCAGCCTACTTGCAAAAGCCCCTGTTAGTTGGACAAAGGTTTTCCACTGTTCCCTGACTATTTCAGGGATTGAAGATATTTTTCTAATAAAGATAAAAAGAGGTCTATATCATCTTTACTAAGATCACCAATATTGGCCACCCTAAAAGAATTTAATTGATAAACTTTCCCAGGATATATCGTTATTCCATTAGCATAAAAATAATCATGCATTTCTTTAAAATTATACTTTTCATTTTCGGGTTCTACTATTGCTGTAATAATTTTTGAATGGTGCTCAACAGGGACGAGATAATTTAAACCAAGTCTAGAGAGGCCTTCTACTATAGTTTCCCAACATTTAGAATATCGTTCATATCTTTCTTTTATTCCTTCTGCTTTTAATTCTACAATTGCCTGTTTTAGCGCATAGATAGTTTGTACAGGCGGAGTAAAACGCATCTGACCTGTCTCGATGAAATGGTGATATTGAGAATAAAGATTTAAGTAGTAATTTGTCGGCTTTTTTGTTTTTCCTTTTTCTAGTTCGCTTTTTTTAGCTATAACAAAAGAGACTCCTGCCATTCCTTGAAGGTTTTTATTGGAGCTAGCCGCCAAATAACTTATTTTCATTTTACTCATATTCATAGGAATTGCCGCAAACGAACTCATTGCATCTACCATCATATTAATCTCATTTTCTGCACAAATGGAGCCAATCGATTCTATATCGTTTAATAATCCCGTTGTTGTTTCATTATGCACAACAGCTAGATAAGATACTTTTCGCGGAATTTTTTGAATGAATGACTGTAACTGATCTAATTTAATAGGTTGATCGGGTGGACTTAAAAACTCAATCCAATCCAGCTGATAAGCTTCTGCAATTTCACACATTCTTTTTCCATAGGCTCCGTTATTAATGATTACTAAAACCCCATCAGTCATTACTGAACTCAAGATTGATTCTACAGCAGCAGTACCTGAACCACCGAATAACACGGTTGTATATTGATTCTCTTCTGAAACTAAACTAGTAATTTCAGAAGTAACAAATTGCAATAATTGGCTGAAGTCATCTTCACGAGGGCAAATATCAGGTACCACTTGTGCGTATTTAACCGTATCTGTTGTAGTAGCAGGTCCGGGGTTCAGTAATATATTTCTTTTAATTTTTTTCACGGTACTCCTCCCTTTAATTTTATTACACTTTTATACGCGGTTCGAATTATCTCTGTAGAGAAGTTCTTATAGGTAAGATCGACCTGCTAATATTTGTTTTCAGAACGATTATTTAAGAAATCTCTGTAAACGAGTTTTAACTTCACTTGGAGTAACTTTTGGACGTCCTAGATTTTGTTTAGATCCCTTTGAGATTTTTAAATAAATAAAAGTCAGCCCTTTTGTCATTTTCCATTCTTGAATACATTTTTCAAGTTCATGTAAACTATGGATATAGCATGACTTTTCATAACCGCAAGCTGCAGCAATATTGACAAAATCAACATTGTGAGAAACGGTATTTTGCCCTCCAGTTGAATCATGAACTTGATTATCTAGAAGAATGTGGAGCATATTTTCAGGTTGATAGTAGCCATTTGTAGATAAGCTTCCCATTCGCATAAGGAGGGAACCATCTCCATCAATAACAATTACATCTATATCTTTTCGCGTATAGGCTAAGCCTAAACCTAAAGAACCGACACAACCCATGGAACCAACCATATATAGATTATTATTAGAATCCTCGACCTCATATAGTTCCCTTCCTGTTTTACCAGTTGTGGCCATTAGTACTGTTTTCATATCTTTGAGTCCATTTATCACTTTTAAAGTGTCAAAACGGCTTGGCAGTGCATCTAAGTCAGTTTGTTCACTTTTTTCCTTATTTTTATGATTAAGACGTTGCTCTATCTTCAATTTCTCACTTTTAAAAGTTTCCTTTCTCACTACAAAAAAGAATGGTTGATTTGCTTCAATCCACTTGTTAGCTTCTTCAAGCTGTCTCTTTGCCTCACTCTCATCAAAAGATAAGAATTGCCAGTTTATTTGCATGAGATCTAATAGTTGTGTCGTAATTTGTCCCATTAATTCATGTTGCGGTTCATCATTCAATCCGGGTTCTCCACGTAGACTAACAAACCCAAGTATAGGTATTTGGAAGGGGTAGTTTAAGGAAGTCAAAGGAGAAATACAATTGGTTAGACCGGAGTTTTGCATTAAAACAACTGATTTCCTTCCCCCAAGGTATGCTCCTGAAGCAATGGCTACTGCATCACCTTCGTTGGCTGCAGCAATATATTCACACTCATTTATGGAATAGTTAATAAGATTCTTTAAAAATGAACATGGGACCCCACTATAAAAGTTAAAACCAAGTTTTTTAAGCTCATTTCCAAATTCACTTGTATTTAACATACCATCACTCCGTTTCCGGTTTTGATTGATTATTAGTTGATGGCAAATATTTCTTCTCCGCTTTTTGAAGCTCCTCAACATTTTGGAGTCTAAAAATCTCTTGTACACTTACAATCGATTTCTCTACTTGAATGAGACTCTCATCTTTTAGGATTTGTTTTGAGATGTTCTGCATAGCAGTGATCGATGCTCTTAAGTTATGGTTAGCCCAGATTGCAGTGCTTATTCCTACTTTTCTGAATTCATTTGTTGGGGTTGTATAATACTTTGTAGGTACAATAACCACTGGATGCCTTCTACCCCATTCCTTCATGAATGCTTCAATTTCTTTAAAATCTGATCTTTTACTATGCATAAGAATTGCATCGGCGCCTTCCTTTCTGTAGGCTTCCGCACGTTTAAGGGCTTCATCCAATCCCAAGCCTGCAATAAAAGCCTCGACTCTAGCTACAACCATAAAGTCTTCATCCTCTTGCGTATCTTTCATTGCTTTTATTTTCCCGCAAAATTCTTCAATCGATGCGAGAAGCTGTAATTCTCCATTAATAAATGAGTTCGTTTTCGGAAAAATTTTATCCTCGATACATACTCCAGCAATATTCAATTGTTCTAGTTTTCTAACTAACCGCCGAGCATTATTAAAATTTCCATATCCTGTATCTCCATCTAATAGGATGGGAATTGTTGTCGTATCACTCATAAATTCAAGTATATCTAATACTTGCGTCCATGAAGCTTCATTATTATCTCTTACACCCAATGATCCTGAAATCGATAGACCACTCGCCCAAATCCCTTTAAAACCGGCCTCCTCTACAACTTTTGCGGAAATACCGTTATGGGCTTCCATTAAAAATTCGAGTTTATCTGAATATATTAATTCTTTTAATTTCTTTGTCTTTTTCAATATCTTCCATCTCCTTACTCGACATATCGTATTATCATATGACTAAAAGTAAAGATTAGCAGGGCAGATACATTAGAAACTAACGATTTTAAAATCAAAAAATGGAAGTATAGAGAACAATCATAATGCTATTTTCTGTGTAGTAATTTTATTTTGGGACACTAACAGAAAAATGGGAGAGATTAATTGCGTTACTAAGTCACACCCACCCATGGAAGACAAATCTATTTACATACAATACAGTACCTTCATAAGAGGAGAGAACTACACTCTTAATACAAAAAAATAAAATATCTTACTAAATGAGGTGCGTTTATTGAAAAATGTACTTGGGAAATGGGAACAATTCCTACTATTAAATCAAAATCCTTTAACAACTAACTGCATTCCCGAATCAACACTTTACAGTCTAGAAAACCTCATCTATTTATTAGATAGGTATGAGTATGTTTATGTGAAACATACTAGCACCGGGCAAGGAAGAGCAATTTATAAAGTCTACAAAAGAAAAGATGGACACTATTGTTTTAATGGATTTACCATGCAAGGTAAAGAAATAAATAAGTGTGTGGCAGCAATTGAGGATTTCCATAAAATTCTACACCCCTATGAGAAACACGAGAGATTAAGCGGAAATTATATAATACAGGAGGGTATCAAGAGTCTAACCCCTAATGAGGATGCTATTTCTATTCGCGTTCATGTTCAAAATCTAAAAGGAAAATGGATAATCGGTGGTATTTACGGAAGGATTGCTTATGAAGATCATGGGATTGTGAATTCAAATCGTGGTTCTCAAGTAATACCGATTGATGAATTATTATCAGATTATATGATGATGGATAATACAAAGAAAAATAAAACAATAGCATCTCTAAAAAAAATTTCAATTTTAGCATCTGAAGTAATAGCATCCCACTTTCCTTGTAGAGAATATGGCATTGATTTTGGAATAAATCCAAAGGGAAAACCAATATTATTTGAAGTAAATACAACGCCAAGCATAAGTAGTTTTGCCAAAATTGATAAGAAGATCTGGAAGAAAATTGTTGAGATTAGGAAGAAGCAAAATGAAGGCTAAGTTTGAAATGTAGTTATCATATTAGTCCCCAGCATATTTCTATTCCACATCGATAAATTACTTTCCCTATTATAATTATTGGAAAGAAGAAACTTAATTGCATTCATTACTTGTGAACGTTTGGAATTTACCTTTAAGAAGACGTCGTATCAGTCGCATGATGAAGCAACTCAGGATTCTATCAAATTACTCAGTTTCCTATTACAAACCTCAAAAAAGCGTAGTAATGAAGCCATTGTCACCAATGTTTTATATCAATAAGTCCAACAAGGAAAAGAATTATCTGTTTAAGTCAGTGATTTAACATATGTCCATGTCGGAAAAAATGGCACTATTTATGTTTATTTGACGATCTTTTCAACCGCGAATTGATTGGTGCAAGTTCGGGCCCAAACAAAGACGCAGTGCTTATGTAGATAGCATTAAGTAGTATTAAAGATAACTTTACCAATGTCCAATTAATTTATACAGACCTTGGTTCCGAACTTGATAATCAATTATTGTGGGATTTAAATAAAATTTTATATTAAATAGTCTACGAAGCTCGTTTACAATACGCCCTTTGTAATTGACGAACCTGAAGATAAGCTTGATTAAAGACTTTGATATCTAGCATAAAAAAGCAAAAAATCAAAGACAAGTCATTGAAGTGGCATAATTCAACAATTGTTTCTAATGCAGATGCAGAGTAAATTATTTTATTAGAGTCAAATGGTGAAAATGGAACGATAAAAAATGCGATATAGAGCTATTTGGCTTCCGGTCACGTAAAATCTTTATAGCAATAATTTAAATGTGAATGTAGTATATCAGCATAAGCATACAATAAATTCTAATAACTTTGGATTTTTAGGTAACACTTTTACGGCATTTATCCGTAAAATAACCTCTTCGGGATAATTTACACGAAGAGGTTATTTTTCGTCAAACTTTCGCTTCGCTCCTGATGCTACGTCGCAAAACACGCTAATGCTCCATGTTGTATCTCCTGCCTTTGCTTCCTGCAAGTTCTATACTTATTACCATTAAAATCACAACATTTTCTTTGACAATCATATATTGAGACAGCCCCTCCTCTTTTCTCTCAATTATAAAATGTTCTTTAGTTTACATAATAAAATTATAATATTTTTTAAAGAAAAACGACGACCTAGCTCTATGTGTATTTTTACTCATTGGCTAAATCTATTTGAATACAAAAAAAAGACATCCTATATCAATAGGATGCCTTAAGTTTAACGGAAGTAATTTTAATTTCTGAGAATTAAAGTTTAGTTACGTTAGCAGCTTGTGGTCCGCGGTTGCCATCTACAACTTCGAATTCCACTTTTTGACCTTCGTCAAGAGTTTTGAAACCTTCGCCTCCGATAGCTGAGAAGTGTACGAATACGTCGTTTTCGCCTTCTACTTCGATGAATCCAAAACCTTTTTCTGAGTTAAACCATTTTACTGTACCTTGTTTCATTTAAGAAAACCTCCAAAAAATAAAAGTGAACAATATGTAATTTCTTCAACGAATAAAAAAATTCACATATTACAAAGAGTACCGTACTAACGCGATCACTTTTTGTAATATGTGAATTCATGTTTCCGGTGAAGCAATTAAATTGTTAACTTAAGTATAACCATCATTCATAATTTTGTCAAATAAAGAAAAATGTTTTTTTTAAAATGTCAAAATTTTTATTTCTATGACTCAGATTTCAAAGCGATAATACCGTGATAAATTTGTACATCATCATCACAAGCTTCGCAAAAAGCACTTTCATCCTCTGACCAAAAAGCCCAAAATCCCCCTTCTTTCTTTACTTCATTGTCATATGTTGATCGGAAGTGTTGCAGTTTTCTTTGTAAAGCTGACTCAAATTGCTCTTCTGTTTCAAAGGTTTCATTTGATTGTATAAAAGCCTCCCAGCCCTCAAACTTCCACCAAGGCTCATAATCAGCTTTCATGTAAATGATTGTATACATATTTGCCACATTCCCTGCTGTAATAAGATATTTTCATTTTAACAAAGACATTTGAAATGTCTATTAATACACACTTTAATATGCTATTATTACCTTATTATTCATAATTTTTGGAGGTATTTTTTTTATGTTTTCAAGTATTCGACCTAAGGCCGAACTCGATGAATTATTAAAGCGTGGTACAAATTTAAATGCTACGGGCCGTTTTAATAAAACACTAGCATTTAACCATTTCAACTCTCAAGATGAAGAGAATTTAAAAACTCTTTATAAAAAATTAAACGATATCACGCCTTCAATGAACGCTATTTTTAATAATTATTTAAGTGAAATCTCTCTCTCCTCTGAGCTAACGATTAGTGAAGAATATATTGATCGATACTTAACTCAATTTTTCTTAGCTACTCGTGATGATGAATATGTAGATGAAACCGTTAAATTTTTCAATTTATTCAGAAAAAATCAATATGAGCCTGGTAAGTTAATCGTCGTCTTCAATCAATTTGCATTTTATATTACTACATACATACTACATAATTTTGGTTTAAAACCTAATAAGGCATTTGAATACATGAAATCCTTCCAATCTGCTGTCAATGTTGATCAGGAATTGCTCGTTGAAGTATTAACAGAACGTACAATTGAAAATGTAGTTGCTGAAATTTCTTCATTAATGGATGTTAACGCAAAAATCATGTATATGAAAGATTTAGTATTTAGCTTAGATAAACAAAATGAGGAAATTCAATCCTCTACTGCAGCAACTGAAGAAATTGCCGCTTCTATTAATGAGGTTGCACGAATGTCTTCACGTATTTCAGAAAAAACAACTGAATCTGTTGATCACGCCGTACAAGGAAAAAATGCCATTGAGCATGCCCTTTCTGAAATCTTTAAAACTGAAGAGACATTTACAACGATTGTTGAGTCCTTTTCAGAATTGCAAAAGCGGGTAAATGATATTGAAAATGTTGTAACGTTGATCAACCAAATTGCCGATCAGACGAATCTACTTGCTTTGAACGCTTCTATTGAGGCGGCAAGAGCAGGTGAACATGGTAAAGGCTTCGCCGTAGTTGCACAGGAAGTTCGTAAGCTCGCTGAGGGCACTGTTTCCGCGCTTAGTGAAGTATCTACAAATGTACATCATTTAAAGAGCTATTCAAATGATGTGTCAGTCTCAATTACGGAAACGACAGAGATTATAAAAGAAGCAACCGTTGAAGCTAAAGAATCGTTACCATTATTAAATGCGATTGTTAGTGCCATTGAAGGTATTAATCTGGATGTTACAAATACAGCGGCGATATCAGAGGAACAAGCAGCAGCTATTGATGAAGTATCCGCAAGAATGATTGAAATTTCTAGTCTTCAAGATGATATTCGTGATTATAGCCATAACACATCTAGAGATATTCACGCATTAGGGAAAGAAATTAATCGATTCCGAAATGACATTATTGCGAATAATAATGTTCAGTTATCGTCCATAGCACTATTACAATTATCAAAAGCCGACCATATTTTATGGAAATGGCGAATTTATAATATGTTCCTCGGTCTTGAAAACGTCCAACCAAGTGATGTTTCATCGCATACAGATTGTCGTCTTGGAAATTGGTATACATCTGCTCGCTCAGTCGAACGTTTTGGACACTTGCAGGATTATCGTGATTTAGACGCATATCATTTACATGTCCATGAATCAGCGAAGTTAGCAGCGGAAGCTTATAAGGTTGGAAATATCGAACAAGCTGAAGTTCATTTAAAAGAAGTAGATCAAGCTTCTAAGCAGGTTCTCTATTATATCAATAACTTAATTGCCTATTTAGAACAAGAACGTGTTATGCACTAAGCACTAAGGGGGTACTTCCCCCTTCACTAGGAGGTGTAAGCTTGAATAAGCGAGCGCTAATTAAATTTTTCGGAGACGTTTATGGGACAGGCTACCGCTTTTTCATTAAACAAAAAGCGATTGAGCTAGGATTAAAAGGTTACTGTAAACTTAATGATCAAGAACAAATTGAGGTTGAAGTAGAAGGATCAAAAAAAGCGATAGATGAATTTTTAGTCTTTGTTCAAAAGGGTGTTAGCCCTCAAGCAGATTCCAATTCATTTGCACTAGAGCTTTTTGATGATTTAAAAGGCTATGCACGCATGGACTCAGACATTGTTTAATCTGGCTACTCCTTTTTTGTAGCGTTAATATAGCCAATGAATGAGTTCGATGACGTTGCTGGGGCCAAATTTAAATTTTATTAATTAGGATTGGGAATAATACCCCAGTCCTTTTTATTTTTCCCATCCATAAAAACCGCTGTTGATCCATTGATTACCCCCCTATTTCGATTCCTCTTACTTTTTTATACCTAATTTCAAATCATAGTTTTGACTTCTTTTGATATATCTTTTAATAACGGAAAGCATGTACTATTAAACAATAATATCTATAGTGGGTGCATACGCGACTTCCCTGTTCTGCTGCCGTAATGTATTGGAACTCGAACTCGTTTTTAGCTGTACTTTATGATTTTTCATAAATTCCCTTGATTCATCATAAAATAGAAAACATTTGAACAAGAGAGAGAAAATTCAAAACAGATTCATGGATAATAACAGAAAGAACGGGGTGATTTACATGAAATTTATAAAAAAATTAAGTGTGATCGGACTGTCAATATGTATATTGAGTATCGTTTATTCATCCACCAGCATGGCAACAAAAATCAGTACAGATGAGCACCTGAATTCAGTAAATGAGAAAAACAAAATTGGAATTCATAATTACAAAAACGACTCCGCTAAAATATTAGCACAAGAAACCAAAACTGTGCTCATCAAAACAACAAGAGAAGATAAATCATTATTAGAGAAAAAAACAAAAGAATTTGAAGAAAAAATGAAAATGGAACAAATAGCCTTAATAGAAGAAGGATTGAAAAAAGCAACAACGCTGCAAGATGTAGAAAAAGTAAAAAGTGAAGCAGCTAACTTATTAAAAAAAGAAAAAGAAATGTTTAAAGAAGAAAGTAAAAACTATGTAAAAAAAGTGACTGATACGGAAAAAGTGAACTTAGCAATGATTTCAAGTTCATATAAAACGATTAATGATGACTTTTTCACCTTTAACAAACACAGATTCTATTACTATGATGTAGATAAAAATGAACTGCTTCCTAATGATAAAGTAAATACTACAGAAGAAGTAAGAGCATTTGAAAAAAAACATAAAGAAGATACAATTGTAAAAGATAATCCAATCAACACTTTAATTCTGTTCATTCTCCTTGGATCGTTATGTATCATTCCACTTATCATAAGCAATCGACAAAAGAGGCTGGGACATAACTAATTTGTACTTTATGAAAAACGTATAATTTTTAAATTAGCAATGAATATAAACTGAAAACCCGAACAATTACGAAACACAGGCTGAGCGTTTCGTGATATAGTTCGGGTTTTTCATTGGCTAAAATCCTTGTGTCCCAGCCTCTTTTTTTCGTAATAGCAATTCATTTTCTAGAAAATTTGCTGAGTATCCTACTAACACACCATCGTGAATAGATATTGTCATTCACTTCCTCCTCAAAACTGTTGCGTTGTTTGAAAATGAAATTAGAATTACCTAGGGCAATCCCATGATACTTTAACTAAAGCACCTGTTTCTTTAAGTGTAATATTTCAAAATCCTTCCTAAAAAAATATCGGACTATCTTTTTAGATTGAAACATAAAAACTAAACTTTGTACTACAACTAAAATTTAAAATACTGTGTTACTAAATAGAGGTGTTATAGCTATAAAAATCTTCTTACCTACTTTATTACATCAATTACTAGGGGAATGGAACTACGGTATACTTAAGCCATCCGGTACGTTTTAATGTTCTTATATCTCTAAATTCTCCATCTTTTCCGACTACAAAAAGAATATTGTTTTCAGGATAATCTTCACCTAAATAAGTCACTGAATTTTGTTTGTAAGATACCACCTGTATATTTAAAAAATACTTCCCTTCACACAACACTTTACTTTCTTTAAAATCGTTTAAAATAACACTGGCTTTCGGGATTGTATTGTTATTTTCGTAAACATTAAATATATAATGGAAATTAATAACTGACTCATTGTTCAAAGGATACAACGATTCATTTTCATCGCTTGTTAGTGATGGTAATAATGAATTGGTGTCATTTTTTCTTTCTTTCTAAGGTCATCAATTAGCTTTTTTTTTGATCTTTTTCAATATTAAAATCAAGATAATAATTTTTTGAAGGTCTATCCATTAAATGGTATTTTTCGATAATCTGATTGGACGCCTTGATAAGTTCAGGATGTTGTTGAATATATGCTTCTTTAAATAGTTGTAAATAAACATCGTCACTTTCGTCAGGAATAAATTGATTTGTTCCTCGATTAAAGGCTAATGTGAGATTTACATGATAAGGTTTATAGATTTCTACATAACCATACTTACTTTCACCACGCTCACCATCATTTTTAGCACTTATATGTTGTAGTTCTTTATTCCGTAGTTTTCCAAATGATTTTTAACATTCTCTTCTACATATTTTTTGGGGATTTCGCCGCCCATTAACAAAAGGAGCAAAAAAGCAATTATAATAGCAAGATTTTTTTTGAACAATTTAAAATACATAACCAAAACCTCTCATCAATTTTGATATTATTTCCTGTTAAATTCTCCATTTTATATAGTAAAACCTTCTTGATACAGATAGGTAAGCCTTTGAAGTTATCGCTGGCTTTTCCCCCTGTTCACACCGTACGTGCGACTTTCACCGCATACGGCGTTCCAACTAATCCAATTTATTCTTTCTATGTTTTAAGCAGCCGAGTGAAGATTTTCCAAAGTTAGATTATTTCATTGTTACATTTCAGTCGTAAGTTATTTACTTTTTCTAATTGCTTATTTGTAAGCTTTACAGCTTTTAGGAACTTTTCAATTTTTACTTTGTCTTTCAAATGTATAAGTTGATGTATAGCCTTATTCAAAACTATTAAATTTGAGTAGCTATCATCTTTTGAAATGTGAAAAGGATTAATATGATGACAATGCCAGTCGATAATACCTAATTCTTCACCTAAAATTGCACATTTGCCATACTGGGCAATAAACTTACTTATTCTGTTGTCGTTATATTCAATAGATCTGTTTGGAATGTAGTTTCTCATGACGTAAGAAAGCGTATTTTTATTGATAGCCTTTAGGCTATTGTGAATTTTTGCTCTGCCTTCGGCAGTATAGTTACATATCACTTGGGAGAAACCAAGTGTTTTTCTCCATCGTTGCGCATGGATGGGGACAAAGACCATATTTTGTATTTTAAATAGTTTGGACTTATATCCTTTGTATCGCTTCTGTAATGTCTTTGACATCTCATGAAAACTTGCCTCTGTTCGAATATTCTTTAGTTGATTGTATAACGTCTTGCGTAGATATAGATTTAACTCATTCAAGTTAATTGTAATTTGAGTTGCAGCTGAGTAATAGTTTTGGATACCCATTACAACGGTATTAAAATTCCAAACGGTCTGAATGCAGGGTTTTCTCTTGATTACTTTTATCGCTTCTTTAATCTTTTGAAAGGCATTTGCTTTAGCCTTTTTTGACATATCAGACTTTGCTACGAAACCAAATCTGGTCTTACCTTTTCTTATGGCTTTTATTGTAAATCCTAGAAACTCTGAAGAGTTTTTCTTTAAGTTCACGACCTTTGATTTTTCTTCACTCGTCTCCAAGTGTAATCTCTTTTTCAAGAATTCTTTTAATGCATAATTTATTTTAATTGCCTGTGACCTTGTTCGGCACATCACCTTAAAATCATCCGCATAACGGACAATAAAACACTCTTTCAAACTCGATTTCTTTAATTGCTGATACTTACTACCATTAGTCGAATACGTATAATTGCTTTCAAATGTTTCCCATTGGTCACTAACCCACCAATCCAATTCATTTAACACAATGTTAGATAATAAAGGTGAAAGAATACCACCTTGCGGTGTTCCTTTTGTAGGAATACCTTCTCCTACAATCTCTGCTTTTAATAACCTAGATATAATAGAAAGAAGGGATTTATCCCTAATGCCTATTGACCACATTTGTTTTAAAAGTTTGCTATGATTTACATTATCGAAGAAACCTTTAATATCTACGTCAACACAATAATGTAGTCCAGATTGGTTAATGAGAAATTCAAGTCTAGCTTTGGCATGATGAGTGTTGCGATTTGGTCTAAAACCATAACTATGTTTATGGAATTTAGCTTCACAGATTGGCTCTAAAATTTGCAGTACACATTGTTGAAAAATTCTATCCCATATCGTCGGTATCCCTAAAGGTCTAGTTTTATCTACTCCTTTTGGAATGAAAACCCGTCTAACTGGTTGTGGTTCATACCATTTGAACATACCTTGAACTTTAGCTATTACATCTACAACTGGTAAATGCAGAATATCATTAATTGTTAATTTATCGATTCCCGCAGTTTTGCTACCTGTATTTCTTTTGATGTTTCGGTAGGCAAGACGTATATTATCCTTAGAACTCATTAATTCTGTTAAGTTATAGAAATGATGACCACAAACACTTTGAGCGTAGAGTGTATCAAAACAATCTTGCATACTATAATACTCATTGTGTCTCAGTTTCTTCCGTTTCAATAAGTCGGTGACTCCTTTTGGAGTTAAACCTCTATTAGTCTCACAAGAACCTTATTAATCGATAAAGAACTGCCTTACTTGGTTGAATAAATCTTTATTAGTCTAGTGGCTATCCCTCCATGTGGATTAGACACTTCATTGGTACTGTGCCACCACTTTCACTGATATAAAGGCAAGTTATACAGTAACTAGTATCATTATTGCTTTCCTTGTCAACGTTTCTTAGGGGAGTAAGCCCTCCACGTTATCAGCTTAAAACGTTGAATTATATCTATTATAGAATGAACTTAGGTGCTTCCTCTAAGCCTGTTAGATACATACGCCTGTAACGTATCATGGATTTTCATATTAGTTAGTCTTACTCACCCACATCTAACCTCACAATTTGGTGATATACACATTTCTATGTATCGCAGTTCTAGACCCGTACATTCAGAAGTTCGTCAGCTTAACCATTTCTTTTCGGTTTATTTGCATTCTCACCATATTCATTCAACTCAAGCATCATGAATTACACCACTCCCTCGAGTAGGCTTTCGTCAGCGGACCTGGTACGGTAATTTCTCACGCCTTTTCACCGAGCTTATAACACAATCATTCTTACTAAATCCAGTGCTATTCGACTAAGAGAGAACCCTTCCGAGCGTTACCTCATCATTTGATTCTTCGATATAACCCTTCAGTTCCGAAAGGAACTGTCTAGCCTTTACCTGAGTAATGTGACCATTCTCAATTTAAACTAGAAACATTTCGCAC
>NZ_LDGC01000012.1:0-5216 GCF_015844675.1 Lysinibacillus sphaericus | reverse complement strand
TTCAAGATGAAAAAGGTGTAATAGGAAATGCCTATAATGAGAATGGTGTAGTGGAGGGAAAGTTGTCTTCTGGAAATATAAAAAAAGTAGAAATTCCAGTAGAACAAATTTATCAAGGAAATTTACTTTTGGTCAACAGTAAGCACCCAGTTCACAATGAAAGTATAAAATCAGATGTCATCAATTTAAATGTTCGCAAAGAATTGGTAAAAGGAACAGATTGTTTAATAGCGAAACATATTTATCAGAAGATATAGCAAGGAAATTTTCGGATATGGTTCTTGATGCGAAAGAAGATGAAGTTTCTAGTTTTTTAATTACAAGTGGTTTTCGAGGATTTGATGAGCAATCTAAACTTTATAAAGAAATGGGTTCCATTCGTGCCTTGCCAGCAGGTTACAGCGAACACAATTTAGGTTTATCGCTTGATGTGGGAAGTACCCAAGGGAAGATGGAGGTAGCACCTGAGGGAGAGTGGATTGCAGAGAACGCTTGGAAATACGGGTTTACTCTACGTTATCCAGAGGATAAAACGGACATAACGGGAATTATGAATGAACCATGGCATATTCGCTATGTCGGTTTACCACATAGTGCGATTATGAAAGAAAAGAATTTTGTGTTAGAGGAATATTTAGACTATCTAAAAGAAGAAAAACATATTTCTGCTACTGTAAATGGTCAAAAATATGAGGTCTTTTATTATCCTGTTACTGAAAATACCACTATTAATGTGCCAGCAAATCTTCGTTTTGAGGTATCGGGCAATAATACGGATGGTGTGATAGTGACAGTATTTCCTGATAAGGTGTAGAAACTTAGGTGAGGGTGCGGAATAAACTGAACGAAATTGATGAACGGTATTACCACACGGCGAAAATAGGGATTAAATTAAGTGAAATATTAATGTTTACAGGGAATTATAATAATATAGGCAGGTAGCTTATAAGAAGATAAATTAGAATTTGGAGAATACTCTATGAAGATTAATGAAAGTAAAAAAACAGAACACAACTATATTTTGTTAATTATAGGATTAGGATTTTATATTTTTATTTTATTTGCATTTTTATTTTTTAAAACGAATTCATTTCAATCTGTAAATCTTATACCGTTTTATACTATAACAGATTATTTATCTATTGGTGGTATTTTTTCAGTAGTTAATGTACTGGGTAATATTGTTTTATTTATACCATTAGGTATCTATTTGATTTTGTTTAATCACAATAAAAGGATATTCATTAACACTTTATGGAGCGTTCTTATTAGTGTGGCAGTTGAGATCTTGCAATACTCATTTAAAGTAGGTGCTACTGATATTGATGATATAATTTTGAATGGATTAGGTGGATTCTTTGGAATTGTCTTTTATAAAATCTTATGCAAAATTTTTAAAGATAAAGTCGAATATGCTATTGGATTAATTTCAATTATAACAGGAATCACTTTCTTGATTTTGAGTATTTGTTTTTCATCAGGTGTTTTCGGTATTAAAGTTCGCATTCTTTAATATTCTTATACTCTTGCTTGATAGACTTGCTCTGCACTCATATTTGCACATTTGTGAATGAATACACTTAAACTCCCATGAAAGAACGTAATCATCTTTCATTTTCTGTGGTTAGTGTTAATTTCACACGATTTGGATGGCTAACGGGGGCTAAAAAAGGTTAAACTCCATTTTGATTTATATTTTTCAGAATAGAGTTTGTTTCAAGCGTTACTCAATAATAGAAAGGCTTAGGAGTTGTTTTTTATTAAAAGTCAAGTTATGTTCTACTGTAAAAGATTTAACAACATGACAAATAGAATGTTACACATTATAATAGCTTTTTGCAGAATTAGTTGAAGAACTAATTCTACTTTTATTTTTATATAGATGTAGCTTTTTAATAAAGTTCGATTAAAAGTAAGTTGCAAACGCTGATTTTATACAGAAAGAAACCAACTGTTTTGAAACAAAGTTTAATCAAAACAGTTGGTTCTTTATTTATTTAGTTTGGTTTTTATAAAAAAGTTTGATTATTTCGGGATGCGAATATTCAATTAAACACCCCGTTAGTTGAGCAAAAATAATTTTTTTAAAAATAAATACTTGTGAGAAATGCACAAACAAACATTGAGCTTGGAATAGCTATTACTAATAATGATGTTTTTTTAACATTGGATATTTCGTTAAATCTCATATAAGTATCAATAATAAGAAATCCACTTACTAATTCCATTATGACTATCAAAACCACTCTTGAAATATCCAGATTTTGAAAATTTTCGCTAAGATAAATTCTCGACATCCCGTATACAGCTATCATTACAAAGAAATACATAAAAATTTTCATATAGGTTTTCATACAATCTCCCATTCTAAATAAAACTTAGAAATAAAACATACATCATCCCATTTTAATCTTTATTACATCGAATGCGCTATATGAAAATACTTCCTTAGCCTTACTCAACTAAATGGCACGATAGTTGAACAAAAGTTAAACAACACTCTTCATACAGATAGGTAAGCCTTTGAAGTTATCGCTGGCTTTTCCCCCTGTTCACACCGTACGTGCGACTTTCACCGCATACGGCGTTCCAACTAATCCAATTTATTCTTTCTATGTTTTAAGCAGCCGAGTGAAGATTTTCCAAAGTTAGATTATTTCATTGTTACATTTCAGTCGTAAGTTATTTACTTTTTCTAATTGCTTATTTGTAAGCTTTACAGCTTTTAGGAACTTTTCAATTTTTACTTTGTCTTTCAAATGTATAAGTTGATGTATAGCCTTATTCAAAACTATTAAATTTGAGTAGCTATCATCTTTTGAAATGTGAAAAGGATTAATATGATGACAATGCCAGTCGATAATACCTAATTCTTCACCTAAAATTGCACATTTGCCATACTGGGCAATAAACTTACTTATTCTGTTGTCGTTATATTCAATAGATCTGTTTGGAATGTAGTTTCTCATGACGTAAGAAAGCGTATTTTTATTGATAGCCTTTAGGCTATTGTGAATTTTTGCTCTGCCTTCGGCAGTATAGTTACATATCACTTGGGAGAAACCAAGTGTTTTTCTCCATCGTTGCGCATGGATGGGGACAAAGACCATATTTTGTATTTTAAATAGTTTGGACTTATATCCTTTGTATCGCTTCTGTAATGTCTTTGACATCTCATGAAAACTTGCCTCTGTTCGAATATTCTTTAGTTGATTGTATAACGTCTTGCGTAGATATAGATTTAACTCATTCAAGTTAATTGTAATTTGAGTTGCAGCTGAGTAATAGTTTTGGATACCCATTACAACGGTATTAAAATTCCAAACGGTCTGAATGCAGGGTTTTCTCTTGATTACTTTTATCGCTTCTTTAATCTTTTGAAAGGCATTTGCTTTAGCCTTTTTTGACATATCAGACTTTGCTACGAAACCAAATCTGGTCTTACCTTTTCTTATGGCTTTTATTGTAAATCCTAGAAACTCTGAAGAGTTTTTCTTTAAGTTCACGACCTTTGATTTTTCTTCACTCGTCTCCAAGTGTAATCTCTTTTTCAAGAATTCTTTTAATGCATAATTTATTTTAATTGCCTGTGACCTTGTTCGGCACATCACCTTAAAATCATCCGCATAACGGACAATAAAACACTCTTTCAAACTCGATTTCTTTAATTGCTGATACTTACTACCATTAGTCGAATACGTATAATTGCTTTCAAATGTTTCCCATTGGTCACTAACCCACCAATCCAATTCATTTAACACAATGTTAGATAATAAAGGTGAAAGAATACCACCTTGCGGTGTTCCTTTTGTAGGAATACCTTCTCCTACAATCTCTGCTTTTAATAACCTAGATATAATAGAAAGAAGGGATTTATCCCTAATGCCTATTGACCACATTTGTTTTAAAAGTTTGCTATGATTTACATTATCGAAGAAACCTTTAATATCTACGTCAACACAATAATGTAGTCCAGATTGGTTAATGAGAAATTCAAGTCTAGCTTTGGCATGATGAGTGTTGCGATTTGGTCTAAAACCATAACTATGTTTATGGAATTTAGCTTCACAGATTGGCTCTAAAATTTGCAGTACACATTGTTGAAAAATTCTATCCCATATCGTCGGTATCCCTAAAGGTCTAGTTTTATCTACTCCTTTTGGAATGAAAACCCGTCTAACTGGTTGTGGTTCATACCATTTGAACATACCTTGAACTTTAGCTATTACATCTACAACTGGTAAATGCAGAATATCATTAATTGTTAATTTATCGATTCCCGCAGTTTTGCTACCTGTATTTCTTTTGATGTTTCGGTAGGCAAGACGTATATTATCCTTAGAACTCATTAATTCTGTTAAGTTATAGAAATGATGACCACAAACACTTTGAGCGTAGAGTGTATCAAAACAATCTTGCATACTATAATACTCATTGTGTCTCAGTTTCTTCCGTTTCAATAAGTCGGTGACTCCTTTTGGAGTTAAACCTCTATTAGTCTCACAAGAACCTTATTAATCGATAAAGAACTGCCTTACTTGGTTGAATAAATCTTTATTAGTCTAGTGGCTATCCCTCCATGTGGATTAGACACTTCATTGGTACTGTGCCACCACTTTCACTGATATAAAGGCAAGTTATACAGTAACTAGTATCATTATTGCTTTCCTTGTCAACGTTTCTTAGGGGAGTAAGCCCTCCACGTTATCAGCTTAAAACGTTGAATTATATCTATTATAGAATGAACTTAGGTGCTTCCTCTAAGCCTGTTAGATACATACGCCTGTAACGTATCATGGATTTTCATATTAGTTAGTCTTACTCACCCACATCTAACCTCACAATTTGGTGATATACACATTTCTATGTATCGCAGTTCTAGACCCGTACATTCAGAAGTTCGTCAGCTTAACCATTTCTTTTCGGTTTATTTGCATTCTCACCATATTCATTCAACTCAAGCATCATGAATTACACCACTCCCTCGAGTAGGCTTTCGTCAGCGGACCTGGTACGGTAATTTCTCACGCCTTTTCACCGAGCTTATAACACAATCATTCTTACTAAATCCAGTGCTATTCGACTAAGAGAGAACCCTTCCGAGCGTTACCTCATCATTTGATTCTTCGATATAACCCTTCAGTTCCGAAAGGAACTGTCTAGCCTTTACCTGAGTAATGTGACCATTCTCAATTTAAACTAGAAACATTTCGCAC
>NZ_LDGC01000011.1:0-95247 GCF_015844675.1 Lysinibacillus sphaericus | reverse complement strand
TTGAAGCTGCTGTCTGTATTTTGCAGGCGGCAGCTTTTTCAAGTTCCATTGCCCTCGATAATGGTTGTAATATATCATATAACTTTTCACTTCTCGTTTTACTTCTTCTAATGTTTCGCACGCTTTCAGATTGGTTTCATCTTTAAAATGACCGAAGAAGGATTCTTGAGGGGCGTTATCCCAACAGTTTCCTCGACGTGACATTGATTGCCCTAGTCCCATTTTCTTGACAAGTTTCTGGAATTTTGGATTCGTATAATGGACTCCTTGATCGGAATGAATAAATGCATCTTTCGTTAAATGGTGGTGATTTCGTTTTAATTTACGAAGAGTATTGAGTGCGATATCCATACTTAATGAAGCAGATACTTCATACGCTAAAATTTCGTTTGTCTCAGCGTCCTTAATCGTTGATAAATAAGCACGTTTACCGTTTCCGTACGTCAAATACGTAATATCTGTTAATAATACTTTTCCTGCTACACCTTGTTTAAAGTTACGCTGTAATTCATTTGGACATGTACGATGTTCTTTTGTCGCTTTGGCCATTCTACGTGCTGGATTCGCTTTTCGAATTAGGCATACAATCTCGAATTTCTTCATAATGCGGCGAATACGTTTTAAGTTATACGTAATCCCATATTGATTTTCTAGCGTCATTTTAATTTGACGTGCACCTTTCTTACGTCCTCGGAAATGATACGCTTTTAAAATGATTTCTTTGATTGCTGCATCTGCTAACTCATGGGCTGCACGCTTTTGTGCTGATTTTTCTGTGAAATAATTATAGTAACCTGAACGAGATACGCCCATGATTTCACATAGATAACTTACTAAACGTTTTAGTTTATATTTTTGAATCGTTTTACTGATTAATTCAAATTTTAGTTCTGTTGCGATTGTTATTTCTTCTTTAACATCTGCCTTTCGAGTAGATCGAGCTTTTTTAAAAGTTCATTCTCCGCTTGTAATAATTGATTTTTCGCTTCTAATCGTGCAATTTTTTCTTCTAAACTTAATTCCCGTTCTATTGGACGACCTGAATTCGATTTCCGTGTATCTTGTAGACCCTCTACTCCAGTTGTACGATAAGCTGCACGCCAACGCTTTCCCGCTGAACTAATGCGCTTCAAACCAATCAGTTCAACATCTAAACCGGCCTCTTCAAAAATCGTTCTTGGGAGTTTTCCTTTTTCATTTTCTGCAATAAAATGGCGTTTAAATTCCTCAGTATATGTAATCGCTTTATCACTAATAGCCTGGACATTAGGATTACATTTTAGTTGTTCTTGCTCTTTTTTAGTAAATAATCTTTTCGTCATTTATTCCGCTCCGACATCTTTTTTCTCATTATAAACAAAAGTACCCTAAAAGATAGACTTTTTTCAAAGTGTCTATCTTTTAGGGTACAGTTTATCCGTGATGTAAGGCTCTTTTACTATAATAGAATTACTTCAAAAATTACGGAATTTCCGCTACGAGGAATAACGATTTCTCCACTCTTCAAGAGACATCTCCTCAAAGCTCTCAACATCATCTAGTCTCAATGGTGTAATTAATTCTAATGAATTACCATCCGGGTCTGAAAAGTAAATTGCTGCATGGGCATGAGGGTAATTTGATAATACTAAAGGTTGATGTTCGGAAGTAAGGCCAAATTCAGTACGAACTTCAATGCCAATTGAAGACAACCACTCTTTTACATGCGCGAAATCTTCTTCGTCAATTTTAAATGCCAAATGTCGGATAGATGGATGATATTTTAATTCAACGCTATCACTTTCCCATAAACCTAACCAGCTTTCTCCTTTAACGATCCAGAAAAAAGCTACGTTTCCTTTATTATACGCGAGCTCCAACCCTAACTTTTGATAAAAGACAATTGAGTTTTCTAAATTACTAACTGGTAAATGTGCTTCATATAAACCTTTTATCATTTCAATATTCTCCTATTTCACCTTTATTTATGAAATAATATACAAAAAACACATTCCATTTACATCCATCTTTAGTCTGAAATTAAAAAAGCCTTTCTTCTAATCTTAAAAGAACTCTAATCCGTTAACAAAATACTCATATATAAAAACCCCATAAAGAATTTAGATTACACTCCCTCCTTTCTAAATAATCAAAACATATAGCTAAAGCAATAACAGCAAGTCCAACAAATAAGAAAATAATGCCCTTTAAAAATATGAGCGGTCCACAAATTAGTGCAGCCAAAATTGCAATGATGGCTAAATTAACTCGATGGACCTTTTGAGTATCGTAGCGTATATTTTTCTCCATTAATAAATCCTCCTAAAAAAATGAATAGACATTCAGTGTAATTTTCAATTATTATAAAGTATAACCACTACTTTTTATAGATAAAAATTGCATATTAGAGAATATTTCGCACCAAATAGAAACAAAGGGGGATCATTTAATGGGGAGAGTACAACAACTTGCACCAAATTTTTATTGTATTGATACACATGATTTAAATCGAGAACAACGTACAAGCTCTTATTTGCTGATTGACGAAAAAATTGCATTAATCGAGACTTCTGCCAGTCCGTCTATGCCATATATTCTAGAAGGTTTAGATGAATTACATATTTCTCTAGAGGATATTCAATATGTAATTGTTACGCATATCCATTTAGACCATGCTGGAGGGGCAGGGTTATTTTTACAAAGCTGCCCTAATGCTACATTCGTTGTCCATCCACGAGGTGTATCTCATATGGTAGATCCAATTCGTCTAATTGCAAGTGCTAAGAGTGTTTACGGAGCAGAATTCGATCGTCTATTTGATCCAATTGTCCCTATTGATGCTGAACGCATTATCGAAATTGGCCATGAGGAGGTACTTTCTTTAGGTCAGCATCAGCTAACGTTTTATCATACAGAAGGTCATGCAAAGCACCATGTATCAATGCATTATTCTGCTACGAATGGATTGTTTGTTGGAGATACTACTGGTGTACGTTATCCAGAAATGGAGAGCGAAGCAATTGATTTAATTATTCCCTCCACTTCACCTAATCAGTATGACCCACATACGATGGAGCAATCTATCCAGCTTTATGAAAAGTTAAATGCTTCAGAATTGTATTTCGGTCATTTCGGTGCTTATAGAAATCCGGCTGAAGCTTACAGACAAGTGCGCTATTGGACGCCGCTATTTCTAGCTGAAGGCAAAAAAGCGTTAACGGTATCTAGTGATTTTAAAGAACAAGTACTTTTTTTAGATAGTCGCTTGAAGGCACTATTACACAACTATTTACAAAAAAACGGTATATCAGAAAATCATTCCGTTTATCAAACAATCCCGTTCGATACCATTGTTTCTGCAATGGGGATTCTTGATTATCTAGAAAAGAAAGACGCATAGAATGTTGTCCTTGAACATGATTTGTTTAAAAATTCAGTAGAAAACCCATCGGCGACTTTCTTAATACTTGATTGAGAGTAATCGTTTGCCCTTCCAGTTTTGAGGGCTGTCATTAGTTTTTTTAATATAGGGATGGTGCTGATCTATCCTTATATTGCCATCTAATACCGCTCTTTCTTCTTTTATTTATGACGCTATTCTAACTTACTGCTATTACTAAATAACAAAAAAAGTTAACCATCTCATACGAGGTGGTCTTTTTGTGGTTTTAATCAAAGATGATAATCATTAATTGAGACTGATAAAAAGGAGGCAGTTTCTCTCTTTAATACTCCAAAATAATCTCATTGCTACCCTCTTCAGTTGAAAGTGGAAAAAATTACATATATAAAAGAGCGCAAACAATTGTTAAGATTTGATAGGTAAAGTATTCTATGGAATGAAATTGGAAAGGTGATTTTTCTCCAACAAGTGGAGACCTTCTTTTACTAATTGGGCAAAATAGTAATAGAATTACTCTTTACTTATTCGAAAGTTATTATTAAAAGAGGTGAGAAAAAGCGAGCCTTTTTTTAGGAGTTTGGATGGGAGTTACATACCTATTCTTTTATCATTCAGATTAGAACTACTTAAACCGATTTTAGATGAATTATGTCTTTATCTTTACAGCAACAATCTTACAAAAAAGTCTTTGACAACCATCAAAAGGAGCAACCCATTTGAAATTATCTTTAAATGTAACATCTTATTTAGTTACTGCTATTGCCGCAGTTCTCGCATCTTTTTCTTTAGCAGAAATTTATCATTTTAATAGTGATGATGAATATAGATATTACCAAATTGGTATCTTCTTAATGTCACCTATCACTGTGATTGTTTCGTTTATTATCTGTTATTTTTTAATAAAAAAAATAACGATCAAACCGATAATTTTTGGTACATTAATCGGTTTATGGTTGATCGAAGTTATACGAAAGGTTATCTATTCGTATAACTCATATCATTACAGATCAGACGAAGATTACATACCAAACATCTTTATTAGCAACACAGCTGAATACTATATCCTGTTATTGCCAAGCCTTCTTGTGTTTTTATCTCATTTCTTATTAAAGAAATATAACAACTGGTTACATATCAGTGGTTTTACACTTGGCGCCATTATCAGTTTCTTTACAACCTACGCAATTGTTCTTTTTATGAGACACGTTAATAATTCATTAATGTCGTATTTTTATTTCAACGATAATGAATTAATGATCGTTCTCGTAGGAACTGCAATTTTCACGATTCTAGGAAATATTATCGGACTCAAGAAATTTAATCAGATACAAGAGAATTGATTTATCTCCCCATAACTTGAACCAGGAGTGTATGTTTATTGTGTGAAAGCGAAGCACTTATAGCTGACGCTTCGCTTTCGCTAAATGAATGATGTGTTTTATAATAAACACTTTAAGCTACAAGATCTGCAGTCTTAAAGCTCATAGCTGAAGAAATATCAAACCAAGTTGTTACATGGTCTGTTAACAGTCATTGTCATGGCGACCATATCCGGGGCAACCAAACATTTAAGCAAGTCCTCCTTAGTAAGTATTTACATTGATTTTTGATTTAGCATACGAAATTAAAATCTATTCAAAAGACTTAGATTACATAATAATATTATAATCTTGTTAAAAAGCATCGCCACTAAAGCCAATGCTTTTTGCTTTTATCGAGGTTTTGCTCCTATCTGCCATTTCATACTTAGGAAGCACATCATTGCTCCTTCAAACGTTCTAAAGCCGATTGAAAATCCTGACTTTTCCCTATTTCGCGAAAATTTTTAAATGGGTTGCTCCCTTTTTTCATACGCTCCAGTACAGCGGGAATCGTAAATTGATCAGGTGTTAAATGTTCATTAACCTCGTCCCAGTATAATGGCGTTGCCACTAAGCCCTTCTCATTGCCACGAGTTGAATATGGCGCAACAATCGTCTTGCCTTCTGCATGCTGCACATAATCTAAATATAATTTTTGATGTCTATTCTTCTTTAAACGCTCGATCGTATACAATTCTGGTTTTTGCTCACATAAAAAACGACAGATAAATTCAGTAAATACTCGCACTTCATCGTAAGTAAAGGCGTTTTCAGGTAATGGTATATATAGCTGCAATCCTTTACCCCCTGATGTTTTCACAAAAGATTGGAGCTTAAAATAATCGAGCATTTCCTTTAAATCAAGTGCCCCAGAAACAGCAAGCGAAAATTGATCGACTGAAGGTGGATCTAAATCGAAGACAATTTCAGTCGGATGCTCTGTTTGTAACGTTTGAAAAGGGATATGTAGCTCAAGTGCAAGCTGATTGCCGAGCCATAGTAATGTTTCAAGATTGTTGCATACAAGATAATGAATATCGTCCATCCATCCTGTTGAAGCAAATGCAGGTATTTTCTCGGGTCTACTTTTTTGATAAAAGCTTTCCCCCGGCACCCCATGAGGAAAACGAATTAACGTAAGCGGCCGATCTCGCAAAAAAGGTAGCAAATATGGAGAAATCATTTGTAAATAATGCAAATAACCATCCTTCGTAATACCGACTTCAGGCCAAACAGGCTTATCAGGATGCGTTATCTGAACAGTATCTGGAATAGGAAAAAGCTGACGCTGCATATGCTGCCAATGACAATCCTCTGGCAACATCTCCAGTCGGAATGCATGGAAACGCGGTTCTCGACATTTACTTCCATCGAAATCAATACAGGCAATATCAAGACAAATAGATGGCTCCAGCTCCCACGTTTCATTATTCTTCTGTCCATTTGCTTGAAAAAAAGTAATAAGTGTTTTACGTTCTTCCTCTGACATTCCATGTTTAAAACTAACAACTTCAACTAGCTTCTCCTGTTGATAAATACTGCCATGAAAATAGCCATTGCCATGATCATATTTCGTAACGATGACCGTAACATATCTCCAATTTTTTATTTTTAACCAATTTGTCGAGCGTGTATCCCCAAGCCATTTACTTGTTTTCTTCTTTGCAACCATGCCTTCTCCGTTGTAAACCTTAATAGCCTGCCAAAGAGATTCACTTGGCTCCACACTATTAATCACTTGCAAAGGGCGCTGATCCTCATAATTAACAGTCGCCGGGAGCTTTAAAGTCGTAAAAAGCTTAGAAAGTTGGTGTTTGCGTGTTTTTAAATACTTACTTGTTAGCGACTCCCCTTTTAAGCTCAGTAAATCAAAAGCTATATAATGACAAGGAAAAGTTTTTGCATGTGTAGCAATAACATCTTTGTTTTGCATCCTCCCTCTTTGTTGGACGAGCGAAAAATCACTATTAAAGTTATTCGTTAAACAAACTAATTCACCATCAAAAGTAAGTGGTAAATACTTTTTAACTTTATTAAATATACTTTTACAAAAATCAAGAATTTCCGGAAACAAATGATTTAAGTTATTGCCATTTCTACTTATTAACATTGGCTGTTCGTCCCATACTAACATACATCTAAATCCATCATATTTTGTTTCGTACATCCATTCCTCGCCAATAGGCGTTTCAAGCACTTCCGTTAAAAGCATTGGTTTCATATGAATACCTACTTCTCTTTTTACCTTCAGTTTTTGACGATTTCACTTTAAGATACATAAAAATAAGCAAAATATATCATAGTAAGAAAAACGAGGTGATATAAATGCATACAGTATGGAAAGGCAGTATTTCATTTGGTCTAGTCAATATACCGGTAAAACTTCATGCTGCTACTGAAAATAAAGACATTAAATTACGACAGCTCCATAAAGAATGTCATACCCCTATTAGCTATAAAAAGGTTTGTGAAGGCTGTAACCAAGAAGTAAAAGATGAGGATATTGTCAAGGCTTATGAATATGCCAAAAATAAGTTTGTCGTATTAGATCAAGAAGAATTAGAGAGCTTGCGGAAGGAAAATGAAGATAAGGCCGTTGAAATCATTGATTTTGTGAAATTAACTGAAATCGATCCAATCTATTTTGAACGTACTTATTTTTTATCTCCTGATTCGACTGGCGGGAAGGCTTATTCCCTTCTACGTCAAACTTTAGAACAATCAGGAAAAATAGGCGTTGCTAAAATTATTATTCGTTCAAAAGAGCAATTAGCAATCGTCCGCGTTTATCAAAACGCTTTAGTGATGGAAACGATTCATTACCCTGATGAAGTAAGAAGTGTTGGTGATGTTCCAAATGTACCAAGCGAACAAAATATAGTTCCAAAAGAGCTAGAAACCGCACTGATGCTCGTTGATCAATTAACAACCGAATTTAATCCTGAAAAATATACAGATGATTACCGCAATGCATTAATGGAGCTTATAGAGGAGAAAAAAGCGATGAATACAATTTCTACCAGCGATAAACGTCCATTACCCGATAATGTAACGGACTTAATGACAGCACTTCAGGCCTCTTTAGAGAAAACGAAAAAACCAGCAACGAGAAAACGAGCAACGAAAACGAAGAAAAATGCTTAAAAATGAACACACAAGAAGCGTATCCTTTATTTATTGGATATGCTTTTTTTAAGAATCTCCCTTTTATTTTTTACGACCAATAGCTTGTCACTATACATTCCATATTTGTGATAAAAATTAGGTTTGCCAATCTCCTCAAAATAACGATTCCATTGAAACATTTTTATAAATATTGAAAAGGTCGGTTTGTAATTAAACTTTTCCAACCCTAGTTTTTGTAACGTAAATCTCTTTATGATTCGATAGATTCTTATGTAATAATTTGTATCTAAAAAAATTATTAAGTCGGCATTCGAAAAGCTTTGAGCTACCCAGTCCTCATTATGAACGCCCTCAATGATCCAAGCTTTCGTCAGAATAATATCAGTCAAATAATCCACTTTTTGTTGATCGGTCCTTCTACTATCACCAGATTTCTGTCTTATCCAAACAACATTATCTAATTCATAATAAGGTATATTAAATTTCTCGGATAACTCTTTCGCTAAAGTTGTTTTCCCACTCCCAACAGAGCCAATAATATGTATTTTTTGAGGAAATTTATTACTCAAATGAACCCTCCTATTCATTTTTTAATTTGATTTATTTGTAGTTCATCACCATAAGTGTGGGGTTGATTTCCGTTCCGGCTTTTAGCTTTTCTAGAGGCGTCAGGGCAACAGGTGTCTTTTGCGCGAAAGCGTGAGTGCAACGTAGCGGCAGCAGAGGTTTTTTTGTGCGAAAGCGCAGCGACAGCAAAAGGTTTTGGACTGTGCGAAAGCGAAGCGGCAGCAACAACAGCATGATGTTGGTCACGAAGTATCACAGGACGTGATGTTTTTAGCCTTCGTTCCTCTATATCGCTAATCCCCGAGGAGTCGCCCACCTCCACTCTAATCAACTTATATACATAGCATATGTTTTAATAAGACTGTTTTCGTATAGTTTGTTGTTCCCTTAATTATAGTTGAATAAAATCCAGTAAAAGAAATTATAGAATGGGCGTTTCCATTTAAGAAGTTAATAAAGTAATTGCTGGATGCTTGGTTGATAATTTCCCATCAACTAGAGTGTTAGAAAAGCTAAAGAGAAATAAAATTGAGTAGTAAATCATATGTTAAAACTACAATTTGAAAAGGATATATAAATAACCAAACAGTAGAGGTGTTGAAATGCTGTTAAAAAACAAATATTTTAGGCAGTTTATCTTTTCAATAATAACAATTATAGTAATTGCTATATACAATCCTTCATCTCTTAATAGAGTGTTGCAGATTATTTTAGTAGCTTTTCTATTTTCCATAATTTCTGATTTTGCTTTTCAAAATAAAAAATTTCGAGACTTTTCATTACTGCAGAAAATTCTCCTTTTTATAATGGCTGTGGGCATAGCTATATTAGTTTTCAGTTCCGTTAAATATAGCCATTAGATCTTTCTTCGATCAAGAAAGCAACAATCTTTAAGAACCATTAATAAACATCATCTCCATCTTTTAGTAAGAACTCAATTTGTGTTAATATTGGGTTTATTATACAATATACCTAAAATAAAGATAAAGTTAAAGGAGCTAACTTGTATGTATCAAAATGAGTTTAGTGGAAATTTAGAGAAATATAAAGACCCTATTGAATATGATAAACTTCATGAAAATTACAACGTGGATTTACATTTTATTGAGAATCTACTTAGTAAGAAAAGCGATACGATAATTGAATTAGCTTGCGGAACAGGTCGATTAGCTATTCCACTTGCCAAGCAAGGACATGAGGTTTATGCAGTTGATATTCATGAAGGAATGATTCAGCAAGCTATTGAAAAAGCGAAAAAGGACAATGTTGATGTACATTTCACTTTACAAGACTGCACGCAGCTTCATTTACCAATCACATCAAATTTTATTTATATGACAGGTAATTCGTTTCAACACTTTTTAAGTAACGAAAGTCAAAATGCTTTACTCCAATCCGTTAAAAAGCACTTACATCCAGGAGGAGAATTTGTATTCGATACGCGAAATGCTATTCTAAGCGAGCTATCTATTGTAGATGAATACGAGGAAAGCTTAGTTACTAGCAAAGGAGAAAAACTAACCATTCAACATCATGAAGAATATGACCCTATCACACAGATCTTAACTTGTCGTTCTATTAATAAGCTAGAACATTCTACTTTCGAAGATTCAATTCACCTTCGCTATACATATCCAATGGAATTGAAGAGGCTATTAGACCAAAATGGATTTGATTTGTTACACCTATATGGATCATGGAACAAAAGTGAGTTTACAAAAGATAGTATAGGTATGATTGTACATGCACAATTAAAAAAATAAAAACTCACCGAAGAACACCAGTTCCCTAAATCTGGTATAATGAAGAAAAAACTAGGAGCTCAACAGATGCTAAACATTCGTGAACGTATGGAGTATTACCGTATTACAGGTTTAAGCATTGTAGCTATCGAAAAGGGTAAAATAAGTAAGAAGGAGCATTTTGGTGTTCTAGAAGCAGGTACCGATAAATTAGTAAATGAGCATTCCATTTTCAACGCTTGCTCAATTAGTAAGTTTTTAACAAGCATTTTAGTAATAAAATTCGTAGAACAAGGAATTGTAGATTTAGATGAAGATGTTAATAAAAAACTAGTTTCATGGAAGGTTCCTGACAATCCTTTGACAAAGCATAAAAAAGTTACATTACGCAACTTACTTTGTCATCAATCTGGTATTGTGGACCCTGAGGGCAGTTTTATAGAACTAGAATCTTTCAACGAAATACCGTCCATGGTAGAAATATTGAATGGTACAACTTCTTATTGCCCTACTAGCATTGAAGTGACATATGAACCTGAAAGTGAATTTCACTATTCTGATGCAGGCTTTTGTCTTATTCAATTATTACTAGAAGATATAACGAAAAAACCTTTTTCTTATCTAATGGACACTTTTATATTTAAGCCACTAAGCATGACGAACAGTACATTTTCTACCTCTCTTTCAACATCAAATTTAGATAATTTTGCATGTGGCCATGATCAAAATGGAGCGGTAATTCCAGGGAAACATTCTATTTATCCTTATATTGCAGCTTGTGGTATTTGGACTACCCCGAGCGATTTAGCAAAATTATTACTAGATATTATGAATGCTGTCAAAGGCCAAAGTAAAATTGGCATTACTTCAAAACAAGTACAAGAACTATTCCACCAGCAAGGATGTAAAGAATGGACAAGTCTCGGCGTATTTCTAGATGGCACGGACGACAACCTTGAGTTTTCCTCTCTTGGCTGGGGTGTTGGGTTTCAATGTATGCTAGTCGCCTACCCTTACCTTGAACAAGGGCTTGTTATGATGACGAATACTGATACAGGTATGCATCAATTAAAGGGAATCATGGGGGAAATCTACCGTTCGCTTTCCTACTATTAAAAAGAGGCTTATCAAATAGCCTCTTTTTTCAGGTATAGTATCATCAGCCCTACTATTTTGGTTTCAGCTTAACTGATGAGAAACTGTTGATTTTCGCGGAGAGTGGCGACTCCTGCGGGATGAGCTTGCGCGGAAAGCCCCGCAGGAACGTAGTGACGAGGAGATTGAAGCCAAGCCCGCGGAAAGCGCCAACTCGGAGTGAAAATCAACCTTTGTGGCAGATTATCTAACCTTTTTCTTCACCTTATAATGCATTTGCACCATTTGCCCGTAGCGTTGTGTATTTACTAACTCGAGATCTTGAAATGGATTATTATCCTTAAACAATGGAATGCCAGTACCTAATAGGTGCGGTGTAACCGTAATAATTATTTCATCTATCAACTGTTCCTTTATAAAATGATCGAGAATTCCCGCTCCACCAACCATCCAAATTTTAGAGCCTTCCTGTTCCCTTAACTTTTTAGTAAACGCTACAATATCTTCATTTACAAACTCAACATGTTCGTTTTGTCCACTGAGTGACGTTGTAAATACATAACATTTCTTATCGAGATATGGAAAAGGCTCAATATGGTCTACAACCCAATCATACGTTCTTTTACCCATAATAATGGTATCAATGGATTGGTACATATCTGAATATCCAGCATCCCCTTCCCCCTCTGCTTCTTCTAGCCATTGTAAATCATCATTCTCTTTCGCAATATATCCATCCAAACTAGTTGCAATATATAAAATGATTTCTCGTGACATACCATCATCTCCTTTAAATTTTTGAAAAACTGCTGAACAAGATCTATACTAAACAAAAAACATGACAACTACTGGCATGATTAAATGAAAAAAGGTGAGAAAATGTCAAAAGCAAAGCGACTATTAGATATCCTTCTGTTTGTAAGTGCAAAAAAGAAATTTACTGCACAGGAAATTTCAGATGAATTCAATATATCGATTCGCACGGTTCATCGATATATTTTAGATTTAAGTGATATGGGCTTATCTATTTACGCAGAACAAGGACGAAACGGTGGCTATACAGTCCTGTCGAGCAGGCTTCTTCCGCCCATTTTATTTACAGAAGATGAGGCAGTATCGATTTTCTTTGCGTTCCAATCTCTTCATTATTACCGTGATTTACCCTTTAATACAGAAATACAATCCGCTTCTCAAAAGCTTTATAGCTCGCTTCAGGAAGAGGCAAAGCGGAAAGTAGATCAACTTCAATCTTACATCGCGTTTTGGAATCCTAAACGGGCGATTGAAACCCCTTTATTGAAAGAAGTTTTAGAGGCAGCTATTGAAAACAAAAATCTACATATTCACTATGAATCAAAATCAGGTACAACTACGAAACATATTCATCCAATTGGTGTGTATGCTCATGATGGATTGTGGTATATGCCTGCCTTTGATTTTACAAAACAAAAAATATTACTGTTTCGTGTAGACCGCATACTTTCCATTATAGAAAGTGAAGAAAACAAAGAGGTATTTGTAAATTTGAAGGAGTGGTTTAGTAGCAATTACGAAAATAAACAACCTATCCGTTTACATGCACTATTATCAAGAGAAGGTGTGCGACAATGCAAAAGCGAACCAAACTTTGAAGAGTTGGTCGTGATCAAAGAAGATGGTACCGGTTATATTAATTCCATTATAGACAAAGGTGAGCTGAATTTTATTAGTCCCCTTTTCTATCGACTTGGCAGGCATGCACAAATTGTAGAGCCGAATGAATTAGTGGATATTTTACGACAGCAGGCAAAAGACATTTTATCTTTGTATCCAGAAAATGATTAAAAGTTATATGACGTTTTTGGAAGATTGGCGTAACATTCATCGTTACTACTTTTTGGATAACTTCCGTATACTTTGTTATGAGGAGTGAGAAACATGCAACCAATTGAATTAAACAAACGAATTGATACACTAGATTATTTAAGAGGATTTGCTTTATTAGGAATTATTTTAGTCAATATTCCAGGATTAATGTGGATTAATCTACCAGACACATCTGTAGATGTTGCATACAATAGGTTTTTAACACTTTTTGTGGAAGGTAAGTTTTTCACCATCTTTTCATTTTTATTTGGTGTAGGCTTTTATATTTTCATTTCCCGTGCAATGGCTAAAAATGAAAATGCTTACCTATTATTTATTAGAAGAATTATTATTTTATTGTTAATCGGACTTGTACACTTTTATTTCCAACCTGGAGAAGCATTAACCATCTATGCAATATTTGGACTAATTGCATTACCTTTTTACAAAGTTCGTAAAGAAATAAACCTGTCTATAGGGATTATTTTATTAGCGGTAACAGCTTATTTTGGTTTCAAAATTGCTATGCCGTTCCCTCTAATTTTACTAGGATTAGCCGCAGGGCAATATCGAATTTTTGAAAAGATCCATGATAATCGTAAAAGAATAGTTATCTTGACAGTTATTATGTTCTTTATTAGTGTAGGGGGATTGCTGTATCAATGGCATTATGTCCCAGAGGCAATGGTGAACTTTGATCAAATGACAGAAGATGAGCTTAAGGTACATGTGACAAACATTGAAAAGTTTACACTAATCGGGCTTCAATTTAGCCCATTTGTATCAGCATTTTATGTAGGATTATTAATGCTTTTACTGCAACTTCCTTTATGTCAAGTTTTACTTTCGCCTTTAAAAGACTATGGCCGAATGGCATTAACAAATTATTTAGGACAAACCGCGCTGATTTTAATAATTGGTAATGCTTTTCACTTTATTGGCAATATTCGTTTCATCCAATCTCTTTGGATTTGTATAGGCATTTACATTTTCCAATTAATTTTCAGTAAGATTTGGTTAACATTCTTTAAATTTGGTCCATTTGAGTGGTTATGGCGCATGGGTGCGTATTGGACAGTACCTTCCTTGCTTAAAACTTCTACTAATCCAAAAAACATTCCTTAAAAAAGTAATTGATTTAGACAAAGACCTAACAGCCATCTTTTCTTTTTCATAAAATGGTAGTGTACCTAATTTGCTTCCAACTTGCTCATACATTGGGCAAGAAACACACCCCCATCATTATTAAATCTTTCTTTGGTCACTTTCCGCTTAGGAAAAGTGGCCTTTTTTTAGGGTCATTTACCCCAAAAATTCACTTTTAATATAAAAACCGACAAAATCATTCAAGATTTTGTCGGAACTCTGCTTATTTAGCAGCCCAAATATCAATTTCTAATTTAATGTCAGGAAGTCCTAAAGCAGTAATATAAGCTATCGTCATAGATGGATAAGAATTTCCAAACATCTTCTCCCATTGTAGATCGAATTCATCCCAATCTATTTCTTCAGTTGCCCAAATATTGGCCTTCACCACATTGTCTGCGTTAAGTCCCTCTGACTCTAATATTAATTGAATATTTTTTAATGTATTTTTAACCTGCTCTGTTAGTGTCGATGGCAATTCACCACTAGCTCCTACTCCAATCTGTCCAGAAAATGCATACGTTGTTGCATCCTTAGGAATTATTGTGAGATGGCTATAATTGCCAACAGGGCTAGGTACTTGGATTGGATTTTTGCGTGTTATTTTAGTATTCATGTTAATCTCCTTTAGGTTTTTATTTTTCTAAAAAAGGGCAGACTCGTCCCTAAAAACTCCATTTTAGAAAAACACAGCAGTCGAGAATCCGATACCCATAGATAAAAACCGTATTGATCTTTTTTTCATTTGGATTCTCCCCCCTCACCTAAAGTTATTTTCACATTACCATAATTTTCTTTAACAATCAAATCTCTACATTTCTAATTCTTTTCCTTTTTTTACCAAACCTACTAAATAGTAAATCACACTAGACGCAATTACACTATAAAATAACACAGTAATTGACGTTGGACCCCATACTTTAATAAATTCCCAATTTGATCCCCCAGATAATACTTTCGGGAACATTATGATCAATGCAATAATTATTGCAACACTTAAAGAATGAAAAACTAATAATAAAGCCCTTTTCATATTTAGAGCTACTATAATGCGTTGTTTTTTAATAACCTTTTTCAAGGATTGTAGCAATAGAACGATTAAAAACATCCCAAAGCCTATAACAATTACGCATATAAGTGACAGCGTTTTATCCAAATTCTGAAAGTTGTCAGCATGAATAGTATTTACCGATTTCCCTTCCCATAAATCCATAACACCTTGTCCTATCGCAGTTGTATAGCTCGAGTTCATATTGGATAATACAGCTACTCCTATTTGTTCATCGGGCTGCATGATGAAATAAGATGAAAATGTAGGGTTTTCACCAGCATGGAATATATATTGTTTATCTTCTTTCCCTATAACTCCCCATCCACTTGCGTAGTATGTATCCTTATCAAATGGCTCCACGGATTGATCTGGGATATGCGATTCTTGAATAATTTTATTCTCAATCGAATTAATTTGGCTATTTCCTAACTGGAGCTTTAACCAGTTTGCTATATCGTTTGTGTTACTAATAATATAACCAGCAGGTATATTTCCACGGTAAATAGGTGGTGTGTATTCCTGTTCTCTCATCAGTCCTATTTTATATCCTGACGCGATCTCATTAGATTCCACTTGATGAATTCCAACAAATGAATCTTTCATATTGATTGGCTCTAATATATGCTGTTTGATATACATATCAAACGGTTGTTTTGAAACCTTTTCAATAACGAGTCCTAAAACATCATAATTGACTGTTGCGTATTCAAATGAACTACCTGGCTGTCTATTTAATGGCTGATCAAGCAATTTTTTTACAGTCAATTCAAGTGCGTTCTCTTCGTTACTTTTAGGAATAGTTGATATTGTGTTCGTAGCTATACCACTTGTATGATACAGTAACTGATTAATAGTAATCGCCTGTGGTTCCCCATTAAATTCCAACTCCAACCACGGGATATACTTTCGGACATCATCAGAGCGTTTTAGTAACCCTTCCTTCTCCAATTTTAAAATGGCAAGTCCAGTGAAGGCTTTCGATGTAGACCCTAGTTCAAATAATGTCTTGGAGGTAACTGGTGTTTTTGACTGAACATCGGCATATCCAAAACCTTTTTCATAAACCGTTTTCCCCCTCTCAACAATTACTAACGATATCCCTGGAATTTTACTAATCGCCTTTTGCTCTTGAATAAATTGATCAATCTTTTGAATTTTTTCATTTGCATTTGCGTTTACAATTGTAGGCATTAAACTATAAAAGGCCACAATCGTAACGATTATAGACAAATAGATTTTTAATAGTGCTTTCACTTTTCATTTCTCCTTTAAGCAATCATTGCTAGGTATAAGGTTATAACTTATCATAACAGCATCGTTAACTATACCAAGCATTTCGGACCACAACAATCGTTTTACATGACTAAAGAAATCACAATATAACAGTTTTGTAACTTACTGTCCTTTTATCATCTAAAAAAGTCACTAAAAGACCAGTCGCTCATAAAAAATGAGTGCTGATCTTTTCTACGATATCTAATAATAGTTAAATTTCTGCTCTGAACGCTTTACCTAACTGATGACCAAGTCCAAAATAATGTCGGAAATTATAAATTAGTGGGCTCCATTTATTAGGATCAATATAATTTTCTTCAACAATAATTTCCTTATGGGCATGGACATGTAAAACTTGTGTCTCAACAATGGCAAAAAAAGAGGCATATTCAGGGATTCGAATATGTTTTACCCTTGCCTCAAGTTGAATTGGACACTCTGAAATTCTTGAAGGCTTTACTGATTTAGACTCGGTTGGTGTTAAGTTGCTAATTTCATATTTTTCTTTTTCAAATGAAAATCCATTCACTCTCTTAAATTCAGGAACGGGATTTTTCCCTGTAAATGGAGCTAATTTTTCTACGTTCTCCCATAATGAAGGTCCTGGGACATTAATTACACATTCTGGATGTCGTTCTAAATTTTCAATAGCTTTTCCTCCAAGCCCAATCCCTAATATTATACAATCCCCTAATGCCCATGATGACGAAAGAGGGCTAATATTTACGGTATCATCTTCATTCAATGTAGTTAATAAAATCACAGGTGTCCCGTAGTATAAAATTTTTGGGTGAATCATTTCTGTATTAGCAATTTGAGTCATTTTTTCTCCTCCTATCCGTACTTTCAATTTTTATAGTACAAGAGAAATATTTCAATTTTCATCGAAATATGAATTACATTTTCGGTTTTTGACATGATTGATTAATGGATTATCAAGTTAAGTTGGTTTTTTTAGGGTTAAATAGCGTTATTAAAAAGAAGTATTTTTCCCATCAAATAATAGCAAATCAAAGGCATTTCATGAAGTTATAAAAGCAGCCGTTGAAGTTTTTCAAAATAATGGGCTACCAGTATACTATGATGCAGTTGCAATGACAGAAAAAGATTCTTTAAGCAATGCTACTCGCCCCTTATTGGCATGGCTAAAAAGATAATGTTTGACATAAAGTCGGCTAGTATGCCAAACAAACTTTATACAGATTCTTCTTTACATATAGTGAAAAATAAAGGACACCTAGTGTATATTTTGATGAAATATTAAATGGAATAGAAAATGACCAGGCTCAACATTAATTGCAGCGCCTGGTCATTTTCTTTTCAGATCATTATGTTATCGTCGATTTTTAATGACAACCTCAGTTACAGCTAACGCTTTTCTTGGTTTTATATTGTCCATAATAATATCAGCGATGTCATTAGGATCCATTAATGTTTTAGTTTTTTCCTCAGTAAATATCCCGTCCCAAAACTCTGTTCTCATTCCACCCATGTATACAGCACATACATTAATCGCTGTTTCGCTTAATTCTAATGCTAGACTCTCGGTAAATCCGCGTACACCAAATTTACTAGCACAATAAACAGATTCAGTTACTTTTCCTTCTAGACCAGCTGTCGAAACAATATTGATGATTGTTCCTTCATTACGTTCTTTCATATCTTTTAATACTGCTTGTGAACAAAAAATTGTTCCTTTTAAGTTAATATCAATCATTTGATGAACTGAATCCTCATTCAAGTTTTCAGCATTATCAAAATAGCCAACACCCGCATTATTAATTAGCAACGGAATAGACCCAAACTCATCCTGTATAGAATGAATTATTTGAGTAACCATTTGTTTTGAAGAAACATCCACCTCATAAATAGAATAGCCATTAGTTAACGTGTTAGCCGTATCCTCAAGCTTTGATTTTGTTCTACCAAGTAAACAAATGTGATAGCCTAAAGTCGAATACTTTTTAGCAAGTGCTGCACCTAAACCACTGCCTGCCCCTGTTATAACAACGATATTTTTACTCATACTGATCATCCTCTCTCGCAGTTAATTATACCAGAATAGGAACTCCTATCAAAAAAATATATCCTCACCCCGCCTTATTGAAAAGCCTTAATATGTACGGTTACTCATTTAAGTTATTCATATAATACACCCAAAATGGTAGAAAGACATAGCTCATTCGATAGCTAAAGAAGAAAAATATAAATATCAATTTCTACATTTTTATAGAAAATTGATGATTTCGTTTAGAGCATTTCTATAGAAACTGAATACAATGATTATGTAATCTGCAGATTATCAATCTTTTTTTTTGAAGGAGGTGAATTTAAATTGCCTTTAACTACTGGACCAATTGAAAATACAGGAAATCAACCAGCTAATGCAGCTAGCGTTCGTATAAAAATTCTCAATCTAACTGGAGGTACACTAACTGGAGTAGTAAGAGTTTTTAGACTTAACGGTACAAGACGATTACTATCAACTACTGCATTTGCTGTAAATGCCAATGCTTCTACTTTTATAACTCGAAGTGTACTAGGTTCGGCTCAATATGAAGTTGAAATCGTTCCTGATCAAAATGGCGGATTATACAGCGTTTATGGTAGAACAGCTTCGGGTGTTATTATTACGGCTCAAAGGGTTCTGAATTCAGAATTAACAGAGATTCATTAATAGTAGGAACAAAACTTTACTAACATTCATCGTTTAAAGTATTTAAAGGAAAATCAAGTGGGGTACATTTGAGAACCAGCTTCTCCTATGTACCCTAATTTCATTTTGCCGAATATTAAGAAAAATCACTCATTTTTAAGGAGTGACTTTTTAATTTTGGGTGTAGTACTGAATTGACATTTTATATAAACATCCACTTTTTAACATTTTTGTTCCTAATTTCATCTATCTTGGTCTATATATGTCCATCTTTTCTTGTCAACCAACATTATTTTGTCATTTTTTGGGTTTTTCATACATATACTATTATATTTATTAAGTAAAATGCATACTTTCATCGAACACAGAATATAATTCTGGAGGGTGTTAAATGAACACTATTAAATCTTTAATTTTCCCCCAAGACTTGCATAGATTAAGCAAAACTCTACTCAAAGAGATTTGTAATAAAATGACTTTAGATACCAATGGCAATGTAAATGAATTAGCTAGCAGAGTTTGGGATGTTTTTGAGCATATTGATGGCGATGTTCTTAAAATAATCAGCGATAATATTTTCTCGGGAACAGTTTCTTTAGCTTGGTACCAGGCGACAAATAAAACTGATTTAACAGGTTTTAAACAAAGTATTATTAATAAAATGCCATTTAATCCTTTCGAAACAGTAGTTACACCAAATAGTGAAAATGTCCCTATTGATCCTACCATTATTGCTGGTGCTGATATCGAAGGCTCAAAAATATATTATTTACGATTCATTCATAGAACAGGTGTTAATGTTGATTATTTTTTAGCAAACCGTAGAGAATACATTAAACATGAAATTACAACAGTTTACATTGATGAAGTTAAGGGAATAATTGAAGTACGAGCAAGTTCTGCCGTTGCAAAAAAAATAATTGCCTGGTTAACTAAAGTAGTTGATGAACAATACGAATTCAAACAGTATGATTTATTGGATAATTACGGTGGTAATCTTGCGACTTTAGCGGATTCCCTTCAAGGAAGGCTGATTGATGCTACAGGAAGACCAGCAGGATTAGTCAATACATTTGAAGAAACGCAGGGTCAATCCATTGTGAGTATACTTTCTGCAATTGATGAATACTATACTAATGGTGAATTATCAGTTCTAGAGCAAAATTTAAATTGCGAACATATCACCGGTATTTTAGAAACAACACCTTTTACTTTGTTACTGTTAAGTGGTCTTGAAACGATCGGATTAGGTAGCATTAGAGAACTAAGAGGTTTACCCTTATACAATTATTTAGAGCCTTATCTTTCCAAACAAAAAGGATCTATACTATTTGAACATAGTGTTGATGGGGTTAAACAAGAGTATTCTGTTCGAATCGGTGTAAATACAAATACATTTAAGTTCAATGTATTTGCGTCTGAACCTGTATTAGATTATATTAGAGGAAAATTGATTTACCAAATTTATTCTGCGAGGTAAAAGTATTGAGCAATTTAAAGCCATGGGAAATTTCTCAAAAAATAGATAATGCACTTGAGGTAATTGCTATCAGTAAAATTGACAAATTTTACCATAGTTATATTGCAAAAATAACTAACTTGCCTCTTGGATTAGTTATTGATCAACTATCTGAATTAGAAAAACAAGAAGCACTCGTAATAAAATTAGAATTTCAATGTGAGGAATGTAGTAGAAGTATTGTAACTGCTAGTAAATCCGAACTTGAAAGTATCGATTCCATTTCATGCAAATATTGTGGTACAGAGAATTGTTTTGATCCATTAAACGCTATTCCAATCATTGAATTAAGTGAGGATTTCAGACAAAGTTTTTCAAAAAAAAAATTACTAATAAAAAGGAAAATGTCGGGTTAACTAAACACAATAAACCCGAGAGTTTAAGAGAAATTATCGATATTTTAACAAAAGAAAATTCTGATCAAGTATTAGATAAAGTATCAAAACTTGGGAAAGTTACTATTATACTAGGAGATGGTTATATGGGTGAATCTAGTAAATATGGTGGTCTAACTTTTGGAGAAAACAAAGGTAATATAACTATTGAAAACAATGGTACACTCAGTCAAGGGATAGCTAGCCCATCAAGTGACATTATCAATGCTTTACAACAGCTTCAAGAAGAAATTCAGCACCTAGCAGATGAACAACGAGAAATTGCAGAAGCTCATTTTGAACTCCTTAAAACTCATATTGAAAATGGAGATAATGAGAAAGCTAAAAAACCATTAGAGAAATTAACTAGTATACTAGGTGTAATTAGCTCTATTGTCTCGATCGCTTCTACATTAGGACTTGGAATTCCTTTAAAATAATTTATATCAATTATGCGATGATTTAGGCTAATATCATTTACCTACTCCTTTCCGATTACTGTGACATCCGCGGAGGCTTTGGGCCAACGTGATGTTGGTCACTCAGTCGTGTGTTGTTGTTGCTGCTGTCGCTTCGCTTTCGCACAGTAAAATTGCCGCAGGACGTAAAACTTTTTAATATTGTCTTTTAAAGATGCTGTCTGTATATTACGAGGGACTGAAAAACATCCCGTTTTTAATGCAAAAAAAGACCAATTCTTGCTCATGATATTGAACATGAATTGGTCTTCTTCTATTCTCCTTTACTATCTTTTTCTTCTAAAAGTGTCATGATTCATTTCAAATTCACGGCGAATTTTGCTGTTGTACTCTATTATGTTTAATCCTCTTAAAATAGGGTAAAGAAAAATATAGAACCAGATACAATATTTTGGGGAGGGGTTAATAATGGTGAAACGAAGAACAGGTATTGTAATTACAGGGTTAGCTTTAATAGCATCGTATTTAAGTAAAAAAGAAAACCGTGATAAAGCATTAAATATGCTCAATAATGCAAAAGCTAAATTAGGATCCTATTTAACTACTGCGGAAATGGACAAAAACATATCAGAGCGGATAGCTGCTCAAGCTGCGACACGAGCTGGAACATCCCCAACAAAAATAGCATCAAACGAAATGGTTGCTGAAGGTGGAGGACATACAGGTATTCACTTTTTCAATGAAGAAATTCAGGGAAAAGAACAATAATAACACAAACCTTCTCAATCCAATTCAAATAATTGGATATTAGAACTGATTAAGTTTTTCAATTATATTAAGTATTAAAAGTCGATTAATACCGAAAATTTTGGTATTAATCGACTTTTTCGGTGGCTTTCTAACACAGATTGACCTTTTAGCCTTTTATTTAGCTACTAAAATTTTTTTCACTCAAAATTTGCGTACCTTATAAAAATATCCCCTTCAAAAGGACATGTAATTGACTAGAATTATATAGTCATTTCTATATGCCCAATTTAAAGAGGATCATTCCATACTAAGTGTTCTCCAGTTTATTTATCATTCAAATCATCAGGATAAACAACTGAGTTAAATACATCTCCATTTGCCTCATCTTTAAAGTTAACAGTAACTTTAAACTTCTCCGGATCCATTCCATTGAAAAGTTGATAATACATACCCACTATAGCAAGTCCCATAGATGACATACCATCAAATCCGTTGTCAAACTGTTCCTTATTTACAGTTAGTGTAAACTCCGTAAAGGACTTATTATAAGTTACATCTTTAATAGAAGTAAAATCATCACTAGTTTTAATTTCTTCTACCGTTTCTAAAACACTTTCTTCCAGCTCTTTCAACATTTTTTTATGAACTGATTTAGGCATTTTGTATGTTAAAGAGCCATCACTATTTTTAATGACTTCATTAACCCCTTCTTCTTTCGCTGCAGTAATCGCAGTTTCGATGTCCTGACCTTCCAAAAACGAAGCTGGTATTGTAACTTCAACGTTTAAAAGTCCCTTATCGACTTTTAATGGTGTTTCCTCTGCTGTTTGATCAGCATTATCGGTTTTCTTACCACTGTCGCTTTCTTTGTTACACGCTACTAACAAAATAATTAGTAACAATGTGAGTGGTACTAAAAATAATTTTTTCATAATTCAAACTACCTCCTTCATAAATATACATAAACAGATGGAGATTTACCATAACTATTTTCATCTATTTCCTTTGCTTTCCCCTACATTTAGCTTTTTTCTAAGTCTCTAAACAGCAATGCTTTTAATACATTGGTAGAGTTACATCGTTTTTTACCATAAAAAATAAGCATTCAATCAAAAGATTTCCTGCCCATAAATTGATTTGCTGAAGCTACTGTTACGCCGTTGCAAAAAAACAATTCTTTTATCCAATAAAATTCAAGTGACCATCTTTACACAAATTAGGGATACAAGTTATTCTTGTACCCCAGAAACATTGATATATAAGCATTTGTAGCACTATCTAAAGATGTTATGCTCATAAAGATAATCATACGAAAGATCGACGAACAAGTACTCATGCTCGTTTATTGCAATCGAAAATGTTCTTGTAATTTCTCCTGTCTCGATATCTCGATAAAGCTCTGAAATTTCTCCGCTTTGATCGTTGCGCATTTTAATGATTGTTTGTAGGAAGTATGGTCGCCAACTCCAGTTTTTATTGATCGCCCTAGGCTGCAATTCCCACTGACCATCTATACGCATGACGTTTGGGGATAGTTGGAAACCATCTTCATTGCAAATATATACTCGGAACGAATAACTATCCAACAACTGTGCTAGATGCTCTAAATGTGTGATGTTGTCACTAGAAGGCTTAACGCGATGGACGATTGCTTCTAGCTCTTCCCTCAACTTTTTTAACTCAAAATATTGTGCCTCCAAAATTTTCTTTTCAGAGGTAATAAATTGTTGGCATTCTTCCTTAAAACGCTCTTTTAAAATATCCTTCTCTACAAATGTCAATGCAGAATTTGCTAAGTATCGGCCCTGATAAAATCGGCCTCCATTTTTCCAGGCAAATTGTAATTGATAAACTGTTTCGATTCCTTCAAATAAAAGATTTGCGCCAATTTTATAAGCTAGGCTACCTATTGCTGATATCATATCTGACTGTGCGGACCAAGAATCATAATTTAAGTCACGAATATTGACCTTTAAGATTTGTGGTGATAATAAAGCTATGTGCTCTAGATGACTCTCCGCTCCTACTTCCTGAATAGCAATTTTGATACCAAAAGTCGTAAAATATCGTACTGCATGGTGCAACTTATTAATGTCACCTAAAAAACGATGCTCAGAAACAACTAATACAATACGATGTAAATCCTCTTCACTGATGTATTGTTGAATAATATTAAAATGACTTTCACCGAAATCCTGCATCAGTAAGTTCGGGTTACTTGGAATATAAATATCAATATCCTGTCCGATTTCATCTACTTTTGCTAATGCAGCGTGTAAAATTTTATGTTCCATATCGATACGATATTCTTCTGGAATATCTTCGTTATTCACAAAGTCTTTTAAATTAATTTGTTGACCTTCAATTTGTAACTGTCCGGAAATTTCGTAGGCAATCACCGTATGCGCATCCGCGCTAAATATAGGTTGAAAATACCCATGTATTTGATCTAAATTTGTTAACACTTCAATTGCATCCATTGCGAAACCTCCATACATGATGTTATCCAAGAATAACATTACATTCACAGCTCATTTCATGAAAAAAAGCTCTCTGAATGTATAATAATTTGTTTAAAGTAAATTAGCAACTTCACATGACGTTATTTTATGGAATAAATTGTCCAGAAGAGTTTAACAAGATCCTAGCAAGATGATGTATTAATAAAACGAATTAGTGCCTAATAATTTTTTTACACGCTTTCTGTTCATCACTTCTTAACAATAAAGGTCATAAAAAGTACCATTACTTTGACGAAATAACATTTCTTTTTCATACTACAGACGTACTCTAAATTGTGCGTTTTTCTGACATTTCATCTTTCATAACGACTTTCCCATAAAATAGGTTGCTTAAGTACATATATTTTTATTTAGCGCCACATAAACACATGGATTCGCCTTTTTCATGTAGTAATGTGTAAAACCCTTTAGAATTTCTTCCTATTATAATTTATGCAACTACCGGAAGTGACAGTCGTGATAACTAGAAGTTTTCATCCTATTTCCTACAATGATTCAGCCATTCACCCATTTATTTTTTGTGCTCGCGCATTCACTACTAAATCAATTATACCTTAGCATAATTGCCTGAAAGTAGATAAAAAGCAGCATTCCAACGTATGGATTAACCCTACAGGAATACTGCTCCTAACTATTCTGACATAAAGAAATACCAAATAATCGCAATCGTAATTAATGATAAGATAACTGCAATTGTTACACGAAGTGGTGAAATCGGGGCATCTCCACCTACCCGACCTGTCTGTCCATTCACCATAAATCGATAAACCTTTTCTTTGTAGCGGAATGAAGAAAGCCAAATTGGTAACATTAGATATTTATATGTAATATCATCATGCGTTGTTGAGAAATGTAAACTAGATACTACGTCCGCATTATGTTCCCAACGTATTTTTGAAGTAATTTGTGCCTCCAGATGATCTGAAATTTCCCTCTTCGCTTGACTCCATCCGTCCTGTAAACCAATACTGTAGCGTTCTGATAAAAAGCCTGATACATATTCTGGTTTATAGGCTTTATTGTTGAGTAAATTAAAAGGTTCTATTTTTCTCATCATATTTCGATCATAACGGGCTGTTGCACTAATTAAATGATCATCAATAAATTCCTGATAAAAACCACTTGTGGAATACCAATCGGTTTCAGTTCGGGTATTTCCCTCTTTATCTGTAACTGTTCTATGTCTACCGTATCTTGCAGAATACCTTGAGCTTGTTTTAGTATCAAAAGTCCAATATGGAAGATAAACTCCTTTAAATGAATCCGGCTTTGCACTTTCTTTTGCAGCTTTTGGCGTGAACCATTTTCCCTTAATCCAACTTTGAAAGTTCTCTCCTGCTTGCTTATCTGTTATTTCAAATGCACATACCCCGTTCGGCGCTAGTGTGTTTTTAGCACTTGCCTCCATAACTTGATTAGAACCACAATACGGGCAACTATCGGCTACCTGTAATGCATCATAAATTGTTTCTGCCGCACAGGATTTACAAATAACTGTTTTTTTCTCAACACCCCAGTTAAAATTCCCACGTTCTTCAGCCATTGCAAATTCCATTTCCTGGGCAACTTTTTCCTCTTGCTTTTCTGGGGCTGCAATTTCAGTCTCATAGCCACAATATGGACACGTAAGTTTGCCAGATGCGGGGTTAAATTCAATAGATGCACTACATGATGGACACTCAGCGTCAAAATCAAGCTTTGCTTGTTTAAAATTTTCAGCATCTCGCGTTGGCATCATTAGTCATCTCCTTACTTAACATCATTCTCATCAAACACATCGCCACACTCAGGACAGAATTTTGGTCGGTTCGCAGGTTCTTCTGGCTGCCATCCACATTTATCACAAACGTATTGTAATGCTCCTGAAGGTTTTTTAGCACCACAATCGCCACAGAATTTGCCTTTGTTGACAGTACCACATGTACAAGTCCATCCTTCTTCTGCAGGTTTTGGTGTCCCACAATTTGAGCAGAATTTACCAGTGTTTTCGTTGCCACATGCACATTTCCATGTACCTGAATTCGTCGCTGCTTGTTGCTGGGCTACCTGTTTATTTTGCTCATTCATTTGGTAAAGCTGTCCTGCATTTACACCACCTGCTTGAGCTGCCATATTCATGCCCATAAATCCTGCCATTGCTCCACCATCATTTTTGGATGCTGCAATCATTGCTTCTGCCTGAGCACCTGTTAAATGAGCCGCAGCCATACCTGGATCACGCATCACTGCATTTCGTTGAAGTTGTTTAATCATTGCTTCATCTTCTTCAGATGCTTTTAAAGAACTTACGCCAAATGATACAACTGCTAAACCACGTGTTGCTAGCCATTTCTCTGATAACACTTTATTTAGGGCATCTGCTAGAGCTACAGTATGAGCCGGAATTTCGCTATAGCGAACCCCGCTTGCTGAAATATGTGCGAAAGCTGGCTGTAACGCAGTCATCAGCTCCGTTTTTAATTGACTATCGATGGCATCTCTTGTAAATTCACGTTCTACGTTTCCACAAACATTCGTATAGAATAATAATGGATCCACAATTTTATATGAATATTCGCCATGACAACGAATAGCAATATCAATATCTAGACCGATATTACGGTCGATCACGCGGAAAGGAATCGGTGCTGGTGTCCCATATTTATTTCCTACGATTTCTTTTTTATTGAAATAGTACACACGTTGATCCTTTGCAGGTTCTCCTCCAAAAGTGAAGCGTTTACCAATCTGCTTGAATGTTTCCATAATACCTTCAGATAAATCATTGCCATACATAATCGAAGGCTCTGTTGATGTATCATAAACATACTCCCCAGACTCAGCAGAAAACTCCACTACTTTCCCTTGCTCGACAATCATCATACATTGCCCTTCATTTATAGCAATAATAGAGCCATTACTAATAATATTGTCATTACCTTTATTAGACCCTCGTTTAGACGTACGTTTAAAACCTTTTGCCACAAGAACATCAGCGGACAGTGATTCACAATAGAAATATTCACGCCATTGATCTTCTAAAACACCTGCTAATGCGCCAACTCCTGCTTTTAATAAACCCATATTTATTCCCACCTTCAACTTATATACTTAAGACTTATTTTACCATATCAATTATACCTCGACATAATTGCGTCTACAGGCTTTTTCACAGATGTGAAGTTCTTAACCTGAGATCCTCTAATTTAGTGAATGTTTGAGCAACGATTGAAATAAGCTAAAACGATAAAATAATCTACTCATTATGTAGTACGCACAAATAGAACAATTTGTTTCATTTTTTTACTTCTTTATAAATAAGGAGATAGCTCCATAGGAACTACCTCACTCGATTTATAGTGGATATTCTTAAAAAAATGCGGAAATAGCAACTAGCACCCAGGCAATGATAAATAACAGACCACCGATCGGGGTAATCGCTCCAAGCTTTTTCACACCTGTAACCGCTAATACATATAAACTACCTGAGAAAAACACAATACCTGCAAACATTAAATAACCTGCCCAAGAAAGCATACTAGAAGTTCCTAAAAGGGCATCACTCGATAAAATACCAAGCCCGAGTAAACCTAATGAATGGTACATATGATATTGCACCGCGGTCTCCCAAATGGCTGCATAATGTGGTGACGCAAATTTATCTTTTAGTGCATGGGCGCCAAAAGCGCCTAACACGACACCAAGACAAGCCATAATTGCACCGATTGCCAATAAAAGTTCCATGTTGTTTTCTCCTATTTCGACTCACGTGCGATTTCTTTGTATTTTGCATCCCATGCCGGATCAATTTTACTTAATGATACCGGACGTAACGTATCTTTTTGCGCTAGAATATGTACGGACTGAGCAGTCGCTGCAATCGTGCCGTCTTCATGTAAAATTTCATAGCCATATGTTGTACGTAATCGATCATGTTTTTCCACCCATGTACGTACAGTTGCCACCTGGCCATAATGCATAGCAGCCTTATAAGAAATGGATAAATCCATCACTGGTGATACATAACCATCTTTTTCTAACTCTGCATACTCAAAGCCTGCATCATTAACTAACTGTGAACGACCTATTTCCATCCAAATAATGTAGTTCGCATGATACACTACGCCCATTTGGTCGGTCTCAGCATATCGAATTTCAATTTGTTTTTCACTTACAAACATTTTCTTCACCTCGTCCTACATTATAGCGTAAAAATATTGATTTGGCGGGGTTTTTGCATTTTAGATTTTTGTTAGGTGAAAAAATGACTTAATTTAATGAGATGATTCGTAAAAAAGAATTTATTTTAAATTTAACTAAATGCCTTATAAACTCGTCGCTTTCGTCGCTGCGGCTTTTTCTTTTATTCTAAGTAATTTCAAATTTATTAAAACTCCAGTATTTTTTACGATTTAAAAGAGTGTGGTCTTTAGTGCTACTTAATGCTTGTGCGTCAGCTAACTGATATTAAAAGCACTGAACGAATTTCCATAATACCCCCCCGTTTATTAACTTTTAAGGTTATAATAAGGAATAAAAAACACTAAATTCTAAGGAGAATTATGAATGAAAATTCAAACCGGTATTACATTAAATTATTTAAAAACCGAGGTAAATAAAAATATAAAAAAAGAAAGTCTCTTAGATTTATTTGGAATTGAAGATATACATAAAGACGAAGACGAAAACGAAAAAAATAATAAACCTAAACTTGAAATCAGATATGAAGATGGTTATATACGGACATATATTGTGAAAACAATTGGAAAAAAATTAGTTAGATTGCTTATTAGGGAGGTTAAACAAACCCAAGAAAATATGAAAGAGTCCGGAGATTTAAATGGTATTTCTCACGATATGTTGTTACAACAGTTTGAAAAGCTATTTAATCCCCAAAAATACGAACAGAATACTTCTATTTTTGAAAAAGAAAAGAATATTTCTAAATATAAAACAGGTATTTGAAGAAGATCAATATAAACAATAATTAGAAATGATTATTAATTTGCACGAAGGTTTAACATCTCTTAATGAGCTGTAGCGTCTGCAAACGCTGCGGCTTTTTTTATGTTTTAATTTACACATTATACATAAACCTTTTCATTTTACCCATGCTGCATTCATTCCAATCTTTCAGAATCCTTATTATACATATTTTACCCATTTATTTTATCCATTATTAACCATAGGTAAATAATTCATGCGAATACTAGTACTACAATGAAATCTTGGTCGGGAAGGTCGGTCGCCGGTCCCAACCACAGATAAAGTGATTGTTCTAAATATCAATTATGCCTCGGCATAATTGCGTCCAGAATCGGCAGGATGCTTAAACTCCTTTCAGCGGTTGTTTGGACACCCGCTGAAAGATGTTAAAATATGTAGGGAATAAAATTATTTCAATACTAGTAGTTTTGAAAGGGGTACTTTTTTGGATATCAACAAAATACACATCAGAAAAATGACTGATAATGATTATGGTTTTATGGCTAAATGGTTGAGTACGAGAGAAGTTTTAGAATTTTACGGGGATATTAATTCACCATTTTCAATAGAACAAGTAAGGAAAAAATATGAACCACGCGTTCGTGGTGAAATTCTAGTTCTCCCCTTCATTGTTGAGTTAGACGGTTCCCCAATGGGATTTATGCAATACTATAAACTTCAAGCGGAAGAATTAAAAGAATTAAGCTATTTAAATAATGAAGTGGTTTTTGGAATAGATCAATTTATCGGTAATCCTAATCTATTTAATAAAGGCTATGGAACAATTATGGTTTGTAAATTTATTGAACTCATTATTAATATAACAGACGCTGAAATTATAATAGTAGACCCTGAAGTTTCTAACGAAAGAGCTATTAGATGTTACGAAAAATGCGGGTTTACAAAAGTTAAAACAATTAAAAATGATTATGCTTTGTTAATGGAATTTGTAAATACTAAAATCTAACTCTATATTATTATCGGATGTATAATTCCCTTTTATTCCCAAACATCCATTGAATCCTTTTCGAAGTTTAGGGATCCATACTTGAACAATATATGATTATACAGAGGGTGATCCGTATTTATCACAAAGTAATTAGGGTTACCTCCCTCCTTCTCTTTCTATGCCCCCATTTTGAATTGGTCATGTCCAAATTTTTTCAATGTCCACATCTTAAACAACTTCTATGTAATCTTCCTATCATCTACAATAGCCATCACTTTCTCATCCTTTTAAAAGCATGTGTTAAATTTTGGATGATTGGAACATTCGAGTAACCTAGTATAATTAATTGTAATTTAATATGTTTCACAAGAGGTGCAGAGTTTGTTTAAAAAGAAAATACTAGTTGGACATTCAAAAGATACTTTCCTAGCAATTATCCAATACTTACCTAGAAGTAAAGTTCCATTTAATATAGGAATCGTAGACGTTTTAAAGCGGTCGTCTGAAAGATTCCGCTCGAAAAAAATATCTTGAACAAGTAGAAGCTATCGTTGCACAGTGTTACTCCATCTACTATTAGTGGGAGTATAATTTTAATAAACCCAGTATTGATAATCTATTCCTATCGTTTACATTAATAAAATACGGTAATTGCCACTTTTGTGTTGCTATTGCTTGTTTGCTAGTGGGAGTATCCCAACTAGGATAAACTCTAATTGCCATTTTCCCCTTTGTATTAGCAGTTTTAAGGATGTTTTGTTTTAATAGAACCTCTTTTGGAAAAACGAATTGGCCAAAGTCACCATTATGATGAAAGGTGTTTATTACCAATAAATCAGTCGCATTTTCATATGAAAATGCCTGATTTTTATTAGCTTCATCCTTTTCCCAAAAGGAAACAAATTGGCCAATTTTAGTAGGCGTTATTTTGGCGACTCTAAATCTAATCGATTTAGTATTTAACTGAAATATCCCAGCCCCATAATCTGCATTTTGAGTTTCTTCACGAATGTTTTTTATAGTTAAATGATTGGGTTCATAAAGTAATTGATTTACATATGTTAACGTCTTATTAAATTTATTCATAGTTATCCTCCTTATCTCATACTACGACAAGTATATTATCCATGGTCTTATCACCGAAATTGTTCAGTAAGCATTTCTCTTCCCCGATGTATTTTAATGATATATACTTTCTAGGAATGGGGGAAGATTTTTCAATGCGTAAAAATTTATTATCAAAGTTCAAAGCCTTTGCTAAAAAATTAAAACAAAATTTATTTGTACTATACTTGTCTTATAAAGATCCAAGAACCCCATGGTATGCAAAGCTTGTGGCTATGCTTATAGTTGCTTATGCTTTTAGTCCAATTGATTTAATTCCAGATTTTATTCCTATTTTAGGTTATCTTGATGATTTGATAATTGTCCCTTTTGGAATTATCCTTGCTTTAAAATTAATTCCACCACATGTGATTGATGATCATAAAGAAGCTGCAGAAAAGTTAAAACAATCTAGAAAACCAAAAAATTGGTTTGTTGGTATTCTTTTTATTATTATTTGGGTTATCTTTGCAGTTTGGATTAGTAAAATAATTATTCATCATATTTAAAGGATTGTTCAGCAAGACTGCCTGACTATATGATCATTTTGAAATCTATCAATCCGACTAATAGGAGGTATCAAGATGACGCTAAAGATTATTAAAACTCTTTTAGCTATTTTTCTTGTGCTTATGTATTATTTGGGCTTTTGGTCAGCTAGCTCTACTCAAAAAATTGTTCTATTCTTTATTATGAACCTCTTTATTTATGAAGTGGGTGTTGAAACTGGTAAGAGGAAATATGAAACTACGAAGTCTTAGGCTACTTTCTTTTATTTTTTCCAATTTTCTCGTTACCTCGTTTAAAATTACCTGTAATTTTAGCTAACAATAACTGTACTGCTATTTTGTTGTCTTCAACTTCTTTGATTTTTGCGATAAGACGCTCTGCTTCCCTATCCTTTACAATTTTAACCTGTTTACCTTCGTAATCTATTACTACCGTTCCTTTTTTCATTATTTGATAAGCAAATGGTTCTTCGCTTAATCTGTTTCGTTTATCTATTTCGCTCACTATACCATCTCTCCCTCATTATTTTAGTTTCAAATAGTATATTCAAAAAATCTGTTGGTTCACTCGATTTTTTCTTCTCAATATGTATATGGTGTATGAAATAATGTATTAATTGCAAACTGATCGATTATCCCTTGGCTTAATTTCTGAGCTGTAGCGTGTGACGACGCTGCGGCCTTTTCTATTTTGTTCAGAAAATGTTTATACCTAAATGTTAGCCTACTATTAGAAAGGTAGGTGGTATAAATGTTAGAACCAATGGAATTTCTAATTAATCAAATACTAGAGAAACATGATGTAAAAAATGAGAATTTAGCCAATGCACTTATCGAAATTTTTGATGCTTATTACAAACTTTCTCAACAAAAATCTGTTATAGACTTTGTGTTAAAAGACGGATTGCATTAATATGCGAACATTAATCATTGCTCCAAGAGTCACATCAAGAATGCTGACTTTTGGAGGCCTTTTTTCTAAAAGATCATTCTTCATATTGCCCAATAAAAAAACAATCTAACAAACTTTATGATTCATTAATTATCAACAAGAAACAATTTCCAAATACTTTCGTCCTTTAATAATAAGGGGGAGATGTTCTATGATAGGTTTTCTTAATCTGGGAAGCCTAGCACTTGGTGTAATAGCAATACTGTTACCAATTTATAGTCTTTTGAGTACTAATAAGAAAGTCCAAAATGAAAGATTAATCTTTTGCACTTTAAGTTTCAGTGCTTGTGCTATATCGATAAGTTTCCAATTATTTTATAATAACCATCTTGTTAAGATTGAGGATTGGTCTGCTCTTATGGATACAACTAGTAGTTCAGTATTAGCTGTATCCATCTTACTAATTACCACGATTCTTTTAAATACACTAACAATAATTTTTAATCGAGACAAAACAGTGAAAAACTATCCGAATTGAAGCAAACCAAGTTAAGAAAAAGCGTAACAAAGATACCAAAAAATAATAAATTTCAATTAAAAAGAGATCAAAAAACGGATCCAATTTGAACAATCTTTTTTTAAAATGGATTCGTCTTATTTATTTAGATTATTTAAATCAAACTTTAATTCAATGATACAATCGGTACTTGGTATTTTTTTCTGATAATAATACACTTTCAATTATAAACCTTTGAAAGCTTCAGTTTGCTCCTTGATTCCTTTTTCTGCAGCAAATCTCTCAATACTAGAAGCACCAAAGAAACCAACAATCCCATCTACTCTTTCAATAATATAAGCAGCATCTTCCGGTTCTGCAATTGGACCTCCATGGCAAATTGCTAATATTTCAGGATTTATAGACTTACCAGCATTAATAATTTTTTGAATTCGATCGACACAGTCATCTAGAGTTAATGCAGTTTGTGCACCAATCGTTCCTTTAGTTGTTAATCCCATATGGGCCACTAAAATATCTGCACCTGCTTCAGCCATTTTCTTTGCTTGCTCTTCATCGAAGACATAAGGTGTAGTTAGTAAGTCTAATTCATTTGCCTTTCTAATCATATCTACTTCTAAATCATAACCCATTCCTGTTTCCTCTAGGTTTTGACGAAATACACCGTCAATTAACCCGACTGTAGGAAAGTTTTGAACCCCACTAAACCCTTGTTCTTTCAGCTGCTTTAAGAAAACTTCCATTACTTTAAAAGGATCTGTTCCATTAACACCAGCTAGTACTGGAGTATCCTTTACAACTGGTAATACTTCATTACCCATCTCCACAACAATTTGATTGGCATCACCATAAGATAATAATCCAGCTAGGGAACCACGACCAGCCATTCTATAACGGCCAGAATTATAGACAATTAACATGTCAGCTCCACCGGCTTCACTACTTTTAGCTGTAATTCCTGTACCAGCTCCAACACCTAACAGAATATGCCCTTTTTTAATTTCTTCTTTAAAACGATTCAATATTTCTTGTCTCTTTGACATGATTGCTATCCCTCTCTTTATTTTCTATTAATTCAATCAATTTCCTCGCTGCAGCTAGTGCAAACTCTTCACTATTAATATCCGCATTGATTTCAATCATTTCCACTTTGTTTTGGTCAACATTTTTTCTTAATGTATCTAATAACATTCTATCTTCTTCTAAACCATAAAAAGGTTGTCCTTCAACATCTAGACCAGAGAGCCCTTCCAGCGGTAAAAATAATGCTGTGTATCCTTTCGCTAAAGCTAATTTTTCTGCAATTACTTCACCTATTTGTTTATTCTCCTCAACAGATGTACGCATCAAAGTAACTGTTGGATTATGCTTATAAAATTTTCGACCTTTAAATCTATCAGGGACAGAGTCAAATGGACCAAAGTTAACCATATCAATCGCACCCACCGATACAACTTGAGGAATTTGTTTTCTAGAAGCTGCTTCTAAACGATTCGGACCAGCTTTTAATACACCGCCAATTAACTCATCAGCCCATTCAGTGGTCGTTATGTCAAGGACTCCATCTATAAATCCATTAGCTATTAAATTCTCCATTGTACGACCACCAACACCTGTTGCATGAAATATTAATACTTCAAATCCTTTAGCTTCTAAAAAATCTTTAGCCTGATTAATACAAGGTGTTGTTAGTCCGAACATAGTTGCAGCAATAAGTGGTTTCTTTTTAACGATCGTTTTATTTTCAAAGTTCAGCATACCTGCAATTGCAAATACTGCATTCGAAAATATTTTAGTCGAAATCACATTTAAACCAGCAACGTCTACTACCGATGGAATCATAATGATGTCGCTAGTTCCTACATATGGCTCCGTATTACCAGAAGCAACAGTAGAAACCATCACTTTTGGAACACCTATTGGTAGTGCTCTCATACCAGTTGTTACGATAGATGACCCTCCAGTACCTCCAAAGGAAAGTACACCGTCAAATTTTCCTTCTTCATACAGTTTCGGCAAAAGCACTTCCATCCCTTTTGCAAGAATTGCAGTTGCATTTGCTCGATCTCTCTTTGTTGCAATATCCTGTATATCTTCATCAGCCGTAGCTGCTACTTCAGCATTTGATACGTCAGGCTCAAACGCTGGCTTAAAAACACCTGTATGAATCGTAAAAGTATTGAAACCTAACGATCTAATCAACTCTTTTACATACAAATATTCTTTTCCTTTTGAATCAAATGTTCCAGCCAAAGCAATTGTTTTCATATCATCTCTCTCCCTTCTAGATCTTTAAATCGTCCAAATAATCATATAAGAAAGCGATTACATTTATTACTCCATTCCATAATAACGTTTTCTTTTGGGAGAGTTAATGTGTTTTTGTTCTATAAAATTGTCTCTTTGTTATATTATCAATAATGCCTAGGCATTATTGCATCTGGAATCGGCTTTGTACTTAGACCTGCAGATGTTTTTTGTGCGAAAGCGTCGTGCCAACGTTCGGTAGCAACCGGTCTTGTCTGTGCGAAAGCGAAGCGGCAGAAACAACTGATTCACTTAGAACTTCTTTCATATTCCATGACATCCGCCTGAGGCTTTGGGCCAACGTGATGTTGGTCACTCAGTCTTTGCCACAGGGCGTGACGTTCTTAGACTGAGTTTCTCTATTTCAGCGGGTGTCCAAACACTTGCTGATAGAAGTTAAATAGTTTTTAGGTGACACACCTTTATATTTTTTGAATATTTTACTAAATTGAGTGTAATCCGGATAACCTACCATTTCAGCAATATTATTTAGCGATATTTTTTCAAATTTCAGTATTTCGATAGCGCGATTTAGCCGAAAATTAATAAGATATTCAGTAAATGAAATACTCATCTCTCTTTTAAATAAAGTGCTTAAATAAGAGCGAGACAAACTTAATATTTCGGCGACTTCATTCAACGAAATTTCGTCCATATAATGTAAGCTGATATACTTCTTTGTAAAATGAATATAATCATCTCGGTTTCCTAAACCATCAGTAATTTTACTAATTAATTCATCCAATTGAAAATCGTTCGTCTGCTTAAATGATTTCGTAATATGTATTAGAGCTTGTTCATTTGGAATTCTTTCAAAAACGGAACCCCCGATGTACCCCATAATTTTAGTATCATCGTACATATACTGAACATCGATTGGTTTATTAACCGGACCCCCATAAATCATGTTGATTATGTTTGGATTCAGTTCATTACATCTATTAAAAATAGTGACAGCCATCCTTTTGGCAGCATGTAAAGATAAAATCTTTTTAGCGCCTAGTGATCCCCCATTCGTTAAACCTAAGTGAACACAAATAATATCTGCACCCGCTTCTACCATATTTATAGCTTGCTCCTCGTTAAATACAAACGCTACGGTAAACAAACCTTTTTCACTAGCGATACGAATAGCTTCTATCTCTTTTTCATATGTAATCCCTTGTTCTTCTAAAGCTTTTCTAAAAAGCCCGTCTATCAGACCAATACTTGGATAATTATTAATACCTGCAAATCCTTTCTTCTGAATCAAATCGATATAGCTATCTAACTCAATTGTTGGATCTGTTGCACATAAACCAAAGCAAACTGGAATTTTTTTAATCGTAGGAATGATCTCTTTGCATGCAAAATCCATTACAACATCATTACTATTGGCATACGGTAAAAAGCCTGCTAATGAGCTTACCCCCATTATTCTAAACCGTCCTGAATTTAGCGCAAGAATAAAATCAGCCCCACCTTGTTCTGCATATTTAGCTGTCATTCCAGAACCTGCTGCAACACCTAAAATATATTGATTTTTATTAATTTGTTTGTTCAAATAATTTTTTATTTCATACTTATGATTTAGTTTGTCCTCCATTTAATTTTCACCCCTACAAACGTTATTTCGTCTTCAGTTATTTATTCATTCTTCTCTTTTAGTGTAATGTACATTATCTCTAATACCAAAGCTACACCTACTGATTTCCTAACTTTATAAGGTGAAATACTTCAAAAACCTCTCCCTAAATTCCCCATAACCTTTTGACATCGACCAATTCTTGCCCATTGAATTCCATTCTATATATGTCAGGCTTCGTTGTTTGTAATAAAAAATTCAAATCATATCTACTATCATAAAACCCCATCATTAAAGTCATTACAGCCCCATGTGTGCCAATTACTACTTTCTGACCTTGATATGTGTTTACTATTTCTTCTAACACTTCTATAGCACGTTTCTGGCAGTCAGCATTTGACTCGCCTCCCTCTAAAGCATAGGTTGGGTCAGAAAATGACTTTTGTAAAAAAGGGAATAATTCCTCGTCAGCGATTCGCTTATCTCCTGCAATAAATAGTTGCTCTTTTAGATCTTCAAATATAATTACCTCTTTTTCTATTTGATTAGCTACTTCCTGAACAGTTTGGATTGAACGACTATACGGGCTTGAAATAACAGTATCAATGCCTTCTTTTTGTAAAATATCAGTTATTCGCTGAGCGTCTAACCTACCCTTTTCAGTCAATTCTCTCGTTCTCTCATTTCCGTCTTTTGGTGAATCTCCATGTCGCACCATATATATAAATGTTTTCATAATGCCTCCTAAAATTGCGTTTTGACCTAAACCATTTTTGGAGCGAAGCTAAAAATCCCATATTGCTCTAAAAAACTTCTACTGTTTATCTTCTGATATCGGTAATACTGTAGAATATTTAATTTCTCTTAATGATAAGTTAGTTTGAATACGGGATATGCCCATCCTATTTAGTTTTCTAATAAAGCTATCTAATTCTTTTCGATCTCTAACAATGACCTTTAAAAGATAATCATATTCTCCTGTTAAACAATGACATTCTAATATTTCGGTCATTGTTTTTAAGGTATTTTCCAAATCTTCTAATTCCTTAGCTTGGTGAATATTGGTACTCATGAAAACATAGCACAGTAAATCGAATCCAAGTTTCTCAGGATTTAAAATGGCAACTTGTTTGTCAATAAATCCTTCACTTTCTAAACGTTTTATTCTTGTGTGGGTTGCCGGCGGAGACAAATTCACCCGTCTTGCTATCTCTGCATTACTTATCTGAACCTCTCTCTGCAAAATATCTAGTATTTGAGTATCAATACGATCTAGTAATTTTCTTTCAAGATCTCTCATGCAATTTTCTCTCCTTTTATTTATTCGGAATTATAGCCATATCCGACAGCTAATATTAATTTTATTCTGCAAAACTTCATTTTACTTTCCTTTATTTTAATTTTCATAAACCTCACAAAATATTATACTGTCAAAATCGCAAAAGTGTTATGATTCTTTTATTAAAAGTAACTTGATTGTACATAAGACAATCAAAGGAGAGATAATGATTTGAAGAATGTCTATGTTTTATTAATGCTTTTAACTAGTTTACTTTGGGGTGGCAATTTTGTAGTGGCCAAATCTCTTGTTGACCATGCCTCTCCGTTAACACTGACGAGCTTAAGGTGGATCATTGCCATAGTGGCCCTTCTTCCAATGGTATGGTGGAAAGAGAAAAAACTGCTTCCCTCTCGAGCTGCCCTTCTCCCTTTATTTTTAATGGGCATTACAGGTGTGGTATTGTTCAATATCTTTCAATTTTTAGCATTAGAAAGAACTACTTCGACGAATGTAGGTCTCATTTCAACATTAAATACAATTTCTATTGCGTTTTTTTCATTTGTTTTTCTAAAAGAAAAAATGAATAAACTTCAAGCACTTTCAATGCTATTTTCGTTGTTTGGTGTTTTTCTCGTACTTTCAAAGGGGAATATCGATTTTTTATTGTCTTTTCATTTTAATTTGGGTGATTTATGGATGATTGCAGCAGTATGTGTATGGGGAATTTATTCCGTTTGTAATAAATGGGCCTTAAAAACGACTTCGCCTCTAATGTCTACTTTGTATTCAGGAATATTCGGACTTCTTGTATTATTGCCGTTTAACGTCAAGGATTTTACCATTATCAATGTTAATCATTCATTTATTCTTTCGCTTTTATATACAGGACTTATCTCCACTGTTGTTTGTATGGTACTTTGGAGCATCGGTATTCAAAAATTAGGGGCTACAACATCCGGTGTTTTCCTTAATTTCAATCCGATTTTCACGGCACTTTTAGCGTTTTTATTTTTAGGAGAAAGCATCTCTTGGACTCAAGGGATTGGAGGATTAATTGTTATTTTAGGAAGTTATTTATTTTCACATTTTAAATCAAACACAACCTATTTGAATAAGTGCCTTTCAAATAAATAAATGCCAACAAAATTTGTTGACACTCATAAATTACAGTGAATTATATTTTTTCACTTCTAAAGGAATAGATAGTACATATAAATCTACTGCATATGTAGTAATCGTAATCCCCTTACCTTTTTCAGTAAATTTTGCTTGAAGAAAACGTTCCGAAACTTTTCTTTTCCCCCATCTTTTAGGGAACCATTCAAATCCTAACAAAATTTATCACCTTTTAGTTTTTTTTTATAAGAAGATTGTAAAGCAATTACTGACACTAGAAAGATTGTAAAATTAATAGTCAGGGTCATTGCTTCACAAATCGTCATTGGCATCAACTCCTTTCCCTTCAATCACTCGAAGAAAATAGGTGAAAAATTGATTACCAACCGCCTTGAAACCTCTATCTAGTTACCTCTTAATTATAACATATTATAGGGAGAAATCCCTTTCCTGAACCTATCTAACTATAACCATATAATCTACTTTAATCGTTGGGATTTTACAGCTATGCTATGTAAACAAAAAATAAGTCCTATATAACAGTTTTCTTCAATAGTATAGCTAGCGTTATCTCCATTTCTTGGAACGTAATTGTTCAACCCTATATACTTTTATTTTATAAGGGGTAGCGTCATAAAAATGTGGATTTACAACGTTAGAGTAAAAATTCTTCCTATACAACAACCTGTAAATCATTCCCACCGTAATTATGGTAAAATAGTATACTATTGAATTGTTATATTGATGGGGGTATTATAACTATGAAGAAATCCATAATTATTTTAGTATTGATAGCCGCAATTGGTGTATATCGGTTTTGCCCGAAAGCACACGTTGAAGAGCCTATTGTGATGTCCGTTCAACTTGACGGAGTAAGTAAAACATTAGCCGTTTCATACATAGTTGAACAAAATAACGATACATATTTAATGGAAATTGCACATAATACAAAAGGATTTTATCCTTCGCGAAACAGTGGTAATTGGGATGGGAAAACTAATTTCACAAAAGTATTAGCAGTACAAAATGGCTATGAGCTACGAGAAGATGTAGTTGAACTAACAAACGAACAACTCTCCAACTTTCTTTCATTTGAAGGGCGTACATTACCAGTTGAACTTTCATTTGCAAACTATTCTCCAATTGAAACAACACTTGCTCTACTAATGGCAGGTGAGACAGTAGACGTAATAAAGATTGATGATATGCTTCGCTATAAGTATACATCCTCTAAAGATGAAACGATTGATTCAATCGGTCATTATAATAGTGTAGCAACGATATCATTCGATCAGAATAATGAGGAAGTTGTTTTTCCACTAACCCTTACAAAAGGAAGTTCCGTAGATATTCTTATCCACGAACCATATAAACTTAGTTCCAAGGATAAACTTTTACTTGAAATTACAATGATTGATGGACAATCAGTTACGAAGAATATATTAATGACTAAATCTATTCCAAAAGGATACTTAAAGCAAATTGTAAAGGAAGCGAATGCTAATAATAATTGAGAAGATTATTTATAATCTACTAAACGTTTCCTAAATGCTAATTTGAGCACACACAACCTCAAAATGTTGATAGTACAGCATTTTGAGGTTGTTTTGTGTGCGGTACGTCCAAATGTTTTTTTGCTAAGGCCTATGAACACAGTTACGGATAGTCTTTTTTGATTTTGCAGAAAATGCCCTTGGTCTTTTTTCGTGTTCATTGTCTTGTTGATAATGAAGCAGTTCCTTTACCTCTTTACCTTCGCAAATGGTTTATACTTTAAATATTAAGCGTTTTAACCAATATCCTGCTATTGAAACTTAAGCAATTGAAAATAAAATGTATGAGGTGAAACGAAGATGGGAAAGTGTTGTAGTAGCCCTAAAAACAATATTAATGAAAACACTATTGTTTGTCCCTCTTGTAAAATTAATGCTAAAAATATAAAACTAATAACAATTAAATCAATGATGAAACCATCTGCATTAGAATCAATAAATGCTATGGAAAATCACTATTTTTGTTCTACTAAAGATTGTGATGTCGTTTATTTTGATACGAGTAATAAGGAGTACACTATTTCTGATATAAAGGTAACTGTACATCAAAAGGATGACACATTAAGTACACCGGTTTGTTATTGTTTTGATTGGACTAAAGACAAAATAAAACAATATGTTGAAAATGAACTGACGCCTAATCCATTAGAGCACATTCGAACAAATATAAAAAAAAACCGTTGTGGCTGCGAAGTAAACAATCCTCAAGGTAGTTGTTGCTTAGGGAATGTTACGAAATATATGAAAGGTCTTGCCTAAAAAAAGTAATCCTAAAATCCTGGTAAAACAGGGTTTTTAGGACCTCTTTATTCATCGTAAAATTAGTTAGCGCTAATTTATCCTCCCTACGCAACAGTTTAATCTACCAATTGACTAAACTTTTCTATAGGGAAATCTACTCCCAATTCCTCCATTTGTTTTTTTGCTTTTTCAATTTATTTTGTTGCCTCTTTTTTAGTTTCATCCCTTTTTCATTATGGATTGGCCGTGATAGTCCAAGGTCTTTCAATTGTTTGTCCGCTTCCTCCTGAATTAAGGAACCTTCTTTAAATAGCCAGACTTTGATTGATAGTCAATTGCCATTAATAGTTGTGCTTTAACTGCTTTTCTAAAGTGTATTCTTTAATCTTGAAAACTGTTGTCTGAAAACCATGATGATAAGTCGAGGACAATATCGGCGTTTTCAAGAATCGTTTGCTCATCTTTTTCCACAATTTTTGTCATAAGATGATTAATATTGTTTTCTGTATTTATACTATTTAGTGCGTCATGGCCAATTAGAATAGTTTGTAATTCATCAATTGAGAAAAACTTTTTATCAATTTTGTAGTTAGCTAATATCCCCAAGCCTCTACCTTGTCCGGGATAACTTACTATAGGTATTCCCGCTAAATTTAGCGATTCAATATCCCGGTAAATAGTTCGTTTCGACACTTCAAGTTTTTCTGCCAATTGTTGTGCCGTGATTTTCTCGTGATGAACTATTAAATTTTAAATACTAAACATTCGGGTTGATTTCATTGCCCCTCTTTCTTATGTTTTCTATTACAGTATTATTCTATTATTTACCCAGTCTGATCTTTTTTCCAATAAGTATTTGGCCCATTACATGTTAATGTTGCGTTTTTCGGTACCTGTTTCATTATGAGAAGAAGATTTAGTAAATCAACTGACGATCCCATTGCGTTTAGTATGACCAAATACTTTAATGTCGTTGTTAATAGACCAAATACACTTAAAATTAGTGGCAACAATATTGAAAGTATGATAAAAGGCGCAACCGTAATGAAGATATATCTTGATTTTGAAATCTCTTCTTCCGTAATGACAAAAGCCCCGAACAGAGTAAACCCTACAGAAGTTTTTTCTGACTTTATAAAATTAGGAATGAATATCAAATGCAGTAATTCGTGAATAATCAATAGTAAAGCTATCCATAAAATAACATTTAAGTTAATTGTTATAGATAATCCATCAGGTGTAAATCCGAAATCGCTTAATGAAATACTAGAAAAGGTTTTTATCACTCCGATAGAGATCATTGAAGTGATTATCATTAAAGGGATCGATAACCAAATAGCACTTAGTAAATTTTCAGGCTCTTTCATTGATATCCAGCCGTTTTTAATTAATTTTACATGTAAATTTGGGTTACTTTTCGGCAATTTATTTAGTATTTTCATCTAACCCCTCCATTACAATCTATTGATGTTTAACAATTTCACTTAATTGGTATATGCCCACTTTAAGTTCATCTAGTGAAGCATACCCATAGGAGATTCGTATAAACAACCCTGACTTTTCAGCATAAATACTACCCGGATTAAGAAGGATATTGCAGGATAATGCTTTCTCAAATAGCCTTTTCACTTTAAATTCAGGCTTTATGTTAACCCATATGAACAATCCACCTTTTGGGATGTCCCACGTAGCGTATGGACTCAAGTATTTGTCCAGTGCATCTAAAGCCACTTTTCTACGAATTTTAAGTTGTTCTCTTACCTTATCAAGGTGATCATCATATAGATTACTTGAAAGCCACTCTGCTGCCACGAGCTGGGAAAGAGTACTTGATCCGTAATCAGATTGCATTTTTAAATCTGCTAATCGATTAATGACTGACTCCGAGCCAACTATCCAACCAATTCGCAATCCTGGACTTAACGTTTTCGATAAACTCCCAACATACAACACGTTTCCATAATGGTCCATTGCTTTTAATGGCTTAGGTGGTGGATTATCAATCCATAAATCACGGTACACATCATCTTCTATAACTGGCAGTTGCTCTCTTTCACAGTATGCCATTAATTTTTGTCGTCTCTCTTCTTGCATTAATGCGCCTGTAGGATTGTGGAAGGTTGGAATCGTATATAAAATATTCTTGCCTTTTTCATTAGTCGGATAAATGGAATCTATAATAATCCCCTCACTGTCCATCGTTAATCCTTGCAACGCCATTCCAGCAGACTCAAAAACAGTTAATGAGTAAAGGTAAGATGGCATTTCTAACAATACCGATGAACCTCTTTTCAGAAGTCCAATTGAAATTAGATGTAAAGCTTGGAGCGCACCAGAAACGACAAGAATGGACGACGGAGATGCTTCGATTCCTCTTACTTTTAAATAATCACTAATGGCTTGGCGTAATTTTATATTTCCTTTCGGCTCTTCATAGCCAAAAGTGGTCAATTCATTCGAAACCTTTTGAACAACGGCTTTCATCTCTTCTAAAGGGAACATCTCTGGTGATAATTCCCCTTTACTCAACTGAATAAGATTCGCATTCGATTCCGCTTCGTTAATTTCCTGCACCATAGAAACACTAGGTTTATGAATGCCTAAAGTGACATTCTCATTCCAGTTCGTAGAGGATTTTGCCCCCATCAAAGTCCAAGTATTATTGGTGACGACAGTTTCCTTCCCTGCTTTACCTTCAATGAGCCCTTCTGCCATTAGTTCCTCTAATGCTGTTATGACTGTACTACGGTTAACCTCAAACAAGTTTGCTAGATTACGTTGACTTGGTATAGGACTGCCGATCGCCCACTCTCCCTTAGCAATTTTCTCTTTTATAAATTCAATAATCAATTGGTATTTTGGCTTTTTCATATGCACGCCCTCTTTTGAACTGGTTGGTTTTTTTCATTTTAACCTGTTGGAGAAATTTTACCAAAATCCTATTAATATTGAAAACATGAATTTAATTGGTTGGATGAAAAAGTAAAACGAGGTGTATTCATGTTAAAAACATTAGATTTAAAAATAATTTCTGCTCAATTCATTACAATCCTTTTATGGGCATCGGCTTTTCCAGGAATACGAGTGGCATTGACGGCATATTCACCTGAACATATATCACTCTTACGCTTATTAGTCGGCTCATTCATATTAATCATCATAGCCGTTATTACTAAAACGCCTTTACCTGCGCGAAAAGATATCCCAATTATTTTATTGCTTGGATTTTTAGGATTCACTGTATATCAAGTAGCACTTAATTATGGGGAACAAACGATTAGTGCTGGCGTTGCAAGTTTACTTGTTTCAACAACCCCTATAATCACCGCTTTGTTAGCTGTATTCTTTTATCGTGAGAAGCTTGGTTCATGGGGATGGCTTGGTTCACTTGTTGGTTTTTGCGGTGTAGCATTTATTTCTGTGGGAGGTTCAACTGAAGACTTTGCTTTTAATACTGGGATGATCCTAGTTTTAGTAGCATCCCTTTCGGAAAGTATATACTTTGTTTTTCAACGTCGTTATCTTGAAAAATACGGGGCTCTTCCCTTCACGATGTACGCAATTTGGTCAGGTACTATTTTTATGTTACTATTCTCGCCTGGCCTAGGTGAAGCCATTTTGGATGCACCATTAAATGCAACATTCGTCACTTTGTATCTTGGCATTTTTCCAACAATCATTCCTTATTTTATGCTAGCCTATGTTACATCACGAACAGGAGCAGCTGAAGCAACGGGTACACTTTATTTAACTTCTGTTTTCGCATTTCTTATCGCTTGGATTTGGCTTGGTGAGGTTCCACATTTTTCGGCCATAACAGGCGGCTTGATTACTTTAGTAGGTGTATTTATTGCAAACATAAAGAAAGAAGATATTTTAAAAGAAAATAACAATGCTCAGAGTTTAAATTAACTGTCTCGATTGAATAATTGCTTCATTACTCTTTACAGACTGTTGACAACAGGAATTAGTATAGTTCTTTACCTGTTGTCCTTTTTTAATCTTTTTACGTAACAATTTCTACTTTTGTAGATAATACTTTTTCGTTCGAACATATTGCATTAATACACCTTTTTACTTTATTTAACTATCAGAAACTTCGAGAATCATTAGACATTTAGTTGTCCATCTCAATTGATCTCAGTGCACATAATAAAAACCCTCCACAATTGTGAAAGGCAATTAGCGATTTCTTTCGCTTTCTAAGAATACTCACTTGAAATAAAAATCCATCGCGTTTTGATAAAGAATTTTTTCTGCTGACATGGAATCAAACAACTCTTGAATCAGTTCAATATCTGCATAAGCAAAAGGTCTTTTTGCTCGTGTGGACGGTAAGTCTGTACCGAACATTAACGCTTCGGGATTGACAGCAAAAATAGATTTCAACGCATGTTCTACATTGAGCTCTACACGACCAAAACCTGTCGCCTTTACTCGTACACCTTTTTCTACGAGTCGCAATAAATGAGGTAAGCCTTCCTCAGAGAGTCCTAAATGATCAATTGAAATCGCCGGTAATTTTTCAATCGTTGGTACAATTTCAGGCAAATTTTTTGCGTCAATATATAATTCACTATGCCAGCCAGCTAAATCATAAACACGTCGCGCAAAGTAATCGAGCTTCGATAAATCTTCGGAGCCGCCGCGCTTCACATTGAATCGGAGTGCGCGTACTCCTTTATTATGTAAATCAATAATTTCATCATCTGTCACCGAAAATGGAAGCTGTGTAACACCACAAAATGCAGATCCCATTTTCTCTAAAGCATTCACTAAATAGGCTTGATCAAAACCTTGAAAAGAACCAGATACAATCGCCCCACCTACAATGGGATAAGTCGCTGTTTCTTTTTGGTAATCTTCTACAACATAACTAGGTGGTACATACCCTTGATTTTCAGTAATCGGAAAATCAAAATCAATAATATGAAAGTGTGCATCAAAAATTTCCATCTTACCGCCCCCTTTCTTATATATTATCAAACAAAGAACATAAAATAAATTTATGTTTTTTCATACATACCCATAATTTTTTCTTATCATAAAAATTCTTGCAAGAATCCCTCCAACATTGTCTTAAGCAAAAATAATAGTCCTTACAAAAAATACCTTAGCGCATTGCTGCCAGATGTATTCATCTAAACAAAAAAGCTAGGCCCACAAAAAAATTGTGAATACCTAGCTTTCTTTATGCGTGTTCATTTGTTAACCATGACATTACTAGTTTACCATATTATTCTATTTATGTCTAAACAAACTGTGATATTTTTCGATTTATGCTATATAGTCAACGCTAAGCACCCAAATCGAAATTATTTGTTGCTAGGAAAATCATCTTATTAGCTTATATATAGAGCTTTAATTCTTATTCACTCTTCATATGTTTGACTTCTTCGACCATACTTGATAGCTTCATGAGCGTTTTCCAATTACGGACAGTTGCTGGAATCTCAAGCTTTTTTAGATTATTGCCTAGTTTGGAATTTCGAACGCTGTCATAAAATAATAGATACACATCCCTTCCATTTATGACACTGCGTTCTCTTTCGTTTGCATAGGATAAAAACTTATCACTATTGACTTTCGAAGGAGCTGTCGGCAGCAAAGCAACATGCAAACACTCCCCTTTACATAATTTGTCCGCTTCTGAAATTTCCTCATCTGAAAAAGGAGTTTGACTAATAATTTGCTGTATTTCCTCTGCTGTTCTAATGACAACAACGCTAGATACCCCAAAATCCTCTTTAATTTTATCATGAATCTTCGTTTGCAAAAGCTCCTCCGTTTCGTCTGATTCAAAAAGGATGTTTCCACTTTGGATATACGTCTTCACATTATGTAATCCTAATTGCTCAAGAGAATTTCTTAATTCTACCATGATTATTTTATTATGCCCGCCTACATTAATTCCTCTAAGTAATGCAATATATATGGTCATGCTATCCGCCTTTCTAGTTACATTTGATTTAGCCTTTTCTTGCTTTAAATGTTTACCTCCTAGAATCACTAATACTTTCAAGAAAAAATAATAGACACCCATAATATGAGTGTCCATATAGATTTTTTCTTATCGATAAGAATCATGTGTAGGTTGAAACAAGTCTTCTTCTGAATTTCTAACAACAGAAAAGTGTTCTACATTGTAATGACCATGCAGTGTATGATTATGATGCTTTATAATATGTTCCGCACTTAAAACATCACTGTCGGCTGTTGAATGCCCATCACCAACTAACGTGACATCAAAACCACTAATAGTCGCCGTTCTTACTGCACTATCTATACAGTGTTGCGTCGAACAGCCCATCACAACAACATGTGTAATTTCTTGTGATTGCAAATGATTTAGAAGTTCAGTTCCATGGAAACAATTCGTTGCTTTTTTATCGAAAATCTTTGCTTCTTGAGGAACAGTAATGCCATTATGAATTTCGAATCCTTTTCCTTTACCTTCCGCTACATCAAGATCTCTTACAAATGCAACTGGTACATTTGTCTTCCTTGCTTTATCAATGACTAAATTAATATTCCTAATAAGTTGTTCTTTATTAAAAACAGCCTTTTCTTCCTCATTACCATCCAATAATTCTTGCTGAGCATCAATAATAAGTAAAGCCTGATTCAAATAATTTTCCCCTTTCAATCTGAGAAAACGCTAATAATTATTAGTTAGACGGTTTCCCCTTTTTACTTATCACGCTAACATAATTTTTATCCATACTATCTACCCCCTAAATGAATTTGTCATTTAAGACTAATTCATTTTACCATTTATTCCAAAAAGGTAATAGCTGATAAAATGGAACTTTTCATGCTCATCACCAAAACGTCTGTTTGTTCTTACTGTGCGCTTTCCTGAGGGCGTCGTTCTCCACTCTAATTAGTTTTAACAAATGTCATCCTCCAACTTTAATCATGATGCCACATCTCACTATACCTTGATATTATTACAATGATTAAGTATGTATGTCATACATTGAACCGTATCATCAATGCGTTGTTTTTTCGAATTATAATAACGTATATTTGAACCTTCTCGAATACTGATGGCTTCGTTAATAATTTTATGAAACTCTTCAGGTAAATGATGTATTGCGAATTTACAAGCATCTACTTTTGAAACAATATCATTTTCTGTTAATGTGTAAAGCTGTCGTAACATCCCAGTAATAGACCATTCTACTTCTTCATCAACTAACTTATTTGGTATCACAAATACCATAGATTTATATTTTTCCATCGTTTTCAATCTATTCGACCAATAACTGTTCATGTTTTGCAAAACATAATTAGCCAGCACTCTTTCTTCTACACTGAAGTTATAGGTTGCTATATCCGGCCCTAAAACGGTAATCCCTTTATTTTTTAAAACCCACCAAGTGATTGGGTTAATATCATCCTTACCCCAATTTGTTTTGCCTTCATTTACCTTTAGACAGCCTTTTACCTCACTCTGTTTCTTTCCTACATCCCCAAATAGTAGATAACTTCCATCCATCCCTATTTCCTTATATTTTCGATTTAATTCTTTGTGAAGGTCGGATATTACTTTCGCATCTTCTTCTGTTAAGGTTTTGTTTACAACTGTAATAAAATCGATATCACTAGACCCGTTTATGTAAGCGTTAAGCGCAATTGAACCGTGTAAATAAAACCCTTCAATTATATTCGGTATTTTATTTTGAAATAAGGTTAAATAGTCATTTATAACTGTTTGAACCGGAATAGAAATTCTAGAATCCATAAAAACTCTCCTTTTCAACAAATAATACTTATATTACCAAAACGAATACCTTATTTACAATTATTGATAATATAGTGATTATCAGAGATGAAATTTATTCAAACTTATGCTCGTTTGATCTTCGCACCGATTGGACGTCAATAAAAAAGCATGCTGTTTGCAGCGGATCAACCCTACGTTATGAATAAGAGATAATATGGAGTATCTTTTAAAAATGCATTGGGTATTCTAGGGATTAGATAAGGAGTGGGGGAATTTGTACACTGGCTATTTACAAGTAGTTGTTCAAACGGTTATTACCTTTTTTGCTCTTCTGACACTTACGAGATTTTTAGGTAAAAAACAACTAAGTCACCTAACCTTCTTTAACTACGTAACTGGTATTACAATCGGTTCTATTGCTGCCAATATGGTAATTTTAAAAACCATTGTATTCATAAAATTTTTAATAAGCTTAATTGTTTGGTGTGCGCTTACTACTTTAATTAGTTACATCGCTCTAAAATCCGGAAAAGCAAGAACAATACTTGACGGACAACCGACAATTTTCATTAAAAAAGGGAAAATAGATAAAGAAGCTCTAGCCAACACTAAAATTAATCTTGATGACCTTACGATGATGATTAGACAGTATCAAGTTTTCTCGATTACAGAAATTGACTACGCTATTTTAGAACCAAATGGCATGCTTAGTATTTTGAAAAAGCCTGAATTTCAAAGCACCCAAAAGACTGATTTAAATATCTATCCTTCAGCTCCAGCTTTTATCCCTATTGAAATCATCACAGATGGGAAGCTATTGCCACGAAATTTACTGGAAGTTGGAAAAAGTAGAGAATGGCTAGATAACGAATTAAAAAAGGCAAATGTTAAAACAATCCAAGAAGTTTTATATGCAGAAATTCAACCAGACGGCAACTTATTTATCCAAAAAATTGATTAAGAAGTTTCTCCTATTCAGTTGCTTCCAAGCACCTAACACTTGACAAAAAAATTTTTTTATGCAATAATTTACTTTTATTATATTTATTTGTACAATAGGATTCTCCTGGCCAGGGGGAATCCTATTTTTTTTGAAGGAGTGTATTTGCATGAACAAAGGTGAATCCAGTTTAACTTCATTAATCTCAGCTTTTAGTAGAGCTTATCATAGTCAATTCGATACCCCTAAAATTTTTGATGACTATCTAGCAAAAGAGTTAATCACACAAAAAGAGCTCCATGACATTCAAACAAACATGATTCAAGGCATCCAGTTTTTTAACAAAGAAATCGCAGAAAAACTATATGGACAAACTGAAGAACTATTAAAATGGATTGTGCAAACTCAACTCTCCCCTACACCCTTGGCACGTGCAGCATATTGCGAAAAAGTTGTGCACAATGAAGTCATGTTAGGTTTACAGCAATATGTCATACTCGGAGCAGGATTAGACACATTTAGCTTAAGACACCCTGAATTTGAAAACACTTTAAAAATCTTTGAAATTGATCACCCTGCAACCCAGGAGTTTAAAAAGAAAAGATTAACTGAAGTTGAAATAACGCTTTCAAGTAATGTACATTACATTTCGATGGATTTCACAAAAAAGTTTTCCTATCAACTTCTAATGGATAACGGCTTTGATTATAAAAAAACGTTCTTTAGTCTACTAGGTGTTTCCTATTATTTAACGAAAGAGGAAACGGCAAGCTTACTTAATCATTTGTTTGCCAATGTACCGTCTGGAAGTTCCATCGTATTCGATTATGCAGATGAAAAATTATTTTCTGAAAAAGGAATTTCAAATCGAGTAGATAATATGGTGAAAATGGCTGCAGCTAGTGGTGAACCAATGAAATCATGTTTTACTTATAAAGAAATGGAAAAAATGTTAGAAAACTCAGGCTTACTAATTTATGAGCATTTATCTCCAAATACAATCAATGACCTTTATTTTGACAATCGAGAAGATTATTTAACAGCCTTTGAAACAATTCACTACATTCATGCTGTGAAAAAGTAAATTGAAGTTTGGAGGAGTCAAATGAAAATTTTTCAATTATCTAAAGAAAACGGCAAAAATATAACAGAATTTAAGTCAAATTTTATTATGTCTCGAATTATTAACACTGAATCATCAGCTAGTATCGGATGTATGTATTTAGAAGAAAACGGTGTTATTGGCTATCATCAAGCAGTAGTTCCCCAGCTTCTTTTAATTATAGATGGAGAAGGATTTGTAAGAAATGAACAAGAGCAATATTTTCAAGTCTACTCTGGTGACGCAATTTTTTGGGAGAAGGACGAATGGCATGAAACAAAATCGGATAAAGGATTAACTGGCATCGTGATAGAATCTGAACACTTAAATCCCGCTGCGTTTATGCCTACAAAGAAAGTTGTCGATATTTTCTGAATATTTCTCAGGCAATTAACTATGCAAGAATAACATCTTATCATATTTTAGTAATGTAAGATGGTTTAGTCTTACACCTCCCAAGCTTTGTTACTAAGGGTCACTTATTATTATAGGTGACCCTCTATAAATTTACTATTCAGTTAATAGTGTTTTTCTATAGTTTATTGACAAACTCCCAGCGGGTTTCCGTCTGGGTCATAAAAGGTAAAAAATTTCGTCTCACCCTCTCCATCTATCTCATTAACTTTAACATTCTTTTCAACTAAGGATCGATACGTTTCTTCAATGTCATGCGTAATAAAATTAAAGAACTTCCCGACCCCAAAATAATTATCTGGAAAATTTAGTGGTATATGATTTTTTGCTTTCACTAAACAAACAACAGTTTGAGATTCTGCATCAATTTTCATTACTGCAGCGCCTTTCTCTAAGTATAAAAGTGAAAATCCTAGTTTCTCCTCATACCATTTTGCAGATAGTTCGGGGTTCTTAATTGGAATAAATATTGCTTCTACTCCCTTTAATATAGGTTTACTCATATTTTCCCTCCTTGTAGTTTTCTTTAAAAATAGGGCTCAGCTCACTCCACACATCAAACTTATTTCCGTCTACATCATAAAAAACAAAATTTTTTCCCGCATGGCCCCTATTTTCAACTTTAATTCCTTTATCAATCAATTATGCCTCGGCATAATTGCGTCCGGAATTGGCTTTGGGCTTGCTCAAAAAACTCCTTTCCAATTCCGTGACATCCGCCGGAGGCTTTAACTTCTTTCAGCGGGTGTTCGGACACCTGCTGAAAGAAGTTAAACCTTTTAGGTTATCGAGAAATGTTCTTCCCCATAGCCATCAATGAAATTTGAGCTTTGATTGTTCATGGATTTCACAAGAAAAAAACTTTGATTGGCAAAATTAACAATCGCCTTATCACTATCCTGGTAACAGCGTTCTGCACCCAATTTGCATACATACCATTCACATGACCGTTCTACATTGCTGACTGGAATATATGTAGTTCCTATTCTAATTAACTTTTCACACATCTACTCACCCTCTCCAATGCCACAAGTAAATTATTCTACGCCCTTTCTTTATATCCCTTTTAAGCCATGTTACAATTTTGTCCTCACAAAATGCTAAGTTTGGTTTACAGTCTACAACGGCCAGACTCAATTTCGAGTTCTGGTCATGATGAAAGATAGGTGTCAAAGTTAGGAAATCCAATAAAAACAGTAAAGATTCTCCCCATACATGGACTCGAATGAGTATTCCCTCTTCTGTAGATTAACTTTACAATTTAAAAATTGATTCTATATATTATATAGAAAGAGAATTGTAATCAGGCACTTTAAGTGTATTTGATTCATAGAATGAAGTGTGCTGTCGGAGATAAAATATATTCTTTATGGAGGAATTTTGAAATATGGAACATAAAAAAATAACCTTATGGCGCCCTAAAGGTTTTTTGCAGTGGCTATTAACAGGCATTTCAGTAGTACTAACACTTCTTACCGTCATGATAACGTATGCCATTTTTCATACAACTAATATTCTTAGTGTAATTGGTTTCCTTGGATCGCTTGCATTGTACACGCCATGGTTTTTATTAATTTTAACATTTTTTATCATTGCGCTATTAATACTTGCTTTATGGAAAAAAGCTAAAATCGCTCAATTCATGTTGATTCCGCTATTTATAATACATGTATTTCTAAATGTGGAGCCAATTATAGAAATGAAGAACTACGCTAAAAAAGAAAATGTTCAAGTTTCACTTTACTCTCACTTTTTTTACAAAACAGAAATATCATCAAAGTTTACAAAAGATATCGTATTCGGAAAAACTACAGATGGCGTTGAGTTAAAGCTTGATATGTGGCTCGCCAATAAAAAATCGAAAAGCACAAGTACTCCAGCTGTAATAAAGGTACATGGAGGCGGATGGGTTGAGGGCAGTAAAGCGAGTGCCCCTTATTTGAATCAATGGTTAAGTGAATTAGGATTTACTGTTTTTGATATAGACTATCGCATGCCACCCCAAGCAGGATGGAAAGATGAGGTAGCTGATGTGAAATCGGCAATAGGATGGGTAGTAGAACATGCGGATACTTACAAAATTGATCTTGAAAAAATAAACTTAATGGGTGATTCAGCAGGTGGAAATCTAGCTATGCTCGCTGCTTATAGTATGGGAAACACAACTTTACCACCGTCCACCAATGTACCATCAGTACCTATTAATACTGTGATAAACTTTTATGGACCGTCAGATATGACAAAATTTTATGAGAATAACCCGAGTCCAGGCTATGTGCAAAATGTTATGAAAGAGTATATAAGGGGCACACCTTCACAATTTCCTGATCGTTATGAAAAGCTTTCTCCTATCAATTATATTGGAGAGCACACACCCCCTACCATTATGTTTTTAGGAACGAGTGACAGTCTTGTCCCAACAGAACAAGCTAAAATATTAGGCAAGGAACTTTCCATGAATCATGTTCCTCATGAGATCTATTATCTTCCGAAAGCTGAACATGTTTATGATGGAGTACTAGGTAGTTTGAATACCCAAATAACGTATGAGAAGCTCAAAACATTCCTTCAGAAATATAACAAATAACATACAGAAAAAATTGTAGATAAAGTTGACTTTTAAAAGAGCACCCTTGTTAAGCAAAAAACGTAATGAAGTAACCTGCCTGTAGTGGACTCCACCACCGTGTTGTTGTGCATATTGGAGCAAACGACAAAATGACCAGACTCCATCTCGAGTTCTGGTCATCCCTTCTTTTACATTTAACTATCCTTTGCTTTGAACAATTATTGATCACTATACTTGAATGTTTTTAATGAAATAATAAGTGTCAATGTTAAGTATCCTATTAGAAGGAGTAAAGATTCTCCCCATGTACTATAGTTATTTATAAATGCAGCTTTAATCCCATTTAAAAACCATTCAAATGGATTTACCAGACTAATATATTGGATAAAGTTTGGTGCCTTTTCCATTGTAAAAAATGCATTGCTACAGAGTAACATTGGTATCATCAGTACATTGGCAGTCATACTTAAATGTCCCTCGTTCTTCACGAGACTTGATAAAAAAAAGCTTAAAAACACAAAACTTAATGAGGCTATTAAAATAATCGGTGTCATATATAAGAATATATTAAAAGATACATCTAGATGATTGATAACGATAGAAAATAAAAGCACTATATAAGATAAAATAATGGCAACTATTGCCCACGAACTCGAAATACTAATGATATATTTCCATAAAGGCATAGGTGTAGCGTGAAGTAAATTATAGACACCTCTTTTTCTTTGCGATAACGCTATAAAAGCAGTGGTCATAAACGAATAAAAAAATACACTCACGGCAATGATTCCTTCTACATAATTTTCTGCATAGTTCGGTACAAATAACCTTAGCGCAATAATCGCAGCGAATGGCATTACTATTGACCAAAATAGTAAATACATATCTTTTATACTCGATTTCAAATTTAATACAAAAACAGCCTTCATTTTCTCACTCCTCACATTGTTAATTCAAAAAATAATTCTTCTAAATTTTGAGTTTGGTAGTGCTCCATTAAACTATCAGGTGAACCATTTGCAATTATTTTTCCATGATGCATCATCAGCACTCTGTCAGCTACATTCATTACCTCCAACATATCATGAGAAGAAAATAAAACGGCAACCCCGCTATCTTTTAAACGTTTAATGATTTGTTGAATTTCTCGTTGTCCTCTTGGATCTAATCCTGCAGAAGGTTCATCCAAAATCACAAGTTTAGGATTATGCAAAGTTGTCACGATAATTGCCAGGCGCTTTTGCTGTCCTAATGACAGTTTAATAGCAGGCATTTTTTTCACCTGCAAAAGATCAAAGGCTGCAAGTTTTTCATCTATCAGCATTTTTGTTAGCGAAACCCCATAAAATGCAGCAAATAATTTCAGATTATCCTCGACAGAATAGCCTTCGAAAAAAGGTGTTGTTTGAAGCTGCGTACCTATTTCCTTTTTGTAATCAGATGTCCAGTATTTAATTGTTCCACTGTCCTGAGGAATAATGCCAAGTAGCATACCGATAGTTGTTGTTTTACCAGCACCATTTGTGCCCACTAAAGCTACTATCTCCCCCTCATTAATATCAACATCTATATGATCAACGACACATCTAGTTTTGTAACTTTTCATTAATTGACAAGCACTAATTAACTTTTTCATATTTTCTCCCCTTTACTTTTCGTTGTATATTCAACGTTGAACATATAACTATTTTTTAACTCCCTCATTCGAGGGAGTTATTTTTTTTCATAATATCAATAGCTTGATGTACAAATTTTGACTGCACTTTCACAATTTCTAGCATATTATCAAATGCTAGTTGTGTTACTGCTGGCAATTCTCCTTGCAAAGCAATCAATTTCGCCTCATAGCCAGCATTGATAGCCTGCTCTTCTTGCGCTAAAATTTTTTTCTGCTTTTCTAATGCTTCTACAGCTTTAGCTTTTGGCAGTTTAAATGCAAAGGATACACCAGAATACAAAGTTGTAGGATACACTACAGAGGATTTTTCAAGAGCCTCGATGATTAATTCTTGCTCATGCTCCCTGCCCTTTTCAGTAATTTGGTAAATTGCTTTTTGCCTATGACCTGTGGATTCAATACTAGCCACCTCTATATAGCCATCTTTTTCAAGCTTTTTTAAAGCATTATAGATAGAGCCGATTAGCACACCACCCCATCGTTCAGCGTCACTTAATTCAAGCATTACTTTAATATCATAGCCTGTCATAGGTTTTAGCCCCAACATAGCAAGAACTAATAGCCTTGTCATAATAATCACCTTTTTATATTCAACGTTGAATAAGTTAAATATACCGTTTTTCGATTTTTTTGTCAATTAGCTTTATTATTCTTTTTTAAATGTTGGAAAAATCTAAATTCGCTATAATAAAGTATTTTATGATAAAATGTATCATATTGCGCCATCAAAGGGGCATGTACCAATTCAAACTGTAGCAAATTTATTTGCTACAGTTTTTTTATTATCATATAAGACTCGACATAAGTGCGTTCAGAAGCATTAACTTCATAAGACAAACACTCTGTATGTTGCATCCCAAAAATTAGACCATCTAATAATTAGAGGTGTAATTTTTTATGAGGATACAACAAAAAGCATTTCTACATAATCCAGACATCATAAAGGTATACTTACATTATTTGACCCTTTTACTATGTTAATTCAGAAATTTGCTGTGATTAGGTAAAGCAATCTGCTCGAATTCAGTAGCTAACTTATGCAAATTTCTAGTAAGCTCTTCCCCCTTCATTGGCAATCCATGTCCTGTAATAGCAACTGAAGGTTTTAGCGCCTCTAATTTTTTTACAGAATCCCAAGCTGCTTGCCAATCCGTCGTAAAGTATCGCGGCGGCCCGCTAATTTCCTTTTTTTGTAGCAACACTTTGTAGAGCGACTCCTGTTTAACCGTAACAAATGCATCTCCAACAATTAATGCTCGATCCTCTTCGCGAAATAAAGATATATGCCCTGGCGTATGACCCGGCGTATGAATCCAGCGAAAACCTTCCATAAATGGAATACTACCATCGGATGGAAGTGCCTCAACGTTGTTTCCTAAGTTGATCGCTTCATTCGGATAAATGGATGAAACTTTTGCTAGTAAGCCACCATTTACACTAGGATCAGGTTTAGGGTAATTTTTTATATCCGTTAAATAAGGTAATTCTAAAGAATGTGCATAAACCGGCATACCCCAGTGTTCAATTAAATCAATTATCGCTCCAACATGATCAAAGTGACCGTGCGTCAAAATTAGCGCTTTAGGTCGACTATTTGATCCAAATCTCTCCTCGGCTATCGAAATAATTTCCTTTGCACTTTTTGGCATGCCTGCATCAATTAATACGAACTCTCTCTTATGAGGTTCACCGTAGAGTACAATATTAACAATTTGAATCGTATGTTGATATAAATCAGGCAACACTTCTACACCATCACCACTCCAAATTGATGTTGCAGGAATATATTTAAAGTCGCTACCATAGTTCATATTTTCACGCATAGGAATCCCTTCTTCCTCATTGAATTGTAGACAATTATATTTTTCCTTTATACAGTAAAGATATAGCAAGAAAAAAATGGGTTTTATATTTTCCTAAAGCATTAATTTCTTTCAGCGAGTGTTTGAATACTCGCTGAAAAGCAGCTTAAATCCGCATCTATATCAGCTGGTAAAAAAACGTCAAAAACTAACTTCCGCTTTATGTCCCTATCTTTAGTGCCTTTCAATCACTCGTGCCATAGTCTTTACACCTACAAATATCATCCTCTCTTTCACCAATAAGTAATAAAATAGTTTCATTGTATATTACTACCTATAAATGTATAATTTAACCGTATTTTGTTCGAAGTAAATGATTCTTGTTTAAACTTCGCCAAATAAAAACACGAAAGGAATGTGGTAGTTTGAAGATTGTAGGAATTATTATAGCTATTGTGGTTTTACTTATTGTTGGTTTAATTATTGCGAGCAAACGAATTGTGAAAAACGCAAAAAAATCACAGTTAGAAATGGAAGCGGCTAACTCATTACCGAAGGAGAAACAGCATTTGCTTGCCTACGGTGCCAATATAGCTCTTTACCGGTCTGAGTCGCCTCGAATACTGCCGGTGAAAGTAGCTCACGAGACTTTGAAAGAAGGCCTTTCCTCATACTGGGACGTTAGTAATCCAGAGGAAGCTGTAGAAACCCTAGAATGGCTTCTTATGGAAGGACATCGTGCAACATATGACGAGTTCTTTATGGCGTTGAAAGCTGGGCAGACTTTTACAGAGGAAGAAGTGGGCAAATCTCAGAAATGCTATGAATCTGCACAAGAAGTAATGATGAAGCAGCTTTCCTTTACAAAATCAGACTATGACCGTGTGGACACTATTGCCGCATGGGATTTTGACCGAGCTGTAAATATTGCAAGATGGAGCTACATAGTTGGTTATTTATCCGAAGAACAGGCATGGAGCTATATTGCGAGAGCAGCTGATGCAGGCAGCCATTTCTTCCAATCATGGAATGACTACTTTATTTCCTTTGCATTTGGTCGTGCCATTGCTTACGAGGGTGACATTTACGACATCATTTGGAGTGGCAAAGAATTGCTAAAAGAAGATAGTTCGATTTGGAATGAATTTAGTATTAATCGATCAGCAGTACAAAAAGTCTAAAACTTAACATTGGACAAGGTCTAAGAGAGTATTCTATTTAGAGTACAAAGAAATGAATGATAATTAAAACAAAGACCTGCTAGATATTTAGCTACTTTCTTAGCTAAAATCTAGCAGGTTTACTTATTTACGAACAGCTTCAAATGTAATTAATGAATGCTCTTTTGAAGGCTTTTTGTTATAAATATATTCAGCTGAACAAGTAATATCAGAAAATCCTAAGCTTGTTAATATGTGCTGGAATTCTTCTATTCCGTACCATCTCAACGGAAATCTTTGCAGTTCTGAATCTATTAATTTACCATTTCTCCATTTTTCATATTTCAAAACGGTTAGCGTATATTGATCGATCCAGTTCATTTCAACCGCTTTTCTTTCTAATGCAATTCCTTCCTCTTTCGAAATTTCATAGTAAGACGAAGAAGTTTCCCCTGTTTGCCAGTCTGTAGGTAAAAGCAAGTCTACAATTAAGCGTCCTCCAGGTATCAAATGATTATACATACATGTTAATGCATCCATTGCATCTTTTGAATTCTCTATTAAGCATAAAGAACCTGTAGGCATAACAATCGCTTCAAATTTTGAGTCTATTGAAAAATTGCTCAAGTTACCTTCATATAGATTTGGCATGAATCCTCTTTCTTCACAACGTTTTCTGCATAAATCTAACATTTTAGGTGAGTAGTCAATTCCCTCAACATTATATCCCTTTTCAAGTAAAGGAATTAAGAAGCGTCCAGAACCAACCCCCGCTTCAAGCACTTTTCCCTTAGTTCCCTTTAGTCGTTCAATATAATATTCAATATCCCCACCAATAGAATATCCTACTGGTTTTGTCAAATCATAAAGTTCTGTACATAATGGACCGTAATAACTATACAAAGTAATTCCTCCGATTTTTTTGCAGAAGAATCTCTATTATACTTAGTTCTTCCACACCTTATTAATGTTTGATAAAAAAATAGAGCTGACTTTCATAATTAATCACTCACTTTCGTAAAGAATATAGTAAAATTATACATAATTACTCTAAATTTTACAAATATTTTTTAAATTCCGAAATGAGCTAAAGAATGGTTAGAAGAACTTACTGCTGGTCTTGTGCTCACTAAAAAATAAGGAGAGAATGCTATGAATAAAGAAAAAGTGTTTGCAAAGTTCCCTTTATTAAACTCCGAAAAGCTAGTACTAAAAAAAATTGAAGATGCACATTTACAGGAACTATTTGCGATTTATGATAATGAAAAAGTATTTGAATACTGCGGGATAATCCCTAAACATAATATCCAAACAGTGAGTAAAATGATTGGTCATTTTGATAGAGATTACAGGAAGGAAAGCATAGTTAAATGGGGCATTTTTCAAAAATCTCATAGCGATCAATTAGTAGGTATTATAGAAGCAATGGAATTTAATCAAAAAGTGAATATGGTGACGATTGGTTACTATTTAGCAGAGGACTTTTGGGGTAAAGGCCTTGCATCTGATGCGGTTAACATAGTTGTCAAATATTTATTTGAAGAAGTTCATATAAATCGAATACAGGCCGAAGTAATGCCGTTAAATGAAGCATCTAAAAAGGTTCTCCAGAAAAATGGTTTTTTAAAAGAAGGACTTTTGAGACAAGCTAAAGTGTGGTCTGGTAAAGGTGTTGTAGATTTAGAAATATACGGCTTGCTTAAAGAAGAATACATCGTAGATAAATAATTGGGTGAGGTTCATAAAGCTTGTGTGTTTAAATCTCTTACTCATATTGTTCAGTAATGAGATTTCTACTTTATGAGATTTTCATACTCTTTCTTTCACTAACCTGTTCAGCTAGTTCACTAAGAAATAAACATCTTAAAAAGATATTTGGAGTACCGAATGACATCAAAGGAACTATTAACAACAAAAAACAATGATGCATTCTGTACTAAGTACTGACGTTGCAACATTGTTTTTGGATTTTCTACATGTTTGTATTTATCAAGAAGATATATTAAATCAATCTAAAGTTGTAGCTACAAGAGGAATCCGCTACATTTGCACATATCGAAAAAGCCCCCCGTTTGTTAAGTAGTTCATGTCTATTCAAACAATGGAACGTTTGGTTCTATCCCATAACAATGAACAAGCATAGAGTTTAATTGCCCTCTATGATGATAAACGTGAGCTAGGATCTCTAATAACCATTCATATCGTGAGTATGTTACACCCCAATAAGAAGTAATTTCCTCATGTAGCTCGACTTCTGTATAATTCATAAATTTATCTTCTAAAAATTGATAATTTTTTATCAATGCATCTTTCATCTCATTTAGACCCTTATATGAAACACTTAAATAAAATTTTTCCAACTTATCTTGAGATGCCCCATCTGAAATAAGTGAATCAGCTACACAAATAATAGCAATATGTTCCAACAACTCTCCTACGGAATACTTGCTAGGTGTAGGTTTTTTTTGCAAGTCATGTTCTGTTAACTTTTCTATCATCTCAACTATTGTCGTTATAGCGAATTTAATTTGATGTAATGCGCTTTTACAATATATATTCATCGTATCCTCCTTAAGTTAATTAAATTAACAATAACACAATTTGGATAAATATGTAATATCGAGTTAATCTCTCCCTTCTAAGTGCAATAAAGCCTTAACCTAGTTTCACCTTATAGTACAAATCAATCATTTCGTCAAAGGTTTATAACACATAATTCTTGCTGACACCATTTCTGAGATATAATGAAAATTAATCTACACCAATACGCGAAAAAGAGTGATTTTATTGACTAATGGGCATAAACCTATCAACTTACAATACAGTAAAATGCGAATAACTTATTTGATAGCTATTGCTATCACCATTTCGCTCGGCTTAGCTTCTAGAAAATGGAGTACCCTACTCCCATCATTTTTAGCGCAGAACGTAGGGGACATACTATGGGCTATGATGGTCTATTTCGGATTTCGATTGCTGCTAGTGCGTAAAAGGGCCCTCTCAGCTATTTTGTTTAGTTTTTTGTTTAGCTTCGGCATTGAATTTAGTCAGATTTATCAGGAAGATTGGATTAATCAGATTCGTGGGACTACGCTCGGGGCTTTGATACTTGGCAAGGGCTTTCTTATAGAGGATTTGGTTCGATATTCAGCAGGAATCATAATCGCTACTGTTTTGGATATTGCGGCAATTAAATGCACGCTTCGATGTTACATGGAAAATCGCTAGAGAATTAAAGTAAGTCTCTAGCGATGTTATATTTAGGGTTATTTTAATGAACCATATTTTAAATGATCAATCTTTATTACAAACCAATATGAAGATTGGTCATCATCTATTCATTAACCCAATTGATTAATTCTTTATCAAAAACATCCGGTTCTTCAAACATTGGGTTATGGCCGCTTTTTTCAAAAATGAGCTTCTTCACATTTTCAAATGAATCATCAATTACATCCCAGAGTGAAACAGGAGCGACTAAATAATCATACTTTCCTAATCCTAGCAAAATAGGTTTATCTAAATGAGCCATAGATTGGATTAGATTTCGTTCAACAAAAGCTACACCCCAAAGATAATCAATAACTTCCATATTTGTATAGACGCCATCCCACATATAAGTAACATCGAACGTGTAGTCATAAAAGCTATGCGCTCCCATACGAATACACATATGCACAAATCGTCTTTTTGGATCATTGTGAATATCATTCTGTAAAAAAGCAATATCATGCTCGAATTGCTTTGTACGCTCAGCACTAGCAGTCTCATTAAAAAATGAAAAACTTTGCTGCTGTCTCTCCTGACTGTTTGTCGGTGCTGAATTTAATAATATGACCTTCTGAACATATTGAGGATATTTTTCGGCATATGCCAAAGCCATAAATGCGTGTCCAGAATGTCCTAAAATGATAAAATCCTTAAGCTTTAATAATTGTCTTGCTACTTCGATATCCTCGACAATTTTATCCAAAGTATAATCTTCTTTCTTTAAAGCACGTGGTGGCTTCACAAACCCTCTATGATCCAAAAAGATAAATCGAAAATGTTTATATAGATGTTCCGAGAACAAACGTGGATAATACACACTGCTACCCACTACCAATATTGGCTTACCTTGTCCCTTCACACAATATTTCAAGTCAAAACCTTCATTTAAAATGCTTTGATAATTATTCATTATAATCGTCCTCTTTTCTTTTTATATCGAAGAGCTATCATGTAATGCTCTTCTTTTATCACTCCCTTTCTATTTTACGTTCCCGTGTTTTCTCCATAGAACGCTCCAGCATTCTACCTCACCTCTCATTATTATTTTATATGTTATTTATATCGAACAATAATATTTCCCCTATCAATATGCCTGATAATATAGAAAAGTAAAATTATTATATTGTGAACCAAGTATACAATAAGAATTCAGTAGTTTAAAATTATTAAATATTAGTAAAATATAGAAAGTTAGAGGATACAAAAACATGAATAAGCGATTACAACTCATCATAGCCTTGAGAGAGAATGGTCGATTGGAAGAAGCAAATCAATTAATGGTAGCACTAGTTAAAGAAGATCCTGAAAATGGATACTACCAATTTCAATGTGCATGGACATATGATTCATTAGGGAAAGAAAATGAGGCTGTCCCCCACTATGAAAAAGCGATTCAACTAGGGCTCGAACCAGAAATTTTACTAGATGCTTATGTAGGGTTAGGAAGCACTTATCGTACGTTAGGGCAATATGAACAGGCACAACGTATTTTTGAACAAGCTTTAAGTGAGTTTCCCGCAGCCGAACATGTAAAGGTATTCTATGCTATGACTCTCTATAATCTCAAGGAACATTCAAAGGCTATGGAAATTTTATTAAATACAATAGCCGACACTACTAATGATGAAGGTATAAAAGATTACCGTAAAGCCATTAAGTTTTACAGTGATAAACTTGATCAAACGTGGGAATAGCACAAAAAACGCAGAAAAGATCAGGCTCCTATTTGGTAACCTGATCTTTTTGTATTACTTCACAATATTTGTCTTTTTATCGGTAGAAATAAATGCAACAAATAATAATGAAATTATACCGCTAAAGAAAAATAAATAGCTTAAAGGAATTAAAAAGAAGTTTCTTTCTATGAGTGTTCCATCTGGCAGTATTTCATCCCCGATAATTCCCTTCGTAAATAAACATAAAACTCCTATTAAAATCGGTAAAGTTGCAAGGATATATTTTTTCATCATTCTTCCCTCTTTATTCATTATCTTCATTTTATCCGTATTCCAAAATGTCACCTGGTTGGCAGTCTAAAACTTCACATATTTTTTCTAATGTAGAAAATTTAACGGCTTTTGCCTTTCCGTTTTTCAAAATAGCAACATTCGCCAATGTAATCTCTAGTTTTTCCGATAATTTTGTAACACTCATTTTTCTTTTAGCTAGCATGACATCAAGATTTACAATGATAACCATCGTTTACACACCTCAAATCGTTAGATCAATATCATGCTTTATCTCACTCGCTTTTCTTACTAAATAAGAAAGCATTGAAGTAAAGACAGAGATTATGATTGTAAAGAATAAAATAAGCAACATAATTACTAGGACATTCGTGTGATAGCTACCAACTGAAAAAATATAAAGTAACGCAGATATATATAAAACACCTTCGATCATAGCTAACACGCTTATTATTTTTAATCTATCTGCGTTCGCGACCGTAAAATCTTGATTGGAGCCAATATCCTTACCTATTTTCCATCCTAAATATAATGCTGTAAAAAATAGGATCCAATGCAATAAATGGTTTATACAACGATAGTAATTCTTCTGAATCTAGAAAAACTTCTTTCCTGTTTGTGGTCCTACATAAATACAGAACAGTACACCAAATAAAGCACAAAATACAATTATCAATTTTAACCATCTTGATAATTCTTTTTGCTTCATAAAGCACCTCTTTCATAACTTACTAATGACAGAATAGCTTGCTATTCATTCCAAGTCAATAATTATTTATCGAAAATCAATAAATAATTATTGATTAAAAAGACACTACCCTCTTTTTCATCCGAAATACTTGTTAAATTGGATCAATATGATAAAATAAGAACGTGCATTCGCTCTCTCTTAATTTTTTCACGGGAATATTTTTTCATTAAAATAAATTGGGTGCGAGAATATATTTTAAAATATAATATTTAACGTCGGATAATCTGTAATTTTTAGCAGTTCGACTTTCTTTCAAACTAATGTTTAGTTAATTAGTAACCTTAATATGAGAACATATATAAAGAGCATGTTTTGAAAAAAGATTGATCAAAACATGCTCTTGCTTTAGCTTTAAATTCTTTTTGACATTTTTCGATGCACTAAATGCTCCATTCTAAAGCTCATTGAAGGTTTTATGTAACCATACAGTAAACTTCTCACTCTCCTCGAACTGTGGATAATGAGCTGACTCTTCAAATATAATAAACTCTTTTACAGGTGCTTCTAGGCTATCATAATAATTTTTTGCAGCATTAACAGACTAAAAAAGCTTGCTTCGAAACAGATGTTGCACGATTTTGCCGATCCTATCCATCACTTTGACCATTCTATCCACGATTTTGCCGCCTCGTTTGACAACTATCTGATTTTTAATATTATTTTCCCTTTCGCCCTTCCTGACTCCGCATATTCCATCGCTTTTTGAGCATCTTCAAATTGAAAAACTCTATCAATTATAGGTTTGATTTTTCCAGTCTCAATATAGTTTGCGATTATACGTAATTGTTCTCCACTTGGCTTCATAAACAAAAACGTATATTGAACATTATGCTTTTTTTCAAGCTTAGTAAGTTTATTACTTGCTGCTGAAAACAACATCGTTTTAAAAAATCCAGAACCATATTCTTTAGCAAAACGAGCATTCGGTAATCCTGAAACGGAAACAATTTTCCCTCCGCTTTTTATCACTTCGAATGATTTTTCGAGTATCTCGCCCCCAAGTGTATCAAATACAGCATCATAATTTTTTAGTATCTCTTCAAATTTTTCTGTCTTGTAATTTATAATTTCATCTGCACCAAGAGATTTAACTAGATTCGCACCAGCTTCACTGGCAGTCGTTGCAACAGTGGCACCCATTATTTTGGCCAATTGAATAGCAAAGGTACCGACACCGCCAGCCCCAGCTTGAATTAAAATCTTTTGTCCCCTTTGTAATTGTAAAATGTCTGTTAGGGCTTGGTAGGAGGTTAACCCGACCAGTGGGATCGATGCTGCTTCTTCAAAACTCAAATTTTTAGGTTTTAAGGCGATGTCATCTTCATGAATAGCGATATATTCAGCAAAAGTACCGATTTTACTCTTCCGTGGACGTGCATATATTTCATCCCCAACTTTAAAACGAGTCACTTTTGCACCAACCTTTGCAACGACACCAGAAAAGTCATTCCCTAAGATAAGAGGCATTTTATATTTTACTAACAATTTCACTTTCCCATCGCGTATCTTAAAATCAATAGGATTAATACTAGCTGCATGAATTTCTGCGAGTACCTCATATTCACCAATTTCAGGTGTAGGCATTTCTGCTAATCGCATTGGAACTTTCCCATATCTATCAATAACCATTGCTCTCATGGCATATACCTCCAAATAATGTGTGTTTAACTTCCAGCATTTCAATAAAAGTTCTGCATGAACTTGTCAATATCCAACATAAGCGTTCTTAATAAACCTAATTCTGTACGTACATTAATATAATAAAAGTTTTTTGTCCCTTCTTTACGCATTAAAATAACACCGGCATCCCGTAAAATCTTAAGATGATGGGACACTGCAGGTCGAGAAAGATGTGTTTGTTCAGTGATTTCACCCACACGTAATCCTGTTTGACAATCCGCCCCCATTAGAACTAACAAGATCGATTGACGTGTTTCATCACCAATTGCCAATAGTACTTTTTGACAATTAATAAAATCTTCTTTAATCATATTTAGTTGGTCCTGTTTATTCATTCAGTAAAATACCTCCAATAATCGGTTTAATCGTTTAAGTTGATGAACCATACTGCCGAATACAACAATATACTATTGTTATGTTAAGTGCAATATTGAGAAAGCAAATCGAGACGAATACATCTTATAGGGGATGCATCATTTACTTTTAAAGGAGGCTATGTTTGATGATTGCTCTAAGATATAAAGCAACATTCCACTTTGGTCCGTTAATTTAAATTAACACTAGATAAGTAATCTAGAGGTCTTCTAAAAAGAAAAAACCCTGAACTTATAGTCAATTCACTACGATTCAGGGAGTATTTCTTTTATGGTCCTTTAACGGGAGAACATCGAACTTTTTTTAACCAAAATGAAGCTTTTATTGAATTGGCATAAATGACACTTGCCAAATGTCATCTTATTTTTAATCATCTTAAAAATCATTTGAAAACCATTTGGGAACTATCAATACTTCTGCCTCCTAAAAATCGGATCATTTATATTTTAGTAGTTTTATGGAAGAGCACTACCTTATATATACTTTCATTGACAGAAAAGTTTTACAACATGAAATAACGGCTGCTTTAAAAGCAACCGTCATTGATACATAGTTTATAATGCCTTGGAAGCCTGATGAATTAATGCAGCTACCATTTTATCCATTTGTGCAAAACGATCGTCTTTTGTTTGACCATTGACGTATCGATAATAGATTTGCTGACAAATTACAGCTAATTTAAAATAGGCAAATGTAATATAATAATCGATGGTCGAAACATCTCGTCCGCTTTTCTCTGCATAACGGTTTATGAATTCCTGACGTGTGTAAAACCCTGGTAAAGTCGTTATTGGTGGTTCTCCAAATGCGTATAGCAGCATTTTTGGATCATCTGCATGCATCCAATAGCTCATAGCTACCCCTAAATCTGCTAATGGGTCCCCTACAGTTGTCATCTCCAAATCAAAAAGACCAATCATTTCAGAGTAATCGCTGGAAAACATAGCGTTATTAAGCTTGTAATCATAATGAATAATAGTCGCTTCACCATTTGAAGGTACATGGTCCTCTAACCACTTAGTCAACGCCGCTACTTCAGCATATTCTGCCGTTTTCGCTTTGTCATAGCGTTCAATCCACCCATGGACTTGTCGTTCCATAAATCCTTCTGGCTTCACTATATCCTTTAATTGCGTTTCTTTATATGGTATTGCATGAAGAGCTACAAGTGAATTAACCATCTTTTCCGAAACGAGACGTCCTAATTCCTCCGTATTTTCAGTGCCAGATGGGAAATGAGTATCTAGTACGATACCCTTTTTGCGTTCCATTAGAAAGAAATCACTGCCGATAATATCTCGATCGTCAACGTACACATACGGTTTAGGTACTGCAGATAAAAATGGATGTAATGCCGATATAATCGTAAACTCACGTTTCATATCATGCGCTTTTTTGGCGACTGGCCCATGTGGAGGTCTACGCAGAACCACTTCAAATTCACCTACTTTTAGGCAATAAGTCAAATTTGAATGTCCAGCACTAAACTGTGAAATTTCTAGTTTCCCCTCTGGTAATTCCGGAAATTGACTCTTTAAAAATGAGTGTAATTTCACTTCATCTATACGTTCACTTGCCCTTACTTGTATCGTATCCATTATACCCCTCCTATCAATTATGCCCCGGCATAATTGCGTCCGGAATCGGCTTTGTGCTTGCACAAAGAACTCCCTTACCGATTCTGTGACATCCGCCGGAGGCTTTAGGCCAACACGATGTTGGTCACTCAGTCGTTGCCACAGGACGTGGTGATCTTAGACTGAGTTCCTCTATTTCAGCGAATGTTTGGACACCCGTTGACAAGTAACTAAAATTTGCATTCATTCACATTATAGAGGTGGAAGAATTCTATGCCTGTCTCTTCATTTTCGCTACAGAAAATAATTGCTGAAAGAAGTTAAATGATTGAGCTCATACCGCCATCCACAACTAAAACATCCCCCGTAATATAATCTGAGGCAGCCGCTGCTAAAAATAAAGCAACGCCTTTTAGGTCATTTTCAGTTCCTAATCGTTTTAACGGCGTCACGCCCATTAAATAATCTTGTCCGCGCTCAATTAAAACCTTTGACATTTTTGTTGGGAAAAATCCTGGGGCAATCGCATTCACATTAACGCCATATGGTCCCCATTTAACGGCTAAATCTTTTGTTAGCGTAATGACCGCGCCTTTACTCGCGTTATAACCAATTGTATCCATGAATTCAGGTAATGTACCACCAAGCCCTGCAACTGAAGCGATATTAATGATTTTTCCACTCTTTTGTTCTAGCATTATTTTGCCAACAGCTTGGCTCATTAAAAATGTACCATTGACGTTAACATCGAAGACTTTTTGCCAAGCTTCATATGGCATTTCAACGGCAGGAGTACCCCAAGACGCCCCACTGTTATTGACTAAAATATCTATTTGACCGAATGTTTCAAGCGTTTTTGATACTACATTCGCTATATCTTCTGGCTTTGTTACATCACAGGCAAGCGCTAATGTTTGTACACCTAAATCAGCTAATTCTGCCGCTACCTCTTCGCATGCCTCAACCTTTCTTGAGCAAAGTACAACGTTGGCCCCTGCTTCAGCAAAGCCTTGTGCGATTTGAGCTCCAAGACCACGTCCTCCGCCTGTTACGATGGCCGTTTTCCCTTTTAAGCTAAATAAATCTAGTACCGTCATTTAACCAGCTCCTCTTGTTTTTTGGTATGCTTCTTTAGCTCCAGCTTAGCAACTGTGTTACGATGCACTTCATCCGGTCCATCTGCTAATCGTAATGTACGGGAATTTGCCCATTGTGCCGCAAGCGTCGTATCAGGTCCTACCCCAGCAGCACCGAATGCTTGAATCGCTCGGTCAATCACTCGTAATGCCATATTTGGCGCCACTACTTTAATCATAGCAATTTCTGCTTTCGCCTCTTTATTTCCTACTGTGTCCATCATATACGCCGCCTTTAACGTTAAGAGCCTTGCCTGCTCAATATCAATACGGGACTCCGCAATACGCTCGCGCATCACACCTTGGTCTGCGAGTGCTCGATGGAAAGCGTGTCGCTCACTTACACGCACACACATTTCCTCTAATGCACGTTCAGCGGCTCCAATAAGACGCATACAGTGATGGATACGACCTGGCCCTAAACGACCTTGTGCAATCGCAAAACCTTTCCCTTCTCCCCACAATATATTTTCAACAGGTACTCGAACGTTCGTAAACGTCACCTCACCGTGTCCTTCGGGTGCGTGATCGTAGCCAAATGCAGTCAGCATACGCTCAATTTTTACTCCAGGAGTATCCATCGGCACTAGTATCATCGACTGTTGCTCATGGATAGGTGCTGTAGTATCTTTATGTTTCCCCATAAAAATGGCGATTTTACAACGTGGATCTCCAGCGCCTGTTGTCCACCACTTATGACCATTTAAAATATAATAATCACCATCACGTTCAATGCTTGCCTCGATATTTGTTGCATCACTAGAGGCAACTGCTGGTTCAGTCATTGCAAAGCAGGAACGTATTTCTCCACGTAATAACGGCTCTAGCCATTGCTTTTTCTGCTGTTCTGAGCCGTATCGGACAAGTACTTCCATATTTCCCGTATCTGGTGCATTACAATTAAACACTTCTGGCGCAAGTAAAGAGCGTCCCATTATTTCACATAATGGGGCATATTCTAAATTCGTCAAACCTGCTCCATATTCGCTATCTGGTAAAAATAAATTCCATAAGCCCGCTTCTTTTGCCTTTTGCTTTAATTCCTCCATAATTGGCGGGATCGCCCCCCAACGATCCTCCATTGCCTCTACCTGTGTAGCAAACACTGCCTCGTTCGGATAAATGTATTGCTCCATAAAATTTGTCAGCTTCTCTTGCAGTTCTACTACTTTTTCGCTATAAGAAAAGTTCATAAAAAAGCCCCCTTTGTTTGAACTCAAAATGACAAATGAATGAATATTCATTTTTATTCTTACATTAAATGTTACCGCTATATTTCTTGTAAATCAATGTCTATTAATCAAAAATTTGAATTATAGAGAAAATTCATACTTAAGACAACATTTCAAGTGAATAAGTCATCACATTACGATAATAAAACACAAGCTAAAAACTATTTTGCCATAATATGTATATTCAAATTGTAATAGCTTCTTTTGATTAAAAACTTTATGACTTGGTATTTTCATAGTCGCTTTTTTTACTTTAGCTCATCATCATAGCATGGGGGTGATTTCCGTTCCGGCTGGACGCTTTGTTGCTGCCGCTTCGTTAGCACTACGCTTTCGCACAGAGCAAAGCTTCCTGGGAGCATCCGATGAGCCGCTTTTGGTGCTGGTGCTACGTTAGCACTACGCTTTCGCACAGAAAACATCCGCTGCGCTGCAGGGTCTCGAGCCAACACGAGGTTGGTCACGAAGGCGTTATCACAGGACGCGATGCTTTTAGCCTTCGTTCCTCTATCGCTGATCCCCAAGGAGTCGCCAGCCTCCACTGCAATCAACATATTCACACGACATGCATTTCAAAATGACATCTCAAACTTCTGATGAAGGACTAAAACTTATAAGAAATTCCCTTGTATGGCTCATTACCATACCGTGGAGTTGATTTTCCTAGGTCGTCTAGTGAGCCTCTTCTTTTTAAAATTGGTAAGCGAAAAGTAAGATAAAAAGAGTAACTTCTCATTCAAAGAAGTTACTCTTCTTAATTAAATTAAACATTCACATTTTAAAGCATTTTGCCTTCTGCCATAATATCAGAAAGCAATTGACGAATGGCTAAAGGTAGATGGCGGTTTTTTAAATACACTACATACACATTTCGTCGTAAATTAGGACAATCAATTTCTTTTTGTACAATCGTTTTAGCTGTAGGACCTTTTAAATAATTTTCAGGTAGAATGGTAATCCCTAAATTTTCACGAACGAGAGATACAGCCGTTTCAAAACGTTCAATTTCAAATTGGATATTAATGTTTTTGTTAGCCCTTGCGAATGCATCTAAAATGTCTTGTCTCGTTTGAAAGCCCTCTGTACTTATAATAAATGGCTCCCCACTTAAATCCGCGATACTCAATTTCTCCTTCACCGCTAAAGGGTGATTTAATGGTAAAACGGCTACAAGTTGCTCTTCATATAAGCATTTAACTTCGAGATCCTCATCTTCCATGATTTGATTTGTAATAATTAAATGTGTTTTATAGCTTTTAAGCGATTTTTCGACACGCTTACTTCCTAAAATATCTACAAGATGAATCATCATTTGGGGATACTCTTTTTTATACTCTGTAATAACTTTTGGGAGCCAATGCTTAATCGATTCCATAATGCCAATTGTTATTTCACTCGTGCCACGTACAACGACCTCATCCATTTCAATTTTTAAAACTTCCATGTTTTTCAATATAACTTTTGCTCGTTCATATAGAAGCTCACCTGCTTCTGTTAATTGAAGATTTCTCGTATTCCTTTCAAGCAACGGTGAACCAATTTCTTGCTCTAATTTTTTTATAGCATTACTTAGAGAAGGCTGAGAAATATGCAGTTTTTCAGCAGCCTTCGAGAAATTCATTTGCCCCGCAACTGCTATAAAATATTGCAATTGTTTAATATCCACAACAACATCCCTTCCCATTTATAGTTTAAAGCTATAGATTAATAATAATTATATATTAGATATTATAATTATGCGAATATATAATTTATTCATAACAATATTTTCACTACAATAATATTGGAAACGGAGTTGATACTGCTATGTATACAATGACAGATCAAAAACAATGGAAAGGTCGTATAGATTCAACTACTAATACGAGTAGTTTTCGTTTACATCAAAAAGTAAAAAGAATTCCTATTAATGATGTCAGTGCCTCAGATCATCACCATGCCGGAATTGTTGGCTTTATTTGTGATGAAGGTGTACGTCGTAATCAAGGACGTATAGGCGCAGCAAGTGCACCTAATGCTCTGCGAGAGTCATTATCTAGCCTACCTTGGACATTTGATGATGAACAGCAAATTATAGATGTCGGTAACGTTATTTGTCTAAATCATGCATTAGAAGAAGCACAGCGTGAGCTCGGTGAAATTGTCAAAACATTGCTAAATAAAAAAATACAATGTGTCGTGCTTGGCGGAGGACACGAAACACTATACGGACATTACTTAGGCGTTCGCTCAGCGTTACCTAAAGATGCAGAAATTGGGATCGTCAATATCGACGCTCATTTCGATTTACGACCATATGATGAACAACCATCGTCCGGCACAATGTTCCGTCAGATTTTAGAGCAGGACCCACATGCCGATTACTTTGTTCTAGGCATACAACGTTACGGTAATACAAAAGAGCTTTTTGATAAAGCCAATGAGTTGAATGTAAATTATGTGTTAGAGGATAATCTGACGCCAGAAAATATGGCGCAAACTTTACATGATCTTCAGCAATTTATGGATAATCATGATTATATCCTTTTAACGTTATGTATGGATGTGCTAAACGCTGCATTTGCACCAGGGGTTAGTGCTCCATCACCATTTGGACTAGATCCAAAAACTGTTCGCACAATACTTCAAACAGTAACTTCGCACCCAAATACACATTCTTTTGATATTTGTGAGGTAAATCCTTCACTGGATGAGAACGGACACACAGTTAAATTAGGTGCTTATTTTGTTTATGAAGCACTTAATAATTTACTTAGGGGGCAAGGTTAATGATCGAATTCAATCAAATTACAACAGTATTTCTAGCGGTTGCCCTATTCGCATTGGGCAGCTGGCTTATTAATAAAATAGGTTTTTTAAAAAGGTTTTGTATACCAGCGCCTGTAGTTGGTGGCTTACTATTCGCCGCATTAGCAACTATTCTAAAGACGACAGACGTCATAGAAATTTCGCTTGATACGTCGTTACAAAGCTTATTTATGATTACTTTCTTCACAACAATTGGTTTAGGGGCAAGCTTTAAACTTGTGAAGCTTGGTGGAAAATTATTAGTTATTTATTGGTTAGCTTGTGGTTTCCTAGCTTTAATGCAAAATGTTATTGGTGTGTCACTTGCATCACTAATGGGGATTCATCCATTAATCGGTATGATGGCTGGCGCTGTTTCTATGGAAGGCGGTCACGGTGCCGCTGCAGCATTTGGACAAACATTAGAAGACTTAGGTATTTCTTCAGCCATGACAATCGGGGCGGCGGCGGCTACATGTGGTTTAGTTGCTGGTGGCTTAATCGGTGGTCCTATTGTAAAGTACTTAGTTGGTAAATACAATTTAACGCCAGATGAACAAGAAACTGAAGAAGTTGATTTTGAAAATAAAAATGAACAAATTACATCTGATTCATTCTTTACTCAAGTATTATTCATCACGTTCTGTATGGCAGTTGGTACATATGTTGGAACATTATTCTCAGAAGCTACTGGCTTCGTACTACCTGGCTATGTTGGTGCAATGTTTGTAGCTGTACTAGTGCGCAATATTATGGATAAAATAAACCCTGAAGCGATTAACATGAAAAGTATTTCTTTAATCGGCGATGTAACATTAGGGATCTTCCTTTCTATGGCGCTAATGAGTGTGAAACTATGGGAAATTGCTGATTTAGCACTTCCTTTATTCATTATTGTTTTCGCGCAAGTGTTCTTCATAGTCGTATTTAGTATCTTTGTATTATTTAAATTACTTGGTAAAAACTACGATGCTGCGGTTATGGTTGCCGGTTTTGCAGGACACGGTTTAGGAGCTACGCCAAATGCGATGGCTAATATGTCAGCAGTTGTCCATCGCTTCGGTCCATCGAGAAAAGCATTTCTTGTCGTACCAATTGTAGGAGCGTTTTTAATCGACGTGTTCGGTATTCCAATTATTATTACGACTATTAATTTATTTAAATAATCAATAAGGCCGTGCAACTGTCTAAAAAGACAATTGCACGGCCTTATTTTATTGTAATATTTCACTAACAGTTACAAATTCATAGCCCTGCTTTTGCAAGTAAAGAATTACGTTTTCCAAACCATTTGCTGTCGTTTGATGAATATCATGCATTAAAATAATGCTGCCATCTTTCACTGATGCTTTCACATACGTTAATATTTTATCAGCATTGCGATGCTTCCAATCTAATGTATCGATTGACCATAGAATAGAAGGCATTGTAATGACAGAACGAACTTTATCATTCACTGCACCATATGGTGGACGGAAAACCGTTGGATATTGACCGATGGATGCATAAATAGCATTGCTAGTTCGATCAACCTCTTGTTTAACATTTGCTGGCGATAATCCTGTTAATTTGGGATGGTTCCATGTATGATTACCTATTTCATGACCAGCCTCATAAACTTTCTTTACGATTGCTGAGTTTTTAGAGGCGTTTGGCCCAACCATAAAAAATGTTGCTTTTGCATTATATTTATTTAAAGTCGCTAAAATTTGTGGGGTAACTTTTGCATCTGGCCCATCATCGAATGTTAAAGCCACACGCTTCTTTTCCCCTTTCGCTACTGGTACACCTTTATTATATATTTTATTGCCAGGTATTTGGATATTTGCCAGCTCTGAAGCTTTCACATAGCCCTTTTGTTCACCTGCTTCTACATAGGCCCAGCCAACTAGCGTTGTGTACTGTTGAACGACTGTTTTATTAGCAATCGTTCCAAGAATCTCGCCATTTGGGCTAGCAGTTAAACGAAGCACAGCGCCATTAGCAGCATTTACTCGTTTTGTTGTCGCAACAGGTTTCTTTAAAGAATTTGTTGCAACATAGCCTGTTTGATGACCATATTGAACAAATGACCAACCTCCAGGTGCTGATCCATATACTAAGATAATACTGTTTTCATTAAGCAGTCCCGTTTTTTGTGCATTGGGACTAGGATATGTAAATAAAGTTGTTCCGCCTTTTTGCGTCACTAAATAAATTTCAGGTGTAGTGCTTATTAATGCTGCCGTCTCAACATAACCCTCTAGCTGTTGCACTTTAATTCGAGTCCATTTCTTACTTACAGGTGTAGCTGTTACATAACTACCTTTCGTTATTTGACCAATTTCGGTACTTTCTACGGAAGGTTCTTCATAAATTGCTGTGTCTTTAGCTACTGATTGAATAACTGATGTACCCCCAGCATTTGCAGCTACATTATCTACAAACACAAAACTAATTAAAAATGTCAAAATAATTGCAAAAGGTAAAAGTTTTTTCATTGTTCTACACCGCCCTTTTCATCACAGATGTCTTTTCTCATGTGTTTTTTCTATTAAAGTATAGAATTCGACTCTAATTATAGATTAATAGATTGTGCCAGGAAATAGTAGGAATCAACTACTTTTTGTGAATAAAAATGGAACATGCCATAACGTAGGGTTGATTTCCATTTCGGCTGGGCTCTTTCCTAGAGTCGCTCAGCCGAAACGGAAATCAAGTAATAAATAAGGCATATGTTGAATTGTTTGCTTATTCATTTCTAATAAACTTTCAATGATCACATAACACCTACCCTCTTAAATCAAACTGATTGATTGTATTCCAAAGCTTAATACCGTGATAGCTATCAACATATGTTTCGAAAAAAGGCTCCCAAGCCGCCTTTTTTCAAGTGTTTATGCTTGCTCCCTATTAAGAAGACGGTTGAAACGATTAAAAAGTTGTTATTTTTTCATATTTTTCCCTACAGCGAATCGTACGCTGTCAGAGCATCTTCAATATGGAATGGTGGTGTCCAGGCCTGCCCATCTGCATTCGTCGTCACGAATATATATCGTTTATCATCTTTTTCGATTATTGATGCTAAACAAAGACCCGCTTCAGGTGTATAGCCCGTTTTCCCTCCCAATATCGCACCTTCTTCGCCTGGTATTTTCGTCAAAAGTGAGCTTGTTATCGTTAATTCATAAGGCACATGAGTACTATAGCTTTTTGAAGTCAAAATTTGATAAAAAATAGGATTTTCAATAGCATAACGAAACAGTTTGCTCATATCTCGTACACTGGAGACATGAGCAGGATCATGTAATCCGCTGGCATTCACAAAATGAGTATCATTCAACCCTAATTCATGCGCTTTATTATTCATTAATGTTACAAAAGATTCTTCACTACCTGCAATCGCGTCCGCGAGTGTTCCTGTAGCATCCGCCCCAGAGGCAAGCAATGTACCATATAATAAATCCTCTATCGTTACAAAATCTCCTGCCTTAAAGCCAGCCATAGAAGCATTTTGAGCAGTAAATTTAGAAATCGTTTGTGGTTCAACGATTGTTTGCTTCTGTAGATCAGAAGTCATTTCAATGGCAACAATCGCTGTCATAATTTTCGTTAATGATGCAGGATAAACAATGGCATCTGCATTTTTTTCGAACAATATATCTCCTTTTGCATTCAGCAACAACGCATTTTTACTATGCAATGAAGGTAACTCTATTTCGGTTTGTTCCGTTGAGTTATTTGTATAATAAAAAAAGAATACAACCGTACATATAAAACAAAATACGACAAATTTCTTCATAAAAAACGCCCCCCACTCATTATAATAGGAGGCATTTATGAATATTCCTGTAGGAAAATTATGAAGAAATTCTTAAGGTTTTTTAATTAATTTCGCCTTGCGTAATTTGCGTCAGGAGCCTTTATCGTTATTCTTCTCCACCTTCAAGGGTAGGAGTCTTCTGTACCTGTCGCAACGCTTTCGTACTTTATGAATGAAAATACACATCATCAAAATCTGAACATATTCTTGTTATGGTGTTATCCGTTAATTTAAAAAATACATCCTGAGATACTTCTAGCTTCAGTGCATCTTCCTTTTTTAAATCTGCATAAATTCCTCGCAAAACACGACCTGTTAAACCATGTGAAATAGCAATCACATTTGGTACATGTTGAATGTCTTTTAACCAAGCACTCAGTCTGCTCACTACCGAGTCATAAGCTTCTCCATCAGGCGCATTAAAATACCAGTTATACACATCTGTATTTTGAAAAAGATTTGGCCAAGAACTTTCAATTTCTTTCGTTGTTAGCCCTGCCCATTGTCCCACAGCAACCTCAGTCAATCGTTCATCTTTTTCAACCTTTTTCACATCATATCCTATTGTTTCACAAATGATTTCAGTGCTTTGCATCGCTCTTCCTAATGGACTTGATACAATTTTCCATTCATCAGGATTTCCAATTAAACTTTTTAGCATTTGTGCGTTTTGTTGTACTTGTTGTACACCCACTTCCGTTAATGGAGAATCGAGCTCTCCTTGGTATCGTCCTTGTGTATTAAATTCCGTTTCCCCATGACGGAGTAAGTAAATCGTTTGTATCAAAATTTATTCCCCCTATAATTTCTCCCTAGTTGTTATTACTAATATTTTTATATATTTTCATTTCTAATCCCAATATTATTCATTAGTATCGTCCCTTGTTTAGTTAAATTAAATTGGAAATGGATCTTATATAGCTTCAATGGATCAAACTGTGGATTTACTTCTTTAAAATCGTTCAATGAAAATCCATAATGTTGAAACACTGGTTCCGTCGTATTACCTACATTGGAAAAAGGTTTTTTCAGTAACTTTCCTTTTATGGCAGGTGTCAATTTGGCTATATAGCTTAGAGGCAGGCTAGCTCGGTTGCCATTGCTGTCTTCTATAGTGACTGTAAAATCAATTAGTTCATCCTGATTATTCTCCTTTTCTTCCTTTCTATTATCTGCAAGTGAAAATACGATAGAACTGTTTTGCCCTATCTCTAATCCATTCTCGGGAAGGGTTACTGTATAATAAGCTGGAGAAAATTTGTCTTTTGAATCCCAATCTAAAAGAACGGCACTATAATCTGCCTCGTCATTTTTCATTTTGACTTTTTCCTCTTTCCATTCCTTCAAATTCTTGCCGAACAGTTTCCCGCCTGGGACAGTGGTCGTGTTTAGATCAATATCTTCATTAAACGTAGCAATAAAAGAAGTTTGCGAATCGTAGTAATTATTAATATACAGCGTGTCAGGAAGCCATTCTTTAGCATAACCTAAATCTTTAAAAATTTCCTTGTATCGTTTCTTCTCTTTCAACGTACTATCTAAAAAAGCAGATATCAATACTTTCGTGATGGTTTCTTGCTGATCGCGTGGCATAATTTGTTTTAGGTTAAAGAGTTGGTTAGCCGTACCAGCTACATCGCCTCGTCCCCACCTTTCATTAAATTGCCCATGATTGGCTCCATAAATATAGACCGACGCATTCATATAATCATCTTTACTTGTATAGGAAATCCGATAATGTTGATTAGAGCTATCAAAGCTATTTACGTCCATATCATGCGCCCCTTGTAGTGCCAAGTAGTTTACGTTTTTTAACGGAAGTGGTTTCCCTGCAGGCATATATTGACCGTCTATTCCAGCGATAGAAATAAGCGTGCGGATTGAAAAATTATAATCAAATTGAATATTTCCGTTACTAGGTGGGTGTTGCATTTCGTTAAAAGCAGCTGCAATCGCGATAGCCTCTCCACCTCTGGAATGCCCAATCAGTGCAATGTTTTCCATATCCACTTTTTGATAAAATGGATTGCTTTTAGTATTGTTCCATTCTTCCCACACCTTTAAATGCTCCAGCAATATTAATCCTCTCGCTGGATTCTCATTCTTTAGCGGACTGACCAAAAACATATCATCGTAGGGAGACACATTAAGAAAGTTTTCATCTAGGGATACAACTATATAGCCCTTACTCGCAAGAAGGTTACCTAAATATTCGTAACCTGTATCAGAATAATCAGTCATTATATGGTTTCCATGAACAATCATTACTAACGGAAAGTCTCCTTTCTCTTCTGGATACCACACATGACCATTTAACGGCATTGCATCAGGTCCAAAACCAAGTGTTTTCGTGCGAACAGAAGACCACTTTTCTATAAATTCGGAAGCGTCTACTGTTTTAGTTGCCAAAGAATTTTTTTGGTTAAAGACTTCCCGATAAGTATTCGGATTGCCGTATGTGAGCTTTCTAATTGGATAACTGCCCAGTTTCGCTGGATTACTAAGCAAAGTATTGTCATACCGTTTCGATGTTTTCAGCTGCTTTAATACAACTACTGGGGTGTTCGCTTCTCCGGGATGAATCAGCCAATAACTCCATGCTCCAATCCCAATTGTTACTATAAATAAACATGTGAGGACGCTAACTTTTTGATATTTTTTTGCATTTTTATAACTACCCTTTAACCATTTGTATAATAATGCACCCCACAAAGAAACAGCAACTGCTACTAATAAATTAAATAGGATAGTTACTTTCAAAGAAGAAGCGAAAAAGCAGAACAACAGAAATATTAGTGAACTAAAGAGTATCCATATATATCGGCTAGGGATTTTTTTCACTCCATGCAATAGAAGAGTGATAAAACCACTTATTAACACTACAGAAAAAATAAATACGAACATTCCAATAGTGTAATCTAATAAACTACGCTGATCTAATAAAAACTTTCCTTGAATCAAAATTATTAGAAATGCCACCGTACTTAAAGCGATAGCTGCACCTTTCCAACCTAATGACAATGGCTCAATATGCTTTTGATTTGTATATAGCTTTCTAACAAAATATTTGAGTTTCTTTTTTATTACTTCCAATTTTTTAATCCCCCTACCTACAATTTATTTCATAAATATTCTATTGTAGGCTAAAGGATGACTCTTTCATCCAGCTTTAATCTTTATTTCAATAATTTCACAATTAAACTCAAGTACATTTTAGTGGAAGTCTTTGGCAATAAAAGTATAAAATTCGTCTCGCCATTCGTTTAATACTTTGAAAATTTATCGAAACAAAATCGCTCTTTATCGAAACTATTTGAGCTTTTATCGAAACAAAACCTCATTTTACCGACACTTTTTGAGCTTTTATATTTGAATAATATAGACTATTCCAAAGAATAAACATAATGGACTGTAAAGCCAAGTATCGTATCTAGCAAACTGAGAGTGTTTTATTTTTTTAAAAAATCCAACATACTTAAAATCACCAATTGCCCTAATAATGAAAACGAAAGTACAAACAATACTTCCGAGTTTAGATAAACCATTTGCTTGGAACCCCTGCAAATAACCTCCCTGAACAACAATAATGACACCAGCCAGTAGAATTAGAATAGCTACGAATAATGTTCCCCATTTTTTAGGAGTAAAAGCAGGTTTTTGCTCACCCTCTTTTACAGGGATAGCAGCGGCAGAACCCCAACGACCTCCAAAAGCCCAATTAATATGCAACAAACTAATAAACCACAGAAGATCTACAGCTACTATTAAAAGTAATTTCATTTTTTCGCCTCCAATGTTTCAATTCAAAACATACACAAGCGTATGTTTATAGTGAAAATTTTGTCCCTTCAGGTTTTATAACCCTATTAGGGACATTTATTATTGAATAATCAATTTTGCCTCAGCATGATGTTTTTTGCCACAGGACGTGGCGTTCTTAGACTGAATTCCTCTATTTCATCGGTTGTTTGGATACCCGCTGAAAGAAGTTAATAGCTCAACCATTTTTTCAATTTCAAAATTAGGATTTGCTTCAAATCTTGTCATCCATCCCACATACGTCAAATAGGCAAGTCTCGCTCGATTCATTGATTCAGTTTCTTCTAAGCCTATTTTTTGATACAATTTCGCAACACACGAAATTCTTTGTTCTTCAATATTCACTAAGCGTTCTGCAACAACAGGTTCATATTTTGCCCAAGTGTAAATGCCAATCTCCATCTTTTTATCTCGATTAAAACTAATTTGCAATAGCTGTTCTAATGAGGCATCCGGTTGCTCCATACTTTGAACAATGAGCTTTGTTGCATGTACTTCCCAATAGTCGAGCATAGAATCTAACAGCTCTTGATGGTCACGAAAATAGTGATAAAAGCTCCCTTTACTTATTTTTAGCAATCGAGCAAGTGCTTCGATGCGAACTTTATGTATGCCTTCATCGGCTAATTGTTGTAACCCTGCTTTTATCCAATCTTCCCTCGTTAATTGCATGTTATCTCTCCAATAAGATACGGTTTCGTATGTTTTTTTAGTTAGATTACTATTACTTTCATTTTTGACAATTATTCATTCTGCTTATGTACTTTAATGTTATTATTGATCGTAATATTTATGTTCATTACCCTTGGTAAAATACAAACGCATATTAATATAAAAGCTAAAAGTTTTTTCATCTTTCTCTCCTTTTTTCATTTTATTCCGATTCTCCGTGACATCCTCCGGAGGCTTTGGCCACACGACGTGGGTCACTCAGTCGTGTGTTGTTGTTGTCGCTTTCGCACAGATAAATTGCAACAAGACGTGGCGTTCTTGGCATGAGTTCTTCTATTTCAGCGGGTGTCCAAACACCCGCTGAAATAAGTTAAAATGTATTATCAAATAGATTTTCTGCTATACCAAGCAAAATATCTTGCTCTGTAAATTCCATTAATTCTGCTCTTGTAATGTCTTTCTGTTGAATTAGACGGTTTGATTGAATAGTCACGAGCTTTTCAAATAAGTTTCGTATGTAACGACCGTTCGAAAAGTTTGGAATGGATTCGACTGGAATTTGATGCAATTGCTCCTTCATATGATATGCAAATATGTCCCCATACAAGTAATCATTATTTTTACATAGCATGGCAAAAATATCATAAAGCTCATCTGTACTAAAATTATCAAATTGCACAAAATGATTGAAGCGGGATTTAAACCCTGGATTGGCAAGTAAAAATTCTTCCATAAGCTCTGTATAACCAGCAACGATCACAACTAAATCATCGCGTAAATCCTCCATCATTTTTAATAAGCTATCAATCGCCTCTTTACCAAATGCGTCCTGTTTATCATTGATTAGTGAATAGGCCTCATCTATAAAAAGCACGCCGCCCTTTGCTTTATTCACAACTTCCTGAACCTTCAAAGCCGTCTGACCAACATAGCCTGCTACTAAGCCGGCACGATCTGTTTCCACAAAATGCCCGCTAGAGAGTACACCAAGATGCTTATATATTTGGCCTATAATACGCGCCACTGTTGTTTTTCCTGTACCTGGATTTCCGGAAAACACAAGATGATAGGTGATTGGGAAGCTTGTTAAGCCATGGTCGACACGTAAACTTTGAATTTTAATGAAATTGATTAGATTATGTAACTCCTTCTTGGCATTTGGAAGTCCTACAAGTCCATCAAGCTGCTTCTGTAACTTTTCAATCTCCCGTTCTATTTCTGGTGTAATTCGTAAACGTTCACCGTTAATAAATTCACCACTATAAATAATCTTGCCTTCTTCATTAAAATAATCTCCTCGGCCGTGCTTTTCTCCATTTACAAGTTCCCCAATATAAGAGGCCTGTCCATTAGCATAATAAAGAGTACCCTGTCCTGTCATTGCATCCTCTTTAAATTGCCCCTCCGATACAAGTACACCTCGTTTGGAATAGTTCTTACCTTTTCCATGCTTCATATCCTCAAAAAAATAGCCGTCGTACTGAAGGGATGTTACCCCATTTGCAAGCTCCTCAGCATTTGGCGATTCAGGTGCATAATACAACTTTCCTGCCCCTTGCATATGATTCCATATGAAATCACCTTCATATTGTAAAAAACCACTTGGATAGTATTTCTTCCCCTTGCCTTTCTTCATGCCATGAACAAAATCCCCCTCATATTGTGGTTTATTTAAATGTGGATACTGTTCACGAAGCTCTTTAAATGGAGCAATACCATCTTCCTCATAATATAAAACCCCATAACCTTCCATTAAATCATTACGAAAATGCCCCTCGTAATATACGTGACCGCTCTTATATAAAATACCATTACCTTGTTTTTTATTTTGAATAAATTCGCCTTGGTATATTATTTGGCCTTTTAAATACATGATGCCGTTACCTTGCTTCATATGATTGACGAATTCTCCCTCGAATAAAAGCTCTCCTTCTTGGTCAAATAGCGTACCTTTTCCATCATAAATGTCATGACCAAAGTCATTTTTCTTAACACCGCCACGATACATTAATGTACCATCTGGATACAATATCTCTTTTTCTTCATGATTATGCGTCATTTGGTTGCCATCCTTTATCCATTCAGTATATGCTCAATTATAGCGTGGGAAAGAATACATATGTACAAATTTTCAGAATTTAAGGAGTTTAACATGAAAAAACGATACAAACTAGTAATCGGCATCCTATTACCCCTTCTCATCTTATATGCTTCAACCATATTTTTAACGCGCGATTCAACATTTGATAAGGAGGTAATTGAACGATTTGATATTGAACAAATTAATGAGATTGAATTGATCCGTTCTTCTGATAACAAAACAATCACTATTACAGATGTAGCTACAATCAATCAAATAATGCAGCAATTTGAAAATCAGTCGCTTCGAAAAGTCTATTTTTCCACTTCAGATTATGACGAGGCTTATTGGCTAACATTACGTAATAGTGATAACCTAGAAATAGGCATACGATTAGATAACTCAAAGCATTTATTCGTTTATTTGTATGAGGAAAACTATATGAAAGATTACAAGCTTTTAGATCATTTTAATATGACCTTTTTTGAGGATCTTTTTTAAATATATTCATTCTTAAACGGTAAAAATCCGCTTCGATTAGATTCTACGCGGATTTTTATCGTTTATTTGTGGATTGCTTTTGTTTATTATATATAGCGATAGTTTTCCTGCATCGATTGAATCGTTTCAATGATCTCTTCTCTAAGCTCAATTGGCTCTAGCACTTCAATGTTTGCCCCTTGACTCAGCAGCCACATTTTAATACCATGACCAAAAACTTCTGCTTCAAATAAATATTGCTCATCTTTTTTAGCTATTATGTTTGCTGTTGGTAAGCGATCTAAAACCGCTTGCGGCGATGTTCCTTTAAAGATAAATTTCATACGTAACAGCTCGCCGGCATGCATAAACTGAATACGCTTACGGAACTCTCCTTCTTGAAAACGTTCGGTATAGGGTATTTGAAATTTTTGTTCAAGTTCTTGTAAATGTTGTATACGGTCGACTCTATAGACAATGGGCAAATCCTTTTCGACCTTTTTATCATAAGCAATTAAATAAAAGTAGTATTCTGAGAAAATAACGGCGAGTGGTTTTAATATCTTTTCTGTCGGAATTGCTTCACCTTCACGTAAATAATCAATTTTAATGATTTTCTTTTTTTGAATCGCCTCTGACAGAGCCCAAATTAAACGCAATAGAGACTTTTTATGATGTAAATCTACATACAAATGCTTTTCATTTAAAATAATATTGCGAATAAATTCCTGCTTATCAGCTGCAACAATTGAAATAAGCTTATCTATAATATCGCTCATTTCTGATTTTAGCAGCGCTCTTGATTCGATCAGAATTTTTACAATCGCTAAAACTTGCTCCTTCGATAAATTACTTTCCCCTGTATTTGTCAGCCTGTACACATTTTCGGTCCGAACATATTCTAAATGGCTATCCAATTTAGCTTTTTCCAAATACGCTCGAATTTCATTCAAATCCCGTTGTATAGTTTTTTCGCCAACATTATGTGTAAAAGCTTCTTGTTTTTTGTTAATTCCTTGACCATCTATTAGTCTGTCAAACATCGAAATGACACGATAGCCTTTGTTTTGTTGTGAATCCACCGTATATCCCACTCTTTCTTCATAGTTACAACTCTATTATACAGAATTAGTTGGACACTATTAGTCCTTTTAACTATAAATTTTCTACAATGTTGGTATAATTGATATATACTAATTAACAACAAAAACCATTAAGCAGACTAAACATACTATACTTTTGTTATATTTAACTTTATTTTTACCAATGAATTCCGAAGTGGCAAATAAAAAAGAGCTTCAACCTTGTGGATTGAAGCCCTTCACTATTATGTTTATGAAATTAAAGTATGGAGCGAGGGGTTGATTTCCGTTCCGGCTGGGCGCCTTGTTGTTGTTGCTGTCGCTACGCTTTCGCACAGAGCAAAACTTCCTGGGGGCGTCTGATGAGCCGCTTCACTCACGTTGCTCGCTGCATGGTCTCGGGCCAGCAGGATGTTGGTCACGAAGGCGTTATCACAGGACGTGATGCTTTAGCCTTCGTTCCTCTTTATCGCTGATCCCCAAGGAGGCGCCAGGCCTCCACTCCAATCAACCATTTCTTTTATCATATATCTTCTGACATGTCATTCATTCTAATTTAAAATTAAAACGAAACTAAATTTCAGCACTGTTTTTCATGTGCGAAAGCGCAGTGCAACTTAGCAGCATCAACAATATATCTTTGCAAAAAGTAAATAGCCTAGAACGAGAATTCATTCATTAAGTGCCATATTCCCAAATATCACTCTAAACACTTTGTTTCAACATTAGTAAGGTCTCCACCTTCGTTGATTGAAGCCCTCACCCGTTATTCCTTTACTTTTACCGCTGTTCCATATGCTAATACCTCTGATGTGCCATCCATCACAGATGATGTGGAAAATCGGACGCCAACAATGGCATTTGCCCCTAGTCGTCTTGCTTCTTCCTCCATAGCTTGCGTGGCAATTTCTCGGGATCGAACGAGCATTTCTGCATACTCCTTCATTTCTCCTCCGACAATATTGCGAAGTCCAGCTATCATATCACGACCAACATTTCTTGATTGTACTGAATTACCTTTTACTAAACCTATCGTTTCTACAATTTCTTTCCCAGCCACAGTATCTGTTGTTGATAATAGCATATAGGTCTCCTTCTATTTTTTATATTTTTGAACGGCTTGAACAGCATCTGTGATGGAAGTTGTAATTACTCCCGTGCGCTTAATCAAACCAATAACAAATAAATTACGATAAACAAACTGATTTTCAATTCCGTCCCGCACAAGTGCCTCTATTTTCATCATATTGTCCCGACCTTGTTGACGAACATCTGTAAAGACACCTACGATTGGACGATCCAGCATCGCAAATGCACCTATTTCTGCTGCTACACCTGAATCAATCTCAACACCATCTAAAACAGCTACTAATACATCGCTATTTTGCAACATTTCTAAATCTGCTTGTGCAATCGCCAAACTATCCGCATAGGCCGTTTTATCGTTTATCGCATCATTCTCCTGTGGTACATATAATTCGATACCAGGTACTGCCTCTCTAATTGCCGCAGCGAGCTGTTCGTTAACTAAACGATCTCCTAAAGAAAATAATCCATTTGCTAAGTATGCCTTCATGTTAAAACTCCTATTCCAATGTTTTTTCAAACACTATTTTATGTTGATCTTTTTTATCCACAAAAGTTGAGACAATATCAAATCCGTGTTTAAGATTTGTGATGAGCATCGCCTTTCGCTCATTCCTACCATATGTACGAACTTTTTTAAAGCCCCGTGCCTGCAGATGTTCATGTTGCTGCTTCATTAATTGACTGGCAATCCCTTGACCACGTTTCTTCTCATGCACACCACCTAGCCAGCTATAAAAAACACCATCTGGATGTGTGTAGCCTAGTTTAAAACCTATGATATTCTCATTTTTTACTGCTAATAAACAAATGAGCCCCTCTTTACTTTCAAGTTTTTCTAATGGTAAATTGTCTCCATCAAATACATGTGCATGAATTTCCTGTAATCGCTTCAACCAATCATATGGAACGCCTTCAATTGTAGCAATCTGCATCTTTATCACCCCTATCTCAACTGTCATTAATTATAGCAGAAAAAGGTTTTGCGATAATGTTGAACATTGCATTATCGTTAGTTTTCAGGAAAAGTTACAAAGTTGAAGAAAACTCTTGGCGACCTTTATACAAGGGTAGTTATTACCTTCTTCCCCTGTGCGATCAATTTAAATAATCAATATTAACTATTTCATGGATAGTTTTATATAAAATATTTTCGTAGCTAGAAGCATTCAGTATACTTGACATAATCCATTAATTAATTTTATCACATGAATAGGAGGTAATCTCATGGCACACATCAACAGTTGGCTAACAAATACGCTCCGTCCTTATTTTGGACTACATCTAATAGAAGAGCATTGGGATACGATTGAAATACGAAGTGGCTATTTCATCTGCATGGATGGTGATATCATTCGAAAACGTATCTCGGTTAGTGAGCAGGCTTTAAACTGCACGCGGTAAAGAGAAGAAAATGAATTACACCCATATTTCCAGTGTTAAAGCAAATGGAGTTGTTTTCTCTGCTGGCGTGGGGACAGAGAATGAGCCATCAAGTTACATCGTCGCTCGCAATGCAAAAACCCTTTTCGAATTGCCACTAACAAACATGGGAAATTTAACAACTAAAGAGGAATTGATTGAGTGGCTACAACATTATCCATCCAATTTACCAACAGATTATAATGAGAAATTGGAAAAACTCTCAAGAAAAAAAAGCTTGCGCTATAAAGCTGTTCCAGGAGATATTTTCCGAGTTGAAATTGATTTATTCACAGATGGCTATGTGCTTGTCGTCGGGGATTTACGCAAAATGCAAAAAGATGGTTTGTTTTCGGAAGATAGCCTATGGAATAATGTAATGACGATGCCGCTTTTTATTCGTCCTTATCTATTCAAAACAATAAACCGCTCACCAAGTATAGAGCATATTACATCTGCTCCATTAGCTGAACAAACATTGATTGTCATGGACGATCATTTTATGCGAGGTGGCTACGAAAAAGTTGGACACAAAACGCTAACCGAAACAGATATTCTGTTTCCACTTGGTTACGGTATAACCATTAATTATGGAAAAGAAATACGCTACCGCCTTTCCTGGGGAACAGGAACAATTAGTAAGTCAGAAAAAGAAACTTCTTTTAAAGCAGCAAGTCGTTTTTCTAATTATGGCGTATATGCAGGCATCAACGTCGAATGGTTTGATACTACCAGTGAACAAGCAATGTTACATTCACTGGAGCATCCGTTATATGCTAAAGATCGCAAGCAGGCATTTGCGGAATTTGGCTTACCAGAGGATATTACATATGATGAATTCAACCGCCAAACAGGTGGGCTTACTAGGTTAGAGTATTTAGATTACTTATCTTCCCGTAAATAAAGAAATAGGTATACAGATGTAGTGTGGTTTGAGATTACAAGACAGTTATCTCAAACTTGGTATCTTTTGATTTGCTGCTTAAATACCTTTTTATAATAAATTTTACGAGGATAACGTTCTTCTTTCAGTACCTCGTAAAGAACCGACTGACCTTCCTTGTAAAATACAGTAGCATCTTCACATTCATCATAAAGGTGCCGTGATAATTTTTTTACTGATTCAATAGCTTCTTTTCCGCTAATTCTCCATCCGAATCTAATCATATCGCTCTGGTCCATTGCGTCTCGATAAGTGTCAAAAACAATACACGTACCTGGCTCATGTTTATTGGAAAACACTAGTACATGACCAGTATGTACAGGCTGGTTAAAATAACGTTCGTAAATTTCCTCTATTGGTGCACGAATACCAATAGCATCCATAATCGCTTTAAAGTTCGGGTGAGGTATGTATTCATCTTTCCATTCATCAGGATAATATACTAATTCTGAAATAGATGCCATTATCCAAAATTCATATTTCAAATTGAACTCTCCTTTTACAATTAATACATCAAAAAGAAATGGGCGAGTTAAATAAGCTATTGCGTAGCTCTGTTCCCTTGTAGTAACAGTAAAGAGCTTGTTCTCTATTGATAACTACCAGATTTCAAAAGAGAAATAAGCTCTTTACATAAAGATGAAATGCCCATTCTAATATCACTTTAAAGAATGGATCATTTCTTTTTTAACTCGATTGAATAGAAACTCTAAGTTAGATTTCCATTCTATCCAGCATTCTGATTCACGCCATAATTCAACGATTTCTCTAATACCATCATCATCTGGAACTTCAGCTCTAATATCAGTTAAATATCTTAATATATACTTTAATGATTCCTCATCCGCATTTATTGAGTGTATTTTTTCAAATTCGTCTTCTGCATCATATAATTTCCCTGTATCAAGATACATTACATAAATCTCTGCAAGCGCCATCGCACTTATATCGAAAAGGAAATCAATTTCATCGAAGCTCTCTCCAAAAAGACCCTCTCGTTTCATCGCATTGATCACTTCAGATAGCTCTAAATGATTTGATTTTGAATTACTATGGATATAGTCCTCTAAAAAATCTACTACATCCAATCCTTCATCGCTTTCTAATGGCTTATATCCCCATGCTCCCATATTAAGACACCTTTCATATTTTAAATATAACAATCCCTACAAATTTCTTATCCTTTGCGTCGTTAATAACTAGGAGAGAAGCTAGAAACATAGACAAAAATCTCCCACTACGAACCTAAGCACATCATTTGGATATACTGTTCGTTTTAGTGGGAGACTTTTGTTTATCATCCGATTGTTTCCACAACGTTTCCTTGCTGATCTTTAATATATGTTTTTGCAATTTGGATGGAAAGCCCCGGTATAGAGGATACTTCAAACTCTTGTTCTTGCGGCATCAAGCTTTGATGGAGTTCCATAACTGCCTTGTCATTTAAAGTAATGGTAACATCCGTTTCCTCCACGTTATACCCACATTTTTCCCCCGGCTCAAATACAACACGGAATTCTTGACTAACTAAAGTCAGACTTTTCTCTTTTAAAATCCGTCCGCGTAATAGCTTGCCGATTATTCCCGATTGCTTTGCCCCCAGTGTTAACTTATTAGATTGTTTGCTGAACAATCCCTTTTTACCCTGCTCCCAAGCTAGTTGGTCTACGAATAAAAAGCCGGTACTAGAGCCTCCTTCCTCCATTCCTTTTGATACCGCTTCGGCAATGGATGGAATCTGTAAAAGAGTTGCACGAGACAAATCAGTAACATAGCTCGGGATATACTTAAGACCTGCATTTAGCACGCCCATTGTATTCCACGTTTGCATCGCCTCAAGCTCATCACCTGTAATACCAACCATTTGAATAAACTCCACTTGTCCATTTGGTGGCTCAATAGCAGGTAACTCGGGATCTATCGTAAAGGCAAGTGCCGTTAAAAGCGTGTCCGAACCTTGGCAAATTGGACCATTAGCATCCAAATAATCACCTGATCTGAAAACATTGCCACTGTCAAACACATACCTTCCCATGTTTTGTAGCAAATTTAACGCCCACGCAGGTGGCTCCTCCTCCTCTTCCTTTCGAGCAAGACGAAATGTTAACTCAAACCCATATCCGCTGTATTCAGCATTTTCTGATTCTTTCTCATATAACTCTGAAAATCCATAAGTGACAAAATGCCAGTGTGGGACTGGTGTCTCGCTCTTATACGCACTGATTCCTTCAAGCGGATCTTCGCCCCCTAATAAATAGGGAATAACGGTTCCGTAATGCTTCGGCTCTTGCTCCCCATAAATTTTTAATAATTCCTCATCAATCGCATCCCAACCAGATGTATTTAATTCTTCACTCATCCATAAAGCCCCCTTATGTATTTTTCAACTTCCTTTTAGTGGATGTTTCGACACCCACTGAAAAGTAGCTTAAACTCTATTCATCTCCCAACTATAGAGATGGAAGACAACTGACGTTTCACTTTCATTACTAATATATTCACTTCGGCTTCTACTTTAAAGTATATAATATACTCCAAAGAGAATAATACCCAACTTGAAGATCTTTAATTTTATAACAGAATAGTTTTATGTTCATAATCGACGAAGGATGTCGAGTAAATTATCGGGACTTAAGAATTATATCCAATGACATTCTGTATCGACCTTGGCCTAGAGCGACCATTAAGTGAAGCCTCGACGTTATCTAAATATGCCGAGACGTTATCAATAGCGAAGGTAAAAAATAATTAGAATGATTCGAGGTTTGTCCTTAACCGTATAACATTGCTGGTGAACGAACACTTTGTAAATAGTCTGAAAGCTTCCCTGCGTATACTTTTTCTAAATAAGGTAATTGTGAAATACAATGGGGTGTCATTAATGCTGGGTTTTGATAAACATTCAGCCCTCCAACCTTTAAAAGCATCGCCACAAATTGCGAACAAAAATAGGCGCGCTCTCTTCGAACCTCCCTTTGCATCATAACGCCAAAGAGCCCAATAAAATTATATTTATAACGATCGCGATTCCAATACATATAATGTACGATCTTCATCATCTCTAAGTATTGATAATGGGATATTCTACAACGATAAATGACACAATCAGCTGTTTCAAATAGCCCTCTGACTGCATCTTCTCGTAAAAACCCCCCACTTAAAGGATTGTTTAATTGTCGACGTCCAAAGCTATACATTTCAAAGAGCTCCTCATCAAAAGCAATGGACGCATGATTCATCTCTTTTCCAGTATACATACCTATAGCTTTTGACAATAATGTACCTGTTTTTGTTAATACTATGTAAATGGTGTGTGCCATTTCCTCACCTACTTCAATATTCTTTCCTACTACCAATACGTTTTAGATATTCAATCGGTTTCATTAATTTCCTTTTTTTATAAGTATATAATAATATGATACTATATTTTTTCTTAGTAAAAACTGAATATTTTCTTAATTTTTCGTAAATGCTTTTAGAGTTTTTTAAACCACCTTTATTTATATGTTTTGAATCGTATTCTTATGTGTATCACTGTGTACTTGGGTATATGTATGTACGAGAGGATATGATGTTAAATTGTAGAAGGGTGTGATGAAAGTTTGAGAGTTAATTGTTTATTAGATAACCGAAGAAAGAGTAAAGCAGATAACACCCCATTTGTTAGTCAAAAGTGGGGTGCAATTTCCATGCTATCCATTTTTTCAATTTGCGTTTTCATGCTTGATTATACTTGAATTCTTCACCGTTTCCTGACAATTATTTTGATATATATTTATTGCTTCTTTTAAAAATAGTTGCTCCTGTTCTGTAAAAGGATTTGGAAATTTGAATGTTTCTGTAAATGGCAGCTTTTTTTCAACTAAATCTAAATTCCCTTTCAAGGTTTCATTCATAAGCTGTAGAAGTGTTCTAACAGTTTCTTGAGCTTCTTTTGAAGAAGGTATAGCGTCTGTAAACGTTAAATGTTTAATTTCTGATAAAACTTTAGTCCATTTTCTATCTAAATCGATTTCCTCAGATTTATTAATACTAAATAATTCATCAGTTATATCTTTTGGAAAGTGTTCTTTAAACCATGTTTCGGTGTTTTCAGCAAATATTAATTTTTGTAGCATAGCACAAAATATCTCGATATTGATAATTTCTTCGTCTTTCACTGTTTCAATAAGATGGTTTAAATCGGATAATATATTTATGATTTCAAGCTTTTTAGCTTCAAACAACTGTTTTTGATCGTTTAAAGATTTTAAGATAATTTCACCTTTAATTTTGTTTTTTTGCAGCATATCTTTAATTTCCTTTAGCGACAAGCCTAGGAACTGTAATGACTTAATGTTTTGTAAAGTAGATAGGTCCTCTGTCGAATATAGTCTATGTCCACCCTCTGTATAATCACTTGGTTTCAGTAGGTCTATACTGTCATAATAGCGTAGTGTTCTAATACTAACACCAGACTTTTGCACAAGCTCACCTATCGTAAATATACCTTTCCCCACAAATTATTCTCTCCTTAATGATTGACTTTAAAGTAACGTATAACGGGATAAGAAAACTTTTTTCCATTTAAAGTATAAATTGCAGCAACTAAAATTAGTATTGTTTCAAGAATAATAAGTGCAAAAGAAATCATTGAAACCGCGCTCCATTTTTTAGAAATAAAAGTTAATAACAAAAAAACCGGGAAGAAAGTAAAGTGAAGGTTCATCCCTTCTTTTGCATGGTCAGCAAAATATTTATTCTTATTTCTCGATACTAAGTATACCAATATTGGTAAAATAAAGGTTAATAATAGGGAAAACAGGTGCATTAAACTTGCCAATCCTCTATTTAATAAACGCTCTTTTTTCATTGTACCGTTCCTCCAATAGCTTATTTGATTGTTACCTTTTGAATTGAGTAACTAAATTCATCATAAAAGGTGACGCTACTAGAGATTCAAGGACAAATTCAATAAATAATTCATATGTATTGAACTACCCCCACTTATCGGCCTTTCGGTCTGATTGAAGTGGGAGATTCTTGGGAACAGAGCATACTTGTTGGTGTATTTCTTTACCAACAGCGGTTTCTCTTATTTACCAAGCTATCTCCGTAGATTCCTACGGTTCTATGATTATTCAAACCGAGGCTAATGTTCGTAAGCCTTCAGCTAAAATATTTTTACTAGCATTAATATCTCTATCGTGGTTTGCATGACAAATAGGACAAGTCCAGTCTCTTATTTTAAGAGATTTCTTGCCATCATGATGTCCACAATCAGAACATATTTGACTAGATGGAAACCATCTGCTTACTTTGACGATTGTTTTGCCATACCAAGTTGCTTTGTATTCTAATTTAGATACAAAAGCAGACCAAGA
>NZ_LDGC01000010.1:0-91786 GCF_015844675.1 Lysinibacillus sphaericus | reverse complement strand
GGGAGGACCATCTCCCAAGGCTAAATACTACCTAGTGACCGATAGTGAACCAGTACCGTGAGGGAAAGGTGAAAAGCACCCCGGAAGGGGAGTGAAAGAGATCCTGAAACCGTGTGCCTACAAGTAGTTAGAGCCCGTTAATGGGTGATAGCGTGCCTTTTGTAGAATGAACCGGCGAGTTACGATTACGTGCGAGGTTAAGCTTTAGAAGGCGGAGCCGCAGCGAAAGCGAGTCTGAATAGGGCGAATTAGTACGTGGTCGTAGACCCGAAACCAGGTGATCTACCCATGTCCAGGGTGAAGGTGAGGTAACACTTACTGGAGGCCCGAACCCACGCACGTTGAAAAGTGCGGGGATGAGGTGTGGGTAGCGGAGAAATTCCAATCGAACTTGGAGATAGCTGGTTCTCTCCGAAATAGCTTTAGGGCTAGCCTCGTGATGAGAATACTGGAGGTAGAGCACTGTTTGGACTAGGGGGCCATCCCGGTTTACCGAATTCAGACAAACTCCGAATGCCAGATATTTATACACGGGAGTCAGACTGCGAGTGATAAGATCCGTAGTCAAAAGGGAAACAGCCCAGACCACCAGCTAAGGTCCCAAAGTAATCGTTAAGTGGAAAAGGATGTGGCGTTGCACAGACAACCAGGATGTTGGCTTAGAAGCAGCCATCATTTAAAGAGTGCGTAATAGCTCACTGGTCGAGTGACGCTGCGCCGAAAATGTATCGGGGCTAAACGATTCACCGAAGCTGTGGATTGACATCTACGATGTCAGTGGTAGGAGAGCGTTCTAAGTGCGTTGAAGTCAGATCGGAAGGACTGGTGGAGCGCTTAGAAGTGAGAATGCCGGTATGAGTAGCGAAAGACGGGTGAGAATCCCGTCCACCGTATGACTAAGGTTTCCTGAGGAAGGCTCGTCCGCTCAGGGTTAGTCGGGACCTAAGCCGAGGCCGATAGGCGTAGGCGATGGACAACAGGTTGATATTCCTGTACCACCTCCTCACCGTTTGAGAAATGGGGGGACGCAGTAGGATAGGGTAAGCGCGCTGTTGGTTATGCGCGTCCAAGCAGTAAGGCGTGTGTGTAGGCAAATCCGCACACTGTAACGTTGAGCTGTGATGGCGAGTCCGTATGGACGAAGTTCCTGATTTCACACTGCCAAGAAAAGCCTCTATCGAGGTGAGAGGTGCCCGTACCGCAAACCGACACAGGTAGTCGAGGAGAGAATCCTAAGGTGTGCGAGAGAACTCTCGTTAAGGAACTCGGCAAAATGACCCCGTAACTTCGGGAGAAGGGGTGCTCTTGAGCGTGCAAGCGCATGAGAGCCGCAGTGAATAGGCCCAGGCGACTGTTTAGCAAAAACACAGGTCTCTGCAAAACCGTAAGGTGACGTATAGGGGCTGACGCCTGCCCGGTGCTGGAAGGTTAAGAGGAGTGGTTAGCGCAAGCGAAGCTGCGAATTGAAGCCCCAGTAAACGGCGGCCGTAACTATAACGGTCCTAAGGTAGCGAAATTCCTTGTCGGGTAAGTTCCGACCCGCACGAAAGGCGTAACGATCTGGGCACTGTCTCAACGAGAGACTCGGTGAAATTATAGTACCTGTGAAGATGCAGGTTACCCGCGACAGGACGGAAAGACCCCGTGGAGCTTTACTGTAGCCTGATATTGAATTTTGGTACAACTTGTACAGGATAGGTAGGAGCCAGAGATCTCGGAGCGCCAGCTTCGAAGGAGGCGTCGGTGGGATACTACCCTGGTTGTATTGAAATTCTAACCCATGCCCCTTAGCGGGGCAGGAGACAGTGTCAGGCGGACAGTTTGACTGGGGCGGTCGCCTCCTAAAAGGTAACGGAGGCGCCCAAAGGTTCCCTCAGAATGGTTGGAAATCATTCGTAGAGTGTAAAGGCACAAGGGAGCTTGACTGCGAGACCTACAAGTCGAGCAGGGTCGAAAGACGGGCTTAGTGATCCGGTGGTTCCGCATGGAAGGGCCATCGCTCAACGGATAAAAGCTACCCCGGGGATAACAGGCTTATCTCCCCCAAGAGTCCACATCGACGGGGAGGTTTGGCACCTCGATGTCGGCTCATCGCATCCTGGGGCTGTAGTCGGTCCCAAGGGTTGGGCTGTTCGCCCATTAAAGCGGTACGCGAGCTGGGTTCAGAACGTCGTGAGACAGTTCGGTCCCTATCCGTCGTGGGCGTAGGAAATTTGAGAGGAGCTGTCCTTAGTACGAGAGGACCGGGATGGACACACCGCTGGTGTACCAGTTGTCTTGCCAAAGGCATCGCTGGGTAGCTATGTGTGGACGGGATAAGTGCTGAAAGCATCTAAGCATGAAGCCCCCCTCAAGATGAGATTTCCCATTACGCAAGTAAGTAAGATCCCTCAAAGACGATGAGGTAGATAGGTTCGAGGTGGAAGTGTGGTGACACATGGAGCTGACGAATACTAATCGATCGAGGACTTAACCAAAATGTTTGAAACATTCAATGCACCGTTTATCCAGTTTTGAAAGAATAAAAACTATTGAAAATATACTTGTAACTTCAACAAATATACGTTATAATAGGTACTGTCTTTCAAAATAGTCTAGTGATGATGGCAAAGAGGTCACACCCGTTCCCATACCGAACACGGAAGTTAAGCTCTTTAGCGCCGATGGTAGTTGGGGGCTTCCCCCTGTGAGAGTAGGACGTCGCTAGGCTATATGATAAAATTATTCCGAAGTAGCTCAGTTGGTAGTAGCACCTGACTGTTAATCAGGTTGTCGCAGGTTCGAGTCCTGCCTTCGGAGCCATTCTTGGAGAGTTGTCCGAGTGGCCGAAGGAGCACGATTGGAAATCGTGTAGGCGGTTAACACTGTCTCAAGGGTTCAAATCCCTTACTCTCCGCCAGCACTTTTAAGGATTTTTCATTCCAAACGATGGCCCCTTGGTCAAGTGGTTAAGACACCGCCCTTTCACGGCGGTAACACGGGTTCGAATCCCGTAGGGGTCACCATTTAATACCCAGATGGAGGATTAGCTCAGCTGGGAGAGCATCTGCCTTACAAGCAGAGGGTCGGCGGTTCGAGCCCGTCATCCTCCACCATTATTTAAATAAATCACCTTATTATCGCGGGGTGGAGCAGTGGTAGCTCGTCGGGCTCATAACCCGAAGGTCGTTGGTTCAAATCCGGCCCCCGCAACCAAAATGGTCCCGTGGTGTAGCGGTTAACATGCCTGCCTGTCACGCAGGAGATCGCCGGTTCGATCCCGGTCGGGACCGCCATTTTTTTTAAAATATGGGTCAGTAGCTCAGTTGGTAGAGCATTAGATTGAAGCTCTAAGTGTCGGCGGTTCGATTCCGTCCTGACCCACCATATTTTTTTGCCGGTGTAGCTCAGTTGGTAGAGCAACTGACTTGTAATCAGTAGGTCGTGGGTTCGACTCCTATCGCCGGCACCATGTAATTCCGGAGGGGTAGCGAAGTGGCTAAACGCGGCGGACTGTAAATCCGCTCCTTAGGGTTCGGCGGTTCGAATCCGTCCCCCTCCACCAGTTTTTTATTCATAGGGGCATAGTTCAACGGTAGAATAGAGGTCTCCAAAACCTTTGGTGTGGGTTCGATTCCTACTGCCCCTGCCAATCAATTAATTTCATGGCGGTTGTGGCGAAGTGGTTAACGCACCTGATTGTGGTTCAGGCATTCGTGGGTTCGATTCCCATCAGTCGCCCCATTTAATTTAGAATAATAAAATATAATAATATGGCGGTTGTGGCGAAGTGGTTAACGCACCTGATTGTGGTTCAGGCATTCGTGGGTTCGATTCCCATCAGTCGCCCCATATTTATATATATTTAACTTTTGGGGTATAGCCAAGCGGTAAGGCAACGGATTTTGATTCCGTCACGCCCTGGTTCGAATCCAGGTACCCCAGCCATTTTTTTGCGGAAGTAGTTCAGTGGTAGAACACCACCTTGCCAAGGTGGGGGTCGCGAGTTCGAACCTCGTCTTCCGCTCCAATTATTAAGGCGGCATAGCCAAGTGGTAAGGCACAGGTCTGCAACACCTTTATCACCGGTTCAAATCCGGTTGCCGCCTCCATAATTTATTACTTAATCGGTTTATCCGATTTTTTTTATCTCCATTATGCCGGTGTGGCGGAATTGGCAGACGCGCACGACTCAAAATCGTGTTCCTTTGGAGTGTCGGTTCGACCCCGACCACCGGTATCATTTAAATCGTTGATTTGACGGGCGTTTCATGCGTAAGCATGAGGCGCTTTTTTACGTTTTAGACGTATAATGTGCGTCAAATTAGTCGTTAGCATGTTCGCTAGTAGACCGTTTTCCTTAAATACTAAGGAAGGCGGTCTTTTTCTATGTCTAAGCGTAATAACGAATTGGTAGGACGGGAACTCGATCTCGTGAGTCGTTCGGTATCAATGCAGGTGACTACGTTTGATGAAGCGTTGGCGGTATTTATAAAGGATGCGAAACGACGTGGCTTGCGCGAATTTACGATTACTTACTATCAACGTGAACTAAATCACTTCCGTACGTTCTTGGTCAGCGTAGGGCATTCGCTATTTATTCACGACGTACAGCGGAAGCACTTAGAGGAGTTAGTCGAGGATATGCAAGTACGCGGACTTCGGACAACAACGATAAACTCAAAGCTAAGAGCGATTCGGGCGTTCTTTCATTGGTTACTAGAAAATAAATACTTGGCCGTAAATGATCTGGCGAAGTTTCCGTTAGTCCGTGACCGTAAGAATAGCGTTGAAACATTCACCGTTAAACAGTTACATGCGTTGTTCAATGCGACGGACAAGCGAACATTCACAGGTCAGCGAGATTATACGTTTATGATGCTGTTACTCGAAACTGGAATCCGTTTAAATGAAGCTTGCGGTATTTTAGTAGAAGATGTGAAGCTATCGGAAGGTCTCGTGTTTATTCGTAATACGAAAAATCATTATCATCGCTATGTACCGATACAAGCGAAAATGAAGGAGCAGCTTCGTCGGTATCTTCAATTAAGAGGGACATGCGAAACAGATGCGTTATTTGTCACATTAGAAGGTACAGGAATGAAACGTAATTCTCTGCAGAAGATAGTTGCTCAATACGGTAATAAAGCAGGGATTAAAGGCGTAAGATGCTCGCCTCATACAATGCGCCATACATTCGCAAAGCTATCCGTTATGAATGGCGCTGGTATATTCGAATTACAAAAGATACTCGGCCACTCAACGATGGAGATGGTAAAGACCTATGTAAATCTATTTTCAACGGAGGTCCACGACAAACATCGTGAGTTTAGTCCGTTAAATAATCTTTAGACAAAAAGAAAAAGCCTAGCGTTGGAGCGCTAGACCTTAACTTAATACGATTAACACTAAAACGTTTCCCGACGCAAGTGTTTTATTAGGCTTCATTATATCCGAAAAAATCGGTTGATGCAAGTTCTGTTAAATGCGGCCTTTTTCAGTGTTATTCCGTCTTGGTTGCCCACTAACAGGACGTTAAACAAAACTGGAAAGGTTAGTCGTACCATTGCACAAAAGCGACTATATCGCAGGTCAAGCCGTTTCCTGTTACGGTTGCGACGAATTGGTGAGCGCCACCATTTAAGGGCGCGGCATGGTTTATCGGCTAGTTACGGCTAGGGTAAGCATGTACAAGCGGACAATCAGCGTACAAATACGCTCAATTAAGGACTACCGCACGTCTAGGACGATAAATAGACGAGTACATACGGATAGAAATATCCCAATCTAACAGGAGCATACGAGAAACCCAGGACGTCACTATGACGCTGAAATATGCGGTTGTTACTTATTGTTGCTTTTCGCGTATTTCTACGTGTCTAGCGATAATAGGTAACCACTTTGCGCCGATTTCCCGGAGCGAGCAGCCATTCTGCTGAAATTGGGTGCGATTGTCAACTACTTTAATATATAAAATTTAATTACAACCAATACTCAAAATCAGCAAAATTTAACTCGAAAACTTCTAGAAATAATTTAAATATATGTAAGCACTCTTGATCTCCGCCGCAATGTGAAGGTGATAGAGCGACGGTAATCAAATCCCAATCATGCTGTTCTTTTAAATGTCTTAAGTTATCTTTAATTACTTTATCAGTTTTTAAATTAGAAAAGAGTAGATTATCTGAGTCATTGAAATAGTCTAAATCTAAGTCTAATATTTTTGATTGGTTGGGTGGGATAACTGGCGGTGCTTTAAAATAATCCTCTACACTGTAAAAGCGTTTTATAGAAGGGGTATTTTTAATAAACATCTCAATATGTTTTACAATGAAACTACTTTTCGAATTTTCGATGACAAAATTATAAATTTGGTCAACACTTAATTCTGTATTATTGTAGTCACTTACATAGATGATACTTCTAATCGTATTTCTTACAAATGAAGGGATGATGAAATTAGCATAATCTAATTCATAATCAATATTTCCATCGGTATTTTTATAATTTCCTAATAACTTAATATCCTGTTCAGTTTTTGCTTTGTAATATCTAGGGTCCAAACTTAAATCGACCCAATCATCTAAATGTGAATCTACATGAACAAGCGCTGAATTATCTTTAATAACATTATTTATCAGAGCTAATTCCCAGACAACAAATGCCCATTTATGGTTTATCATCAAATAAATTTCTTTAGAAGAGTGCTTCATTTTCCAACTATCATCTTTTAACCATTCCATTTTGTTCGACTCCTAAACATATAATTCCAACTATATCCATCATAGCATAATCGCCATATGATAAATTACGTTATACAAATAATAAAAAAGAGCAGCCAACTATTAGTCAGCATGCGCTTTTTCTTCGTCCACTATTTCGATTAGATCACTAATATCACAATTCAAAGCTTTACAAACCTTCTCTAATGTATCGAACTTTATTCCATCAGTTTCCTCGTTATACAAACGTGAAAGACCATTTCTATGTAATCCAGTTTCTTTTGCTAACTCTGAAATTTTCATTCTCTTCTCACCTAATAAACGAGATAAATGTACTTTAATCATACGTAGTCACAATCCTTTTTTAATTTCATTTTACACTGTAGTGTATATAACTTCAATTTATTGTTGACAATGCACACTGTAGTGTATATTATATTAACTATAAAGCACACTGCAATGTGCAAAAATAACACTGAGAGAGGCGGAATGTGAAATGTTTACGACGTTAGACGAGGGCAAATGGTTAACAGACAATGAAGTTTGGTCAGTGGAGTATCAAATTGTATCGTTTGAAAAAGAAGGCGTATTCTCAACGTCTTATCGAGTGTTTGTGAAGCGACGTAACTGTAGGTGGGATTATACAGTTCCTACGACACCAGTTCCGTTATACGTACAGGAAATGATTGACGACACTATTCGTAAGTGCAAACGTTTAATAGCAGAGTATACGAAAAAAGTAGCCGACCAAGCTACGGAAGTTGTTATCGCAGATAGTAGTGATTACTTAAATAATTACGAGGCAGTTTCCACAGAGAAAGGTGCTTGGCGAACTATAGTAATGCGTTTATCAAATACAGCACTTAAAACGATTCCAATTTTCGATCATATGCATGTAGTTTGTTCAGACTTTTATCGTGCCTTGATAGTTGATGGTCAGGAGTTAGTGATTGGGGGTATTCCGGCATGAAACAAGGAGTTGCGCGTAAAGCGTCAGCACAGTCGTTTGAACGTGAATATAAGAAGGCGTACATTAAGTTACTAACGAAAGCAGCCGTTGATACAGCGAAGCAGGTAGACGCATATTTTTTCGGTGAAGAAGGCGAGGACGGTGAACTTAGAGTGTGGTACTACGGTACAACAGCGTTTTCTATCGCAATAGCTTTGTTTATATGTGTAACGATTAATATGTGAAAAGTTAAACGCTCAACTAGCGCCAACTAGTAGAGTCATATATAACGCTGATCCTGCGCCAACAGGACCGGCAAATATTCGCTAGAGCTTGCGCCAACAAGCGACTAGTATCATAATCGTAGCGCCAACTACGATTGAGGACGGTTACTTTGCAGAGTAGCCGTTTTTCTATTATAAACGCGAGGAAGCTACCGACAATCGTTCGTGCGCACGGCGCATAATCGAAATCATTCCATAGAATCGCCAACGTCAGCGACTTTGGCATTTTGTCAAAGACGAAATCGGAGAGATTCGGAAGTGTGTCCCCGGGGATACAGCACGCCTTCACTTCGCCTTTATAAACGTGGCTAGAAACGGTTTTAAATCGAGAGTCGACGTATTTATCATACGAAGGGTAGAGCGCCTAAAACAAAGGGGGATTTAAGGTTAAAGTAAGTAGGAATAAATTTTTCCTAAAAGTTGTACCAAAATAGGACGTTTTAGTGTGCGTTATATAGTAGAAGGAAGTAAAGCCGTCTCGAGGCGGTTTAGTAGATTCGGAAGTGTATTGCATATTAAAAGTGGCTTGACGCTTAGAGGGAGTAAGGCTGAACGGAAGTAGAGGAAAAAAGTTTAAAAAAAAATGCAAAAAACTGCTTTACATTTGCAAGCAGTAACCGATATAATGGAGAGTGATACGTCTGTTTTCGCGCAGACTTCACTTATTATATACTATCTTATTTACATTTTCATTATACAGGAGGATGAACAACAATGCAAGCGAAAATCGAAAAATTTATCGTAATCCATTCTCGCCAAGTAGCACAGGAAATTATCGATGCGGGACAAGCCTTAATCAAAATGGAGCCAAGTCGACATGAGCGAGGCAAACTTGTCTTTATATTTGAACGATCACATCTTATCGATGAAATTCTCGCCAAAAGTTCTCGACGACCTCAACTGCAACACTTATCCGAAATGAAAAGTGCTTATTGACCGTTATAAACCGCGTCATATCAACGTTTGTGAGGTGTCGTCCTTAAAGAGAGGTATATAAAAAGTGCTTATCATCGATGACAGTTTGCTGGCAGCGATAGGCGAATGAAATGAGCCGTAGAGTTCTTTACGAAGCATTCGCTAACGCTCATACTTCTATTTTTGCTAATCGCAAAAATGATATCTGTGATAAACACTTATAACGATATAAAAGTGCTTAACGCTAATTCTATGTATCATATATTCTCGCAAATTCAGTTTTATCGTCATTTATTCGTAAGTTTCGTTTTGTCCCTTAAAGGAACGGTATGTAAAAGTGCTTAAGCGCTGAGGCGGTGGGGTCGTCGTCTACAACAATAATTCTACAAATCGGAGGTTTTCAAATGGAAATGAAAAACGTAACGGTAATTGATTCGGTGATGGGAGCAGGAAAGACGACTTATGCTATCAATAAAATCAACGCGGCTAGTCCATTAGAGCGTTTCATCTACATTACCCCATTTCTTGCGGAAGTTGATCGCGTAATTAGCTCGGCAACAGGTCGTTCATTCGCACAACCATCAACCAATGTTGAGGGTGGTAGTAAGTTAACGAGCCTTAAACAGTTGATTGCGGGTGGAAAGGACATTGCAGCTACGCACTCACTCTTCGAGATGGCCGACGTTGAGTTGCGAGAGCTATTAAGAGAGAACAATTATACACTGATTTTGGACGAGGTTATGAGTGTAATAGATAATGCGAGTGTATCGCCTTCTGATATGCGGCTACTAATGGAACGAGGTTTTATAAAAATCGAAAATCACCGCGTAGTTTGGAATGCGAATGAGGCAGAGTATGAGTACGGAGTTTACGATCACATCAAGCTTCAAGCGCAAGCTGGCACGCTTTACTATATGCGAGACAAATTTTTAATCTATGCGTTTCCGCCGAAAATCTTTGAGACATTTACAGAGGTTTATGTACTGACATATCTGTTCGAAGCGCAATTAATGAAATATTATTTTGATCTTTATAAAATCCCTTACGAACTTAGAGCAGTAAAGGGTGGGCATTTAGTCGAATATAACAAACGTGACGAGGGGCGTGAGGCATTGCGCGCATTAATTAATCTTTACGATGGGGCGCATAATCGTCATGGCGACATACCTACGGCGTTTAGTGTGAGATGGTTAGGTAGGCAGTCTGAGGATCAATTAGAGGAAATTCAATCAAGTATGTATTCATTTGTACGCAACGTAGCTAAAGCAAAAGCTAACGCTGTATTATGGACGACTGTAAAAAAACATCAGTCTGACCTTAAAGGTAAGGGATACGCAAAGGGGTTCTTAGCATGTAATGCTCGCGCTACCAACGAATATGCAGATCGCTCAACTTTAATGTATTGTTACAATCGATTCATGCATCCAAACGAGCGAGCTTTCTTTGAATGCCATGATATCACGGTTAGTCAAGACAAGCTAGCGGTATCGGACTTACTTCAATGGGTTTGGCGCTCACGCATCCGCAATGGAGAATCTATCAATCTATATATGCCCGCTAGACGTATGCGAGAACTACTCGAAAAATGGGCGCGATACGAAATCTAATGGTAAAACTCTTCAAAAAACTATTCTGCAAAGGGGAAATGAGATTATGACAAACGACTTCAAACAAAGACTTGTAAACTATCAACAAACTGGTGACCGTTTAATTATTGATGAGATTTTATATGGAGCTACTTTTGATTTTAGTAAAGACCCAACGCGAGAAGTGTTCCCCCTCATGGACGGTAAGGTACACGTAAACGTGAAGTTAAGTAGACCTGAGCATTATATCGGGTATCGTGTCAGAAGGCTTAAAAAGGGCGCCCTACGCGATTACTTAGGAGAAAGGTTAGATGAAACGGCAAAGGAGTTAAATCGCCTACTTTCGATGATTTACATTGACTTTGGTATTGACTTCGGTTGTGAGTATACAGATTTTGATGGCTATTTATTGAAATTTAAACAGGATGCAACGTTATTTACGTGTGTAGATGCTTCTATGGACAGAATAAAACGGGAGTTGTATGCTACTGAGCTACCATACTTTTTAGAGTTCTACGAATATGCTAAACGTAGATGCATGGAACGAGAGGAACGCCGTTTAGAAGTAGAACAAGGAGTTGATGAAAATATCGTCGCTTCGATTGAGCGAGCGCTTGGATATGTGGACGTATCGAAGTCAGAACGTGAAATTATCGTTTACATGAACAAGGCTATAACGTCTAAATTTGGTGAGCTAGAGCTGCGTCGTAATGGTATGAAACGAATCTATCGACGTAACAGTTTTGGAGATTCGGTAACATTGTATGTTAAAAAGCAATTTCCTACGGATAGTTATAACGCTATAATACCTGGATTTAGTGCTAGCAAGGTTGAGCGATTGACTAAAAAGCAACGTGAGTTGGTAGATGAGTTAATTAAGATAATCGATCGTGACCGTAGAATATGTAAGTTTGATGGGTACTCATGCGATCGCCGAGGCTATGCGATTATAAAAAGAGATTACGCAGCTGGAGAGTTAGGTGTTGATTACACAAATTTAAGAAAGTTGTTGTCACGCATCAAGAAAAAAGTCACAAAGTAGCGTATTTTAAATAACAGGGAAAGAGAGAAAAAAGTAAATAAAATAACTCGGCAGTCGCTCATAATGGGCGGCTTTTTTATTTTCACTACATGTAGTTATTTTATTACTAACAAAAAAAGGGGGGGATAAAAATGGCACTAACAGCAAATCAAATCAAATACTATCGCGAAATATTCGGAGTCTCACAAGGAGAACTCGCAAAGCACATAGGTATTACGCCTGTCATGCTAGGCTTTATTGAACGCGGAGAGAGAAATTTGTCCAGGTCTGTAGCTGAACGTGCGGCAGAAGCATTACTTGCAATTAGTCGTCAAGTGTCTGCAGCAACCGTAGAAATTCAATCGCTTGCAGACGCTTTACAATAAAAAATAACTTAAAAGACAAGGGGAAATGAAAATTATGACAATCCAAAAATTAAACGAGCTATTTGACCAAGGTTACGAAATTAGATCGAAATTCGCTACAACAATCGCTACTCAAGTAAGAGAAGGAATGAACGATCCACTGGCCAAGATTAGAAATGACCAACATCTTACGCCTCAAGGTAAAAAGGTAAAAGTAGAGGAGTTTAAGCGAGAGGCAGCTCGCGAAGTGTTTGATGTTGTAGCGAAAGAAAAAGCCACTTATGCGAAGGTTGTTGCAGAAGCTACAGCACTTGCTAAAAAGATGAAAACAGAAGCTATTAAGCCGCCCTCAAATACAGTAGACGTTAAGTTGTTCGAGCAAGAACTCGCTGCTTTACAGACGTCAATCATGCTTAGTACAAACGTAGATACGGCGATTAAAGCAATTGACGCTTTCCAATCAAAATATGATGAACCTTATTATGCTACCGAACTACAAAAAACGTTCCCTTCGCTTATCCAGACCGTAACTGCTATCGACGACAGTCCGATGCATAGACAGGCATTAAGATATATTTATTCTAGCGTCCAGGCAAAGGCTACTACGCCGGAAGTTGCAAGGGCTAACGAAATCCTAGCGTACTTTAGCGATGGTGAGGACATTAAATTGTTCCGTGAGGGATCGCCTCAGCACGACACTGTTAAGACGTATATTGGCGCTATTGCAAATCACATTAACGATCCGGAAACGGCGCTAGGTATCCTTGACGGACAGGTTGAAACACTCGGAGGTATGGCTGGAACAAATGTAATGGAATAACGATTAGGGCGGACTTGGTTCCGCCTTTTTATATTTCCACAAATAAAACCGAATGGAGATGATTAAATGACAATTTCTATGCTAACAAACGGCGACGGCACTTTTGCAATTAAGGGTGACGAACAATTATTTGAGAAGTTACCGGAAGGCTTCGACGTATTACAAGTTGATATTTCGGATGAAAAAATCGACGCACATAACTTAGCTATCGCAGCAAATCACGCTGAGTATCGAGGTGTTGAAGCAATTAAACGATATTTTGCTATTAAAGCAGCGTTCGAGCGACAGCAGGCGCTAGTTACAGAGCAAGCAAACCAACCGAAAATTTCACATCCGCCGGCCATTACATCGCAGTCAATTAAGCCGGTGGACGCATAGTAAATAACGCAATATTAACGAAAGGCACGACTTAATCGTCGTGTCTTTTTCTATTCAAAAAACTCAAGGGGGATACGGGAGATGAACGGAAAGCAAGTAGTAGTAAAAGCTGGCGGAGCTGTTAACTATATCGACAAGCGCAAATTTAAAGTTAACGCTGATTACATTCGCTATGCTAACGGCATTAAGCCTCTGTTATTACAAGTTGTAGTAAGTGATCCTCAATGGTCACGCGCCGCAGCCAAGATGCTAGAGGCGTTGGTACTCGCTACAAAGCAGGCAGAAGGACAAGATGTCATCGAGGAATTTAAACGTGTATGTAAAGAGTTTGATTCTGTTGTTAGCGACATGATCGGTGGGAAATCGTATGGAATTTAATCTCGATTTATCTCAACTTGAGCGAGCATTAAAGAAATCGCCAGAGGCGGTAGGTAAAGCTTTACTAACTGGACTCACAGACGTTAAGAACGATTGGAAAGCCGAATCGGTCGATATCGCTCCAATCGATAAACGTCCCAAGAAACTAGGCGGTACACTTCGACGAAGTATTGAAGCAGAAGTTTTTACCGAAGGCGATGGCGCGGGCGTTGAGATTACCGCGAATGCAACGCGTGGCCCGAGGAGATTTAATTACGCTTATTACATTCATGAAGGTAATGGTAACGCAATAACCGGTGAGAAAAAGTTCCTCGATAAGCCGGCAATGGAAAGTAAGGAAAAGTGGCGCCAATGGATGGAAAAAGAGATTCAATCCGAACTAAGAAAGGCGGGATGGTGATTTATGGAACTTTCTGCAATTTTTAAGGTTCGGGATCGAGGATCAGCTCAATTACGTAAAATCACGCAGATGACGGAGAAAATGAACCGTGTAAGCCGTACAACTAGCGAAAGCATGACTCGTTCTCAATCTGCAATAAGTCGGCTCGGAAATGCTACGTCATCAGCTTCAAGTAAACTGGGCGGGTTCGCTACGCAAGTCAGTTCATTGCGCGTTGGAGCAAACGGTTTAAGTGCATCGTTGAAGGGGGCTCAAAGTGCTTTAATTGGTATCGCAGGGGCATACGTTGGAGCACAAGGAATGGCCAAATTGTTTAATGCAACAATCGGCGCTGCCTCAAACTACGAACAAAATGCGATGGCAATTAGCGGGATGTTTGGGGACGATAAACAAGCGAAAAAGTATCTTCAAATGGTCGAGAAGGCAGCTATCGCGAGTCCAGTTTTAAACAGTACAGATATGATGTCTAACTCAAAGGCGTTCATAGGACTTAGTAAGAATGTTGATGAACTCCAACAGGTTTGGGGCTTAGTTGAGCGCATTCAAGCCTTTTCTGGCGTAGATACTCAGCAGGCATCTTTTTCAACAAAGGAACTTATGCAAGGTGACTATACTTCAATGTACGAGGCGGTCGGGCTAGATAAAAAGGAATTGCAAAAAATCACTAAAATGGACGGCTTGTCTGCTAAGATGTCTGGTTTAGATAAATTATTAACAAAAATGGGTGTAACGGATGAAATGGTTAATAAGATGGGGAATACAACCAAAGGCTTGTGGTCGCAGCTTCAAGAGAAATCGCAAACATTCTTTAAAAATATGGGGATGGAAAGTAACACTAAATTAGGTGACTTTTTACGGCGACTAAACACGATGTTTGAAGGAATTGATACCGAAGCACTTAGTAACAAATTAGGTAATATGCTCGGCAAAGCAACCGATAAAGCCATTGCGTTGTATGATCTATTCGTGAAATGGCGAAAACCGATCGCTCACATAGTCGGTGCGATTGGCACGTTTGTAGCTGCGCTAGCCGTAGTAGGGACAATATCTGCACTAGCCAACCCTATCAGCTTAATCGCAATGGGAATCGCAGCTGCAGTAGTCGGATTTAAAGCGCTCTATGATAATAGCGAAGCATTCCGTGGTGCTATTGACGGCATTATCGGTAAAGTAAAAACGTTATGGTCAGCATTTAAAGAAGGTGGCGTGAGTGGCTTAATAAGCGCATTATTTCCGCCAGACATAGCAACTAAAGTGAACGGTATCATAGACGGAATCAAAACTAAAATATCGACATTAACAACAGCGTTTAAAAAAGGCGGCGTAGGTGGAGTTTTTGATGAGATTTTCGGTAAAGGTTCGTTTGAATCAATCAAGTCTAAATTCGAAGAAGTGAAGTCATATATCTCCGAAAAAGTAGCACAATTCATGCCAATTTTTGAGCGCTTAAAATCAGCATTTTCTCAGGCGTGGTCTACAGTGTCCGATATTCTATCGAATGCATGGTCAATAATTGAGCCATATCTGAGCGGTTTTTGGAACATGTTGCAGATTATCGGAGACGTCGCAATGATCGTATTTAACAACGTTATCGCTCCGGCTATTTCGTTCCTGGTTCAGTTATTCTCGACTTTATGGTCAATCGCTAAGCCGATTCTATCTGCGCTAGGTTTGGCGTGGGAAGCTTTGTCTACCGTTATTAAATGGATGTGGGATAACGTACTAGCGCCATTAGTTGATTTTATCTTAACTGCCGTTAAAAACGCGTTCGACACGTTTTCGGGAGCGTTAGAAATCGTACAGGGCTGGTTCGAGACACTTAGCGGATGGATTTCGACTGCATACGGGCATGTAAAGGACTTTATCGGATTTATCGGCAAAGCTAAATTACCGGACTGGGTGACTAACGGGATAAGTGCAGGAGTAAACTTTGTCGGAGGCTTAATCGGTGCAGGAGATGGTAAAAAAGGCAGTAACGCAAAATCTAATTATCATGGATTAGATTATGTGCCCTACGATTCTTATTACACACGCTTGCACAAAGGCGAACGCGTTATGACTGCACAGGAAAACAAAGATTACTCGCAAGGCAACAGCGGAAACGGTTCTAGCGGACCAGTCGTTATTTCCGGCAACAGCTTCACTGTTCGTGAAGAGGCGGACATTGAGAAGATAGCGTATCAACTAGCGAAATTAATCGAAAGGCAGGCGACACAAGTTGGCTACTAAACCTGCGATTCCTAAAGAAGGCAGTGGCTCCTCACGGTTAATTGGGTCAATCCGAGCCGTTGGATATAACGCGGGCGGTACTTTAAAGGCGGCAACTATAACAAGTGAGCATCCGAATTTAAAAGTTCTTCTCGATGTTGACACTTTGGAAATTGACGATGATATTATCATATGTAATCCGCACTTATTGCCATATACAGAAACAGTGAGGATTAATGGACAGGAAGCAACGATTGAGTACGACAGTAAGCTGAAAGCAGGCGTTCGGGTGCTAGTATTCGAGCCAGAACATCAGCAACAACTATACGTATTATCGTTATCAGATAAATAACAACGGGGGACAGGCGCTTAATTGCGCTTGTCTTTTTTATATTTAAAAAGGGGATGGGAATATGACTAAAGATAATTTGAAAGCAATTCAAACACACACAATTTTAGCAGCATTTACAACGGCATTAAGCTCTACAGACGGGGAAACTCTTTCGGCTTTGCAAGAGGATTTAAGAGCGCTAAATCAGATGAAGGAGACGCCAGAAACGATTACAGCACGCAATTTAGTCACATCAGCGATTATGTTCCATGTGACGGGTGACGCAGAACATCTACAGGCTGCAGCCGAGACTCGTGACAAGATTGGCGACTTATTAATCGCGGGAGGTGCTAAATAATATGAATATGAGCGAACGTAAAGCACGATTGAGACAGCTAAGTCGCGCTATCCATGCGTTGGCCAAGAAAGCCGGCAAAGGTAGACTAACAAGCCAGGAACAATTGCAACTCGTAGCGATGGACCGTGAAAGTGAGCGCCTGGAATCAATTATAAAAGGCGAACATGACGTAGCACACTTCGCATATGAATACTTTTCCGACGAACGCAATCCTGGCAATGATGCCGGAAATATTATCCGTAATTTCAGCGATGATCGACCGCATGAAACGATAGAAGAAACCGCAGCTATTCATAGCGATATGTATGACGTGTGTGATGCGATCACTAAACGTAAAGATAAGCGATTCGTTATTGCGGCGCCTCGCGGTCATGCGAAAAGTTCGATAGTCAGTACAATCAAAGCTCTTCATTCACTAGCATATGGACACGATAATTACATCCTTATAATTTCCGAGACAGATACGCTTGCTAAGCGATTGGTAGCGTCTATCGCTAATCAATTGAAGCATAACGAAAAATTACGCGAGGACTTCGGAGAGTTGCTTCACAAGCAGTCTACTAAGAACGAGCGCGATAACGAGGATACGTTCATTACTACGAATAAGCAGTTAGTTGAGGCATCGTCAGCCGGGAAAAGTCTACGAGGCAAGACGTTCAATTCTGCTCGTCCTTCGCTTTGTATATGTGATGATTTATCTTCACTGAACAATGAGGCGACGGAAGAACAACGCCAGAAGTTAATTCACTGGTGGAACTCAACGGTTGAGCCTTTACCTTCAGAGAATGGCGTAATTGCATTCGTCGGAACAAAAGTTACGGCAAACGGTCTATTGTCGCATCTACTGGAACGTCGCGACTATAAGCGACTATTTCATGCTGCAGTTATCAATGAGCCGGATAATCCGCATTTGTGGAGCGACTATTTGCATATGTACACTGGCGAAGCAACGGACGCTGAACTGGACGAATATTACGAGAAACATAGGGACGAACTAGAATCGGGCATAGAGTTAGCGTGGTCTAACCGTTGGACATACCGCGAGCTAATGCATGTTAAGGCGTCCATCGGCAGTCGTGCCTTTGCTTCGGAGTATATGAATCAATCATTCGCGAGCGATGAGCAACATTTTTCACCAGAGGACTACGCATACTGTCGACGAGTATTTGACGGACAACATCACCTAGATGCAATCGAATATAACGATAAGTATTACTATTTGCGAGATATGGATAAAGTAGCGTGCTGGGATCCTGCTTTGGCGGGTAGTAAAAGGTCGGCACTTAACGCATACGTAACGTTAGGACGCCATAAGGAAAGTGGACTCGTATTCGTATTAGATGTTTATGCAAGTCGACAAGTACCGTCGGAGTTTATCATGGAAATCTTACCGCGAATGGCTGAGTATAAGCCGCATAAATGCGTTGTTGAAGGTATTGGAGCGTACAGAGCTTATGCTGAACAACTAGAAGATACTATGCGACATAACTCTATCTATCACACGCGTATGAAAACCATTAAAACACATGGTACAAAGTCGAAGGCGAGCCGTATCGAGTCGCTAGAAGTACCACTAGCTAATAAGTCGCTCATTCTTAATCGCGATCATAAAGAGGTGTATCGAGAGTTACAAGAGTATCCTAACGGAGTCGTGGACGTTTTAGATGCGATTGAAATGGCGTTCTCTAGTGCTAAAAAACCGGAAGCAAGGATTATACCGAAACCAGATTGGATGTACGGTGTGTATCCAGAGTATAAAACGAATGTAACAGGCCGTCGTCAAATAGGGCGAGGGTTTCACTAAGATAACAGGAGGAATTACGATATGACAAACGAAATCAAATCAACAGAACTAATTACCGAGGTGGACTTAGATGTACTACCATCTATTCCAGTAGAGAACTACGACTTAACACAGCGCCAACTATTAGCTGCACAGCTTATCATTGTGAACGATTCATTACCGCGCAGTGGCAAAGGAAAGCGCCGATCATTTAGTGAAATCGCTGCAGATGTAGGTGTGTCACGTGAAACCTTATATGAATATCGGATGTCGCCGGAGTTCAATCGCTATATAAAGGATGCAGCGCAAGTTATCGCTAATGACTACGTGCTGCAGGCGTTGAGGAATATGAAAGGCTTAGCAGACGGTTCATTCTCAGGCACACCGTCCATTGGCGCCAACTTATTCTTCTTAAATCACGCTGGCATGGGCAATACGAAGCAACAGCACGAAATTACTGTTAACCAGGGCGGAGTTGGCTCGCAAGTGAGTGACGAAGATATTGCGCGTATCATTGCGAAAGCAGAGCAGGGCGACGTAGATGTTATCGATATGCCGACGAAGATGATTGAGGCAGATACAACGGAATAGTGTGGTTATTATCGGGCATGTAGGCGTAGTATAGCGCTTATGTGTCCGTCTTTTTTTATGCCTACGTTTACATATCGCCACTTAATCTAGGATTATTACGGAGATTACGTCAGGCAGAGGTGGCTGGCGGAAGGTCGCTCAAAAAATAGGGGGTCAAAAACAATGCAAATAAATGCGAATAAACGTTACATTTTATGCATTCGTAATCAATCGGACTGTTGCAGTTACATAACGTAACCATGCGTAGATACTGCGTTTGAGCGTTATGTATAAAATACTGCATAATGGGCAGTTTTGCGGTAGTTGAAGAACGTTGATATAACAACGTTTCGTAGGTTGTTTTAGTTTACATAATTATAATTTTGGGAAGCTAGAATGAATAAATATTCTTTCGCTATTCATTGCGTCAAAGTTACGTTAATTGAATATAGAAACCCCCCAACGGCCACCGATCATATCCCGCCTCTCTACGTCATACACAAAATAAATTTCATTTTTAAAGACGGTAGTCAGTGTAATCGGGATATTCAGCGCTGTCAGACGCATCGAGAATCGTTGAATCGGATAGTTAGCCGTCTGGAATCGTCTGAATGACGTTTAAAATCTAATAATTACGGCAATCCTTCAAATGAGCGTTTAATTGACGTATATAAATAGTTCATTGGGGGTTTTATAATGATTATGAGAACAGGCGACTTTTCTAAAAAATACGGTATTGAAGAACCGGTAATTCGTGGCTATGCGAGAGACATTCGTAAGGAAGTTCCGGAGTTTGCTCCTAAAGATTCGATAGGTGCAATTTATAAAGGTAATGACGCAATACAAATGGATTGGATGTTGAGCGAAGTTGCTTCGGGAAAAAGACCGAGAGATGTTATGCCTATCGTCATTGAACGTTTGAAACAAGGTACTGCTGTTTATGTACCGCCAGTTAGCGCAGAAGTTATTCCATCATCGACAACTATTCAAACAGCAAATAATGAACAACGTATTATAATAGAAGTAATTGTGAAGTTAGCGTAATTTATCTTTACTTTCGGATAAGCGTAGCGTAAACTATCGGTAATAGGAAAACGGTCGTTTACGCATTATTCGATTAAATGTCCGTTCAAATTAACGTTTAGCATGTCGGAGTATCTAACGCACTCTTTTCACGACTCAAAATCGTGTTCCTTTGGAGTGTCGGTTCGACCCCGACCACCGGTATCATCACGTACATATATGTTACGTTTAGTAAGTTTGGAAAGCTCACAAACCTTGATAGTACAGGGTTTGTGAGCTTTTTGCATTTTTGGGGTTACGATAGGAAACGATAAGAATCGAAATTATTTTAACTATTTTGAAGAGAGACAAAAGATACCCCCGTAATTATTGTAGGTTTGCATACGTTTGCTTCAAAGATAATTTTAACCCTCAACGTTCCTTTGACGCCATGTAGAACGGAGATCCATCTGAATCCCCGCAAATCAAATTTTCTGTGAAAAGTGTGAAGTAAAAATGTCCCCTGAGGGCTATTGTTTGCCTGTTACCACATTTGAAGTGGAGACGGACAAGTGCGGGTGCTTTCCCCTCATTTTTTTAATTAGGAATAGTATACTTTTTCTACTTTATATAATGTATGCTCGATAGTCGGGCAGAGAACTGCATCCACTTTGTAAAATTTAACTCGAAAGTATAAGCTTTTCAAAAAGTTCTTTATATTATTTTTTTGCTTAAAGGCAGGGAGAAATTCTGAATTTTTCTCCACATCACCAAAACTTTGAATCCATTGTTCTACATAAGTCTGACTAAGTATTTTTCTATTTAAAACACTAATTATGGATTTTACCATTCTCTCATCTTCCCCATCGGAGTAAACTCGATCTGTTATGGTCATCTTTTCGTAAACTAAATCGAGGATAGTAATGAGGTCATTTTTATCCAGTTCGGAACATTGAGCCAAATCTTCTAAAGCATCTGCTGCATGGGCTATAGCATGAGCCCAGCCCTTTTCTTCGTCATACCCACGGTAATCTCGCTCTTCTTGTACATTGTAAAATACTTTCTCTTTTATCTGATGAATTTGCTCTCTTGAGAGAAATGGTGATTCTCTATGCCTCATGAAGAAGAGCGGTATGACTAGCATGGAGAAAGATCGAGTGAAGACAGAGTCTGTATTTGTTTCACCAAGCTTAAAAAGCAAATGGTTTTTATCCAAAACAACCGGTAGAAGTTGTTCTAGTTCGTTTGCTGTTAGAGAATTATCAGGAATCCAATGAGATAAGGTTGTATAAATTAGCTCATCACGTAGTTGGGCATCCAAAGAACCGATGTTATTTATCATTTCTAGTATCAACTGGAATGTATCGGGGGGTGCTTGGTACCCATTTTCTTTTATTAATATCAACTTTTCTTTTAAATTCATTTTACACGCTCCTACTAGAAATTTTCTGAACTAACTTTTTCAAGGGTTTCTACTGACTATAAGGCTTCTTCCCTTACTATAAAGTACAGATAGGATCAGAGACTCCGCAATAGCAGAAGGGAATAAATTATTTCCAAGCGGTTTATTTCCTGATAAAATCCATAAAATCCCCCCTCCTTCGATGTATTTTATACGAAAACTTGCTATCTAAAAAACTTCTCCACCCGATTTTAGTATAAAGAACCTATATAATATTTTTCAGAATTTTCCTTGTAAGTTAATAGTTAGTGAGTTGTTATTTGTATACTAAATTAAATTAATCCAAATCGCAATAACTAATGGAATTTAAATTTTGGTGTGAAGAACATCTACTGAAGCAATAATTACAATTGATTTAACTGAAATTTACTACAAAATAAAAGGATGGTTTACTTGATAAATAATAAAATATTAAGAAAAGACAATATTCAGGAAATATTATCGTTGTCACCTACACAGTAAGGACTACTCTTTAAATATCAGATGGATCCTAAATCGAGCGAATACATGGAACAGGTTGTCCTAAATTAAAGGAGATATAACTGTTTATCCGATTTTGGTAATAATCTTGTAGTTTCATTTAGACCACCTCTCTATCCATGTTAGGGTTATTAGTTCTTGAAGTAACTGGGCATTATTTAATAAGAAAAGATAATAAGACAAAAATAGATAAAAAGCAAAGCGGGTTAGCCTTAAGCGTGAGTAGTATGGTTAAATTATTGTAGGAAAAGACATAATGCCTGTTAGGTAGCATTTATGATGAATAGAGAGGGTATGATTATGAACAGACACTTTTTTATTGCAGTTCCACTTCCTTCAGACATTAAAGCAGCTCTTAATGAAAAGTGTGAAAAAATGAAGTCAGCTTTTCATTTTAAACGATGGGTTCATCAGGAAGATTATCACATCACTTTGGCTTTTTTAGGTCATGCGGATGAAGAGGAGCAATTACAGGCTGTACTGAATGAAGCGAGGAAAAATCTTTTGAATGTATCTCCATTTGAATTAAAAATTCAGGGTTTCAATATTTTTGGAAGAAAAGAATATCCAAGAATTTTATGGGTCGATCTGCTCGAATCGCAGCAATTAAATGTTGTGCAAGAAATAGTATACCGAGATTGTATGAAGGTTGGATTTGAATTAGATAAGAAGCCCTTTGTCCCGCATATAACTGTTGCAAGAAAGTGGGATGAAGCATGCGGAAAAATTCCGTTCGAGGCATTGATGGAAGAGAATTTTCAGCTTCCTAAATTTCTAGTAGATGAAGTGGTTTTGTACGAATCAAAAATAGAGGAAACCCCAAAATATTATAAAAAAGCTTCCATGCGTTTAGATGGCCAATAGATCTCTGTCAAAAGCCTACTATAATAATGATGGATATTTCAATCAGCTCGTAAACCTAACAAAGAAAAGGTTTATGAGCTTTTTTTGTTAAAAACATCTCATAATTAATAATTAGTTCATCTTCCGTTCATTTAAGGATTTTATGCTAAGGATGTAAAAAGGAATGGAGGAGTTAACGATGAATCTTGCGTGGAAAGAAATTAAGAAGAATAAAGTAAGATTTTTAATATTAGGGTCAATTGTTTTTTTAGTTAGTTTATTAACTTTTATTATTTCTGGTTTGGCGAACGGATTGTCACAAGATAATGCCGCTCTAATTAAGGATTTACCACAAGGTCAATTTTATATGAATGAGGATGCAAATCAAACTTATAATCTGTCAAAAATAGATAGCGGTACACAAAATGAAATATTGAGCAAAGAAAAAGATGCAGTAGCTTTTTCATTACAAATGGGCTTTTTAAATGATCAGGACGATAAGCAGCAAAGCGTTGCCTTTGTTACATCTACCGCTTCAGATTTATTTGAAAATGTGAAACATAATGAAGTCGTATTAGACAGCTCAATGGAAGATAAAGGAATTAAAGTAGGAGATACATTAACGAATAATCAATTTGGTGGCAAGTTTGTAGTAAAGGGATTTGTCGATCAAAAGAAATATAGTCATGCACCTGTTGCCTATATTAATAAAGAGGATTATAAAGAAATTTACCGTGTGGATGAAATGCAGATGATTTTCGTACCAGACGGAGATTCTTCAAAAGAATTTGCTGGATTAGAATCATTTTCAAATAAAGAATTTCTTAACATAATCCCAAGCTATAACGCAGAACAAATGTCTTTAAATATGATTGTTTGGTTTCTAGTAGTCATTAGTGGGATGTTGTTCGCCATCTTCTTCTATATGATGAATGTCCAAAAAATCGGCTTATACGGAATTTTAAAGGCGATTGGTTTAAAAACAAGCAAGTTATTTAAAATGATATGGACACAGATGGCCATCATTACAGTTATTTCACTTGTTTTATCTGTAACCTTTAGCCAGGCCTTTAATCTAATAGCGCCAAAAGGAATGCCATTCACTTTAACGATTGCGACAACAACGCAATTATCGATTGTATTTCTAGTTATTGGATTTGTAGGCGCTACAATTTCAGCAATCCAAATTAAAAAAATTGAACCATTACAAGCGATACAGCAAGGAGAGGCTTAATATGACTTTATTTAAAATTGATGAAGTTAGAAAAACGTTTACGAATGGCGAGGTAGAGGAGGAAATACTTAAAGGGATAGATCTTTCATTAAAAGAAGGAGAAATAACTGCATTGGTAGGTGCATCTGGTTCCGGTAAAAGTACGCTTTTGACAATTGCTGCAGGACTTCAGCCTGCAACAGATGGATATGTTATATTTGAAGGAAAAAACCTGTCTATTATGAACGCTGAGGAGGTTCGAAAAGTACGAGCAAGTGAATTTGGGTTTGTCTTTCAATTTGCACACCTCGTACCTTTTCTTACAGTTGAGGAGCAACTGCTACTAATGCTAGATGTTTCTGAATCAAAATTAAAGAAACAGGAACAAAAAAATGAAGTTGATCGATTACTAAAATTAGTAGGGATGGATCATCGGAAAAATTCTTATCCTTCTGCATTGTCAGGAGGGGAGAAGCAACGTGTTGCCATTGCCCGTGCAATCATTCATAAACCGAAAGTACTATTCGCAGATGAACCAACTGCAAGCTTAGATTCACAACGATCAAAAGAGGTTATGTTATTAATTAAGGATTTAACTAAAACGTTAAACATTACAACTTTAATGGTGACCCATGATGAAGAGATGCTTGCTTATACGGACCGTATTATAAAAATGAGCGATGGTGTCATTTTGCAAGATGTTATTTAAATCGAGTAGTAGAAAGCCACAACCACAGCTTTTGATGGTTGTGGTATTTTTTTTGAATCAATGGATGATTTCAGTCTATGCGCAAATTACGAAATTTTTTTAAAAGCCTAGTGTTAAGTTACCAAATCGATAAACGAAAGCAGCATATTGTAGAAGGAAAGGAGGAGGTGATTTGACATGACGTTTGTTATTGCCTTAATAATTGTATTAGTAGGGTTAATAGCGGGATTCCAATTAAGCGAAGAACGGTCAGAAAAAGGGAGATATATCATTTGGGGTATCATTATAATGATTGCGTTTGCACCATTTTTATCATATATAATTGGCGTATTGTATGGAGTATTGATTAGAAATGGTTGGGCTGCATCGATTATGATGGTTTTATTTCCTATAATTTTTATCATAGGTCTTATTATTTTACTCTTAGGTATTTATAAGAAAAATGAAGAAGAGCATAATAACTAGCTACTTGTCTCTTAAAAGGGGTTAATTCGTTCAGTGTTTTTGTTATCTAAATTAAAGGTAAAAAGCCGCGAGACTCCTAGAATTGTTTTTCCAATGTAGTGTAAATGAAAATATAGCGAAGGAGACATATGCCTTCGTGTTCAAATTCTATTTTTTGCACTGATGCGGCTCGTGCCTTGCCGGCAGAAAAGCATAGCGGTTTTTTACCATCTAGAAGAAAACTTTTACGTTAAATACTTATGTTAATCGAGCTTTTCGGCTTACTTTACAGACCATTCTCATTAATGCCCTGTGAAACGAAGGGAAGATCGTAAAGACAACATCCATTGTTTTACGCATTGGCATAGGACAAATAATTGGCTTATTTTTGTGCACGCCTGCAATAGCGATTTTTGCTAGTTGCTGTGGAGACATCATTTTTTGTTTTTTCAATTGTTTGGACATCGCCAATTTATCTATATTAATAGCTGTTGCTTTATCAAAAATAGGCGTATCAACAAAAGTCGGACAGAGGGTACTTACCTTGATGCCAAATTCCTCAGCTTCATAGTGTAGTGATGTTGTTAAGCCCACAACAGCATGCTTCGTAGTTGAGTATGCAGCTGATATAGGAGATGGTCCCAACCCTGCAGCTGATGACGTATTGATGATATGACCAAAACCTTGCTCCTTCATGATTTGATACCCAACTTGTGTACCATAAACAATGCCCCATAAATTAATATCTACAATGTCTTTCCAATCGTCAATTGTCATGTCATAAATTTCACCATACATAGCTATACCAGCATTATTGAACAAATAATCTAATCGTTGAAATTCCTCATATACATTTGTAATGACATGTTCAACATTTTCGAAATCACTTACGTTTAATTTAACAAATCGAGCATTTGAAGTATCTTTATTTAGTTCTGCCTCTAGAAGACGTCCATCATGTTCGTTAATATCTGCAATAATAACAAATACGTGGCGACCTACTACCTCTTTGCAGATAGCCTTCCCTATACCTGATACACCGCCAGTAACAATCGCAACCTTTCTCATAATTATCACCTCTCATATGAATTCCTTAATGGACAGGGTGTTCCTGCAATTGAAGTCGTTTAATGACAGCTGAGTATTCTTCGACGACAAGCTCTGCTCCTTTACTATTTAAATGAATGCCATCCAACGTTAAATGTAGCCCTCTCTTTTTGGATAATCGATCAATCCGCAAAGGGTTTTTATACAACAGTACATCTTTCATCACTCGCATAACATTGGTGTTCACATATTCCGAACTAGTAACATGTTTTAATTGATGTTCAAAAACCGCTTGCATATTTAAAAAGCTAACATTTTCATATTTAGAAGAAATGGAATGAATAATGGAGGAGAGCTCTTTTAATTCCATATTGAGAGTATTTTCTATTTTCTCTCCTATTAAAGCTGGTGTTACTAAAACTACATGTTTAGAGGAGGCTAAAATCATTTCTAAAACATTTGCGTAGTAATCTTTAAACTCTTGATGATCTTTTGAAACCGGCTGTGCCTGTACTTTCAAAAGTTTAGTGTAGACATCATTGACACCAATCCAAAGAAAGCTAAGGTCATAAAAAGTAGCTAGCTTCGATTTCTCTAAGCGAGTGTGTAAGCTTTTCACTGTCTCACCTGGTTTACCGAGATTATCAAATTCTATATGTTGATGTTTAGCTCTTAATCGTTTAAAAAATGAAACCCCTGGTCGGCCTTCTGTTAAGCTGTCTCCGATACATGCAATTTTCATTTATATCCCACCTTTTTTATTTCTCTTAAAAAAATGGTAACTGCCTGATTAAAGAGTGGTTCTAATGCTTTAAGCTCCTGCGTATTTGTCAGCTGACATAAACCTCCTAGCCATGTGCCTAGTAGAACTGTCCACTCATCAATATTGCCATTAACAAATTCTCCTCGATCAATGCCTTCTTGAAGGATCGCACGATAAGCACCCATCGGTATAACCGCTAAATTATATAACTGTTCCACTGATTCAGGGCTCGACTTTGGATTGGAAGCTAGTTCTTGCCCGGATCTTAATAAAGGTGTTTGGTAATGATAGAGAACATGCATGGCCATGCCATATAGTTTCTCTGCTGCCGTGGAGTAGATAAACTCTTTTTGGAGCCATTTGTTGTGCCAATCTTGCATTGATTGTTGGGCTAGAAGTACAAAAAGCTTTTCTTTGTTTTCAAAATGGTAATAAATATGTCCCTTGCTGTAGCCTGAAGCGGTTGAAATATCTCCGACTGATGTTTGATTATAGCCTTTTTGAGAAAACAAACTAACCGCATGTTCCATAATATCAACTTTTGCTTTCTCGCTATCATAACGTCTTTTATTCAATGATTTACCCCTTTATAAAATTTGAACGGTCGTTCTAATTTGATTATACAATATTTTACTAATTAATGAATAGTTAAATACCTAATTCATCAAGTTTTTACAATTGCTATGGACAGAGCCATAAGGCACAATTTGGTTGGAGGAAATATTCACCAAACTGTTGAACTATTAATTATGCTTCAAAAATCAGGAGGGGAATAATATGGGGAGAGTAATAGGGTTTGAATTAAATAGTCAGGTGCCAGAAAAAGCGGCTACGTTTTATGCTAAGGTTTTTGGTTGGGAGGTAGCTGCACCTAATTGGGAATATTGGGGCGTAACAACTGGGGATGATCATAAGTCAGGGATTAACGGCGGTATTGCAAAGGGGCCATATGACTATCCTTTTGGAACACGTATTCAAATTGAAGTTGATTGTATCGATGATGCTATTTCAAAGGCTACGCAAAATGGTGCCGTTATTGTACGAGATCAAATGGGATTTGATGAATTTTATCTTGCTTATTTGGTAGATCCAACTGGGATTGGCATCGGCTTAATTCAGAATAAATAATTTGATTAACAAGTCTCTGTGAACGATTGGAGGCTTTTTTTTGTTAAAAATTACATTGGAAATAATGTCTAAAAAGTATATTATGAATAGTGGAGAAAGGGGGGGGAGGCATGGAAAAGATGTTAAAAGTAGTATGTTCACTATTATTAGCTGTTTGGTTAATACCGATTGAAAGTGTACATGCAGCGAGCTTCAAAGATGTGTCCAAAGATAATACATTGATAACGGAAATTGATTACTTAGTGGAAAAAGGAATTATTAATGGCTATCCTAATAATCTATTTAAACCAGATACAAATGTAACGAGAGCGCAAGTAGCTGTCATGCTAACACGTGCTTTAAGGTTGCAAACGACGAATGTCAAAGATCCAAAGTATCAGGATGTACCTACTACGCATCCCTATTATAAAGAAATTGCGGCAGTACAAAATGCTGGGATTTTCAATGCGGCACAGAAATTCAATCCGAATGCAACTCTTTCAAGAGGGAACATGGCGATTGTGCTGCAAAGAGCATTTAAAATAAAGGGATTTGAGACAAGCGACTTTACAGATGTTTCAGAGAAGACAAGTGGCTATAAGGAAATCTCGATAATTTATAATAATAATATAGCAAGAGGATATGATGATGGTTCATTTAGGCCCAATTTACCTTTAACGCGAGCGCATTTTTCAGCATTTTTAGCTCGTGCATTAACGCTATCGAATCCGAATCTATTAAAAGATACGGCGTATGACTACACGTATGCGCATTATTCGTTGGAAGACAAAAAACAGTATACATTAAACTATCAGTATAGTCATAATGACGGTAAGAGTGATGTGTGGACAGTAAGCGATTTGAATTCTAATAAAGTATTTAATAGTGAGCTTTTATTTAGCGATGGTTTTGTTTTTGGTCAAGGCGTTGATCGTGATTATGATTTATTTTACGATTTATTCTTCGGATTACCCCTTAGAATTGGCGTGATTCAACATGAGGATGATGGCGGGATAATTGGAGGTATCCGACTAACTGTTAAAGCAACAGATGGCACTGTCCAAGCAGGTGGTGTCAATTATAATCATGTAATTGTTCTAGAAGAAATGTCCATATACAGGGATGGAGTTTCAACATATTACTTTGTCGATGGTATCGGTTTAGTTAAAGAGCTTTACAATGATGTTGTTGTTTATGAGTTGCTCGATCGTACTGCCAAATAAATGTTTACCACATGAAAAGCAAGTCTCCTATTAATGAGGAGGCTTGCTTTTTGTCATGAAGTATCTAATCTAATGTTATATGAAAAAAACGATGAAGTGCTTGTCGCCAATCCTTTTCGTTATGAGTTGAATAGGTCGTTAGGGATTGTCCCTCGTATATTCGGAATTCATTGTTAAGCATCGTGTGTCGTCCGCGAGGGGTACGAATCATAGCAATTTTATTTTTTTGTTTAGAAAGTCTTGGCGCAAACTGTGCATCGTTAGCGTCATTGAAAAAACTATATAGAAAACGCCAACCATGCTTTGTCTGTTCGTATAGCATCCAGCCGTTCATTTCATCTCGTTCAATTTTATAAAGTTCATTACCTTCACGGTGTTGATGCCCAGCTATTAGTGGTACTGGCTTACAAGGAGCTACTGCACCTACCCCAACATCTGAAATATATGATTGACCAGCGAAATGGACAAGCAATAGCTGGTGCATAGGTACATCCTCAACAGGAGTATTTGCTTCAACATTGCGCCAAAACTGTGCATAGCGATTAGTTACAGAAAAGCCAAGCTCGCGAAGTAGCCAACTAAATAAAATATTTAGTTCAAAGCAATTGCCTCCACGATGTTGAATAATAATCTTTTGAAAAAGGTCAGGGATAACGAAGGAGATGCCATATTTCAAGGCAACATCTAGGTTCTCATAAGGAATTATATGTAGATGTCTTGTTTGGAGCTGACCAAGTAACTTAATAGAAGGCTCTAAAGATCCTTGAAATTGAATACGCTTTAAATATTGCTGTATTTGTGAATTCATAATATCGCCTCACTCCTTATTAAATAACATAACCGAAATTGCTTAAGAATACACGTGATTATTAGTAAGAAAATAATAGAAAAATAGGTAAATAACTTGTAAAATTAAAATATTAGCTACTATAAGAATAATATTCCCTATTAGTCTAGTTAATAATAATGATTGTAAGGTAGGTATACAAATGACAAGCGGAATTAAATGCGAAATGAAATGGATAGAAGTAAATTCATACGATGAAATGAGCGAAGTAGCAGCGGATATTTTCACTAAACAATTACAAGCAAAGCCAGCAAGTATTTTAGGATTAGCAACTGGTGGTTCTCCAGTAGGGATGTATAAAGAATTAGTGAAACGCCAACAAGCTGGACACATTTCTTTTAACGACGTGATCACTTTTAACCTAGACGAATATGTAGGTCTCGACCAATCAAGTCCCGCAAGTTATTGGACATTTATGCATGAGAACTTATTCAATCATGTAGATATTAAGGAAGAAAATATACATTTACCAAATGGCAAGGCAGAAAATTTAGATACAGAGTGTGTCGCTTATGATGCTCGAATCAAGGAAGCGGGAGGCATTGACCTTCAGCTATTAGGCATCGGCGTTAACGGACATATTGGCTTTAACGAACCGGGCACATCTTTCGAATCTTTGACTAATATCGTAGAGTTAACAGAATCTACACGCACAGAAAATGCCATCTATTTTGATGACTCAAAGGATGTACCGACGCATGCTATTACAATGGGCATTCAATCTATTATGAATGCCAAGGAAATCGTCCTCATTGCATTTGGTGAGAAAAAACTAGAGGCTATGGAAAAATTAAAAAGTGGGTTCATCACTGAAGATTTCCCAGCAAGCCAATTATTGAAACATCCGAATGTAACGATTATTTACGGCGGAACAAAATAGAAATTAAGCGTAGACTTTATATTTTTGAAGTCTGCGCTTTTTTTTTTGGATTCGACAGATGAACGAAGGCGAAGGATAGAGATGAGAGCGACGGAAAGGAAAGCCAAGGCGACGGATGGAAATGAGAGCGATGGAAAGAAAAGCCGAAGCGACGGAAAGGAAGGCGAGAGCGACGGAAAGAAGAGTCGAAGCGACGGATGGAAAGGCTAGGGCGACGGAAAGGATCGACAAAGCGATTGATAGAGAAATCCAAGCCGTGGATAGACTCACCAAAATCATGGATAAAACCTTCGAATCAACAGATAGAATGAGAACCTAAAAAGAGTGGAGCATTCACCCAGAAATTTAGATGTCATAGGCTCTAGCTTCGCCATTAATCAATGCTACAATAATACCTATATGCTAGAATGAGAAAAACAATAGGAGGGGTTAGGGTGAAAAGCACCGTACCACATTTAGAAAAGGGCGATACAGTTGGTCTTGTGGCTTTATCGAGTCAAGTAGAGCCCGAAAAGCTAGGAGATGCAATAGCCTTTCTTGAAGAGTTAGGCCTTAACTATATAATTGGGGATACGATTCAGGCAAAGCATGATTATTTGGCAGGTAGTGATGAGGAGCGTCTGGCTGACTTTCATGAGATGGTGAGAAATCCAGAGGTGAAGGCAATTTTTTGTGTTAAGGGGGGCTATGGCGCTGCTCGAATTGCGGAAAAGATTGACTACGGACTACTTGAGGAAAATCCGAAAATCTTCTGGGGCTTCTCTGATCTTACATATTTACATTGCGCGATAAATGAATATGCTAATTTAGTGACGTTTCATGGGCCGCTCCTTATGTCAGTAGATAGACTAGATGATTTATCAAAGAAAATGTTTTTACAGTTATTTTCACCGATGGAATTACAGTATACGGAGGATATTGCCCCGTTAACAACGATTGCACCTGGAGTTGCTCGTGGCCAGATGATTGGTGGCAATTTACGTCGTCTTGTTAACACATTAGGTACTAAATTTGAAGTTCGCACGGAAGGTAGAATTTTATTGATTGAGGACCTTGGAGAAACTATTCCAAAAATCGATGAGAATCTACAGCAATTAAAACAGGCGAGAAAGCTTGAACAGTTAGCAGGTGTTGTAATCGGTTCCTTTACGCAAACGGAAGCGGATGAAGCGGCACTAATGACTTTAATGAATGACTATTTTGCGGATTTAGGTGTTCCAGTTGTAGCAGGCTTTAAAATTGGCCATGATTCAACGAATATTGCTATTCCATTAGGCGTAGATGCTATTTTAGATGCACAGGAAAAGGTACTAAAGATTTTGCCTGGTGTGCATTAAAAAGAAGCATTTTATGTTATGTTAAATTGATTAAAAACAGGGGGTTAAGAAGATGGATATTGAGCGAAAATTATATCAGTCGGCGGTAGAATTGATCGAAAAAAGATATCCTTCTGGTTGGGGTGGTGCTGCAGCAATGTATACTGAAGATGGTCAGATTTTAACGAGCGTAGCACCAGACGTTATTAATGCCTCTACTGAATTGTGCATGGAAACCGGTGCAATACTTGAAGCGCATAAACTTAATACGAAGGTTACTCATAGTATTTGTATTGCCAGAGAAAACGAAAATTCAGTATTTACTGTGCTAACTCCTTGTGGTGTATGTCAAGAAAGGCTTTTTTATTGGGGTGAAAATGTAAAAGCGGCTATCACTAATCCGAATGGTGAATTGATATTTAAAACACTGAAAGAAATACAACCATATCATTGGTATAAAGCATACGAAAAATAATTAAAAAGTTCTTTTCTAATGTAATGAAGAATAACTTCTGTCACTAAAAAAAGACATTATATATTTGTTGTGAAAATATGTAATGTCTTTTTGATTTAATAAGGCTCTGCGTCATGACCTTTATCTACAGCCTTTTTAGGCGCTTTATCACCAGCAATATTGCCAAGTGGCTTTGATGAAGAAGAATCATTCTGAGCTTTTTGCAACCCTTCTTTTAACAAGCGACCATACTCCTCGTCTGCTTCCTCCGCTAATGAAATCATTGCCTCTTGAATGGCAATATTACAGACAGCTAAATCACGAATTAAGTTTTCAAGCAGTTCATCTCGCTCCCATTGCTCAAAATTGCGATAGGTTTCTCCAGCTTGCTTCGTATTACTTTGACGATCAATGGATTCTCGAACGAGATTGCCTTCCACAAGTGGTGTATGTTCCTTAGCCGTTTGGGTAGCTTCCTTTAAACCATTTAACATCGAGGGTTCATAGTTTATATGAGGATTTTGCCCTGGAGCTAAATCACGCTTATACAGCATTTGACCACCGTTTTGATTGGTTGCCACTCGTTTTTTAGGAGCATTGATAGGGAGCTGTAAATAGTTTGCACCTACGCGATGACGCTGTGTATCAGAGTAGGAGAAGGTACGCCCCTGTAACATTTTATCGTCCGAGAAATCCAATCCGTCCACAAGCACACCTGTACCGAAAGTAGCTTGCTCGACCTCTGCAAAATAATCTTCTGGATTTTTATTTAACACCATCTTACCAACTGGATACCACGGGAACTGATCATTAGGCCAAAGCTTCGTATCATCTAATGGATCAAAATCAAGCTCTGGATGTGGACCGTCCTCCATAATTTGGACGTTAAGCTCCCATTCAGGATAATCACCTTTTTCAATTGCATCGTATAAATCCTGTGTAGCATGATTGAAGTTTTTCTTTTGGATTTCTTCCGCTTCTTTTTGTGTTAAGTTTTTAATACCCTGTAAAGGTTCCCAATGATACTTTACAAGTACTGCTTTGCCTTCACTATTGACCCATTTATACGTATTGACGCCAGAGCCTTGCATCATTCGGTAATTAGCTGGAATGCCCCAAGGCGAATAAACGAATGTCACCATATGGAAGGATTCTGGAGAGCTTGCACAGAAATCAAAAAATCGTTCAACGTCTTGAATATTTGTAATAGGATCAGGCTTAAAGGCGTGAATCATATCAGGGAATTTCATAGCATCGCGGATAAAGAAAATTTTTAAATTATTGCCGACTAAATCCCAGTTACCATCCTCAGTATAAAACTTTACAGCAAAGCCTCGTGGATCTCGTAATGTTTCTGGTGAATGGCCACCATGAATAACTGTTGAGAAGCGCACAAAAACAGGTGTCTGTTTGCCCTTTTCCTGAAATACTTTAGCTCTTGTATAGTTAGAAATAGGATCATCCCCGACAACACCGTATGTCTCAAAATAGCCATGTGCCCCTGCACCTCGAGCATGAACAACACGCTCAGGAACTCGTTCGCGGTCAAAGTGACTTATTTTTTCTATAAAATCATAGTTTTCAAGGGTTGCAGGTCCACGATTACTGACAGTTCGTATATTTTGATTGTTAGTAATAGGATGCCCCTGTCGATTTGTCAAGGTCATGTCATGCTCGTCTGTTGAATCATGTTGTTTTGTCATTGTATAACTCCTTTCTTTCGATATAGCCATTTTGTCCATATTAGCGAACAAATAGACATGAAAAAACTCTCCTGCACATGAGATGAGTGAGTTAACGAAAGTGAATTATCAAAATATGATTAAAACTTGAAAATATTGATTTTGACTCTGTTTATATTCATTCATTGCGAATGAAAAAAGCTCTCCCACACACAAGGTGTAAGAGAGCTATTGGATGGCGTTTTCGAATGATTTATTAAGTTTACGGGTATGGCCATTGCATATAGTTGGTTATTAGTCATTGGTCATACAGTAACAGGTAACTTGTCATTGGTTTCGTTTATGTTAGCTTCAAAAAGCTAGTTTTGAAAACAGCACATCCAATTTGATATGAAGTCTCATCGACTCCATACCTATTGTATACATTTCTTAATGATATGAAAAGCTTTGATTCATCAGTATGTACTGTAAGTCGTTCCTAAATAAATTACAAACTCTAATAACGAGCAAAAACTCATGTTTGTTACAAATTTCCGAAAGAATATCAGTGACATTTGTAGAAAAATGTCAAAATTATTTCATGTTTGAATTCGTTTATTCCTGTACATACTTTTCCTATTCTTTATAGTCTTAACCTTGATATATAAGGCTTTATTGATTTTTAACAGATGTTTCCTTCGGTGCATTCGAGCGTATGTTTTTGCTATTTTAATGTATAACAAAAAGTTTTTATTGTCGAAAAATGACGAATGATAACTATGGTAATATACATACATTTTTGTAAGAATTGTAATTAGAGGATGTTAAATAGAAATTTAAGTATTTATTTTACTATAATTCTATTCCATTGAATCTAATAACGTATATTTTTTATGGATATGCATTCGGAGGGAAAAAGGTAGTGAAGAAAGCATTATTATTACTTTTAGCAGTTATGCTAGTTGGATGTTCCGGAGAGGGAGCAGAGAAGAAAAAAGAGGCAGATGTAAAAAAAGAAGATGTTGTAACGAAAGAACCAGCAGAGGAAAAGAAAGTCGTTCCAGTAAAATTTGAAGAGGTTGATCCTGAATCAAAGGCTGCGGTAGAAAAGCTTGTTAAAAAATACAATGTCAAAGTTGATGTAATCAAACAGGATCCAGAAGATCCAATCGAAATAGACAAGATTTCAGAACCAATTACTAGTGAACTGTATAAAGAAGAGAATAATACATTCTCACAAATCTTATTGGAAACTGATTTTAAACAATATAAGGGTCATTATAAAGTAGAAGCTAAATATAACAATGATAAAAAAATAATTGGATATGGTGTTTCTATGGAAGGAGTGCCAGAAAACGAAGTAAATGAAGAGGGTGATGAATGGGGAGAAGGAATTACCTCCGCTATATCAATGGCTGCTATATTAGGAGTAAATGTAGAAAAACTTGGTGATGAATTAGAAAAAGCTGGAAATGAGAATAAAGGTACTCATACTTATACTGATCCTAATACTAATCATAATGTAACTTTTCTTATTGCTGACATGGATTTAGGGAAAATTGGAATTAATTTTGATTTAACAAAGTAGAAAAAAAGCATCCAAAAAGGAGCTGCACTCCAATTGTTAAACTCAATTGGAGGTGCAGTTCAAAAGGATGCTTTTTTATTGCGGCATTTTACGATCTAATTAAAAATAACGAGAATCATCGAAGTTAATTTCAACACTATAATTCTTTGCATTGATCAGATTTGACAATTTATGGGCATCTTTTTCTAGTGTAATAGCACGTTCACGGTACTCATCTGGTTCATACATAGCAATTTCATAAAGCATTGTAGTTTCACCATACCCCGTGCGTACACTCTCTTTTTCATGCGTACTAAACTCTTTGCAAAGCTCGACTTCTGCACGGAGTTGTGTAGCGAGTTCAATCGCTTCAACTAATGCTAGTTTTTCCCCTTTAAAGTCTACTAAGTTTTTTATATTTGCTTCATATACTAAACGATCCAATGTACGAACATCGAGACGTACTTGAGCCAATTCAGCTTCAATTACTGTCATTGCGCGATTGCTTGTTTTAGGTGCTTGTCCTTTTTCAACAGTTACAAAAGCGCTACGTTCTAATTCGTCAATAAGCTCTTGAACTTTTTTTCCTAAAATACTTTTTAGCTTAACTGCTTCTGCAAGATTAATCATGAATACACGTCCTTTTACATTGTTGTAGATGGTGCTGCGTTTGTTAATAGGGCCATTTTATAATCGCCACCATGAACTTGGTTAAACATCTTACTAGCAGAGGTAAGAAGCTCTTTCGCATTTTCTTCTGATAATGATGGACGAAGGTAAAAAATATGTAGAGCCTCGGTCGTTTCCTCTGAAACAGATGTACGTTTAGAATCAACAAATGGTGACCCAAACGCTCCCTCAGCATCACAGCTATATAGGATATTTTTTAATGCATTAAAACGTCCATTTAAACCTTCATAGCCAGTATCCTCTTTGCCAAGTGCGATTTCTATATTTCCTTTTAGTTTAGCCATATCATATAAACCTACTGGAATCTCATATTGGAGGGAGAAGAAATTATTTAAATCAACACCTGAGTGAAGGGGTGTTAAATAATTTTGCTTACTAATTCGGCGCATTAAGCTTTCTGCTGCGTGACGATAGCGGTTCGGATCTGCGCCAAGCTTTTTCCATAGTTGTCGCCATTCTGCGATGCCCTCACGTTGCGTTACAGGACGATCTTGCATTTCTAAAAAGAGATTTTCCTGATACAATTGCATGCGGCCTTTAATCATTTGAGGCGATTCTGCAACGACAATTTTGGTATAATGAATAATGCCGATTTTTAGCTCGGGATGTTGTTTCAATAGAGATTGATTAATTGAAATGTCCATAAAACATCACCTACTTTATCTATTTCTATTATTGTATCATGTAAGGAGTTGGAAATGAAATGAACATACATGACCTACAACGTGAATTTGTGGCGTATGCAATGTCCATTGGTGTAGACAAAATTGGCTTTACAACAGCAGCTCCATTTACAGAATTAAAAAATAGACTGCGCCGTCAGCAAGAACTTGGCTATCAGTCTGGTTTTGAAGAAAGCGATGTTGAAAAACGTACCGAACCCCTACAATTGTTAGAGGGAGCAGAGAGCATTGTGGCGATCGCTGTAGCTTATCCGTCGCGTATGCAAAATGCACCTGTTGGCAAGAAGGGTGCAAGACGCGGGATTTTTTGCCGTGCTTCCTGGGGTGTCGATTATCATACAGCATTACGTGAGCGATTGAAATTATTATCAGCCTGGCTTGAGGAGCGCGTAGAAGGTGCACGTATTGAATCAATGGTTGATACGGGTGCACTTGTAGATAGGGCAGTTGCAGAACGTGCTGGGATAGGCTGGAGCGGAAAAAACTGCTCGATTATTACACCTGAGTTCGGTTCTTATGTATATTTAGGAGAGCTTATTACGAATATCCCATTTGCACCTGATAAGCCTATGGAGGATGAATGCGGGGATTGCCGTTTATGTTTAGATGTTTGTCCAACAGGCGCTTTAATCGAGGGGGGACAACTAGACTCGCAACGTTGTATAGCCTTTTTAACGCAAACTAAAGGAATGCTACCTGATGAGTTTCGTACCCATATTGGTAATCGTTTGTATGGCTGCGATACATGCCAGACTGTATGCCCAAAGAATAAAGGCAAAATTAATTGGATACATGAGGAATTTAAGCCTGATCCAGAGCTTGCAAAGCCATTACTTGTTCCACTTTTAACGATTTCAAATCGTGACTTTAAAGAAAAGTTTGGACATGTTTCTGGTTCGTGGCGGGGGAAAAAGCCAATTCAACGCAATGCTATTTTGGCACTTGCGCATTTTAAAGAAGAAGCTGCGGTACCAGATTTAGTAGCACTTCTTGAAAAAGATGAACGACCTGTTATTCGAGGAACAGCAGCATGGGCATTAGGTAAGATAGGCGGGGAGCAGGCCCAATCTGCATTACTTGAGGCAAAAGCAAAAGAACGAGACGAGGAAGTACTCGTTGAAATTGATAAAGGTTTATAATTTTTTAGTTAAGGAAGTGTACCGTTATGCCATTGCATATCGTTTTATATCAACCAGAAATTCCAGCGAATACAGGGAATATTGCACGCACATGTGCTGGAACAAATACCTCATTACATTTAATTCGTCCTCTTGGCTTTTCCACGGACGATAAAATGCTAAAACGTGCTGGCTTAGATTACTGGCATAGTGTCAATGTCGTATACCACGATTCGCTAGAGGATTTTTTAGAGGCATCTAAAAATGGCGACGTTTATTTAATTGAGACATATAGTGAAGAGCCCTTTACGACACATGATTTTAGTGATAAAGATCGTGATATTTACTTTATGTTTGGAAAAGAAACGACTGGCCTACCAAAGGATTTTGCGTATGAGCGTCGCGATATGTGCTTACGTATTCCTCAGAGTGAGCATGTTCGTTCACTTAATCTATCGAATACAGCAGCCATTGTTATTTATGAAGCGTTACGTCAACAAGGATATCCAGGATTACATTAAAAAAGGCAGTTCTCTCATAGAGGAGAACTGCTTTTTTTCGTAAAAATGAATCCAAAAGTCACTTTTAAAATTTTAATAAAACAACGATACCTGATGGGTCCTCTGTTTGGAAACCTCCATCTATATTAGTAACAGGTGCACCAATTGCACGAAGATTTTCTTTCATTGTTGCTGCTTGCTCTTCATTATCTAGACGCAGTGAAAATGTTTGTAAGCCAACCTGATTTTCACCAAGCTTTGGTGCGTTTTCAGAGTGCCAAGTGTTTAAACCGATATGATGGTGATAGCGGCCAGTTGAGATGAATAAAGCTTGTGCGCCATAGCGAGTGACAATCTCAAATCCTAATCCTTTCGTATAAAATTCCTCTGTGGCAGCTAAATTAGATACTGATAGATGAATATGCCCCATAACCGTATTACCTGGAAGGCCATCCCATCTACCATCGCCTTCCTCTAATATAGAATGGATCTTAAGAGGCTCAGTCACCATATGCACTTGGTCGAAATGCCAAGTCCATTCATTTTCAGGACGATCCGCATAAACCTCAATACCATTATTATCAGGATCATTTAAATAAAGTGCTTCACTGACATCATGGTCAGACGCTCCAAAGTACACGCCATTGTTATGGAAATGAGTAATGATATTTGCTAAATCACGACGAGTAGGCAATAAAATTGCAAAATGATAAAGCCCGGTTGTTAAGCTCGTTTTTTCTTCTATTGTTTCAGGCTGGACGATTGTCAGTAAAGCTGTTTTACCATCAGCTGTTAAAGTTGCTCTATGTGACTCCTGATGTAAAACTTTAAAACCAATTACCTCCTGATAATAAGTTAATGAACGTTGTAAATCACTCACTTTAATTTCAACATTTGTGACATATGTGTTAGGTTTTTCGTGAAAATGCATAGTAAATTACCTCCGAATAAAAGTTATTATTAATTATCAACTTACTTTATGTAAGTAAGTTTATTTTATAAAGTGAGGAAAGTCAAGTAATTATATTGTTCCAATAAATAAGAAAGGTAACCGAACAGCTATAGGACGTCCTAATGAAAGCACCTAGTCGAAGATGAAAATCAACCCAACGTTATGGTGGTGGGTCATGCAAGGGGAATTTTTTTTGATGAATTTTCACATTGTTGAATTTTTGGATTTCATTTTGTAATGTATGTCATATCAATAAGTTGATTTCCGTTCCGACTGGACGCCCCCAGGAAAGCGCCCAGTCGGAACGGAAATGAACTCCTCGCTTTGCCGAAGAGTCAAACCTTTTTACAATAGGGCACCTTATACCTTTTGCCGTAATAGTTTTAAAAAAACAAAAAAATCACTAAGCACATACTTACGCTTAGTGATTTTCTTGAGGTATTATTTGTCTGATCTGTAGTCGCCTTCGTAACCAGCAGTGAAAATAGCAGTTAAGAATGCTACAGTTACACCAATAATTAATAATAAACTCATGGAAGTACCCTCCTCATGTTTATAAAGACATCTCTTTTTAGTATAGCCTATCTACTATAAAAATGAAACGACGTAGCGGAATAAAATATGTCAGAAATGGTTCAGAAATAACTATTTAGGGAAAACTATAAGAGAGGTGATGATAATGGAAAAAAAGGTTCCAAACATCGAAAACGGTACAATGGCTAGAAATTTTAAAGATTTACAGGATTTAGGGAAGCAGATGGAGCATTTACGTGATGGTCAAGAGCTTATAGAGGACGATCGAATTCCAGACCCTATCCAAGTGGATGATTATGAAGAGAAAGCAGAAGAACAATAAGAAATGACCCAGTAAATTTTCCTGATGTTTCTTAAAACCAATTTTTTGTATAATGGAACTAGGAAAAGAAAGGGGTTGTTATTCTTGAATTTACAATCAACAAAAACATTAACAAACGGTGTGGAAATGCCTCGCTTTGGCTTAGGTGTTTATAAAATGACAGAGCGTGATGAGACTTTGCAGGCTATTGATAAAGCTCTTAAATATGGCTACCGAGCTATAGATACGGCTTCGCTTTATGGTAATGAGGCTGAGGTGGGCGAAGCTATTCGTCATGCAGGCGTTAAACGTGAGGATATTTTTGTGACGACAAAGGTTTGGAATAATGACCAAGGTTATGATGAAACATTACGAGCTTTTGAAGTATCTTTGAAAAAGTTAAATATGGACTATTTAGATTTATATTTAACGCATTGGGCAGTTCCTGAAACATTTGAAGAGACGTATAGAGCAATTGAGCGTTTATATGATGAAAAATTAATTCGCGCAACAGGGGTCTCAAATCATCATGAGCACCATTTACAAAAGCTATTAGCTAAAGGAAATATTGCACCAATGGTCAATCAAGTAGAGGTGCATCCATATTTACAGCAAGATGCATTAAGAGCATATTGTAGTGAGCATGGAATTGCTGTTACAGCATGGTCTCCATTAGGTCGCGGTGGTGTGCTTGATAATCCAACGATTGTGGAAATTGGTCGCGAAATAGGGAAAACAGCTGCTCAAGTAACTCTACGCTGGCATTTACAAAATGACACACTTATTATTCCAAAGTCTGTAACACCAAGTCGTATTGAGGAAAACGCACAGATTTTTGATTTTGAATTGACACTAGCACAAATGGATAAAATAGCTACAGTAAATCGCAATGAACGATTTGGGCAAGACCCAGATAACTTTAAATTTAATTTTTAGTGCAATAGAAATCCCGCTCTCTACATAGAGAAGCGGGATTTTATAAATTATTTTTTTGATTCTTTTACAAAAGGAACGTAGTTAGAAAGCATTTTTGCCATATGTGCACGTGTTGCGTTGTTACCAGGCATAAATTTGCCGTTTGCGCCGCTAACAATCTTTAAGTCTTTCAGAAGTGCGATAGCATCTTGTGTTTCAGTGTCGTATTTAGAAATATCACTGAAATCAGCTTTTAAACCTGTTTTTGCGTCATGTTGTAAGTTATACGCACGAGCGAACATTAATGCAAGTTGAGCACGAGTTACTTTTGCATTAGGATTGAATTTACTACCATTCACACCTTTTACAATTCCTGCTTCAGCAAGTGCTGTAATTTCTTTTTGTGTTTCAGCTTTTAAATTAGCAATATCCGAGAATGTTGCTTGACCTTTCGCTTCAAGCTTTAAGGCACGCGTGATAAATGATGCAGCTTGAGCACGAGTTAAGTTTGCGTTTGGTGAATAGATTGTTGCAGAAGTACCGTTTGTTAAATCACGGTAATAAAGATCGCGAACATAGCCTTCTGTTTCTGATCCTTTTATAATATCTGTAAATGGAATTGTTGCAATAATACGTCCTTCTACTTTTGCATCAACTTTTTTCAGTGTATTTAAGTGTTCGATAAACATTTCATAGTCAATCGTACCAGGTTCACTTACACGGCCGTCTTCATAAACTTTTTTCAGTGTATCATAGCCGTCTCCACCTTTAGCAGTGAAAGTGTTTGTTGCAGCTTTATAATAGGCTGCTTTATCTAGTTCTTTACCATTTAATTTAATAGATTTGACACGTTTACCAGCAGGTGCCTTTCCATCAAATTCTACTTGTAAACCAGAGAAGTGTAAGAAGCCACCAAATTCTTTAGGGAACTCTTTCACACTATGCTCAGCAATTTCATAGATTTCAGCACCTTTTAATTTTACGATGCCAAGTGCATTACCGAATGGCATGACTGTCATAACTTCACCAACAGTAATATCTCCTGCATCAATACTTGCGCGGATACCACCACCATTTTGGAAAGCGAATTGTACTTCAGGGTCAATTTTTTTAGCACCAGCAAGCATACCATCAGTAATTAAGTTACCAAGGTTTGTTTCTCCAGCACGAACACCCCAAAGATTACGACCGCCATTTAGCGGTGAAACAGCTGTATTACCTGTTGATTGATTTAATATTTTCGAGATCTTCTCTTTATATGGAGCTAAAAGTGCTGTAGCTTCAGCGTCAGCTTCTACAGGCTTTTCTTTATCATTTAGAGCATGTAATTGACCGAAGTAGTCAACAACAGCACCGTTATTGTCGAATGTTAAGTCTAATTCACCTAAATTTTCGCTATATTGACCTGTTTGAACGATAATTGTAGGGTTCTTAAACGATGTTTCAGCTTTCACAGGCTTGTCTAATTTTGTATGTGTATGGCCACCTACGATTACATCAATGCCTTCTACAGCTTTCGCTAGTAATTGATCATTATCCCATTCTACGGAGTCATCGAAGCCTATGTGAGTTAATGCTACAATTTTGTTAACACCTTGTTTTTCAAATTCTGCTACTGCTTTTTTCGCAGAATCGATATAGTTCGCAAATTTCACGTTAGCAACGCTTGAAATCGAAGGTGTTTCTTCTGTTGTTAAACTGAAAATACCTACTTTTTCTCCGGCGATTTCTTTAATAATACCGTCATAAATCTTACCGTTTTCAAAGTCTTTAGTGACTGTTTTGAATTGTAAGCCGTCGAATAAAGAATCCTTTGAAAAGTCTAGGTTACTCCCCAATAATGGGAAATCAGCCCCCTTAACGAATTTAGCAAGTGCAGCATGTCCTTCTGGGCTTGATCCTAAATCGAACTCATGGTTACCAAAAGTCATGGCATCATAACCCATTAAGTTCATTAACTTCATATCAGCTTCTCCAGCAAATTCGTTAAAGTATAAAGTACCAGAGAAAACGTCACCAGCATCTAAAAGAAGTGAATTTGCATTTGCAGCACGAAGTTCTTTTACTTTTGTTGCACGCTTTGGAGCATCCTCAGCGTGTGCATGCGTGTCATTTGAGTGTAGAACTGTTAATTTGAAACCATCTTTCGTAGCAGTTGGTGTTGTTTCCGCTGCATGTGCGGCAAAACCGGGTGTAGCTAGTAAACTCGCAACTAGAGTTGTTGCTGCAATACTTTTAACCCATTTCATCAATAAATTCCCCCTTATATTAGTCAGATGACTGATATTTCACTCTAATTCTATCATGAAAGAAATCTATCGTCATTACCAATAATGGAAATGCATATTAAATTTGCTGTAAAAAATAGATGAAAGAAATGTAAAACAATATATTTATACTTTTTTTGGGATAAAAAGTTAATAGACTTAAAGTAAAAGGCATTTTCATAACGGAAATCAACTTATACAAAAAAGGTATAAAAAAATGCACTTCCGATTGTTAGCTGGAAGTGCAGTGCAAATTATTTCTCGTCCTTTACAACAATCTGCTTATTTAAAAATGGATGCTCGAATTCCAATTGAATAGCGTGAAGCTCGTAATCATCACTTGCCGTTTCTCTTGCTCCATACATTGTATCGCCAATAATCGGATGACCGATATGTGCTAAATGTACGCGAATTTGATGTGTTCTCCCTGTTTCAAGAATTAGATGGACAACACAAGAGCTTTTATAGCGAGCTACAACTTCATAGTGTGTAACTGCATGCTGTCCAGTTTTAGAAACGACACGTCTTGTAGCATGATGTCGGTCTTTCCCGATTGCTTCAGAAATTGTGCCAGATGAAGAACGTAAATTTCCTTGCACTTCTGCAGCGTATGTTCGAATAATTGATTTTTCCTCAATCATACGGTCAAAGATTGATTTTGCTAAAGGATGTTTTGCTACAAGTAACAAACCTTGTGTCCCTCTATCTAAACGATGAACATGCTCCGCATATGTCCCGCCTTGCTGTTTAATATGAGCCATAACATGATTCATACAAGTATGAGTATCACGCTCATCATTTGGATGTGTCGACATGCCTTTTGGTTTAGAAACGATCAAACAATGGTCATCCTCATAGACGACATCAATTGCACAAACCGGTGTCGGTTGATAATTGGATGTCGGAATCGGGAATGTAAATTTTATGATTGTTCCTTTTTGTAGTGGATCTTTCCACTGAATAGGCTCTCCGTCAACAGTTGTGATAGCCTTCGCCATTCTTAGTTCATGGACTAGCTTTTTGCCAAGTCGCCAATGATTGCGTAATAGGTCCTCGACTGTCAAATCATTCGTATTTATTTCATAGTGAAACATATATCTTCCTCCGTAGAAAAGACCGTATTCCATTTGTAGAACACGGTCTAGAAATTAATTTGCTGCTTTAGCAGCCTTCATTACATAGAAGCTTGCCCCTGCAATTAAAATAAATGCAGTTAACGCTAAAAATGGGATTGTGATAAAACCTAACCAGTTGATATATTGACCAGTACATGAAACAGCACCACAAGAAGGTGCAGTTTCAGCTAAAAAACTAAGCTTTTGAATACCATAATGATAAAGTGATATACTGCCTCCCATAATGGCAAAAACAGCAGTTGTTACAGCAATACGTGCATTTTTTTGGATAAAGGCAATCGTTGTCATAATGACAATTGGATACATGAAAATTCGTTGGTACCAACACATTTTGCAAGGTTCATAATGACGGATTTCTGAAAAGTATAAGGAACCCAATGTTGCAACAACAGAGACAATCCATATAAATAATAAGCCATTCTCTACTTTTTTAGACATATAAGTTCTCTCCTTAGTATAACCATGTACTTGTTCGATTATAGTTGTTCTAGTTTTATATGTAAATTAACTTACCCAAAATAAGGTGTATTCACCAAAACATTTGGTTGATTTCCGTTCCGACTGGCGCTTCGTTCAACTATCGCTGATCCCCAAGGAGTCGCCCAGCCTCCACTCCAATCAACTTATTTACATAGTATACGATTTTAACATAAGTCATCCACAACTTTTGATGATGACCCAAAATAAGGTGTATTCTATCAATTATGCCTCGGCATAATTGCGTCAGGCACAGATAAATTGCAACAGGACGTGGCGTTCTTAGACGGAGTTCTTCTATTTCAGCAAATGTCTATTATACCGAAAGCGTAGCGACAGGTGTAGGTGTTAGGACACCCATTGAAAAGTTGTTTAAAACTGCATTCATCTCATCACCTATAGAGGTGGGAGACTTCGCCGAAAGAAGATAAAAAATTTCAGTCTAAAGTATGAATTGCTTAGGCATACGTTCTAGACTTTGAAATGTTATCATTAAATTAGCGATGCCAAAGAAGAGGTGTTTTTGTGAGGGAGAATGATCATTCTAATATTGGTATTTTAAAAGAGATCGCAGAGTTATTAAACGAAGAAACTGAAATTGTGTCGATGTTAAAAGGAGCACTTGTGAAATTTTTAAATGGCACAAATTTTGAAACAGGCTGGATTTTTTTTATCGATGAAAAAGGGCGATCAGAGCTTGTTGTCCATGTCAATTTACCAGAGGCTCTAGAGTATAAAAATTGTCATTATTTAAAAAAGGGAGGCTGCTGGTGTGTTTCCCGCTATCGTAATGAGGAATTAAAGAAAGCTTCTAATATTATTGAATGTCAACGTATTGAAAGTGCAATTGAAGCAAATGTTGGTGACCATGAAGGCATCACACATCATGCAACGGTTCCGCTTCAATCAGGGCAAGAGCGTTTTGGTGTCCTAAATGTTGCATCAAAGGATACCGTGCGTTTTTCAGAGGAAGAGCTAGCTTTACTTGAATCGGTTGCATTTCAGATGGGGTCGGCAATTAAGCGTATTTTGCTGACAAAGCAGGAACAAGAAATGGCACTTGTGAAGGAGCGCAATCGTCTAGCCCGAGATTTACATGACTCTGTCAATCAGCTACTTTTTTCGGTTACATTAACGGCGAGAGCTGGTATTGAAATGACAAATGATTGTGATGTGAAGGAAACATTTAAGGAGATTCAGCACTTAACACAAGATGCCTTAACAGAAATGCGTGCTCTCATTTGGCAACTCCGTCCAAAAGGATTAGAAAATGGTTTACTTGAGGCGATAAAAGTGTATGCTGAAATGCTTGGCTTAAAGCTTCATGTAACGGTCTCAGGTGTACTACAATTCCCATCACGTATCGAAGAAACATTATTTCGGGTAGCCCAAGAAGCACTTAATAATGTTCGTCGTCATGCAGGAGTTCTGGAGGCTGCACTTTATATTACAGTTACTTCTACAGATATTTTACTTGTTATTCGTGATGAGGGACGAGGCTTCGTCATCGATCATAACACGAAGCTACTTTCGATAGGCTTGCAATCCATAAAGGATCGTGCAAAATCAGTTGGTGGCAAAGCTGACTGGGTTAGTGAAATTGGCAAAGGAACAGAGCTGTTAATCCGCTTGCCATATTAGGGGGGAAGAGTATGATACGTGTTTTAATCGCAGATGATCATCATGTAGTACGGCGGGGATTATTATTTTTCTTAAAAACACAGAAAGATATTGAAGTTGTAGGAGAAGCAAAAAATGGACTTGAGGCAGTAGCTTTAGCGGAAAGTATACAGCCAGATATTATACTCATGGACTTAGTAATGCCTGAGATGGATGGGATTCAGGCAACGAAGCGCATTAAAGCTAAATTTCCGCAAATAGAAATTTTAATGCTGACAAGCTTTTCAGACCGTGATCATGTGGTGCCAGCTATGGAGGCAGGAGCTGCAGGCTATCAATTGAAAGATATTGAACCTGATGAGTTAGTATTGTCCATTCGCCGTATTATGCGAGGCGAAAATACATTACATCCAGAAGCAACAACGACTCTGGAAATGGACCGACAAGAATCTAAAAATGCACCTCATGTTTTAAATCCACTAACACCTCGTGAACAGGATGTGCTTGCAGAGCTTACAAAAGGGAAAAGTAATCGAGAAATTGCGTCCTCTTTATTTGTTACAGAAAAAACAGTAAAAACTCATATTTCTAATATTTTTACGAAGCTACAGGTGCAGGATCGTACACAGGCGGCTCTTTATGCTGTCAAGCACGGACTGACAGAGGGTAGCGGTGTTTAAAAGATAATGAATGTAAACGGCGGGTTGCTACAATTTATAGCAACCCGCCGTTTTTGTATAAGAAGGTGTGGAATGTAAATCAGGAAGCACCGATGATAAGTACCTAGGTTGTTTTTTCTTATATTGTAAATATAATTGAGTAAGGATTTGGAAGTTAAACGATGTAATTAGCAATGGGGGAAATAGGGCTTAGAGTAAAGGAGCACAAATATGAAATTAGAGCGGCTTTTAACGATGACGATGATTTTAATAAATCGTAAAAAGGTGACAGCCCAGGAGCTTGCCGATTTATTTAATGTGTCAGTTCGTACTATTTATCGAGATATTGAAACATTGAGCTGTGCAGGGGTTCCTGTTATTAGCCAGCAGGGTGTTCATGGTGGAATTAGTTTAATCGATGGCTATCGTGTTGATAAGCAGGTGTTGACAAAGGATGAGCTTACATCACTTTCTATTGCCATTAAAAGTGCACTAACAACATACGAGGATTCACATGCCGAAGCAGTACTTGAAAAATTAACAGGTGTTGCGGATGAGGAAGTAAAACAATCGATTGATCAACTATTTATTGACCTTAGTCCTTGGGGACCAAATGTTATTTTCAAGGAACAAATTACTTTATTAAAGAAAGCAATTGAACGCGAACATTGTGTAAGCTTTACGTATTCTACTACACATGGTCATATAACAAGACGATTATTAGAGCCGCATACTATAGTACAAAAGGGAAAAGTTTGGTATGTTTATGGCTATTGCACATTGAGAGAAGATTTTCGCTTATTTAAAATTTCAAGAATGAAGGATATACAAGAAGAGGTGACGACTTTCCAGCGCAGGGAAGTCAACTTATCTGAACTCCCATGGGATAAAGAGTGGCATCACCCTCAAAATGTAGTAAACCTTTCGTTATCTTTCGATTGTGCGATAACGACATTAGTAGAAGAATCATTTGGCGCTGAGCATGTAGATAGTGGAAGTTCTACTATCAACATTGCATTGCCTGAGGATGAATGGCTATACGGCTTTCTTCTTAGCTTTGGCCATCGTCTAAAAGTTTTAGAGCCACCTCATATACGTGAAATTGTATTAATGCGAGCAAAAGAAATCGTAGCGTTGTATAAATAAAATGAATTGATGACATACAGTTGTCAGGTTTCCTTTGTTATAGTCATTACAAACAGGACGAAGGGTGGATGTAATGATGCAAAGTTATTGTCAAAGCTGTGGAATGCCATTAGTGGATGAGGCATTATTTGGTACAGAAAAAGAAGGAAACAAAAGTGAGGACTATTGCACTTATTGTTATGAAGTAGGAGAGTTCAAACAGTCAAATTTAACTGTTGAAGAAATGATCGAAACTTGTGTCCCACATTTAAAGAAAGATGGTATGGCTGAAGAGGAAGCTCGCCAAATGTTGACGTCTTTTTTACCAAGCTTAAAGAGATGGAGAAAGCATGATATACAAGAACCAGTTGTGACGAATAAAGAATCATTTCAAATTGTAGGGATTTCAGCGCGAACAAGCAATGCGAATGAAATTACCGCTCAAGCAAAAATCCCACAATTATGGTCGGATTTTTATCAGCAAAATGTTGTAGGGCAGGTAGTTAATGCAGTAAATCAAGTAACGTATGGCTTGTATTCTGATTATGAAACGGATGTTAACGGAGAATATTCCATTTCACTTGGGGTGGAAGTAGTTGCTGCCGACGAAATTCCTGAAGGTATGTTCGTTAAAACAGTGCCAGCTGCTAAATACTTAGTTTTCACTTCTGATAAAGGTCCATTTGAAGAAGTTGTCGTAAAAGCATGGCAGAATGTCTGGGCTTGGTTTGCAAGCTCAGATGTAGAGCGAACATACACAGGTGACTTTGAAATGTACGATGAACGATGTGCCAACCCTAAAGAAGCTCAGGTCGATATTTATATTGCCATTAAATAATAAACAAATTAAACCTCCTATCTATGATAAATAGGAGGTTTCTTTGTTTATATTGAAATTTTTTTTCATTTAAAATGGTGTAAAAACATACGCTTCCATTATTATGTTCCAACCAATCAATTGGTAGGAGACTTGTCGTCATTTGCTAGAGGATTTACTTCTATTTCAGGCTCAATATGCACGAGTACCTGACAGAAGGGATTTTCATGAGTAACGGTTTTTTCAATCTCTTCCGTGATTCGATGACTTTCAAAGACATTTAAGTAAGGATCAACAGTCACTGTTACATCTATAAAATACATATTGCCGTGAGCTCGGCCCTTAAAGTCCAAGAGCTCGATTACTCCGTCAACATTACGAATTAAAACGGATAATGTTTCAACTTCTTCAACATCAAAGGCATCCGTGAGGCTTTGAACGGCCTCCCAAAAGATTTCTACAGCTGTTTTAATAATAAGAAGTGCGACGAGTAGAGCTGTTATTGTATCGATAATGGGGAAGCCAAAAATAGCGCCAAAAATCCCAATTGCTGTACCGATACTAACAAGGGCATCTGAGCGATTATCATAGGCTGCAGCCTTAACAGCAGCGCTTTTTATTTTTTTTGATAGTGCCAAATTATAGCGATACACGATATACATCACGATTGCACTGCCGATTGCCACATAGGCTGTTAATAATGATGGTGCTGTGCCAGTTGGCTCCCATAGATTTTTTAGCGAATTGATGAGTACCTGTAAGCCAACAATTAGCATAATAAACGAAGCAACAAGTGAAGCGACGGTTTCGGCACGTAAATGTCCATATTGGTGATTAGAGTCAGGTGGCATTTGAGCAATCCGTAATCCAATTAATACCGCAATGGATGCGATAATATCAGTAGTATTGTTAAGACCATCTGCTTTTAATGCTTCTGATGTTCCGATATAGCCTATCGTTAGTTTTATTGAGCTTAGTATTATATACGTACCAATAGATAACCAGGCACCTTTTTCCCCTTGACGTAAATTTGTATAGAGCTCCATTTTGTTTCCTCCTAGCAAAACTTTATGGCATTATAAAACGACTCCCTTATCGTGTAAGGGAGTCGTTTTTAGCGTAAATATTTTTTTACTTCAGTAGAAGCTCTTGCCATTATAGGCTGTGAGCAAAATATTAGTTTTATACTTGATCAAACAATCGCGACATCAATCATACCACTGCAATTAACCTCTTTCAGCGGTTGTCCAAACATCCTCTGAAAGAGTGGAACTCAGGTTTTGTGTATGTACAAAGCCGAATCCAATACAATTATGCCAAGGCGTAATTGATTTTTAGTCATTTACTTCACCGTTGTCATTTGATAAATCACGTTCAGGTAATTTCAGAACTTCTAAGTATAAAATATGGTGACCATCTAATTCTTTTGCGATAAATTCATAACCTTGTTCTTCAATACTGTCTCCTTCGACCGCATCAAAGCGTTTCGTCATGAACCAACCACCGATTGTATCAATATCATCATCTTCTATGTCAGTACCTAGCATATCATTAACACTTTCAACTAGCATCTTCGCATCTAAAATAAAGTGATTTTCTGCAATTTCCTGAACCTCTGGAATTTCATCTTCATCGAACTCATCTTGAATGTCGCCGACAATCTCCTCAATAATATCTTCAATCGTAACTAGACCAGATGTTCCGCCATATTCATCCATTAAAATGGCCATATGAATGCGTTCACGCTGTATTTTTAATAATAATTCGTTAATTTGCGTTGTTTCCATTACGCGAATAATTGGCTGCATATAATCAATCACTGGTTTATCGCCATTTGCTGGGTCTTTAATGTAGGCGGTTAATAAGTGTTTCATATTGACTAAGCCGATAATATGGTCTTTGTCACCATCGATAATTGGGTAACGGGTATATTGCTCAACGCCCATTAAATCGAAAACTTCTCTAATTGTTAGTTCTTTTTCAATGCCGACGATTTCAGTACGTGGGACCATGATTTCTTTCGCAAGACGATCAGAGAACTCAAAAATACTGTTTACATATTCATATTCTGAAGTATTAATTTCTCCACCCTTTAAACTATCCGACAAAATCATACGTAACTCTTCTTCAGTATGGGCTACTTCTGATTCTGACATCATTTTTAAGCCGAAAAGGCCAGTTAAGGCACGTGCTGATCCGTTTAAAAGCTTAATGATTGGATACGTAATATTGTGGAATAATACTAATGGGCCAGCAAGGTTTAATGTTACAAATTCTGCTTTTTGGATGGCAAGTGTTTTTGGTGCCAATTCCCCTATAACTACATGCATAAACGTTACAATTGAGAATGCAAGTATAAATGAAAGGACAGTAGTAAAACTTTCACTCAAATTTAGAAATTCAAACACTGGATTCAATATAATCTTAAATGTAGGTTCACCAAGCCAACCTAGACCTAAAGCAGTGATCGTAATACCTAATTGACAAGCTGATAAGTATTCATCTAAATCTGAAACTACACGTTTTGCATTTTTTGCTTTTTTATTGCCTTCTGCAAGCAATTGATCAATTCGCGTAGTCCTTACTTTAACGATTGCAAATTCTGTTGCAACGAAAAATCCTGTCATTATTATTAGTAGGGCAAATGCCACCAACCTTATGGTTATTTCCATTATGTCTCCGTCCAAATAATTCCTTTGTTCCCGCCCGAATGAGGGAAGGAAGCAAAGTGTACACCTCCTATGATTTGAAAAATTGTTGAATGATTTAATCATAAAATATTTATATGGAAAACACAAATATTGACAACAACTTTTTTTAGTTAATTTTCTCACGATATATAAAAAATATATAATTTCAAACACCAACAGATTGAAAATAAAAATTTGTTATGCTAAATTTAAATGTAGCAAAGAAGATAGTTTGTTTAGAGAAAGAAGCATTTACATCTCATATAAAACGACACGTCAAAAATCTCAAGAGTGCTTACTTGCGGATTTTTTTAAATGAATTATTTTTAATAGCAACAAAAACGAAGCCATCTCATGCAAATGAGGTGGCTTCTTTGTTTAAAAAAATAAAAATAGTCAAGGAAATCAATGAGGATGTTAATGAGAAATAGGCTTTTAAAAGTGACGAGGTTGTACATTTGTTGTTGCCACCGCTACGATAGCACCACGCTTTCGCACAGAGTGCCATCCCTGAAAATATATGCTTAGTAAAGAGGTTGATCTTCGTTACGACTGGGCGACTCCTTGGGGATTAGCAATATAGAGGAACGAAGGCTAAAAGCATCACGTCCTGTGATAACGCCTTCGTGACCAACATCGTGCTGCTGCCGCTACGTTGCACTCACGCTTTCGCGCAAAAGACATCTGTTGGCCCGAGACCCTGCAGCGCAGCGAAGCGGCTCATCGGACGCCCCCAGGAAAGCGCCCAGTCGGAACGGAAATCGACCCCTTTTCATGCCAAAAAGCGATACTACTATAACACTTTAATGTCAAAATAGTTTTCAACAAAAAAAGAGCCATTTTCGTATGAGATGGCTCCTTCTTCATTATTTAATTATTGTTGAAAGCGTAATTCAAGCACGCTTTTTCCACATCGTGTAGCGTTTCTTTTACCGGGATTTCACCTGAATAAAGAGAAATTGTAATAGGTGCTTTTTCTGCTATACCTTGTTTTGTCAAAATATAATGATTGCCCTTATATGTTAAAAACATATTTTTTACAGGTCTTTTTCCGAAAGTACTAGTAGAAGAATCGAAAAATCCTTTTAATTGACTGCAGTATTCCGTGTAGAAATCACTTTTAAAGCCAGAAAGAGCTTCGAATTTTTTACTATCAATAACTTCAGCCTCATTCGCTAGCTCGAAAATTTTAGCTGAAAATTCGGAAAAAACTTCTTTTACTTTTGCACGAATTAATGGTTTTGAATTATAACTGTTTATGTCATCAGAAAGAGTGACTTTACTCATAGAAATAGCCTCCTGCATAAAATCCCTTTAATACATGATAACATAAATGTATAAGAAGGATAAGGGAATTTCAACATATTTAAACAATTATAAGCTAATAGCAGTGCTAGAAATAGTGAAAAATAGGTATATTTATACAGTGTGTGTGTTGAAAAGTGTTACTTTTATTAATCGTAAACATGGTACAACATAAGCTCGTGAATCATTTTTTTTACTTCCTCTTCGTTAGGAGGGATAGAGCCTTTCCATTGTATAACGCCATCTTTTAAGTACTCCCCTGTATAACGTTCGCGTTGATAAAAGAACGAGATGGACCAACCTGGAAGCTGAGAATTTTCAAATAAAGGCTTAAAGCTAAAATGCTGAATCATAACCAAACCCCATTTCTTATATATGTAGTTAATATTATTCAAGGATAGTGGTAATTTTGCAACTATTCACTTTACAGACGCTTGTAAGTGCTATTTGCAGATACTGAATTCTGCTATGAGCTACTCACTTTTCTGCGGCTTCATAAGAGTGGCATTTATTTAAACATATTCCTTATATAAGTTAATTGGAGTGGAGATTGGGCGACTCCTTGGGGATCAGCGGCAAATGTTTTAACTGTGCGAAAGCGAAGCGTCAGCAGCAAATGTTTTAACTGTGCGAAAGCGAAGCGGCAGCAACAAAGCGCCCAATCGGAACGGAAATCAGCACACGGTATGATTATGCCTATGCATATTCAAATTAATGAAGAAGGATAAAAATAGTGAAACCTCATACTTTAACAGGGGGTATTTCTTTCGTAGAAAATCATTGCTCTGCTATAATGAGTGCAGCAGGCGACAAAAAACGCCAATAGTGAATACAATTGAAATGAGAGGATACTAATGGATAATTTTCTAGTGACATTAATATTTATGGCAGTCATTGGAGCTGCAATTGGTGGTGTAACGAATCACTTAGCCATCAAAATGCTTTTTCGACCACACAACGCTATATATATTAAAAATTGGCGAGTACCTTTTACTCCAGGCCTTATTCCAAAACGACGTGACGAGTTAGCGAAGCAACTTGGGCTAACGGTTGTAAATTATTTATTAACGCCTGAAACTTTTAGAAAGAAATTTTTCTCAAAGGATATTCAGGAAAAGGTAGAACAGTTTGTACAAACAAAGGTAGAAGAAACGATTTTTACAAATGATAAAACAATTCAGGATTGGCTATCTTTAGCTGGGTTTTCTAATATGCCAGCAACAATTGAACAGAAGGTAGAAGCAATTGTTGAGGGACAATTTGAATCAGTTAAGAATACACTATCTACGAAATCAATTCGTACACTATTATCAGCAGATATTCAACAAACGATTGATGCAAAGATACCAGTAGCGGTTGATCATATTTTAGAAAAGGGTGAGGATTATTTTTTATCACCCGAGGGCGAACTGACAATTAAGGCGATGATTGATGATTTCTTATCGTCAAAAGGATCACTTGGTGGAATGATTAATATGTTTTTAGGTGATTCTTCATCGCTCGTGGCAAAGGTTCAGCGTGAGCTAGTGAAATTTTTACAGGCGCCAGGAACTTCAACATTACTAACGAAAATTTTTACGCAGGAATTGGAGAAATTAAAAGATCGCCCAGCAATGGATTTCTTACAAGATATTCGCTTTGAAGCTATATTATCGAAATTACAAACTTACGTAAAAGAACAATTAGCAATTGAAGAACGCTTGAATTATCCTATTTCGCATTACTGGCCAGAAGGGAATTCGTGGATGAAGGAAACAGTAATTCCCCAAGTTATCGAAAAAGCTTTTGTAAAAGCTGAAGACAAATTAGAAGATGTATTAAAGCGCTTAAATTTACAAGAAGTAGTACGTGAGCAGGTTGATTCTTTCCCTGTGGAAAAATTAGAGGAGCTTGTACTAGGTATTTCAAAGCGTGAGTTTAAAATGATTACAGTACTTGGTGCAGTTCTTGGTGGATTGATTGGGATTGTGCAAGGATTAATTGTTTACTTTATTTAAAAAGGAGAATTATGTTGATGATTAATATTTACAATGAAATTAATACGTTAGAGGCAGCTTTTCGTAAAACACCTGAATTTGAAGCTTTGGAAGCAGCAGTGAGAGTTGTTAAGGAAGATGAAGAGGCATTAAATCTATTCAAAAATTTCCGTAAGGTTCAAATTGACCTACAGAAAAAGCAATTAACTGGTGAAGATATTCTTGAAGATGAACTTGTTTATGCACAGAAAGCTGCACAGCTTGCACAGCAAAATACAAAAATTTCTGCAATGCTTCAAGCAGAAATGAATTTAAGTAAGATCATCGAAGAGGTAAACCGAATTTTAATAAAACCTATTCAAACATTATATGAAGAATTTTAACAGCTAAGTTCAGAGTCCTGAAAAAGAGAAGGCATAAAAATACTATTAGTTGCACATATAACAAGTAAGAAGAAAACGTGTTTCCGCAAGTCGGAGCACGTTTTCAATTTATGGCTCACTATCATTGGAGGTTATACTATGCATGTCATCATTGAATGGACTTATAAAGCGAAAAAGGGTGCGGAAACTGTTTTGCGTTCAGAAGAAATGCTAGCAGCTAAAGCATTACTACTTGCAGAGGACATGGAGCGAACAGGGAGAGTAAAATCACTGCATTGTATCGATCGACAGGATACAAATTGGTCTTTAAAAGAACTTAAGGCATATTTAAAGGAAATTGACACTGAGCCACACAATATTACAGTTTATTTTGATGGTGGATTTGATCGTGCCACATATCAATCCGGGCTGGGCTGTGTGATTTATTATGAACAAAATGGCAAGCCATATCGATTAAGACAAAATTCTTTTTCGTCCGAGCTTAAATCTAACAATGAAGCAGAGTATGCAGCGCTTTATTTAGGGTTAGTTGAGCTTGAGCTATTGAACGTTCATCATTTGCCTGTTTGTTTCACTGGGGATTCCCAAGTAGTGATTAATCAATTGAGTGGGGAATGGCCAGCGCTAGAAAAGAATTTATCTAGCTGGGCAGATAAAATCGATGCAAAGCTAGAGGAACTTAGTATTCAGCCAGAGTACAAGCTGATAGCACGTAAAGAAAATTCTGAAGCCGACCGCCTTGCAACTCAAGCATTAAACGGCATCGATATTACAGGGTTAAAGGAAATTGTAAAGGAGTAACTCTCTAAAAGAGAACTACCAGTATTTTGAAATGCACACTCAATTGTTAGATGATGTGTCTAACAATTGGGCGCAGTTCAGTGACAAGTTGGTTTTCACTAATCTATAGCATTAATCCCTAATCCCTAATGTAAGACTAGTTAGCTCAGCGTTACTTTGATTATGATTAAATCCAGCTTGGAAATAAACATTATCAAATTCAAAATTTGCATAATATACGATATCATCAGGATCTCCATATCTCTCATAAGAAGAAATTTGAATAACTTGACCTATGACTTCTTCTAATGATTCTTTTGTAACGTTTTTGAAATTTGAAAGATAATAATGACTAACAGGTATCTCTTCCTCAGCTAGACAGAAAAAGTAATTATCATAAAAAGAACAAAGACCCCCCTCATAATAATCCTCACCTTTCGGCAAGCCGGCTTTCCCCTAGCATTCTTTATTGCTAATTATAAGATATTGACTAAAAAAACGGTTATTATCATAAATTCTCCATTTTTAATGAAACTTTTACCATACTAAAACTACTACTACTATGAACCTAATAATAAGGAGAGATTTTATGAACATGAAAAAAATTGCACCCGTAGCAATGACAGCATTATTATTTGGAAGTGTAGTAATACCAGTCGCTTCAGCAAATGAAAATTCAATAGACGCACAACAACAAGTACCACAAATCCAAATTGATCCTGTACACATCTTTAACAATACTTATGGAACGGTTGAAAAAGTAAATTCAAGTGAAAATATTACATACTTCACAGTACAAGATGGTGATCAAACAAACATTTTAGAAATCACAAAGGATACACTTGTTTTCGATAATACAGGTAAAAAAGTAGAACTTAAAAAAGGGGATAAAATAGTAGCTTATACATTTGCGAACAAGCCACAAAAGTTAATTTATCCACCACAATTCGATCCTGATGTTGTCATTGTTGAAACTGAGGAAGCTGGATTTGTTGAAGTTGATTACTTCTTTGAAAACTTAACGAATACTTATGATATGTTGAAGTTAACTATTGGCAAAAACACAGAGCTTATCAATTCAAAGGGAGAGAAAGTTGCAGCTAAAGATTTAATAGAGAAAAATTTAGTAGTTTTCTATACAGCTTCAACAAAAAGTATTCCAGCTCAGACAACTCCTTCGAAAGTAATTGTTCTTGATGACGAGTCTGAAAATTCAACAGAAAATACTGTAGAAGCGGAAATAGCACAAATTATCGCGACAGATTACTATGAAGTCGATGGAACGAAAATGGTACCGTTGCGTTTGATTGCCGAAAAGCTTGGCTATAAAGTGGAATCAACAAGTAAAGGCGCAATTGTATCAAAAGGTAATCTATCTTACACAATTACTCGTGGAGAAAAAATGTTTGGTTATAACAAAGCATTACGCCCACTTAATGCAGCACCTGCTTTTCTAGAAGCATATAAAACATATGTACCAATTGAATTTGTAGAAGAATATTTAAAATAATTTTGAGACCCATATTAAGGTGCCTACCTTTGTATGGGTTTTTTCGCCTTAAAATGCTGAATTCATTCACTTTCTTAAGTGTTATTTTAAATAAATATTTGATTATATTACCAAACATAATCATTGTAGGAAACTTGTGAGAGCATTTATCGTCTTAATCAATGAAGAGGATGACTTTAATAGAAGAGAGGATTTTGTGTGGAAAGAAAATTAAGAAGGTCTAAAAAAGTGAAACCTAAAAATAAAATAATAAAAATAACTTTAATAGTAATCGTAATTTTACTATTAAGCGTAACTAGTTATGGGGCCTATGCGTTTGTTAAATTTAAAAATGCCTATGATAGTTCAAAGGTAGATTTAAAAAGAGATGGCAATAAATCAGAGCTAAGGGAAGAGGATGTTTCATTTAAAAAAGATCCTATCTCCATTTTTTTAATAGGTGTTGAAGATTACTCTAGTGAAGCGGAGAATGGCCGAGCAGACACTCAAATGGTCATTACTTTGGACCCGGATACATCTGAAATTAGCTTAATTACAGTGCCTCGAGATGCCAGAGTTAACATAGAAAATGCAGGGGAATATACAGGTATACATAAAATCAATGCCGCTTATAATTATGGATCGATGACAGGCTATGGGGCAATTAAACTGCAATTAGAGACAGTTGAAAAATTCCTTAATATACCGATAGATAACTTTATTGCGGTAAACTTTGATGGCTTTAGAGATATTGTAGATGCTTTAGGTGGAGTAACAGTAGATGTAAAAGAGGATTTTTGGGAAGATAATATTTACGATAAAAAACGGATAGACTTTCATAAAGGAGAGTCGCATTTAAACGGGGAAGAGGCACTTGCATTTGTAAGAATGAGATATAGACCTATAAATGCTTCATACTCTCGTGAAGAAAGACAAAGACAATTTTTGACTGCAACCATTGATCAAGCGAAATCTACGAATACAATATTTAAAATTGGTCAAATTGCAGATATTTTAGGAGAAAACGTAGAAACAGATTTAAACCCTAAAGAGATCTACGCACTTCAAAAGCAATATTTGAATGCTAAAAACATATCTACGAAAACGATAGAAATAAAAGGCGAAGATCAGTATATCGACAAAGTTTCTTATTTTATACCTGATAAGGAAAGCTTAGAGAAAGTAAGCATGGAATTAAGAAAAATTCTTAAACTAAAAGAAGAAAGTTTCAAAACAAACGCGGCTATAAATAATTAAAAGATAAGAATCCATTTTGATGAATTTTTCAAAATGGATTTTTTGTATCAAGCAATTATGCCTTGGCATAATTGCGTCCGGAATCGGCTCTGTACCTGCACAAAGAACTCCTTTTCGATTCCCGTGACATCCGCCGGAGGCTTTAAATTATTTCAGCGGATGTTTTGGACAACCGCTGAAATAATTTAAACGGAATGTTCTGTTATTAATTGTAGCTTTGCTTAACGTTATAAAAATTTGTTAAACTATTGGTGCTGTAATTTTTGAGAGAAAAGAGCGAAGACAATGAAAATTATTCACATAGATCAAAAATATCCTGAGGATTGGATTCGCGTATTAAATCATATTGCGAATTTATTTTTTGAGGATTCCAAGTTAAAGGTAGAAGCTGAAGGAACAGATATGACAGTGTCATTCGAATATAACATTGGTGATGATTTTTCCATTTCTACAAAAGCTGTGCTTGAGGTAGATGGTAAGCGTTATACGAATGATTACCGTATTCAATACGAATCTGGGGCTGAAGGACGTGAGCTAAATATTCGTATGAAGCGAGCTTTGTCACACGTATTTTTAGATGTGCTAGAGCAACATACGGGCATGCAACAACAGTGGGGAATTTTAACGGGCGTACGTCCGACTAAGTTGTACCATAAATTTCGAAAGGCCGGAAAAAGCGATGAAGAAATTGCTGATATCCTAATTCGTGATTTCCGACTGTCAGAGGAAAAGGTAGCGCTACTAAAAGAAATAGTTGAACGTCAGTTAGTGACGATTCCTGATATAGATGATATCGGTAAAGAAATAAGTATTTATATTGGCATTCCTTTTTGCCCGACTAAATGTGCTTATTGTACTTTTCCAGCGTATGCGATTGGCAGCAATCGCAAGCAAGGGCGAGTTGCAACATTTTTAGATGGATTGCATATTGAATTACGTGAAATGGGTAAATGGTTGAAGGACAATAATATGAAAATTACGTCCATATATTGGGGTGGTGGTACACCGACATCTATCGAGGCGGATGAAATGGATGCATTGTATCAGACGATGTATGACTCCTTCCCGCATCCTGAAACAATCCGTGAAGTAACTGTTGAAGCGGGCAGACCTGATACGATTACGCCTGAAAAACTAGAAGTGTTAAAAAAATGGGGCATTGACCGAATAAGTGTTAATCCACAATCGTACACAGATGAGACCCTTAAAGCAATTGGTCGCCATCATACGGTACAAGAAACAATTGATAAATTCTGGTTAGCACGTGAATCAGGCATGAATAATATTAATATGGATTTAATTATTGGTTTGCCGAATGAAGGGATTGAAGAGTTCCGAAATTCATTAGATGAATCAGCAAAAATGCAGCCAGAATCGCTAACAGTACACACATTATCATTTAAACGTGCATCAGAAATGACACGTAATAAGGATAAGTATAAGGTTGCAGACCGTGATACTGTTGCAGAAATGATGCATATGGCGCAAGTATGGACGAAAGAAAATGAATATGTACCGTACTATTTATATCGTCAAAAAAATATTTTAGGTAATTTAGAAAATGTCGGCTACAGTAAAGCTGGCGAAGAAAGTATCTATAATATTGTCATCATGGAAGAAGTACAGACTATTCTAGGAATTGGCTGTGGAGCCTCCTCTAAATTTGTTCATCCTGAGACAGGAAAAATTACACAGTTCCATAATCCAAAAGATCCTGCTGCCTACATCATGACGTTTGAAGAGGCAATCGGTAAAAAAATTGAGTTTTTAGATGAATTATATAAGGCATAAACAAGATGGCAATCTGATGTTTTCAGGTTGCCTTTTTTTATTCCGATAAGTCCACGAAACATTCCGATAAAAGTTTAATCTGAATTATAATGGTGATAAGTGTCTAACTAAAATGAGCGGAGGTATAACATGAAAGTCGTTATTAGTCCAGATTCTTATAAGGGGACTTTGTCGGCCATTGAGGTAGCTAGTGCGATGGAAGCAGGAATATTGGACGTTGATCCATCGATTGAAACAGTCATTTTACCAGTTGCAGACGGTGGAGAAGGTACACTAGAAGCACTTGTTACTTCAACAGAAGGTCAATATTTTTCACATCGTGTGCTTGATCCATTAGGGAGAAAAATTGAAGCGAAATACGGTGTACTTGGTGATAATGAAACATGTGTTATTGAAATGGCTCAGGCATCTGGAATAATGCTATTGCGGGATGAAGAAAAAAATCCCGAGCTTGCATCAACGTATGGGACGGGGCAGCTAATCAAAGCTGCTCTTGATAAAGGGTTTAGAAAATTCATTGTCGGAATCGGCGGTAGTGCGACAAATGATGCTGGTATGGGCATGTTAAAGGCACTTGGATTGCAACTGAAAAAAGAAGATGGCACTTTAATTCAGGATGGAGTGTCGGCACTATTAGATTTAGCTTCAATTGATATTAGTCAGTTAGACCCTCGATTAGCAGAAGCGAAATTTATTATTGCCTGTGATGTTGATAATCCACTGATTGGAGAGCAAGGGGCAACAGCTATTTTTGGGCCTCAAAAAGGTGTTAAAGAGCATCAAATTGCTTATTTTGATAGCTGCTTAAAGCAATTTGCGGACATTGTTGAAAAGCATGTTGGCATTCGATTACACGACTACAAAGGGGCAGGCGCTGCAGGTGGAATGGGAGGCGCGATAATCGCCTTTTTAAACGGTAGTTTTCATGCAGGTATTGAGATTGTGATGAATGCAGTACAGTTAAAAAAGCATTTAGAAGGTGCCGAGTTTGTGATGACAGGTGAAGGAAAATCAGATCACCAAACATTACATGGGAAAGCGCCATTAGGGGTGGCGAAGACGGCAACATTATCGAATGTAAACGCTGTGTTATTGTCGGGGGTGATAGATGAAAATGATAAACCTACATTACTTGAACATTTTACTGTAGTTGAATCATTAGTAGATGAGACTATTAGTGTTTCGCAGGCAATGCAAGAGCCTTATTATTTTATTCGCAGGAAAACAAAGAAAATGGTTGAGCATTATATACAAAATGGGTATAACTTTGATCCGTTATAAGTTGATCTTGCGACTCAGCTAACGCCCCTAGCCCATAGGAAGCTCTCTTTTTTGTATAATAGAAAAGTAGAAAGGAAGTTAGAAATGAAAAAATTAATAGTAATGCTCCTTTGTATTTTTTTATTAGCAGGCTGTACGGAGACATCAAATACGAAGAAAGTATCCGTTACTGCGGGACAAGAAATGCGCGTACATTTTATTGATGTAGGACAAGGAGATTCGATTTTTATTGAATCGCCAAACGGCAAAACAATGCTTGTTGATGGAGGCGTTAAAGGAGCCGGTCAAAAGGTTGTTTCGTATTTGAAGGAACTTGGTGTGAACAAGCTTGATATAGTGGTCGCAACCCATCCTGATGCAGACCATATTGGTGGTTTAATTCCTGTGTTAAATTCGATAGATATTGGGCAGTTTTATGATTCAGGGAAGGTACATACATCTCAAACTTTTGAAGAGATGCTGACACTTATTGATACGAAGAATATTCCTTATAATATTCCGAAAACAGGCGATCGTATTGCGTTTGATGATGATATAAATGTGAAGGTGTTAAACGCCAATGAAAATGCAACAGATAATAATGATGCTTCCATTGTCTTAAAACTTGCATATGGTAATGTATCATTTTTATTAACAGCCGACGCGGGAATAGCGTTAGAAAAAGAGATGCTGCAAGACGGTGTGAAAGCTACAATTTTAAAGGCAGGCCATCATGGCTCTAACACGAGTAGCTCTGCAGAGTTCATTCAGGCAGTGCATCCTGAAGTAACGATTTTAAGCTATGGTGAGGGCAATAAGTATGGTCATCCTCATGCTGAAGTCGTTGAGCGTTTACAAGCAATTGGCAGTAAAATTTACGCAACTGCAGAAGCGGGAAATGTTATCGTATCAACAGATGGGGTAAACTATGCAGTGAATTCGAAGGAATGGTCTGGAACCATCGCCTCAGCACCAACAACACTACCAACTACGAGTACAAATGTTGAAATTGTTAGTAAGGATTTAATAGAAGAAATTGTAGGCATTAAAAATAATAGTAATGAAGCAGTGTCCTTAAAGGATTGGCAACTTATATCAATTGAAGGAGCTCAAGTTTTTAATTTCCCAAATGTGACATTGCAACCAGGGAAAACGTTTTATGTCACTAGTGGCTCAAACGCACGAGAAGGTCAAAACTATTTAAAATGGACAAAGAAACAGATTTGGCTGAATGATGGAGATGCTGCGCAATTACGTAATGCGAAAGGGGATATCGTCAGTGAACTCGACTAAATACACCTTAGACCGTATTGAAGATGGATATGCAGTTTTTTTGAAGTACCCAGAGGAAGAGGAACAGCTAATTATTTTACAGTCCGCTATGAATAAGCCAGTGCAAGTAGGCGATCGTGTGCTAATTGAAGAAATAGACGGCATTTATCAGATTGAAATTTTAAAAGAAGAAACAGAACAAAAAAAGGCTGATATACAAAGCTTAATGGATAGATTGCGTAGGAAAAATCAATAGTAGAAGAGACTAGGAATAGGCTCATCACTAGAAGTTAGGGATGGCATTTGTAAAAGCGTATGTCGTGATTTTCATTGCAATTGGGACGCCCCCAGATGGAATGGACATCAACCCCACGTTATAGTGATGAGCCTAAATTTTTGTTGTTCAAATCGATCGTGAAAAACTAAAAACGCTATGCTAAATATTTTGAATATATGCTAAAATGATTATACTAATAGGAAGCTAGGAGCTGACACAATGTCAATTAACACAATTATTTTTGATTTAGATGATACGCTATTATGGGATAAAAAATCCGTCAAAACCGCATTTGAAAAAACGTGTGAGTACGCAGCAACAATTCATAATGTGAATCCGGCTGAGCTTGAGGAAGCTGTGCGTAAAGAAGCGCGTGCACTTTACGAAGGCTATGAAACATATGATTATACTGTGTTAATCGGCATTAACCCATTCGAAGGGCTTTGGGGAACATTCGATGATCCAACAGATTCTTTCCGAAAAATGAAAAATATCGTACCAGGCTATCGTGCAGAAGCATGGACAAAAGGCTTAGCAGCTCTTGGCATTGATGATGCACAACTAGGAGCGGAGCTAGGGGAGCGTTTTGTGGCAGAGCGTAAAGTGTCTCCATTTTTATATGAAGATACTTTTGATGTGCTAGATAAGCTGAAAGGAAAGTATCAACTCGTATTACTAACAAATGGAGCACCAAGTTTACAAAATTTAAAGCTGGAAATAACACCAGAAATCGCGCCATATTTTGACCATATCATTATTTCTGGAGACTTTGGCAAAGGGAAACCGGATGCCTCAATTTTCGAATATGTAATGGAAAAAGCAAGTATTACAGCAGACGATGCGATCATGGTTGGAGATAACTTAAATACGGATATTTTAGGCTCATCTCGTGTTGGTATGCGCAACGTTTGGATCAATCGTGAAAACAATGCACCAAATGGTGTTGTCACTCCAACATATGAAGTTGATTCTTTAACTGCATTATTAGAACTTGTAAATAAGCTATAAGACAAAAAATGTACTGATTAAATCATAGAATCAGTACATTTTTTTGTTTCTAAAGTTTATCAAAACAAAAAAGCAGAGAGTATTTGTACTCCCTGCTTATAAAGCAAAATTATAGGTTAATCGCTTTTACTTCATCAATATTTTCAAGCTGTGCAACGAATGTTAGATCTTCTTCTGATACAGCATTATCCACTGTTAGCATCATGACAGCTGTTCCGCCAACTTGTGCACGACCAACTTGCATTGTTGCGATGTTTACATCTTTTTCTGCTAGCTTCGTTGCTACGCGGCCGATTGCACCTGGTTTGTCAGTGTTTTTAATGTAAAGAAGGTGACCTTGTGGAATAACGTCAACAACGTAGTCTTCTACTTTAACAATACGTGCACCTAAACCATTTAATAATGTACCAGCAACTGTGTGTGTTTCGTTACCTGTTTTAATTTCAATCGTAATTAAGCTAGTGAACCCTTTAGCAGTTGTTGTTTTATGCTCATTTATTTTCATGCCGATACGTTCAGATAGGTAACGAGCATTTACGTCATTAACATGATTACCGTGATTTTTAGCTAATAAGCCTTTTAACGCGTTTGACGTTAATGGACGAACGTCATAATTTGCTACTTCACCAGCATAAGATAAGTTGATTTCTTTCACAGGCTCAGTTGTAAGTTGAGATAAGAATGAACCAAGTTTTTCAGCTAATTCAAAGAATGGCTCAACTTGCGCAAGCAACTCTTTCGGAATAGATGGCATGTTCACTGGGTTAGTTACAGTACCTGTTTTATAAAATTTAATGATGTCGTTTGATACGTCAACAGCTACAGACTCTTGTGCTTCGATTGTAGATGCACCTAAGTGAGGTGTTGCGATTACTTGTGGTAAAGTAAGTAGCTTGTGATCTGTTGCTGGCTCAGTTACGAATACGTCAAGAGCAGCACCAGCAACTTTACCTTCTACGATTGCATCATATAAATCATCCTCATTGATAATACCGCCGCGTGCACAGTTAATAATACGCACGCCATCTTTCATCATAGCGAATTTCTCTTTGTTAATAAGATTACGTGTTTCAGGAAGAAGTGGTGTGTGTACTGTAATGAAATCAGCTGCTGCACAAATTTCTTCAACTGTTGATTTTGTTACGCCTAACTCTTTAGCGCGCTCATCTGTTAGGAATGGATCGTATGCCATAACGTTCATGCGTTGTCCTTTTGCACGATAAGCAACTTCTACACCGATACGACCGAAGCCTACAACACCTAAAGTTTTATTTTTAAGCTCAACCCCAACATAAGATTTACGATCCCATTTACCATTTTTAAGTGTGTTGAATGCTTGTGGGATGTGACGAGCAAGTGAAGTCATCATGGCAATAGTGTGCTCAGCAGCAGAGTTAGTGTTACCATCTGGTGCATTTACAACGATAATCCCATGTTCAGTTGCAGCAGTTAAATCGATGTTGTCTACACCTACTCCAGCACGTCCGATAAGTTTTAAGTTTTTAGCCGCTTCAATTACTTCACGTGTTACCGTTGTTTGAGAACGTACTAGTAAAACATCTACATCTGCAATTTTTGCGATTAATTCTTCTGGTGCAAGACCAGTATCAACAATGATATTTAAGTCTAGATCTTGTTCTTGGCGTAGTGGGAAAATACCATCTTCACTTAGTGGGTCAGCGATAAATACGTTAATTGCCTTTGTTGTAGTAGTCATTTGTAATTAGCTCCTTTTAATTAAAAAATGTTTAGTGTTCTTTATAGACGAAACAGTCTGAAATTTGCGGAGATAGTACATCTTACAAATCTCCATTGTAGAAATGAGAATAATAGCAATTTCGCCTTGGCGTAATTGCGTCTGGATTCTGAATTGTGCTTGCACAATTTATTCCTTTCAAAATCCATGACATCTGCCAGAGGCTTAATCTTCATTTTGTAAGTGTTACAAAATGAAGATAAAAAAAGCCCTCCGCGCCTTACAAACACAGATATTGTGTTGTAAGGGGCGAAAGGCATAATAAACATTGGTTCGCGGTACCACCCTTAATCACTGCTTAAAAATTTCTAGCAGTCTTAGCTATATGCGTAACGTGCATGTGACGGATAAGCTTACTTTGGAGATGTTCGGCTTATCTATTCAGGAGTGGAACTATTATCGTAGAAATCACTGATTTACACCAACCATCAGCTCTCTTTGGATTTTCTAGCGACTAGCGTGTCTCCGTCGTTATATTTTCGTGTGATTTAATTGTTAACATCATAATCCTTATTGTTCACCTTTGTCAACAATATTTCTGAAAAAGATTAAATTTTATGACCAAGGACGTCTGTTAAACAACCAAAAGCGAACAATATGTTGTTTTTATCAAAATATCGTTCGTGTTTCAGGAAAGGGCAATGAAAGCGCTACCGATATATGTTAAGTCAGATTACATGGGCGTTTAACAAATATTTGAGGTCGAAAATTATACGATGGAAACTTTCTTTGTTTAGTGGAGGAAAGCGAACATTTTTTTTTTGTCACATTTTTGTCGAAATTACGATGTGTAGAAGGTAAACCGTCAATTAGAGAAGAATGTAAGTAAGGAAGATTGATTTTTAGGGGGTGTAGAATGATGTATGATGTAGCAATTGTCGGTGCAGGACTGGCAGGGTTAGTAGCTGCCTGTGAGTTAGCGGATGCCAAGAAAAAAATTCTATTAGTAGATCAAGAACCTGAAAATTCAATGGGGGGACAGGCATTTTGGTCCTTTGGGGGTATTTTTTTAGTGAATTCACCCGAGCAAAGAAGGCTTGGTATTAAGGATAGTAAAGAGCTTGCATGGCAGGATTGGCAAGGAACGGCTGGCTTCGATCGCTTAGAGGATGAAGATTCATGGGCATACAAATGGGCTAGAGCTTATGTAGATTTTGCAGCTGGTGAAAAATATAGCTGGTTAAAGTCTATGGGGATTAAGTTTTTTCCTGTTGTCGGTTGGGCAGAGCGAGGGGGATCCTTAGCGGGCGGCCACGGTAATTCAGTACCTAGATTCCATATCGTTTGGGGAACCGGACCAGGCATTGTAAAGCCTTTTGTTGAAAAAGTGAAAAAGGCCATAAAGAAGGGTTTTATAGATTTTAAACCAAGACATCGTGTCGATGAATTTATGCAACAAGATGGAAAAATAACGGGAATTAGTGGCACAGTTTTGGCGCAAAGCTATGCAAATCGTGGTGAAAAAAGCTCTAGATTGGGTATAGGTGAATTTTCTTATGAAGCTGGAGCGGTTATTGTGGCCAGCGGTGGAATAGGTGCAAATTTTGATTTAGTTAGAAAAAGTTGGCCTGCACGACTTGGAACACCACCGAAAAATATGGTCAGTGGTGTACCTGCCTATGTAGATGGCAGAATGTTAGAAATTACGGAACATGTCGGTGGACGTATCGTTAATCGAGACCGCATGTGGCATTATACAGAAGGCTTGAAAAATTGGGACCCAATTTGGCCCAATCACGGTATTCGAATTTTGCCGGGCCCTTCATCATTATGGTTTGATGCAGAGGGCAATCGATTTAAAGCACCTAATTTTCCTGGTTTTGATACGCTAAGCACATTAGAAGCCATTCAAAAAACTGGCTATGATTACTCATGGTTTATTTTAACGGAAAAAATTATTGAAAAAGAATTTGCCTTATCGGGCTCTGAGCAAAATCCTGATTTAACAAATAAAAGTATTATGGATGTTCTGAAACGTGTTTTGCCAGGACCACCTGCTCCCATACAAGCATTTAAAAATTATGGTGAAGATTTTGTTATTGCTAATGATTTAAAGGAATTAGTTGATGGGATGAACAAATTGGCTGGCAATGACCTCCTCGATTTTATCAAAATAAAAGAGCAAATTTTAGCAAGGGATCGTGAAATGGACAATAAATTTTCAAAGGACTTACAGGTTAATGCTATTCATGGTGCAAGAAACTATGTAGGTGATAAATTTGTGCGCGTTGCGAAGCCCCATAAAATATTAGATCCTAACAATTGGCCACTTATTGCGGTTCGCTTAAATATTTTAACGCGTAAAACATTAGGAGGCTTACAGACGAATTTGAATGGTGCTGTGTTAGGTGCGGATGGTCAGCCTGTACCAGGTTTATTTGCAGCTGGAGAAGTTAGTGGTTTTGGTGGTGGCGGTGTACATGGTTACCGTGCTTTAGAAGGGACATTTGTTGGAGGGTGTTTATTTAGTGGCCGACAGGTAGGGCGTTACTTATCAAAAGGAGAATGAAGGAAATTTAATTGTGGTAAATCGCTCGGGTATGGCGAGAAAGTGTATTTTTTTACAGACATGGAGAATCCAAAAAATATGAAAGAGCATCACCAACAAAATGGATGATGCTCTTTTATTCTTATAAAGAAGAATTTTGAACTTGAGCGATTTTAGTGATTTGTTCCTCAATCTGCTCTTTTGTCCAAGTGTTCTCTTCAACGAAAAAGTTACGTTCTGCGCGGCGGCATTCGTCTGAACAGCTACGCATATAAAAGGCCTCATGCTTTTCCTCACAAAGCATTAATTTATGGCATTCAGGATTTGCACAGTTTGTATAACGTTCTGTCGGTTCACCAGTGAAGAAATCCTTACCGACAATCACGTGCTCAACCTGATTAATAGGTACACTGCGACGACGGTCGAAAACGAACATTTGTCCACCCCATAGATGACCTTTTACTTCAGGGTCTTTGGCATACGTGGCAATACCACCATGTAATTGGCCAACACTTTCTCCATAGCCTTCACGTTTTAACCAGCCAGAGAACTTTTCGCAGCGGATACCACCTGTGCAGTAAGTTAAAACTTTCTTGCCTTCAAAATCCTCTTTATGGGCCTCCATCCAAGCTGGTAGGTCACGGAAGTTTTCAATATCTGGACGAATAGCACCACGGAAATGTCCAAGGTCAAATTCATAATCATTGCGTGCATCAATAACTATCGTATTGTCCTCTTGCATACGTTCCATAAATTCCTTTGGTGATAAATAATCGCCTGTTATTTCTAAAGGATTAATATCATCTTCTAAACCAAGGTGCACAATTTCTCGACGTGGGCGCACATGCATTTTTTTAAAGGTATGCCCTTCAGCTTCATCAATTTTCCACATAATGTCGCTAAAACGAGGGTCTGCCTTCATATGATTCATGTAAGCATCAGTTTGCTCGACTGTACCTGAAACGGTTCCATTAATGCCTTCATAGCCAACTAAAATACGACCAAGAAGCCCGATATCTTTACAAAGTGCTAAATGTTCCTCTGCGAATGTTACAGGGTCTTCAATAGCTATATATTTATAATAAAGTAATACACGATAGTCTTTCTGTGTCACAATCATTAACCACCTTTAAATCATTTTTCGTCCTTAAATATAGCATATCAAGTGCAATTTTGCGTAGGATAGAAGGAGTTTTCTAAAAAAACACGAATAGTACATAGTGAATGACTATTCATATTTGGGGGTGTTGGGATGGAATTTTCAACGATTACATTAGAGAAATTAGAACGCCGTGCAACATTAACATTAAATCGTCCACATGCCATGAATGCTATGGACGACGTGATGATGCGTGAACTAGCAGAATGTTTTGAGGCACTACAGCAAGAACAAGAAATACAAGTTCTCGTTATTCGCGGAGAAGGAAAAGTCTTTTCAGCAGGTGGCGATATTAAAGCGATGCTAGATTCAAATAAGCCATTTAATATTAATGAGGTAATGGTTTATTTAACACGTATTGTCAAAGCATATTACCAGCTACCGATGATTGTCATTGCAGCGGTTCATGGAGCATCAGCTGGATTAGGTTTTAGTCTAGCGCTAGGGGCAGACATAGTGGTGGCATGTGAAAATAGTAAGCTCGCTATGAACTTCATCGGCATAGGTCTCATCCCTGATGGTGGCGGCCATTTCTTCATGAAGGAACGTGTGGGTACTGTCAAAGCTAAACAAATGATTTGGGAAGGAAAGGTGCTAACAGCATCGGAAGCACATGATGAAGGGTTAATTGACTACGTTGCACCAGATGGGACTGTTTTTGCGATTACTGACCAACTAGTAGGAAAAATGCTTGCTTCTCCAATTGCATCGATGATTACGACTAAAAAAATTCTACATGCTCAAAATTTACCGCAATTAGAGAGTATCTTATCTATGGAAGCAGCGGGGCAAGAAGCGATGCGTAAAACGACGGATCATTTAGAGGGAATTCATGCATTTGTAGAGAAAAGAGCACCTGCTTTTGTAGGAAAATAGATTTACCTTCTTTCATTGGGTGTCCAAACACCCGTTGAAATAGAGGAACTCAGTCTAAGAGCGCCACGTCCTGTGGCAATTTATCTGTGCGAAAGCGAAGCGACAGCAACACACGACTGAGTGACCAATATCATTTTGGCCTAAAAGGCGCGTAGTAAAGAAGTGTACTACGTGCCTTTTACTAGCCATTTTTAGACATGAAACAAGATTAATTTACCCGAAGAGTTAACAAGACGATGAGTTTTGTTGGCAACACCTTTTTCTTCGATCTGCTTTAAACCGCTGATTTTTGCAGCCTCATCGTTTTCGAAAGTCCAAGTTTCATCAAATAATGTTTCCCCAGTTTTTTCAAAAGCCGTAAAGCGATAATTCTCCATACAAACCCCACCCTTTACTTAAATATATATCTATTATACATAGAAGATTTATAAACTTCACGGTAAAACTAGCGAATATTTCGATAAATTATGAAAGTTGTGGAAAGTTTAAGGCAATACTATTAATGATTATTTGTTGAATACATTTCTCATCTAGTGGGAATTATGATAAAATAGAACAAATATTCGGTTTCTGCGTGATTCACGAATGTCTCATTATAAAAATGAGATATGTAATAATTGATAAATTATAAAATCGGCGATTCCGATGTACTCAATATTTTACCGCGATGCGAGTGAAAAAGAATGAAGTTAAGGTATAGATTATTTAAAACTTGAGGTGGTTGGATGTCAGCAATTCGTTTTTTCCATATGGCGGATTTACATTTAGATAGTCCCTTTAAGGGCTTATTTGGTTTACCCGAACAAAATTTCAAAAAGATTCGAACAAGTACTTTCGAAGCTTTTGATAAAATTATTCAGAAAGCTATTCAGGAGAAACCCGATTTCTTACTGATTGTCGGTGATATATATGATGGTGAAAATCGAAGCTTACAGGCACAAAGACGATTTCAAGAGGCTATGGAAAAACTCTTTCAGCATAATATCCCTGTCATTTTAAGCTATGGGAATCATGATCACTTAAATGGTGCTTGGACACGTTTTGCTTTACCGAGCAATGTTTATGAGTTACCAGCTGAAACTAGTGTTGTGCAATTAAACATACGTGGTCAACAAGTCAATATTTATGGCTTCAGCTATGGTGACCGTCATATAACGAAATCAATGATTGATAGTTATCCTGTTGCACAGGACCAGCGCGTTATTCATATTGGTATGCTTCACGGTAGCGAGGCTAGCGATACTTCACATGCTGTTTACGCTCCTTTCACAAAAGATCAACTTCTTGAAAAACACTATCATTATTGGGCTTTAGGGCATATTCATAAACGACAATTTTTACATCAAAATCCACCGATTGTTTATCCAGGCAATATTCAAAGCCGACATCGGAAAGAGCAGGGGATAAAGGGCTTCTATGACGTAACTTTGTCGCAAACCTCTACAGATTTGGAATTTGTACCGACATCTGCTGTTGTTTATAACACGGTAGAGGTTGATTGTTCGAATGTGTTTCATGCAAATGAACTGCTTAAAAAATGTGAAGAAGTTTTGATGCTTAATCGTCAAGAGTTCGGAGCATCTGTTGTTGAACTTCATTTGAAAAATATAGATGAACAATCACAATCTTTATTTGAACATGCTACAGTTGACGCTTGGCTAGAAACTATTCGAGAAGCCGAAGATGGAATTGAACCAATGTGCTGGGTGCAAAAGCTCGTGTTACATCAATCGTCCGTATTGTATGAGCATACTGCTGCGACCGAATCCGTTATGAATTTAATGGAGGAATGGGATATTTCTGAATGGAAGGATATTTTAAAGGAACTATACCAACATGCTGGCGGTGCAAGGCTGATTGAACCTTTAACAGAACAGGACATTAAAAATTTAATGCACGACGCACAAGAATTATTAGCAGAAGAAATTCAAAGGGCGTGAATAACATGCTAACGATACAAAAAATCCAAATTTATGGCTTTGGCAAGCATGAAAATATCACTATTACTTTACGCGAAGGGGTTACCATTTTTTATGGTATGAATGAAGCGGGGAAAACGACCATTCAACAGTTTATTTTACAAATGCTTTTTGGATTTCCTACGAGGCAGCAGGCACAACGTAAATATGAGCCGAAAGCATCGACTAAATTCGGTGGTCAGCTGACGATTTGGCATCCAACATACGGGCAATGCACGATCGAGCGTATGAAAGGAAAGGCAGCTGGAGATGTTACTGTTTATTTAGAAGACGGAACAATGGGGCATGAGGAGCTTTTAGCAAAGCTCTTATATGGTTATTCAAAAGCCTCCTTTGAGTCTATTTTCTCCTTTTCATTACACGAGCTACAGGGCATTGAAAAAATGTCAGAGGAAGAGCTAACACATTTGTTACTTGCCTCTGGAACAACTGGGATTCAACAACTATCATCTCTAGAAAAGAAATTGGACAAAGATGCTAGTGAGCTTTTTAAAAAATCAGGCAAAGTGCCACTCATTAATCAAAAATTGGAGCATTTAAAAAAGTTAGAACGTACGATTAAACAAGAGCAAGGTAATATTCAGACCTTTGAGGATAAATTATTACAATTACAGCAGCTCGATTTAAGGCTAGAGGGTTTATATAGTCAGAAAAAAACAGAGCAGCAAAAATGGCAGCAGCTCACAATCCTGAAGCAGGCTATGCCACTTCTAAAGCAGCAAAAAGCTTTAGAACAGACACAACAAAGCTGTGAACATGTGCAGTTTCCTCCGGAAGGGATCCGACGTTATGAGCAATTAAAGGATCGACTTATGCATGAAACACTGCAAATGGAGCAGCTGAAGGAGCAGTATGAGGGACTGCAACGTAAGCTACAATTAACAATGGACGAGCAAGTTATTACTGAGATGTCTCGTCTTGTGAACAAGGAAGCAACATGGAATCAGTTAGTTGTAAAGGAACAGAACTTAATGGATGAGCTGTATTTAATCGAGCAAGAAATAGAAGCTCAGTTCCGTTTATTAGGTGTCCAGGAAAAAACAGCGCAGGATATTTTGCTTGAAGAAACCGTTTCATTACAGCAAGAGGAACAATTTCAACAACAGTTAAGCCTATTGGAAGAAGCAGAAGAAGAGCTGAAATTTCATTTGCGTTCGTTAGAGCAACTACATGCAGAATTAGAGACAATTGCTCAACTGCAACAACAGCTTCACCAGGAGTCATTAACTACGGAGGAAGAACATATTTTAGCACAGTGGCCACAGCGTAAGCGCAAGCTTGAACAATTGCGTTATGGAAGGTCACAACGCTCGAAACAACAACAACCAAGTATTTTTATATTTATTGTATTAGCCATAAGTGTACTGTCGTGTATCTATGGTGTTATGGAAAGAAATATGGCTGTTATCGTTGTAGGAGCGGTTATGTCACTCATCATTATTTTATATTTAAAATTTGCTAGACAAGCTCATGAAGCGCCGAGTAAACAACAGAGTCAGCAAATGCGTGAGTTAGAGCAGGAGGAAAATATTGCTCAGACTATCCTGCTAAAAAAACAAAAATTTGAGGATCGCTTGTTGCATGCAAATGAGCAACAGCAAGAAAAAGAACGTCAATATGTGAAACTTGAATATAAAATTCAACGGGCTGAGCAGGTAAGTGAAGAGGCTACTCAGTTGCTTCACCACTTTTTAGGACGCTATCGGTTAGAGGGAAATATACCGAAAACATTATTACCAGAACTGTTTATGCGCATTCGTGGTGCTCAAGAGTTGGCAGCAAAAAAGAAGAGTACATTTACGCTTTTACAAACGGTACAAGCGGAGAAAAACGAGTTACTAGAACAGATACAGCGAGTCTTAAAGACAGAGTATAGCGAGCAAGAAATCTTTATGCATTTACGTACTACATTCCTTACTTTACAGCAGGAGCAACAAATATCCCAACAAGCAAAAGAGCAGTTGACTAGTCTTCAGACTAAAATGCAAGGAGTGCAATCACATATAGACAGCTATGAGTCTGAAATTACTCAGTTATTTAATGCTGCGAATGTACAAACAGAGAAGGGCTATTATGAAGCACATGAACAATTTGAGCAACAACAACAAATAAAAACAGAACTTCAAGCCATTCAAAGTCAGCTAGTCTCGCTAAATGTAGACAACAAACAGTCACTGCTAGAAGAGGAACAGCTAAATGAAAAACTGCTTACTTTAGAAGAAGAGCGAGGAACAATGCAGGTAGCGATCGATCATTGCTTAGAACAACGAGCGACACTGCAAATCCAAAAGGAGAATCTTCTAAATGACGAGAAATATGGCCAGTTGCTTCAACAGTTTGAAGAAGAGAAATCAGTGTTGCAACAGCTGATAGGACAATGGGCTTCAAAAAAAGCATTGGCTACTGCGATCCATGAAACATTGTTCCGCCTAAGAGAAGAAAAACTACCTCATGTTTTGACAGAAGTTAATGCAATATTTAATTCGTTTACAGGTGGGCGTTACGATAAGCTTTCAATTAATGATGAAGGCTATTTTGTTGCACAGGATGTTTCTGGATTACGTTATCAAATGGCAGAATTATCACAGGCTACAAAGGAGCAAGCTTATATTTCGTTGCGTATGGCACTAGCAAAAACGCTAACAACCTCTGCTCCATTTCCATTTATTATGGACGATCCTTTTGTCCATTTTGATCGAAACCGTACAGACAAAATGGTACAATTAATGAAAGAAGTAGGATATGAACGTCAAATTTTATATTTTACTTGCCATGACGTGATGCTCGAGCATTGGCAGAAAGACCAAATTGTCGATGTAGGAGCACTAGCAAATGAAAGGGGAGTGGCGTCAACATGAAGGGTATTACGACGCTCCAGGTTGGAGAAACAGTCGATCAATTTTTATTAATTAAACAGGCGACAAAAGGGGTTACCACAGTCGGAAAGCCATTTATGTCACTGTTATTACAAGATAAAAGTGGAGATATTGAAGCCAAGCTATGGGATACAAATGAAGATCATGAAAAAATGTATCACGCTGAAGCAATTGTCCGAGTAGGTGGAGAAATTCATGATTATCGTGGCAAAAATCAATTACGGATCAAGGCAATCCGTGTTGCAAAACCAGAGGAGGGAATTGCTATTAATGATTTAGTTCCTTCCTCAGCAACTCCAAAAGAAGAACTATATGAAGAATTGACGCAATTTTTCTTTGATGTTAAAAATCCGAATATATCACGAATTACACGTGCAGCTATTAAAAAACATCAGGATGCTATTTTAGTCTATCCAGCTGCTACGAAAAATCATCATGATTATGCATCTGGTCTATTAGATCACATGGTGTCCATGTTGAGACTAGGAAAAGCAATTGCTGATTTATATCCTACATTAAATCGAGATCTGTTATATGCAGGGATTATTTTACATGATATTGGTAAAGTAGTTGAATTATCAGGACCTGTTGCAACAATGTATACGGTTGAAGGGAACTTACTTGGTCATATTACTATTATGGTCAATGAAATCGCCAAGATTGCTAGTGAACTAGAAATCGAGGGCGAGGAAGTTATGCTATTGCAACATATGGTATTATCTCACCACGGTAAAGAAGAATGGGGTAGCCCGAAAAAACCGATGATTCAAGAAGCGGAAATCTTACATTATATTGATAATATTGATGCGAAGATGAACATGCTAACACGAGCATTAGGCAAAACAGCACCAGGCGAATTTACGGAAAGACTATTTCCACTTGATAATCGATCGTTTTATAAACCGACTATATAGTAAATTCAAAGGTTGGAGATTACATTCTTATTCATTTAGCAGACAATTTTGTATAAAAAGGGTTACGCCTGTATCGGCGTAACCCTTTTTCATATAGTAAAGTAACAACTAGTAAGATTATTTTTCAGAATCTTTTTCTTTGTCGTCTTTACTTTCTTTTTTAGCTTTTTCTTCAGCTTTTTCTTCAGCTTTTTTAGCTGCTTCTTCAGCAGCTTTAGCTTGCTCCTCACTTGTTGTTGTAAGGGCTTCAATAGCAGCTTTTAATTCTTTATCAGATGTTTTTACATCAGCATCTTTTGCCAATTTTGCAACAACATCTTTAAGAATTTGTTTATCTTCACCTGTTTGCTGTAATTTAGCTAGCATTTGTGTACGGATGTTTTTCTCTTCATCTTTGAATGAGCCAACACCTTTTACATCACGCTTTTCCGTAACTTCAATAACGTGGAAACCAAAGCTTGATTGAACCGGTTCACTTAATGTTTTTAAAGGAAGGGCATAAGCCGCGTCATTAAATTCATCTACCATTGCACCAACAGAGAACCAACCTAGCTCTCCGCCATTTTGAGCAGAGCCAGTATCAGTTGAGTATTCTTTTGCTACATCCGCAAAAGAAGCGCCACCTTTAATTTTAGCAATGACTTCTTTAGCTGTTTTCTCATCTGCTACTAAAATATGGCGACCATTTAACTCAGTTTTCATTTGCTCATAATGTTTTTTAACATCTTCTTCTTTAAAAGCTTTATCTTTTATAGCCTTATCTGAAAGAAGCTCAATACGTAATGCATCTTTATAGCCTTCCTCAGTTAAGCCACTTTGAGCAAGTGCATCGGCAAAGCTATCACCGAATTGTGAAGCAGTTGCGTCATAGGCCTCTTTGATTTCTTTATCTGATACTTTGTATTTATCAGCTAGTACTTTTTCAGTCATCATTTGTTGAATTATATGAGAACCTGCTAAAGTTTTTGATGTTTTGTTAAAGTCAGCAACTGTAATGTCGCCTACTTTTGAAGTTGCGATTGTTTTGTTGTCGTCTCCGCTACAAGCACCAAGTGCTAATACCGAAGCAGCTAATGTTAAAGATAAAACTGTCTTTTTCATAGTGGATATTCTCTCCTTATATGGTTTCGTCCCATTTTTTACTATAACATAAACGTTTTAAAAACAAAATGGTTCCCCCTTGAGTATAGCCTATATTTCAGATTTACAAGCGCATAGGATATAGAAAAGAAAGGGGGTGAAGTTATGGGCAGCGGAGGATACGGTGGCGGCGGTGGCTACGGCTCAGGCTCTGGCTTTGCTTTATTAGTTGTGTTATTTATTTTATTAATTATTGTTGGTGCAGCGTTCCTATACTAATTAATAAAAATGACGAAAAGCTAAGGGTTTAATATCCTTAGCTTTTTTTAACAATGTAAAGGCATTCTCGCAGCCCGCTTGAAGTTACGTTCCATTGATACTGCGTGGATCACTTTCTTTTTAACTATACTGCATATAAAACTTCAATATAAAATGAGACAAGTAAAATTGTAATAAGTATATTTATAGTTCGGAATACTTTTGGTTGGTTTTCTTCGGGAATTTCACGTCGCATGCACAGCGCATAAGTCATGCGGTTTATTTGAAATAAATAGAATACCGAGAATAGAACTACAATCATTAACAGCAAGTCTATTCCTCCCCTCTTTCAATATTAATAGCATAACAAAAAACGTTCATAAAACACAAGTACAAGCAATTTAGTGAATAGTAGGTGGCACTAAAATTTCATAGCCTTTAGGCGTCTCCTCAATCTGGGAGTCTTTAGGTGAATTCAATAAATATTTTACATATAGAATATCTATTACACATAGACTACAGTGGTAAGCTAAAAGTAATGTACCATAATGAGTATACGCAGGGAATAGTAGTGTACCCAATAAAATACTTGTATTTAGTACAATAAATGGTGAAAGTAAAGCTAGAATATAACGGTTTTTCGATAAAGGTTCACGGATACGCATGTGAAGAACAGGAATAACATAAAATTGGGTACGCACACGCAATTTTAAATGCTGACGTAAATCATATAATGCTAGAAAGTGTAAGCATTTATGAATTGGGTAGATTGCAAATATAGCAATAACAAAAAGCCAAAACAAACGATCGGTATAGTGCTCATCATTAAATAAATTAAATGTCACATAGGAAAGCGAAAAGACAGTAAAAAAAACAAGTACAGACATGATCATAATACGCGTTGTTCCGTAATGATGTTCCAGATTTAATGTTTTCCAACAATGCATGATTATCAACTCCGTAATATGAATGGTCTATTTAATTTAAATTGATTTATATTAGAATGCAAGAAAAAGGAGGTATCTCAGAAATATTTCTGAAATACCTCTTTAATTATAAGCATCTACGGCCATTAGGTATAGATTCCGAACAACTAACGCTAAAAGCCTAGTAGTTTCATTTTCATCCTTTTACAGTTGAACGTTCTTCAATCGTGTCAAAGGATTCACGGAAGTGCTGGAAGGAACGCTCAAAAATGTCGATGAAGTCCTCTCCATATATATTGCGAATAACAGCCATAACATCTAAAAATTCTGGGAAGCGACCGTATAAGTCTTTTAAAGCTAATGAACCTTCTAACACAGAATGATACGTATTATGATAATTACTATTCATTTCAACAATAAGTTCTGTACCTGCTTCTGTTAACTCAACATACGTATTACGCTTGTCGTCATCACGCTTTGAAAACTTAAGGAATCCACGCTCTTCTAATTTTTTTGAAAAATTAAATGCAGTGGAAACGTGCATTACCCCAAATTTCGCCACATCAGAAATTGAAGCCCCTTTTAAATGATACGAAATCCATAAAATATGATGTTCATTAATATTTAAATCGTAGGGTTTAATCCATTGCTGCCAATCTTTCTCAACTGCTTTCCATAAGGCTTTTGATATTTGCGCAATTCTTTGACTATAAAGCATCGCTTCTTTTTGAGTGTACAATTCCTCTGACAAAGCCATCACCTACTGCTTTCTTTAACATTTTAAAAATATTATAGCAATAAAGGAAAAAAGTTTAAAGTTAGAAAAATTAAAAAATTGAAAAGTGGTTAAAAAATAATATTTTACCAATGAAAACTAATAAAAATATATGATTTTTATTAGTTGTGAAGGACTTTAGTTGCTAACATTTTCTTGCGGTTTTTTCTTTTTTTCTGTAAATTGTGCAACGTTTTTCTCGATTTCGCTTATTGAATTCTGTAATGCCTCTATTTCTTGTTGTAAGTTATTTTTTGAAGGTTCTATTTCTTCAGTAAATGTAGTAATAGTTTGTTTTAAATCATTTATTATTAGTGGTATATTATTTTTTATTTCAGTAGTAAGCGAATGAACAGATTGTTTTACTGTGCCTGCTTGCTGTTTTACATCTAAAAGTTTGTCCTTGGTGCTTTCAGCATTTGCTCGCAAATTAGCACGCAATTGTTGTCCTGATTGAGGAGTTGAAAGAAGTACAGCGATTGTACCACCGACGATCCCAGCTCCAAGTCCAAATAAAAATGGTTTTGCTTTCATATCGATTACCTCATTCCTGTAATTATCATGTGATACCTACTATTAAACCATGAAATGCACATATACAAAAATAAAAAAGAAACTAAACGAGTGATTTTAAATCACAGTTTAGTTTCTTTTGAAGATAAAGGTGCATTTTCTAATTAAATGCACCTTTTATTAAATTGAAATAGCTGTTTGGAATTTAGAGCGCTTCACTAATTTTGCAACTATAGGATAAATAATTGCAAAAGCAATAACATTAAATGCTACAGTAGGTAATACAACCCCTACAAACAGTACAGCGAATGTTGCACCAACATTTGCGTTGAATACAAAAAGTGCTACTGCTAAAAAGACAGTTCCAGATAAAATTGTTCCTAAGCCAACTAAGCTAGCAGATACTATAAAGTTGCTTGCCAATTTTTTTAGCACAATTAAGATCGCTAAAAAGACAAAGCCCGTTACTGCTTTATCGATAACGTTTGGAACAAGACCAGCTGGAAACGTTGTAAACAAACCTGACAGTACACCGGTTGCTAAAGAAAGTAAGAACGTTTCTTTAACAGTAGGGAACAATAAAATGCCAATAAACATCATTGTTAACATGAAATCAGGTTTCATGCCATTTACCATTCCTGGTGTGACCACATAAAGTGTAGCACCAACACCGACTAAAAGGGCCATTAATACTAAATTCTTTGTATTCATTTCTAATCTCTCCTCGACTATGCTAATCTTTTTTGTCTCCTAACGTGTCCTCATGACCGTTAGCGAAACTTATTTGTGAGTGTACGATATAAATCTTTAAATTGCAATAAGAAATTCTGACAATTCGAGTATTTCATAAATTATTTAAGGTTAGCTTTAATGCTTTCCGCAACGTCAGATAATTGCTCTGGTGTATATTTTTGTGTTTGCCAATTTAAGCCCAAGCCTTCTTTTTCATCGTAACGAGGAATAAAATGTAAGTGGTAGTGGAAAACAGTTTGTCCAGCTGCAGCACCATTATTATTAATTGTATTAAGTCCAATCGGGTTAAAAGCAGTTTTTATAGCATTCGCAATTTTAGGTGCAGCTGCATATAAATTACGGGCCACTTCCTCAGGCATCTCAAATAGGTCCTTACAGTGATGTTTTGGAATTAATAGGGTATGCCCCTTCGCTACAGGTGAAATGTCAGTAAATGCATAGACATGTTCGTCTTCATAAATTTTTGTACTTGGGATGGATCCATCAATGATTTTGCAAAAAAGGCAATCGCTCATTCGAAAATTCCTCCTTATTTTATATGTACATACATTCTATCATACTCATAACTGTATCATTTGCTAATTTTTGATAAAATATAAACGAGAAGAGGAGTGATGGCATGACGGTATTAGAGGTACAACATGTGACAGGTGGTTATACAAGAAAGCCGGTTATTAAAGATTTATCATTTTCGATTGAAAAAGGGGAGCTTGTTGGCTTAATTGGCTTAAATGGAGCTGGTAAAAGTACAACGATTAAGCATATCATCGGAACGATGCTTCCAAAAGAAGGAGACATACGTTTAAATGGTGTGACGTTAAAGGAAAATACGGACAAGTATCGTACAGCATTTTCTTATATCCCTGAAACACCCGTATTATATGATGAGCTAACATTACGTGAACATTTAGAATTAACGGCGATGGCTTACGGTCTAGATGAAGCAACACTTGCAGCTCGATCACAATTATTATTAAAGGAATTTCGAATGGAAAAACGACTGAATTGGTTCCCATCGCATTTCTCAAAGGGGATGCGTCAAAAGGTTATGATTATGTGCGCCTTTTTAGTCAATCCAAGCCTTTACATTATTGATGAACCTTTTGTGGGACTCGACCCGCTTGGGATTCAATCCTTGCTTGATCAGATGGATGAAAAGAAAAAAGAAGGCGCTTCTATCTTAATGTCTACGCACATTTTATCGACCGCTGAAAAACATTGTGACCGTATCATTTTATTGCATGAAGGACGCGTGCGAGCACAGGGATCAATGGAGGATTTACGCAAGGCATTTGCGATGCCACGTGCGACATTGGATGATTTATATATTGCAATGACAAAGGAGCGCGACCATGAAGAACTTGCGTGATGTATGGTCCTCTCGCTTTATGCACTATATAGGTGAAGTGCAAAAATATATGCGATTTATTTTTACGGGGCATATAGCGATTGTACTAGTATTTCTTATTGGAGCAGGGGGCTATCAATATAGTGAATGGCTGAAAATTGTACAGCCTGATTTTCCAGCAGAGATTTTAATTGCAGTGGCAATGGGGATTTTACTAGCATTTAGTCGTCCAACTACACTTTTGAGAGAGCCAGACCAAGTATATTTATTACCATTAGAATCGAAAATGTCACAGTATTTTAAAAAGGCGTTAGCGTGGACGTTTTGGTCACAAGTTTGGATTGTGGTAATTGTTTATATCGTAAGCATCCCTTTACTAAAGGCTGTTACTGAATTAACAACATCTGAAATTTGGTCAGTATTTCTACTTATTATTATATTGAAGTATTTGAGCGTTCAAGGTGAATTTAGTTACCGTTATAGTGAACGTGGTCAAATGATTTGGGTGGACAGGCTAATTCGAGCTGTTTTCTTTGGTGTTACTGTGTACATGGCGCTTCAAATGCAGCTTATTTTTGCAATTGTTGCTGCTGCAGTTGGATGTGTGTATATTGTAATATTTAGAAAAAAATGTGCAGGTGAGCCTATTCCGTACGAGCATTTTGTAAAGCTGGAACAAAATCGCATGATGAGTTTCTATCGCTTTGCTAATTATTTCACGGACGTTCCACATTTACGAGGTAGTATCCGTCGTCGTGGTTGGCTTGATTGGCTTTATAAATTTGTGGCATACAAGAAGGACAATGCCCAAAAGTACTTAGTGTTCCGTACATTCGTCCGAACAGATGATCATTTTTATTTATGGCTCCGATTAACAGTGATTTCAGCTGTTATTGCAGCCTTTGTAGATATCCCAGTCGTTACATGGGTTATCGCAGGTGCATTGAGCTTTGCTACAACTATTCAATTAAAATCAGCTTTATTATCAAGCGGTGAATTTCGTATGGACATGCTTTATCCTTTAACGGATGAAGCACGTAAGGTAGCAGTCAATCAAATTGTGCGTCTTGCAATGATTACGCAAGCAATTATAGTGGGTCTATGTGGTATCACACAGCCGATGTTTTATGTTACTTTTATAATCATTTTGGTTGTTAGTGAATTGACATCTAAGGCCTCAAAATCTTGAATATAGTTAATGTTAGCTTATCAGCAAAGGTTAGAGGCATTTTGCTAAAAACGTGTGCCATGTGAATAAGTTGATCTTCGTTACGGCTGGGCGACTCCTTGGGTTTAGCAATAGAGGAACGAAGGCTAAAAGCATCACATCCTGTGATAACGCCTTCGTGACTAACATCGTGCTGCTGGCGCTACGTTACACTACGGTTTCGTGCAAAAAACATCTGTTGCCCCGACACCCCCAGGGAGCTTTGGTCTGTGCGAAGCGTCAGCAAATGTTTTATCTGTGCGAAAGCGTAGCGACAGCAACAAGAAAGCGCCTAGCCGGAACGGAAATCAGCCCACGTTATGGTGTTCAGCAAAATATAAAAGCTCATTTTTCCAACAATAGAATTGGAGAAATGAGCTTATCTTTGTTAAAGCGGGTTTTAAGTGGTGGAGCGCTTACTTTTGCTTCGGGCTCTCCAGTGCATTTGTCTTCTATTCTACTAATTGATAATCTAGTGCTGCTGATACTAATACCTTTGCAGCAATGAGCATCCCTTTTTCATCTATATCGAATTTAGGATGATGATGTGGTGCATATTTAGCTGGGCGTGCTCCCGTGAAGAAGAATGTACCGGGCTTTTCTTCTAAGTAATAAGCGAAATCTTCAGCCCCCATAGTTGCTTCAATCTCAGTAACATCGCAAATATCCTGAGCGATATTACGTACAAAGAGTGTTTCCTTCTCATGATTTACAACTGCAGGGTAGCCATGACGATAATTCAGTTCAATTGTACAATCATGCGCAATTTCTGTACCTTGGATAACCCGTTTAAACTCACGTTCCATCGTTTCACGAACATCTTTATTAAACGTTCGAATTGTGCCATTTAAGTAGGCTGTATCGGCAATAATATTGTCGGCATTAGATGCCACGAATGAACCAACCGACAAAACAGCCGATTCGGTTGGGGCAACACGACGTGCGACGAGCTGTTGTAAATTTATAACAAGTTGAGAGCCAATAACAATCGCATCCTTTGTTTGATCCGGATGAGCGCCATGACCGCCTTGACCTTGAATTTTTATTTCAAAACTATCAACAGCGGCCATCGTCGGCCCTACGCGGTAGCCAATTATCCCTGTAGGATGGTTAGAAGAAAGATGTGTGCCAAAAATAGCATCAACGCCATCCAAAGCCCCAGCCTGTACCATCCCAATTGCTCCACCTGGATCAACCTCTTCAGCATGTTGATGAATTAGTACATATTCTCCTACTAGCTCATCGCGCATTTCCCACAATAGCTTACCGATAATTAACAAAGTAGCTGTATGACCATCATGCCCGCAAGCATGCATAACACCAGACACAGTTGATTTGTATGGTACATCTTTTTCATCTTGTATAGGAAGAGCATCAAAGTCTGCCCGTAAGGCAATCGTTTTGCCAAGCTTGCTCCCCTTAATCCGCGCAATTAAACCATGACCACTGACATTAGCTTCAACCGGTACGCCGAGTTTCTTATAATATTGAATAATATAATTAGCAGTTTCTTGTTCCTGAAAGCTTAACTCCGGGTGCATATGCAGATGACGGCGAATCGCCACCATTTCATCAAAATGAGCATCGATTTTTTCAAGTAGATGTTGGTTCATAGTAAACCTCCTTAAACGGATTATCCTAGATTTTTATTAATAACATAATAGTTTTACAAACTGGATAAATAGGGGTAAACGTTTCTCATAAAGAATATCGGAAAAGTAATGTAATGAATACCCGCGCTTCCGGGGGAAATACCCGCGGAAGAATAGCGAATACCCGCGCTTCCGGTGGAAATACTCGCGCTACCGGTGAAAATACCCGCGCAAGAGTAGCAAACACTCGCGCCCCTCAACTAATCTTCGTTGTCTTCTTTTGGAGCGGCACTATAGGTTGTGACATAGGAAGCTGCTGAGAAAATGTTTTGTTGATTCACGCCTGTTGATTCTTTGCGTTCAGCATGAGCTGATGCAAAGGCCTTTGAGCTTTTCCATGCTTCGAATGAATGAGGGCCGTTCCATTGTGTCATGACAATGTATGTTTCACTATTTAATGGACGAAGAAGTCGAAATGCTACAAAGCCTGGTTCATCTTCTATAGCACGTGCTCGATTTAAAAAGCGATGTTCAAAAACTGGTCGACCTTCATCTGTCACAGAAATATTGTTGAAAACAAAGAAGCCTCGTTCTTCTAAAGCATTTACTGAATCCAGTACTTCAAACTTACGAGGTGTGGCAAATATAGATTTTCCATTGGTTTCATGTATAAGCACAGAGTTTCCCTCTCCGTGTATTAAAATCAACGCCTCGTTTGGATGTTTATTCTTTAACTGCTCTAAAAAATCACCTGTACCAGAAGTTAAATAAATATACATAACTATTGCCCTCCTTATGAATGTTCATCTTTTAAAAGGAATGAATTGTGCTTGTATAACGCACTACTTAGACCCGCTGTTATCTACGCGAAAGCAACTAGCACGCTAAGGCGGAAATGATAACATAGCGTGATTATCTCCATTTAAATGGAAGTATATAGCTTTGTCAAAAAAGAAACCCTATAGAAAGAACAATTTTATGACATTTCCCTATGAAAACTATACAATAACAGAGGAAGCGTTTACTATTGAAAACGGATATCAATAATAACGAATTAAATCAGAGAATTTTACTATATGAATTTTATTGAGGGGAAGGAACTATTCATGACAACTTTTAATGATACTCTTCTACGTGCTGCACGGGGAGAAAGAACGGAACATACACCAGTGTGGTATATGCGACAAGCAGGACGCTCTCAGCCAGAATATCGTGCGATTAAAGAAAAGTATTCTTTAGAAGAAATTACACTTCAACCTGAGCTTTGTGCATATGTAACGCGATTACCAGTAGAAAATTACAATGTTGATGCAGCGATTTTATACAAAGACATAGTGACACCACTACCTGGTATTGGAGTAGATGTAAAAATCAAAGCAGGCGTAGGTCCTGTAATTTCAAATCCAATTCGCTCAATCGCAGATATAGAAAAACTAGGCGAATTTAATGCAAAAGAACATACACCATACGTTTTAGAAACGATTAAAATGTTATCAGAGGAACAACTGAATGTACCTCTAATCGGCTTTGCAGGTGCGCCGTTCACTCTCGCAAGCTATATGATTGAAGGCGGTCCTTCAAGAAATTATAATAAAACAAAGTCATTTATGGTATCAGAGCCTCAAGCTTGGTTTGCATTAATGGATAAATTAGCTGACATGATTATTTCTGATATTTCAGCTCAAGTGGAAGCGGGAGCAAAAGCTATCCAAATATTTGACTCTTGGGTTGGTGCTTTAAATGTTGAAGACTATCGTGTGTTCATTAAACCAATTATGACACGTATTTTTGCAGAGTTGCAAAAAGAAAATGTGCCACTTATTCAGTTTGGTGTCGGTGCAAGTCATTTAGCGAAAGAGTGGAATGATTTACCGATCGATGTTGTTGGCTTAGATTGGCGTTTACCAATTAGAGAAGCTCGTGCTAACGGTATAACTAAACCAGTACAAGGGAATTTAGATCCATCACTATTACTTGCTGATTGGTCAATTATTGAAAAGCGCACGAAAGATATTATCGATCAAGGCTTAGAAATGCCAGGGCACATCTTTAACTTAGGTCATGGTGTATTCCCAGAGGTAGATCCAGAAGTGTTAAAACGTTTAACTGCTCTTATACATGAGTATAGTGCTCAACAAATTCAAGCACGCTCTTAATATAGATGTGAACAAGATATTAACTTTCATATTTCTTTTCTATGAATGATATCTCTATTTCATCGTAGAAAGGGTGCTGTCCAACCTAATGAATTGGACAGCTTCTTTTTGTCACATACTGTACGATAAAGATATACTTAACTATTATTTAGAGGTGAAAAGGTAATGAAAGAAGTTAAAGGCTTATTAGTTATGGCATACGGAACACCCTATAAAGAAGAAGACATCGAACCTTACTATACGCATATTCGCCACGGTCGCAAACCATCAGAAGAGCATTTAGAAGATTTACGCGGTCGTTATGAGGCTATCGGTGGTTTATCACCACTTGCTGCTGCTACAAAGGCGCAGGCTGAAGCTTTATGTGCGCGTTTAAATGAAGCGCAAGATGAAGTGGAATATAAATTATTTATTGGTTTAAAGCATATCCACCCATTCATTGAAGATGCGGTAGAAGGAATGGTAGCAGAAGGTATTAAAGAAGCGGTTTCTATCGTATTAGCTCCTCACTTCTCAACGTTCTCTATTAAGTCATATAATGGTCGTGCAGCAGAAACAGCTGGAGATCGATTAACAATTACTTCTGTTGAATCTTGGTATGATGAACCTAAGTTCATTGATTATTGGAAAAACAAAGTGAATGAAACATTTAATGCAATGACTGATGAAGAAAGTGAAAAAGCATGTCTAATCGTGTCTGCACATTCACTACCAGAGAAAATTAAAGATCTAGGCGATCCATATGAAGATCAATTAATTGAGACGGCTCGATTAATTAAAGAAGCGACAGGTGTAAACAATGTAGAAGTTGGCTGGCAGTCAGCAGGTCAAACACCTGAGCCATGGATCGGTCCAGATGTTCAGGACTTAACGCGTGAACTTTACGAGCAAAAGGGTTTCCGTTCATTCGTTTATACGCCAGTTGGCTTTGTAACAGAACATTTAGAAGTTTTATATGACAACGATTATGAATGTAAAGTTGTTTGTGATGAACTTGGCGCGAAATATTATCGTCCAGCCATGCCAAATACACACCCATTATTTATTGATGCAATGGTTGATGCCATTCATAAAAAATTAAGCTAAGCGAAAAGAAAGTGATGATGTTGGTGACTCAGAAAAGACGAAAGGTAGTTGTTGTAGGCGGTGGCATTACTGGCCTCACAGCTGCGTTCTATTTGCAAAAAGAAGCAAGCGCAAAAGATTTGCCGTTAGATATCGTACTTGTCGAGTCGTCATTACGTCTTGGCGGAAAAATACAAACACTGAGGAAAGATGGCTGTATTATCGAGCGCGGGCCAGAATCTTTTTTTGATCGTGAGAACTATGTATATGCTTTGGCAAAGGATTTAGGCATTGAACAGGAAATAATTACAAGCAATACAGGGCCGACTTACGTTGCTGTTGGTAGTCAATTGTATCCAATCCCTAGTAATCTTTTGTCTGGGGCAACACCACATGTTTCGTCATTTATTACATCAGGTTTGTTTTCACTTAGCGGGAAAGTTCGTGCAGCGGGGGATTTTTTCATCCCGCGCTCTGCACAGGATGATGACCAACCATTAGGGCAATTTTTTAGAAGAAGATTCGGTGCTGAAGTTGTAGAAAATTTAGTAGAGCCATTACTTGCTGGAACGTTTGCTGGTGATATTGAGCAGTTAAGTATGCGTTCAACATTTCCGCAGCTCTATGGATTAGAGCAAAAATATCGTAGCTTACTTATTGGTATGAAAAAGTCTGGTACAAATTTTTTAAATAACGGTCTTACTACGAAAGATAAGGGCATTTTTCAATCATTTAATAATGGTCTTGAGACACTTATCGAAAAACTTGAAGAATCACTACTACCTGGTACAGTTATGAAGGGTGTTAAAGTCGAGGAAATCGAGCATGGTAAGGATGGTACTGTCCAAGTTGTGTTAAACAATTTTACACAATTAAAAGCAGATGCTGTTATTATTGCTACACCCTTTAATGTAGCAAGAAAAATGTTCAGCAAACACCAGTTGTTAAATGAATTGAGTACGATGAAGGCGGCAACTATTGCTACTGTGACAATGGCATTTAAAAAAGACCAGTTAGGTGATCTAGATGCGTTATCATTTTTTGTTTCTCGAAATAGTGATTTTTCAATAACTTCTTGTACTTGGATTAATCGAAAGTGGCCTGGCACAACACCGGATGATTACGTACTGTTGCGTAGTTATATTGGCCGAGTGGGAGACGAGGCAATTGTAGCGTTATCCGATACTGAAATTGAAAAGACCGTTTTGCAGGATTTAATGAAAACAATTGGCGTAGATGGAGAACCGTTAATGACTGTAGTTTCCCGCTGGAAAAATGCCATGCCACAATATACCGTAGGACATGAAGCGAAGATCGAGCGAGTAAAGCAAGAATTACGTGAACATTTTCCCGTTGTAAAGCTCTCGGGGAGTTCCTTCGAAGGAATATCAATACCTGAGTGCGTTGAGCAAGGTAAAAATGTTGCTGACGAAGTACTATCGGAAATGTTTGTGGATTAAAAGTTTTTAGAAGTAGTACAAACTTGAACAATGTTTGTACTACTTTTTTTATTGCTTTTAAGAGATTCCGCGATAAATTATTTGTAAAGTATGAAATAGAAGCGCTTAAAAGTAAAAATTGCACAAGTTAGATACATCGAAATAGAAAACTGGGAAAGTAAGTTTCTACTTTCCCAGTAAAAATCTTATAGAGAATGTTAGTTGTTCAACCAGTATTTGTTCTTTTATGCTATGAAATTCGGTGACATGACCATACAATACCGCCAGAGTTCGCTCCTCCAAGAGTAAGTCCAATCGTTAAACCGTTAGCATTGTAGAATAAATCAATGGTATCACCTGCATTTAACTCGACTTCTCCAGCTAATGTTACTGTCCCATTACCAAGGATAGTGCGTAAATCCAATACGGCAATAATATTTACATTTAATAAAGGGAATAGCCCGCTTATTAAACTTGTTGCTGCGTTTCTGCGAATTGCAAATGATGGATTGATGCCAGCACCTAAACCAACGGTAATTACTGCAGTAGTTGAGTAATTTATTGTTGCTTCAAAAGAGTATCTTCCGGTTGTTGGAACAGTGAAAATTCCGGTCACTGGATTGAATGCTGGTGTTGTGAAATATGGCGATGCAACACTCCAGTTAGTGATTGTACTAGAAGCACTTACTGCTATACCATTATTAAATGCTGAGAAACCTTCTGTAAATGCTGGTCCAGTAGAGCCAGTCACACCAGTACCAGTAGCCCCAGTAGCCCCAGTAGGTCCAGTAGCGCCGGTCACACCAGTAACGCCAGTAGCCCCAGTAACGCCAGTAACGCCAGTAACGCCAATAACGCCAGTAGCCCCGGCGACGCCAGTAGCTCCAGTAGAGCCGGTCACACCAGTAACACCAGTAACACCAGTAACACCAGTAACACCAGTAACACCAGTAACACCAGTAACACCAGTAACACCAGTAACACCAGTAACACCAGTAACACCAGTAACACCAGTAACACCAGTAACACCAGTAACACCAGTAGCCCCAGTAGGTCCAGTAGAGCCAGTAACCCCGGTAGCCCCGGCGACGCCAGTAGCTCCAGTAGAGCCGGTCACACCAGTAACACCAGTAACGCCAGTAACGCCAGTAGCCCCAGTAACCCCAGTAACCCCGGTAGAGCCAGTAGCTCCGGTAGAGCCAGTAGCTCCGGTAGGACCAGTGTCACCAGTAGAGCCGGTAGCCCCGGCGACGCCAGTAGCTCCAGTAGAGCCGGTCAC
>NZ_LDGC01000009.1:0-75329 GCF_015844675.1 Lysinibacillus sphaericus | reverse complement strand
ATTATACCCAGGAGGATTAGCTCAGCTGGGAGAGCACCTGCCTTACAAGCAGGGGGTCGGCGGTTCGAGCCCGTCATCCTCCACCATTTTTTAATCAAGCACTCTATTATCGCGGGGTGGAGCAGTGGTAGCTCGTCGGGCTCATAACCCGAAGGTCGTTGGTTCAAATCCGGCCCCCGCAACCAAAATGGTCCCGTGGTGTAGCGGTTAACATGCCTGCCTGTCACGCAGGAGATCGCCGGTTCGATCCCGGTCGGGACCGCCATTTTTTTTTTTGCCGGTGTAGCTCAGTTGGTAGAGCAACTGACTTGTAATCAGTAGGTCGTGGGTTCGACTCCTATCGCCGGCATCATCCCTTGGAGGGGTAGCGAAGAGGCTAAACGCGGCGGACTGTAAATCCGCTCCTTAGGGTTCGGCGGTTCGAATCCGTCCCCCTCCACCATTTTTAGGGGCATAGTTCAACGGTAGAATAGAGGTCTCCAAAACCTTTGGTGTGGGTTCGATTCCTACTGCCCCTGCCAGGTTTCTAGGTACTCGTTATCAAACACTGCTGTGATTATATATAGTGGCGATTGTGGCGAAGTGGTTAACGCACCGGATTGTGGTTCCGGCATTCGTGGGTTCGATTCCCATCAGTCGCCCCATTTTAATAATTGGGGTATAGCCAAGCGGTAAGGCAACGGATTTTGATTCCGTCATGCCTAGGTTCGAATCCTAGTACCCCAGCCATTCATTTTTAATAGGAGCCATTAGCTCAGTTGGTAGAGCATCTGACTTTTAATCAGAGGGTCGAAGGTTCGAGTCCTTCATGGCTCATCAGTTTTTATAAATGCGCCCGTAGCTCAATTGGATAGAGCGTCTGACTACGGATCAGAAGGTTATGGGTTCGACTCCTGTCGGGCGCGCCAAATAAAGCCTAATAGTATCGGAATGTAGCTCAGCTTGGTAGAGCACTTGGTTTGGGACCAAGGGGTCGTAGGTTCGAATCCTGTCATTCCGACCATCTTTCCTAACATGGGGCCTTAGCTCAGCTGGGAGAGCGCCTGCCTTGCACGCAGGAGGTCAGCGGTTCGATCCCGCTAGGCTCCACCATTTATATATTACGGAGGTATACCCAAGTCTGGCTGAAGGGATCGGTCTTGAAAACCGACAGGCGGGTAACACCGCGCGGGGGTTCGAATCCCTCTACCTCCTCCATAATTTTTTCGGGTCAGTAGCTCAGTTGGTAGAGCATTAGATTGAAGCTCTAAGTGTCGGCGGTTCGATTCCGTCCTGACCCACCATCTGCGGGTGTAGTTTAATGGTAAAACCTCAGCCTTCCAAGCTGATGTCGTGAGTTCGATTCTCATCACCCGCTCCAAAATAATGGGCCTATAGCTCAGCTGGTTAGAGCGCACGCCTGATAAGCGTGAGGTCGATGGTTCGAGTCCATTTAGGCCCACCATTATTCCGAAGTAGCTCAGTTGGTAGTAGCACCTGACTGTTAATCAGGTTGTCGCAGGTTCGAGTCCTGCCTTCGGAGCCACGGCCCCTTGGTCAAGTGGTTAAGACACCGCCCTTTCACGGCGGTAACACGGGTTCGAATCCCGTAGGGGTCATCAAGCATGTTGCACATTCGTGTAACATGCTTTTTTTATGTCAACTAAAAGCTAAAAAAGCTCACTCTTTGCGTTAAGGAAGTATTATTTCTAATGGTCGTGTAATAACTTCTATCCCTAAGTATTGCGAAGGCTTTAATCATGATAAATAAAATCGGTTATGCAACTGAAGATATCTCTTGTATAACTAATTTCTACATACAAAAAGGTATTGTCCTCTATAATCCCCCGAAATTTTCATAGTAGCTACTTGAAGGGAAGGTGTCTATCTTTTCCCTAATCCCAAAGAATGATAAGAAATATTGAACAAAGTATTTCATATATAAAATATGTATGTTTTTTTGCTGATTTTTTCGTGGTGATAATAGTTCCATTCCTCTAATATGAGGGTAGATGGAGGAGTTCGATATGAATTTACATGAAGTACAGCGATTTTTAGAACTTTATCAAGTAGAGCAAAACGAGTCAAAAACATGGCTAGAAAATAAATTACAATATATTAACACAACTGGAGAATATACACCGACAAAGGAAGAGCTAATCTTTGGCGCACGAGTGGCGTGGCGTAATAGTAATAAGTGTATTGGTCGATTGTTTTGGCAATCGCTGCATGTTGTTGATGCCCGTGATCTTTCACATGAAGAGGATATTTTCAACGCTTTGCTTAAACATATTCAATACGCAACAAATGATGGGAAAATTCGTCCGACAATAACGATTTTTGCACCAGGACGAGTTCGTATATGGAATCATCAGCTAATCCGCTATGCTGGCTATAAAACGGAATCTGGAATTGTTGGTGATCCGCATTCCGTTGCGTTTACAAAAGTATGTGAATCACTTGGCTGGCAAGGTGAGAGAACAGCATTTGATGTGCTTCCGCTTGTCGTACAGGTGGATGATAGAGAGCCACAAGTATTTATAATCCCTGACGAATATGTACTAGAGGTACCGATTCGCCACCCAGAAGCTTCTCAAGTAGAAAAGCTAGGATTAAAATGGTATGCAGTGCCGATTATTTCGAGCATGCGCTTCCAAATGGCAGGCATCGACTTTGAGGCAGCTCCATTCAATGGTTGGTATATGGGTACTGAAATCGGGGCACGTAATTTAGCAGATCATGAGCGTTATAATATGTTACCTGCTATAGCAGAAATTTTCAATCTTGATACAACTAAACAGGCTTCTCTATGGCGTGACCGAGCATTAGTTGAGCTGAATATGGCCGTTCTACATTCTTTTAAAGAAGATGGTGTGAGCATTGTAGATCATCATACAGCTGCACAACAATTTAAATTGTTTGAGGAAGCAGAAGTAGCGGCAAATCGTGAGGTTACAGGCAATTGGACATGGTTGATTCCACCGCTTTCGCCGGCTACAACTCATATTTATCACAAACCTTATGTTAATGTTTACAATACACCGAACTATTTTTATCAGAAACCACCTTATTAATAGAGAAAGGCAGCTCACGTTAACTTATTTCAGCGGGTGCCAAACACCCGCTGAAATAAGACCATGAGCTACCTTTTTTAATTTACATATTCATTTTTAGAAGCCTTAAATGAACATAAGAAGAGTATGAATGCTACGACAATAAATAACCAGCCAGTGATATCCCAGCCCCCGAATATATCATGTAAATAGCCAAATAAGATTGGACCGATTGCGGCTAATAAATACCCTAATGATTGTGCAAAACCTGATAAATCAGCTGCCTCAAATGCGGTACGGGTGCGTAATGTAAAGAACATCATCGCTAATGAGAATGAAGCTCCTCCAGCTAAGCCTAGTAGTACCATCCAAAGTATAGCGAGGTTTGTCCATTCCATTACTAGTCCGATAAAACCAATTAAGTAAAATGCGGTAAACATGAATACGAGAGGTCGCTGAGATGTCATTTTACTAGCGATAATAGGCACAGCTAAGGCCATTGGGACTTGTGAAAATTGCATGATGGAAAACATCCATCCTGCACGATCAGCAGCTAATCCTTGTGCTATATATATTTCAGGAATCCAAGCAGCGGTTGTATAGAATAATAACGACTGAAATCCCATAGCTCCCGCTACTGCCCAAGTAACAGGTGATTTCCATAAAGGTGTACGTTCTTTCGTAGTTTTAACATTAGGCTCCGGCTTATTAAATTTCAACTGTGGAATCCAAATTAAAATGGTTAACACCACGAGAACAAGTGCGACTGCCAGTGCACCTTGCCAGCCAATTGATGAATGGGCAACAGGATAGCTAATGCCAGCGCCGAGCCCAGCTGTCAAATTCATCGACATTGTGAAAAATGCCATAAGTAAACCTACGTGATAAGGAAACTTCAATTTAAGTAATCCTGGAATAAGTACGTTACCGAATGAAATGGCTATACCAATTAGCGCAGTGCCAAATACGAGCAAACTTGTTGTGCCGAGGGAGCGTAGTACAATCCCTAATGCCAAAAGAATAGTCGATAAAAATAATGTTAGTTCCAGCCCGATTTTACGTGCGACAATTGGTACGAAAGGTGAGATAATTGCAAATGCTAGCAATGGGATTGTTGTTAGAAAGCCCGCTAATGCATAGGATATGCCGAGGTCTTCTCGAATAAAGGAAATAATAGGTCCAACAACTGTTAGCGGCATCCGTAAAGTCGAGGCAATACAAATTACGCCGATCACTAGTAATAAGGTTGTTCCTTTCCAGTTAATTTTCCTGGTAGGATAAGTATCGGTATGTTCATGAGTAGTCAAATAAATCCCCCCTGTTAGAACAATTATGATTGAACCACTATACCACTTTATCACAACAATAAAAATAGTTGAAAATTCATAAAATATAGAATGTTACTTGAGTTATTGAAATGCCATATGTCATATGTTAGAATAATATTCATCATAAATTTAATAATATGCCTCATGTTTATATTGAGGTAGAGGTCGCGGTATTTAAGAGTATGCTAATGGAAATGACAAGCATTTAAGATATTAGTTGAAAGGAAATACTGCCGAAGTGTGAGGGGACTTGAAAACCTCATGCTGGGGCTGTCTCCGAAAGGAACAGAACTGTCACGTTTGAACAACGTGTTGAGCTATCATTTTGAAAGAACAGAGGATTTAATTAGCCATCACTGCCGTTCATGTGATGGCATTTTTTTCGCCTCTTAAAAGGAAGGAAGCTAAATTGTGAGTGAAATAAAAGTCAATCAGCTCGGCCATAAAGCGCCAAAGTTGAAAAAAGAATTAAAAAGCCGTCACATTACAATGATTTCATTAGGCGGTACAATCGGTACAGGGTTGTTTTTAGCTAGTGGTGGTGCCATTGCACAGGCAGGCCCTGGCGGTGCGCTTCTTGCTTATGCATTAATCGGTATCATGGTTTATTTTTTAATGACGAGCTTAGGCGAAATGGCAGCCTATATGCCATCATCGGGCTCATTTAGTACGTATGCTACAAAATTTGTGGATCCAGCTCTAGGCTTTGCGCTTGGCTGGAACTATTGGTACAACTGGGCAATTACTATTGCGGCAGAAATTTCTGCTGTATCATTGATTATGAAATATTGGTTCCCAGATAGCTCATCAGCACTTTGGACTGTTTTATTTATTGCTGTCGTTTTAACGTTCAATCTATTATCGGTAAAAAGCTATGGTGAAAGTGAATATTGGTTTGCCATGATAAAGGTTGTAACTGTAATCATTTTTATTATCATCAGTTTCTTAATGATATTTGGTATTTTAGGAGGAAATGCTCCGGTAGGCTTTACGAATTTCTTTATTAGTGATGGACCATTCCACGGTGGTTTCCTTGCTACATTTGGTATTTTCTTAGCTGCGGGATTCTCGTTCCAAGGAACAGAATTACTTGGAATAACAGCAGGTGAAACAGATGATCCAGGTAAAAATATTCCGAAAGCTGTGAAGTCCGTTTTCTGGCGAATTCTTTTATTCTATATTTTAGCGATCGGTGCTATTGGTCTGTTGATTCCGTTTACAGACGCACGTTTGCTATCTGAAGATATCGCTGTTTCACCATTTACACTGGTGTTCGACCGTTTAGGAATTGCCTTTGCTGCATCATTGATGAATGCTATCATTCTAACGGCAATGCTGTCAGCAGGGAATTCAGGGCTGTACGCATCTTCTCGTATGCTTTGGCAATTAGCAGTAGATGGACATGCACCGAAATTTTTCGCTAAACTAAGCCGTCGAGGTATTCCAATTTACGCATTACTAGCGACTTTAGCTGTAGGCTCTCTAGCGTTTTTAGCTTCATTCTTTGGTGATGGTGTGGTCTACATGTGGCTTCTAAATGCCTCTGGGATGTCAGGCTTCATTGCTTGGCTAGGAATTGCATTTAGCCATTACCGTTTCCGTCGAGCGTTCGACGTACAGGGCTTAGATCCGAAATTGTTGCCGTATAAAGCGAAATTATTCCCATTCGGTCCGCTATTTGCCTTTACGGTTTGTATGATTGTTGTTATTGGACAAAACTACAATGCCTTTATGGGTGGTTCAGTAGATTGGTACGGAGTTCTTGTCTCGTATATCGGTATTCCACTTTTCTTACTTTTATGGCTTGGCTATAAAATTAAGCATAAAACAAAGATGCTTCCACTTGAGCAATGTGATTTAAAGCTGGAAGACTAATATTAAAGCTGTTCTATAATCCATTGAATGATGGTTTATGGAGCAGCTTTTTTATTTCTTCGCAAAATATCTATGAAATGAAAACGGAAAATATGGTAAATTTAGGTTTGTAATTAAAAGTCGCGGATAACATTTTTTAAAATATATGCTCTGTATATTAGTTGATTGTAGTGGAGGCTGGGCGATTCCTCGGGGATCAGCAATAGAGGAACGGAGGCTAAAAACATTACATCCTGTGATAACGCTTTCGTGACCAACATCCTTCTGTTGCCGCTGCCGCTTCGCTTTCGCGCAGATAAAACCCTTTTGCTGTCGCTGCGCTTTCGCACAAACAAAACCCTTTTGCTGTCGCTGCGCTTTCGCACAAACAAAACCAAAACCCTATGCTGACGCTACGTTGCACTCACGCTTTCGTGCAAGAGACATCTGTTGGCCCGAGACCCTGGAGCGAGCGGACAGGGGAACGAAGGCTAAAAGCATCACGTCCTGTGATAACGCCTTCGTGACCAACATCCTGTTGCCCCAAGCGGCTCATCGGACGCGCCCAGGAAGCTCTGCTCTGCGCGAAAGCGAAGCGTCAGCGGCAAATGTTTTAACTGTGCGAAAGCGAAGCGTCAGCAACAAATGTTTTAACTGTGCGAAAGCGAAGCGTCAGCAACAAATGTTTTAACTGTGCGAAAGCGAAGCGTCAGCAACAAATGTTTTAACTGTGCGAAAGCGAAGCGTCAGCAACAAATGTTTTAACTGTGCGAAAGCGAAGCGTCAGCAACAAAGCGCCCAGCCGGAACGGAAATCAACCACACGTAAAAGCTTAATAGGTGAAGGCGAAGAATCAGAGGAGGGGGAAAGATGATAGACTATGCATTTTTACAAAACAAATTAAAAAAAGAAAAGATCAATACTTTTTTGATTAATAGTCACGGTAAAACGATATTTCGATACTATAAAAACAGGAAACAACAACAGAAACTTCATAAAATTAATTCTTGTACAAAGAGTATTCTTTCAATTCTATTTGGAATTGCAATAGATCAGAAATATTTGGAATCTGTTCATATACCTGTCCATTCTTTTTTTCCTGAACTATTCGAACAGCAAGATGACAAACGTAAAATGGATATGACAATATATCATCTTTTAACAATGACGGAAGGGTTAGATTTTCCGGAATTCGGGGAATGGAATTGTTTTGCTCCTATGGTATTTCATTCTGATATAGTAAAATTTATAATAAATCGTTCGATGGTACATCCAGTGGGTACTCATATGAATTATAACTCGGGTTGCTCCCATATACTATCTGCTATATTGCAGCAAGTTACGAATATGAAAACAAAAGAATTTGCCAATCGTTATTTATTTCAACCATTAGGTATTCAAGAATATCAGTGGTACGAGGATAAGAAGAAAATTAGTAAAGGGGCAGATGGTCTTTTATTAAAGGCAGAAGATATGGTGAAAGTGGGGCTCTTAGTTTTAAAGAAAGGCGTATATAACGAGAAAAGGATCGTTTCAGAGGATTGGATTAACCATTCGATAAAGCCGAATTTAATGACTTATGAAAAAATCGGTTATTACGGGATGCATTGGTGGGTAAATAAACAGAATGAAACTAAAGCTTTTTCGGAAGATAATCAATATTTCTTTGCATTAGGCTTTGGCGGGCAGTATATTTTTATTTGGCCAAAGGAAGAACTAGTTATTACTATCACGGGTGATTTGTATGAAACAAGTTTATTACCGCTTCAATTAATAAAGGATCACATCTTGAGATAATCGTTATGATGATGAGCCAATAAAATGAAATTTTTACATTTTAGAATAGAGGTGCATGGAAGTGCAAAAGAACATTTTACTAGTAGAAGATGATGAAGCCATTCGTGAAATGGTAGAAAGTTATTTAACGATGGAGGGGTTCCTTGTCACCTCTGCGGTAAATGGAGAAGAAGCATTACAAAATTGTTTAAACAATCCCTTTGATTTAGTAATCTTGGATATTATGATACCGAAGCTTAATGGACTAGAAGTTTTAAAGATTATACGAGAGCAAGCATCACTTCCAATTATTATCATGTCAGCGAAGGATAGTGATGTTGATAAAGCATTAGGGTTAGGATTAGGGGCAGATGATTATATTGCCAAGCCGTTTTCGATGCTGGAATTTTCGGCACGTGTCAAAGCCGCAATTAGAAGAGCTACAAAATACTCCAGTCAAGTAGAGGATAAGGCAGATATAGTAGAGATAGATAACTTATCGATAGACCTTGTAAATTTTTCGGTTGAGAAGAATGGACAAAATGTAAAGCTCACGTCAAAGGAATTTGCTATTTTAACGTTATTCGTGACAAATCGTAATCGAGTTTTTACGAAGCAGCAAATTTATCAATTGATTTGGAATGATGCTTACTATGGTGATGAAAATATTATTAATGTACATATAAGAAGATTACGAGAAAAAATTGAAGACGATCCGTCCAACCCTAAGTATATTAAAACGCTTTGGGGGATCGGCTACAAATTTGAAGGGTAAACATCATGATTATATGTCTATTGCTAATTATTGTTTTACTCGTAGGAATTATTATTTTTCAGATGAAGGCAAAGAAACAACAAGATGCTGAGATTCAATACATGCATCAAAAGCTGCAAACAATCATTGATGAACAATCGAACGAAAAGATTTTAGTATCGACAGCTAATCAAGAATTACAGCAGCTACTAATCGCGATGAATGCATTGTTAGACCACAACCAAAAAGTGCAAGCAACACATCTAAAAGTGGAAGATTCCATGAAAAAAATGTTGGCCAATATTTCGCATGATCTTAAAACACCTTTAACTGTTGTGCTAGGTTATACGGAAATGCTGCAGCTACAGCCATCACTTAGTGACGAGGAGCGGCAGCGCTTGCTCACTGGCGTTCATTCGAAAACATTGGACGTATTAAAAATAATCCATACATTTTTTGATTTGGCAAAATTGGAGGCTGGAGATACAGATTACCCAATGACGAAAATTAACGTAAGTGAAATTTGCCGGAAAAACATTTTATCATTTTACGATATGGTCATGTCATTGGGATTAGAGATTGATATAACAATACCGGAGATATCTGTATATGCACTTGGTAATGAGGAAGCATTAGATAGAGTTTTGAATAATTTATTGTCAAATGCGATTGCCTATGGGGCGGCAGGAAACATCATTGGACTCACAGTAAGAACTGTTAATACGAATATTTGTATTGATATATGGGATCATGGTAAAGGGATTGACGAATATCATATCGATAATGTTTTTGAAAGAATGTATACGCTAGAGGACTCTAGAAATAAATCCTTCCAAGGGAGTGGACTTGGCTTAACGATTACAAAACGTCTTGTAGAATTAATGGATGGCTCCATCCAGCTTTCCAGTATTCCATATGAGAAGACCATTTTTACGATTTCGCTAAAACGAATGATGTATTGAACACAGCCGTGCTTGTAGAGCATTTAAAATGCTTTACAGGCTTTTCTTCTGCGCTTAAGAAATTTGTAAGAGTCCATTAATAAATTAGAGAGTTTCTTTTTTTATAATAAGGATAGCTAAATGTAAGGGAGAGATTTACATGACATATATTGTGAAGACAAATCAACTTACGAAAGTGTTTGAGGGGAAAGAAGTCGTTTCTGCTGTTACTATGCATGTGAAAAAAGGAGAGATCTACGGTTTTTTAGGTCCTAATGGTGCCGGAAAAACGACAGTCATGAAAATGCTGACAAACCTTACGAAGCCAACGAGTGGAGATATTGAAATCTTTGGTGAGAAATTAAATGACCGCTCATACGAAGTGCTGAAAAGGATGGGGACGATTATTGAATACCCAATTTTTTATGAAAATTTAACGGCAAAGGAAACTTTAGAATTACATTGCGAATATATGGGCTATTATGACAAGAAAGAAATTGCGCATGTTTTAGATTTAGTAAAACTAACAAACACGGAAAATAAGCGTGTAAAAGACTTTTCCCTTGGAATGAAACAACGCTTGGGTATTGCACGTGCAATTATTACGAAGCCGGAACTACTTATTTTAGATGAACCGATTAATGGGTTAGATCCAGTCGGCATTAAAGAGCTTCGAGAGTTATTCAAGATGCTTTGTAAAGAGTATGGCATTACTATTATGATTTCTAGCCACATTTTGGGTGAAATTGAACAGTTGGCAGATACAGTTGGAGTTATTAAGGATGGGAGATTAATGAAGGAAGTATCTATGGACGCTGTCAATCATAGTCAGTCAAATTATATAGAATTGATTGTTAATGATGGGAAAAAGGCTGCCTTTATTCTAGAAAGTAAATTAAATATTACTAATTTCAAACTAGTGGATGACAATTGTATTCGAATTTATGAATTGACGGCTTCGCAAAAGGTGCTATCTAAAACATTGATTGAGCATGATATTGAAATTGAGGGCATTAGCAAAAAAACAAGCTCATTAGAGGATTATTTCTTGAAGTTAATCAATGGAGGTGTCACTAGTGCTTAATTTAATGCGTTTAGAAATGAAAAAATATCATATTGGTTCATATATAAAACGAGCTGTCTTCGCAAATTTTGTCATACTAGCTGTTATATTTATGCTTATATTTATAACTAAAGTAGAAGGAGATGTAGATTTTAGAACTTATCAGACGGCATTAGGCATGATAGATTCATTTGTAAGAGCAGTATTTATTATTTTTGCTAGTGTGTTAATCGCCAAGTTTATTATTGGAGAATTTAAATATAAAACAATCACTGTAGCCTTTATGTACCCGATCAATAGAAAAAAACTAATTGCTTCAAAGCTAGCCATAGTTGTTCTTTTTACCTTTAGTGCAATCGTTTTATCGACTATATTTGTCACAGCAGTTTTTTGTGCTGTTAGTGAGAGTTTTCAATTGCTCCCAGATACGTTATCGGTATCAATCATCATACAACGAATTCCCGCTGTGATCATGAATGCAGTTTCAGCATCATGCATCGCTTTAATACCATTGTATTTCGGTATGAGAAAATACTCTATTCCGGCGACGATTGTATCATCTATCATGATTGTATCAGTCGTATCATCAAATTCGGGTAACTTCACCTTATATGATATTATTTTTATACCTATTACTTTAGCGATTATCGGTATAAGCGTAGCCTACTTATCATTTCGGAACATTGAGAAGATAGATATATAGGGATAAGAAATAGCGCATTGTAGTAGGGGTGACAATTGTTAAAACGTATGCGTATATATAGTTGATCTTCGTTATGACTGGGCGACTCCTTGGGGATCCGCGATAGAGGAACGAAGACCAAAAGCATCACGTCCTGTGATAACGCCTTCGTGACCAATATCCTGCTGCTGTCGCTGCGCTTTCGCACAAAAAACATCCTGCTGCTGCCGCTTTGCTTTCGCGCAAAAAACATCCTGTTGCCCCGACGCCCCAGAAAGCTCTGCGCGAAAGCGAGGCATCAGCCGCAAATGTTTTATCTGTGCGAAAGCAAAGCGGCAGCTACAAAGCGCCCAATCGGAACGGAAATCAACCACGCGTTATGGAGTAAGCCTCTTACATGTAGAAATGCCAGACACAAAACCAAATTAAGGTCTTTGTGTCTGGCATTTTTTTAACCAAAAATTGTTTGCCATAATAAATAAACATTTAAAGTAACTACAATCACCACGACGATCCATCCTAATATAGTAGTAATACGATGGTTGACTAGGCTTCCCATAATGTCACGCTTACTTGTAAATAGTACAAGCGGTACAAGAGCAAATGCGATACCAAAGGATAGAATAACCTGACTTAGGACAAGTGCATAAGTCGCATTCACACCGGATGCAATGATGACCAGAGGCGGTAACATTGTAACAGCGCGGCGTAAATAGAGCGGTATTTTTTTTCTAATAAAGCCCTGCATCACAACGTCACCTGCGAGTGTACCAACTGAAGAACTAGCAAGACCTGCAATGAGAAGGCCAAGACCAAAGGACACTGCCGCCATCGGACCAAGCGCCTCTTTTAATCCATTATAAGCGATATCTAAATCTTCAACTACTACGCCTTGTGTATGGAATACTGCCGCAGCAATAATAAGCATACTCATATTGATGGCACCGGCAATAATCATCGCGATGATTATATCAATAAACTCAAAGCGGAAAATCCGTTTCTTCTCTTTATCATTTCGGCCAACGATGCGATTTTGGGTTAACGAAGAATGCAAGTAAATAGCATGTGGCATGACAGTTGCCCCTAAAATACCCGTTGCGAGTAAAATAGAATCTACTCCCTCAAAGTGCGGTGTGAACATGCCCACTGTTGCTTCGCCCCAATTTGGCTGTGCTAAAAATGTTTGGAATGCAAATGCTAATACAACGATAAGCACCATGCCAGAAATGCCTGCTTCAAACGCTCTAAAGCCTCTGCGTTGCAATTCTAAAATAGCAAATGAGCCAACTGCCGTAATAAGCGCTGCAGGCAGCATTGGAATATTGAATAACAAGTATAGCCCTAATGCAGCACCAATAAATTCTGCAAGGTCTGTTGCAATAATGACCAATTCAGCCTGAATCCATAAAAAGATAGACGTTTTTTTAGAAAAATGTTCACGTGATACTTCGGGTAAATTTTTACCTGTAGCAATACCAAGCTTTGCTGACATGGATTGGATTAACACAGCCATTAAATTAGAAAAAGCGATTACCCAAAGCAATAAATAGCCATATTGTGAACCTGCTGTAATATTTGTTGCGAAGTTGCCTGGATCAATATAGGCAACTGCTGCGATGAAGGCTGGACCAAGAAACGGTAAGATTCGTCGCCAACCTGTTATATCTCCATCTAAAACTGCCTCAGCAGACGATTTTGTCATTCGTTTGTAAACCATGTTGTTCCCTCATTTCAAAAAGTATCATTAATGAAATAAAGTTTCCTAGAGGAAAACGATATATTACTATTCTATAGCTTTAGGAAAAAAATGTGAAGATTTTTGCCCATTATTATTTTTTACTCAGTAATGTAGTTAAAGTATGCACAAATTAAATATGTAGTATTAGAAAAAATGTGTCACTCGACTTGGTTTTAGGATGTGGATTTTTAAACTTGGAAGATTGCTGTGCTGAGATCGTTTATTGTCGAGCTTAATTTATGAAATCGAAATTAAAAATGGTCAGTATGAATACGAAGTTGATGTTGATGCATCTACAGGAGAAACTGTAAGCTTCGAACAAGATAAGGAAGACTAATATGCTAAAGCTATCTTAAAAGTAGAGGAATACTTTTAAGATAGCTTTTTATTTTATGAGTATGAGCGGCACAATGTAGGTAATTAAACTATCGATATGTCTATGTTTTTACCACCTGACAATGAAATATTTTCTTCTTTACTTTTTTTAATTACAGGCGTAATATGACATCATTATAAAAGTTTCAAATTTCTAAATCGCTGAAGCAATTAGACGCGGGGGAACCAATTTTTACGGATTACATAAGTAATCCTTGGGGTGAATCTCTTCATTTATGAAGGGTAGGGCTACTCAGGCCCGAATCCGACAGCTAACCTCGTAAGCGTTAAGAGCAGAAAAGTGGAGCTTGGCAGACGAATGAGCGTCTACAAGTCTTGTTTAGTGATGACTTGTAGGCTTTTTTTGTCTTCATTCTAAAAATGAAACAAGGCCCCAGTGAACGGCACAAAACCGATTATGCTAAAGTGTAATCGATTTAGAAATGAGAAACACATTCTATGAAACTAGAAGGTGTCGAATATGAAGTCCTCATTAAAGCGTTATATTATCGGTAAACCATTGAGATCTGAAGCGTTAGGGGAACAAAAGCTTAGTAAAACAAAAGCACTAGCCATACTATCGTCCGATGCGTTGTCATCGGTGGCGTATGGACCTGAGCAAATTTTAATTGTACTTATGGCGGTAAGTACTGTTGCCTTTTGGTACTCTCTACCGATTGCTGCTGGGGTAGTTGTGTTACTGACAGCACTTATTTTCTCGTATCGTCAGGTTATTTTCGCGTATCCACATGGTGGTGGAGCTTATGTAGTTTCTCGGGAAAATTTAGGTGTTAATGCTGGTTTAGTCGCTGGTGGGTCATTGCTTGTCGATTACATTTTAACAGTAGCGGTAAGTGTATCGGCTGGAACGGATGCCATTACTTCGGCTTTTCCAAGTTTGCATCCTTATAATGTGATAATCGCTGTGTTTTTTGTTATCTGTTTAACGCTCTTAAACCTACGTGGTGTCACAGAATCTGCATCCATTTTAGCGTATCCCGTTTATTTGTTTGTAGTAGTGATGCTGGTGTTAATCGGAGTAGGGATTTTTAACGTAATGACAGGGCAAGTTCCAGCAGAGTTGCATCCTAAGGTCGGTACACCCGTTGCGGGTATCAGTTTATTTATATTATTAAAGGCATTTGCATCTGGAAGTTCAGCTTTGACTGGTGTTGAAGCAATCTCAAATGCTATTCCTAATTTTAGAGACCCAGCGCCGAAAAATGCGTCTAAAACATTATTAGCTATGGGTGGTATTTTAGCAGTTTTATTTATTGGTATTGTGAGCTTAGCTTATTTTTATGGAGTTGCTCCCAATGCGAAAGAAACGGTTGTTTCGCAAATTGCTGAGGCAAGTGTAGGTCGTCATGTTTTTTATTATATAGTACAAGGAACAACAGCAATGATATTAGTACTTGCTGCGAATACGGGTTATTCAGCGTTTCCTTTATTAGCTGTCAATTTATCCAAGGACGGCTTTATCCCAAGAATATTCCAGATTCGTGGGGATCGACTTGGTTATTCAAATGGCATCATAATGCTTGGTTTAGCAGCCATTGTTTTAATCATTTTATTTGATGGCACAACAGAGCATTTGATTCCACTTTATGCAGTTGGTGTTTTTATTCCGTTTACTTTAGCGCAGGCTGGAATGATGCGAAAATGGTGGCGTGAAAAGCCAAAAGGTTGGGTGGCTAAATTTTTAATCAATACGATTGGAGCGGTCATTTCCTTCGTTGTAGCCATGATGTTTTTTGTGACAAAATTGCCTCAAGTATGGCCAGTGTTTATCTTTTTACCAATTATTATTTGGACGTTTCACCGGATTAAGCAGCATTACCAAACAGTTGGTGAACAACTAAGATTAGATCATGAGGTATTACCGAATGTAGAGGGGAATGTCTTCATTGTACCTGTCGCTGGTATTACGAAAGTAGTCGAAAATACATTGCATTACGTGCAGTCATTAAATGTTGATAAAGTTATTGCCTTTTATGTAGCCTTCGATCAAGCGGATGCAAAAGCGTTTGAAGAGAAGTGGAAAGCTTGGCAGCCAAATGTACGGCTTGTCACATACTATTCACCATATCGAAGTATTACACAGCCGTTAATGAAATTTATTGATAAAGTTGAACATCAATGTGCGAAAACAGGCCATCAAGTAACAGTGATCATACCACAGTTTTTACCAAAAAAAGGATGGCATCATATGTTACACAATCAGTCGAGTCTATTAATTCGCACGTCGCTGTTATTTCACAAAAATATCGTTATTATGACGGTGCCCTTCCATTTATCAAAATAATGACTAGCAAGCTCGAAAATTGTCTGATATAATCATTACGTTGATTGTAAAACACGAACGTTTGCAATTGAAAGTTAGTAAAATAATAGTAAATTCCGAAAAAACAGACTTTATTCAGTGTAAGATACAAGCACATACCGAATAAAGTGCCATTTTTGGAAATAATGCCAAGAGGCATAATTGAATAATATTTCACTCATATAATAGCGAGAATATGGCTCGCGAGTCTCTACCGATTTTCCGTAAAAAAATCGACTATGGGTAGCAATGCTTTAGAAGACTTTATATAAGATGTTTTCTATTCGTTTCGACGTTTTTACGCTGAATGCTTTGCTCCACTCGTAGATGACTGGAATCAAAGTATTCAGCGTTTTTTGTTATTTGGAATGAGTATTTCTTCTATAATAACGCCTTTGTGACAACGGCATCGTGTTACTGACGCTGCGTTAGCACGGTGCTTTCGGTTATTTGCTCATAAAAATTTATTACTATAAGAAAGAAGGATATAAAGGAAATGAAGTTATTACACGACAAAATTGTGCAAGAAGGTAAAGTTCTATCTTCATCTGTATTAAAAGTAGACTCGTTTTTAAACCACCAAATTGACCCAATGCTTATGAAAGAAATTGGTCATGAGTTTGCCACTCGATTCTCTGATCAAGTGATTACAAAAATATTAACGATCGAATCTTCAGGTATCGCACCATCTGTTATGCTAGGACTTGAAATCGGTGCTCCTGTAGTGTTTGCACGTAAACGTAAATCATTAACACTATCTGATAATCTTTATAATTCAAAAGTACATTCTTTCACAAAAAATGAAACAAATGATATTTCAGTATCACGTAGTTTCTTAAATGAAGATGATAACATTCTAATTGTTGACGATTTCTTAGCTAATGGCGAAGCTGTTAAAGGTTTACTTGATATCGCAGCACAAGCTGGTGCAAATGTTGTGGGCGTAGGCATTGTTATTGAAAAAGGCTTCCAAGACGGTGGGAAATTATTACGCCAGCAAGGGGTTCGCGTGGAATCATTAGCAATTGTAGATTCTCTTGAGGATGGCAAAGTAACATTTGCCCCGGAGGCTAATGCGTAATGAATACTGATCAATTATGCCTCGGCATAATTGCGTCCGGAATCGGCTTTGTGCTTGCACAAAGAACAACTCCTTTCCGATTCTGTGACATCCGCCGGGAGGCTTTAACTTCTTTCAGCATGTGTTTGGACACTCGCTGAAAAGTAGTTTAAATCTGCATTCATTACATCACCTATAGAGGAGGAAAACTTTTGCTGAAAGAAGTTAAATCGACGACGCTAGCTATTCAACATTTACTTGCGATGTATGCAGGTGCCATTTTAGTGCCACTTATTATCGGTGGGGCAATTGGCTTTGATTCAACACAAATGACGTATTTAGTAGCGATTGACATAATGATGTGTGGGGTCGCAACGCTTTTACAAGTGTATTCAGGTAAATTTATCGGTATTGGTTTGCCGGTAGTACTAGGATGTACATTTACAGCGGTTAGTCCGATTATTGCAATTGGTACTAATCCTGAACAAGGTATTACTGATATTTATGGATCTATTATTGCATCAGGTGTAATCATTATGATTATTGCAGGCTTTTTTGGTAAGTTAGTAAAGTTCTTCCCGCCAGTTGTTACAGGCTCGGTCGTGTCGATTATCGGTATATCTTTATTACCAGTAGCTTTAAATAATATGGCAGGTGGACAAGGTGCAGAAGACTTTGCATCGGGTTCGAATGTAACTTTAGCATTTATTACATTAGTCATTATTTTAGTCGTTTATCGTTTTTCTACGGGCTTCATTCGTGCAATTTCCATTTTAGTTGGATTAGTTGCGGGGACAATCCTAGGAGTATTTATGGATATGGTTGATTTTAGCCCAGTTTCAGATGCTGCCGTAGTACACATGGTTCAGCCATTTTACTTCGGGATGCCAACATTTAATGCATCTGCGATTATTACAATGACGCTTGTAGGAATGGTTTCTTTAGTAGAATCAACAGGGGTTTATTTTGCGCTAAGTGATATTTGTAAGAAAAAACTAGATTCAAAAGATTTAGCACGTGGGTATCGTTCGGAAGGTTTTGCTTCTGTGATCGGCGGCATTTTCAACGCTTTCCCATATACAACGTTTTCACAAAACGTGGGACTTACACGTATGTCAGGTGTTAAAGATCGTAAAGTTATTTACATCACAGGAGGTTTACTAGTAGCACTTGGCTTCCTACCAAAGATTGCAGCGTTAACAACGATCATTCCAACACCAGTACTTGGTGCGGCAATGCTTGCAATGTTCGGTATGGTAATTACGCAAGGTATGGGTATGCTAGTACCTGTTATGAATGAATCAGCGGAAAATGCCATGATTGCTGCAATTGCAGTCAGCCTTGGTGTCGGTGTATCGGTTGTTCCGGGGATTTTTGATGCACTACCAGAAAGTGTATCTCTTCTAACATCTAACGGTATCGTCTGTGGTTCTGTCACAGCGATTATTCTTAATATTTTATTCAACATGATCGGGCCAAAGCATAAGGAAGACCCGATGCATGGAGAAATTTAATACATTCATCTAAATACCTTATATATTTTGATGAAATAAATGTTGCCGCCTCCTTTTATCTATTGATTTAGATTTAAGGAGGTGGCATTTTTTTTATGCGGTAACAAGGCTGTTTCTACAGCAAGAATACTTCATGGAACAAGTCAACCCTGATGGAATTTCTTTTTAGCTGTAAAAACAGTGAATACAATATTTGTAACGAAGAAATATATAAAACTAAAAATGCTCAACAGTATAAGCGTGTCTGCCTCTAAATTAAAATCATCCTCTGTATTTAACTCATCACCTATGCCTATAGTAAACATGGTGATTAATACAATCGATGGTAAAACGATTAAAATACTTAAACATAACGCAATGATATTGACCACTAAAATCGAGATTTTCCACATTTTAATATTATTCAACGTTTTCTTTGATAAGAAAATAATATTTATTATATATAACAGTGTTACTAAGGTAAAAGGTAATATACATATTAATAAGTAGAATGACATTCCAAGAACCTCGCTCTTAAACTATTTTATTTGATTTTAATTAACTAATGTAGTGTAATTTTACACTATTTGTGTGGTTTGTCAATACACTATCTTTTATGACATACAATAAGAGAAGGGGATTGAAATGAATGCGGATTTATGTTGCCCAGCGGATGTCCAAACACCCACTGAAATAGAGGCAAGCAGTGTTTCTAAAGATAAAGTTTAGTGGAAGAAGGCAGTGTTATATTTAGAAAGGAGATGATATAAATGGATGCGTTTTTTATAGGAGGTAAACAAGGATTTATCCGGATAGAAATTATTGAGGTTTTTGGATTTCCGAATGAAACTAGTTATTTGGGTGGATACGAAGTAAAAGGGAAAATTGATATAAAAAGTGGTAACTATTTTGTGAAAGACGCAGAATTATGGTTTTCAACTGGTCAGATCTATACGTTTTTTATCCAACTACAAAAATGTTTTAAGGAATTGAATGGAAGTGTGACTTTTAAAGACTCAACTTCTAATATTGAGTTTGAAATGCATTTTAATCGATTGGGGCAAATTACTATAGAAGGGTATTACCAAGAGTTTCTTAGTGAAGAAAATAAACTAAATTTTGAATTTGAAAGTGAACAAAGCTATTTGTTATCTTCGTTTGAAGAATTAAGAAAGTTAGTTGCCCATTATGGCGGTTTAGAAGGTAAAAGGAGATAGTTGTGTATTATTGGATGTACGGGGGCGGAAATAAGTGGTAAAAATTGGTTGTTGAAATACATATGGATGTGGAATATTATGAACCATATGGAAAGGATGGTTATAAATGAATTTAAAAACTGCTAAAGAAGTTATTGAAGAACTACAAGTAACCATGGAGTCACATATGTCTTCAGAAGAAAAAATGAAATTGGAAGTTTGGTTAAAAGATTATTACATAGATGAACTAATAAAGAAGAAAGTACCGATGAATTCGGATTGCTAGTCATTTAAATGGGGCACTTCTTTCTCGGAGATGTCCTTTTGGTTCTGTCACTGCGATTATCCGCAACATTTTGTTCAACATGATTGGGCAAAGCATAAGGAAGACATTATGCATAGGAAAGCATAATGGTTTTCAATATAAAATAAAATGTCATCTACTTCTATAGTAGGTGGCATTTTTTATGAGGCTAGATGTTTAATTTTTAATTAGTAGGGAATCTATAAAATAGAAACATTTCACTAGAATGTAATTCGATATATCGACATACATTTAAGATATAAAACTACTTTTGAAAGGTCTCTTACAAATGCAAAGTATACTTTTGATTGTAATACTTCAATTAGTTTATGTGCCTTTTTTAACGTTACGTACAATATTTTTAGTGAAGAACATTACGTTCCTTGCTGCCATATTCGGTATGCTGGAAATGTTAGTGTATGTATTTGGCCTTTCTCTTGTCTTTAATGGAGACCAAAGTATTTTAGCGATGGTTGTTTATGCCGCTGGTTTTGGCTTAGGTATTTTTCTAGGCGCTAAAATTGAGCGAAAACTGGCGATTGGCTATGTCTATGCGACAATCAATACGCAAAATAAGAACGAAGAGCTCGTGAATTTTCTCCGTAATGAAGGATTTGCTGTGACGATTTATATTGGTGAAGGTAGAGATAGTAATCGCTATAAATATGAAATATTAACAAAGAGAAATCGTGAGACAGAATTGTTTCAAATTGTGGAGCATTATGAACCAAATGCTTTTATTATTTCTTACGAGCCAAAATCATTTAAAGGTGGATTTTTACTGAAACGAATGAAGGCAAAAAATAAATAGTCTTTTCCTAGCCCTCTGTGTATATGCAGAAGGGCTTTTTTGGTTCATCACCAAAAGTTGTGGATGACTTTGTTGAAGCGTCTATTATGTAAATAAGCTGATCTTCGTTACGGCTGGGCGACTCCTTGGGGACAGGAGCTCTGCTCCGTCTTTGTATTCACACAATTTATAGAGGAATTTAGCGACTGAGCTCGATAAAAAATATTAATACGATTACATTGACAGACGTGAACAATAACATGTTCAAATCGATTTTTTCATACTATAAAAACATGCAAGTCTCGAAGGGGTGTTGTATGTATTTTTTTACGAAAGGTTTAGTCATTCTTATAGGAAGTGTCGCGATATCATTAGGGATTAATCTATTCTTAACGCCCTATCAAATTTTAGATGGGGGTGTTGTAGGGGTAGCGCTTATTTTACATTATTTATATAACCTTAAAATAGGTTTAATGATCATCATTATTAGCATCCCGATTTTTATTATTTCTTGGTATAAATATAGAGCGTATTTTTACAATAGTATACATGGATTATTCGCATCTTCTCTTAGTATTGATTTGTTAAAATCTGTTCGGAATTTTATTCAAGTAGATGCCCTCTATAGCGCCATTTTTGGAGGGGTACTTATGGGTTTTGGTGTTGGTTTGATGCTTAGATTTCAGACAAGCACTGGTGGAACAGATTTGATTGCACAATTTTTAAGTGAAAAGACTGGAGTTAACGTCGGAATCCTTATTTTTATAATCGATTCCATAGTCATTGTCGTAGGGGGATTGCTTTTATCTACTAGTACATTATGGCTTTCCATTATTACAATTTTAGTAGTAGGGATTACTACAAGCATCATGACTAGTCGTGCCTAATAAAAAAAATAGCTTCAGTAGCACTGAAACTATTTTGAAATTCGTTATCGTGAGCTCTTCATCATTCGTTTTTTAGGATGAGCAGGCTTTACTTCTGCTATTAATATGGCGAGTAAAATCATGACAGCCCCTATAACCATACGGCTTGTTAATACCTCATGTAAGAATATAACGGATAGCACCATGCCGAAGAAGGATTCTGTAGATAGGATAATAGCTGCCTTTGTAGCAGACGTATATTGATTCGCCACATTTTGAAAAAGATAGGCAAGAGTCGTTGAAAAAATGGCTAAATAAATAATCGAATAAATGGCTTCTTTTTCAAGAGTAGTTGGGATATCGCCTTGACCGACAATGACCAAAACACCTAAAAATGATGCTGTGAGAAATTGAATAATTGTAAGGGTAATGGCATCCTCTTTTTGGACAAATAGGTTTGTACAAAAAATATCAAAGGCAAAGGCGACAGCGCAAGCTAAGGAAAGCGCATCTCCGATATTCATTGTTAGTGAGCCTTGTAGAGATAGAAAACCGATACCAACAATAGCTATTATCGAACCGATAATTTCATAGCCATCTATACGACGCTTGTAAACCGCAAACGCAATTAATGGAACAATAATGACATTGACAGCAGTTAAAAATGCATTTTTAGATGGTGTTGTATATTGGAGCCCTACTGTTTGAAGGGCGAAGGCAATATACAAAATGGTCCCTAACAAAATACCTTTCCAAATAACAGATTTAGAAGCTTTTTTTAATCTAGATCCAAATAGGACTGTCAGTATAATCGAGGCTAATAAAAATCTACCTGCCATGACTTGATAGGCTGTTAAATATTCCAATGCAATAGCCGTTATTACAAATCCGCTACCCCAAACGATTGCAGTGACTAATAGCATACCGTCAGCTATATATTGTTTCATCATTCTCCCTCCTAACTTCAATAGAATAGCATGAGATGGAAGAAAATAGTTTAATTTTAATTCTAAAAATTCAGGCGTTTTTTTGTACTTATTCCAAAGCTGTCATTCGTCATTTACTTTGCTATGTAATAAGTACAATTTAACGGCTGCAGCTATACGCTCATAAAAAACATAATCATTTTCTAAAGGTGCTACTAGCTGACGTATTTTAGACATGCGATAACGGATTGTGTTTGGATGGCAAAAATGAGCAACGGCTACTTCTTTAATATTTCCTTGTTTTACGACATAGGTGATGGCTGTTTTCATTAAATCGGGATCAATCTTTTCCTCAAGTATGGGTCCAAGATAGCTATTTACATAGTCCATAGCAAAAGTAGCATCCTTACGATGTAATTCAATTAATAACCAATCGGAAGCGAGGTCCTCATAATGACATATAGAAGCCGATTCAATTTCAGCCATAATACGCGCATAAAAGGCTTCACGAACAGCAATAGGGAGTTCTGATTGTGTTATGTGACAACGACTATAGCCAAAGGTCAATGAATTCGTCGAGATGGCGTACATCGTTAACCATTCATTGAGAAGTTTTTCAAATTGAAGGTGTTGTGATGAATGGGTCATTACAATAAAGAGACTTTTTTTATAGGTACAAATCATACCAAATTTCAATAGAGGCTCTAATTGAAAAAGAGATTGCATCCATTGGCTATTTGCAGGATCTTGCGATTGAATGTTAGCAACAAATACATACTTGTCGAAGGGCTTATTGATTTGCTGTAAAATAGACTTTATTTGTTCATCTGTTACGTCTTCCACCATTAGACGTCGCACAATCGTTTCTAAAAAGAATGAATAGTCCTTTGTTTTTGCATAGGCCATCGTTTCTAAAATAATCTTTTCAAAAAATTCATCTCCGCCAAATCGCAAAATGGGAAAATTTTGTTCGTCTGCATAGGCTAACACTTCTTCTGGTAAATCCTCATAGATGACAGGTTTATAAGCTAAAGCACTTGCACCCAGCTCAATAAGGCTTTTCACGGCATTCTGTAAATACTCTGGCTTGTGCTTTGCGAATAATAAACTGCTTAACACAACACTATTCGGTGTGAAAATCGCTTCTCTCACCGTTTGAATGTCGGGTGAAAATTCAAAGTCTAGAATTTCAACATTTTGAACGGGCTTATGTAAACCATTACGACCAGCAACGACTGTAAATTCTTTTGTAATAGGCAGTTGCAAAAAATTCTCTACGTTCATTACAATATCAAGCAACCTTTCGTGTGATTGAGTATCTATTACTTATTATAGAAGCACTTGTCAGTAAAATACTATTAGTATCGCTGAATAAACTACATCGTTTATTAAACGAATTGGGACAGGCGTGGGTAAGCTCGCAAAGATTTGAGCTTGCCCACAGTCTTTTTTTCATACCTTGATTTATTCGCGACCTAGATAGGCTACTTTTACTGTACATATACTATTGTAATTTCTGAGGCGTCATTTACTTCATTAAAAAAGTAATGCGTGTTTAGTTTTTAGGGAATAATCAAAAGAAATAATCCGAATTATTATAGGAAGTTATCAATCTGAATAAAACATACTTGAATTATAGGGATTATAGGTATATAATTCGATTTACATTATAATTAAACTTCTTAGGAGGCTGTCCATTGTCTACATTACAAATTATTCTTAACGTTGCCGTGTTACTCGTGTTCGTTGGAATTTTATTTTATATGAATAAAAAGCACGTTAAGTTTTCAAATCGTGTATTTACTGCGCTAGGCTTAGGTATTGTACTTGGTCTTGGATTGCATTTAATATATGGTATTGATTCTGATGTTTTAGCAAAAACAACAAGTTGGTACAATATTATTGGTACTGGCTACGTTAAATTGCTACAAATGGTTGCAATGCCATTAATTTTTATTTCCATCTTAATAGCCTTTACGAAAATGAAGGTTGGTAAAAACTTCGGGAAAATGGCAGCTCTTATTTTAGTCATTTTAATCGGTACAACTGCTGTTTCAGCTGCTGTCGGTATTTTTTCAGCAACAGTGTTTGATTTAGACGCTTCTCATATTATGCAAGGTGCTGCAGAGGCAGAGCGTGGGGCATATTTAGAGGAGAAAACTTCTGGATTAACTGCACCGGATTTACCAACGCAAATTATTGAGCTATTCCCAGCAAACCCATTCTTAGATCTAACAGGTGCTCGTTCTACATCAACAATCGCTGTCGTTATATTTTCAGCGTTTTTAGGTTTTGCTTACTTACGTGTAGCACGTAAAGATGAAGACACAGCAGCGACTATTAAAAAAGGCTTAGATGCAATCTATGCACTAGTAATGGGCGTTGTAACAATTGTCTTACGTTTAACACCATATGGTATTTTAGCGATTATGGCGCGTACAGTTGCAACATCTGATTTCGGAGCAATCTATAATTTAGGTAAGTTTGTTATTGCATCGTATGTAGCATTATTTATCGTATTATTAGTACACTTATTAATTCTTACTTTAAGTGGTTTAAATCCATTTACGTATTTAAAAAAATCTGCAGAAACATTATTATTTGCCTTCACTTCACGTTCTAGTGCAGGTGCCTTACCGATGAACATTAAAACACAAACAGGCCGTCTTGGCGTACCAGAAGGTATTGCGAACTTCTCAGGCTCATTTGGTTTATCTATTGGTCAAAATGGCTGTGCAGGTGTTTATCCTGCAATGCTAGCGATTATGATTGCACCGACAGTTGGGATTAATCCACTTGATCCGATGTTTATCATTACTGTAATTGCAGTAGTAGCAGTCAGCTCATTTGGTGTAGCTGGTGTCGGTGGTGGTGCGACATTCGCAGCCATTCTTGTATTATCAGCGCTTGATTTACCAATTGCACTTGCGGGTATATTAATTTCTGTTGAGCCATTAATCGACATGGGCCGTACAGCTCTTAATGTAAGTGGTTCAATGACTGCAGGTGTCACAACTGCACGTATTACAAAAGAATTGGACACTGAAATGTACAATGATAAAGAACTAGGTGCTCAAGTGTCGGATTTATAAAAAGCCCATTTCATTACAGAAAAAATTGCTGAATGAAGGATAAAGAGCTACTCTCAATTGAGAGTAGCCCTTTTTTGTATCCGAAAAAAAGTGGGGTGTTATATAAGTAACAGCCCTCTTTCATGATAGGAAATCCATTCATCTCTTTATATGATTTTTACATAAAAATCTTTGCCGTTAATAAGCTCGGTCAGTTCAATGTTGTGATTTGTTTTATAGTAAGTAAAAATATTACGTGCTAACCCAGAGTGTCCATTTAAATATGTTCCCTTTTTAATCTCTTTGCATGGATTATGGAAATCAAAATACAAGCGAGAATTGGGACACATTGCATCCAAAATTGCTTTAAATTCTTGTGCTTCAATATGAATCCCACGTGTATATTTGCATTCTCTGCGGTACGTATCATGAGAAACGTTCACCGGCGACGACTCAAGAACCATTTCGATTTTTTTACTCAAATGTTAGCAGCTCCTTTTTAGAAATTAGCACTGAAGGGTAGAAAAGAAGACGTTTATTTAAAAAGCATTGACCTAATGCTTGATAGGGTCATTACAATAGCATGTGATTGATTTCCGTTCCGACCGGGCGCTTTCCTGGGGGCGTCCGATGAGCCGCTTCACTCGCGCTGCTCGCTCCAGGGTCTCGGGCCAACACGATGTTGGTCACGAAGGCGTTATCACAGGATGTGATGGTTTTAGCCTTCGTTCCACTATATCGCTGATCCCCAAGGAGTCGCCTAGTCTCCACTTCAATCATAAAAATGGTATTCCTTTTAGCGAATTTCATCTCTAACTTAGGTGACATGTTTTATGATTATTATAGTTAAACTTATTTATTTTAGTATATAATTATCAGAAAATTATATCAATGTTTTACTTACCAATCTTGTTGCTGTATTTCTTCTGCTACTACTTGTAAATCATAAGCAGTAATCATTAAAAGTGAATAATCGTGTGTCTCCATATATTTTTCTGCTAGACGTTTCATATACTTCGGGGAGCCTTCGTTTTCTTCGTCATAAATTAGTAGCAGACCATCTGTATTTTGGATAATGAATTTATCTTTTTCGATAAATTGCCATGGCGCCTCGTATGGCTTTTTTGTAACGCTCGTCACGAAGTCTGCTTGCGCTACTAATGCTTGATATTTTTCTTTTTTATGGTCCTGCCAATTTTTCTCCTGCTCTAAAAAAGGAGTGATAATAGAATATTTCAAATGAGGAAATTCCTTTTTTAATGTAAGAACAACCTCAGCAGCCCATGTTTCGACACCTTGTTGACCACTAATAATGATCCATTCTAAACCTTCGTCTATCAATAGACGAAGACGGTTTTCGAGTGCTTTTTTTATGATGGCAATGCCAGGGTGCTTGTCATTAAAGATGCCTAATTCATGTGGTCTATAGCCAGTAATAATAATTCGCTCTAGCAAAAAAACGCCCCCTAAGCTGTATAGTATGTGTAATCATAGTATACAGTAGGAGGCATTTGAAAACGAATTTCTATATGTTGTTGTAAAGTTGATAGTTATTTAATCTATTAACAGCTCGGAAGGACCGATTGATCAAAACGTATGAAGGGGAAAGAAAACAGCACTACTTATTGCCGTACTATATTAAAACGCAAACAGTGTTAAAACTACAGCAACTGCAGTACAGATTCCTAAAAACCACCATGTATCAGTAAAGTCCTCTTTATAGTCGCTATTCATGTAAAGTACTTCCTTTCTGTTTTGTCTTTATCTGTCCGTTCCAAGACCAATTCGTCCATATACGCAGTATGGTTTCGAATGGTCCACGTTTAAATTTTTTGAAATAGGCAAGGCTGAAAACACATTGCAAGCTATACACGACGATTCCAAATAAAATACCGCCAAAAACGCCTAACTTGCCGTATAAGCCTAGACCATATCCATAAAATACTGTTGTACAAATAATGGTTTGCATTAGATAATTGGTTAAAGATAATTTACCGACACTTTCAAAAGCGGGAGCGAGACGTTGTACAGTGCGAGTTTTATATAGTAAAGCTGCAAGGCAGACATAGCCAACTGCTAATATTTCAGATCCACCTGTCATCAACATGCCAGAAAAATTGCTTTCTATAAAACTTAAACTTTTACAAGCTAGCCCTATTGGAACAAGCAGAGCGCCAAGCTTATACCATTTCTTTTCGTCGTCCATATTCACAAAAGCTTGCTTTTTAGCGAGCCCCATGCCGAAAAGGGTTAATGCAGCGGTATATATTGGAGCAAGAAAAATTAATAAGAATACGACAAACCCTGCATCATCTATACCTGGTGGTAGAACATTTGCGCGGAAATCATAAATGTCTAAGTAACTTCCATTAGCGTATACATTGTCGGCTTTCTCTATATAAGTCGCCAATTCTTTCTGTTCTTTTTTGGTTTCTTCTACGGAACTAAATGATAAAGCTGTAATAAGTAATAAGAAGATGCCGGCCCAAATAAATAAAGTTTTTGGTTTTCGATTAATAAATGGGATTAAAAACAATATCATTAAGCCGTAGGAAAATAAAATATCGCCTTCCCATAAAAATGAATGGAGCCAACCTAAGGCTATTAACCCCGTTGCGCGGCGTAAAATGGACCATCGACTCTTATCTTTTTTTCTACGAATAGACTCTATAAGTTTAATGAGAGAGAAGCCAAATAAAATGGTGAAGATCGGCATAAATGAACCTTCTATAAAGATTTTCACAAAATACAGGGCTCCATTATCGAGGGCGGAAAGATCTTTTAATTCATCTTTGCCATACATGCCAAATTGGAAAATTAACAAATTTGCCATTAAGATGCCGAATAAGCTAAACCCACGCATTGTATCTATGAAGGTAACACGTTTAGTTGTCATTGCGTTTTATCTCCTTAATTGGTTATCTTATACATAGTGTAGTTGGTAAAGCTTATGGGGAAATGATGGCTACCTTAAAGTATTCTTAAAAGAGGGTGATAGCATGCAAGATGTGTCAATTTTAGTATTAGAGGACGAACGAGCAATTGCAGAAATGATTGAAATTATATTAAGAAAAGAAGGTTTTTTAAACATTACACTCTGCGACACTGTTCAAGAAGCGAAAAAGAAAATGGAAACGCAAGTGTTTGATTTTTATCTATTAGATATTATGCTTCCAGATGGTAGTGGACTGGATATGGCGAATATGATTCGTGAACAAAGTGAAGCACCTATATTCTTTTTAACTGCAAAAGGTAGTGATGCAGATAAGCTTCGTGGTTTTATGAATGGCGCAGACGATTATATTACGAAGCCATTTAACCCGCTAGAGCTTGTTGCGAGGGTTAAGGTGCAACTGACAAGATATATAAAGAAAAAAGATGTGCCAGAAAGTCATATATTTTCATGTAGTCGGTTTACATTCGATATCGATGCAGCAGAGGTAACTGTAAATGGCACAAAGGAAATTATTAGCGGTAGGTTATTTCATCTATTGAAATACTTATGCGAAAATGCGGGGCAAGTATTATCGAAGGAGCAAATTTACGAGCGTGTATGGGGTGACTGTTTGTTTGATGATAATACCGTGATGGTACATATTCGAAAACTCCGTGAAAAAATAGAGAAGAAACCTGGTAAACCAACCTGCATTATTACTGTGAGGGGGATTGGTTATAAGCTTGTTGGAGATGTTCATTCATGAAGCCTGCTAGAAGATTAACCCTTCGTTTTGTATCTTATTTCATCATTTTTTATTTACTAATCATTACAGGCTTTATTATAAGTTTGGTGTTTTTCGCAATCTTTATCAATCGTCATGTCGGTGACGATATTCATATAATGTCTGCCTCTGAAATTAAAGATGATGCTGTCGTAGAAAAAGGAGATTCCATTAAGATTGCTGATTATTTAGTGAAGCGAGCTGAGGAGAACTTAGGGCAATTATATTTGTTCAATCGATCGATGGACATTGTTGATTACACGGGAGAAACTTGTGAACTGTGTGGAATGCCAGATAACGAAATAATGGCACTTAAGCGGCCGGGAATGCACACGTGGGAGATTCCAAAATACCATTTATTATTCCTCCCGGCTTTACCTGTCCAACCGTTTTTTGAGGAAGTGGTTCAGGAGTGGAAGGATAAAGGAGAGATTCCTTCTGAACTGCTCCAGCGTTTACAGGATAAGAAGGTATCGGTTGAAATCTATGATGAGCAGTGGGATCGTGTAGAAGTCATTGGTGAGCGCTATAAAAAACTTCATAAACCTCAATTGCTCGAAGAAAACTACGATATTTTTGAGTACAAAGAGCTTACGCGGAATGCTTTTTTAGAGGATGGATCGACACTAGTTGTACGTATGCCCAACCCAGCGTATAAGCCGTTTGATGAGCCTTTTAATAAGGCGATGCTTTTATTTATCTCCATCTTCTTTGGCGGACATATTATATTGTTAATAGGAATTATTTTTTTATCGGTTAGCATTTCCCGTCAATTTGTTCGTCCGCTTGTTTATGTAATATCTCGAATCGAGCTATTAGCACAATTCGACTACAGTAAAGTAATCGATAAAAGTATTCATCATCTGAAGACAGGGAAGTTAAAAAGGAAATTTAAATTATTTGAGCCAGTTGATGAATCGATTAATAATTTATCAAAGCGCCTCTCCTCTAATGAAAGACAGATTAAACATGCGGAGCAATTACGTGAGGAATGGATAACAGGCTTATCGCATGATTTAAAGACACCGTTAAGCTCTATTTATGGTTATTCAACAATGCTTGCCTCTGAGGACTATGAGTGGACGAAGGAAGAAATGCGCGTTTTTGCAACTACGATGCAGGAGAAGGCAACGTACATGGATGCCCTTATACGAGACTTAACATATACGTACCAATTAAAAAATAGAGCGATCCAGCTTGAAAAAGTGTTGATACCACTCGCTGTCTGGTTACCTCAATTTGCAGATGAGCAAGTGTCTGTAAAGGTTTATGGTGATGTCGTGCTTGAAGCGGACGAGCTTTTATTAAAGCGTATTTTGGATAATCTTATAACCAATGCTAAAAAGTATACGCCTGACGGTACAAAGGTGAACGTAGAAGCGCAAAATATAGGCAAAGAAATTATGCTGACAATTGCCGACCAAGGTCCAGGAATTCCTCAAGAGGAGCTTGATAACCTCTTTGAGCGATATTATCGAGGCACGAATACTACAGACGATATAACGGGTACGGGTCTCGGATTGGCTATTACGAAGCAGTTAATTGATTTACATGGAGGTACCATTAGTGTTCAATCAGGAGCGGAAGGTACAGTTTTTATATTGAAGTTTACATGTAAGTAGTCGTTTTTGGCCTCAAAAGTTGGGGCGGTTGTGAAAATGAATGCCAGTATATAAGTTGGTTGGAGTGGAGGCTGAGACCCTGCAGCGAAAGCAAAGCGTCAGCTACAAAGCGCCCAGTCGGAACGGAAATCAACTCCACGTTAATGGAGATGGCTAGTTTTTGATTGAAGAAGTAAAGTAAAACACTGTTATTTAGGGCAGTACAAGTGATGAAACATTCACCTTGTACTGCCCTTTTTTGTGATATTGAACATTGGAGTGTAATTTTTTAGGGGATTACCCCTATATGAACGGCCCTCTCTTAAAACTATTATTAAGGTGTAAAAGTTGTATATGAAAGACAGCATAATAAGGAGGATACACATATGAAGACTTCTTTTAAAGTAGTCATCGTTGGAGGAGGAACTGCTGGTATTTCAGTAGCGGCACGCTTACTTCGTCAATCTTATTCACTTCAAGGGGAGATTGCCATCATAGATCCTGCGGAAAAACATTATTATCAACCACTTTGGACATTGGTGGGAGGTGGTGCAGCAAATAAGTGGGACTCTGAACGTGAGATGCTTTCTGTTATCCCTGAAGGAGCTGTTTGGTTAAAAGAGGCTGTTAGTAGTTTTGACCCCAGTCAAAACCAGGTAATAACACTAGGCGGTACAACATACACGTATGATTTTTTAGTAGTTGCTGGTGGGATAGAAATTAACTGGGGTGCTATTAAAGGGCTGAAAGAGGCATTGGGGACTAAAAGTGTATGTAGTAATTATTCTTTTAAGCATGTGGATTATACGTGGGAAACGATCCGTAATTTTAAAGAAGGGACAGCATTATTTACACATCCAAACTCTCCAGTAAAATGTGGCGGTGCTCCACAAAAAATTATGCATTTAGCAGAAGACCATTTTAATAGAGTCAATGTTCGTGACAATATTAACGTTATTTTTGGTTCGGCCAATCCAGCGATTTTCGATGTTTTGAAATATCGTGAAGCACTTGAAAAGGTAATAGAGCGGAAAAATATTGATGCTCGATTCCGTCGAAATTTAATTGAAATTAAGGCTGGAGAAAAAATAGCAATTTTTGAAAATTTAGATACAGGCACATTAGAAGAAATTAAATACGACATGATTCACGTGACACCTTATATGTGTTCACCCGAATTTATACGGACGAGTGCATTAGCAGACGAATGTGGTTGGGTAGATGTCGACAAGTTTACTTTGCAACATAAAAAGTTTAGCAATGTGTTTGGAATAGGTGATAATGCTAATCTACCAACATCCAAAACGGGTGCAGCTATACGCAAGCAAGCTCCTGTCGTTGCACATAATCTTATTGCTTTAATGAGACAACAGCCAATGACGCAAACGTATGATGGCTACTCTTCTTGCCCAATTGTAACAGGCTACAACAAACTGATATTGGCAGAGTTTGATTACAATAAAGAACCTGTTGAATCTATGCCCTTCAACCAGGCGGTGGAAAGATCCAGTATGTATTTTATGAAAAAGGATCTACTGCCTGTTATGTACTGGGATGGGATGTTGAAAGGCACTATGTAATTACGAATGAAGGGAGGCGACAAGTATGGCTAATGCTACGGTAAGTATGAGCAAGGAATTATATCAAATAATCGAAACGCTTGAGAAGCCAGAAGTTCGAGACTCTTTACAGCGCTTGTTGGAAAAATTACCGAATGTAGAGCAAACGATAGAATCAGCAGAAAATGTTGTGGGTTTTGGAAAAGCAGTACTAACTGATGATAAAACGATAGATCGATACGAGCAATTTGTCTCTACTTATAATGTAGGCTCAGAAACGATAACAGCTATTGTTCAGCTGATGGAGAAGTTGCCAAAGCTTGTTCAAATCATTCATCAGTTAGAAAACATCATTGATTTTGGTACAGCGGTACTTCAGGATAAACAAACGACAGAATATACAATGAATAACTTAAAGAGCTATACCGATGCATACATCGAAAAAGGTAAGACGGGTATGGAGTTCTTCAGAATGGTACAGCAAAGAGCGGAAGAGAAGCCTCAACATATCAATGTTTTTTCAATTATTAAATGGACGAAAGATCCTTCTGTTCAAAAAACACTTAATTATGTTCAATCTGCACTAGATATTTTAAAAGAAAAAAACTGAGTAAAGGGGAGTTTTATACATGTTATTACGATATTTTTACGATGAAAAATTAGCGCACGCTTCTTATGTTGTGGGATGTCAGGCGAAAGGTGAAATGGTCATTGTTGACCCGATGCGTAATATTGAGCCCTATCTTGCATTAGCAGAAAAAGAAAAGATGCAAATTGTTGGCGCGTTAGAAACGCATATTCATGCCGATTTTGTAGCTGGGTCTCGTGAATTAGCAGACCATGTTGGAACAACGATGTATATTTCCGACGAAGGGGATGCTGATTGGAAGTATCAAAACCTTGAAGGAATTCCTCATCAATTATTAAAAGATGGTGATGAATTTTCTATAGGTAATCTTATTTTTAAAGTCATGCATACACCAGGACATACGCCAGAAAGTATCTCCTTTTTATTAACGGATCGTGGGGGTGTAGCAGATAAGCCAATGGGGATTTTTACAGGTGACTTTGTCTTTGTAGGTGATATTGGACGCCCTGACTTGTTAGAAAAAGCTGCTGGTATTCAAGGTACATCACTATCTGGTGCTAAAGCGATGTTTAAATCATTAGAACGTTTTAAGGCTTTACCAGATTATATGCAAATATGGCCAGCTCATGGAGCAGGTAGTGCTTGTGGTAAAGCATTAGGAGCTGTGCCATCATCAACAGTTGGGTATGAGAAGCAATTCAACTGGGCTATGCAATTTGATGATGAACAAAAATTTATTGACGCGTTACTAGATGGTCAGCCAGAACCTCCTTATTATTTTGCTGTTATGAAGCGTGTCAATAAAGTAGGGATAGAACTTCTTAAGAACTTACCACCAGTAAAGGTAGTGTCAACCTATGAAGAGATTACTCAACTTCTTGCGGATGGGAAGCAAGTGATTGATACTAGACCGGCGGAAGATTTCTCACAAGGATTTATCGCAGGTACACTAAATATCCCTTACAATAATTCATTGACCAATTGGGCTGGTTGGTTAGTAGATTATACAAAACCGTTATATTTATTAATTAATCCTTCCCAACTGGATGATATTTTAATAGCATTACGTTCTATCGGTATCGACAATGTTGTTGGCTATGGAGATGTGACAAAAGTTTTGGAAGAGGCTACTTCTCTAGACAGTTATGAAAATATAACTCCTTTAGAAGCAAAGGCGTTTATTGAAAGTGAAAAAGTTCATGTGCTTGATGTGCGAAATCAAACAGAATATGATGCAGGGCATATTGAAAATGCTCAACATATTATGGTTGGTACACTAGCTAGACGTTTAGATGAACTGCAAACTAATAAAAAAATTGTTGTTCAATGCCAAAGTGGTGCTCGTTCTGCAATTGCTGTAAGTGTACTAAAAGCAAACGGTATTCACGACATTGTAAATTTAACGGGTGGCTATATGGCTTGGCAACAAGAGGCAGTAACAAAATAAATGAGGTTGTTCTAAAAGAAAAATAGCATACTAGTGATCCTAGTCTGCTATTTTTCTTTGCGGTTTAGGGAGGCGTTATGAGATTCGTCAATGGAATGCTAAACGGATTTAGACAACCTTTTTTCTCGGTAAAAGGGGTTAAAAAATGATTATTGTAAGTTTGAGTATATTTCTTCTTATTATTGGTAGAATTATTTATAAACGGCATATCCCAGTTCGTCAAATACAAGAGTGTTTACTACAAGAGTTGAATATGGGAATGGCTATAGTGGATGTACGTGATTATAATGACTCTTATAAATCACCTACACCAAATGCATTAAATTTACCAATTGCTTATTTAGTACGTCACATGCATGAACTACCAAAAAAACCACTTCATATCATTGCATCAACACAGCTAGAAAAAAATATGAGTGTTCGTATCATTCGGAAAGCAGGGCATGAAGTAAGGAGTTATAGCTTAATAGAAGAAAAAGTATAAGGTCAATTATGCTGAAGTAACAAGTAAACTTAAAGGAAGGCCTTATGCCTTTTTTAGCTAGGAGTGTGTTTAGAATGGAGAAAGAACAGCTGAAAAATAAATATTTACAGCAAATATTTCAATATATTCAAGATGGCATCATCATAATGAATCAAAACCGTGAAATTTTAATGATGAATCCCTCAGCGAAGCGGCTATCGGGATGGGAATTAGGAGATCGAGTGCCCTTTTGTTCATTTTGCGAAAATCGTCAAAAATCTCCAAAAGAACATACATGTTATTTAATAGAGCATAATGAGGTTCCTTATTTTTTATCGAAAATGCCGACGTATCATGGTAGTAAGATAGATGTTGAAATGAGCACGGCACTGATGTATACAGATAGTAACGAGCAAACGTTTCTTCTTGTGTTGCGCGATCAGACCCTTCAGTTAAAGGAAGAAGAGGCTCGGATTTCAAAGCTGATTATTAAAAAACTGATTGAGGCAAAAGAGGAAGAACATAAAAGGCTTGCGCAAGAATTACATGATGGCGTTGGCCAATCATTATATACAATATCTGTTGCATTGCAGGCGGTTGAATCTTATGTCAAAGACAATGAAAAACTAAATACGTATATCGAAGAAGTACGCAATGAGCTAGAGCAAGTAATGAATGATATTAAATTGTACTCTTATCAGCTTCGTCCTCATAGTATAGATCAGTTAGGGATTACACCTACATTAAGCACCCTTGTCGATTCAGTGCAAAAGGTACATCCTGATATTGCTATATCGTTAGAAACAGATTTTGAAGAACGGTGTCATCCATCTGTAGAAATCAATATTTATCGCGTCGTGCAGGAGGCTTTGCACAATATTACTAAATATGCAAAGGCCTCTAAAGTCGTCATTCGCCTCGAAAAGAAAGCTACAAATTTATCACTTTATATAGAAGATAATGGTGTAGGGTTTGATTTGCAGTACGTGAAAAAGGAAGGGCTTGGTTTAAAGCATATGGAGGAGCGAATTACACAATTAGGAGGATCTTTTAATATTAATTCGGCTCACAATAAAGGTACTAAAATTAGCATTCAAGTACCTAATTGGAAGGATGACTTTAGATGATTCGTGTTTTAGTAGTAGATGATCATGTGCTAATCCGTAAAGGGATTGTACTTTTATTGGAAAATTATAAAGATGTACAGGTTGTAGGTGAAGCGGGTGATGGAGCGGAAGCAATCACTCAGGCAATATCATTAAACCCGGATGTCATATTAATGGACGTATCCATTCCGAATGGGTTAGATGGGTTTACGGCTACTCAAGAGATTCATAAGCAAATGCCTAACGTGAAAATTATTATGTTAACAATGCACAATGAAGTTGCTTATATTCAAAAAGCGATTGCTGTTGAAGCTCATGGCTATATTTTAAAAAATAGTCAAGGTGGAGTTCTCTATGAGGCTATCCGCGCTGTATATAGTGGTCGTATATATTATAACGTGGGTATTCCACAGGAGCAGCTTAATAAATTGTTTGAACATAAAGGGCATGAAGAACAATGCATTTTAACTGTGCGTGAGCAGGAAATAATGAGGTTAACAGTTTTAGGATATACAAATGTCCAAATTGCTGGGCAACTATATATCAGTAGTAAAACGGTTGAAAATCATAAATCAAATATTATGCAAAAACTCGATTTAAGTAATAAAGCTGAGCTTATTCAATATGGACTTGCAAATAACTATATGTAACAGCGTATTGCAGTTAGAATCTGGTGTAATATGAGAATTGAAATATATAGCTCTTCGGTAAAGTGAGGGTTGATTTACGTTCCGACTAGCGCTTTCTTGGAGTCGCCAACTCGGAGTGAAGATCAACCTATATTTATTGATACACTTCATTTTATATTTATTTTTGTCAGCAAGCTGGGATCACTCGAATGATGAGTGATCTTTTTTTATTTTTTAGAAATAATTTTCAATATTGTCACAGTGAGTAAAGCTAATAGTGGAAAACCCCTATATGTCTGGAATTACAGCAGGACTATACTGAAGGCACATAAATAAAAGGAGATGCAAGCACAGTGGATATAACATTTATAATTGTGATTTTCCTGATTGGATTCGTTGGATCTTTTGTGTCCGGCATGTTGGGAATAGGCGGTTCAATCATTAAATACCCAATGCTGCTATATATTCCACCACTTTTTGGCTTAGTGGCATTTTCAGCACATGAAGTTTCAGGTATTAGTGCGGTACAAGTGTTTTTTGCTTCGATTGCAGGTGTTTGGGCATATCGAAAGGGTGGCTATCTTAATAAGTCCCTTATTCTTTATATGGGAGGTGCCATTTTAGCTGGTAGCTTTGTCGGGAGCTACGGATCACAGTTTTTATCTGAAAGTGGTGTGAATGTTGTATACGGGATTTTAGCCTTGATTGCAGCTGTGATGATGTTTATTCCTAAGAAACAAATTGATGATAAGCCATTGGGTGAAGTAACTTTCAACAAGCCGTTAGCCGCAATTTTAGCATTTATTGTTGGGATCGGCTCAGGGATCGTTGGTGCTGCAGGTGGTTTCTTGCTTGTTCCGATTATGCTTGTAGTACTCGGGATCCCAACGCGCATGACGATTGCTACTAGTTTAGCCATTACGTTTATCTCATCAATCGGTGGAACAATCGGTAAGTTAATGACAGGACAAGTAGAGTACTATTCCGCAGGTATTATGATAGTGGCAAGTTTACTGGCGGCTCCTCTTGGGGCAAAAGTAGGTAAAAAAATGAATACGAAAATTTTGCAAAGTATTTTAGCCGTACTCATCTTAGCGACAGCGATTAAAATTTGGGTTGATCTATTATGATGAAAAAACAAAAAGTGGTTGCCTATAAATCACATGAAAAAAAGCTAATAATGATAAGTTTTTTAGTAGCGGGGATAATGTTTCTTTCAATTATTGGAAGAATTTTTGGTGCCTAGGAGATGAAATAAAATGAATGATTCAGCTGTAATGTGGAGTCGGGCCTTAACAGAGTTAACATTGTCATTCCATATTGTTTACGCAACAATTGGCGTCGGTATACCTTTAATGATTATGATTGCTCAATGGGTTGGATTGAAAAATAATGACGAACACTATTTATTACTTGCGAGAAGATGGGCAAGAGGGTTTGTGATTACTGTGGCAATTGGTGTTGTCACTGGTACTGCGATAGGATTGCAGCTATCACTATTATGGCCAAACTTTATGGAGTTGGCAGGTCAGGTAATCGCATTACCATTGTTTATGGAAACATTCGCGTTCTTTGTTGAAGCTATATTCTTAGGGCTTTATTTATATACATGGGATCGATTCAAAAATCCAAAGCGACATCTATTATTATTGGTCCCAGTAGCTATTGGTGCTTCTATGTCGGCCGTTTTTATTACGATTGTGAATGCATTTATGAATGCACCGCAGGGCTTTGATCTTGTAGATGGAGAGCTTGTAAATATTCAACCAGTACTAGCAATGCTAAATCCTGCAATGCCAACGAAGGTAGCGCATGTATTAGTAACGTCTTATATGACGTCAGCATTTTTATTAGCTTCTATTGCAGCTTATCGTATGCTGCGAGGATCGAAGCATGTATATCACAAAAAAGCATTACATCTTTTATTGAAACTTGGACTAGTATTTTCGCTAGCAGCACTAATTGTAGGTGATTTTTCCGGGAAGTATTTAGCTGAATATCAACCAGAAAAATTAGCTGCTGCTGAATGGCATTTTGAAACAAAAGAGGATGCTTCGCTTGTGCTATTTGGAGTATTAGATGGGGCAGAGGTGAAATATGCCATCAAAGTACCGTATGCATTGAGTGTATTGGCGCATAATAATCCTTTTGCAGAAGTAAAAGGTTTAGATCAATTTCCGGAGGACGAACAGCCGCCACTCTATATCCATTATTTGTTTGACATCATGGTAGTGATCGGAACTTTACTAATTTTCGTTGCAGCTATTTATGTGTTAGGTAAGTGGCGAGGATGGAAGTTTATTTCTTCAAAAAGTTTTAAGAGAATAGTAGTTGCAGGTGGTCCGCTATCGCTTATTGCTGTTGAGGCGGGCTGGTGGTTTGCGGAAGTAGGGCGTCAGCCTTGGATACTGCGTGGTTATATGAAAACGGTGGAAGGTGCTACAACAAGTGGCCAAGTCGATACGATGCTAATACTATTTGCGGGGCTGTACATTGTATTAGCGGTAGGAAGTATCGTTGTACTTATCCGTATGTTCCGTAACAATCCGATTGAACGTGAAATTGAAGAACATAAGCAAGTGAAAGGATGTGCAGGGCAATGAGCTTAGAAATATTAGGGATTTCAGTACTATGGTTATTTCTATTTGGCTATGTCATTGTTGCGTCCATAGACTTTGGAGCGGGCTTCTTTAATGCGTATAGTGTCTTGATTGGTAAAGACCGAATACTAGCCAATGTTATTAAGCGTTATTTATCTCCGGTGTGGGAAATTACAAATGTCTTCCTTGTATTTTTCTTTGTTGGAATGGTAGGTTTCTTTCCTCAAACAGCTTATTATTACGGCACGATTTTGCTAGTGCCAGTCAGTATCTCATTAATATTAATAGCAATTAGAGGGAGTTATTATGCATTTGAATCCTACAGTGAAAAAGGTGGACATATTGGTTATACAATGATGTACGGAATTACTGGTTTATTTATACCTGCATCCCTTTCTATTGTGTTAACGATATCTGAGGGAGGGTTCGTAAAAATTGTCAATAAAGAACCGAATTTACAAATTGCTAAACTTTTCACGAATCCGTTAACTTGGTCTATAGTGCTATTAAGTATAGTGGCAGTTTTGTATATTTCGGCTGTTTTCTTAACATGGTATGGGAAAAGAGCGCGGGATGAACATGCCTCTAATTTAATGAGAAAATATGCCCTCAGTTGGTCTTTACCGCTCGTGATAAGTGTAATAGGGATTATGGTGGAGTTAAAGGGACATGTGCCTGAGCATTATGAAAATATGTTAAATCTGTGGTGGCTTTTCGCTATTTCAGGTGTGCTATTTCTTTTAACACTAATTCTTTTGTTTAAAAAGAAAAACTATGGCATAGCCGTCTTTTTAATGGTTGCCCAGTTTGGCTTTGCATTTTTCGGCTATGGTATTTCACATTATCCGTATTTACTGTATCCGTATTTGTCGGTCTATGATAGTTTTACAAATGAAACAATGGCGATTGCATTAGTGATAGCGTTTGTTGGAGGATTAGTTCTACTCATCCCTTCACTATATTTAGTAATGAAATGGTTTGTGTTTGATCGTGATTATGTTTGCGGTAAACATGATCACCATGCATAGGGGGAATTATAATGAATCAATTTATTATTTTGTATGCACCTTTTCTTGTAGTAGCTATTAGCATTGCAGTTGGCTTTTGGATAGGACCGAAAGATCGCCAAATTAAATGATAAATGTATTCATCATTGTATGAGAGTTGATTTCCGTTCCGACTGGGCGCTTTGTAGCTGACGCTTTGCTTTCCCTACAGAAAACATTTGTTGTTGCTGTCGCTTCGCTTTCGCACAGAGCAAAGCTTCCTGGGGGCGTCCGATGAGCCGCTTGGGCCAACATGATGTTGGTCACGAAGGCGTTATCACAGGATGTGATGTTTTTAGCCTCCGTTCCCCTATTTGCTCGTTCCAGGGTCTTAATCCCTAAGGAGTCGCCCAGTCTCCGCTCCAATCAACTTATAGGTTTATCAAATGCGCATAATAAATTAATTTAATAGGATAGAAGCTTAAAAAGGAGCTAGATGGAAAGTCGTGAATGTTTGACTTTCCGTCTAGCTCCTTTTGTTTATGTGGTTATTTTAAGCATCGCTCAGATGGTCGTTCAATTTTTACATAGCGCCACAAGCTATTAGCGATGTCACGTGCCTCTTCTGCGTGTACGGTTCCAACGAATGCTTTACGGAAAGGCGTAAGAAGAGATTCGATGATAAAGAGCTTTGGCTTTTCGCGCTGTAGTTCCTCTAATAAGAATTCCACATACTCTAAGCCTTCCGCTGTTTCATTCTTAGGCAATCCTTTTTTAAAGCCTGTTAATTGTTCGATGACTGTTTCCTTATCCACAGTTTTATAGTTCGCGACGTTTTGTATCGTGTTGATCATTTCCGTACTAATGAGAATTTCTTTTGATTCAAGCATAACGGGTATAATTACGCTAATATTGCGTAATGCTACACGTACAATGGCTTCGCGATTTATATATTTATAATCAGCAATTAAGACAGCACGTATTGAAAGGTTAATCATACCAAGTGTCTGCACAGCACATTCATAGCTAATTGGACTAACTTCTTCGCCGAAAACTTGTACAAGTCGGTTTGCGAGCCACTCCAACTCTTGTAAATAATAGTTTAAAATTATTTTTTTTAATTCGATATCCCTAGAGTGGAAAATCGATTCAAAAATTTGAATTAAATTATGTTCTCGATTGACATACATAAGTACGGCAACTTGCTGTGTTAATACTTCTAAATCAGTAGGGTCTTTACCATAAAGAAGTTCGTGGCGGCGATTACTTGCCTCTTCGCGCCCTTCGTCTAATATGGCGATTAAACATTCATTTTTAGAAGAAAAATGATTATAAAATGTGCCCTTTGAAATTTTTGCTGCACTAATGATGTCGTTCATCGATGCATCCACGAATCCTTTTTCGATAAAAAGAGCACGGGCAGCAGTGATAATTTGTCTTTTTCTTTTGTTCATAACCTCACCTTTTTTGAAATATTATACTCTTATTCTATATCGAAAACGCTTATATATCAATGTTTTTAAATTTTATAGACTTAATGGTTGAAAAAAATAGACTGCGAGTATAAAATAGGTTTTATCGAAAAAAACAAGAAAGAATTGAGGGATATAAATGAATAGTGAGCAAACACTGAAAAAGCCCCCCTATGGAATGATTTCAATTTTATTTGTGGGTGCTTTTGTTGCTTTTTTAAATAACACATTGTTAAATGTTGCATTACCAACAATCATGAAAGATTTTGATATAACGTATTCAACAGTACAATGGCTCGCAACAGGTTATATGCTTGTGAGTGGTATTTTAGTACCTGCTTCAGCATTCTTCGTAACACGCTTTAAAAATAGACATTTATTTATTGTAGCGATGTCAGTCTTTACAATCGGTACGGTTATGGCTGGCTTTGCACCTAACTTCGGTACACTTTTAGCAGGTCGTATGGTGCAGGCAGCAGGGGCAGCAAGTATGTCACCACTTCTAATGAATGTAATGCTGATTAGTTTCCCAAAAGAAAAACGCGGGGCAGCAATGGGTATTTTCGGTCTAGTGATGATTTCTGCACCAGCAATCGGCCCTACATTATCAGGATATATTGTTGAGCATCACGATTGGCGTATGTTATTCCAAATGATTATTCCGTTTGCTGTCATTAGCTTATTGTTTGGTATTTGGAAATTAGATAATGTAATGGAGACACGTAAAGTTCATTTAGATGTTCCATCAGTACTATTATCAACAATTGCATTCGGTGGTATTCTATATGGTTTCAGTACGGCAGGGGATAAAGGCTGGTCAAGTCCTTGGGTATATGGCACGATTTCAGTTGGTATCCTTGCTTTAATCATCTTCATATTTAAACAACTACGTATGGATCAGCCTTTGCTAGAATTACGTATTTATAAATATCCAATGTTTGCGTTGGGATCAGCTATCTCGGTTATTGTCTCAATGGCTATGTTCTCTGGGATGATTTTAACACCAGCTTATGTACAATCAATTCGTGGAATTGAACCATTCGAAGCGGGCTTAATGATGCTTCCTGGGGCACTTGTAATGGGGATTATGTCGCCGATTACAGGGAAGCTTTTTGATAAATTTGGCCCTCGTTTATTAGCGATTATTGGTTTAACGATTACAACAATTGCAACATTCGGTTTAACAAAGTTAGAGTTGGATTCAAGCTATACATTTATTGTGTCCATGTATACAATTCGTATGTTCGGTATGTCAATGGTGATGATGCCAATTATGACAAACGGTTTAAACCAGTTACCACAAATGATGAACCCACATGGTACTGCCATTAACAATACTTTACAGCAAGTAGCAGGTGCGATCGGTAGTGCTGTGATGGTAACATTCATGAATAACCGTACAAAAGCAAAAGTTGAAGAATTAATTGCTGAAGCAAAAGCGAATGCAGCGCAATCAGGTGTTGCATCAACACCTGAACAAATGCAGCAAATGCTGGATCAGATTAAGCAAACGGCTTTATTAGATGGTATTACACACTCATTCTTAATTGCAGCTTGTATTACTGTTCTTGCACTTGTACTTGCGTTCTTCTTAAAACGCGTTAAAGTTGAAAGCGCAGCGGCTTCAATGGATATGAAAAAACCAACTAAATAATAATGAGTTGATATGCTCCCCTATAGGTAGACGGATGAAATATTCTGTTTATCGAAGGGGAGTTTTTTTATGCATTATATATGGGCACTCAAAAAAGCACGGATATTAGCGAAAGCTAAAGGATGGAGGAATATTTTAAAATCATCCTAACCTTTTACGCTAATGTCCGTGCAATAATTTTAATCATTCTTTTTAAATAATGCTCCTGGCCAAAACGCATATTTACCGAGAACAGTAGTAATAGCAGGTACTAGCAATGGACGTACAATGAATGTATCAAGCAACACGCCAATTGCCGTAACGACACCGAACTGAACAAGTACTTGAATAGGTAAGGTAGCAAGGACAGCGAATGTTCCAGCTAAAATAAGACCAGCAGATGTAATAACGCTTCCTGTTCTTATGACACCTTCCTCAATAGCTGTTAAATGATCTACTGTTCTACGTTTTTTCCAAATTTCCGAAATCATAAAGATATTATAATCTTCCCCGAGAGCTACTAAAAATACAAATGCATAGAGTGGAATTGCTCCTGAAATGGCATCTGCCCCCATTACATGGTGTAAAATTAGCCAACCTGCACCAAGTGCCCCGAAATAAGAAATAATAACTGTTGCTAATAAGTAAACAGTAGCTGTTACGGAACGTAAATAAATGAATAATAATAAAGCAATTAAAGCAATCATTGTTGGCATAACAACAGTTTCATCGCGTACAGTTAATTGCTGTGTATCATATTGACTAGCTGTTTCGCCGCCAATCCAAATATGTTTATCTGCATCTTTTATACCTTCAGCCTCAAGCATTTTTATAACCGCTGCTTTAAGCTCTGGAATATGAGCTAACGATTCCTTAGCATAAGGATTCGCGTTTAAAGAAATCTCGTACAATTGGATAGCATCATTTTTCTCTCCAATTCGGCTATCTGCAACACTATCAATATAAGAGATTTCAGCTAATTGCTGCTGCAAGTGAATATCTTTACCCTCAGTATCAATGACGAGCTGAACTGGAGCTAATTCGCCAGGTGAAAAATTTTCTTCTATTAAATTAAAGCCTTCGCGGGATGGCATATTCTCAGGAAATGACGATAATAGATCAAAAGTATACTGAATACGTGGTACGAATGCTGCTAACCCACCAAGGAACAGTAAAGTGACAACAATGACCACCCATGGTTTATGCGTTACAGTACGCCCGATTGTGCGGCTTATTTTATGTGTTGGTTTGTGCTGTTTTTTTCCTTTTTTATAAGCCATATCCTCTGTTCGCGGTATGAATGGGAAGAAGGCAACGCGACCTATAATAACAAGAATTGCTGGAAGTACAACTAACGCTGCAACACCCATCACCAGTACACCAAAACTAAACGGAATTGCAAAGCGTTGGAATGCACCATAATGGGCAAGGCTAAGAGTAGCTAAACCGATAACAACCGTTAATGCACTCATCATAATCGCACCGCCAGACTCCTTTATAGTAAGCTTCATGGCAGTAGTCTTATCTTCAATATGAAATAATATCTCTCGATACTTTGATATTAAAAATAAACAATAGTCTGTACCTGCTCCAAAGAGTAATACAGTCATAATAGAGACAGCCTGGGAGTCCTTATCGATCCATCCATGATCGGCGAAAAAACCGAGCGTTGGACTTATAACGACGTAGGCAAGAGCGACAACCATTAATGGAATAATGGCTAATAACGGTGAACGATAAATAATAATTAGTAATACTAAAACAAGGAGCACGGTCGCAATTAGTAATTTAACATCAGCTTGGGAGAATAAACCGACAGCGTCCGTAGCGATACCAACCGGTCCAGAATAACGCACATGAAGATTGTCACTATCTAAGTCTTTTTCTATTTGGATATTATGCTTATCCATTGTTTTTGTTAATGTCTTTAAACTCTCTCGCAACGCATCCGTAGCCACGCCTTTTTCAAAGAAAACAGGAGTTACAATTGTTGTGCCATTGTCAGATGCAAACGCTAAAAAGGCTTGAGGTGGCATTTTATCATATGGTGGAATAACAGTTTGATTTGCTAAAGGTTTAGCTTTAAGCTCACCGTAAACCTTTTGGATAGCAACAAAATCATTAGTAGTTAACCCGCTATCTCGATGCCAGACAAGTAATAAGGGTGTACCTGCATCATTGGGAAATTGTTCTGCAATAATAGTTGCTGCTTGCTGAGACATTTCACTTTCAGGTAAATTTTTACCAGATTCACTCTTGATACTATTAATCTGTGGCCAGGCAAATGACAGTACAACAACAAGTGAAATCCAAAAGGCAAGGGCTAAAAAGCGTCCTTTTTTACTTGTTACCATTGAGCCCCATTGCTCTAGTGGGTGCTTTTTCATTTAAAGACCTCCGTTTCATGTAAGTGATTTTAATTATATATACCAGAAGGTTAATTAATCAATTGTAAAAAATTATATGCTATACTATGTCTAAAATGAATCCTTTATAAGGGGGCGAACTTGTTGAAGCAGTCACCGCGTGTTCTCGGAAGACCTCGCCATGATGAGAATGCGAAACCAAAAAAAGATATTGTTCTTGAAACGGCAACAAGGCTTTTTATCAAAGAAGGCTATAAAAATATTTCAATGGCTGATGTAGCAAAAGCTTGTAACGTTACAAAGGCTACTATCTATTACTATTACCCGACTAAAGGGGATTTATATACATCAGCGTTGCTGGCAATGATGGATCAAATCAAACTGTCCATTTTACAGATCTTAGAGGAGTCAATATCATTTAAAGATCGGTTGGAGAAGCTTGTTGGAATTCATTTATCGGCCACTGTAGATATTGATATGAAAAATTTTATGAGAGAAGCGACAATTAATTTATCGGAATCTCAATTAAAAGAAGTGCAAGCATCAGAAAATAATATGTATAAAACGATAGAACAGGCGATGCAGGTAGAGATGGAATTAGGCACCATTCGAAAGGGGAATGCTACTTTTTTTGCCCATTCATTTATGGCTTTAATGTCAGTAGGATACGTTAAAGATAGGGAAGGGAAAAGGATATTTCAATCAGAAACTATAGCCGCGAGAGAAATTATAGACTTTTTCTGGAAATCTGTTGAAAAATGATTTCTTTCATTTTATGTAATGTTAATGCTGAAAATAAAATAAGTATTACGCAATCGATTTAGGGGAAGTTTAAATCAGAGGTATTTTAATAAATTTGAGATTAAAAATGTTGTATTTGGGATGCAAAGCAAACTTAATTACAAATATATAGTTACAAATCAATGAATTTTGAAAAGATTGTCGAAATTGTGATTTAGCTCATTGAAATAATATACAAACAACCTTATAATGGAGGTTGTAACGTCACCAAGACAAGATAGGATGGAATTATGATGCGCTTTTTGCAAAATAAAGTTAACATTGTAATAACAAATTATACGAATTGCTATCCAGTTCTTGAGACTGGTGATTTGTAAGATATAAGCGCTGTAACGACTGTTAAGAAGTGCCTTAATGGTCTTTTTTACATGGAAGTAATAAAAATTAAAATAGTGATAGTGATGGCAAAGGAGAGTTCAAAATGTCAGAAACGAATAACCAAACACAGTCTGAACAATTAACTGTGAGTCAAGAACAATTGGATGTGCTAGATCAATTATTAAAGCCTGAGGTTCAGGAATCACTTACAACTTTAGTTGAACAATTACCAAAGTTAACTGAAATGATGACGTTATTAACAAAATCATATGAGTTTGCTCAAGCTGTTGCAACTGACGAAGTACTGAAAAATGATACTGTTAGTGCGGTATCAGAAATGGCAGGCCCGGTAGTAGGGTCAGCTAAAAACCTTGCAGCTACTGCAATTGAAGCGAAAGACCGTGCGTCTGAAAGCCAAGAAGCAATTGGTTTATTCGGTCTTATGAAAATGTTAAAAGACCCACAAGTTCAAGGTGTTTTCCGTTTTGTTAATGCTTTCTTACAAGTAAGCGCTGAACGTAAAGCTAAATAAGACTCGACTTGAGATATATTCAAAACGTACGGACGGAGGATTAATTAATCATGTCAAAAGAAATCGTCATCTTAGGTGCTGGTTACGCTGGCGTTTTAACTGCATTAACAGCACGTAAGTATCTATCAGCTGATGAAGCTAAAATTACTGTAGTAAACCAATTCCCAACACACCAAATCATCACTGAACTTCACCGTTTAGCTGGTGGTACTATTGCTGAAGGTGCTGTTGCTTTACCACTTAAAAAAATCTTTAAAGGTTTAGATATCGATTTACAAATCGCTAAAGTTACAAAATTCAACGTAGACAGTAAAAAAGTTGACCTAGATACTGGTTATACTTTAAATTACGATACTTTAGTAGTATCTTTAGGTAGCCAAACTGGATTCTTCGGTATCCCAGGATTAGAAGAAAACTCAATGGTACTTAAATCAGTAAATGAAGCAAACAAAATTAACAAACATATCGAAGACCGTATTAAAGCATATGCACAAACAAAAGACGAAGCGGATGCAACAATCGTTATCGGTGGTGGCGGTTTAACAGGTGTAGAGCTTGTTGGTGAAATCGTGGACAACTTCCCGAAAATCGCAGCAAAACACGGTGTTAACTTTGCTGACCTTAAAATTAAACTTGTTGAAGCTGGTCCGAAAATCTTACCAGTACTTCCAGATGTACTTATCCAACGCGCTACTGAAAGCTTAACGAAACGTGGCGTTGAATTCATTACTAGCACTCCTGTAACAGGTGTTGATGGTAACGTCATTTCTCTTAAAGATCGCGAACCAATCGTTGCCAATACGCTTATTTGGACAGGTGGGGTAGCTCCACTTCCAATCGTAGGCGAGTCTGGTCTTGCAGCAGACCGCGGTAAAGCTACGATTAACGAATTCTTACAATCTACATCTCATAATGATGTATTCGTAATCGGTGATGCATCTGTAGCATTACCAGCTGATGGCGGACGTCCGCTATACGCACCAACTGCTCAAGTTGCATGGCAAATGGGTGAGTGCGCTGGATACAACCTATTCGCACAATACAAAAACCAAGAGATGAAGCCTTTCTCTGCAATTAACTCTGGTACACTTGCAAGCTTAGGCCGTAAAGATGCTGTAGCGACAATCGGTGCTAGCAACACACAACTTAAAGGTCTTCCTGCAACACTTATGAAAGAAGCGTCTAACATTCGCTATCTAACACACATTAAAGCGCTATTCGGCTTAGCGTATTAATATTTTAGGGGCATGAATCAATAGTTATATTGAATTCATGCCCTTTTGTTTTGATAAGGTAAACATAGAATTTAAGGTGAAGTGAATGCCAGACATTCCAGCCTTAAATTTGGATGGAAGAGTTGAAGCGATGGAAAGCAGAGTCAGGGCGAGAGAAAGAAATCAGAGCGACGGAAGGTAGAGCCAGAGCGACGGAAAGTAGAGCCAGAGCGACGGAAAGTAGAGCCAGAGCGACGGAAAGAACAGCTGAAGTGACGGAAGAAATCAGAGCGACGGAAAGTAGAGCCAGAGTGACGGAAAGAACAGCTGAAGCGACGGAAAGTAGAGCCAGAGCGACGGAAGGAAGAGCCGAAGCGACGGATAAAGCAGCCAAAGTCGTGGATAGCCTCGCCCGAATCGTGGATAGAACCATCAAATCGACGGATAGCAGAGCCAAAGCGACAAATAGAGCGATTGATACATCATCTGTAAAATGCCATTATGTCTTATCCCAACATTTAGTAGCACCTCTAATAGGAGGTGCTACTATTTTTATATCGCTATTCCTTCTACCCATTGAGTTCAAGAAATATTTCTATAAAATCTGGCCTTAGAAGGTTGAACATTAAAAATTAGCAGTACAAACGCTACCACAAACATAATAATGGCTGCACAGACAACAACGTATCGAATAGATGTAATTTCAGCGGCAACCCCAAAGACTGCAGTAATGATAATAATGAACAATGCTTCTACAAAACCATAAATACTGCCTATTCTCCCCATGCTATCGACAGGAATATTATTTTGATAAAATGTATGGAAGCCCGTGTTGGCAAAGGCCATCGCAAAGGACAAAGTAAAGCATCCTAAAGAAGCGATAAGAAATGTATAAGAGGATGTGAAAATTAAATAGCCTAATGCTGTTATTAATGACCCTAAACCTATAAGCCAAGCAGTTGGTATTTTTTCAACGATGGCTGTATTCATTAAAGAGCCAACTAATACTCCAGCACCTGCTATGCCCACCAAAATACCGTATTCACCTTCGGATAATGATAGTATTTGAGTAGCAAAAGCAGCTTCTAAAGAATCTGTCGCTGTCATCATGACAATCATTGCACTAAATAAAAGATAGACCATCATAATATAAGGATTTTTAAGGCTAAATCTTATAACAAGCTTCCAATCACTGAATAAAACCTTGTAGGAAAATTTCGCATGGGCCTTACTTGCCAGTTGTTGATTAGCCTCAATATTAGGCATTCTAAATGTAATACAAGCTGATAAAAATAAAGCAATAGCATTCAAGTAAATTGCCATATTAGGTGATCCAATCGTAAATAGCAGTCCTGCAATAGCTGGACCAGTTACGAATGCACCAGAATCAAGTAAGCTGCGAAGTGAGTTAAAACGTTTTCTTTGTTCAACGGGTATCAATTTCGTAATGTAGGTCATGGAAGTCGGATGATACATAGAGCTAGCTATTGTGATAACAAAGACCATGAAATATATCCAAGTCAAAGTAGAGAAGAAAGGTAGTGTGACAATTAGTAAAGATTCGAAAAGGTTGAGAACTATCATGAGGTGTTTTTTATTTAAACGATCTATCAAACTACCTGACCAAAAACTGGCGAAAAGTGTGGATAAAGCCCTAACGATATATAAGCCAGACACAGCGATAGCGGATCCTGTAAGGTTTAAAACAATTAGATTTAAAGCTATAAAATATATCCAGCTTCCGACGCTGGAAATACCAATACTAAACAATAATATAGCCGGATAACGCCACGTTTCTTTTAATTTATTCACGCTCATATAAATTCCTCCTTGTAGTTAAGACAAGTAACTAAAACAAAAAAATCCCACCCCCAAGACGATTTGTCTTAGGGACGAGATTGTGGAATTTATACTCACGTGGTGCCACCCTAGTTCACTATTATGTCACCATAATAGCCTTTTCAGTACGGCATAAATATTTATGCTTATACTGTTTCTCTGTAACGGGAGTTCCCGTCGCACCATCATTCAAAAAGAAATCCAATGCGCTACTCCGAGGCTTGTTTCAATAATTCGTTCTTACTCGTTTTCAGCAATCCGAGCTCTCTGGGAAGAACAGCTTTATTTACTCTTCTCTTCAATGTATTTTTGATAGTGTAGCATATGTTTGTAATTCTGGAAAGATGTTGAAAAAAAATCCGGTATTCTTATTGAAGATAGGCTGTAAGCTTTGTTAAAAGTGATTGGCAAAGAATCACTGATTCTACCGTATGATTTCTGATTTCAAGAGAATGGTCAGCGTTTTCTACAATAACAAGCTCATGTGAAGAAAGTTGCTCTAATCTTTCTTTTGAATAATGAGGATCAGCTGTACCGATTGCAAGAAATGCCTGCTTGCCAAGCAAGTTTTTCATTACATGATCAAGTGACACTAGGGGTGTCAAAAGTACATAACAGGAAGTAACAGACGGAACTTGCTGCATATAAAAATCAGTGATTGGTAATGTTCCGAGTGATTTTCCTATATAAACAGCTTCGGTATAAGATTTTGTGCTTAAAACATGTTCTACGATAGGATTCGCGGCATTAGAAACCATTGCTGAAATAGCTTCGGGCTCCTGCTCAAATTGCTGTGGATCAAATGCGTAGCATACTTGCACTACATCATAGCCAAGCTCTAGCATCAGCTCAGTGGAATAATAAAGAAGCGGTTTTTCATACGTATAGCCAGTGCCAGAGAACATAAAGCAGACTCTATCACTTTCGTTATCAAAATAATTGTATGGAACATCGTTGTATTGTTCTTCTCTAGGTTTAATTTTCATCATATTTCCTCCTTGTCATACCAAATTGTTGAAAGGTCGATATAGCCTAAGTGGTTGAAGTCCAATTCTAAAATATCGTTGGCAAACGGAATATCATCAAGATGTGTAAATAATGGTATCAAAATAGCTTCTTCAATTAAATAGTGGTTTAAAGAATCGAAAAGTGACGGCCATTCTGCCACCGTGGCTAATTTGAATTTTTCAAAGATGTTTATAAAATAAGCATCTTCTTTGCACACTTTGTAAATTGGAGAAATAGGGCTGAACAAGTCATGCATTTTGTGGAAAGCGCTATTTACAGTTGTGACATTCGTATAAACAAATGCATCGTATTTAAGAGGGTGAAGACTATCTTTAATATAATCAGATAGTGTTAATGTTTCTATTTGTGGGTGGTAACCATATTTCCCTAAAGATGAAACTAAGTGTTGGCTTAAATTTAATTTTTCTTTAGGTACACCGATTTTTAAAACCTCTTTTTTACTTAGAGTCGAGATAGTTTTACTAAAACTTCTTAAATGATTTTGTAATGCAAAATCACTCTCAATAGGTTTATATAAATGTTTATGTATTATGTTTTTAATATGTTGCCTTTGCGCTTTAGTAGAACAAGATTCTTCATTTTTATTTAAAATGACTGCACAAATCCCGTTTTGGATATTCATTTTTTTATGATTATTATTATTTGAGAAATTAGTTTGATAAAACGAATTCGATCCTTTTGGAAGTATGTTCAATTCTACCGTATGCAATAATGCTCGCATGCCAAAATAATTGTCGGATGCTTCTAAAATAATTTGATGGGGTGTATGTTTTGATACTTCAAATGAACCTGTTCCGAAAACTACATTATCTACAATTTTATAGATACTTGCTTGTATATCTGTTAGTAAGTGTAGTGCATATGTACAAGGCTCCGAGAAAATAAAATCAATTGTCCACATATCAACAATGATAATTTCCCGAATAGGCTGCCATAAAGGTAGATGTAGTAATTGGCGTAAACACCAAGTTACATCTTGTGCAGTTAATAAATCGCCATTGTGGAATGCAACATTTTTTCGTAAATAAAGACGTAATGTTTCTCTATTCATTTTCCAATGGTGCGCAAGAGAAGGGAGGATATTACCATTTGCATCTGCTTCAACTAAACGATTTGTTAAATTGGATATGAGTGCGGCACTATAAACATCGTTTACTTGATTCGGCTGTAAATTGTGAATAGGATGGTAGATTGGCACAATCAAATGCTCATTATGTAGAATATTGTTTTTTATATTTAGTTGATATAGATGCTTAAATCTCACGGCTAAAGAATCTGTTAAATCAGGAAATGCGAATAATTCCCCCCAATCAATCATAGTCATTGTTGAGAGATGAGGTTTAAGCTGATCTACAATAATTTGCTCAATATCTCCCTGCCATTGAATTTTGGATAAGTGTCCACGACCATTCCCGGCATGATAAATAAGCCAATTGTATTGCTGAAACAATTTAAGGTAACGATTCAGTTGCTTAGGACTTATATTTAATAAAGTTGCTAATTGCTGGTGATGAAAATCGTTGTCTTTCTGTTGGCAATAGAGTGAAAGTAAATAAAATAGTGTTTTATTATTTGATAGAAAGGTGGACATTTAATATCTCCTTTTGTCTCTTTTTGTGAATTTCGTTCTATTTTATAATCTAACTATAACAAGGGGGGAGAAATTTATGAAGGCTGTAATTATTAATGAGTTTGGTTCTTCTAATGTTTTAAAGTACGTTGAATGTCCAAAACCGATTATTTCCGCAGGGGAAGTATTAATACGTACGACATATACGAGTGTGAATTTTGCTGATATTAAAAATAGAACAGGTAGTAAAGCAAAAGCAAATTTTCCAATGATACTCGGTTTAGATGTAGCTGGTGTAGTTGAAGAGGTTTTTGATGAAAATAGTCCATTTAAAGCTGGAGATGTTGTCATTGCATTCCCGAAAAATGGAGCTTATGCAGAATATGTGGTGGCGAAAGAGCAGCTTATTTTCAAAGTTCCAGAAGGGGTTCCTTTGGAAAAAGCGGCCGCTGTGCCAACGGTTTTGTTTTTATCCTATCTCTTAACACATCAAATCGCTCCAATTCGTACAAATGATAGCGTATTAATTCATGCGGCATCTGGTGGGGTAGGGACAATGCTTATTCAAATGGCGAAAAAGCTAGGTGCTAAAAATATTATTGGCACAGTCAGTGATATGAAAAAAGCGACAATTGCCTATGGGCTAGGTGCCCATCATGTACTGACATACGATGATTTTAGTGCGCAAGTCAATGAATATACGGATGGTCAAGGTGTAAACATCATTTTTGACTCCATTGCTGGAAATATTACAGAAGAGAGCTTTCACTGTTTAGCTCCGTATGGGACACTAGTGCAATTTGGAAATAGCGGTGGTAAAGCAGGTACTATAAAAACATCTGATTTACATAATAGCTGCCGCAATGTGAAAGGCTTTAGCTTAGGAACGACTCGAACTTCCAAGCCAGAAATGCTACAACAAGTTGCACAGGAGATGTTTGCCTTGCTGAAGGAAGAGAGCTTCCAAGTACCTATTGCGAAGGTCTTTAAATTAGAAGATATGCAGAAAGCCCATGATCTGATGGAAAGTCGCCAGCATCAAGGGAAAATATTAATCAAAATATAAAATAATATGAATGAAATAACAGCGAATGAGGACGACTTTTTAAATTAGAACTATTAAATGTTTTAATAAGGAAAGCTCTTGTTAAGCACCTTTAAATTTGGATATTTATTGAATAAGCAATGAAAAAGATGACTCTGATATGTCAGAGTCATCTTTTTTATACCTGCAAGTTAGTGTTATTGCTTGTCTAGTTCATTGATTTTTTCATATATTCGTCGTTTGCGATAGAGCATAATTCCTGCTTCAGCAACATCTTCAATCATTCCTTTATTTGCATAAGCTCCGAAAATCATCCCAGCTACCGGAATCATTTGAAACAGCTTTTTCCAGCCGAATTGATCGCGATACGTAAAAAATACTTCCTGCCAACCTTGCAGTTGTGAAATCATATCCTCCGCGGCATGATTCGTCGTATGCATAGAAGAAAGCTCTTTCAATATAGCTTCTTTGCCGACAATATCAGCAGAGGAGAATTGGAGACATTTAACGATGAAAATTCGTTCCATTTTATCGTTTGGATTATAGCCGTGAATGATCGCAATCTCCTGCAATGTTTTTAAAGCCATTCCTAAAATAAAAGGAATATCAATAGCCAGTGTAAAGATACCACCAAAGCCGGTAGAAGCACCTTGTACTGTTGCTAATTTTACACGTTCATGTTGGAGTTTGTCGCTTAGAGCAATCATATCCTCCAAAGGGATTTGTCCTATATCGGATATAGCAAAAATGTCATGAATCGAAGAATTGTTGCGGATGTTCTTCAGTATAGCCTGTTCATTTATTAAGTATTGCCCACCTGATTGAATATAGCTTCCTAATTCAGCAACTAGTAATGCTATTTTATTTTGAAGAAAGGCGGGTGTCATCTTGTCTAAGATTTTAAACGGAATGCGACCTAATTTCTCCCAAAACCACAAGTCTTTTTGATCTTGCTCCCAATCTTGAATTTCTTGCAAATGCTTTTCTAATTGCTCGAGATTCTCCATTTTGTCTATTCCCCTTATATGTGCGTTTAGTTTAAATACGAGAAGATGTTTAAAAGGTTTCGAATGATTGCCAAACTGTTGCAAGTAACGCGATACCTTCATTGATTTGCTCAAAGGTAAGCCCACCATAACCCATAATGACCATAGCCCGTTCAGAGTTGTGCTGATAGGAGGTTGAACATGGGTAGACTTTGATTCCTACCTCTTGTGCAAGCCTAATTGCCTCCTGTTCAGAAAGCCTTTTTGGTAATTTCATAACGATGTGTAGTCCAGATTTTTCACCAATTACTTCGAATTCATTTGAAAAATGGGTGTTAATAGCTACTAATAGTGTCTGTTGCTTTTTGCGATAAATAGTGCGCATTTTGGCTAAATGCTTATCAAATAAACCTTTCGCAATAAAATCGGCTAACACTAGCTGATCTATTTTGGAGACAACGGATTTTTGTTCTTGATTAAATAACATAAATTCTTCGACTAATGATTTAGGCAAAATCATATAACTTATGCGCAATGATGGGATAAGTGTTTTGGAAAAAGTTCCGAAATAAATAACACGTTGAAGCTGATCCATTTTTGCTAAAGAGGGGATAGGGAGCCCCTTATAACGAAATTCTGAGTCATAGTCATCTTCAATAATATATGCCTCCTCAGCAGTCGCCCATTGGAGAAGTGCTGCACGCCGTTCAACAGGCATAACCATGCCTAGTGGAAACTGGTGTGCGGGTGTTGTGTATAACATGTGGATTGAATTTTTCGGTATAGTAACCCCTGAGTTATCAACAGGAATAGCATGAGTTGTTAATCCACATTGTTGCAATGTTGCACGTACTCTTGTAAAGCCAGGCTCCTCTAAGCCAACATGTGCTTTTGGACCAAAAAAGTGACATAGAGCTTGAAGCTGAGTTTGTGTACCACTATACACAAACACCTGTGATGCCTCGCAAGGAACGCCTCTGGATCGTTCAACATAACGAGCGATTTCCGTCCGCAATATAGCTTCTCCTGGCCAAGGACTAGTCGTTAAATTATCCACATTGAAGTGCTTTTTCAACAGCTTATGCCAGGTGGAGAATGGAAAAGCCTCCTTATCCACATGTCCGTTATTAAAATCAAATTTTAAAGTATATGTAGTTGATGCATTAGCTGTGGATATGTGGGGTTTTTGCTGCTGTTCCCATTCAAATTCAAAGGGCGCTATAAAATAGCCAGAGCGTTCCTTACTATAGATATAGCCTTCAGCTAGTAATTGCTCATAAGCTTCCTTAATTGTATGGACACTAACGTCAAGCGTTTGTGCAAGAGTCCGTTTAGAAGGCAATTGCTCATCGGCCATCAGTTTTTTGCTTAAAATTGCTTGTTTTATTTCTTCGTAAATTTGCACGTATTTCGGTGAATCTCCAGTAAATGAAATCGGTAATTCCAAAATGTTGCACCTCCTGGTATGGTGTATTTTTAGAAAATTGACTCTATCTATCATATCAAAATTATCGTTAAATATTGAAAAGGAGTGAAGCAAAATGGAGTTTTTAGCGTTAGAAAATGAGGTCGTATTACTGAAGCCATTAGCACAAGAGCATAGGCAAGGAATATTAGAGGCTGCAAGTTATCCAGAGATTTGGTTATATATGTCCGCAACTATAGAAAAAATGGACGATGTGAATAAATTTGTGGATAAGGCATTACTCACAAAACGAGAAAAAAGCGAGTTCCCATTCGTAATTGTGGATAAAAAATCAGGACAAATCATTGGCTCGACACGATTTATGGATATTGATGAAACGCATAAACGGCTTGAAATAGGTACTACATGGATTACACCTGCTTTTTGGCGTACTGAAATTAATACGAATTGCAAATATCTATTATTACAACACTGCTTTGAGGTGTTAAATCTACAGCGTGTACAAATTAAAACAGATCATGAAAATGTACGTTCACAAAGGGCAATTGAGCGTCTAGGAGCAACAAAGGAGGGGGTCCTACGTAATCATATGGTACGTAAGGATGGAACAACTCGCCATACTGTGATGTACAGCATTACGCTACAAGAATGGCCACAAGTGAAAAAACATTTGCAGCAGTTGTTAATTGACGCTACTGAGAAATTGGGATAAAGAAATTATTATATTAAAAAAAGAATGGTCATTAGTCGACCATTCTTTTTTTATAGATAAACCCTGCTACAATCCAAGTTACTAATGACCAAACAATGATTGTAGCCATTGGAATAATGACATCCATTGTTGAGTGGGTTCCTTCTAAAGCCTCTGCTAATAGTACCAATTGAGAACTTGGTAACCACTCGGCAATTTTTAAAATAGGATTAGCAGAAGGCATAACTAGTGCAAGAGGACCGAATGAGAAAATAAGGACAACGGGTAGAGTGACAAGAGTTCCTTCCATAATAGTTTTTGAGAATAAGCCACATAATGTTCCTAGTGCAATATATAAAACGGTCGAAAGTATTAAAGCGATAGCTAGGATGAAAAGATTAGCTGGGTTATAGCCCACAATGAAAATAGTTAATGCTACAACTACTATCGTAATGATAAAGACAAACAAGCTTTTACCAATTAAAATATCGCCAAGTGAGGCAGGGGAAAGCATAAGACTACGAAGCGTATTTTTTTCTTTCTCCTCTGCAATTAGACTGCATTGTACATAGGTAGTCACCATAGAAAATGTCATATTAATTAAAAGGAAATAAGTGGCGATAGTAGTTGAGCTCGATTTGATGAAAATTGCCAAAACAAGTGGCATAAGTGCCATAACGGATACCGCATAGTTACGTGAAAACTCCTTATAATCCTTCATAAAAATAGCTTGTATACGTGTCATTGAAATGTTCATACTAAATCACTCCCTGTTATTTGCATAAAAATAGTCCCTAGTGTTGGCTCGTTCGTATAAATGCGAGAAACTTCGTTCGATTGCATCCAATGAAACAGTTTTTCTGCATCCTGTTCTCCACTTTGAATGACTTCACTAGTGCCATTTTTTAATTCAACTGTAATGGATTCATCGCCAAACTCTTTTTTCAAATCCTTTGGCGCACCAATTGCTCTAATTTTCCCTTTATGTAAGAAGGCTACACGATTACAAAGTATTTCGGCTTCACTCATATCATGTGTTGTTAAAAATATTGTCGTACCCATCTCGTTTAATTTACGCAAGCCATTATAAATGTGCTGTGTATTAACAGGATCAAGTGCAGAAGTTGGCTCATCTAAAAACAATAATTCTGGTTTATGCATGATAGCACGTGCCAGTGTAACACGTTGCATCATTCCTTTAGAAAGCTGACTAATTTTCTTCTTACGGTCGCTGTATAAGTTAACAAAATCCAATGCCTCTTTTACGGCTGAGTTAGGTAATTGATATAAATTACTGTATAGTATTAAATTCTCCTCGATTGAAAGACGCGTATATAGTCCGCTATTATCTGTTAAAATACCGAAGCGTTTACGATTGTTACTTTGTTTCATCTCACTCGCTGGGCGACCAAATAGTAAAACATCGCCTGCAGTTTTTTCAGTTTGTGCTGTTAATATTTTAATAGTAGTTGTTTTTCCAGAACCACTAGGTCCAAGAAAGCCGAATATTTCTCCTTTTTTAATGGTAAAGGAAACATCCTGTAATGCTGTTTCCTTATTAAATGTTTTTTTCAAATGCTGAACATCGATCACTGCGTTCATTTGAAAACCTCCCTGTGTTGTTGTTGATGTCTCAACTATAAGGGACAATGAAAATCTCAACATTAAATTACAGGTGAAAGGCGATAAAATGACCGTTAGCGGAGAAATATTTTAGCTGACAGGAGTCGTTTATTTCCTGGGAAATCTACTAAATTCCGAGTATTTCCTTTAAATCTGCAAGCTTATTTTTCGACAAAGGTACTACGGTCTTTTCAGCGCTATTTAAGGCTAGACTATAGCTATTGCGAGTCCACGTTATGATTTCCCGTACCTTTTGTAAGTTAACGATATAAGAGCGATGACTTCTAAAGAAGCCGAACGGTGTCAATTTTTGCTCAAGTTCATTTAGTGACAATGTACATGGATAGGCTTCACCTGCAACATACACTGAAACAACCCCTTCAACACTTTCGATAAAGTCGATTTCAGGGGGATTGAATAAAATGATTTTGTCATTTTTCTTCGTAGGGATTTTATCAAGTCGAATCGGTGCACTTTCAAGAGAGGGAGAAGCTAATTCTGTCTCATCTTCTTTCACATCTAATGCATGTAAGCCCATTGTATCCAGTCTATGTATTTCTGTACTCGAGACGATTAAATCCTCAAGGTTGTTAGACAGTAAAATGACTGTTTTATCCTGTTTTTGAAGAGCATCCAATAACTGAATGACTGTTTGCTTGGAAAACTCATCTAGATTTTGGAATGGTTCTTCTAAAACTTGAATCGGTGCCTGATTAAGATATGTATGAATTAATTTTAAACGTTGCTTTTCGCTATTTGAGAGCTTGCTAATTTCAGTTTAATATCGAAAAATTGCGAGATTTCAGCTTGAGATTGTAAATAGCTCCCATGGTTGTAGTTTGAATTGTTGAAGTCCATAAAGCCATGCTGACCTAGATATTGCCTCGTGTGAACAGCTGGTAATGTATCGAGTGTTTCTTTTAACTCATGGACATCAAAGCTTTTCTCATGACTTGGTAAAATAACAAGTGTCGGACAAGAGGGGTTTACATCTAGGTATTGGCGAATGCGTGAACCATAAACGCAAACGACTCCTTGTAATGGCAGCTCTGATAGTCTCCAAGCTAATGTTGCACCTACACTAAATCCGATTAACAGCACTTCGTCATAATGTGATCTAGCCTCTAATACTTTTTCGGCTAGTTGTTCGAGGGGAGCATCAAAGCCTATTTCATTTATGAAATAATCATAAGCCTGCTGTTCTTGTTCGTATGGAAATATTCTATTGTCTGAATATAAAGTAATGCACTCGACAGTAGTGTTGGCGTTACTATATGCCTCAGCTTGCAATTTTATAAAATCGTTGACTCCATAAATCTCATGTAATAAAAATACTTTCCTTTTCATTTTGACCTCATATTGTTTTTTCCAATAGTGTATCAAAAAGTAATCATATAGTATATTTTTAGGAAATTTTGGTCTGTGATTTATTATTTTAAAATAATTATCTAACAGTTAACGAATTTCCCTTACATAAAAAGTAAAAAATCCGCGCAGACTTTTGTAGCTATTGATTTAACCACAGAAAGCGAGGCAGATTTTTCTATTGATATAAGTATTTATTTTAAAGCTTTAGACATAAAATCCTTCATTTCCATACTAAGCGTATTAAGCTCATCAATGATTTCACTAAAGTCCTGAACAAGTTGTGCCTGTTCGTTTGTGGCACCATTTATTTGAGTCATGTTTTTCTTTAAATTTTCAAGATTATGATTGATGCTTCGAAGTGAGGTTTCGATGTTATCAGTAGCAGTAGTTGTTTCAATAGAAAGCTTGCGAACTTCTTGTGCGACTATATTGAATCCGGCACCATGTTGACCTGCACGTGCTGCCTCAATCGATGCATTTAATCCGAGTAAATTGGTTTGACGAGAAATATTTTTTATCAAATCCGTAATACCATTTGTTTTCTCGGCATCCTCTAAAGCAAATTGTGTCTGCTTATTAATTTCCTCACTAGTTGCAGCTAACTCCTCCGAATGAGAGGCAATTGTATGTACTTTATCCTGTAGGTTTTGGATAATGTCATTCATAGTAACAATATATTTCTCCATTTGTAGAGAATCGTCAATAGGTATTCCAAAGGCTAGCGCGCCTACGATTTGCCCATTTTCGCGAACAGGAAAAGAAAATGCGTTAAATTCCACACCATATATTTCTTTTGGTACAGGTTCATCAGTACTTTTGCCTTTAAGTGGGAGATGTAAAATTGCATCACCTGGGAGAATTTTTTGCCCAACTTTATAACCAGAATCTATCCGTTTCCCAGGTAAATAAGCAATAATACTCTCACTCTCTTTATCTACTAATCCAATCATAGACTCGCCTTTCATAGCTAAATGAATGTAAGGCAATGACGCTGATAATGCTTCAATAATATTCATAATAACCTCCTTGGTATATGTAAGCTCTGTTATAATCCCGTTTTTTGAAAAAACGTAATTTCTGGAAAGTAATGCTTCTTTAATTGTATGAAAAAAAGAAAAGGATAAAAAGACTAACTTAATACCATAATCCTTTTAAATTATACGTAATTAAAGTTTTATATGTTTCATTTATTTATGGATATGCGTAGTGCTCTTTTGCAAACGAGGGGTTGATTACCGTTCAGGCAGGGCGCATTGTAGCTGCCGCTTCGCTTTCGCCCAGATAAAACATTTGTAGCTGCCGCTTCGCTTTCGCCCAGATAAAACATTTGTAGCTGCCGCTTCGCTTTCGCCCAGATAAAACATTTGTAGCTGCCGCTTCGCTTTCGCCCAGATAAAACATTTGTAGCTGCCGCTTCGCTTTCGCTACAGAAAACATTTGTTGTTGTTGTCGCTAAGCTTTCGTACAGTGACAGCAACAGCAGGATGCTGGTCATGAAGGCGTTATTACACGATGTAAAGCTTTTAGCCTTCGTTCCTCTACCGCTGATCCCAAGGAGTCGCCCAGCCGTAACGAAGATCACATATATCTCTGGTATGACATTTAATTCATAATAATAAAACTATGTGCTTTTAGTGAAAGCAGGGGTACGCTCGCGTCACTGTTAAAAGTTCGTTTGTTCAAATATCCGCGATAAGCCATAGCGCCCATTTTTAAAACGCATAAAATTGATAAATCTTTCGCAAAGTTTAACATAGCTTTCTCTTTTTTGGACAACCTAAATTAGAAAAAATAGCATGAGGTGATGATCATGAAAATAGAAAGGTCGTCCGATTGGGAAGAAGGCTTTATAAATAAACTAAAGAATCTTGAAAAATGGGATAGTTGGACATTGTACAAGATGAATTATGACATTGTGAAAATGAAGTTAATTACTGATTTCACAGGTTTACAGGCGACAAAGTATTTACCAAATTTAAAGCCTCTTACGCACCAGTTGGAAGCGGCAGAAACAGTCATTGAACGTATGAATGGAAAGGCGATTCTGGCTGATGAGGTAGGTCTTGGTAAAACAATTGAAGCGGGTTTAATTTTAAAAGAATATTTGATTCGAGGACTCGTTAAAAGAGCGTTAATATTAGCACCGGCATCTCTTATAAACCAATGGATTGAAGAATTAAATATCAAATTTCACATTCCAGCAATAGCTTATAAAAAAAATGTTCCGATTGAGCGCTATGATGTCCTTATTATGAGTATGGATACGGCGAAGAAGAGTCCTCACAAAGAGCGTATTTATGAGCAGGATTACGACATGATAATTATCGACGAGGCTCATAAACTAAAAAATCATAAAACCCAAATTTATGAATTCGTACAAGGCTTAAAGAAAAAGTTTTGTTTATTATTAACGGCTACACCGATTCAAAACGATGTTTTTGAATTATTTTATCTTATTTCTTTACTTAAGCCTGGTCATCTTGGCAATTATGATACATTTCAATCTGCATTTTCGGCAAGTAAGCATGATTTAGAGCATAACGATTATTTAAAGGAATTAGTGAATCAGGTGATGGTGAGGAATAGGAGGGAGGACACGGGTATTGAATGGACAAATCGCCGTGTTCAAATTGTGCCTATTCGATTTACGAAGGAAGAAGAAGAGGTTTATAACCTGCTCGGAACGCTTCAAAATACAGGCTCTTTTTCAATGATTACATTGCAGAAGGAAATGTGTAGTAGTAAAGAGGCAACAGCTTTAACGTTAACTAAGATGCTTGAAGACAATGCTCAATCACAACAAATTGAAGATATACTAGCAAAATTAATGGCATTAGAAGTGAATTCAAAGGCGAAAAAGACACTTGAAATAGTCGAACAGGCCAAGGATAAAGTAATTATTTTTACAGAGTATAGAGCTACTCAAATTTATTTGCAATGGTATTTACATTCTAACGGTATTACGAGTGTCCTGTTCAACGGTAAATATAATAAAAGCAAACGTGATTACATGAAGCATCTTTTTAAGGAAAGGGCACAGGTTTTAATCGCTACAGAGGCAGGCGGTGAGGGGATTAACCTTCAATTCTGTCATCATGTGATTAACTATGATTTGCCTTGGAACCCTATGAAGCTAGAGCAACGGATTGGTCGTGTACATCGTTTAGGGCAAGAGCATGATGTTCATATTTATAATCTCGCTATCGCCAATACGATTGAAGAGAATATATTAGCATTACTTCATACGAAAATTGATGTTTTCGAAAAGGTAGTAGGCGACTTAGATGCGATTCTATCTAACTTTAAAGAATCTGTATAGTGTAAGGGAGAAGGACTATGTATCCACAGCAAGTTCATAGTTATTTACGAGAATTTTTTAATGAAAATGATTGCCCTATTTTAAGGGAAGATCAGCATTATCTCACGGTACAATTAACAGTTGATATTGATAAAAGGATAATGAATCGCCCTTTTTATTGGCAATACGTAGAGGCTACAAATACTGAGGCAAATCCAGCCCAAGTAACTTTTATTACAGATCAAACGGCATCAGCTGGGAGCCTTTATGGCGAAGCTATTCATTTCGGCTCTCCGAGAATGAACCAGCTTTTTCAAGCAACAAGGGAGCTAGGAGCTTATGTTCAGCTTTTTGAGAAGGTGGATACCGCAATAGGGCAAGTGATCCTTACGCCATGGTTAGGTGTTAATTTTAAAGTGTCGTATTGCTGCGACCAAACAAAAGAAATGCTTTATTCATTTGGTATAAACTTGCTAACTGGGGTCATAAAAGAGGATTTTCAAGAAACGATATGTACATCCGATTTTGATACTGTTCCAGCAGATAATGCTTTTCATGTGCAATTTATTATAAAGCCCCTTAGAGCACTTGAAAGATTAAATGCTACTATTGAAAAACTCATTGAACAAGATGATCATTCATGGGCTACTGAAGCCAAAAAACGATGGCAACGTGATCAGCGAGTACTTGATTATTTTTATGAAGAGGAAGATGACAAACCCGAATGTTATGATGTTGAAAAGAGGGCATTAGAGGAACAATACGATACAAAAATTAAAATAGAAATTATTAATGGTGGAATATTTTATCTTTATTAAACGAGGAGCTGTCCTATTAGGAGGGACAGCTCCTTGTCATTTAATCTTCTTCAAAAATACTTTGTAGTTGAGCCAATTTATTATCCCAAAATAAATCAAAATACTGTAGCCAGTCTTCAATTTCTTTTAGTTTTTCGGCATGTAATGTGTACACTTTTTCTCGCCCCTTTTTCTGGGCAGAGACTAGCTCAGCTTGTTCTAAAATTTTCAAATGCTTTACAACAGCGGTTCTGCTTATAGAAAAATTCTCAGAAATAAGCGAGATCGGTTTATCACTTGAGGCAAGTAGCTGTAGGACATGACGTCTTGTTGGATCAGCGATAGCTTGAAAAACATCATACTTTACAGCAAGTGGTGTCATTGTGATTCCACAACTTCTTTTAATTTTTTGCCGACAAGCATTGTCCAGCCGCCGTCCATTGTTGTACGAATAGCTGCAGCAGGCATGTTTGCTTTAGGAATAATATGCGAAGCTTCTTTCCAGCCACCATGAGTTAACGTAAATTCTGTTTGCTCACCAATTTCTTTCAGTTCGAAAGTGATAAACCATCCATCTGTATCCCATGCAAAACGAACAAAATGTGGTGCATCTACTTGTTCTACTCGACATGGTGAAGGTCCAAACGGTGATTGTATTGCAAATTCATGCCCTTCAATTGGCTTAAAATTATTTGGCATAAGCCAAGTAGCAATCTTTTCAGCGTCTGTTACTGTTTCCCATACTTTTTCAATCGGTGCATTGAGTGTAACTGTTTTAACGATGTTCTCTAGTTTTTCAGTCATTAAAAATGAACTCCTTTATAAAAAAATATAACCATAAGGTGTTATGAATATATAACACCTTATGGTTGCATGTCAATTATAATTACTTTGGATAAATTTTCACATCACGTCTTTTGGTGTAGTTGTACATATGTTAAAATTATTTTTATAATTTTCTGATTAAGGGGGAGGGTATTTAAAGTGGTGAACATGTCTGTCTTTTTATTAATGTGTATTTTATTAATTATTTTGCCTGGTCCGGATACGGCGATTGCAACAAAAAATACACTTACCGTAAGTAGAAAAGGGGGCTTACAAACTTTACTTGGTTCGTGCTGTGGATTATTGATTCATACATTTGCAGCAGTTATTGGACTTTCCGCGATTATTGTAAAGTCAGCATATGTATTTGCCATTTTAAAATACGTCGGAGCTGTCTATTTATGTTATTTAGGTATCAAAACCTTATGGGCATTACGAGCAATACTTACGCAGCCTCCTGTAGTGCAAGACGAGACCCAAATTGATCATAAATATTCGCAGCAATCATGCTTTAAGCAAGGCTTTTTAACGAACGTAACAAACCCAAAGGTGGCTGTATTTTTTCTCACATTTTTACCTCAGTTTGTAGATGGCAAGAGCGGTACATTTATACCGTTTCTTATTATGGGACTTATTTATACTGCGTTAACAGGATTTTGGTTTGTGTTTTATGTTTACTTATTGGATAAAATTAGCGCATTTATGAAAAAGCCGAAGACGAAAGCTGTAATCGAAGGATTGACAGGTGCAGTGTTAATTGGCTTTGGCATTAAATTGGCATTAGAAAAAGCCCATTAAGGGCTTTTTTTGCGGCTAAATTTTTGGGGGGAATTTATTTTAGTAGTAGGGATCACTAAACTTCACAGATAAATATTCCGTGAAGTACGTAATATTCAGCTAGAAGAACAGGAATCCAATGCTAATAATAATGCCAGTGAAGATTAAAATGAATAAACAAAAGCCCATTATATCTCTAGCCTTTAAGCCAGCAATTGCAAGGGCTGGTAGTGCCCAGAACGGCTGAATCATATTCGTCCAAGCGTCACCCCACGCGATTGCCATGGCAGTTTTAGCATAGTCGGCACCTAAAGAGGTTGCAGCATCTAGCATTATAGGAGCTTGTACTGCCCATTGCCCACCGCCTGATGGTATAAAGAAGTTAACAAGTCCTGCAGAGTAAAATGTAAACAAATAGAAGGTATGCTCATTGGAAATACTGACAAACCATTCTGAGAATACAACAGCTAAACCAGAAGCGGTCATCATACCCATAATCCCTGCATAAAACGGAAATTGAAAAACGATGCCTGTTGTTGTTTTAATAGCATCTTGTGCAGCAGCAAGGAAACGCTGTGGTGTCCCGTGAAAAATGATCCCCAACACAATAAAAATCGTATTGATCACATTTAAATCAAGAACAAAGCCTTTCGTCATAAAATGATGCACTAAAAATACGAGTCCAATAATAGCAATTAAAATCGTTAAAATATAACTTCTTTCAGAACGGCTAGCAAAGTTATTTTCAGGCTTTGGCAACTCCGCTTTTTCCTCTACTAATAAAGTAGGGTCAACCTCAACCGAGTCTTCTTCTGTTGGCATCATCCAACGATTAAAGAATGGTAATGTGAAGACAATTACAATGACTATAAATAAGTTATACGTTGAAAATAATGTAATATTTGTTGGGATGATCCCCATAATATCCGCAAACTTATGACCTTCAGTTGCTATGGATAACGGAATTGAGCCAGCTAATCCACCATGCCAAATAACAAAGCCTGAATAGGCACTAGCAATTAATAAACGATAATCAACTTTTTTAACATGACGAGCAATTTCCTTCGCAAAGAGGGCACCAATGACAAGCCCGAATCCCCAGTTGATCCAGCAAGCGATTAGCGATACAAATGTAACAATAATAATGGCCATTCCGGGTGTTTTTATTTTACTTGCAATGGCTGCTAATCCTTTTTTAAAAACAGGACTATTCGCTAAAATATGGCCTGCAGCTAAGACAATCACCATTTGCATTGTAAATTCTAGTAAACTCCAAAAACTACCTCCCCAGTATGTCACCATATCGAGCGGAGAAGCGTCTGTTAATGCAACCCCTAATAATAACGTTAATACTGTTAGTATAGTGACAAAAATATATGGATCAGGTAAATATTTTTCCATGATAGCATTTGAAATTCTTGTCAACGTTTTCATGTTTGAAATCCCCTTTCCTTTTCTGCCATCCCTTATGGCTAATTGTACATAGGAAAATGAATAAAGAAAGATAAAATAGGAATCAAGAACGATAAAACGAACGTAATGTAGAAATAAATGAATGATTACTGTCTCGGGATATAACTGTGATTAAAATCAAAACAAAGCCTTATGGCTATTGTGTTTGGTCCACATGTTTTTAAGAAGAAGGATAAGTAGAAAATGAGGAGAATCTATTACTAAATAGGGAGTTTTGGAATATTTTTTATAACAAATTAGAATAAATAGGGGGTATCTATATGGAGTTGCGAGATTTAAAAGCTTTTATGACCGTTGTTGAACATGGGAGTTTTTCAAAGGCAGCTAATGAATGCTTTATATCACAGCCTTCATTAAGCAAAAGCATTAAAAAGTTGGAGAATGCTCTTCATGTAGAGTTGTTAAACCGATCTACACGTAATATAGAATTAACAGACGCTGGTAGTATTGTTTATAAACAAGGACAAAAAATAATACGTTCTGTACACGATTTACATATATTATTGGATGATTTATCGAACATCAAAACAGGTACGATTAAATTAGGAATTCCGCCGCTAATCGGCACACTATTTTTCCCTGAAATTGCTCGAAAGTTCCATAAGCAATATCCTAAGGTACATTTAGAGCTTGTGGAACGGGGAGCTAAAATGATCGGAACGTTAGTAGAGAATGGTGATGTTGATATGGGAATTGTCGTTATACCTACAGATGAAAGGAAATTTTCTGTCCAATCATTTGTGGAAGACCAATTTTTTGTCTTTATCAATGAGTCCCATCCTCTAGCTCAGCAAGAACATATTCGATTACAAGATTTAAAAAATGAAACATTCATTATCTTTACAGAGGAATTCACATTACATGATTATGTTATTAAATCATGTAAAAGTGTAGGGTTTACACCAATAATCGGCTATAAAAGCTCACAGTGGGATTTAATAGTGGAACTAGTATCCTCGAACTTAGGAGTGACACTTTTACCATATTCAATTGCGGCAAAGCAGACGAACAGAAATGTCAAAATTGTTCCGTTACTTAATTTTGACATGCCATGGCGCTTAGGCGTTATTACGAAGAAAAATTCTTATCAATCCTTTGCATTAAAGCAACTACTCCATACAATACGTTCTGGAAATTGATTTATGCACTTTTAGAATAAATAGTATTCTAATTTATTCCTTTACTTATAAAATGGTAGTAAGGTAGAATTTTTCTTAATAAACGAGAAATTTTAGGGGGTTTCGATATGGGGAAGGGGAAAGTGTGGAATTCGTTTGAGGAGGCCGTCGCCGATATTAAAGATGGAGATACATTAGCAGTAGGGGGCTTCGGGCTATGTGGAATCCCTGAAAAATCGATTGCATCGCTAGTTCAAAAGGGAACAAAGGACTTAACGGTCGTAAGCAATAACTGCGGTGTGGATGATTGGGGTTTAGGTCTTTTATTAGCAAATAAACAAATCAAAAAAATGATCGCATCCTATGTAGGTGAAAATAAAATTTTTGAGCAGCAATTTTTAAGCGGGGAGCTTGAAGTAGAATTGACACCACAAGGTACGTTAGCGGAGCGCATGCGAGCTGGGGGAGCTGGGATTCCGGGTTTTTACACAGCTACTGGAGTCGGAACGCCAATCGCTGAGGGGAAAGAAGTAAAGGTTTTTGATGGCAAGGAATATATTTTAGAAAAAGGTATTGTCGCAGACTTTGCACTAGTCAAAGCATGGAAGGCGGACAAGCTTGGCAATTTAGTTTTCAGAAAAACATCACGTAACTTCAATCCACTAGCTGCAATGGCAGGAAAAATTACGATTGCAGAAGTAGAGGAAATTGTTGAAGTTGGAGAGTTAGATCCAGATCATATTCATACACCTGGTGTGTTCGTGCAGCGCGTTTTACTAGGTGGCAATTATGAGAAGCGTATTGAGCGTTTGACGGTAAAAAAGGGGGATGCCTGATGGCTGATACAAGACAAAGAATAGTAAATAGAGCAGTAAAAGAAATACAAAATGGAATGAACGTCAATTTAGGTATTGGTATCCCAACGCTAGTAGCCAATGCAATTCCGCCTGAATATGACGTCCTTTTACAATCAGAAAATGGGCTTCTTGGCATTGGCCCATATCCAGCAGAAGACGTGGTCGATCCTGATTTAATTAATGCAGGTAAAGAAACGGTCACTGCAGTTCCAGGTGCCTCCTTCTTCGACAGTGCTGAATCATTTGCCATGATTCGTGGAGGCCATATCGATCTGGCTATTTTAGGTGGCATGGAAGTATCTGAAACGGGGGACCTTGCGAACTGGATGATTCCGGGGAAAATGGTGAAAGGTATGGGAGGAGCCATGGACCTTGTAGTCGGGGCGAAAAGAGTAGTCGTCGTGATGGAGCATGTCAATAAAAACGGTGAGTCAAAAATAAAAAAACGATGTGAGCTGCCGTTAACCGGAAAAGGCGTTGTGCATAGATTAATTACGGATTTGGCCGTTTTCGATTTTACGGATGAAGGGATGCAGCTTATAGAATTAGCAGAGGGAGTCACATTAGAGGAAGTGAAAGAGAAGACAACTGCTTCGTTTAGTGTAGCGTTAACAGTATAAATTAAATAAAAACCAGTTCTTTTGAAAGAGCTGGTTTTTTATTAGGAGTATTAATAAATGGATATACATGAACTAAAGTGCGATATTATCAAGCAATTTAGAAAGAACTCTGTTAAAAAGAGACCATTCATTGTCGCGATTGATGGATTAGGTGGTGCAGGCAAGTCCACTGTAGCTAACAAACTGGCGAAGGAGCTACAATCGATTTGTGCTGTAGAATTAATCCATATAGATCATCATATCGTCGAAAGCAGAAAACGTTATAATACTGGCCACGCTGAATGGTATGAATACTATTATTTACAATGGGATGTTGAATGGCTTAAAAATAATATGTTGTTACCCTTACATAATAATCATTTACAACTCCAACTTCCGATTTATAATCGATCAGCAGATACGGTGAGCGATAGAAAAATAAAATTAGATACGAATAGTATTTTGATAATCGAGGGCGTATTCCTTTTAAGGCATGAATGGAGGAATTTTTATGATTATTGCTTATTTCTAGACATCCCTCGAACAGTTCGAGAACAAAGAGTATTACAAAGGGATGCCTATATTGGAGATTTTCAAGCACGACTAAATAAGTATCAAAGAAGATATTGGCCAGCTGAGGAGTATTATGTAGAAAAGGAAAATCCATTAGCTGCTGCAGATAAAATTTGCGATTTTTTAAAGTAGAATTGTCGCTTCGCGGGTATTTACATGGATTGCGCGGGTATTTGTCTTCAATTCGCGGGTATTTCTGAAGAGCATGAAGGTTGATTGTGATTTTTCAGACTATTGGCTGTTCTCTAGCTCTATTTTGCCATTATACAATGATGGAAAAGGAGGAAATGAACTATGAGACAACAATGGTCAGATGAATTACAGGTGGCACAGGTACGTGTAGCAAGACCGACTGATAAAATAAAGGAAATTGAAGAATTTTATTGCGAAGGCGTAGGGTTAGAAAAAATAGGCTCTTTTTCAGGGCATCGAGGCTACACTGGCATCATGATTGGTCTTCCCAATGCAAGCTATCATTTAGAATTTGTAGAGCATATTGAAGGAAGTCCTTGCCCAGCACCGACAAAGGATAATTTGCTCGTACTCTATATTCCAAAGCGTTCAACCATACAGCGTATTACCGAACGCTTATTGCAAATGGGCTATCCTGAGGTGGATCCAGAAAATACATATTGGGCTGAAAAAGGCGTCACAATTGAAGATCCCGATGGCTGGCGTCTAGTATTAATGAACACAGAGGGGATTTAAATTCTTTTCTGCAGAATGTTTTAAGTACCGAAAGCAAAGCGGCGGGTACAAGTTTTCCACCTTTTATACCCTGCGAGGTATTGAAATGAGACCTTTAATAGGGAAGGCTAGAAAAGGGTATATAATAGGAAATTTATTACAAAAAACTTAAGCTGAGGCAATTAAAAAGATACCCCATCTCGTATACATGATGGGGTATCTTGTCTTGTAATGCTCTATTGTCCTAAAGAAGCCTCTTGATGATAATGAGTAGCAATAGATTCAATATCTAGTTGGTTATAGTTCGCCCAATTAGTCTTTTTAAAATCTTCCTCACTAAAGTAAATATTTAACAATTCATTCATAGATTTGTTCCCATTTGGTTCTGTTAACGGAGCAGACCAACTAATAGATGGAGTTTTAACGCTAGGTAGCTTAGACAGCTCTGCAAATATTTTAGTGGAATCCTTTAGCATTTGATTTTTCATACCTTTTTTCACATCAGTATCCTGTATAGAGATTGATACGATACCATTTTTTTCTTCCACAGTGAATTTATTTTTAACGATAGCTCCTACTATATCTTCAACGGAAGTATTTTTATCGACTGCAACTTCCTTTGGAGCAGTATTTTTCCCGCAAGCTGATAATAAAAGTGTGGCTAGTAAAAATAAATAAAATAACTTTTTCAATGTAATAACCTCCCTTGTTACTACCATATATGCGCAAAATGGAGGGAAATTATACAAAAAGAAGGTAGCTTTTTTAAGATTAACCTGGAGTTACATCCTCGTTTTAAGTGTGGTTCTCGAAAAGATCAGAAAAAACAATTGGAGGTATTCAAAAATGAACTTTTCAGAGTTTAAAAACTGTCTTTTGACAATAAGCGAAATAATTTATTTTGATAACGATGAGTATCTTCGTGAAAAAACGTCTAATCCGTTTAGATTAAAAGAAATGATAGACATTGCTGAAAATTTACTTGCAAATACAAAGAGTGAAGATGAGAAATATTTTCTAATGGAATGCTGGGGAACTTATATAGAATTTATGGAGAACCACAAAAAGCCATTAACATTTTAACGGAATGCATAATAATTGCCTGCGATCAGAACGACAGCAATCGAGAAATCACGTCATTAATACGCCTAGGAGAGGCAATTAAATATAACGGTCATCCAATGGAGGCATTAAAAATCTTCAACGATGTTTTAGATAAATGTAAGGCAAACAATAATTTGTTTTATGTGGACTTTGCCATGCAACATAAAGGAAAGTGCTTGTTAGAATTAGGAGAAATTACAGAGGCAGAAAATGCTTTAAAGAGGCATTAAAGTTAAGAGAACTTAAAGGTGATGTATCACTTATTGAATCTACCAGACAAGCATTGAATTTTATTAAATAAAACGAAACACATTTTTATGTAAAAGGATGGGCAATTTATCCTTATAGGTTCATTTAAATCAGTATAATTTGAATGCAGATTACAAAAACTTGTAGTAAACGGAGACCGTCATTTATGATGGTCTTTTTTTATACGATGATCTTGTAAGCGTATACACTTTTAGCAGAGTTTTTTTTCCTTTAACTATTGAATTGCTAGTGAAAACAATGTATAGTGAAGTGATTTGTCTGACGTCTGACTGTCTACATATTTTCAGTTTTAAAATCTAAAGCTGTTATTCAAGTTTCAATAATGGAACATAATGAGTGAAAGAAGGATTTGTAGTTTCGGATATCGAACGCGCAAAAATTATTAATATAATTTATGGAGGAACTCATGAGATACTTAATATCCATTTGTGGATTGCTACTTGTTTTTGGTTTAGCTCTGTTAATGAGTAAAAACAAAAAAGAAATAAAATATAAAAACATAATTATTATGTTGATTATCCAATTTTTATTTGCTGCATTACTGCTAAATACAAAGTTTGGTTATGTTCTAATCAAAGGATTTACAAATGTATTTGATCATTTATTGTCTTACGCAAGTACGGGCATAACTTTTGTTTTTGGTGGTTTAGCGAATGAAGGGGAGTATTCCTTCTTCTTAAATGTGTTATTACCAATTGTATTTATATCTGCATTGATAGGGATCTTACAGCATTTTAAAATTCTTCCTTTCGTCATGAAATGGATAGGCTTACTTTTAAGTAAAGTAAATGGCATGGGGAAATTGGAATCATATAATGCTGTTGCGTCTGCAATGGTAGGTCAATCGGAAGTATTCATTACTGTAAAGAAACAATTAGATAAAATTAGTCCACAGCGAATGTATACATTATGCGCATCTGCAATGTCGACCGTTTCTATGTCAGTTGTTGGCGCATATATGACAATGATTGAACCAAAATATGTTGTAACGGCGATTGTGTTGAACTTGTTTGGCGGATTTATTATTGTTGCAATCATTAATCCGTATACAGTAGAAGAAAGCGAAGATATTTTAAAAATTGAAGATGAGCAGAAGCAAACTTTCTTCCAAATGCTTGGAGAATATATCATGGATGGTTTTAAAGTAGCCATCATTGTTGGAGCTATGCTGATCGGTTTCGTAGCATTAATGGATTTAATCAATTCACTATTTGATATGATTTTAGGTATATCTTTCCAAGATATTTTAGGTTATATCTTTGCACCAATTGCTTTCCTAATGGGTGTACCTTGGGCAGAGGCTATTACTGCCGGAGGAATTATGGCAACTAAATTAGTAACGAATGAATTTGTTGCAATGAAGAGCCTTGGAGAAGCAGCGAAGTCTATGAGTGCACATACAGAAGGTATTATTTCGGTGTTCCTTGTATCCTTTGCAAACTTTGCATCTATCGGTATTATTGCTGGAGCGGTAAAAGGTTTGAATGTAAGACAAGGGGATATAGTTGCTCGTTTTGGTTTAAAGTTGTTGTATGGAGCGACACTCGTTAGTATTTTAACGGCTACAATTGTAGGTTTCATAATTTAATAAAAGTTGAACTGCACTCCAACAGGGGTGCAGTTTTTTTATGATTAAAGTGAGTGGTGAGCGCAATCATGGATAACAGTTTAGTGTAAGAATAGAAGGGGAGTTTAAATGATCCTCGGTCCAACAACATTAGGCATTTTAACTTTTTTTACATATGACGAATTGTAATATTAAGTGCAACACCTAGAAGTCAATATAAAAGAAGCCCATAACGACCTCGTGTAGAATGTAGTTACCACACCAACATTCAAACGGAGGAATCGTTATGAGCTATACCCATCTTACCATATCAGAACGTGTAAAAATAGAAACATACCTTGAACTTGATTATTCGATTCGTAAAATAGCGGCACTCTTAAATCGTCAACCTTCTACAATTTCAAGAGAGATAAAACGCCACGCCGGTAGTACGGCTGAGGAAGCGCAAGTACGTTACCATCAAAATAAATCCAACTGTGGTGCCAAGTCAAAATGTACGCCTGAAGTAAAAGAAGCTGTTCAAGAAAAGTTGTGGGATACTTGGTCGCCTGAACAAATTGTCGGTCGCATGTATCAAGGACAGCTAAGTTTTAAAACTATCTATCGCTGGATTTACGATGGACTTTTAGAAGTGCCTGCCACCGTTCTCCGTCAAAAAGGAAAGCGCCAAAAACCCCGTGAAACAAGGGGAAGATTTAACATTGGTACACCAATTTCTAAACGCCCAAAAGAAGTACGTAAACGTGAAACCTTTGGACATTGGGAATTAGATACAGTTGTATCTGGACGTGGGAAAGCAAAAGGTTGTGTAGCAACATTTATTGAGCGAATGACACGATGGTATGTTGGCTTTTTGATACCAGATCGCTCAGCTCAATCAATGGAAAGAGCAGTACGCCTACTTCATACTAAATTACCAAAAGACACTATAAAAACAGCCACAACAGACCGAGGTAAAGAATTTAGCTGCTATAAAGTGTTAGAAAAAGACTTGAAAATTGATGTTTATTTTGCGGATGCCTATTCTTCTTGGCAGCGTGGAAGTAACGAAAATGGAAATGGATTACTTCGCGAATTCTTCCCTAAGCAAACAAATTTCGATGAAGTATCACCAGAAGAACTAACAGAAGCATTAAACTATATCAACAATCGACCAAGAAAATGTCTTGGTTGGAAAACTGCAAACGAGGCATTTAATGA
>NZ_LDGC01000008.1:0-28066 GCF_015844675.1 Lysinibacillus sphaericus | reverse complement strand
GGATGGAGATTGCCGTCTAGATGTGTTTTTAACTTTTCAAGCGTCTTATAGACAAGGGACATCTTTAACGTAGTAGATAATTCATATGCTACAATTTCTCGTGTTGCGACATCTTTCACGCATGATAAATACGCCCTTTGACCACCTCTATATTGCAGATACGTAATATCTGTTAAGAATACTTTTCCTGGCTCCTCTTGCTTAAATGCACGGTTTAAATGGTTCGGTATACGGCGATGCGCCTCTGTTGCTTTTTCTAACAGACGATATGGATTCGCACGACGTACTTTTGCATATAAATTGAACTTACGCATCAGACGAAGAATCTTTTTATGGTTCATCGGTGTGTCCAGCACATCTACCAGTGCCATATAAAATCCACGATAACCAATTTTCCCTTTCGCTTGATCATAAATTGATTTTAATAAGATGTAATCTTGATAATCAGCTTCTTCACGTAAAGCGTGTTTCTCCCTATTTTGAAGCCACTTATAATAGCCGCTTGGACTGACATTCGCTACCTGACAAAGATGACGAGTCATATTTTTTAATTGATATAAACGAATCGTTTCATTGATGGCTTGGTATTTCTCTTTTGGTGTTAAAAACGATTCTTCTTCGCCTGCCTTTCCATTTCGTCGAGCTTTTTTAACAGATTAAGTTCTGCCTCTAATAGTTGAATACGCGCTTCCGCTTTCTCAAGTTTTTTTTCTGCGGATAAGTTTTCAAGGCGTGGACGACCAGTACTCTCTTTTCCACGACGTTCCTCGTAAAAGCCTTCCTTACCATGTGTTTGATATGTTTTCTTCCAACGGCTAATTGCACTTTGAGCTTTCTTAATTCCTATCAGCTCTAAGTCAAATCCTGCTTCTCTGAAGATTTGGACTGGACCTTTTCCTTGTAAATTTGCCTGAACAGCTTTCAATTTAAAGTCGGCTGTATATTGAATTGAGCGGTCGGATACTGAGGCGACATTTGGATTCGCTTCAATTTGTCTGCGTTGGTGCTCGTTAAAAATTATTTTACTCATGATGTTCTCCCGTTCATAAATGGTATGGTTAGTATAACGGGGTTTTCAAACGTTGAAAATAGAAAAACCCCGAATAGGTCCACTTTTTTTAAAGTGTCCACTATTCGGGGTTCAGTTCATACACGACGAATGGCCATCTATTCTAATTTTTTTCGACCAAGGCTTGTAATTATTTAAAATCTCTGGCTGCTGGTGGATCGGAAAATTTAGCAATTCTGTCATTAACGTCACTAGATATTGATAGAAATCGATGCCGTTTCAGCCAAACTTAAACAGATGGCATTCGCTTTAACGCCTGCTTCAAAAACAGAGAAAAGCCAGCTCTTACGGCCAATCACATTTGGACGAATCGAATTTTCAGCCGGATTATTATCGATTTCAATCCTACCGTCGAACAGAAAAGCTTTTAATCCATGTTCACGATTTAATGTGTATTCCACAACTTTGGCTAAGAGGGTGAGAGAGGTACAAGAGTTTTACAGGTGAAGGAAGGCTCGGTAGTTGCAGCTGCTGGAATTAAACCTGAAGATATTATACTAGAGATAGATGGAGAAGGAATAGGAGGATATGAATCTATTGAAAGAACATTGAATAAGAAAAATATTAATGGCAATGTTATGTTAACGATAGTAAGTAAAAATGAAAAATCACAGGTAAACTGAACCGAGACACAAACCTACGCCTAGAACTGATTATACAACGCGCATATTAATTGAGAAATTTAGTTAAATTAACGCTTCGGTACAATCATAATCTACATGATCAAATGTAACAGGCACTTAATAGAAGGGCTCTCAGACGTATTGAAAATCCAGTTGACGGGTAAATCTCCGTCACGATTCGTCTGAGGCTCTTTAATTGTATATGGGAGTCTAATCAATTATTTTTATAACGAATGTAAAGTGGTTCCTATAAAACATACTATTTAGAATTATTTTAGATATATTACATAAAATGTATAAAATGTTTGGTGCCATTAGATTCTAAATAAATTATAATTCTCGGTTAAACAAATAGGAGATGAACAATCTTCATAAAAATCCTCCACCTCTATGTAAATTACCTCTACTTGAAATTCCTATAGTTGAAAACATACTATTAAACCTTTCATACCAAAACATTCAATACAGTTTCCTCGTTGCTCTTGTAGATACTTCTTTCAAAATAATCTAGGAATGTGGAGGGAGATATGTTATGGAAAAGAACTCAAATCTATGGAAAATTGTATTTGCAGCTAGTTTTATCGGTTTAACAGTTGATGGTATGGACATTCAAATGTTGTCATTGGTGATGCCGAGCTTAATTGATGAGTTTGTCCTAGATACTAAGGCTGCTGGTTGGATTAGTACATTCTCCCTATTAGGGATGGCGCTTGGTGGAATCCTAGGAGGTTGGTTATCTGACCGCTTTGGCCGCGTTAAAATGATGACTTATATGATGATATTATTTTCAGTTGGAACTGCTCTCTTAGCTTTTGTACAAACTTATGAACAATTTATTATTGTTCGTTTTTTATCAGCTATTGGTATGGGGGCTGAATATTCGTTAGCCACCATGCTAATGGCTGAATATGTAAAAGCTAAACATAGAGCAACTATTATGGGGGTATTAGGTTCTTCCTATTCATTAGGATATTTAGTCGCTGTTTTATTAGCGGGCACGATTCTCCCTGAATATGGTTGGAGACCATTATTCTTAATTTCAATCATCCCGGTTGTTGTGGCGATCTATATTCGAGTAAAAGTACCCGAACCTACTGGTTGGAGATTGGCTAAAAAACAAGCTAAATCATCTAAAGTTAAGAAATCAAATGAATGGCTTTCGTTGTTTAGGGATAAGAAAGTTCTTACAATCTTTTTATTATGGATAGTAACTTCTTCACTATTGCAATTCGGATATTACGGAGTAGGTACATGGTTACCCACGTATATAGTGAAAGAATTAGGCTTTAATTTCAAAGAAATGACAGGATATTTAATTGGAACATATACGGCATCGATTCTTGGTAAAGCACTTGCTGGTTGGGTTGCCAATGTAATTGGTCGTCGTGGAGTTTTCGTGATCGCAGGATTATCTACAGCGGTCATGTTACCAGTCATCTATTTTTATCAATCTCCAGGAAACATCATTATTTTAATGACTGTTCTAGGTTTCGTATATGGAGCGCCGTATGGAGTAAATGCTACTTATTTAAGTGAAAGCTTCCCGACTCATATTAGAGGAACTGCTATAGGTGCGGCTTATAATACAGGAAGAATTGGTGCAGCTGTAGCCCCTATTCTTATTGGAATTATCGCTACTACACAATCAATCGGATTTGGACTAGCTGTATTAGGTATTTCTTATGCATTTATGGGGTTAATTCCTGCACTATTTATTAAAGAGAAAATGTATGATACGTTTGAAAACGATACAAAAGGAGAAGTAGAGTGGGAGGTATGAAAAGAAGGGGATGAGCAAAAGAGATTCTAGTACAAAAACCTTAAAACAAGAGATAAACAGACCGCAAAGTTTTCTTAAGAAAGCTTTGCGGTCTATTAGAGTTTATGTGTTAAATCTTATTTACTTATCCTTATCGTTCATACGACTAAAAATGGTTGCTAATATAGGACCTGATATATTATGCCAGACGCTGAAAATCGCACTTGGCACCGCGGCTAATGGAGAGAAATGTGCAACCGCTAAGGATGCACCTAGACCCGAATTTTGCATTCCTACTTCAATAGCAATAGCTTTCTTTTTCGCTAAGTTCATACCAAAGATTTTTCCAAATAAATACCCAATTAAATATCCTAAACAATTGTGTAAAACAACAACAGAGAAAATAATTAAACCAGTTTCAGCAATCTTTTGTTGATTGCCTGCAACTACAGCAGCCACAATAGCAACGATAGCTACTACAGAAACAAGTGGCATCACTTTCACGCTTGCTTTGGCTTGCTTGTTAAAGAACTTTTGTACAATGAAGCCTAATGCAATCGGAATAATAATTACTTTGACGATCGACATAAAAAGTGCACTAGGTGCAACATCTATGTACTCACTTGCGAATAAATAAATAAGTCCAGGTGTGACGATCGGAGCTAATAAAGTTGTGATAGATGTAACGGTCACCGATAATGCCACATCCCCTTTAGCAAGGAATGTCATGACATTTGAAGATGTGCCCCCTGGGCAGCAACCTACCAGTATAACTCCAATTGCAATTTCTGGTTGAAGATTGAACAGTTTCACCAGTAAAAAGGCTAAAGTTGGCATAATTAGAAATTGACCAACTACCCCAACTGCCACATCTTTCGGTCTAGTTAAGACTTCTTTAAAGTCCGCAACCGTTATGGTTAATCCCATACCAAACATCACAATACCTAATAATGTCGTGATATACGCCCCAATCCAAGAAAATCCACTAGGGATAAAAAAGGCAAGTGCTGCAAAAAGTAACACCCAAATTGCAAATGTATTGCTAACAAATTGACTAAAACGTTCTAAAACTTTCATGTAACACCTCGATGTAATATTTTACTAACATAGTAAACTATAAACTAATTACAGAATTTAATCAATAATGGCAATAATCAGTCAATGAAACGTGGTTCGTTGTAATACCTTGAATATTTGGAGTTTTATTTTGGGTAGGTATGTAAATTAGGTAAGGGAATAATAAGGCCAAAAATAAGTTTGAAATGAATAAGAAATAATAGAAATGAATTATCAAGTGAATTAGAACGATTGGTTACAGATGTCGCAGAGTGAAGTTGCATTTAGCTAGTAAGATGAATTTTATATTTTATGATCCGCGCTCAGCGGTTTAAAGGTTTTTGGGGACTACTTGAGCAAATTAGTAATTTGCGTAAGTTTGCTAAGGTCAATTTATTTGACGTGATTCAATTAAATAATCCTAGGATATCGTCTATTTTACAAAATTTTTTAAGAATAAATTAATAATGAGACAGGAGGTGATTTTATGTCGTTTAGTTACTATCAAGCTAGATTAATTAAGGATAGTAACTATAGTAATAGCTTCAAGTGTGATTCATGCGTTAATCAATTTAAATACAAATGTAATGAGCTTGGTTGTTTTGGTTATCCATATACCCCAGATCCCCCTATAGGAAATGGGCCTACAGGAGCTACAGGAGCAACAGGCCCACAAGGACTGATGGGAGCAACAGGCCTACAAGGACTGATGGGAGCAACAGGCCTACAAGGACTGATGGGAGCAACAGGCCTACAAGGACTGATGGGAGCAACAGGCCCACAAGGATTAGTAGGAGCAACAGGCCCACAAGGAATGGTGGGAGCAACAGGCCCACAAGGTATGGTGGGAGCAACAGGCCCACAAGGAATGGTGGGAGTAACCGGCCCACAAGGACTGATGGGAGCAACAGGCCCACAAGGAATGGTGGGAGCAACAGGCCCACAAGGACTGATGGGAGCAACAGGCCCACAAGGATTGATGGGACCAACCGGAACACAAGGATTAAGAGGTCATACCGGTTCTGCAGGAGATATAGGTCCCCAGGGATTTAGGGGGGGCACGGGCCCACAAGGAGAAATTGGAACAACGGGAGAGACAGGTCCACAAGGAGTAACCGGAGCACAAGGGGCAACTGGAACAACGGGAGCAACCGGGCCACAAGGGGTACCCGGAGCACAAGGGGCAACTGGAACAACGGGAGAGACAGGTCCACAAGGAGTAACCGGAGCACAAGGGGCAACTGGAATAACGGGAGCAACCGGGCCACAAGGGGTACCCGGAGCACAAGGGGCAACTGGAACAACGGGAGCAACTGGACTACAAGGGGTACCCGGGACAACAGGAGCAACCGGGTCACAAGGGGTACCTGGAGCAACAGGAGCAACCGGGCCACAAGGGGTACCCGGAACAATAGGAGCAACTGGACTACAAGGGGTACCCGGAGCAACAGGAGCAACTGGACTACAAGGGGTACCCGGAACTACAGGAGCAACCGGGCCACAAGGGGTACCCGGAACAATAGGAGCAACCGGGCCACAAGGGGTACCCGGAACAATAGGAGCAACTGGACTACAAGGGGTACCCGGAACAATAGGAGCAACTGGACTACAAGGGGTACCCGGAACAACAGGAGCAACCGGGCCACAAGGGGTACCCGGAACAACAGGAGCAACTGGACTACAAGGGGTAACTGGAACAACAGGAGCAACGGGACCAAGTGGTTCTGGATTAATGGAAGTTTTTCTTTCTACAGATCAATCAATTGCAAATGATGACTTTCTTGGACCAGGTACAGCCTCAGCTTCATTCGTAAAAAATACATTAGTTGTTCCAGCGAACGCAACGGTAAAAAGTCTAACTTTGAACATACGTGACCATGGTCTAAGTGCTGGACAAACAGCTTCTGCTCAAATATTCACAAGTTCAAACTGTGGATTTACTGCTCCGATAGCAACTGGAGTTATAGCCACAGTTACAGGACCAAACTCGTCTATAACACCGAATTGTTGCTCAACAACATCTGCAAATTTAGCAATTAATAGTTGTACACTCCTTTCAGTTCAACTTACTACAACAGGTGGGGCTTTTTCAAATGGTGTGTCTGTGACAATTCTATTAAATACTCAGTGATTTAATATTTTTGATTGAAAGAAATAATCAATTTGAAATTTAAAAAAGTAAAATAAATTCCCCAGTTTATACTGGGGAGAAAATAATTCAAGCTTAGTAAACATTACATTTTAGGGAAATTTGCTTGTAATGGCGGTGGTACAAGCTAACTTTTAATTTTGTTCAAACGTAAAAGTTTAAGAGATATTACTGAACAATTTCAGGATTAAATGAGAAAGGCGATTAAAGGAACGCTTTAATAAATTCGTAAAATCCCATGTCCATCGGAATAGCACAAATAAAGTATGTTAGAAGAGACAACACAACAAAAACGCTATCAGCTAGGCTAAGCAATTAAGAAGGACAATAACAGCAATATGGTTGAGAGAAGGATGATTTATAATGGCACATGGTTCCTATTGGAGGAATTGTTATAGTTGAAGGTGTTTATTGAGCATCTACTAGATTAGTTGGTGCAATTGGATGAATGTTATACAGACAGAGTTTTATTTCCTGCTTGGATGTTCAGAAATAGCGAGAATAATGATAAAACCAGTCGCTTGTTGTTTGAAATTAAGATTAAATTTGTCATTTCTTGCGCTTACCCGGGAAATTATTTCTTATTTCCTAACCTGAGTAATCATTTTCCAAATAACTTTCATGGCAGATAAAAAACAATGCGATGGTTGAAAATCCATTTGCAAATAGTAAGGGATGATAGAGGCCAACTCGGATGATTTACCATTCTACTTAAGCGGTAATAAATATTGCACAACCACAAGGCTTGGAAACGATTTCTACGCTAGTGAAGTGTATGCTGCTTAGCATGGAATCGATGAAACTGAAAATCAAAACCGATATGGAAAATGAGATGCATCTCATGCTGCTGCTAAATCAGGTCGTGGCCTTTGAGATTATGAGGTCGAGCATATCGTAAACTTAATCTGGTGCGGACCGGACAAGCTAAAGAAGATAGCTGCCAAAACCATAGGAATTCGAGGGAAGTGGCTCACTGAGTTGGCATAGTCCGCTAGCCGCAGTTAAATTAGCTATGGGGATAGGACTAAGAGGTTAAGGTTTGCTCTAATGAAAAATGAAGGTCTATGTAATGGCGTTGTGGTTCGATGAGCTGACTGATTTTTTAGGTACGTAGAAGAACCTTCTGATGTTATTGGTTGTAATAGTAGAGACACCTTGCGTCTTTATCACCCAACTCTTTACGGATAATGTATCTGAAACAATATCGATGTCCTCACCTCCCGCGAATCAGTATCTTCATAGATTGGGATACTAAATGGCGTTTGTGTTTTTTTACTACCTTAGAACAATTTCAAGCTTAATTAAAAGGCTTCAAATAAATGTGATATGGTTAGACAAAGAAAACCACTAAAAAGTGGCTTTAAATTAGAAATATATTTTTATTTTTATCTATTATTTCCTTAGTATTCGCATACCCATACCGATCCTACCTTATAACAATTTGGACCAGCCGCAGATGCAGTAGAGGCTGTACTTACAGACGATAAGCTTAAAAGTGATACAGCGAAAAGAAGCATGCCTAATTTCTTTTTCATTTTTTCACCTCCTTATTACTTATTTATTAAATTAACAGGAAAAATATTCCTGAACAAAATGCGAATGCTCCTTTATTAAAACAAGTTAACATCCTTTCCGTGGTATTTCTTTTGCATTAAAACTACATCAAACAGCCAAAACGGTTAGCGATGAGAGGGCGGAGTTTAGTGTGATTTGAGATTAAAAGGGGATCTACGAGTCCTTTTAAAAGTGGCTCTCGGAGCTGGTGCAGGCCGCCAGACACGATTAAATTGGCTATAGTGATAGTACTATGGGTTAACTTGGAAATACTGGTGCAGAAGCAGCCAAAGAAGGTGCTAATAAAATAAAAACAGCTAAACTTGTGCAAGTTGCAAATGTTGTAGCTGCACAATAGGAGATGACCAGCAAAGCTAATTTAGCCGAGTTGGTCTTTTTAATTTATTTAGTCATAATCCAACCATAAGTCTTAAGCTCGATATGTTATCAGTCTATCACTGTGTTTACGAGAAAATAAAACTTTGATATTCTATATATGGGAAATATTTCTTATTAAGGAGGGGTAATCAAGGTGTTATAGTGAACAAAAATTGTGCATTAAATGTTGTTTTAGGAAGTGTATATCTTAAATCAAGGAGGCAATCTTTTATGAAAAATAAACTATCAGCGGTATTAACCGCTACATTAGCGTTAACGCTGAGCCTACCAACAGGGGTGATGGCGTCTTCTAACAGTCAGACTACGGTTGTGGCTAGCCAAGAATTAGCTAGTCAAGAACTGAAAAAGATTGCGGCTGAGAAGGCTACTCTACTCACGAAGTCCTATGAGACGACTAGCGTGCAGTATGCGCTAATTGATAATGGTAAACTCATTTTGTCGGGTCAGACAGGCAAGAACGATATGGAAGGGAAACGGCCACTGACCAAAGATACCCTATACGGAATTGGTTCAGTCAGTAAAATGTATGCAACGGCGGCTGTGATGAAATTGGTCGACGAAGGAAAAGTAGATTTGGATGCTCCTGTCGTCCGCTATGTTCCTGATTTCAAAATGAAAGACGAGCGTTACAGAAGCATTACGCCACGTATGCTGTTGAACCACTCCTCCGGCTTGCAAGGTAGTACGCTTAGTAGTTCATTTTTATTTAAAGATAATGATACCTATGCGCATGATAACTTGTTGAAGCAATTGTCCAACCAGCAATTGAAGGCGGATCCTGGCGCGTTCTCGGTATACTGCAACGATGGCTTTACGCTAGCCGAGATTATGGTGGAAAGAGTCAGCGGTATGAGCTTTACCGAATTTATACATCAACGGTTTACAAAACCCTTAAAGCTAAATCATACGAAAACGCCGCTGGACAAATGGGAAGACGATAAGCGGGCTGGACTTTATTCTCCAATGTACCAAGGGCAGCTTCCTACTGAAACGGTGAATGTGATTGGTACGGGAGGAATTTCTTCCACAGCAGAAGATATGGTGCGATTCTCTCAAATATTTATGGGACAGGGAAATGGAATCCTCTCTGATCAGGCAATCAAGGCGATGGAGCAAGAGGAATATAAAAAAGGAATGTGGCCAGGGGATGGAGATAATATTGTCAACTATGGTCTTGGCTGGGATAGTGTAAAACTATATCCGTTCAGTGAATATGGGATAAAAGGCTTGGCTAAAGGTGGCGACACGATACTGCAACATGCTTCACTGGTCGTACTTCCAGAACAGAAGATGTCAGTGGCTGTGTTGTCATCCGGTGGTAGCAGCATTCTAAATCAACTGATGGCGAATGAATTACTGCTCGCCGCGCTTAAAGAGAAGGGCTCAATTAAGGATATTAAGCCGAACAAATCCTTTGGCAAGCCGGTCAAAGCCAAAATGCCTCAAGACGTAGCGAAGAAAGCGGGTTTTTACGGCAATAGTTTCAATCAATTCAAACTAGAAATTACGAAGAATGGAGAACTAATTCTACCATCAAATCCACAAGAAAAATATGTATATACTGCGAAAGGAAGCTTTATTAATGAGACTGGTACCGCCAAGTACGATTTCGTCACTGAGAAGAATGGACGAACTTATTTGAAGGAGAGCACATATTTATCGGTGCCAGGTTTAGGGCAAGTAGCGACTACTCAATATTTAGCCGAGAAACTAGAAGACAATGTGCTATCGAAGGAAACCGCTGCCGCATGGGCAAAGCGGGAAGGCGTCAAGTTCTATCTTGTGAGTGAGAAATTTAGTTCAACGCAATATTTAATGATGCTTACCGACCAAATTAATAGCAAGGAAGGCATGGGGGGCTATTGGGAAAGTTTAAAAATCATAGGACCTAACACGGCGATGCATCAGCTCCAAATACCTGTGGCGGGTGGTCGTGATACAACGGAAGCCCGTTTCTATACAGAAGGCGGCGATGAATATTTAGAGATGTCTGGATCTTTATTCGTAAGTGAATCCAACGTAAAACCGCTGGATACAGTCCAATCATCCAAAGTTAAGCTACAAGCAAATGGGCATGCGAAATGGTTTACGATCCCACAAGCGGCAGCAGGGAAAACGATGACCGTGGCGTTGCCATCGAAGAGTTCGTACGCGGTGTATGATGAGAATGGAGTATGTATCAATTTTACCGTTGTGAGCGGCAATAACAAAGTAAAACTGCCGAAGAACGGAACGGTTGTATTTGCTGGCGAGCCGAACTCGGAATTTGCAATTACGTTGAACTAACTATAATTCGAGAACGACTTCAACAAAACAAGTACGACACAAAAATAACTCGAGCTCATGTGACTGTATTCTTAACTCGGGAATATATAGAAACTAATAAACAAAAGCCACTAAAGATGGACTATACCCCAAAAGTTAGACCGAAAATCTAACATTTGGGGTTACTACCATAGTGGCTTTTTTTATATTGTACACTCCTTTTTACATTATAGAAGCCCACCACAATATTTTCCGAATATGGAGGGATAAAAAAATGTCAATAAGCAAGACAATTGGTGAAATTTATAATTTACCCACCCCGCGAAAAAATGATGAATATAGCTTGGAACAATCGTATATGGAATTTTATAATAAACAGATTGATGATATATCGACAAAATGTTTGGTAGTCGTACAGATGATGGAAGCATGTTCTATTATGAAATGCCAAAGTAGTAGTTGGCCGTGTAAGTGATAATATAAAAAAGGTACGATTTGAATCTATCCTGTTCCACCTGTTACTGAACCTGTAAAAGAAACTAATACAACAGAGCCTGCTCCACTGCCAGAAACGACCCCAGAACCAACTACATCTGCAAAAGAATACTTTAAATTGTACAGATTTAAACAAAGTCTATCCTAACGGTGTGCAAGAGGGACATCCAGCTTACGACAAGAAAATGGACCGTGACGGAGATGGATGGGCTTGTGAGAAATAAATGCTTATTACCGTTGCAATACAAGGCTTATATATAATAGAAATAAATTTAATATCATAAACAATAATTAGTTGAATATTTTAGATGTGATGCATAATTTCGTTTTGTAGAGTAGTTATTCATTATAGATTATTCAGGGTCTTGAAGAGAAGAGAGAAGTTTAATATTTAATGATGGAAGTTGCTTGAACAGCTGAAGTAATGTAAAGAGATCAACTAATGCAAAAAAGTCACTCATTTAAAAAATAATGAATGACTTTTTTATGCGACATGCTTCTCTATTTCAATTTTTTCCTACTATTAAATTTTCCTGTCCGAGAATTTAAATTTTGCGTTTTGATTTACCTTTATTTTGCTGTGGTACAATTTTAATAAAAAACTCCTCGTACCTCAGTTTGTACCTCAAGTTGTACCACAGTTAAATACATTTAAATACACTTCATTACAAAGGTATAAAAACTTCGTTTTAGCGAAACCTTCATATCATGCACATCAAAAAATTAAAAACATTAGGGTAGAAATCAATGTCATAAGTATTGCTTATTGAAAAAGATAATATTAATGTAATTTACTTATGAATATAAATGAGCTATCATGGGTATTGGAGAAAAGATGCTTTAACAATTTATATAGGCCTTTTCAAAAAGATATTTAGGGGGATCCGCAAATGGCACAAGGTAATTTACACAACAGCCGCGCATCATTCGAAGTTAATGGTAAAACTTATAATTACTATGACTTAGCTGCGATTGAAAAAGCTGGCGTTGCAAAAGTTTCAAACCTTCCTTACTCAATCAAAGTATTATTAGAATCAGTTTTACGTCAATATGATGCATATGTTATCAAAGAAGAACACGTAAACGAATTAGCAAAATGGGGTAACGGCGCAAATCCAGAAGCTGAAGTTCCATTCAAACCTTCTCGCGTAGTATTACAAGATTTCACTGGTGTACCAGTAGTAGTTGACCTTGCTTCTCTACGTTCTGCAATGAAAGAAATGGGTGGCGACCCAAGCAAAATCAACCCTGCTATTCCAGTTGACCTTGTAATTGACCACTCAGTACAAGTTGACAAATATGGTAATGCATCTGCATTAGCAGCAAACATGGACCTAGAATTCGAACGTAACGCTGAGCGTTATAACTTCTTAAAATGGGCTCAAACTGCTTATGATAACTTCCGTGCTGTACCACCAGCAACTGGTATCGTTCACCAAGTAAACTTAGAGTATTTAGCTCCAGTTGTACACGTAAACGAAAATGCTGACGGTACTTTCGAAACATTCCCTGATTCAGTAGTAGGTACTGACTCACATACAACAATGATCAACGGTATCGGCGTTCTTGGATGGGGCGTTGGTGGTATCGAAGCTGAAGCAGGTATGCTTGGTCAACCTTCATACTTCCCAATTCCAGAAGTTATCGGTGTTAAATTAGTTGGCGATCTTCCAAACGGAACTACTGCTACTGACTTAGCATTAAAAGTAACTCAAGTATTACGTCAACGTGGCGTAGTTGGTAAGTTCGTTGAGTTCTTCGGACCTGGCGTAACTAAATTACCACTAGCTGACCGTGCGACAATCTCTAACATGGCTCCTGAATATGGTGCTACATGTGGTTTCTTCGCAATTGACGAAGAATCATTAAACTACATGCGTTTAACTGGTCGTGACGAAGAGCACATCGCGGTTGTAGAATCTTACTTAAAGTCTAACCACATGTTCTTCGATCCAACTTTAGAGCCAGTTTACACTGACGTATTAGAAGTAAACTTAGCTGAAATCGAACCAAACCTTTCTGGTCCAAAACGTCCACAAGACTTAATTCCACTATCTCAAATGCGTACTCGTTACAAAGAAGCAGTAGTGGCACCACAAGGTACACAAGGTTTCGGTTTAACTGAAGATGAATTCGCAAAAACTTCTGTAGCTAAATTCGCTGAAGGTGATGTAGAAATCCCAACAGGTGCTGTAGCAATCGCTGCAATCACTTCTTGTACAAATACATCAAACCCATACGTATTAATCGCTGCGGGCTTAGTTGCGAAAAAAGCTGTAGAAAAAGGTCTAACAGTACCTAAATGGGTTAAAACTTCTTTAGCACCAGGTTCAAAAGTAGTAACTGGTTACCTTGAAGATTCAGGTTTACAAACTTACCTTGACCAAATCGGTTTCAACACTGTAGGTTACGGTTGTACAACATGTATCGGTAACTCAGGTCCATTACTACCTGAAATCGAAGACGCTATCAAAGAGAACGACTTATTCGTAACTTCAGTTCTTTCTGGTAACCGTAACTTCGAAGGCCGTGTACACCCACTTGTAAAAGCTAACTACTTAGCTTCACCACCACTTGTTGTTGCTTATGCACTTGCTGGTACTGTGGATGTTGACCTACAAAAAGATTCATTCGGTAAAGACAAAGATGGCAACGAAGTATTCTTCGCTGATATCTGGCCTTCAACTGAAGAAGTTAACGCAGTATTAGGTACTGTAGTTAACCGTGAATTATTCCAAAAAGAATACGAAACTGTATTCACAGCGAACGAAAAATGGAATGCAATTGAAACATCAACTGAGTCTCTATACACATTTGATGACAAATCAACTTACATCCAAAACCCACCATTCTTCCAAGGTCTTGCAAAAGATCCAGAAGCTATTAAAGGCTTAGAAGGCTTACGCGTAATGGCGAAGTTCGGTGACTCAATTACAACTGACCATATTTCTCCAGCTGGTGCAATCGGTAAAGATACACCTGCAGGTAAATATTTAATCGAAAACGGTGTTGCAATCCGTGACTTCAACTCATACGGTTCTCGTCGTGGTAACCACGAAGTTATGATGCGTGGTACATTTGCAAACATCCGTATCCGTAACCAAGTTGCTCCTGGTACAGAAGGTGGTTTCACTACTTACTGGCCAACAGGTGAAGTAGAGTACATCTATGACGCATGTATGAAATACCAAGCGCAAGGTACTGGCTTAGTAGTACTTGCTGGTAACGACTACGGTATGGGTTCTTCTCGTGACTGGGCTGCTAAAGGTACTAACTTACTTGGTATCAAAACAGTTATCGCACAATCTTACGAGCGTATCCACCGTTCTAACCTAGTAATGATGGGTGTTCTTCCACTTCAATTCATGCCAGGTGAATCTGCTGATACTCTAGGCTTAACTGGTAAAGAAGAAATCTCAGTTAACATTACTGACAACGTGAAACCACGTGAAATCTTAACAGTTACTGCTAAATCTGAAGACGGTTCAGTTAAAACTTTCCAAGCTTTAGCTCGTTTCGACTCAGAAGTAGAAGTAGACTACTACCGTCACGGTGGTATCCTACAAATGGTTCTTCGCGCAAAAGCTGCTCAATAATCATTTAAATAAAAACCGATCTCTTAGGAGGTCGGTTTTTGTCTATACATAAAAGGGGAGGCATTGGTTTGCAAAAAAATGAACTGAAAAAATGTGCTTTATCCATTGTTCCGTTACCGAGTCACTATGAACTAATCATAGAAGAATATTCTGAAGACGGAAGAGTGATGTTCTCATGGGTGACTGAAGAACAGGATGAAAGTATGACTGTTGAGTTAGATTGCACCGGTCACCTCATACACTTATCAATTGAAACGAATAATACTGTTTCAGAGGCTTCTTCTTTATCTATTGAAGAAAAAAGAAGAAGTGCTGAACAATTTTTACTCAGTCATTATCCAGAAGCTTTAAAAGACTTAACATTTTCTCAAATGAAAAGACTGCCACATGTAGAGCGCTTTTATTTTGAACAGTTTGTTATGGATGTACCATTAGCACAAGCTGGTTGTTTTATCGATGTTGATGAATTTGGGAATATTGTTAGATTTAGATACAATGGAGTGAAGACAAGTCCTGAAATCCCTTCAAAGCTAGTTTCGAAGGAAGATCTAATGGAATATGTGCGGAATTCGTTGGCGTTACAACTAGTGATAACAAAATTATCAAGCGATGTTTACAATGTGGAGAAAGATGAACTTCATCTCGTATATGAGGTACATTCATTTTTAAATTTTGAAGCAGATGCATTAGAACCAACTTTAACGATACTTCATGATGAAAATGAGCCTGAAAGTTATGCTGCTCTTCCTCCTTTGCCAGCTAACTTAATGACCAATGAATTTACAAATGAAGAAATCATTGGTATAACAGATGCACTGGAGCTTATTCGAGAAGTAGATACAGGACCAGAACTAGGGATAGTTTGGCGTAAGCGGAGTTGGGTGATGCAAGAAAAAGATTTATCGATAAACAGCTTCTTTAAAATGCAGTCAGAAGATACAGTGAAAGCTTTTATTTCAAATAAAACTGGTAAAATACACAGCTTTGGATGGATGCATAAACGCTTAGGAAATCTACAGCTTAATCAAGAAGCATGTTATGAAAAAGCAATAGACTTTTTACAAAAAGTAATTCCTGACTACTATCCTTATCTTCAACGATTAACTCGAGGGGATGAGGAAGAGGAGGAAGGAGAATCAGAATCATTTATATTCCATGCCCATAATCAAGGGTTACCTATTGCGGATATGGTGATCGTCGTTGTTAATCGTACAACTGGTCTGATTGATTATTATAGAGGACCGAATTTCGATTTGCATGAACTTCGCCAAATGCCTACAGTACCAGCTATATCTTTAGAAAAAGCGTATCGTCAATTTCTAGAAAATGTCGATTTTCAATTGGCTTGGGATATAAATTACGATGATGAATTAGAGTCTTATCAACTTGTCTATCATGCGTGTGATCGTCAAACTAGGTTACCTATCCGGTATATTGACGCAACTACTGGCAAAATTATTGTCAGTAATGTTTAGTGAATTGTTTTTTTTATATGGATGCAAAGCGACAGTACGGAGGTCTCCAATCACTATAGGTGGTGAAATGAATGCGGAATAGAGTTATTGTTCGCATCCGTAAAGCTAGTCAGTTGCACTTGGTACAAATCCGATTTCCTGGGAAGTCGGTTTTTTTATCTACTTCTTTCAAAATGAAAGGGTCGGATTAGAAATTAATCGAAGTCGTGGATAGAACTGTCGAAATGATGGATAGAAACGTTAAAGCGACGGATAGAATTGTCAGAGCGACGGAAAGAACCATCGAAGTGACAGATAGAAAACAGGGCGACGGATAGAAATATCGAAGTGACGGATAGAATTGACAGAGCGACGGATAGAACCGTCGAAGTGACAGATAGAAAACAGGGCGACGGAAAGAACTATCGAAGCGACGGATAGAATTGTCAGGGCGACGGAAAGAACCATCCAAGAGACGGAAGGAATCGTCAAAGTGACGGAAAGAACCTTCAAAACAAGAGATTGCTCCGATTGAATGAAGAATAACCCCGAACTGCCGGAGATATCTCACCAAAATGAAATATAAAACCCAAAAGTTGCGACTCTAACCATCGAAGTGCAGAATAAAATCATCAACTAGACGATTAGAGCCGCAGTTTTTAAATTAATTTATACGGAAAATTTCTTCTTCATACTATAAAACTGTAAACCAATCGAGAATGACATAGAAATTACTGCAAAATAAATCAATGTTATTGTTCCCAACTGTAATGACAATACGATCCCGCCTAAGCTTGCACCTATTGCACTACCTAAATAATTTATAGAACTGTTTAATGCTACTGCCGAACTTCCGTTATTCGGCTGATATGAAAGTAAAATATGTTGTTGAGGTGCCTGGCATGCCCAACCCATTGCTCCCCACACAAAGAATGGTAAGCACCTTAATATAGGTAATTTAAGCATTAATGGTATACAAATAATAGCTAAAGTTAAAGAAAATAAAATGATTGAAACTAAAATCTTTGGCCTACCGTAATAGTCTATTATGTACCCAATCATTATACTTCCAACCAAGCCACCAAATCCCCATGCCCAAAGGTATATTGTTAAATTACTAGAGCTTGTCATTTCTTCTAAAAGGGGAGATAGATATGTATACAATCCAAGACTAGCAACACTGGCGAAAAATGTTATACATACCGTTATTGTTACTCTTTTATCTAGGAACATTTTGAATCGTTCCTTAAGTGCAGGGGGTGGTGTTGTTGGAAAATCGGGTAGAAAAATAATCATACATAAAACAGAAATGCCACCGATTATCACTAATAGCCAAAGTGTTACTTTCCAATCAAATACGTTCGATATATATATACCTAAAGGAACGCCAAGCACTGTTCCCATACTCATTCCTCCTATAGTCAATCCTAGAGCTCTTCCTTTCTTTTCACTTGAAATGAACTTTGTAGAAGCTGCTACAGCTAAAGGTGAAAATAAACCAGCCCCAGTCCCTGCAATTGCTCTCGATAGTAGAAGTATAGAAAAGGTCGGAGCTAAAGCTGTAACGCTATTCGCTATTGTAAAGAGTAGCATTGACCATATTAAGATTTTTTTAATAGGTTTTCCGGCGAGTAAAGAAGAAAATAACGGCGCGGATATAGCGTAAAATAAAGTGAAAATGCTCACGGCCTGACCAACTTGTGATGTGCTTTTTTGAAACGTATCGCTAATTCCCGGGAGAAGTCCTGCAATCACATAAGCATCAAAACCCAAGGCAAACATGCCTAAGGCTAATAATAAAACATTTTTCATATTTTGAGCCTCCATAAATTAAAGATACTAAACTATAACGTTATGTTATAATCGAAGCACCTTCTATATTTAATAGGTTACTAAAAATCATAGGATATGGAACAATCACTATTTTATAAGGGTATAACAAATCGTTATAGGCTATGGAGGGAAACAATGAATGTAGAATGGTTACACAGTTTTATTGCTGCTGCCAATCAAAAAAGTTTTTCTAAAGCTGCTCAAATTACGAATCTTTCCCAACCTGCTCTAAGTAAACATATACGAAACTTAGAGAATAATCTTGGCATCGAATTATTTCATAGGACTTCCATTGGTATCGAATTAACTGAAGCTGGCGATCGATTCTATACTCGAATTACACCAGTTTTGACTGAATTAACAGCCATTCGTGAAGAATTGCAGCAATTTAGTCAAAGCAATCCTATTGCCATCGGTGGTCTGCCTAGCTTAGCCACTTACTATTTGCCAAACAAAATGGATGAACTTAAGCAACTTGGTCGACCTATAACATTAATGATTCAAAATACTTCAAATGAACTGTTACAATCTTTAGAAAAAGGGAGACTTGATGCAGTCTTTGTGGATGCAAAGTATACGGGAGAATCTTTGTGGAATTGGGAGTTGTTTTCGGAATCTTATTATGCTGTGTTTCCTTTGAATCATCGTTTTAATTCAAGAATAGCAGTTGAACTTGAAGAACTGTGTGAGGAGCCGCTTATTGTTCATCAAGCTCCTTGCGATTCAAGGAAGGATATAGTTGAACAAATACAATCACTTGGCTACTCGCCGAATATCATTAGTGAAGTGAACTTTGGGGATTTTGTCTTTGGCGCAGTAACTTCTGGAATGGGGATTACGATTGTACCAGAATTAATGGCTAAAAATATCGGCCATCTTCAACTTTTTACCTTACCGATTAATAATTTTGGAAGATCGAGAACGATTTCATTGGTTACAAAGCATAAAGAATTAGGATCTAAATTATATCAGTTAATATCAAATTAAATAAAATGAAGCTGACTCCTAGTTGTTTAGTGGAGACAGCTTCATTAAATTAATTAAACCCCATTAAATCCTTTACCTTTTTTGTATTTTCCACTGTTGTCAGCATTTCTAATAAGCTAAATGCAACATCGAATGCAGTGCCGGGATTGGAGGATGTAATAATATGTTCAGTTCGAACAATACGTTCGTTGACAATGTCTGCACCATACGATTGCAGCTGTGCTATTCGTTTACTTGTTGGGTGATTATAAGTTGTAGCTTTTCGATTATGCAGCACTCCGCTATGACCTAAAATGAGGGAAGCTACACAAATCGTCGCAATCGGTTTTTTGTGTTCATCGAAATGACGAACAACCGTCTGGAACTTTTCGCTAAAAGCATCTTCATAAAATCCAGCCTCTTCAAAGCCTCCAGGAATCGCAAGTGCATCAAAATCCTCTATTGATATTTCATGTAGCAACTTTTCAGGAGCTACGTTAAAATTCCATGTACATTGCAGTTGCTGATGTAATCCTACAGTCACGACCTCTGTTGTGCCGTCACCCTCCCATTTATTCCAGCCAAGTACATCTGTAAAAACACTTGCTTCAACAGCCTCAAAACCATTTGCTAATAGTAATAATATTTTTCTCATGTAGGTAATGCCTCCTTTATACGTTTAATTGTAATGAATAATGCTATTCAATAACAGAATCTGTATAATGTAATTTAGAAGATTTGCTTTATAATGAAAGGAATTTCATTAAATGTAGTTTATAAAAAAAGGTGGATACTTATGGATCAAATAGATCGTGAAATTTTACAGCAATTACAACGAAATGCAAAAATGTCGATGAAAGAATTAGCAGCTACGGTTCATTTATCTTCTCCAGCTGTTATTGAACGTGTAAGAAAACTGGAAGAGCAGGGGATTATTGAAGGTTACGGAGCTAGGGTTAATTTAAAAAAGATCAATCGCGACATACAAGCCATTATTTTATTTAAATCGATAGATTGTAAAAGTCTTTCGGATTTTTGTAACGCACACCCCGATGTCCTTGAATGCTATCGTGTAGCGGGTGAAATCAGTTATATTGTAAAAATTGCAACCAATTCAGTAGAAACATTAGAGCAGTTTATTGACGACGCCATGCCTTATGGTACGCCTTCAACAAATATTGTGCTTTCTTCAAAAAAGAAAGCGGTCATTGCGCCTTTTACTGATGAAAATTTAGACTAATCTTCCTACAACGAGAAAAAGATGCTTCTAAAATAAGAAGGCTAGACATTCAAAAATTTCAAGAATGTCTAGCTTTTTATTAGCTGTTTTTTTATTTGGAATAAGGTACAATTATTGTAAGTATTTGAATTCTCGAAAAATAGGTACAGGGAAGTGAATAAATCATTGATAATTGCAATAATGGACAATGCGTTAGCATTTATTCTATCTTCACCACTCATACTTATCTATTTTAAAAGCCTCTCTCATGAAAATTTAGCTTGGCGTTGGACTTTACCCTTTTGGTTTTTAAACCACAATATGATTAGATATTTTATGTCTTTTGGTGATATCTTTTGGGTGGTGTTAATATGGCAATTTCTTTTTATTTGGCCGATATGTATAGGTATATATTGTTATTTATATAAAAAGGAATATAAATGGGAATTTTATATAGGGTTAAAGAAAAAGCATGGCATATTATTGGGAAGCTTAATCGTTTTATGCATTAGTTCACTTGGGATTTGTATGTATGATACAAACAAAAAAGTAATTGCCTTTCATGAACAAGTAATGAAGGAATTTGAAGATAGCTCTGACCGTCCGCAATATTTGATACAAAATAGTGTTACGCCATCTACTCTGCTTTCTTTGTCCGACCAAATTAATGAGGTCAGAAATGGAAAGGTGCGTGCGGCAACCTTCCCGTGGAAAAGCAAGGTGATTGTTGTAATGGACAAAAACCAGAAGGAGTTTACTTACGTACGGTTTAATAAGGGATGGAAGCTTGATGGCATTTACAGCGAAAGTAGTTTTGATTATTCAGAATAAAAGCAACCGTGAAAAGGAGAGCAATAATGCGTATGTTAAAAAATGAAACTTTATTAAAGGAAGACGACTTAAAAGAAATTCTCAGAGAATTAAATAGTGGAGGTAGAAGCTGGCAGCAAGAGGACCAAACTCAACTCGTACAATCAATGATGCTACATATCGGTTCATTAGATAGTGAACTACGAGATAACTTAATTTATGGATCGTTTTATGAATTGATCCATGAAAAAAACTTACTAAAGCATTCACTTTTAACGGAGCTTTTAGAGGAATGTTTGAATAATTTATTATGTAAGGGTATTGAAGAAGGCGAATCAGATTTAGTTTTTACCCGTACTTTTACGTCGCTATTGATTGCGCTAATATTATTTAGAGATAGCACAGACGATTTTTTATCCCAACAGAAAATCGCTGATTGTAAAGATAAAGTACTAGCTTATTTAGCAGCAGAAAAGGATGTAAGGGGCTACGTGCCGGTGAAAGGGTGGGCTCATAGTGTTGCCCATATGGCTGATGCAATCGATGAATTGGTGAAAAATCCAAAGTTAGATAGAGCTACTTATATTGAAATAGTAAACGCATTATGGAACGCCATTTTGCAAGAAAATTATGCTTTCATTCACAATGAAGATGAACGGATTTTAGTACCTATTTTCACAATGCTTGAACATGGTTTAGAGGAGCATGAGATCATTAAGTTGCTGCAACAATTACCTGCTACTTTAAAAGTTAAAAAAGAACAGCTCGATGTACAGCATCACAGAATTTTAGTTTTTAACTGTAAATCCTTTGTGAAAAGCTTTTATATTAAAACAAATGGGAAGCCTAAGTTCGCAACTCTTCATAAAAGCATCGAAGCATGTCTCAATGAATTATAGGGAAATTACTATTAATATTAGTGCTTTGAAATTATTGACAGGAAAAAATTAGTTTGTTAAGATGAGTGACAATAAAAGCATACAAATTCGTTGATGAGAAAGAGTAGTGTTTCATTTTGTTCTACAGAGAGCCGACATATTGGTGGAAGTCGGTGTGCAAGTGATACATGAAGATCCTCTCTGAGAAGATTAGCTGAACATAGTAAGCTGATCCGGGTGTCTACCGTTAAAAAGAACACGTATGATTGTACGTTGCTGAGTGCTATTGAACGTTGCTTCAATAGAATTAGGGTGGTATTCGCGGTTAACCCCGTCCCTTACTTGGGACGGGGTTTTTTGTATGCCTTTTATACAAAATTAATTGTATAGGAGGAACTAATATGCAAGCAGAACAAAAGAAAGAAACTACGGTTGAACGAGAAACACGGATCCGAGCATTGTGGGAGCAGGAAGGCACGTTTGCAACATCCGTGACAAATCGTGTTGGAAAGCAGCCTTTTGTATTTTATGAAGGACCGCTAACAGCAAATGGTTTACCACACGTAGGTCATGCATTTGGCAGAACGATTAAAGATGTAGTAGCTCGTTATAAAACGATGCAAGGCTATTTAGTTGAACGTAAAGCTGGTTGGGATACACATGGTTTGCCTGTAGAGTTAGGTGTGGAAAAAAAGCTAGGCATCTCTGGCAAGCAAGAAATTGAGAAATATGGTGTTGAACAATTTATTCAAGAGTGTAAGGGAAGTGTCTTTACTTATGAGAAGAAATGGCGCTCCTTTACAGAGCAGCTCGGTTATTGGATTGATATGGATGATCCCTATTTAACACTAAGTAATGATTACATTGAGTCCGTATGGAATATTTTAAGCCATGTGCATAAGGAAAAACTTTTATATAGGGGGCATTGTGTTTCGCCATATTGCCCTAGCTGTCAAACATCATTAAGCTCTCATGAGGTTGCGCAAGGCTATAAAGATGTCAAAGATTTATCTGTAACGGCAATGTTTAAGCTGAAGGACAAAGATGAATATTTTCTTGGCTGGACAACGACACCATGGACATTACCTGCCAATGTTGCCTTGGCGATGAATCCTAAGCTCGTGTATGTTCGAGTGAAGCAGCATGATAAAGTATATATCTTGGCAAAATCATTAGTGGAAAAGGTTTTTACTGAATCTGTTGAAATATTAAGTGATCATAATGGGCATGAATTTGAAGGGGTATCGTACATTCCACCTTTTTCATACGTAACCGTTGATAAAGGTCATGTCGTTGTACTGGCCGATTATGTCACAGAGCATAGTGGAACTGGAATTGTTCATATCGCGCCTGCATATGGAGAGGATGATTATAAAACGGTTCAGCAAAATGGGCTATCATTTGTCAATGTTGTTGATTTGAAAGGCTGTTATACAGAAGATGTTCCAGAGCTTTTCGGAAAATTTGTGAAAGATTGTGATGTCGACATTATAAAAATGCTCGCTAAAGATGAGCTACTGTTTGATAAGGAAAAATATGAGCATAGCTATCCTCATTGCTGGCGCTGTGATTCACCTTTGCTTTATTACGCAACTGACAGTTGGTTTATTAACATGTCTACATTGAAAGATAAGCTTTTACAAAATAATGAACAAGTAACTTGGTATCCCGATCATATTAAGCACGGTAGATTTGGAAACTTTTTAGAAAACTTAGTGGACTGGAATATTAGTCGAAATCGCTATTGGGGAACGCCACTCAATGTATGGGTTTGTAAGGATTGTGGTCATGAAGAGGCACCAAATAGTATTGCTGCCTTAAAAGTGTTATCAAAGAGTACTTTACAAGACATAGAGCTTCATAAGTCTTATATTGATGAAGTTGTGTGTATTTGTCCAATATGTAGTGGCGACATGGAACGCACACCTGAAGTGATTGATGTATGGTTTGATAGTGGTTCGATGCCATTTGCTCAGCATCATTATCCTTTTGGAAACTTCAATACGTTTAACAATCAATTTCCTGCAGATGTTGTCATTGAAGGTATCGACCAGACGCGTGGCTTTTTCTATAGTTTATTAGCCGTATCGACTTTATTTACAGGTAAAGCACCTTATAAAAATGTACTTTCTTTAGGGCATGTTTTAGATGAGCATGGACAGAAGATGTCGAAAAGTAAAGGCAATGCATTAGAGCCAGTAGAATTAATTCAGCAGTACGGTGCAGACGCTTTAAGATGGGCATTTTTAGTCGACAGTTCTCCTTGGAATCCGAAACGCTTTTCAAAGAAAATTGTGATGGATGCGAAATCAAAGCTAGTCGATACACTAGATAATACGTTCAAATTTTATCAGCTGTATGCAGAAATAGATGGCTTCCAATACGATGCTAATAAGACGGGTACTCGTACAAAACTAGATCATTGGATATTATCCAGGTTACATCATACGATTCAGCTAGTGACAAAATCGATGGACGATTATCAATTTACACAAGCAACACGTGAAATTGGTAAGCTTGTAGAGGAGCTAAGTAACTGGTATATCCGTCGCTCACGAGCAAGGTTTTGGGCTAACGGATTGTCAGAGGATAAACGAGGTGCCTACAGTACACTGTATGAGTTACTCACGACGATTTGCCAATTACTAGCACCTTTTACGCCATTTATCGCAGAAGATTTATATCGACAATTATGCGGAAAAAGCGTTCATTTGCAAAATTACCCAACATTCAATGAAGCACTCGTGAATACAAAGCTTGAAAACGAGATGGCGAATATTTTAACAATTGTAGAATTAGGCCGCAGCATCCGTAATAGTCAAAGCATCAAAGTGAAGCAACCTTTAAGTGAAATGATTGTCTCAGTTGAAGGTGAGCTAATGGATTATCAACCATATAGCGAGCTCGTGAAAGATGAATTAAACATAAAAGAATGCCTGTGGACAAATGATTTCTCTGCATATGAAACGGTTCATTATAAGCTTAATTTTAAAACAGCAGGTGCAGCATTTGGAGCAAAAGTGAATAGTGTAAAAGAATATGTAGTGAATTTAAGTGATGAGGAGAAAACTAAATTACAACAAACAGGTTCAGTTGCATTAACGATTGATGGAGAACAACTAACATTGTTAAAAGAGCACGTATTAACTGAATCCGTTGTAAAGGAACAGTACATCTTAGCTGAAGATGGTTCATGTCGAGTCCTTTTAAATGTTCATCTGACAACAAGCTTACTTGAGGAAGGGCAAATTAGGGAACTAATTCGCACAATCCAAGATACACGCAAAAAATGGTAACTTCCTGTTGAGCAGTATATATCGATTTCGATTGCTGGAAGTGCCAAAGCAAAAACGATTATCCAGCAGCACGAAGCATTATTAAAGGCAAATGTGTTGTTACATGATATTCATTATGTGAGTGCCGATCATGGTGAACGAAATATAGAGGCTGAAATGTTTGATGAAAAAGTTTCTGTTTATTTTAAGTTGTAAAAAATCTGTAATGCTCAGGTAGACGGTAAAATGCTCATGTAAGCCCAGAAGTTGTTCAGTAGTCACTAGAAAAAAGCAATAAATGTTCAGAAGGAGATTTCAAGTAAATATTAGCCTTTAGAGGAAAAATATTGGGGTATTATGCTAAACTGATTAAAAGGAGATAAAAGGACTGATTCAATCAATGGATATTAGAAAACCTAATGATTTTGAGTTAAAAAAGGTATTATCTCTTTCTCCACAAGCTGTTTTTGATGGCACATTAGGTGAAGTAGAACCTACGAAAGAAAAAATCGACCAACTTGTTAAACCACTTTTGGAAAAGGGAAGTTATTATTTAATAGCAAAAGAAAATGATAAATTAATTGGCTGGATTCTTATAGGGGCTAGCAAAGACCAATTTACTGATAAGATGAATGGATTTATCTATGAACTATTTGTTCTAGAAGAATTTAGGGGGAATGGTATTTCCAAAATGTTAATGAGAGCAGGAATTGATCATTTAAAACAAGATGGATATTCAGAAATCCGTCTAAGTGCATTTGCAGGGAATCAAGCAATTAAACTGTATGAAAAATTGGGATTTAGCATTAGGACAGTTACTATGAGTTTGCAGTTATAACTAACTTATTTCATAAGGGTGCTTCACTTCAAGATGGGATTCCACAGGGATCCCATCTTTTCCATTTTCGACTAACGTCACAGAGAAGTTAGATAAGACAGATCCTTTTATTGCTGAATTAATGGTATTATAAGGGTTCTCGAATACAAAGAGGTGAGACTATGGATGAACGTAAAAGACGAATGCAGCAAAAAATAAAAGTTGTCAAACAAAAAAGTCAAAGAACTAATCTAATGAATTTATTTCCAAAACAAATTTCAATTGTTATAGAAAAAAGTGAGTTGATTACGTCTCCGCAATTAGAAAGAATACTAAATAAAGTTCACGAGAAATGGAATTATGAATTACATAAAGTGGATTTTGCTATTAAATACAGTGATTTCAGAAAAGAATTTAGTTGGCAACAAGAGGTTATTCATTATGTACAAGGAATTGATTTTGAAAATAAATTAGTGTACTTGTTTTTGGGGATAGATGATTGTCCAATATTTCTTGTTGACGGAAAATGGGTATTAATGAACTTTGGCATTTTATGGGAACTTATCGATCATGATGATATATGGATTATTAGTCAAGATTTTAGCTATGGTGTTCTCGTTTCCCGTTATGGAGGATATTTAGAACACGACCCTAACCCAAAAGAAATACTTTATGCAATTACTAAGTGGGATCATTAATCAAAAGGCCTATGAAACTAACGGAGGCATTAATAAAAGATTGAAGAGTATATATGTAGCTCTTTTTTCTTATTGTACTAATGAAGTAGGTTGGTTAATCGTAGTAATACTAATTGTGAGATTTAAATTCCATTTTCGCTAAATTTGGAGGTTTTATGAAAAACAAGAATTTGATTTGTCGTACTTCAGGTGTATACTCTGATGAATTAACAAGAGGTAAATTATACAAAGTGATTGATATGAATAATGATAAAGAAATGGTTCGTATGAAATGCGACAATGGACGATTAAGATGGTTTCTATTATTCCACTTTAATGTGAATAGTGACGTAATGAAAACTGTTTACAACAACCAAAGGGATAATATCAATCGCACCCGTACATTCATCCGGCTACTGATAGATTATATCTAAATGATAGTTTGTCAAATTAAGTGCAACAGTTGCTCATTAAATGCCTCGTTTGCAGTTTTCCAACCAAGACATTTTCTTGGTCGATTGTTGATATAGTTTAATGCTTCTGTTAGTTCTTCTGGTGATACTTCATCGAAATTTGTTTGCTTAGGGAAGAATTCGCGAAGTAATCCATTTCCATTTTCGTTACTTCCACGCTGCCAAGAAGAATAGGCATCCGCAAAATAAACATCAATTTTCAAGTCTTTTTCTAACACTTTATAGCAGCTAAATTCTTTACCTCGGTCTGTTGTGGCTGTTTTTATAGTGTCTTTTGGTAATTTAGTATGAAGTAGGCGTACTGCTCTTTCCATTGATTGAGCTGAGCGATCTGGTATCAAAAAGCCAACATACCATCGTGTCATTCGCTCAATAAATGTTGCTACACAACCTTTTGCTTTCCCACGTCCAGATACAACTGTATCTAATTCCCAATGTCCAAAGGTTTCACGTTTACGTACTTCTTTTGGGCGTTTAGAAATTGGTGTACCAATGTTAAATCTTCCCCTTGTTTCACGGGGTTTTTGGCGCTTTCCTTTTTGACGGAGAACGGTGGCAGGCACTTCTAAAAGTCCATCGTAAATCCAGCGATAGATAGTTTTAAAACTTAGCTGTCCTTGATACATGCGACCGACAATTTGTTCAGGCGACCAAGTATCCCACAACTTTTCTTGAACAGCTTCTTTTACTTCAGGCGTA
>NZ_LDGC01000007.1:0-58787 GCF_015844675.1 Lysinibacillus sphaericus | reverse complement strand
AATAAGCAATACGTAAGATGGCATGAGCAACGGATATTCCAGCTCGTTTTTTACCCTTTCGAGTTGCAGTCCGTCTATATAATGCGCCTAGATAGGTTTTAGATCCTCTGACCGAATGAGCTGCTTCGATTAGAGCCGATTTCAAGTATTTATTGCCTTTTTTCATAGTAGAGGATTTCCTTTTTCCTGCACTTTCATTGTGTCCAGGTACTAGTCCTGCCCAAGAACAGAGATGTGCTGCACTTGGAAATTGCTGTTTTACATCAGTTCCGATTTCAGCTAGGATTTGTTCCGCCATTCGAGTGGCGATCCCTGGAATAGAATCCAATCTTTCGATATCTTCTTGGTGTGTAGAAAGTCGGCAAGCTACTTCTTGATTTAACAATTCAATTTGTACAGTCAGAAAATCAATATGAGTAAGAATGGTTTTAATCATTAGTCGTTGATGTGGTTGGATATAGCCACGAAGTGCGAGTTCAAGTTCTGCTTTTTTCTTTTTCATTGAACGTCTAGCGAAACCAGCCAACTTTTCTGGATCATTTTCACCTTCGGCAATGGCACGAAGCATATCAAGAGAAGAAACTCCCATCACATCTGATACAACAGAACCAAGTTTAATATTCGCACCTTCGAGTACCTTTTGAATGCGGTTATGTTGTCTCGCACGTTCTTCAATCATACTCCGACGATACCGAACTAATTCTCGTAATTCACGTTGGGTGCGATTTGGAATGAAACTAGCTTTTAGTAATCCATGACGAAGTAACTTGGCGATCCATTCCGCATCTTTAACATCAGTCTTACGACCGGGAACCGCTTTGATATGTTGGGCATTCACAACTAAAAATTCGATATTCTCAGCCTCTAGTATGTTTACAATAGGCTTCCAAAATACACCTGTACTTTCCATAGCTACGTGAGTACAACCGTGTTCTTTAATCCAATCGATTAATTGCAATAAAAAAACCGTTTTAGTAGAAAAACTTTGAATCATTTTGCCTTCTGGTGTCATAATACATGCGGTAATCGAATCCTTATGAATATCCATACCACATGCACGTTCAATGATGACTTCCATTAGAAACATCCTTTCTACGGCCAATCAAATTAGAGGCTGGTGCAGCAACCTGAGTAGGATGAATCTCCCATGAGTGCTTCCCGTGAGGGAGCGACAGTCAGTGATACACCGTGGTCGTTGGAGTCAGACTAACGGAAGGGCTCAAGGCACCATAGTTTATCGACCTTCCTCTCCCAGCCGTAGTATACAATACCCGTTCTGAGTACATTTTCATCTTCTGTGGTGTAGCGCTGGTTTTTGCGCTACATGGATGGCTAACGGGTGCTTTAGTTGAACAAAAAAGTTAAGGTAGCCTTGTTAAAAGCAATCTAACAAGGCTATTTTTTTACTTCATTAATTATCTATTTAAACTGCTCAAAATGATTAGAAACCCATCGCTTCTGATTTTCTGCAACATATTGTTCAACTGCTATCAATCTGTTCACCAATTCTTCTTTTGTAAGCTGGATATACTTTTTTTTAGCATTGTTTACATCACGTTCAGGGGAAATCCTTCTTAATGTTGCTTCATCAAATTTAAAGGGCATTACAGACTTTTTACGTGTATTCTTCACTTTGTATGTTCTACTATGCATTTGATAATAGGTATGTAAATCATTATTTTTTTTAATTGTATTAGGATGTATTCCTTTTCCTTTTTTATCAAATTGTTTTGAATGCTCACTAATATTGTGATACGTCACCGGGATACCTTGTTCAATGAGAAAATCTATCGTATTAATTCCTATAGAAACTAATCGTTCTTTAAATTCCAGTCTACTTGTAATCGTTTATTAGTCCTTCATCCATTATAACTTCTACCATATTTGAAGACCCCATCCTAAGTTTAGGTCTACGTTTAGGGCTCGGTATACTATAAAGCTCCACCAAAAACTACTTATAAGCATCAAAAAAATGAATAGTAATCGGAATAGGTTTCCCATTGCCATCATACAAATAATTTATAAAATAATAGTATGAAAATGAATAAATATTAGTATAATGTTCTATTTATGTATTTTTATGCTATAATACAACTGTAAACGGACGTATGAAACATATTCTATTGCATGAAAGAAGTGTTTATTTGAGTTTATATGTAGCGTATGTGTTGGTAGGACTTGCGATTGCCATGCCTGTTGGGGCCATTACAGTAGAAATGACAAAGCAAGGACTAAAAAATGGGTTTATGCACGGTTGGGCTGTCGGACTTGGTGGTATGACAATTGATATTGTATTGGTTTTTGCGTTATATATGGGACTAGCTACCATTTTAGCAATGCCTATCATTCAAATCCCTATGTGGATTATAGGGGCTGGATTTTTATTCCTTTTAGGACTGGATTCTATCAAAAATGCTGATCATGATATTACGCTAGCAGGAGAGAAAGTGACAAAATCATTTTTTACTTCTTATCGTAATGGTTTACTAGTTGCAATTTCGCCTGGAAATCTAGTGTTCTGGGTAAACGTTTTCGGTGTTGTACTAGCCAAATCATATGGGCAAGGGGAGTCATCGAACTTTCTAGTGATTGCTGCAGGTGTTCTGAGTGGCATATTGTTACATGATATAAGCTTGATGGCCATTATTTCGGTTACTCGTAAAGCGATGAGTCGTAAAGTCATTAAGTCGCTTACAATGGTAGCGGGCGTATTACTAATTGGATTTGCTGGATATTTTATTTATGAATTTATACAAGCTATAAAGAGCTATATCTAAGGCTATTAACTTCAACAGTGTAGCAAAAGAAGCTGGCTTAACGAAAGCGAACTTATATAATCATCCTGACATTCGAGAATGCATAGAATTCTAGTAATGCAAGAGTTAAGCGAGATTAAGCAAATCAAGACGCTATGATTGCTTCTCTTAGACGGAGAATTAAGAAATTAGTAGAAAGAATTGAAGAGTTGGAAGATGAAAACAAAAAATTACGCAAAATAGAAAGTACAGAACTAGCATATTATATGAAAAATTACTTTCTGTAGCTTTGTAAAAAAGATTAATATAGATTGATAATTTGTAATAAAGTTTGATAAAAATCATCTCCTTAGTTATCCTTTGAGATGGTTTTTTTATTGGACATTAATGTTAAAACTGATGTTTATCTTGTGAAGAATTTCTTCCAATCCTTCCACCGTATGGTCCACTTTATCAAACGAACTTAACAATTGACCAAATGATTGCTATTCAACGCTCTCATAAAATTGGCGTCAAGAATTTAAATAAATGGAAATTACCGGTGAAGGGAGAGTAATTGGGGATTTGTGGTATTATATAGTGAGCGAAGAAACAGAATAAAATTTTCCAACGAGCTTCGCAAACAATTGAAAATTGAAATTACCAATAGGGGGTCCTGCCGACAAAATTTAGAAGGATAAATCAGTTCCTACTTTTATAGAATAGGCTGAAATGGTATTTACGTAGGTTATAGTAACAGCTAGGTTTTAATAGCTGAGAATTAAAAGGAGAGATTTCATTATTTATGTATAAAAATTTTTTTGGAAAGTGCTTAGTAACTTTTTTTGTTTTACTTTTACTTATTCCTGTTTTTACAAATCAAAAGGCTACAGCTAATTCACTACCTCAAAATGAAATGCGTGCAGCCTGGATTGCAACAGTATCTAATATTGATATGAAGGCAGGTATGAGTAAAATCCAATATACTCAATGGGTTCAAAGTACCTTAGACAAATTAAAAGCTGATAACTTTAATACAGTTATTTTTCAAGTTAAGCCATTAAATGATGCGCTGTACCCGTCTAAGCTTGCTCCATGGTCATCGTATATAACAGGCAATACACAAGGGACCAATCCAGGTTTTGATCCATTGCAAATAATGCTGGACGAAGCACATAAGCGAGGATTAGAACTTCATGCTTGGGTAAACCCATATAGGGTCACTATGCCTTCGCAATCTTTGTCTAATCTTGCTGCCGATAATGTAGCCCGTAAAAATCCTAATTGGGTAGTGAAATACGGTAAACAATACTATTTAGATCCTGGTTTGTCGGAAGTTCAAAATTACTTATTATCAACCATAGAAGAATTAGTAAGCAACTATGATATCGACGCTGTACATATGGATGATTACTTCTATCCTTATAAAATAAAAGGAGAGACTTTTCAAGATCAACAAACTTTTAAAAAGTATGGTGGCTCATTCAATAATATTGAAGACTGGCGCAGAAATAATGTTAATCAATTAGTAAAAAAGGTTTATGCAAGCATTAAGGCAATTAAACCCCATGTTCAATATGGAATATCTCCGTTTGGAATTTGGCGAAACAAAGGGCAAGATTCTACTGGTAGTAACACGAATGGAATGAGTAACTACGATGATCTTTATGCTGATACAAGACAGTGGATTAAAGATGGAAGTATCGATTATATTGCTCCTCAAATCTATTGGTCCAGAAATCATAAAACAGCAAATTACTCTGTTTTATTAGATTGGTGGGGAAGAGAAGTTCAAACGTACGCAAAAGTCCATCCTGTTAATCTATATATTGGCATGGCCAATCATAAAGTTGGAAATGATTCTGATACTGCATGGAATAATAAGACGGAACTTATCAGCCAAGTAATCGCCAACAGAGCAAATAAAAATGCTCAAGGACAAATGCATTTTTCTCTAAGAAGTATTAACAATAACGCTCTTGGATATGCTTCTTATCTAAATCAGCAACTATACAATTATAAAGCTTTAACACCTACAATTTATTGGAAAGGCTCTGCAATACCTTTATGTCCAACTGATGTTAAATTGAGTAAAGAGTCTTTAGGCATGAAGCTTACTATTACAGATGAAAATAGTACTCAACCTAGGAAATATGTAATATACCGATTTGATGGAACAAAAGAAGGATCATATGAAGACGTTAAAAATATAGTTGACGTGGTTTATAACACACAAGGTAATACTGTTTATGTAGATACTATTGCAAATAATAGTAAAGTATACACATATGGTATAAAGTCTATATCTGCTACAGGTGTGGAAAGTAAAACTGCTTTTGTTCTAAAAGACGGAAATCCTTACCAGTAGCAATAGAGCCAACACCTGAAGGGGCAGAGCAACCAGAAAAACCTGTAGATCCAAAGCCTATTGGTAGAAAATAATCGATCTTTTTTATAAAAACCAATCTTAAATTTGAGGGATAGAATCCATTTTGATCAATCTTTTTTCAAAATGGATTCTTTTTATTTATCGTAAAATGCTGGCTTGTGAAGAATTTGAATTTTTGATCAAACTTTAGTTTAAAGCAACACTTTCTCTTCTTTGTCAATTTAAAATCACCACTAATACTATCTTTCTCTCCCCAGAAAAACCACATATATTTATTTGCTTTATTAGCAATAAACTTTTCTTTCTACTGCCGCACCTGTTTTACCCGATCCGACCAAAAGACCAACTTTCCCTTCTTCACCAATCAACAAATACTCACCCTTTGTCCCGTCACCAAAAGTAACAGGTAATGAAAAAGAAGGACTTACCTCTCGATTTTCCTTCTCATTAATATTGTTAAAACCGACAAGTGTCATTAAGAATAGCACAGGAATCAACATAATCATTTTGTTCCTCATATTGCCCCCCTTATCAACTAGATAGACCTGTTATTAAACCTGAGATAAACGATATTCTCTACTACTTCAACATTATTACAAATACACCTTCTTCTTCAACTAGCCTGCACCATTAGTTGAAGAAGAAAAAGATGGGATCTCTGTGGAATCCCATCTTAAAGTAAAGCCCCAGTTAATTCAATAAATATATACTTTATTCAATAAAGGTGATAATACAATTAATTAAAGACCGTAAAGAGGTGTATTCAGGAAAATGAAAAGGATATTACTCGTTTTTACACTCTCCTTTGTTCTAATTATATCTTTTCAAACAACAACCGTTTCATCATCTGAACCAACGCAAGACTCTAACCAGCTTAGATTACAGGATATGCTTATGTTAATGCTTACTCCTTATATAGAAAAAGATTTAAATAGCTATTATTTATCCTAAGATTTTAAAGGATTTTTCACCTCATGTCACACCATGGAAAATTGAAGTTATTGAAACTAGAAGAGTAAATAGTTTCCGTGGTTTTATTTTGCAAATTACATTTGAAATTGAACCTACTGATGGTGGACAGGGGATTCCAGTAGGGAAGGACCGAATGACGTATGAAGTTTCTTTTGGACCAGAGGTTAAATTAATAAATCACACGCACTTAAAAACATATAAATATCCACCAGAATAATTACGTAATTTATACTGACTTTGTTCAACTAACCTGCACCGTTAGTTGAATAAGACAAGATAAAACAACAATCGTTACGAACAGAATCATAAAAAATAGGCCAAATATATTTTAAATATAAAATATGTTTGATCTATTTATTTACATACGTTTGAAGGTTGTCACCCTAAGATAACCTAATGATCGCACTTTTTATTGTTCCTAAGTTCATGGTCAGTGAACTTTGTATATGCATGGATGCAAGCTAAAATTTCCTCTGCTAATGAAAAGTTCAGCATATGTAAATTTTAGTATGGGATTTATTAAACCTTACTATGATTGCTTTCTTTGAAAAACTGTAAGATATAAAATCATGCAGAGAATAAGGATTGTCCCAATAAATTGAAAACCTCCAAAGGTAATTTTAAGCCAAAGCACACTCGTTATAACAGCTGTTAGGGGCTCCAGACTACCAAGTAAACTCGTCTCTTTAGGCGATAAATAATTCAAACTAGCAATATAAAACCAAAATGCTAGCATTGTCCCGAAAATAACGATAAATAAAAAGTAAACGATAGTCGACAATGCCCAGTTTGACACGTCAATTTGCCATGGCTGATGGAAGAGGCTCATTACAATCCCGCCAATAAACATTGACCAGCCTACGACTAACAATGAATGAAATTGCTGTAAAAGTGGGACTGCATATAACGTATAAAAAGCAGCCGAAAGACCAGATAAAATCCCCCAAAACACGGCCATCGCTGGTACAGAAAGTGTAGACAACGAGCCATTTGTTAGTAATAAAAAAGTACCAACAAGTGTAAAAGTTACAGCGATTCCATCCTGCCTTGTCAATTGACTGTGCTTCGTTATTAAATAATAGGCCATAATAAAAAGTGGTGCTAAATATTGCAATAAAGTCGCAACAGCTGAGTTACCTATAGCAATCGACATCATATAAGTATATTGAACCGCCAGCATTCCTAATAAACTAAATAAAATTTGTCTAAAGGCATTTTGCTTTGTCCGCCACATCATGAAAATAGACTCTTTGCGATGTGTAAGTTTATAGGCAGTAATGAGCAATAGGCCAGCTAAAAGGAGACGACTGGAAACGAGCCAGCCAACCTCTATATTTTCCTGCTGAAAAAGCTTTTGAGCGACGGTACCACCAATACCCCAAAAACTTGCTCCTAGAATGACAAGTATAAAACCAAGCGTACGATTTTTCTGAGCTGATTGATTCAACTTAAAACATCTCCTAAACTATCAATATAAAGAAATTATAAAAAATGTTTGGCGTAAAAAATATCGATTTAAAGGGTTAATAATATCAATATATTGAGGTGAGCTAAGTAGTGGTGTTAACACATATTAAAATTGCAAAGGATTTACAAGAACTTACGTTACATGGGACGAAAGAATTTCCAGTTGCACTGTATGAGACGCTTTTGCGATTAGATCGTTTAGATTTTTTACCGTTACATTGGCATAAAGAAATTCAATTTGTCTATGTGAAAAGTGGCCGTGTGGAATATCGTGTAGGAGCAGATGTTTTTGTACTTGAGGCGGGGGAGGGACTATTTGTCAATGCATCAGGCTTACATGAAGCAAAGCCTTTTCAAGTAGAACAGGCTACAATTTTGTGTATTAACGTGGACCCGTTGCTATTAGGTGGACATAAGGACAGCATTTTTGCCACTAAATATGTACTACCTTATATAACGAACAATAGACTGCCTTATGTCAAGCTTTCTGGCCAATTGGCGCAAAAAGTAGACATCGTGGCTAAATTACTACAAGAACAAGCCGTTTTTTATGAGCTAAAGGTATGGAGAGAGCTATTAGTCATTTGGGAAACTGTTTTGGCACAATCAATGCTAACAGAAGAAATACTGGATCCAGCATTTATTGTCCAGCATGAACGAGCGAAGGATATGCTTGATTATTTACATACTCATTATCAGGAAAAGATATCTTTAGAAAGTTTAGCTGGTCATGTTTTTTTAAGTCGTGCAGAATGTAGTCGCTTTTTCAAAAAAATGGTCGGCATGACACCATTCACATATTTACTACACTATCGTCTTCGTAAAACTATGGAGCTATTACGAGATAGTGAGCAATCCATCACTACAATTGCTACAACTACAGGCTTCAGTACAGTAAGTTACTATATTGAAAAATTTAAAACATATACAGGATACTCCCCATATGTATATCGTAAACAATTTTTTGATAAAGGAAAGTATTGAAGTGGAACAGAATCGAATACTCGTGTTTATCTAATGAAATAGGGATGTCTACTTATTTTGTAATTTAATTATAGTGAATAGAATAAACTTGGAGGTGGCTCAATGAAAAAATCGATGTTCCGGATTTTATTCGTCATTCTTTTTTTACTTTCTGCGTGTACTAATGCAAAAACGCAAACATTAGAAAAATTTTATAAGGATGCAAAAATTGAAACTGTAGATAAAGCAATCATTCAAGATGGTTCAACTGGTTATTCTAAAACGATTACAAAGCAAGAACAAATTGGTGAATTGCTAAATTTGATTAAAGATATAGAATTTACGCCACTAGATAATCAAGAAGAACGAACAGGCTGGCGATATGGTATTGCTCTTTTTGATGGCGAAAAAGAAATTATATTTACGCTTAGTGAAATAGACGATATCTATTACGACTCAAAGCCGGATATTTATCCAATCGTAGAGAATTATTACAAACAATTAGATATCGAAGAAAAATAAGGATGTTAAAACTAGACCTCTTAATCAGGGGTCTTTTATTTTCCCATTCTAATGTCTCGATAGTTGAAATAAGCATTTACCACTGGCTTTGTTAAGACATGTGAAAAGTTTTTGAAAATTAAAGGGTTAGTTCCTGCACTTTATCGCTGAACATATTGACAATAATAACCATATAAAATAAAGTAAAGTTAATAGTAAAGATACCTTTACTATTAACTTTACTTAAAGGAATGAATGAGTTATGGCAAAGGATGAAGAACTTATCTATAAGCTTGTGGAGGAAATAAATAAAGCTATTTATTCGATGGATGGTCATTTCATAAAGCTACATCAAAATCTAATCAGTGATGAACTTTCTCCTAAACAAATAATTTTATTGGATTTTATTAACAAAAATAGGGTAGTGACGATTGGACAAATTGCGAGTTATATGAATATAACTTCTAGTGCGGTCGGACAGCTAGTTAGTAAACTTGAGGAACAGCACTATGTATCTCGGAGCATTAATCCGGAAAATAGACGTGAAATATTTGTGAGTCTTGATACGTCAGGCATTAAGTATTTTGAAAGGGAGGAAGAAATAAAACGATTTATTATCTCGAGATATTATTCAAAACTTGAGTTAAATGAGATCGTGCAATTAAAAGAGATTGTTCAGAAGTTAAACCAAATTGTATTAAAGGAAGGAATTATACATGAAATAAATGATAAGGGAGAGATTTAACATGATTGCATTAAAGAAAAAGCAAAATATATGGCTAGCATTTTTGTTAGTCGTACTTGCCAGTAATTTTACGCTTTATAACACTGGGCTCGGCGCATCCATTTTACCACCTGAAACAAAGGGCGTTGTTATGGGCTCATTAATTGATTTTGTCCTTATTATACCTGCTTTATTTCTGCTTTATAAACGAAAGTTTTCTATAAAACAAGCGGTACTATTAGCAGCATCTGGTTGTATTGCAGCCCGTTTTATTATTCCAATAGAACATCTACAGCCATTTGTTGCAGTAACTTGGGCTGGGTTTGCGATTGAAGGTACGATTATTCTATTAGAAATTTTAATCATTGCAACGCTTGTTCGTTATATGCCAAGGATTTTAGCGGATGTACGATCAACTACTTTACCAGATTTGTTTTCATTTCCAAAAGCAGTTGAAAAACATGCACCGAAGCATCCTATTATCCAATTTCTTTGCACAGATTTTTTAGTGTTTTACTACGCTTTTGCAAGCTGGAAGAGAAAAGAGCGACCTGGGTTAACCTTGCATAAAAATTCGAGCTATATTGCCTTTATCATTATGCTAATCCATGGAATCGCCATTGAAACAATAGGGATCCATTGGTGGCTCCATGAGAAATCCCTTGTTCTATCTATTCTATTGCTTATTTTAAATGTATACTCTGTTCTATTTTTTGTAGCGGAAATGCAAGCCATTCGTTTAAATCCTGTTCATGTAACATCTGATAAACTGTATTTGTCATTAGGATTGATGAAACGAGCAGAAATTCGCTTTGATCAGATTGAAGAGCTTATTGAGGATAAGGAACAGTTGGAACAAAAATTAGCCAAAGATACAATTGATTTTATAGCACGTGATTTTGAAGCGGTATATCCACAGTTTATATTAAAAATGAAGGAGCCTGTGGAAGTGACTTTGATGCTGGGGATTAAAAAACGTTATAACAAAGTAGCCATTAAAGCTGACCAAGCACAGGAATTTAGAAAAATGCTTCTACAAGGAATGGAATATAATGGATAATAAACAACAGGTGTTAGCAAACTAAGCTAGCACCTGTTTCATTTGGACAATCAAAAAATAGAGGATGATATTTGTTAAAATACATACCATTTATATAAAAGTTCATTGTAGTGGAGACTGGGCGCTCCTTGGGGATCAGCAATAGAGGAACGAAGGCTAAAACCATCACGTCCTGTGATAACGCCTTCGTGACCAACATCATGTTGGCCTGAGACCCTAGAGCGAGCATCACGAGTGAAGCGGCTCATCGGACGCCCCTAGAAAGCGCCCAGTCGGAACGGAAATCAACCTCACGTTTTGAGCCTTAAATTACAAGACAAATAACAAGGATACACAATAACGGCAGATCGACAAAGAGTGCATGTGTACTCATTAAAATGGCGGCACCTTGCGCTTTTAATTCTTCTAAAATCATTAGAAGCTTACGCATTGCCTGCGGATCTAGGCCCATAAATGGTTCATCTAAAATATAGGTAGAATGCTTATCAAGAAATGCTAATATAAGCATTACTTTTTGCTGCATACCTTTGGAAAACGTTGTTGGATAATCGTGTAGCTTATGGTCCAGTTGAAAAATTTTCAGTAATTCATTCGCACGATTTGTTAAAGAATTCTCCTTACCAGCTACACGTAAATAAAAATCTATATGCTCCCACAATGTAAAATACTCATACAAAATTGGTCTTTCAGGTACGTAGCCGTAAGTTTCTATTGTTACTTGACCATCCACTACTGGTAGTACACCCATCATTGCTTGCAATGTTGTACTTTTACCTGCCCCATTGGAACCGATTAATTCAACGAGTTCACCGCTATTTACTTGAAATTGAATGTTTGAAATAATGGCTTCGTCTTCTACATAGCCACCTTTATGTATGTTAATATCTATTGTCATTCACTTCCTCTCTTTGTTTATTTACGAATGGAAGAGGAAAATGTTTCGAGTTTTAGCTCTTTTTGGGGAAATAAAATATTAGAAGATAATTGACTCTTACAATTGCTCACCTACTTAATCTAGGTGGGCAATTGCATTTAATACGTCTTCACTCACTGCAGCCCAAAATTGTTGCTGTACTGCATCACAATACATATATAGGTCTTTATTTTGGACATGCTCATATAGCTCGGAAATTGCTTCTTTATGAAAAAGAAGTTGATGATTTAATGCCTCCCGTTCTTCCTCAATACAAAACGATTTATACGTATCTGCAAGACGTTCAAGCTTTGCTAACTTTTGTTTCGTTCCCTCGTATTGTCTTTGATGAAAGCGTCCTACTGCTGTAGTCATCGAGATCTTTGCTCGATGCTCGGTATTTAATGTGCGCAATTCTTCCTGACGAATAGCTACTCGATACCAAAATTCATAGCGAATAGGTAAGTCTTTTAGCTCGTATGTGAGCAGGGATTTTAAAATAAAACTAACATGCTCAAAAGTATCTATAATCTTCTCTGACTCTTTAAAAATACCAAACATACAGCCACCCCCGTTTAGTTTAATACTACGAACAAAGAGTAAAATCCTTTAAATTTTTGATAATATTCGGAAAAGTCATGAAGCAAAAAAAATACCCCAAAGATTATTAGAAATCTAACTATAATACAAGCTCGAATTGTTGGAAAAATGAATAGAAATTTGCATTCTCTCAGATGGTGCATGGAGTGCAAGTGAGTAGGGGAACGAAGCTAATTCACGTCCTGTGAAAGGCTTAGTGACCAACATTTTGTTGTGGCTGCCGCTTCGCTTTCGCACAGAAAACATGTGTTTCCAAAAGTGACTTTTCGGACTCCTCTAAAAAGCGCTCGAAACAGAAAGTAATTCCACGTATGATGATGCGCCTTCTAATTCATAAAAACAGACAAAATGATTAATTGACCATCTACAAAAATATATATTCATTCGCACTAGTTTTTACCTAGGTTAGAATCTAGTGTTTTTGAATCTAGTGTTTTCTATTGAAGGAAAAAAGTTGTTGAGTTATCGCAAAATTCCCTATTTTTCGTAAAGAAATAGACTGTTTTTGAGAAATAGCATTTACAAAATAAAAATAAATGTGTTAACTTAAAAAATATAAACAGTTAACTTAAAAAGAGGGGGTAGGTTAACGATGCAACATTTTTGGGTTGTAGGGACAGATACAGACGTCGGTAAAACGATTGTCACTACATTGCTAATGCGTCAATTACAAAAGCATGATCTACAAGTCACGCCTTATAAGCCTGTGCAAACTGGCGAAGTTTGTGAGAATGGGTATTGCTATTACTACGATACAGCAATGTATGAAAAGTATTCATTACAAAGCCTAAAGCAAGAAAATTTAAATGGTTATTCGTTTAAGGAAGCTGCATCACCACATTTTGCTGCACAGCTGGAGGGTCAGCAAATTAATGTGGAGTATTTATTACAGCAAATTCAGTTGTTACAGCAAGCATACGATGTCGTGATTTGTGAGGGAGTAGGGGGACTTTTTGTTCCGATAGATACATATGGAGAACATACACTGCTTGATGTCATCGTTCGAAGTAAGCTTCCAGTCGTTCTTGTCACACGAACAACACTTGGAACAATTAACCATACATTGCTTACTCTTGAGGCATTACGTGCTCGTAATATTGATGTTCTTGGTCTTGTATTTAATGGAGATACAGGCAGTCAGATGGAACAAGATAATGTAAAAATGATTTTACAACGTCATGATTTGCCATATGCGACGATTCCAAAGCTACGGGATATTTCACAGATTGTTGACTTCTCTATTTCACACACATCTTTGTTTGAAAGGTTGGTCAAATATGAAACAATCTTTAACTGAATTGCAGAAGAGAGATTTACAGCATGTTTGGCATCCTTGCTCACAAATGAAGGACTATGAGCAATATCCGCCTATTGTTATTAAAAAAGGACAAGGTGTATGGCTGTACGATGAACATAATAATCGCTATTTAGATGCCGTATCTTCCTGGTGGGTAAATTTATTTGGACATGCGAATCCACGGATAAGTCAAGCATTAAGCGATCAAGCATTTACATTGGAGCATACGATCTTTGCGAATTTTTCACATGAACCTGCCATTAAGGTGGCAGAAAAATTAGTTGCCTTAACGCCAGACGGTTTAAATAAAGTATTTTTTGCAGACAACGGCTCGTCGGCGATAGAAGTAGCACTCAAAATGAGTTTTCAATATCATATGCAGACGGGAAAAACTATGAAAAAACGTTTTTTAGCTTTAACGGATGCTTATCATGGTGAAACACTTGGTGCCTTATCTGTTGGTGGGGTAGGGCTATATAATGAAGTGTATCAGCCACTGTTGTTGGATACTGTACGTGCGCAAGGACCAGATTGCTTCCGATGTCCTTTTCAAGAGAATCCAGGAAGCTGTCAAGCCCAATGTATACAATTTGTTGAAGACGAGCTTCGTCAGCATCATGAAGAAATTACAGCTATTATTATTGAGCCGCTCATTCAAGCAGCTGCTGGTATGAAAATGTATCCTCCGATTTATTTGAAGCGCTTACGAGAGCTTTGTACAAAATACGATGTTCATTTTATCGCAGATGAAATAGCAGTAGGTTTCGGACGTACAGGTACATTGTTTGCTTGTGAGCAAGCGGGTATTGTTCCAGATTTTATGTGCCTATCAAAAGGTATAACGGGTGGTTATTTGCCACTATCCGCAGTTTTAACGAATGATGATGTATACAACGCTTTTTATGATGATTACGGTACAATGAAAGCTTTTTTACACTCCCATAGCTATTCCGGTAATACACTTGCTTGTCGTGTAGCCCTTGAAGTTTTGACCATGTTTGAAGAAGAGCAAGTAATCGACATGATAAAACACAAAGGTGAACGGATGCGAAGGCTAGCTAAGCAGGCATTTGAAAAGTTGCCGTTTGTTGGTGAATATCGGCAGGTTGGACTAGTTGGCGCTATTGAATTAGTTGCCAATCGTGAAACAAAAGAGCCACTTCCAAGTGAGGAACGTATCGGTTATCAACTATCTAAACGTGCATTAGCAAAAGGCTTACTTATTCGTCCTCTTGGCAATATATTATATTTCATGCCTCCATACATTATATCTGATGATGAAATGGATTTTATGATTGATACAACAAAAGAGACGATCATGCAATTTTTTGAGGAGCGGGAGGGAGTGAGTTGTTCAAACGACAATCAACACTGTCACTTGTGATGATTGCGATGTTTGCCGCTTTAACCGCAATCGGGGCATTTATTAAAATACCGCTACCAGTAGTGCCCTTTACATTACAAATTGTTTTTGTTTTTTTAGCAGGTAGTTTGCTCGGTAGTCGAAATGGATTACAAAGTCAGCTCGTCTACATAGGGGTTGGTTTAGTTGGTTTGCCAGTTTTTACACAAGGTGGGGGGATCACCTATGTATTGCAACCGACATTTGGCTTCCTGATTGGCTTTGCACTAGCCGCCTTAATTATTGGTTTCATGATTGAAAGAGTGGATACGCCAACGAAAAAACATTTTATCGGTGCAAATATTGTCGGACTAATTATTATTTATGGGGTGGCGGTTCCGTATTTATATGTAGCTTTGAATTTCTGGTTACACGTGAAAACGAGCTGGTCACACATTTTCGTAGTTGGGTTTTTAAACAGCATTGTGGCTGATTTTTGCTTAGCGATAGCTTCTGCAATTTTGGCCGAGCGTCTTTACAAAGTTTTTCATTCAGCAAGAACAATAACTTCTTTCAGCTGAAGTAAAGTATCCAGCCAATACAGATGTGAGAAGAATGCAGATTTAAATTGTTTTCTAGCTGTTGATCACAGATTAGCTGAAAAAGAGGAACTCAGGCTAAGAGCTTCACATCCTGAAAATGCCTGAGTGACCAACATCGTGTTGGCCTATAGCCTCCGGCGGATGTCACGGAATCGGAAAGGAGTTCTTTGTGCATACAAAAAGTCGATTCCAGACGCAATTATGCCGAGGCATAATTGATAAATTATCAAATAGAGAGGGAGAATGTCTAGATGAATTGGTTACAGTTAGCAGAGGAAGTTATTGCAGGGAAAATCCTTAGTAATGAGGAGGCTCTTGCCATTTTACATAGTGAAGATGATGAGCTATTAAAGGTGATGGACGGTGCCTTTGCTATTCGTAAGCACTACTATGGGAAAAAAGTAAAATTAAATATGATTATGAATGCTAAGAGTGGTTATTGCCCAGAGGATTGTGGCTATTGTTCTCAGTCATCTAAATCTACAGCACCGATTGAAAAATATCCATTCATTACGAAAGAGGAAATTTTAGCGGGTGCTAAACGAGCATTTGACAATAAAATCGGTACTTATTGCATCGTGGCAAGTGGTCGTGGACCGACTCGAAAAGATGTCAATGTAGTTAGTGAAGCGGTTACAGAAATTAAAGAGAAGTATGGCTTAAAAGTTTGTGCTTGTCTTGGCTTACTAAAAGAAGAACAAGCGCAGCAATTAAAAGAAGCGGGGGTGGATCGTTACAACCATAACTTAAATACATCTGAACGACATCACTCTTATATTACTACGTCCCATACGTATGAAGATCGTGTGAATACGGTTGAAATTGCGAAAAAGCATGGAATCTCACCTTGCTCAGGGGCCATTATTGGTATGAAGGAAACAAAAGAGGATGTCGTGAATATAGCGCGTGCACTTCATCAATTAGACGCGGATTCGATTCCGGTCAACTTCTTAAATGCGATTGATGGCACGAAACTAGAAGGGACTAAAGAATTAAATCCACGTTATTGCTTAAAAGTGTTAGCGTTGTTCCGTTATATGAACCCAACAAAGGAAATTCGCATTTCTGGTGGACGAGAAATCAATCTTGGGTCACTTCAGCCACTAGGCTTATATGCAGCAAACAGTATATTTGTTGGGGATTACTTAACAACTGAAGGACAAGAAGCAAACAGTGATTATCGTATGCTTGAGGATTTAGGCTTTGAAATTGAATTATCAGCGAAGCAAGAAGCAGCATTCTGCTAAGTAAAACTTATCCACGATTAACGGGAGTAATGAACTGCCCGTAAAAGCCCGATTGGTGAAGACTAAAATCAGTGCGGGATAAGAAACCCCACTGAATTAAAGATTCACTTTATGAAATAAAATCTACTACTACTACTTAATTATCATCGAATTTGGAAAGCCGTATGTGCGTCGTGGAAAAGGCGTACATATGGCTTTTTCTGTTTTTCTGTGGAGGGTAAAGTGCTCGGGTTCAACGGGAAAACGCTCAGGTAGGAGGGTAAAGTGCTCGGGTTCAACGAGAAAATGCTCAGGTAGAAAGGTAAAGTGCTCGGGTTACCAAGAAAAACTGCTCAGGTAGCATGACCAAGTGCAGTCAAGTCCTTAATATTGTGTAAAATTCTATACAAAGTTTTTCAACCCTGATCTAGCTAAATATCTGATTGGTAAAATGAATTGGATTTACTTATTTAGCCTTCCTACATTTTTTTGGGCCGTAACTTCCGTGTATTTAGATGCCCACATTCAGAAATGGCTGTCAAAGGCTCTTTTCACTTTGATAGCCGTTTCTGAATGTGGCACCCTACGGAATGGAAGTTACGCTAAAAATACTTTAAGAATTGTTAAGTTGTAAGCCCTTTTTTCTTTGCGTATATAGTTTCTTGATATTGCATTAGAACCGCACCTACTAATCGAAAAGCAGATTGTGTATTAGGGAAGATACGAATTACTCTTTCTCTTCTACGAACTTCTTGATTTAAACGTTCAAGAGAATTGGTACTACGAATATGACATCGTATTTTTTCTGGATAGTTCATGTATTGTATAGTATCTTCGAATCCTTCATCAAAGATGGCAAGAGCTTTCGTATATTTAGAATTGTTTCCGAATTGATCAAATAACTCATCTTTAAACTTTCGAATATCTTCAATTGTGATGGCTTCAAAAACACGTTTTATCATCATGCGGATTTCAGCTGAGTCTTTTTTAGGAAGCTTTTCAATGATATTTCGTTTGAAATGTACGTTGCATCTTTGCCAAGATGTCCCGATAAAATCGCGCTGTATAGCTTTTTGAAGACCTTGATGAGCATCTGAAATCACAAGCTTAGGTGATTGAAGCCCACGAGATTTGAGGCTTTGGAAAAATCGACTCCAACTCTCATAACTTTCTGCGTGGTCCACACTTAAACCGAGTATTTCACGTTTATTTTTATCCGTAATAGCTGTGGCAATATAAACAGCCTTTGAGACAATACATTGATGTTCACGAACTTTTATATACATCGCATCTACAAAAAGAAAAGGAATATAAGTTGTATTTAATGGACGCTTCGCCCAAGCATTTACAATTGGATCCAGCTTTTGTGTAAGTGAAGATACAAAGGATTTAGAGATGCTTTCTCCACAAAGTTGTTCAACAATATGAGTGACTTTACGTGTTGAAACGCCATTTATCACCATTTCTAGCATAGATAAAACGAGAGCTTGATCACAACGAGCATACTTTTCAAAAATTGTTGGTGAAAACTCGCCATTACGAGTTCTAGGAACAGTGAGCTTAATTTTACCGATACTCATCGTTAATTCACGTTCATAATAGCCGTTACGGTAATCACGGCGATTAGTAGAACGTTCATAGGTGTCTACTTGCAAATAGTCGTCTCTTTCTTTTTCCATAAACTCGTTTAAAACCAAAACTATTGCCGATTTAATAACTGCGTCAATATTAGAATTGATAATCGAATCTTTTAAAAGATCCATGTCTAGGTTAAACTGTAATTGGGTCATTTTATATTCCTCTCTTTACTTTATTTTCGTGGTTGAAAACATTGTAACCAAGAGGAAAGAAAATGACCCCTTTTCTTTTTACACAATTATATGGACTTAATCCCAAGTGCTCAGCATCGTCGAAACCCTACGATTGGCATATAAATGAAAAAAAGTGACGGATAATAAAACGAAAAGAACTGTTTTTATGCCTTGAAAAATCAGGTTTTCACAAATTGTTCAATGAAAGCGTTTTGAAATTGAACAGTTTGTGAAAGGCTTCACATAAGGCTTACATTTTATAAAAAATCGGCGTAAAATAAGAATCAAGTAAGGAATTGTTATAATTGTTATAAAACAGTTGGAAAAAGCATCACGGTCTTCGGTGGTTGTTATATTACAAAAACGAATTGGAAGGGAGCTTTTATGATGTGGGTTATTACAGTATTTGATAAAAAGGACGTTCGAATTTTTGAGTATGCAAACAAAGATGAGGCAACACGGGCTTTAGAGAAATTTAAGAAACATGCCGTTTTAACGTATACAAAATAATTGCAGAATTGAACGAAGCAACCCTTTTCGACGCTATAGCGCACGAAGAGGGTTGCTTTTTATTCTTTTAATGAAGGAGAATTGAAATCGCGCTGTATACTACTAAAAGAGCCATCACGATATTAAACGCCCGAACTGCTCAGGATAGTTGCATAAGCCTTCTTTTGAAAAAGGATATTTATCATCCCAAAGAGAATTTAAATAGAATGGATTATTATATGGAGGATAAAAAGAATGAATAAATATCTTAATAGAATTTCCCAAGACTTAGTAAATGCAAATTTGGATAATTATTGGTCAGGTTTTGAATCGGTTGCTTACGCATTATATGATAAGAGTTATGTTTATCTTTTCAACCATCCTAGAATGAAAAAAAATAACAAAATAATTATCAAATTTTAAATTGGGATGAACAATTTATGGGGTGTACACTTATTCTTTATAATGATTATCCAACAGCAATTGTAAATGTCGAATTGTATGAGGATTATGAAAGTTTATATTCTATTCTCGTACACGAATTATTCCACGGTTTTCAATATGTTAAAGGCGAAACACGGTTTGCAAATGAAATTCTGGGAATCACATATCCGATATCGAAAGAAAATGTGGAATTACGAAATCAGGAAAGAACCAACCTTTATAGTGCTGTGTTAGAAAATAATATTATTAAAAAGAAACTTTATCTTAATACTTTCATTGCCCTAAGAGAAAAAAGAACTACTAAGTTTAATAATAATTTATTATACGAAAACTTAATTGAAACAATTGAGGGACCTGCGTGGTATGTTGAACTAAAGGCTTACTCAGAAAAAGCCCCAATAGCTTACAATTCAGTTCTAAAAAAATATGGACTACACCTTAAGGACAAATATGAATCTACTTCTGATTTACGAAAGAGTTGTTATAGTTCAGGCTTGTTTATGTGTTTGTTACTAGATGAGCTTTTACCAGGTTGGAAAGAAAGTTTTTGGGGTAAAGAGGAAACATTATACGATATATTTAAACAGCTTTCGGATGATTTTATAATAATAAGTAACGTAGGAATAAGCTCTGAAACAGAAGAAGTAATTAATTTTGCTATACAAAATAGAAAAAATACATTTAAAAATTTTGAACAACAAAAAGGAATTCATCTATTTATTGAAGGTGAAATAACAGCTAAATCTTTTGACCCGATGAATATCGTCTCATTAGAAAATAGGTTTTTACATAAGAACTTTATAAAAGTAAGAATTAACAATGAAGACTATCTTGTACAACAACCTGTTATCGCCTATTGTAAGGATGGACTTCAAAAAATAATTAAATTACATCTGATATTAAAGAATAATCCCATTGAAAATGTCGATTCGCTTAAAATTGATGGTATCGGAGTAATAAAGGGAAGGTATGAAAAACAGGAAAATATTTTGCATTTATATGTGAATTAGGATCATTTCTTCTACAACGAACGGAGTGCTTTAGTTGAAGAAGATACAAAATCAGAAGTAACAATCTTTGAGGAAACAGTCTTATTTAAAGGTGAAGAGAAGGATTTATTTAAGGGATAATATATGTTGAATGAACACGAAAGCAGCTTAGAATATTTCTAGGCTGTTTTTGATCTTTATCCGATATAATCCGTATAAAAAATATCGAGTAAAAAATCAATGGATACAATATGATGTAATTGTTAAGGAGGGAAATGAAATGTTACAAGAATTCAATCAATTAATGGATTACATCGAAAAAAATTTAACGGAAGAAATATCAGGAAAAGAAATATCAGAAATAGTTGGTCTATCTGATTATCATTTTAAAAGGATGTTTTCTTATATGGCAGGAATGTCATTGAATGAGTATATCAAAAACAGGAGATTATCGGTAGCGAATGTTGAATTGATAAACGGTGCGAAGGTTACAGATGTTGCCTATAAATATGGCTATCAATCAATCGAGGGATTTTCAAGAGCCTTTCGTGAATGGTGTGGCTTCTTACCTTCGGAAGTAACGAAAAATAAAATTCAAAAATCATTTCCCAAATTTTCATTCTTTATAGATATTAGGGGAGGAATTTCCATGGAATTCAAAATAGAAAAGAAAAAGAAATTTAATATAGTTGGAGTATCAAAAAGGGTACCAATACAGTTTGAAGGTGTCAATAATGCAATTTTAGAACTAGCCCAGTCTATTACTGAACAACAAAGAAATGAGATGCATCAATTAGCTGATTTATATCCTCATCAAGTTTTGAATGTATCTTATGATTTTGATGATGGTTACTTAGAAGAAAAAGGTTACTTAACTCATATGATTGGTTTTGCAACAACAAAAGAAAATCAATTAGCTGATTTAGAACAACTTTCTATTGAAGAAAGTTTATGGGCAATTTTCCCTAATCATGGACCATTCCCTGTTACCCTTCAAGAAACGACCGCGAAAATTTATTCGGAGTGGTTGCCATCTTCAGGTTATGAAATAGTCGACCTACCTGGAATTTCTTTTATAAAGCATGATGGTACTTATGAAAATGTATATTGCGAAGTTTGGATACCAATAAAGAAAAAAAGTAAGCGTTAGTTATAACAATGAGGGTATAAGAGTTGTATTCGAGTAGATGAACTGGTGTTCAGATTACTTCACAAAGAAAAAAGGGTCATACGTATAAAACCTCATTTAGAAAGGTCACGGTGAACCGTAACGGTTGCTTTAGTGAATAAAGGAGTACAAAAATTATCTAATACTAAATAAAAAAGGTTAAACTCCATGTTAATTAATATTTTTTAGAATGGAGTTTGTATAAATTAGCTAGTTAAAAAATCTGATTTTAAATCAAGTATTACTCAATAATAGAAAGGCTTAGGAGTTGTTCCTAAGCCCTTTTTGAGGTTTTAAATGAAAGAAATGTAATGAATATAGCATTGGTTTTATGTATTTAAAAAGATTCTTTTATTAGCCTTCGGTACACAGGAGGTATGTATCAAATGAATCTATTTTGTCTATAGGGATGTTCTTTTTTGATATAATGATTCGACGTATTAACTATGTGTAATATCGATTTCTTAGGTAATTGTAAAAAGAGAAGAAAAAATAAAAAAGTAGCTAATTTATCTTTGAATAGTTTAGCAACTTTTATATGTAACCTACATTACAAGTGGATTTTTCTTTTTGATTAGCCTTAATAGGCTCTGTCCTCATTTTTTACTATGATGAGAAATAAGAAAAGATGATATGAAAATTTCACACCATCTCTTATTAATAACTTTGTTTATTTTTAAACAATTTTTATAAAATGCTACCTAAGCGTTTAATACCTTCGCGGATGACTTCTGGTGTTGCATTTGTATAATTTAAGCGCATTGTATTTACACCCGTTTTAGATGTGTAGAATGGATCGCCTGGTACGAAGGCAACTTTTTGCTCCATCGCTTTTTGGAAGACGTCTAATGATGAAGTTCCATTATTCATTGTAGCCCAAATGAACATTCCGCCATCTGGTCGTGTGTAGTCCACATGTGCTGGGAAAAACTCCTCCATTGCATTTAGCATAGCATCGGCTTGGTTTTTATATAACGCTATAATTTTCTGAACGTGCTCCGTATAGTCATTGTTTGCTAAATAATCATAAATGACATATTGAGAGAAAATATTTGTGTGTAAGTCAGTTGCTTGCTTCGCAGTTTCGATATGCTGCATTAATTCTTTATTTTTTGTAATGATAAAGCCAAGTCGCATTCCTGGTGTGACTGTTTTAGAGAAAGAACCTAGCAAAATACTATTTTCTAATTTACCAGCACCAATGTATGGTAGTGGCTCACCTTGGAAGCGTAACTCTCCATATGGATCATCCTCAATTAACGCTACATCATATTTTGATAGGATTTCGAAAATTTGCTGACGTTTTTCTTTAGAATACGTAAGACCTGTTGGATTTTGGAAATTTGGAACTGTATACACGAATTTTACATTTGGTTGTTGTAGTGCATTCTCTAATTCTTCTAAGTTTAACCCATCATTTTCGAGTGTTACACCATAGAAGGTTGGCTCACTTAATGTGAAGGCTTGAATAGCACCTAAGTAACCAGGCTCCTCGATGACGATACCATCGCCTTTGTTAATAAGTACTTTCCCAATTAGTTCAAGAGCCTGCTGTGATCCTGTTGTAATAAATACATCGTCAGCATGGACATCTAGTCCGTGTACTCGTCGATATTTTGCAGCAATGTACTCACGTAAAGGCGCATAACCTTGTGTACCTGAGTATTGGAATAGACGACTACCGTTTTCCGAAATAGCTTTGTTCGCAGATGCCTGTAACGCTTCAACTGGGAAAGAAATTGGGTTTGGAAGACCCCCTGCAAAAGAAATAACATCATCTGATTCAGTTACTTTCAAAATGTTTCGGATGAATGAAGACGGGGTATTTAATATTTTTTCTGAAAATTCCATAATTTATCGTCCTTTTTTTCTGATTTTTTAAAAATTATATCATTGTCATCATATGCATACAATATTATCATTGTATGCAAGACAATTAAATATTGTATGCAAAATTGAGAGAGAAGGAGCTTAGCTTAGAAAATGCCAGTTAATTCGTTCGAAGAATACCCAATGAGTTGGAAGCCGAATATTAGCAAAGGTTCGGCTCCGTTATATATAGCAATTGCTGAACAGCTAGAACAAGATATAAAGGATGGAAAATTATCGCCAGGCACGAAGCTACCTCCTCAGCGTGAGTTAGCTGATTTTTTAGATGTAAATTTAAGCACAATAACAAGAGCTTTTAAGCTTTGTGGGCAAAAGGGGCTTATTTATGCTTCTATCGGAAATGGAACGTTTGTTTCATCAGATGCAGCGGCAAATAAAATTTTATTACCAACAAGTAATTCTTCTCAGATGATTGAAATGGGCTCTGTGCTGCCAGAAAATCATGCGAATGGGGATATTACACGTTATATGAAAAAGATGATGAATGACCCTAATTTTAGTAAATTATTTCAATACGGACGACCAGAAGGAAATGCATGGCAAACGGAAGCAGCCATGAAGCTATTGGAAAAGGTTAACTTTCAAACGGATCAACCAATATTACTTGGGGCAGGGGGACAAAATGCCATTGTTGGCACGTTAGCGGCATTGTTTCAACCAGGGGATCGAATTGGTACAGATCCCATTACTTATGCAGGTATAAAAACAGCAGCAAATATGCTTGGTATCCAACTAGTAGCAATCCAACAAAGAAACGGAGAAATGACAAGGGAGGGGCTATTATACGCTTGTAAAAATGAGCATATAAAAGGTCTTTATGTTATTCCAGATTTTCATAATCCAACTACTCATACAATGTCGATGGAAACAAGGAAAATGATAGCAGAAGTAGCGAGGCAGAAAGACATAATCGTCATTGAGGATGCAATCTATAGTTTTCTTAAAGAGAAACCACTTGCACCAATAGCCTCCTATGCACCAGAAAAGGTCATTTATATTGCCAGTGTTTCCAAAACTATCTCACCGGGCTTACGACTATCCTATATCATTACACCGCCAGCTCTACGAAAAAAAATAATGGAAACATTGTATAACATAAATATTTCAGTGTCTTTAATGATGGTGGAGCTTACGGCTAGGATGATTCATGATGGCGTTGCGCAAACCATTTTAGAGAAGCACCGTTTGTATGCCAAGCAACAAAATGCCCTTGTCGATCAATATTTAGGGGAATATAACATTTTAGGAGAAGAGGAATGTATTTTCAGATGGCTTATACTTCCCGAAAAATTCACTAGCATTCAGTTTGAATTGCTAGCAGCAAAAGCGGGTGTGCAAGTGTACGCGGCTGAACGTTTTGCTGTAGGAAATGCGAAGTTAGTAAATGCAGTTCGTTTGGCCATCACTGCACCTGAAAATCAACTTGAACAAGCTCTGATCATTTTGAAGGATTTACTTGAAAGTGATGGTGATTATACATTTGTTGATTAAACGAAGGAAGGTTTATAATAAAGTTATGTAAAGAAAAGTGGCGATACGATAGCGCATACAGGGTAAGCCAAAGTAAATGAGGAGATAAATATGAATAAAGGAAGAATCATTTTACATATTGACCTTAATTGCTTCTATGCCTCTGTTGAACAAATTTACGATGCCGCATTAAAAGGGAAACCTGTGGCAATCGCAGGTAATCCAAAAGAGCGTAGAGGTATTATTATTACTTGTAGCTATGAAGCAAGAGCAAGTGGTGTTTATACAACTATGAATGTCGGAGAGGCGCGTCGAAAGTGCCCGGAGTTAATTGTACTACCTCCTAATTTTGAACGATATAGAGCAGCGTCTAAGTCATTTTTTAATTTGTTAAAAGAGTATAGCGACATTCTCCAACCAGTTTCAATCGATGAAGGATATTTGCAACTTCCTATAGTCGAAGGCCAACATGTATTGCAGCACGTACAAAATATGCAAGATAGAATCTGGAACGAACTGCAACTCCCTTGTTCAATCGGCATTGCACCGAATAAATTTTTAGCGAAAATGGCAAGTGATATGAAAAAACCAATGGGTATTACAATACTCCGAAAGCGCGATGTTCCCGCAGTATTGTGGCCGTTGAATGTCATTGAGATGCATGGAGTAGGTAAGAGTACAGCGGAGAAATTAGGTAAATTAGGTATCAAAACAATTGGAGAACTTGCTGTAGCTGATGAATATATATTAAAGCAAAACTTTGGCATTAATGGTCTGCGCATGAAGCAAAAGGCAAATGGCGAAGATGACAGACCAGTTGATCCAGAAGCAATATATGATACGAAAAGTGTGGGGAATTCAACAACACTTTCCCGTGATACAACAGATAGGGATGAACTATATAAAGTAATCGCTACCCTGTCTGAAAAAGTAGCAGAAAGATTAAAGGCCAAGAAACTTGCTGGAGTTACTGTAAGTATCATGATTCGTTCAGCTGATTGGGAAACATGTACACGAAGTAAGTCTATCAATAACGCAATTCATTCGAAAGAAGATATTGTTGAGCATGCCTGGTATCTCTTTAATAAGCATTGGGACGAGGAACCAGTACGATTATTGGGTGTTACTGTATCGAATGTCAGTGATATTAAAGAAACGACACAACAGCTAACGTTATTTAATTTTGAAGAGCATGTAAAAGATGAACCCATCATTAAACTGGTTGATCAAATCGAGCAAAAGTTTGGAAAAGGAACCATTTTGCGAGGTTCAGATATTGCCAAACCAGCTGGGAAATATCAAGCAAATACGAGTTTTAGTAAGGACTTTTGGGACGAACATAAGTAGAATAAATAATCAAACTTTAAAATCAAACAGAAAACCGTCATTTCGATCAACCTTTTTTCGAAATGACGGTTTTCTATTTGTAATTAGACTAAAAGCGGCTTATTTAAGTGGAAATATTATATGTTTGTAGAAAATTCATTTTCCTTTTGTTCATAGTTTTCACGGCGATTTTTGATTTTTTGTAATACACTATCTAGCACATTCCGTTCAGCTAGCGTTTGATAAAGGACATTCTGTACCTGTGCGGCTTCCTTGTTTTCTTCTTGATTACTTAGGAATTCACTGAATGTTCCCATATAATCATTATAATCTATATTGGAAAGTGTCTTAGCAGCTACCTGTTTGTGCTCAGTTAACGCAGAAGTAAACTGTTTACGTGCCTCATCTGGTTGGGCAGGTATTAGTTTGATTTTACCTTTTGTATCTGAGTCTCCTGTGAAGTCAAGGTATTGATAATCGAACGCCAATGGTTTAGCAAGAGCGATATGGGCGTGAAGAGCAACAGCATGGTCAGGAAGTTTTTCAGTTATCTCACGAAGGATATCGTTTCCTTTGTCTAGATAACGACTGCCATCGAATGCAAGAACACGGCCGACTTCTTCAGAGAAATAGTCTTGAGCAAGGAATTCCTGATCGTATCCGGTAGGTGGTAAAACACGAAGTCTTAAGTTATTTGATACGATGTTATGGCCGTTTATTTGCATAGCTACTTGAATGTTATAAAATCCTGGGTCATCAATTAACCAGCCATTTTTCCCTACGGACGCGAAAATAGTTTCGTATAGTGATTCACCAGGCATGATTACCTTATTCTCTTTATTCCATAAATATTGAACATGAGGTAGTAATCGACGTCCTTGTTTTCCGTCTTTTTTAACCAATACAGTCATTCCGTATAAATCAGACAATATATGTTTATTGATTGACTGAGGTTGATTCGAAGTATTTGTTAATTTGATTTCAATAACTGCAGGTTCTAACCATTGGAATATAGATGTTTTACGGTTAACCCTCAATTCAAGATTAAATGAAGGGTGAATAGAAACGGTTGGTTGCTCAAAACCATGATCTACAGCCCAATCAGCATTACCCATTTGAACGAAGCGCTCTGGAGCGTGGCGCAAAAACAAAAGTTCTTGATCACTAAAACGATACTCAAAGTTTTTAAAGAACTCCTGTTGGTTGCCATCAAATTTGAAAGGATAATTCATAAAGCTTAGAGCCTTAGGTTCTGGAGTAAGTGGTCGATCCAACGGTTCCCAAGGATGACCTAGGTGTTTTTGCCAAGAGTGCAGGAGATTGAAAGCATGTCCCATCTCATGGCAAGCGCACCAAAAACGATATCTCTGTACCCAAGCTTCTGGGGAGGGGTCACCTTTAGGTGGATCTGAAATAAATGAATTATTAAAAATGGCTGTCCCTTGACGATGATTCGGACCTATACTATCAAACATAATACCGCCCAGACCATGGCCTTCTTCAGCTTCCGAATTTGCAAAGAATGTCCACATGGACCATTGGGGCTTATTATCAAAGTGTGACCAATATACTTGCATGGCATCATGCATCTCTTGAGTGTTCCACTTTTTATCAGTCCCTGTATAGTCTTTGGAAACAAAATTATTACCGTCTGATATTTTTACATCAAACCCAGTACGTTTAAAGACTTCTGAAATTGACAGAGTTTCATCCGGCAAAGATGTTGGTTTGTCTGGATGCGCGTGTGTTTGATAGGTTGTGACTGGTGTTGTCCCTTCTTCACCATCAAATTCAAATTCCACAGGATGGAAGTAAGGAGATTGAAACTTGAACGAGCTAGTTCTGTCTGTCTCTCCTCCGATCAGAAATGCGACTTCTGCAGTATGCTGTTCAGGGATTGAACCGCGTGTAACTTGTATTTTTACATTTGTATAAGGAAATGATTGTATGTCGTCTAAGTATTTATTTCGAATATTACCTGTCCAAGTATCTGTACCGTTAGCTGTTAGCTTGGCAATCCAATGAATAGTAGAAGACATGTTTGAAATAATAGTTCCGCTTGCTACCATTTGTGGGTAGTATCCGTCTACATCGATACGAAGTTCCTCACTGATTTGCTGTTCACTCCATGCATATAAGCCACTAATTGGTGCGAGGGGAAATTCTCCTAAACTGGAAGGGGTAATGGCTTTTACTAATTCTTTTGCTTCGTTCGTTTTGTTTTGATCCATCTTTATTACCTCCATGTTTATTATTTTTTGTCTTTCTTCCTCAATCCCAAGAGCTACAATATTTCATCAAAAATGCTAAATGTGTTTCAAGTATTATATATGCAACAGAAACTATAAATATGACACTATAAATAGTAAAATAAATACAGTGCTTAAAATATAAGAATAATCTAATTATTTCCCAAGAAATACAAGAACAAAGAAAGAAGGTGTGGTAATGAATTATAAGGAGTACGGTGATCTACATAAGCCACTCATATTATTGATTCATGGGGTGGTGTTGGAGGGTGGATGTGGGATAAACAAGTCCAATACTTTTCCGATTATCATTGCGTTGTACCAGAATTAATAGATAACGAGGCTAGTAATATCTCTGATTTTTCAATTGAAGATAGTGCAAAAAAGCTACTATCTATAATAGAAGATAAAGCAAAAAATAAACTTGTCATAGTAGTAGGATTTTCACTAGGAGCACAAATTGCTATTCAAATGATTAGTTTAAAACCGCAATTAATAGATTTTGCCATCATCAACAGTGCTTTAGTGACACCTTCCCCAATTGCAGAAAAAAGGATTCGACCATTGATAAAGTTAACTTTTCCCTTAATAAAAAATAAATCATTCGCTAAGCTTCAAGCTAAAACGTTATATGTAGATCAAGAATATTTTGAGCAATATTATGAAGATAGTTCAAAGATGAAAGTAGATACCCTTATTAAAATATTGAAAGAAAATATGTCGTTTGCCATTCCTCGTGATTTTTCGAAAGCCCAATGTAACATTTTAGTAACTGTCGGTGAAAAAGAGAAAGGCAACATGAAACAATCTGCAACCCATCTTGTGAATAGCAATCCTAATTGCCAGGGTGTTGTGCTATCTAACATCGGCCACGGTGTTTCATTAGCGAACCCTGAGTTCTTTAACCGTTTTGTTGAAGAGTGGATGAAGGATGGTAAGCTACCAGAAGGGAAGGTTATCAATTAGTGTTTAAATTTATATCCCCTGAAGAGATAGGGAGGGGATTTTTAAAATGTATGCTATATTTATAAGTTGATTGGAGTTATTTACTAAGGAAAAATACGTTAAATAAAACAATTAGAGGCAATGTTTTGGTGATTATTTAGGTCTTGCAGTATTAAGAAAATCTCCTAGATAGAAGCAATGGGAGTGATAAGTGATACGAGTGTTTAGCCAAACGGATAGCATCGAATAGTTCTGTTCCTTAAAAACTTATCTAACCATACTTAATCAAAGACTTGATAGTATAGCTTAGAAGCTCCGTATAGCACCATATTGATGGAGAATGGAATATATTACAACAAACGGATAAGTGGTAAAATACAGTAATGGAGTTATTTTGAAAATATGACCTAAGGAGAGAAGTACGGATGGGGAAGAAGAAAAAGACCTTACCGAAAAATTTCGATGAACTAATTGAAGTAGGCGATATATCAGCATTAAAAGAGGTATTTATGCTATGCGAATTAGATGCTCGTGGCGGATACAGTAAATCAACAGCTTTGAGCTTTTTCAATATACCGAATGAATTGGTCAGCTGGCTAGTGGAACAGGGTGCTGATATAAATGCTAGTGACAGTTACGGAAGAACGGCTCTACATAAACATGCAATAAGTTGGTGCGGTAATACTGAATTGCTGCTTGAGTTGGGTGCAGATATAGAAGCCATTGATTATCAAAACGAGACACCTTTATTTGCCGCCGCAGCTTCATTCAAGCCAAATGCGGTAAACACGTTGATTGCCAAAGGGGCAAATATCAGCGCAGAAAATAAGATGAAACAGACACCCTTAGAAAAAGCTTTGGCAATGTGTAGAAACATAGATATCGTCAATATGGCGAAAGTCGCCGATATTTTGCTAAATGCTGGTGCAACTGTAACGCAGAAGATGAAAGACTCTATTAAACGAATTGGAAACGACTTTGAGTTTCACAGAGAAGGCTTTAATAAAGAATATTTGAATCAAACAGAGGAGGCACTTTTACATCTATATGAGCTATTTGATGTTCCTCCTATAGGGAAACGAAAGACTCACAATGGCACCTCTCCAATAGAGGTATCAGCAAAGGGATGGCAGGCGCAACACAATGAACTCTGGAATTTATTAATTCCTTCACAAGGACATGCGAAAACCGTACAGGGTGAGGTTATCCGTATTACTGGTAAAGTGTCATACGAAATTTTAGATAACGGCAGTATCAACTGGGATGATCAATATCGTAAAATGCTCAATAGTTTGAACCATTACTTTAGCTTGGGTACGCCATTACATCCAGATGCACTTCTGGAGGCCGAAAGACTAGCGAAAGAACTTCACAACGGCAATGGTAGTAATGAACCTGTGAGACTATGCGAACTTGCAGTGAATTGGGTACTCAGTAATCTTGATCCTATTACTTTGGAACAGCCCGACTATAAGCGATAACTTATGTACGACTTAATCAGCGTATACAATAAGCTTTTTAAATGTACTATACATTCTTTCTAAGCACATACCAGCTAAGAAGATGGATGAAATAAAGGGGGTTAATCAAATATGGTGGAACGCATACCATGCAAGACGGAATACTGCAGCGCAACAATTCTGCCGAGTACAGCAGCTAAAACAGGCGGCATCTGCATGCCTTGCCATCAGGAGCAGGAACGAAAAAAGCAACAAGCTTATATTGAGCAGCACCGCAAAACGGTGAATCTCTATGATGGATTAACAGATCATGTAGACATTCTCAAGGTTATGCATGCACCGAGAAAGTATGACCCGCTTATCCAATACGTCCCTTATCCGTTAAGCATGGAGCAGGTGTACATATTCTTATCAGACCAAGAAGCGAACTCTATGCTGAAATATGCAATGAAATTATTTGCTGTTAACAATGAAAGTGAAGCAGAAGACATTTTATTATCATTAGTATGCTATCGGAATTATAATATCTCGAATGCTTTGCCTGAGCTTATAAAGCGCGGCTTGTTTTATAATCCGATTATTTTTAAAGATGCATCACAAGATATTCAAGATCAGCTTTTGGAGCGGGCGATATGGGATGAGGACAACCGAAATCATCTCCTCCTTGTGCTCGGATGGATTGGTAATGCCGTAGTCACAGAGCAGTTTCGGGAATGGCAATTGCAGCCGCCAAAATGGGCGGAGCAACTGTATGTAACTCCTGAAACATATGCTCTTGATGGAGGATGGGAGCTAACCCCAGACGGAGAGAAGCGTGACCTAATTAACCATTTATGTTATGCAATCAGGCTAGAAGAACAACAGAATGACGATTTAAATGAAGTACATCATGCCCGTTTTCTTGAGATAAGCCATTCAACATGCCCATGGTGCGATAGGAAGTTAACGAAGTTGATGGACGTAGCTACCTCTCATCCTTCCTTGCAATATCTCGACTTGCAGATCGAGAATCTGCAGGTGATAACCTGTGATTTATGTGGGGGATTTAGCACGATATACATAGAGCTGGACAATCATGGCGTGCCTGTCTGGAGCCACTATAATCAGGAACCTGCTTATCTTCCGGATATTGATGACGTAAACAATAGTACTGAAATCCCACTTAGTTTAGTCCTATCACATGAGCCGCAATCACCGTATTATGCTGCAGTTTGGACCATGTCACAATTAAATTCGCAGATTGGCGGCCATCCAAGCTGGGTCCAGGATCCGGAGTATCCGCTTTGTCCTTGTTGTAAACGAAGAATGCGGTATATAGGGCAAATCGATTATGCTGATTTTGATAAATATGGTGAAGGCATTTTTTATATGTTTATATGTGCAAAAGACAGGATTACGGCAACAGTATATCAGCAAAGCTGAATAAAACAGCCGCTAAAATAAGGAATGCTGAAGACACAAAGGAGATCCCAAGAAGAAGAGCTCGCTTTAGCCTCGGTTTGAATAATCATAGAACCGTAGGAATCCACGGAGATAGCTTGGTAAATAAGAGAAACCGCTGTTGGTAAAGAAATACACCAACAAGTATGCTCTGTTCCCAAGAATCTCCCACTTCAATCTAGACCGTAAGGCCGATAAGTGGGGGTAGTTCAATAAGGGTGTCATAATTGTACAAAAATTCATATGTACTTTTTTATAAAAAATCTGGAATTGAAACTTCAAATTAAAAAATTTTCGAGTATAGAGTAGTTTCTTTTAGATATGTTTACTCCGTACTCTGGAATGCTTTTTTGCGCAGGTTAGTTATAATTTCTGTCAACAAATATTTCATTCGGTACTTCCCTTGCTTGAGATGGAATAAGAAAAATATCTAGTAGCCGAGAACCAGGATATGTTTGGGAGTCGAACAAATTAAAATCATATTTAAACCTCGATCCATTCAGTATGGGTCGAGTTTTTTTGAGATTATTACAAATGTTATTCAACTAACGAAATATCAGTGTGTAAAAAGAATGGAAATCCTTGATGTGGGAAATAATGTAGTTCTCTTATGCAAATAACAATTCAAAATAAAACCAAAACATTACGGAGGTAAAAAATGAATGTCCTTGATTGTATCATTATAGGTGGAGGTCCTTCTGGGTTAAGTGCTAGCTTAACTTTAGGAAGGGCTAGGAGAAACATTGCATTATTTGACGATAGAACGAATAGAAATAGGGTGACACAAGCATCACATGGATTTATTACTCGTGATGGGATAAAACCACAAGCGTTTAAAGAAATAGCTTTAAAAGAGTTGGAGAATTACCCCTCCGTATCCTATTTTACTGAAACAGTTACTGAAATTATTAAGGATATAGGTAATGGGCGATTTACTGTCAAAACATCTACTAGTCAGGAATTTGTTTCAGAAAAAATAATACTCGCCACTGGTATTCAAGAAATATTTACTATACCTAGTATAAGAAAGTTTTATGGGAAAAGTCTATTTAGTTGTCCGTATTGTGATGGCTGGGAGCAAAAAGATAAGCCATTAGTGGTTATTGCAGAAAAAGAAGAGCATGTACTGCATTTGACTAAGTTAGTTTATAATTGGTCGCAGGATTTGGTTGTCTTAACAAATGGAGTTCAATTATCTAAAGAAGGTAAAATGGAGTTACAAAAACACAATATCAAAATTATATCGGAAAAGATTAAAGACTTAATAGGTAATGACGGTTACTTACAAAAAATAGAGTTTGAAACAGGAGCAACAATTGTAAGATCGGGTGGATTTGTTGCCCCATCTTATTATCGACCAAATCAATTTGCTGAGAAGCTTTGCTGTGACATTCATGAAAATGGAAAAGTTATAACAGATGGTGTTGGTAGAACAACCCAAAAAAACGTATATATTGCAGGAGAAACCGAAAGATCTAAACCATCCTCTTTAATGATTTCAGCTGCTAAAGGTAATAAAGCTGCAGTTTCAGTAAACACTGATCTAACGATGGAACGCTTTTGATTGCGTCATAACACCTTCTGCTTCAACTAAATAGGTACTTTGCTAATATAATTAAACACATTAGCGCCAATGTGTTGTCACATATACTTCAAACATTAGAGTTAGTATAAGAAATTACGAAGAACGGATTTTTATTTTAGAATTCGTTTTTTTCTTGTTGCTAAAAAAGGATTGAAGTTTTTTTGATGAAGTTATTGAACTCGTGGACATTCATGACATAATCCACCTGCTTTTAGCAGGTGGTAATTTAAAGCACTCTTATCTTAACTGATATTAAAGTGAGAATGTTTATTTTGACTTATTAAGCATTATCTACTGAATATTTTAGCTTCAACGCCATTACTTAAATCACATTAATTATTGAAAATGCTTGTCATTTTTTCTGCAACCTCTTCGGTAATCGCAAGAAATCGTTTGGAAATTGATGTCATGTAACGATCCTTAAGTGTAATTATATTAAGTTTTGTTTGTAACACTGGATTTGCTAGTGTTCTAAGTACCGGTAAATCAGGAGAATTAAGTAGCTTGAAACAGCTAGGTACAAAACAAATTCCTGCGCCTTTCATTACCATCATAAGTGTCGGTAATGTTTCTGTCCCCCAGTAAACGACATTAGGCGTAAATCCACTTTTTTGGCATGCCTCGATCACATCATCAGCAACACCTGATCCATAAGATGTTGTATTTAAAAGAAATCGTTCGTTTTTCAAGTCTGCAATATCAATAGAATCTTTTTCACATAGATGATGGTTGGGTGGAAGAGCTAAAAGTAAAGGTTCTGTTAGTAGTGTTGAAGTATGGATGTCTTCCGCTCTCACTGAAGTTCGGACAATTCCAATATCTATTTTATGACTTCTTAGTTCTTCTAAAATATATGATGTATTCCCCTCGCGAACATGTGTAACTATGTTAGGAGTTTCCTTTTGAATTTTTTTTAAGACATTTGGCAAAATAAATAGATTTGCTGAAGTAGTACAACCCAATTTCACAGTACCTCTAATTCCTTCATGAAACTCGACTAATTTTTTCTCCGTATTCTCAGATAAATCAAGTAATTCTTTTCCTTTTTCATATAAAAATACTCCACTTGGTGTTAATTCAAGAGATCTACCTAAACGATTAAACAAAGTGACATTTAATTCTTGTTCAAATTTTCTAATTAAAATACTTAAGGGGGGTTGAGTCATTTGCAGTGCAGTAGCAGCTTTTGTAATGCTACCTTCCTCAACTACTGTAATAAAACAATGTAAACGATGAAGGTTCATTTTGATAACTCCTCCTTTTAGTATTCATAAAATATATGGAAGTCATATAAATATTATAATTTACATTATAAAAATGTAAAGATATACTATTTTCATAATTAAGAATAGTTCAAAAATTGTTTCTGAACAGTATTTCAGTTTTAAGTTAGTTGATACCAGAGTGTGTCCATACAATCGCAAATTATTAATTTATAAATGGAGGTTTTATCAATGACAACTAAAATTACTCAACAATCAAGAACTGTAGAGTTAGCTAAACTGGACAAAAAGCACTTGCTACATCCAGCTACAAATCCGAAGGCTTTAATTGACAATGGACCGCCTATTATCTTTGTTAAAGGTAAAGGCGTTACAGTTACAAGTACGGATGATGTGGAATACATCGACGGGATGTCAATGCTTTGGAACGTGAACTTAGGGCATGGGAATCAAGAACTTGCAGATGCTGGTAATAGTCAATTATCTACCCTCGCGTATGCATCATCATTTAAAGGATTTTCAAATGAACCATCCATTCTACTTGCTGAAAAATTAGCTGAGTTAGCACCAGGAAATTTAAATAGTGTATTCTACACTTCTGGTGGGTCAGAATCAAATGATACAGCAATTAAATTAGCTCGTTTCTACTGGGAGCTTAAAGGGAAATCAGAAAGAAGAAAGATTATTGCGCTAACGAATGCTTATCACGGTGTAACAATAGGAGCACAAACAGCTACTGGTCTTGCAGCATACCATAAGTTCGCATCATCAAATATAGACGGAGTTGTTCGTGCAACAGCCCACCTATTAAACAGCGAGTTAGGGGATAAAAGTGACCCGAACTATGCAGATTCTATCCGTGGAACAATTGAAAGAGAAGGTGCGGAGACGATTGCCGGAATTATTATTGAACCTGTGCAAGGTGCAGGCGGAGTTAATATTCCACCAGAAGGTTACTTAGAAGCAGTTCGTAAAATCTGTGACGAATACAATATCCTTTTCATGGCAGATGAAGTTATTTGTGGATTTGGTCGTACGGGTAAAATGTTTGGTGTAAACAACTGGAATGTTGTCCCTGATATGATGTCAATTGCAAAAGGAATTACGAGTGGCTATTCGCAACTTGGCGGGGTCATGATGAATGATGAAATTAGAGAAACAATTGCTAACTTCGATGCTGTTATCCCACATGGTTTCACATATAGTGGCCATCCGACTGCTTGTGCGATTGGACTGAAAAACATTGAAATACTAGAGCGTGATAATATTATTGACCACGTAAACGAAATGGAGAAAGAACTTAAAAAAGGTTTAGATTACTTAGCCGAAAAACATAGTATTGTAACAAATTGCAGAGTAATTGGTCTGTTGGCTGCATTTGAACTTTATGAAGATCCAACAAGTGGAAAATTGTTTGATCCAACTGTTTTCCCAGCAAATGCGGTAGTTGACGCATGTTTCGATCGCCAATTAATAGTAAGAGCGCTTGGAGCGTATAACCAAATTGTGGCAATTGCGCCACCGCTTATTATTAACAAAGAAGAAATTGAAAAAATGATTCAAATTATTGACGATTCGATTACAGCTTTTAAACATACACGCAACTAAACTATTCCTATAAAGTAAGTTGAGTAGTGGTGGTTATAGTTAAAAAGGGGAGGTTCTCTAGTGCTTTATATAAATGGTGAATGGCGAGATACAGGAAATAAATTAGATGTAACAAATCCTGCGACAGGAGAAATAATTAGAACGGTTGCTACAGGTGGTAAAACTGAAACTAAAGAAGCGATTGAAAGTGCGAAGAGAGCATTTGAATTCTGGGGTAAGACAACTGGAAATGAACGCAGCAACTACCTATTTCAAGTGGTTCAATTGATGAAAGAAAAAACTAAAGAATTAGCTGAAACAATTACACTTGAAAATGGTAAGCCTTTACCAGATGCTACTCGTGAAGTAGCAGGTGCGATCGGCTATCTAGAATGGTATGCAGAGGAAGCTAAGAGAATTTATGGGGAAACAATTCCTGCATCTGCAGCTGATAAACACTTAATGGTAATTCGCGAACCTGTTGGGGTATGTGCAGCTATTACACCATGGAATTTCCCGTTATCGATGATTACAAGAAAAATTGCACCTGCACTTGCTGCAGGTTGTACGATTGTTTTAAAACCGGCTGACTTAACTCCTCTTTCGGCGATAAAAGTATTCGAATGCTTTCATGAAGTTGGACTACCTGCTGGAGTTGCAAACCTGGTAATTGGCCCAGCTGAAGAAATTGGAAACGAGATGACGAGTAACCCAGACGTTCGTAAAATCACATTTACTGGCTCGACGCGTGTGGGGAAAAAACTTATCCGTGATTCGTCTGATACAGTAAAGAAAATATCAATGGAGCTTGGTGGACACGCACCGTATATTGTGTTTGAGGATGCTGATATTGACGCAGCAGTTAATGGAATCTTAGTGTCTAAGTTTATTAACTCGGGTCAAACTTGCATCAGCACCAACCGGATTTACGTAGCAGAAACTATAGCTGATGAATTCTCAGGAAAGTTAGCTGAAAAGGTATCTAAATTAGTTGTAGGAAATGGATTAGAAGATGGCGTAAATGTCGGTCCAGTAATTAATAAAGTAGCTCTTGAAAAAGTGAAAAGTCAAGTAGAAGACGCTGTGAAACATGATGGTAAAGTAATTGCGGGCGGTAATGTATTTACATTAAATAATGGAAGCGGTTACTTCTTTGAGCCAACAGTTATTCAATATGCAAACGATAATATGAAGATTACAACAGAAGAAACATTTGGACCAGTTGCACCAATTTATACATTTAAGACGGAAGAAGAGGTAGTAGAAAGAGCAAACCATCCTGAATATGGTCTTGCAGCATATTGTTATACGCGAGACATTGGCCGAGGCTTACGAATGATGCGTGCTTTAGAGTTCGGAATTGTTGGTATTAATGATCCAGCTCCAGTGGTTGTACAAGCTCCCTTTGGTGGTATGAAGGAAAGTGGAATGGGGAAAGAAGGCGGTTGGTACGGACTTGAGGAGTACTTGGAGAAGAAGTTTGTATCGATCTTTATAAAGTAATTAAAAAATTGTTACTAATCTAGGGGCTCTACATCAAAGTCTCTACTTGACAGCACATTCCACTACAGGCGGACGCTTTCCTGGGGGCGAACCTTGAGTCTCCTCGTCGCTAACGCTCCTGCGGGGTCTAAAGTTGTTCGCTAATCCCCAAGGAGTCGCCGCCTTTCGTTCCATGTGCTTACATGGCATAAGATTTACATTAAATCAAGTGCATATTGTGGTAATGACTCAATCTAGGTAACTAAATATATTGTGGTAGACTTTTCTGCATTCTCCCAAAGATTACTTTCCCCATACTTAGTTTATAAAGGATGTGGATTAAATCTACACAATTAAAGTAATGAACTTTAACAGGCGTGTTGATTAGGGGTTTATTGAATAATTTCACCCTTATTCCTCAGCTTCCTAATAAAATTTACCGTATAAATAATGCCAATTTTATAGATTGTAGCGAAGGGCTACTCGACTCTACGCTCGCCCGCAGGAAAGCGAGTATCCCTTAGCGGAAATCAACCTTTTCTTTCATTAGAATTAGATAAAATTAGTTAATCAACACACCTGAAACTTTAATTTAATTTCAATAAAATAAGAGGGAGGATTTATTATGTCTCAAGTAAATGTAAAAAATAATGGACTAGAAATAGTTGTCCGCAATATTTTAAAAGAGGATCTTGCTGAAGTTGCCGCACTTTCTATGAAGTGTTTTGGACCTGATATGGCATTAAAATATGAGCATTTTGAAAGTCAAATTGAGTTGTTTCCAGAAGGTCAAATTTGTCTAGAATATAACGGTAAAATTGTAGGAACCGCTTTAAGTCTAATTGTAAATTTTGAAGATTATGGAGATAGTCACTCATATTTTCAAATCTGTGATTTAGGATTTATTCGAAATCATAACCCTAATGGTAGAAACCTATATGGTATTGAAATTGGCGTACACGAAGATTTTAGAGGGTTACAATTGGGACGTCATTTGTACGATGGCCGAAAAAGAATTTGTGAGAAACTTAACTTAGAAAATATCTTAGTAGGTGGTCGTATACCTTTTTACTATAAATATGCTGAGCAGATGAGTGCAGATGAATATGTACTAGAGGTAATGAAAGGGAAAATATATGATCCTGTATTAACATTCCAATTGAAAAACGGATACGTTTTAAATAAAGTAATGCCAGGCTATTTACCTGGAGATGTTGAGTCATTAGAATATGCAACACTTTTGGAATGGAAAAATCCAGTTTACAAGCTTAAATTAGTATGAGTCTTTTGTCCGTTATGTTCGCCTATTTTAATAGGCGAACAGTGGATGCCCATTGTTTATTGCGATTATTTAACTTCTGTAGTTATGTAAGCGCTTTCAATGTTGTTGTAAGAGTTTTATTAGAAGTAAATCTTAGATAAAGAGAGGAGTTATCAATGGTTATCGCTGATAAAGTTATTTCGAGTGAAGCAGTATTTACAGGTTTAGAAGATGAAGCAAAGCCAGCAGCTATTGCGATTAAAGGTAACAAAATCATTGCGGTAGGTTCGATGGAGGAAATAAAACCATTTATAGGTTTAGACACGAAGGAATATCATTATGGCGACCAACTCATTATGCCAGGATTTCATGATGCGCACCTTCATCTTATGTTTGGTAGTCTTTTCTCGCATGCAAGTATCAATTTATCGAAGGCTCATTCGGAAGAAGAAGTTGCTAGTTTAGTAAAGCAATTCTCGGAAAACGTGCATGCTGATGAGTGGATTATAGGCTATGGATGGGATCATACAAACTGGGCAGAGAAATGCTTGCCGACACGTTTTTCTTTAGACAAAGTAGTTCCTAATCGCCCGATACTTCTTTTCCACGCAGAAGGTCATTATTCGTGGGTTAATAGTTTAGCACTTGAACATGCTAGGGTTACAAATGAAACTGAAGACCCTCCTAATGGTACGATTCAAAAAGATGAAAATAATGAAATTACAGGAATTCTTCTTGAAACAGCAATGAATTTAGTTGTGGATATTGCTCTCGCATTTCCGGATAAACGGAAAGAAGAATTGTTTGAAGAGTTCTTAAAAAAATCAGCTCAATTAGGCATTACATCAGTAAATGATTTGTTTGCAAGTAGTTTTGATAAGTTAAATAGTTTTGATATGTATAAGGCATATGATGAAGCTGGAAAACTTACGACGCGAATTCATCTTTACCCTGAGTTAAATGATGATATAGATAGAGCGATAAGCTTGCGTGAAAAGTACAATTCCGAAAAATTACAGCTTGCAGGACTTAAGCAGTTTATTGATGGCGTTGTAACTGGACATACCGCATACATGTTAGATCCTTACTTAGACAAACCTATAACTCGAGGGAGTACTGCTTTTCCTGTAGAAACGATCAAAAACTGGGTGACAAAAGCGGATAAAGAAGGGTTTCAAATTCGTTTCCATACAATTGGTGATGGCGCAGTTAGGCTTGCTCTAGATATATTTGAAGCGGCAAGAATGGATAATGGTGTAAGAGATTCACGACATGCGTTAGAGCATATTGAAGTGATTCATCCGACAGATATTAAGAGATTTAAAGAATTGGGGGTTGTTCCATCTATACAGCCTTCTCATCTAGCATTGATGCCAAAAGAAAGTCATACTTTGCGTGTCGGTAAAGAAAAAGACCCTTATACGTATTTATGTAAAACGTTATACGACGCAGTCGACTATATTGCTTTTGGTACTGACTATCCAATAACAACATTAGATCCTTTTAAAGAAATTTTCCATGCGATTACGAGACTAGACTTTACTGGTGATTATGAGTGGAATAGTCAAGAGCAGATAACACTCGCAGAAGCGTTGAAGGCGTATACAAAAGGTTCAGCATACAGCACATTCAGAGAAAAAGATTTGGGTACATTAGAAGTTGGAAAATTAGCAGATATTATTGTACTAGATAGAAACCTCTTTGAAGTAGAAAATAAAGAAATTCTTCAAACGAAAGTTTTGTTAACAATTATGGATGGTGAAGTTGTTTGTAGTGAATCAATCTACTATCCTACTATTTTAGTTAATTGATCATTTTACCGGGAAGATTTTTTTATCTTTATTCAACAGAAAACTCCCCCTCTATAGGTGGAGAGATGAATGCGATTTTGGTACCTTTTCAGTGGGTGTCCAAACACCTACTGAAAGAGAAGAACTCAGTCAAAGAACGCCACGTCCTGTGGCAAAGACTGAGTGACCAACTTCGGTGCTGCTGCCGCTACGTTACACTACGCTTTCGCGCAAAAAACATCTGTTGGCCCAAAGCCTCCGGCGGATGTCACGGATTTTCAAAGGAATGAATTGTGGTGGCACAATTCATAATCCGGACGCAATTACGCCAAGGCGTATTTGATTACAATTCGAGGAGTGAAAAAATGAAACATTCAGTTAATTTGTCTAGATCGCTTTCTTTAACGTCTGTTGTTGTTACTGGGTTGGCCTTTATGGCTTTAACTACCGTGTTTAGCACATACGGCATAGCCTCTAAAATATCTCATGGAATGGTAGCTGGATCGTATGTAATTGCATTAATTGTGATGATGTTTACGGCTCATAGTTATGGTCAAATGGCAAAAGCGTACCCCATTGCGGGATCTGCCTATACCTATGCGCAAAAAGCGATTAATTCTCATGTCGGTTTCTTAGTGGGATGGGCAATTTTAATGGATTATCTCTTGATCCCAATGGTTAACTTTTTACTATTTGGTATTTTCTTCTCAGCTGCAATACCTGAGGTTCCACAGTATGTTTGGATATTTACATTAGTAGTTCTTGTGACGTTTGTAAATGTTAAAGGTGTAAAGTTAAGCGCAAATATCAACATGATTGTAATAGGCTTATCGGTATTATTTATTATTGTCTTTTGCATCTTATCAGTTAAATCAATAGTAACTGGAACCGGGACTGGCACTTTATTTAACCTTGATCCCTTTATTAATACCGAGGAGTCATTTAAGTATATAGTTGCTGGTGCTGCACTATTATGTTTCTCTTTCCTCGGTTTTGATGCAGTTTCTACTTTTTCAGAAGAAGTAAAAAATCCGGAGAAAAACATACCGCGTGCAATATCTTTAGTAACAATAATTGGTGGATTATGTTTTGTAGTCGTATCTTATTTTGCACATAATGTTTGGCCAGATTATACGAGTTTTAAAGATGCTGATTCTGCTTCCTATGAAATTGCTTTCCTAGTAGGCGGGAATGCCTTACAAGCAGCATTCCTAGCAAAAACTGCAGTGGTTGTATTTGGTTCCGCGTCCGCATCTCAAGCAAGTGCTGCACGTGTATTATACGCAATGGGAAGAGATGGACAATTACCTAAAAATTTTTTTGGAAAACTAAATAAAAGAACGAGAACCCCGGTTAACAACATTTTATTAATTGGTCTTTTATCGTTATCTGCAATGTTTTTAAGTCTAACCTTTGTCGCGTCTTTCATTAACTTTGGCGCCCTACTTGCATTTACTGCTGTGAATCTATCCGTTGTTTTTTTATATTTCGGTAAGCGAAAAGAACGCTCTTTAAAGGGGATTATCTTCTATTTGATTTTTCCATTAATCGGCGCAGTACTGACAACTTGTTTGCTTTTCAATCTAGATGTTTATTCGATTGTTCTTGGTAGTATTTGGTTGGGTATTGGTGTTATTTATTTATTATTTATGACAAAAGGTCTTAAGCATAAACCACCAGTGCTCAATACAGTTCAGATTGAATAGTCGCAGTTTAAAACATTAATGAAGCAGCTAAAAATATGTTAAGGGGATGGATGAATGACAGATAACACTACGCTCAAAAGGTCCTTAGGTGTTTGGTCAATTGTTGCACTGGGATTAGGATATATGACGCCTACAGTGGTCTTTGATACGTTTGGAATTGTATCAAAATTAACAAATGGTGTAGTACCAATGGCGTATTTTGTCGCCTTGTTAGTAATGGTATTGACAGCGATTAGTTATGGAAAGATGGTACAGGTATTCCCGGCTGCTGGTTCAGCATATACATACACCCGGGAAACAATGGGGTCCCACCTTGGATTCCTTGTAGGATGGGCATCGTTATTAGATTATTTATTATTACCTTTAGTTAATGCATTAATTATTCGAATATATATGGAATCTCTGTTTCCGAATGTACCTGTCTGGATTTGGGTTTTTGCTTATGTCATTGTAGTTACTGCAATTAATGCTTATAGTATGGAATCAACATCCAGCTTAAACTTTATACTCGTTGTTTTCACGATTTGTTTAATAAGTATCTTCATAATACTTGCTTCTGTACAACTTTATCACGGTATGGGAAATGGTACTTTATTCACGATTCATCCACTATCACATGAAAATGTGAAATTAATGGCCGTATTAACTGGGGCAACAGTAGTGGCTTTCTCGTTTATCGGTTTCGACGCAATAACAATGTATACGGAAGAAGCAAAGGATACATCAACAGTTCCTAGAGCAATCCTACTTACTGTTTTAATCGGTGGGGGTATTTTCTTTATTGCTTCTTATTTTACACAAGCATTATTCCCGGATGTTTCTGTGTTCAAAAATGTAGATGATACATTGCCGGAAATTGGTTTATATGTAGGAGGGAAGTTATTCCAACTTCTTTTCATTGCAGGAGCTTTCGCTGCTACTGTAGCTTCAGGACTTGCATCTCATGCAAGTGCATCTCGTTTGCTGTTTGTTATGGGCAGAAATGGTGTACTTCCTAAAAAAACTTTCGGCTACTTACACCCTAAATTTAGAACGCCTGTTTTTACGATTGTTTTAACGGGAATCGTATCATTATTTGCAATAGGACCAAATTTAGAATTAATTGCTTCAGTCATTAACTTTGGGGCATTAATTGCATTCACATTCGTTAACCTCTCTGTTATTGTTCATTTCTATATTCGTCAGAAAAGGAGATCAGGCAGTGAAACCTTTAAGTACTTAATTATGCCTTCTTTCGGAGCATTAGCTACTGGAATTCTTTGGTATCATTTACACGCTGATGCATTTATAGGTGGAATCGTTTGGCTTATAATCGGAATCATTTACATGCTGTTTATAACAAGATTCTTTAAAAAAGAACTTGGAAGTATGGACTCTATTGATGACTTGGAGTCATTAGATAAAGAGATTTTTAATGAAGAGAAGATTCAAGTCTTGAACTAACTATTTAGAGGATGAGAGTCTCTTAGATAATCTTCCTCTTTTTAATGACACAAGAAGTAAATATAGGAGTGATTGCTTTGAAAGAAAAAATTCGACTGTATATAGAAGAAAATAAAGAAGAATTATTTAAAACAATTCAAGATGTCGTACGTATAAAAAGCGTTGTTGGTAATGAACAAGAGATGCAATTATACATGAAAAAAAAATATGAAGAACTTAACTTGATTTTGCATGAGATTGAACCAAAATATGAGAAGGTTTCAGCTCATGAAGCGTTTATTGATTCAGGTATTCCGTTTGAAGACCGAAAAAATATTATCGGAATACATAAAGGTGTCTCCAATGGTAAGTCATTAACGATTCATGGACATGTAGATGTTGTTTCTCCAGAACCATATTCAAACTGGACGATGGACCCATGGAGTGGAGATATTATTGGAAACAAGTTATATGGTCGAGGCTCTGCCGATATGAAAGCAGGACTTATTTCAAATTGGTTCGCATTGAAAACATTAATTGATTTAGGTTATCCAATTGCTGGAGATGTTCAGCTACATTCAGTAATAGAGGAAGAAGCTGGTGGTGGAGGCGGAGCTTTAGCATGTTTGGAGGAAGGCTTCGTAACAGATGGGTACATTTCGACAGAGCCACATAATTTGAATATGACAATAAGTCATGGGGGGATTATGTATTTCCGAGTGTACGTAAAGGGAAGAACAGCGCATGCTGGTTTAGCGCATGAAGGCATAAATGCTATTTCAAAAATGATGAAAATCCTTAGTGCGCTGGATGAATTAAGTGAATGGCGTGCTAAAAATGTTAAGTTCGATTTATTTGAAAAGGGGTCTGGACAGTCCGTTCACTTAAACTTAGGTGTACTAAAAGCTGGGGACTGGGTATCGACAGTTCCAGGAGAAGCGATCCTCGAAGGAAGAATTGGTTTTATCCCAGGGGAAACTCGTGAAGAAATTAAGCAACTAGTACAAGACACAATTATGAAATCGGTCTTAGGCGATGAGTGGATGGATAAAAATCCACCTGTTATAGAGTGGTTTGGATGGTCAACGGAGCCATGGTACCAAGATCCTGAGAACCCTTTTGTAAAATTATTCATCGAAAATGCAGAAGATGTTATGGGACATAAAGTAATAATGGTTGGAAGAGCTGGAGGAAATGATGCACGATTTACTCAGTATTACGGAAAACAAGGATTGTGCTTTGGACCAATTGGAGAAAATATGCATGGACCAGATGAATGTGTTCATTTAGATAGCGTAGTAGAAGTAACTAATGTTTTAGCAAATTATATTATTAAGTGGAGCGAGAGTTAATCATCGTTAACTTTTGGGAATATCCATTTCAAATTAATATAGTATCACTCATAATGCTTCTAGCTTGGGTAGCTGAATGATTAGGAATGTTATGGAAAAAGGGGTAGGCTTAATGCAATGGGTTAGATTTAAAAGAAAAACTAGCATTAAAAATGACACAAGAAATGCACAAACTAACGAATAAGTGAGGATTATTTGTACACTAAAAAAACTTTTAATCGGGAAATTAGTAGTGTGGAAAAATATTTGATAAAACAAATCTCTCTTAACAATTAAAACGACGAAACAATTCCTGCATTCTTAATTGATTGAAAATTAAATTAATTTATTTCCGAAATGTAAGTAAATCAAATGTTAGTAGTTGGCAAACTTATTGTTTAAAAACATTTAAAGAGAGGATGTATTTTTATGAAAAGAAATTATTCTGTTGAAGAATTTAAAGTGTTAGACCAAAAGCATTTTCTACACCCTACTTCACCAGTAAAGACGGAAAATGGACCGGCATTTATTTTTACAGAAGGAAAAGGTGTTTATCTGTATGATATTACAGGTAAAAAAGTTATTGATGGTATGTCTTCACTTTGGAATGTGAATATCGGACATGGTAGAACAGAACTTGGTGAAATAGCGAAGGAACAAATGGATAAATTAGCCTTCAGTTCTTGTTTTGCAACGTTTAGTAATGAGCCTGCTATTCTATTAGCAAAAAAGTTAGCAGAATTAGCACCTGGTGATTTAAATACTACATTTTTTACGTCCGGTGGTTCCGAATCCAATGATAGCGCCTATAAATTGGCTCGTCATTATTGGATATTAAAAGGGGAAACTTCTCGAAAAAAAATTATTTCAAGATCGAGATCTTATCACGGGGTGGCAATCGGTGCTACAAGTGCGACGGGTTTAAAAGGATTTCGTGATTTTACAAATTCTAATGCACCGGATTTTCTATTCGTAGATCATTTCTCCATACAGGCTTTACGTGATTTGATTGAAACTGAAGGTCCAGAAACAATAGCAGCTTTCATCACCGAGCCAGTACAAGGTGCAGGGGGGGTGCACGTTGCACCGGATAATTATTTCAAAGAAATTCGTGAAATTTGCAATGAGTACGGTATTTTGATGATAACTGATGAAGTTATCACAGGATTTGGTAGGACGGGTAAGTTTTTTGCGATGGAACATTTTAATGTGGTACCGGATATGATGTGCTTTGCAAAAGGTGTTACTAGTGGATATGCACAATTAGGTGGTGTAATGATCTCAGAGAAAATACATCAAGAATTTTCTGAGTTATCAGAAGGAACTATGTTGCATGGATACACTTATAGTGGTCATCCAATGGCCTGTGCAGTTGGGTTGAAAAACATTGAAATTATAGAGAAAGATAATTTAGTAGCAAATGCAGAAATTCGTGGTCAAGAACTATTAGCAGGGTTAAAAGTATTACAAGCGAAGTATCCATTTATTGTAGATGCAAGAGGTTTAGGTTTAATGGCAGGTATAGAAATCTCTTATGAAGGTAGACTCCTCGCTCCGCAAATAGTGACAGAGGCAGCAAAGTTGGGATTAATATGTCGCTCTGTTGTACTAGATGCTCAAGATATTGTTGTATTTTCACCACCATTATCAATAAGCCAAAAGGAGTTAAGAGATTTATTAGATATTCTAGAAAATGCGATTCAAGAAGTAGAGAATCAGGTATTAGCAAATAAGTTGTAATACGAAAGGTGAGGTAATTATAATGAGGAAAAATTTATTTATCAATGGGGATTGGGTGGAAGCAGCAGAGTATACAGAATTATGCTCACCATTATAGTAGCGAGGTCATTGCAGAAATACCAAAGGCAAATGTCGAGGAAGTAGAAGCAGCTTTAGTAGCTGCCGATGCTGCACGTAAAACGATGGCGAATATGCCTTTGTATAAGCGTGCGATTATTCTTGAAAAATTAGCTTCTTTATTAGAAGCACGTGCTGAAGAAGCAGCAGAGCTAATAGCACTAGAAGCAGCCAAGCCTATTTCAACTGCCAAAGCAGAAGTTCAGCGTACAATTCAAACGTATAAATTTGCTGCTGAAGAAGCAAAGCGAATACACGGAGAAACAATTCCTGTGGATGCTGCCCCAGGTGGAGACGGGCGCATTGCCTATACGGTTCGTGAACCATTAGGCATCGTGGCAGCTATTACACCATTTAATTTCCCAATGAATCTAGTAGCTCATAAAGTAGGGCCAGCAATTGCATCAGGTAACACAGTTGTATTAAAACCAGCAAGTCAAACACCATTAACTTCCTATTTTATTGGTGAATTATTAGTAGAGGCAGGATTACCGAAGGGTGCGTTAAATATCGTTACTGGTGCAGGTTCTTTAATTGGTAACAAATTAGTCACGGATAATCGCGTGAAAAAGATTTCTTTTACAGGTAGCCCCGCTGTAGGTATTGGCATACGCAATCAAGCAGGTCTTAAGAAAGTAACGCTTGAATTGGGTTCTAATGCGGCTGTTATTATCGACGAAAATGTTAATATTGATAAATTAATTCCACGTGTCGTTTCCGGTGCATTTGCATTCCAAGGGCAGGTATGTATTTCAGTTCAACGAATCTATGTTCACGAAAAAATGTATGATTTGTTTGTAGATAAATTTGTAGCAGCTACAAAAGAGTTGAAACTTGGTGATCCCCTAGATCCTACAACGGATGTTTCAGCCTTAATTAGTCCACAAGATGTAAAACGAACATTAAGTTGGATTGAAGAAGCAAAGGGGCAAGGGGCAATTATTGCAACTGGTGGAGAATCTGAAGGGAATATCTTACAACCTACCGTACTATTAAATGTAAAACCGGAGCAGAAGGTTTCCTGTCAGGAGGTATTCGCACCAATCGTATCTATTATGAAGTTTACATCTATTCAAGAGGCATTTGATCAAGTAAATGACTCCAAATATGGTTTGCAAGCTGGTATTTATACGGATAATATCCATGTTGCTTTACAGGCAACGCAAAAACTCCATGTAGGTGGTGTCATTATAAATGATATTCCTACATTCCGTTTAGATCATCTACCATATGGTGGCGTAAAGGAAAGTGGTATGGGAAGAGAAGGGCTGAAGTATGCAATTGAGGAAATGACAGAAATGAAACTTGTAGTTATAAACCAAAACTAATAAAAAAATAGGTAGGAGGAAATATAATGATAATTGGTGTACCTAAAGAAATAAAAAATAATGAAAATCGAGTAGGAATTACTCCAGCAGGTGTTGTGGCTTACAAAAAAGGTGGTCATGAAGTAATAATTGAATCGAGTGCAGGGCTAGGTAGTGGATTTACAGACCAAGATTATTTAGATGTAGGCGCTCAAATTACTAAATCGACTAAGGAAGCTTGGGATGTTGATATGGTGATTAAAGTGAAGGAGCCGATTCGGGAGGAGTACAAATATTTTAAAGAGAATCTAATTCTCTACACATACCTACATTTAGCTCCAGAGCCAGAATTAACGAAAGCTTTGCTTGAAAGTAAAGTTACTGGAATTGCTTATGAAACAATTCAATTAGATTCAGGTGCATTACCGTTGTTAACACCAATGAGTGAAGTTGCAGGCCGAATGTCTGTACAAATTGGTGCACAGTTTTTAGAAAATTCCAAAGGAGGCAAAGGAGTTCTCTTAGGTGGTATTCCCGGTGTTGCACCTGGAAATGTAGTGATTGTAGGTGCTGGAGTTGTTGGGACGAATGCTGCGAAAATGGCAGTAGGATTAGGTGCAAACGTAACAATTTTAGACGTAAATATTACACGCTTAAGTCAAATAGATGATATGTTCCAAGGACGTGTTCGTACACTTGCATCAAATACCTACAATATCGCTGAAGCAGTGAAAACAGCAGATTTGTTAATTGGTGCTGTGCTAATTCCAGGTTCACGTGCACCACAATTAGTTTCAAAAGAAATGATTCAAACGATGCAAAAGGGGTCGGTTGTAGTGGATGTAGCGGTAGATCAAGGGGGTTCCATTGAAACAATTGATCGAATTACTACTCATAGTAATCCTACTTTTGAAGTATACGGTGTTGTGCATTACGCAGTTGCGAATATGCCAGGTGCTTGCGCGCGTACCTCAACAATGGGCTTGTCAAATGTAACTGTTCCATACGGTTTGCAAATAGCTAATAAAGGCTATCGCCAAGCTGCTTTAGATAATCCTGTTTTAGCGAAGGGGATAAACGTAGTAAATGGAAAAATAGTATATAAAGCGGTAGCTGATGCACATGGATTACCATATACGGATCTACAAGTAGAATTAGCAGCAGATTCAACTTCGGCGTTAGCAGTTAAATAGAATAAGAGAAATAATGTTATTTGAAATAAAAAGAAGGTGAAAATTGGGAGGGAACGTAATCTAGCAGCTTTCACCTTCTTTTCTATTTTTATATTTCGACCTATTAATATAGTGGTGAATAGATATTAATACTAGCCTCTTGTTGGATAAGGGTATGTTTCCATAACTTTTTTTTCACGGATTCGACCTTGTTTATTGTGTACAAGCAATTCAGATTTTTGGTTTATGGCGATATCTCAACCATATTGTTGCTTCATATAGCCATTTTGCAACGCCACATCCAACCAATAGATTAATTCGTTATTGAGAACTAAAAGCATTTCAACCATATCAAATCATAAAACTACTTTTAATAACAGGTTTTTAACGTTACCTATCATTCATATATATATAGTAAAAGCTAATAGGGGTAGAAATCATTGGACAAACAAAATAGCAAATATAGATGGGTTGTATTTGTTTCTGTATTATTTACTTATTTGTTAATGGCGAGTCAACGAACCGCCCCAGGACTGATTACAGACCAATTGATGCGAGATTTTAATGTAACAGCATCAACGATTGGGTTATTGACGAGTATACAATTTTTTGTCTACACGAGTTTACAAATTCCGATGGGTATTTTAGCTGATCGATTTGGGCCAAATTTTTTTCTAATTATTGGTGCTACTCTTACAGGTTTAGGGACAATTGTTTACAGTATGGGTACACATGAATTCGTCCTGTTTTTTGCCAGAATACTAACTGGGGTAGGGGATGCGACCATATGGGTTAACATGGTGCTAATTTTGGCTCAATGGTTTCAACCAAAGGAATTTGTTCGATTAATTGGCCTGGCGGGCATGACAGGAAGTCTTGGTTTCTTATTGGCGACAGTACCTTACTCCACGTGGATCCTTTTATTTGGTTGGAGGGTAACATTTTTCTCAGTAGGACTACTATTATGTTTATGTGGCATTCTCCTTTATTTTGTACTTGTAAAAAAAACAAAACAAATTTTGGGGGATGAGCAAGTAGTTGAACTAACAGAAGTGCAACGTGAAAAAACATCCGTTTTACTCCGAAGAATATTTTCAAATCCGCAATCATGGGCTCTATTCTTTTGCCATTTTGGGGTAGTCGGCGGTTATGTAGGGTTTATCAGTTCGTGGGCAGTACCATATGGGATGAATATGTATGACATGACTCGTTCAGATGCCAGCCAACTAATTATGATCGGTCTTATCGGGGCACTTATTGGAGCACCTCTAGCTAGTTGGGTTTCAAGTCGGTTAGAAACAATTAAAAGACCGTATATTGTCGTTCATATCATTGTTTTATTAGGGTGGTTATCTTTCCTTTTATGTAATGGGCATCCTTCTTTTGTCTATCTAATTATTATTTTCTTTATCATTGGCTTTGGATATGGGGCAAGTGCATTAACCTTTGCAGCTGTTCGTCAATCTTTTAAACTGGAGGAATCAGGAATTGTTTCAGGGATTGCGAATACGGGCGGCTTTCTAAGTGCTGTATTGCTACCGATCATTTTTGGATATATATTGGACCATTTTCAATCAACTTCAGGAAATTTAATGGATGGATATTACTATGGTTTCATCACGCCGGTTATCTTCTCCATCGTTGGTTTGATTGGAGTGACTTCATTTAAGGAAACATAAATAAGATAACAAGCAGGGGTGAAGAGCATGGAAGCAAAGCAACCATTCTCTGCTCCTGTTTTTTATTCCTTTACTAACCTGATTTACAGGGTATAGGCTTATCTCCAAAAGTTGTGGATGAAATTTGTTAAACGTATACCTTGTATATAAGTTGATTGGAGTGGAGGCTGGACGCCCCCAGGAAAGCGCCCAGCCGGAACGGAAATCAATTACACGTTTTGGTGAAGAGCCAGGGTATATAAAAACAGTAAGATGTTAGGTATAATTATTATTTAAGAAAAGAAAAATTATGATTAGATTAAATCTAGTATAGAAGGGGGAGAAAACTTAAATTGACGAATAATAATAAAACGGTTATCCGTTCTATGGATATATTAAATTTATTTATCGAACATACTGAACTGACATTTCAAGAAGTAATTGAGTTATCAGGAATCCCTAAAACCTCTGCTTTCCGCATGTTGAAATCTTTTGAGGAAATGGAATTTTTAGAGAAGGGAACTGATGCAAAATATAGGTTAGGTATTCTCTTCCTTAAATTTGGACATCTAGTATCAATGCGCCTAGATGTGCGAAAAATTGCAGAACCAATTATGAATGAGTTACATAATGATGTAAAAGAAGCGATTAATTTAATCGTTCGTGATGGTGACGATGCTGTTTATATCGAGAAAATAGATACAAAGCAAAAAGTTCGACTCTACACAGCAATTGGTAGAAAAAGTCCTCTTTACGCAGGAGCATGCCCTCGTGCTGTATTATCCTTTTTACCGGATGCAGACATAAAGGAATATCTTGAATCGGTAGAACTTAAATCATTTGCAATGGGGACGATTACGGAAAAAGCAAGGCTTTTTGAAACGATTATGCAGGCTAGAGAACTAGGTTATACAATTAGCCATTCAGAATTAGAAAATTATACATCTGCTGTTGCTGCTCCGATATACGATCATAAAGGAGAGGTCGTTGCAGCAATGAGTATTGCGGGACTAGAAACCAATTATCAAGGGGAAAACGTTGAAATCTACGTCGATAAACTTAAGAAGGCTACCGCACAAATTTCTAAACAATTAGGGTATGAACAACTTTAAAAAATGGGTAGTCTCAAATGTTATTTGAGATTACCCATTTTGCATTGGAGTTGCTAATTTTTAGAAGATATTATTATCTATATATGCCATAACCTTTTTAAACGGAGCCCAAATGCTAATTCACTTCGTTTTCTTTCTTGATGTATTAATGCCAATTGAGCTTCTTCCAGAGTGACCTCTTTAAAATAGACGCGACCATTTGCTTGCATTTGTGCTAAAGATGGTAAATCGGCAGAAATCACTTGAGCTATTTTAGGATATCCACCAGTTGTTTGACGATCTGCCATTAAAATAATAGGTTGCCCATTGGAGGGCACTTGAATCGTTCCAAATGTAACTCCTTCGGATAATAATTCAAATGGTTCTTTTAATTGAATTGCTTCTCCTTCTAATCGATAGCCCATTCGATCTGCGTGTGTTGTGATGGTGTAGGGTGTTGAAAGGAATTTTTTTAAACTCTCTTCATCGAAACGCTCATATTCAGAGCCTCTTATAAAGCGAATTGTTTGCGTTTTTTTAAATGTAACAAAGGATGTGTAATCAGCTGACCAAGGAAGGTACGTTGGTTCTTTTTTTAATTGTTCAAAAAGATCCTCTCCTAACTCTGATCGTCTATCTAATTCAAGGACATCATTCTTCAGCAATTTTCTTCCTTTAAATCCTCCAAATCCAGCACGTATGTAGGTACTTTTACTGCTCATCACTTCGGGCACTTGAATTCCGCCACTAAACGATACGTACGCTCGGCAACCACTAATCGCAGTATTAAATTTTAAAACAGAGCCTTTTTGAATGAAAAGTGGTCGCCACATTGGTGCTTCTTTTCCGTCTATTGTAGGTTGTAAATTGCCACCTGTAATTGCAATAAGTTCATCCGTTTCGAATAAAAGGGATGTTCCATAAAGGGTCACCTCAAGAGCGCCTTCTCCTTCCGAATTTCCAACAAGTAAATTCGCAATTCGTAAGGAAATTGAATCCATTGCTCCTCCGACGATAACACCAAACTTTTGTAGCCCATATCTTCCTAGATCTTGAATGGTTGCCTGCATACCTGGCTGTAATACTTTTATGCCCATGTTTTCATCTCCCAATCGCTCTTATATTCTTCCAACGAAATTGGTACAAACTTAATTCGATCACCCGGTTGTAATAAGGTTGGAGGAGATTGTTCAGGTAGAAACAAACGAGAAGGTGTTTGTCCGATGATTTGCCATCCCCCTGGAGTTTCTAATGGGTAAATACCTGTTTGATTTCCCGCAATTCCAACAGATCCCGGAGAAATCGATAACTGTGGAGTTTCTTTACGAGGTGTTGCTATTTGTTTGTCCATTCCTCCCATAAACGGAAAACCTGGAGCAAACCCTATCATGTAAACAAGATATTCTACAGAAGAGTGAATGTTAATAACTTCATTAGGTGTTAACCCATGATAAGAGGCTACAAATTCTAAATCTGGTCCCATTTCACCACCATATACTACAGGGATTTTTACGACACGTTCCTTTGTTGTTTCAACTATGTGAGATTGATTCATTAAAGAAAGAATTGTTGCTTTCACCTTTTCGTAAGGCAGTTCGCCTTCTTTACCTATATTAGAAAAGTATACTTCAATCGGATTGTAATAAACCGTCACATTATTATAGGCAGGTACAACCTCGATGAATCCTTTAAATGGATTTCTCTCTAATAAGTTCAATATATTTTTAACTTTGTTGTGAACTGCCTCACTGATTCCTTCACCTACATGAATGACTAGTGCAGAATCACTCAAAGGTCTTATCTGTACATGCTCTTTTAAATTCATCATAAAAACCATCTCCTGAAGTTTCGTAATTCGGTATGTAAGTTTTAAATAACGGATTATTAATAGTATATTTAAACAATAAACGAAAACAAGTTTAATTTAAATGAAAATTTCCAAAAAAAAATTATTTCTCAAAATTTCAAATTTATACTTTTCAGTAATAATAAAATATGATAAGATTTTTTTAAATTTCAAAACTTAAGTTCCGAATATCGGTACGAAATATTGTAAACGTATTCAGTGAAATTATTTTAGTGGGAAGAAAATGGGGGAAGAAGATGTTTCGAGTTGATTTAAACTGTGATTTAGGGGAAAGTTTTGGTCGTTATCGACTTGGAGAGCAAGAAGAAATCTTAAAATATGTAACCTCTGCTAATATTGCTTGTGGATTCCATGCTGGAGATCCAACAGTCATGCGAGAGACAGTTAAGCTAGCCATTGCTAATGGGGTGAAAATCGGGGCACATCCAGGATTACCGGATTTAAATGGCTTTGGACGACGTGAGATGAACATCACACCACAGGAAGCCTATGATATGGTTATTTATCAAGTTGGAGCATTGCAAGGTTTTCTAACGACTTACAATGAAACGATGCAGCATGTTAAGCCACATGGAGCACTTTATAATATGGCTGCTAAAAATCCAGCGATTGCTGAGGCAATTGCACAAGCCATTTATGATATTTCACCTTCACTTGTGTTATTCGGCCTTTCAGGTAGTGAATTGACAAAAGCCGGAGAAAAAGTAGGGCTTCAAACAGCCCATGAAGTGTTTGCAGATCGTACCTATCAGAAGGATGGTTCTTTAACATCTCGTAAACAACCTGATGCATTGATTACCGATAAGGAACAAGCTGTGAATCAAGTTGTGAGAATGGTGAAAGAGGGAATTGTGCTGTCACAACAGCAAATCGATGTCCCATTACAGGCAAATACTATTTGTATTCATGGGGATGGGGAACATGCTGTAGAATTTGCACAATATATTCATTCAAGATTAGCAGAACATCAAATATCAGTACGTGCAATCAAGGAGGGGTAAGCCAATGGTAGCAAAAAAATCGGAAGTTAGTGAAGCGGGAATCGAGCAAGAGAAAAAAGGTAAATTTGTTAAGAAAACAGCAAGTAAAAGTGTATTAATAGGAGCTGCCTTTTTAATGGCTACCTCATCTATCGGACCAGGTTTTTTAACACAAACGACAGTATTTACACAGCAATTAGCGGCTAGCTTTGGATTTGTCATTTTAATTTCATTAATTCTAGATATTGTCGCACAGGTAAATGTTTGGCGAATCATTGCTGTTTCTGGCTTGCGAGGGCAAGAAATTGCCAATAAAGTGTTACCCGGATTAGGAGTTCTCCTTGCACTTATGATTGTTATAGGTGGTTTAGCATTCAATATTGGTAACGTTGCTGGAGCTGGATTAGGGTTAGATGCAATGCTTGGCATAGATCCAATTATAGGTGCCATTGTCAGTGCACTTTTTGCTATTTTTATATTTATCTATAAAGAAGCAGGGAAGGCAATGGACAAGGTTGCGCAAATTGCTGGCGGTGTCATGATTCTACTCATGCTATTCGTTGCTTTTAAAACTTCACCACCTGTAGGAGAAGCGATTGTGAACACCGTTTGGCCTAAAGAAATTAGCTGGTTTGCGATTGTAACCTTGGTTGGTGGATCAGTTGGAGGTTACATTACTTTTGCTGGTGGTCACCGCCTTTTGGACGCTGGCATCAAAGGACAAGAATCATTGCCAGAAGTAACAAAAAGCTCTGTGACAGGGATATTGATTACTGGCGTAATGCGTATTGCTTTATTTTTAGCCGTTCTTGGTGTTGTTTCAAAAGGTTTAGTTATTGATCCTGCCAATCCACCTGCATCTGTATTCCAACTAGCTGCGGGTAATATCGGTTATCGTATGTTTGGTATGATTATGTGGGCTGCAGCGATTACTTCTGTTGTAGGTGCAGCTTATACATCCGTTTCATTTATTCGTTCATTCCACCCTAGCATTGAGAAATATCATAATTGGGTGATTATAGCATTTATCGTTATTTCAACAACAACTTTTGCCTTGGTTGGAAAACCTGTTAATGTGTTAATTTTGGTAGGTGCATTAAATGCACTAGTTTTACCATTATCACTTGGCATTATATTAGTTGCTGCACACAAAAAAGAAATTGTTGGTACATATAAGCATCCACGTTGGTTAACTGTCACTGGAGCAATTGTAGTTGTACTTATGGGGTATCTCAGCATTAATACATTAATTGAAGAAATCCCTAAAATTTTTAGTTAATCTAACAAAACCATCCATGAGCATTTTTTCATGGATGGTTATTTAATAAGGAGTGAATGGATGATGACAACATATAGTGCTTTAGAGCCGAATGAAATCCGTAAACTTATTCGCCATCAAGAAATTTCTGGACCAACTTCTGGCATGTCGATTGGGTTTACACAAGCAAATTTAGTAATTTTGAAGAAGGAGCATGCCTTTGACTTTCTACTATTTTGTCAGCGAAATCCAAAGCCATGCCCATTATTAGACGTGACAGAACCTGGATCATTTATACCTTCAAAAATTGCTGAAAATGCAGATATTCGCAAGGACATTCCGAAATATCGTATTTATCGGGATGGTATTTTAACTGAAGAAGTATTAGATATTACAGATTATTGGGAAGACGATATGGTAGGTTTTTTAATAGGGTGTAGCTTTACATTTGAAACACCGCTTCTTGAAGCGGGTATTCCAATAAGACATATTCAAGAAAACTGTAATGTGCCAATGTATAAAACAAATATCGCGTGTGAAAAAGCAGGTGTGTTTGAAGGACCAACTGTTGTCAGTATGCGACCTATGACACCAGAGGATGCGATTCGTGCAATCCAAATTACTTCGCGCTTTCCAAATGTACATGGTGCACCAATTCATATTGGTAGTCCAGAACAAATAGGGATTACGGATATTTCAAAACCTGATTTCGGTGATGCCGTGTCGATTAAGCCAGGGGAAATACCAGTATTTTGGGCTTGTGGTGTAACCCCTCAGGCAGTAGCGATGGAAAGTAAACCTTCTATTATAATTACCCATGCACCGGGTCATATGCTAATCACTGATATAAAGGAAACAAGCTTGAGCATACTTTAAGGAGTGATCAGGGACATCTATTTATAGTAAGCGTCAAGAGGATGGACAAAACCAATTTCTGAAATCTAAAAAGCTGGTGAAATTTTACGACGAGTAAAATTCCATCAGCTTTAATTTTTTTTTGATGATAGTTTGTCAAATTAAGTGCAACAGTTGCTCATTAAATGCCTCGTTTGCAGTTTTCCAACCAAGACATTTTCTTGGTCGATTGTTGATATAGTTTAATGCTTCTGTTAGTTCTTCTGGTGATACTTCATCGAAATTTGTTTGCTTAGGGAAGAATTCGCGAAGTAATCCATTTCCATTTTCGTTACTTCCACGCTGCCAAGAAGAATAGGCATCCGCAAAATAAACATCAATTTTCAAGTCTTTTTCTAACACTTTATAGCAGCTAAATTCTTTACCTCGGTCTGTTGTGGCTGTTTTTATAGTGTCTTTTGGTAATTTAGTATGAAGTAGGCGTACTGCTCTTTCCATTGATTGAGCTGAGCGATCTGGTATCAAAAAGCCAACATACCATCGTGTCATTCGCTCAATAAATGTTGCTACACAACCTTTTGCTTTCCCACGTCCAGATACAACTGTATCTAATTCCCAATGTCCAAAGGTTTCACGTTTACGTACTTCTTTTGGGCGTTTAGAAATTGGTGTACCAATGTTAAATCTTCCCCTTGTTTCACGGGGTTTTTGGCGCTTTCCTTTTTGACGGAGAACGGTGGCAGGCACTTCTAAAAGTCCATCGTAAATCCAGCGATAGATAGTTTTAAAACTTAGCTGTCCTTGATACATGCGACCGACAATTTGTTCAGGCGACCAAGTATCCCACAACTTTTCTTGAACAGCTTCTTTTACTTCAGGCGTA
>NZ_LDGC01000006.1:0-38779 GCF_015844675.1 Lysinibacillus sphaericus | reverse complement strand
GGGCCTATAGCTCAGCTGGTTAGAGCGCACGCCTGATAAGCGTGAGGTCGATGGTTCGAGTCCATTTAGGCCCACCATTATTCCGAAGTAGCTCAGTTGGTAGTAGCACCTGACTGTTAATCAGGTTGTCGCAGGTTCGAGTCCTGCCTTCGGAGCCATTTTTTTGTGGGGAAGTACTCAAGAGGCTGAAGAGGCGCCCCTGCTAAGGGTGTAGGTCGGGTAACCGGCGCGAGGGTTCAAATCCCTCCTTCTCCGCCATTGGCCCGTTGGTCAAGTGGTTAAGACACCGCCCTTTCACGGCGGTAACACGGGTTCGAATCCCGTACGGGTCATACTAAAATACAGTAGATGTAATTTACATCTACTGTATTTTTTTGCATTTCAAAATGGTCCAAGGTGGCGAATGAAGATACACTATTAATTGCTAGTACCTTAATGGGATATAAAAGGTGTTTTATGCACGTACTTTGCATTATCAATATGATCAATGATAAAAGTGGCTATATCTTGATTCGTAATTTTTGTACCAGGCATATCAGTAAGATTTTCCTTTATCTGATTGGATGTTAAGCTATCTTTTACAAACGGTAATCTAAGTAGTGTCCATTTAATTTGTTTATTATTTAATAAAAGTTCCCATTCCAATTTTTTATCCTTCATCATTTTCGGAAAGAGAACTTCAAACATCTTTGCTCCAAAACGATTCATCATGCTTTTTTTGTCCTCTTTAATCGTTAGAGAACCACCGGAAACACCTATATATCGACTAATGTTTAAATCTTTCATCACATTAAAAATAGTAGCTGTAACTTTACTATAAATAGGTTCCTCTTTAGGTGGTTGACCAAATGTATTAATAACAACTTGACAATCTTTAAGAAGTTCTCGGATGCTTTCTATTTCTTGAACCTGTCCTTTCACTATTTCAATTTTATCATTTTTATATAGTACCTTATCCGGATTTCTTACAAGCATCCGAACATGATATCCTTTTTCTATTGCACGAGCTGCTATATGTCTCCCAACTTTCCCTGTTCCTCCAATTATCGCTATTCTACTAGGGTTATCCATTTTATACCTCCTATTGAATATACTAGTATTATACGATGAATCTCATTAATAGGTTTCAAATTTTTCTTTTTCAATTAAGCTGTTTTCCAAAAAATTGTTGCTGTTAAAGCAAAAAGGCAGATTTAATCTACAAAATGTGTAGATTAAATTCCACCTTTTCATTTTGATAGTTCGTGAATTGAAGTTTAACTAAAGCCCCGTTTTAGGAAAAACAGCGAAGCTTATTAAACAATTGTGCCTTTTTGTGGAATACTTGAATACGAAATAATCTAGAAAGATACTTAGTTAAGCCTACATCACTACAATAATTTCTTTAATAACTTCTGGTAATGTATATGTAGTTCTTAAGGAGCTTAATCCTCTTCCTCTTGAGCTAAAGATGCAGCGATATCATCACGTACATCAGACAGTTTCTTCTTATCACCATTTGGATACACAATACTCCACAACGCATATCCATTGTAACGGTCTTTGTAATTTTCACCTTTAGTGGAATTTACTGCGGCAATGGCAGCGGCTGAAGGACTACTATATTCTTTCCCTTCAAAAAGGACCTTGCCACTTGTTAGGTCGATTTCTGCCTCTCTTACGGCACCTCCATAAGTAGCTTCTAGATTTTTTTCGTCTTCATTTAGTCGTGAATACAACTCTTTCCAAGAGATATTTGATTTTCGAATCGGAGAAGGCGTTTTGGCCGTCCTTTTTTCAGGTGTCTCATTTTTAACCGCATCGAATATCTCATCTAATACTTCTTTATATTTATCATATATTGCTACACACAACTCATCATTAACTCTTGCCATCGGCTTATTCACTCCTTTATAGACCATACGAAGATTATGTATATATTCTTCTAAAATATTTTTATTTGCAGTTGTAATTTTCGGGTGATTCAAGCAAGGCAATATGACGAAATCATATAACCCTTGATAATCAATTTGAATAAACTCGGGACATTTTGGTTTTACCGTGGCACCTGGAGACAAAAAGACCTTTAATTCATATGTATAGGAATCATCCAATTGTTTTAAGATTTTCGTATAGGTTTCGGTCTGGTCTTTGTTTTCTCTTGCCAACACCTTATTCTCCACAATGATTTTTACCAGATCGTTCATCAAACACAAATCAAATCGAGCCCGTAATTCCTCATTTGTCTCTGGATCGACCGCAGACTCCGATACCTCAGTTGCCACTTCCATTTCCTCTAGTTGGAGTGAGTCCGATTTGATTAAATCAAAATCAATAACGGTTTTCGCATTTGATACATTCTCCTCGCAAATATAGTAGAGAAACGCTTCTGTGGGAACGTCCCTAAATTTAACGAAGACGTTGGTGAAAGCAACCAACTGATAAAAGAACTATGCATCGTTTCGCGGTGTCCAAAACCTAATAATTGAAACAAGCTTTGTTTTTCAAAAGATTCTTGTAAACGCAAGAAATCAGAATCACTAATCAACTGATTCAGCTTGGTTTTCAACTCTTTCTCATTTCTTATCATATTCTAACCTCTCAATCTCAGTAGATATAAAGTATCGAAAACTATTTAGCAATAATCTTTTCGAAAACAGCCTTGTAGTATTTTTTTGTGATGCTATAAGCTAAGATAAATATAGAAACAAAAGTAGGGGGATGAAGATGGAAAAATTATTATGGACAAACAACCAACAATATTTTTTGCAGAAGAACGTAGAACAAGTAGTACCTTTTCTACATCATTTTTCTCCAGAACAAGTAAACCGTGTTGGTAGATTTCAACGTACATATGAGAAATTTGAAAGCACACCATTACAAAGCTTAAATGCTTTTGCATCACTAGTTGGCGTACAAAGTATTTTTGTAAAAGATGAATCATATCGATTTGACTTAAATGCATTCAAAGTATTGGGTGGTGTTTATGCAATTGGGCAGTACGTTGCCAAAAAGTTAGGTAGGAATATTGATGAGCTATCATTTGAGCAGCTTAAATCACCAGAAATAAAGGAGCAGCTAGGAGACTTAACATTTATTTCAACGACCGATGGTAATCATGGTCGTGGAGTAGCTTGGGCTGCTAGAGAGCTTGGTTTGAAAGCACGCATTTATATGCCAGCAGGTAGTGCTGAGGAGCGCCTCCAAAATATTAAAAATGAAGGTGCATATGCTGAAATAACGACAATGAATTATGATGATACAGTTCGTTATACTTCACAACTAGCTACAGACAATGACTGGGTCGTTATTCAGGATACGATGTGGGAAGGCTATGAGGAAATTCCGTTATGGATTATGCAGGGCTATACAACACTAATAAAAGAAGTCGCCCTGCAGTTGGAAAAAGGACCTACCCACGTATTTTTACAAGCTGGGGTTGGATCTTTTGCAGGTGCAGTTGTAGCTTTCTTACAACAATACTATGAGCAAGAGATTACATTTGTCTTAGTTGAGCCTTTTGTAGCGAATTGCTATTATGAAAGCTTTAAAGCAGGAGCTGAGCAGTTTGTAACGGTTGGTGGAGAGATGCAAACCATTATGGCAGGTCTTGCTTGTGGTGAGCCGAATCCACTAGCTTGGGATTTGTTAAAGACTTATACGAAGGTGAGTATTTGCTGTGATGAGGAAATTGCCGCTACAGGTATGCGTATTCTTGGGAATCCATTAGCAACAGATGCACGAATTATTGCTGGAGAATCGGGAGCTGCCCCAGTTGGATGTTTTTATGAGTTGATGATGAATGAGCAATATAAACAACTGAAAGATACATTACAAATAGATGGAAATTCTCGTATATTGTTTGTTAACACTGAAGGTGACACAGATGTAGAAAACTATAGAAATATTATGTGGCATGGGAAATATGCAAACATTTAATTGAAGAAAAGAGCAAACTAGTGATAGTTTGCTTTTTTCATTCACATGTATTGAAGGTTGAAATTTGAATGGCATATATAATTAATTCAATGTAATGGTAATGAGCAATTTTTTTGTTTTTTTCTTGACCTTAACGTTGCGTAAAGATTTACAGTAGTAGTAGAGGGGGTGAACAGTGTGGAACTTACGATTCAAGAGATTGCTCAATTATCCGGAGTTAGCACAAGAACACTACGCTATTACGATGAAATTGGATTACTGAAGCCAGCAAGAACCAATGAGGCGGGCTATCGATTTTACGGACAGTTTGAAGTTGATATGCTCCAGCAAATTTTATTTTATAGAGCATTAGATATGAAGTTAGCAACCATTAAGGAAATTATTCAATCGCCAGATTTTGAACATACAGTGGCACTCAAAACCCATCGTACGGCTTTACTGAAACGCAAGGAACAGCTTGAAAAGATATTACAAACAGTGGAAAAAACCATTCAATCTATAGAGGAGGAACGACCAATGGCAAATGAAGAGAAATTTAATGGATTTAAAGAGAAACTAATCGAGGAGAATGAAAAGCAATATGGTCAAGAAGTTCGTGCAAAATATGGTGACAAAACGGTTGATGCATCGAATGCGAAGTTAATGAATATGACCGAAGAACAGTATGAGGCTATGCAGCAGCTAGAACAGCAATTATTTGCTCGTTTAAAAGAAGCGATGGCAATCGGCGATACAAACAATGATGTGGCAATGGAAGTAGCAGAGCTTCATAAACGTTGGCTTAGCTTTTCGTGGTCACAATATTCTAAGGAAGCACATGCAGGTATAGCACAGATGTATGTAGCGGATGAACGCTTTTTAGCTTATTACGATGAACGTGTTGCTAAAGGAGCAGCGCAATTTTTACATGATGCCATCCACAATTTCACTTTAGCGTAATTATAGATGCAGTTTCGCTGTCGCTACAAAAAACATTTACTAAATGAAAATAATTATACAAAAAATAAGTGATTCCTTCTTATGCTTTCATGTTTTAGAAATATTAATTTAGGAAAAAATGAAGGCATGAGGAGGAGATTTTTTTGAACCCACAAGTAATGGAAAAATTGAAAAAGCAATTAGAGCAGGAGCTACAGGAAATAGAACAGCAATTGGAGGAATCAGAGCGTCCACAAGCGACAGAGCTATCTAATTATGATAATCATCCAGCTGACAATGCGAGTGATTTAACAGATCAGCTAACGGAAATGGCGATTGATGAGCACCGTGGTGACGATGCTGAGGAAATAAAGGCTGCACTTCAAGCGATGGAGGACGGTACATATGGTAAATGTGCTGTATGTGGTGAAGAGATTCCGATTGGTCGCCTAGAAGCTATGCCGAAAGCACTGACATGTGTTGAGCATGCGGAGCACAAAGAAGATAATTTAAGGCCAGTAGAGGAAGATGTATTGTCTTCTACTCCAAAATCAGATGATTTCATAGAACTTGAGGAATTTGGCTCTTCCGATACGCCACAAGATAAAAGTTAGTAAGCATTTTCACTCACAGGCAGTATAATAGCTGTAGGGGGTGAGAATATGGATATAATTGATTTACACTGTGATGCTCTATTGAAATTAACAACTTTAGAAGCGGCAAAATTTGAAGATGATGTACGTTTGCATGCCAATCGAGAGAGATTACATTTGGGGCGGGTTAAGGCACAAGTTTTTGCTATTTTTATAAACCCTAACATTCCGCAAAGCATGCAATTTTTAGAGGCGGTGCGGCAAATTGAAGCCTTCCATACACATGTATTACAAACTGAGGGCATGGTGCATATTACGGATTGGTCCCAATTAGATACTTTAGCTCCGCATGAAATTGGTGCCATTTTAAGCTTAGAGGGCTGTGGTCCAATCGGCGAAGATTTAGCAAAGCTTTCTGCCATATTAGACGCAGGTGTAAAGCTTGTTGGCCTAACATGGAATGAAGAAAATGCTGTAGCTCACGGTGCTGAACAGGATGCAAGCCTTGGTTTAAAATCATTTGGTAAAGAAGTTATAAACTTGCTAAATGAGAGAGATATTATTATCGATGTCTCACATTTAAATGAACAGAGTTTTTGGGATGTCTTGCCACTAGCGAAGCATCTAATTGCTAGTCATAGTAATGCACGTGCAATTTGTGATCATCCTAGAAATTTATCGGATGCTCAGGCGAAAGCACTTGTCGAGCATGGTGGTCATATACATGTCGTATACTACCCGACTTTTATCCGAGACAATGCTATGATAGATGATTTAGTAGCGCATGTGAAGCATCTAGCGAATATAGTAGGGGTAGAGCACCTTGGACTAGGTTCAGACTTCGATGGTATAGATGTTACTGTCAAAGGATTAGCACACGCAGGAGAGGCACAAAATTTGTTAGAGGCATTACGTGAACATTTTTCAATCGAAGAAGTTTGCGGTATTGCAAGTAATAATTTTCGACGCTATGTAAAAGATGCAGCAACCTTTTAAGGCTGCTGCATCTTTAATGATGAATCATCTTAATAAAAGAAATATTGAATTAATAAACCAATTCCTAAGAGGAAGCCGAAGAATGTATTTGTTTGCGCTGTAAATTTCATCGCAGGCATCACTTCTTTAGCTTCTTTTTTATCGCGGAAAATTTGAATCGCACGAAGTGGTTTTGGAACACTTAAGAAAATGATTAGGGCCCAAAAAGTAATACCGTCAATTGCTACAAGAGCGATTACCCATAAGTACGAAATGATAAAAAAGCCAGATAGGACAGAAATGGCATTGTCCCGGCCTACTAAAATAGCAAGCGTTTTTCGACCACCTTCTGTATCGCCAACGATATCACGGATATTGTTGGATAGCATGATTGCCCCAACTAAAATCATACTAGGTACTGAAAGTAAAACAGCATCAAAAGTTACTGTAAGTGTTTGAATATAAAAGGCGATTAAGACAATACCCATTCCCATAACAGCGCCTGATACAAGTTCTCCGAATGGTGAATAGGCTATAGGGTAAGGTCCTCCAGTATATAAAAAACCGATCAGCATACAAACAAGCCCTACGGCAGCAAGCCACCAAGAGGTAGAGGCACATATGTAAATACCAAGCAGCATAGCGATTGCATAAAAGCTTAAGGCAATCATCATAATAGTTTTTGGTTGAACACCGTGACGTACAATCGTTCCACCGATACCGACAGAATTTTCGTTGTCTAGTCCTAATTTGTAATCGTAATATTCATTGAACATATTTGTTGCTGCTTGTATAAGCATACTTGCAATGAGCATAGCAAAAAATAGTCCATAATCGATTGATTGTTTTTCAATTGCTAAGGCAATCGCTGTTCCTAAAAATACTGGAACGAATGAAGCGGTTAAAGTATGTGGACGTGTTAAATGCCACCAAACTTTAAAACCCCTATCAGCTTCAATGACTTTGGTCATAAGGTCTTTCTCTCCTTCAAATGTTGTAGACTATTCTTATTTTATACGAAGAATGAGAAATTGGATAGGTTCACAGCTTATTACATACAGTTAAGATAAAAAAAATGATACAATAGAACATGCATTTATGAACTGAAAACAATAATTAAGATAATAGCAACAGTACAAAGAATAGGCTAGCAAAATAAAATGACAGCTATTTTAACAAAAGTAATATGATGTGGTAAAAGTACAAACGCTCATGTCATTATGCAAGGTTTTGGTCAATTTGTTCTAAAGAAAAAGTTCATCACCAAAAGTTTGGATGACATTTGCTAAAACGTCTACTATGTAAATAAGTTGATCTTCGTTACGACTGGGTGACTCCTTGGGGGATTAGCGATGGGGAACGAAGAGCAATAAATGTTTTATCTGTGCGAAAGCGAAGCGTCAGCACAAAGCGCCCATTCGGAACGGAAATCAACCACACGTTTTGGTGATAATCCAAAAAGCCAAAGTAGTTGATATTTATGAGAAAGTGTAGAACGAGTACAAAACATACCGTGCGTCATTCATTATGTACATTGCAACAACGGAGGTAATTTTCATGCAACAGAAGTGGTACCAAGCCACAGAAGTAGAAGTGGACTCTTTGGGCCAAAGCCTTCATTTTTATATGGAAACAATTGAAGTAAGTCGCTTATCGGCGCTCGCATTTTATGCAGCGGGTGAGGAGCATTATAAAGGTGAACGATTTTATTGGCAAAATAGAGAAAAAACAATGACTTTAGTAGGGCTAGGGCATGCCTATACGATTCAAAATAACGCCAAAAATGATCGCTACGATGCAATAGAAGCTGAATGGAAAAGCTTAACTAAAAACTGTGTTAAGGGACAAAGTGAGCTACAGCCAATCTTATTTGGCGGATTTACATTCGATCCACAAAATAATGTTGCTGGGGAGTGGACAGACTTTCCGGAAGCTTTTTTTGCGCTCGCAACTTATCAGCTTGTCATACGCGATGACAAAGCATTTGTAAGTATCCATCTTCTTTCAAAAGATGGGCAAGCAGAGTCTAAGTTTGACGCGTTACGTAAAGAGCGAGATCATTTAATTCATGCTGCGCAGGTAAAAGAAGTGAAAACGTATTCTAAGCCCGAAATCACAAGTTATTTTGAGCCATATAAGGAACCATATTTAGCGTCGATTGACCAAGTAACAGCATTGATTAAGCAAAAGAAGGCAGATAAAGTTGTTATTGCACGCTCGCTCGCATTGCAATTTAAAGAAGAAGTTTCTTCACCACAGGTATTATCACAAATTATTCATGAGCAGCCAGAGAGCTATTTATTTGGTTTAGAGCGTCAAGAATTATTGTTCTTTGGTGCGTCCCCTGAACGTCTTGTAAAAGTAGAAAAGGGCCGCGCCTTTTCATCTTGTGTGGCAGGTTCTATTAAACGTGGTAAGACAGCAGAGGAAGATGAAGCTTATGGACAAAGCTTATTAAATGATTCGAAAAACGGTGGCGAGCATCAATATGTTGTCGATATGATTGCGGAAACTTTCCGTAAAAATTGTGTCGAGATGAAAGTACCAGATAGCCCTCGCTTACTAAAGATTAGAGATATACAACATTTATATACACCTGTTGAAGGTCAGTTGAATAATGAGGCAACTATATTACAACTGACAAAGTCTTTGCATCCAACGCCAGCTTTAGGCGGTGTGCCTAGGAAAGAGGCAATGGCAGCTATACGTAAGTATGAGCCTATGAATCGTGGACTTTACGCTGCTCCAATTGGTTGGGTAGATGCTGAAGGCAATGGGGAATTTGCAGTGGCCATTCGTTCGGCTGCTTTACTTAAAGATAAGGCTTATTTATATGCTGGTGGCGGAATAGTAGCAGATTCAGAGCCACAATCTGAATATGAGGAAACATTAGTGAAATTCCGTCCAATGCTTCGTGCGCTAGGAGGACAATTACATGAGTGAACGAGAAATGTTAACGGATTATGTTTATAAAATGGTAGCGTCACTAGTGCAAGCTGGTGTTGAAAACGTTGTTGTCAGCCCTGGCTCACGTTCTACACCTTTAGCTTATGCATTTGCTTCAACGAAACAGCTCCATATGTATCGTCAGGTTGATGAGCGATCTGCTGCCTTTTTTGCGTTAGGAATTGCAAAGGCTACCGCAAAACCTGTTGTTCTTTTATGCACTTCGGGAACAGCCGCGGCAAATTATTTTCCTGCCATTATTGAAGCAAGCTATGCCCGTGTACCGTTAATTGTAATCACAGCTGATCGTCCACATGAACTGCGAGAGGTGGGTGCACCACAGGCTATTAATCAGCCGAATTTATATGGCTCTCATGTTAAGTGGAGCGTGGATTTCCCGTTGGCAGATGATGCAGCACCAACATTGCCGTTTATCGAGCGTCATATCGCACGTGCGGTAGCGATTGCAATGAGCGCACCATTTGGACCAGTGCATATTAATGTACCGTTTAGAGAACCTTTGTTGATTGATTTTCGAGAGGAACTTCCAGAAGCGATATTTAAGCACAGTAGTATGGGTCAGTTAATACCTTCCATGGCGACTCAACAAGGGTTATCGGAGATTATACGTGCAACTAAAAGAGGCTTTGTTATTATTGGTGAGCTAGCACTTGGTACAGATTTAACAATGATGTGGGAGTTTGTTCGTCAATTAAAATGGCCGATCATTGTCGAGAGTTTATCTAATATGCGCTCGTCTGTCCCAGAGGATTGTTTACCATATATGATCACAACGTACGATGCAATTATGAAAAGCGAAGATTTTAAAGCATTAGTTAAACCAGATACGGTACTACGTTTAGGAGCACAGCCTGTTTCTAAATTTATTATGCAATTTATTACTAAATCTCAGCCAGATGCTTATATTGTGGTCGATGAAGATCCGATGTTCCGTGATGCTACAGGTGCATCTACTCATTTTATTCATGCAAGTATTGGTGAGTGGCTCACGCAATTAGAAGTCTCTGAAACAGCACTAGAAGCAGCGTATTTAGCTGAGTGGCAAGATGCTAATGATATAGCACTAGAGTATATTGAACACTATTCTGATGGTGCAATTGATGAAGGAGCAATGGTAAGTCGATTACTCAAAATGATTCCTAATGGTAGTGATATTTTTGTAAGTAGCAGTATGCCAGTGCGTGATATTGATACGTTTTTAATGGCGACACCAAAAGATCTTCGTATTGTTGCGAATCGTGGAACGAACGGTATTGATGGCGTCGTATCGACAGCAATGGGCTTTAGTCAAGGAAATAACCGTGAAACTTACTTGCTTATAGGCGATCTAGCCTTTTTACATGATGTCAACGGATTAATTGCTTCAAGATACCAGGAATGCAACCTAACAATAATCGTTATGAATAATGATGGCGGCGGTATTTTTTCTTATTTACCACAATCTACAGTAGAGGCACATTATGAAGATTTATTCGGGACACCGACTGCCCTAGAATTCTTTGATATAGCCAACATGTACGGAATGGACTATATACGTGTAGACGATATTTCAGAGCTATCAGTAAAGTTCACTACTATGAAAAAACGACCAATGCGCTTAATCGAAATTTTCACGAACCGAGAGGAAAATGTATATGCGCATCGGGCGTTGTGGAATCGCATTAATGCGGGGCTAAAAGCATGGCAAAGCTAATGATTCGTGGACTTGAAACGAGCGTGGAAATCTGGAATGAAGAAGCGGAGCAAACACTCGTTGCATTGCACGGTTTTACAAGTAGTACGGCTACATGGCGAAATTTAGCGAAAGCTCTACCTAGTGTACGAGTTATTGCCATTGATTTAATTGGACATGGTCAAACGGCAATACCCCAGCAAATTAGTCGTTTCTCTATGGAAGAGCAAATCCAAGATTTAGAGGAAGTCTTTTGCCAGTTAGAGCTTAAGAAATTTACGCTGCTAGGCTATTCAATGGGAGGAAGAGTTGCATTATCGTATGTAATCTCCTACCCTGAACGCATTGAAAAGCTAATTTTAGAAAGTGCTTCGCCAGGTTTACGAACTGCAAAGGAACGTTCTGAACGTTGTGAGAGAGATAACGCTCTCGCTGGAAAAATAATTAGTAATGGTTTAATATCATTTGTTAATGCATGGGAGACTATTCCTTTGTTTGAATCTCAAAAGCGTTTACCACACAATGTGCAAGAAGCGATTAGGCTCGAACGACTTTCTCAGAAGGAGGAAGGCTTGGCAGGTAGCTTACTGGGCATTGGTACAGGAAGCCAACCATCAAATTGGATGGCATTGGAGAAGCTTGAATTTCCTGTGCTTTTAATGACGGGTTCACTAGATGAGAAATTTTGTAAAATAGCACTAGAAATGAAAGCGTTATTAAAAAATGCCAAGCATACGACAGTAAATGACGCTGGACATGCAATTCATGTGGAAAATCCCGCTGAGTTTGCTACAATAGTAGAGGAGTATTTAACTTCTTTCAACACCAATGAGAGAAGTTAAAGCCATGGAATCGGAAAGGAATTCTTTGTGCTTGCACAAAGCCGATTCCAGACGCAATTATGTCGAGGCATAATTGATAGTCATAAAATTTTTACGTTTTCGCCTCGATTTGAACGAGACGAATTTAATTATTAGGAGGCAATTCAATGACACGTCAATGGACAAGTTTACATACTTATGAAGACATTAAGTATGAGTTCTATAACGGTATCGCAAAAATTACGATTAACCGTCCAGAAGTACGCAACGCGTTCCGACCAAAAACGGTAATGGAAATGATCGATGCTTTTTCACGTGCACGTGATGACAAAAATGTTGGAGTTATCATTTTAACTGGTGAAGGTGAACATGCCTTCTGTTCAGGTGGTGACCAAAAAGTACGCGGTCATGGCGGCTATGTTGGTGAAGATGAGATCCCACGTCTAAACGTCCTTGATTTACAACGTTTAATCCGTGTTATTCCAAAACCTGTAGTAGCGATGGTAGCAGGTTATGCAATCGGTGGAGGACACGTATTACACGTTGTCTGTGACTTAACAATTGCTGCTGACAACGCTCGTTTTGGACAAACTGGACCAAAAGTTGGTTCATTCGATGCTGGATATGGCTCAGGCTATCTTGCACGTATTATTGGTCATAAAAAGGCGCGTGAAATTTGGTACCTTTGCCGTCAATATGATGCACAGCAAGCACTTGATATGGGATTAGTTAACACAGTTGTTCCTTATGAGCAATTAGAAGATGAAACTGTACAATGGTGTGAAGAAATGCTAGAAATGTCTCCAACTGCTCTACGCTTCTTAAAAGCAGCAATGAATGCAGATACAGACGGGTTAGCAGGTCTTCAACAAATGGCTGGCGACGCTACTCTTCTTTATTACACAACAGATGAAGCTAAAGAAGGTCGTGACGCATTTAAAGAAAAACGTCAACCAGATTTCGGTCAATTCCCAAGATTCCCTTGATGATCTGAAGCGATGAACGGCTCGTATCTTACTGAGATACGAGCTTTTTGTATATCTAAATGGGTAAGGCGGATAGACTTGGCAGAGTGATGGAACTTCATATCCAACTGAAGGATATTACATGAAACGGCAAGATAAGGCAGATTGGAGGAATAACGAGATGTATCTGAATTGGGTTTTACAGCGAGCGTATTTAACACCTTTACGTGACGGTTTAACATATAATGGGCAGACTTGGACATTTCAAGAGTTAAATGATTTATCTTTAAAACGTGCTCGTCAACTTACAACACTGGATATTAAGCAAGGCGACCGTATTGCAATAATGGGGCCGAGTAAACCTTCTCTTGTCATTATGATGTACGCATGTATGCATTTACAATGTGAAATGGTCATGCTAAATCGTAGGCTAACACAGGATGAAATTGCTTACCAGCTAGAGGATTCAGAGGCTTTGGCAGTATTAGTTGCCGATGAGGATATAGAAAAATTACCAACACATACGACTAATTATTTATTTTCTACTATAGAAAAAAGTACAGAAACGGCTATTGATATTACGAAAGAATGGTCTTTAAACCAAACAACATCGATTATGTACACATCTGGTACGACTGGTTTTCCAAAGGGCGTTTGTCAAACAGTAGGAAATCACCAGGCAAGTGCAACGGCCTCAGTGTTAAATATAGGTTTGCATGCGGATGATACTTGGTTATGTGCTGTACCACTTTTTCATATTAGCGGCTTTTCTATTTTAGTGCGTTCACTGTTATACGGAAATAAAGTGCATTTATATGATCACTTTGATGCAGAAGCCATTTCACAAAATATAATGGATGGCGAGGTTACACATATGTCGGTAGTCGCTGTCACATTGGAAAGGATTCTACATACTCTTGAACAGAAAAATGCAAAAGCTTCACCAAAATTTAAAATGATGCTCGCAGGTGGTGGGCCTGTGCCAGTGGATTATTTAAAGAGAGCGCAAGCATTACATTTAGCTGTAGCTCAAACGTATGGTATGACAGAAACTTCGTCACAAACCGCAACATTAGCAAATGAAGATGCGATGAAAAAAATTGGTTCAGCGGGAAAACCATTATTTTTTAATCAAATTCGTATTGCTGAGCCGAATGACAATGGTGAAGGAGAAATTTGCATACGTGGTCCACATGTTACGCCAGGGTACATTGGTCGTTTTGCCCAAAAAGATGCAACGATTGATGGCTGGCTCCATACTGGGGATATTGGTTATATAGATGAAGATGGTTATTTATTTGTTATCGATCGTCGGGCTGATTTAATTATTTCAGGTGGCGAAAATATTTATCCTGCTGAAATTGAAAATGTGCTACTTACACATCCTGCTGTAAAGGAAGCTGGAGTATGCGGCATTGATGATGATAAGTGGGGACAAGTACCAATCGCCTTTGTTGTATTAAAAGAACATGTTCAGGTAGAACAATTACAAGCATTTTGTCAAAAGAAGCTTGCGAAATATAAACTACCAAAAGAGATTATTGTTACGGACAAGCTCCCACGAAACGGTGCAAACAAGCTACTTCGTAGAAAATTAATGGACAAATAATAAAAAGTAGCTTTCATTATAGGTGTTTGACATGAAAGATTTACTTTATTTCTGATAGATTTTCAAAATGGGGGTAAAGCAATGAATTTTCAAGATTTGATGAAATTTAAAGGGTATATATACTTAAACAAATTGTTTGAACCAGAAGAAAATTCACTGCAGATACTTATCGATAGGTGTAATGTGAACAATACCAAGAAATTCGTGAAGATTACAGATGAGGTTGAAGTAGGAGCATCTCCAATAGAAGTTGATGACAATCTACCAATTCTACAATTGGATTTTGAAACGTATGTTGCTTACTCCATTATTAACGAATCTTTTACGGTAATGGATGATTACGAAGTTTCGGATGGCAATCTTTTTAGAATTTACTCTAAATCAAGGTACTTGGATTTTATTAAAGCAGGAACGATTGCTGAAGATATATTTCCAGAAAAGCAGTTCGTTCACTACCAAATTCCTTGTTTGAACCATATAGTCGATATCATTTCATATGATGAACCTAAAATTACTGAAATAAAAAGAAATTAATAATTTTCATACTAGAAGAGCATCGGAATTGATGCTCTTTTATGTGTTCATTTTTACTTTTAAGAATGAGAAAAGTATTGCTAAAAGTGATGCGAAAGTTTGTTTTATAACTCCCGATTAGCATTAGTTAGAAGGTTTCACTTTTGCACAGACGAACCCTCTAAATGAAGTTTCATTTTAATGACTACATATTAGAGTGATATGTTAAGTGAATTGGTTGATTGGAGTGGAGGCTGGGCGACTCCTCGGGGATCAGCGATATAGGGGAACGAAGGCTAAAAGCATAACGTCCTGTGATAACGCCTTCGTAACCAACATCCTGCTGTTGCTGCCGCTGCGCTTTCGCACAAAAAACCCTCCGCTGCCGCTACGTTGCACTCACGCTTTCACGCAAAAGACATCTGTTGGCCCGAGACCCTGCAGCGAGCAAAGCGAGTGAAGCGGCTCATCGGAAGCCCCCAGGAAGCTTTGCTCTGTGCGAAAGCGAAGTGTTAACGAAGCGGCAGCAACAAAGCGCTCAGCCGGAACGGAAATCAACCCTTCGCTTAGCAAAAAAATCCATAAATAATTTAAATTAATAGTTTTTCCAACACGATAAAGGGAAGCCTTCATTTATAAGAAGGCTTTTTTATTCGTTTTAAGAGACATCTTTAGTAAATTTTTAGGATTAAATTAATCATTCATTAACATAATAAGAAATGACAGGCATAAACTATTTAGTAAAGGAGAATGACTCATATGAGAAAATATATATATAATGTTTTCATTATATTATTTGTTCTACAAATGAGTCATGTGCAAGTATTCGCAAACTACGAACAAAAGAACACGACAACAGCCAATTCAATAGAATCCCTACAAGATCAAATTCAAAAACAAGTCATGCAATTAACTACTGAATTTGACATTCGATATACTGGTAAAACGACGGAAATAAAAGATGAACTATCAGAGCTTATTAAACATGCTATTCAAGATCCATATATTTACGCCAATATTTCTAGTTTTAAATGGAAATATGAAGGCTATACCAATAATATTGTCATTAGATTTGAGTTTACCTATCATATTTCACAGCAAGAGGAAGTGTTTGTAGAACAGACTTTGGCGAATATTATTGCACCTATGCATGGATTAAGTGAATTGCAAAAAATACAAGCTGCACATGATTTTATCGTCCTATCTGCTGAATATTCAAAGGAAACGGAAGGAAGTCCATATTCCCCCTACACATTGCTTACAGAAAAAAAGGGAGTTTGTCAGGCATATGCTCTAGTACTTTATCGAATGCTAGAGATGCAAGGCTTTGAGGTACAATATGTACCAGGGAAAGTAGGGGAGCAACTACACGCCTGGGTCTTAGTAAAGCTTGATAATGCATGGTATCATATCGACGTTACTTGGGATGATCCTTTGCCTGATCATAAGGGAGAGGTACGTTATAATTATTTTTTAGTTTCTGATCGCCAATTAGCAAAAGATCACTCTTGGGACTATTCAAGTTTCTCAGCTGCTACAAGCGAAGCCTATAGCGATTTACAAAAAACAAGTAAGGTTGAAGTTCTTACAAAACCAATTATGGATAGTCAGTTTACCTTTGATAAAGGGCTGTCCGTTTTAAGTAAAAATAAACTATTAGTAAAGCCATTAATAGAACAGCCTACACTGTTTTTGAAAGGTAATAAAAGCGATAAGAGTGTTCAGGTACATCTAAATGAATGGGAACCAATCATTTTAGAAAGTAATATAGCCGAATTAAAGGCTAATCGAAAGATAATATTGTATAAGAAAAAAGGGCTAAGAAGTATTGATAGAACGGAAAAACGAATGCCACAAGAAAAGTACGTCATAATAAAGGAGGTGTCCCCATACGATTTTCGGGGCACCTCCTTACTCATTTATTTGTGTTCGTTTAAGGCAGTATTTAAAGTTTGAATATTTTTCTTCATAAGGGTGAAGTAAGTTTCATTTTTCTTTACATCATCTGTTGTTAAAACGCTTAAATTATGCAAGATAAGAGATTTCGCGCCAACTTCTTTTTGGATAACCTCGGCTAATTTAGAAGAGACATTTTGCTCGAATAAAATGTAGTGAATATGCAAATCATTTGCTTTATCAACAATCGTTGTAAGTTCTTTTTGAGAAGGCTCATTTTGCGAGTTTAAACCGGCTATGGGTACTTGCTTTAAGCCGTATTGTCCTGCGATATATCCAAATGCTGCATGAGATACGAAGAACGTTTTCTGTTGCGCTTTATCCGCCATTGTTTTAAACTCGTTATCTAAATCTTGTAGTTCTTTTACCAATGTCTCGTAGTTAGCTGTAAATGTAGCTTTTTGTTCTGGCATTTTTTCGACTAAAGTATTTTTAACGGAAAGTGCTAAGTCTTGACTGATCGTTGGTGATAGCCAAACATGTGGATCTACATTACCGTGATCATGCTCTTCATGACCGTCTTCATGATCGTGATGTGATTCCTCTTCATCATCATGCGAGTGACCTGAGCTCATAGCTAATTTTTCATCTGAAACCTGATCTGCTGTTGCCACCATTGTTACATCTTCATTAGCTAGAGTCTTTTTGGCATTTTCAACAAAACCTTCTAGCCCTAAGCCAATATAGAAAAATATATCAGCATCTGCTAATTTCATCATATCTTTTTGTGTTGGCTCAAATGTGTGTTCATTGGCACCGGTAGGGTAAATAGAAGAAACCTCTACAAAATCGCCACCAATTTGTTGTGCAAAATAACTTAATGGATAGACAGTCGTGTAAATTGTTAATTTATCTTTTGTCTCTGACTGTTTGGACGTTGATGATTTATCCCCACAGGCAGCAGTGAATAGGGCAAGTACTGCAACTGAAAATAACAAAAATAATTTTTTCATCTTATAGTATACCTCTTTTTAATAGTAATCATTACGATTTATTTTTTGAACAGTTTCTATAATAACGTACATCTTAAAAAAGCACAAGAAAAAAATGACCCTCGAAAATTAATTCTTTTTCGAAGGCCATTTTTCAGGTACTGGATCAAAGCCACCTGGATGGAATGGTTGGCATTTTGATATACGTTTAATCGTTAAATAGAATCCTTTAATGGCACCGTGTTTTTGAAAAGCTTCAAGTCCATAGGAGGAGCATGTAGGATGGAAGCGACAGGATGGCGGTGTCATGGGTGATATAAATTTTCTGTAAAACTTAATGAGCCATATAAAGGGATATTTCATATTTTTTTGTCCTCTTGTTGAGCATTGGATTGCTTAGGTTTAGCATCGATAGTTTGTGTAAAGAAATTGCTTTTTTTCTTCAACAGGACAATGACAGATACGCCAAACATAAGCATCATCATTGCGATCATAATGATTATTGGTAATGGTACTCCCATTGCGTTCACTCCAAATTCTACTTGATAATAATATTATAAAAGAATTGCTAAAAAAAATGTACAAATTGAACTAGTCATCATCTCGATGAAAGCTTTGCTGAGGTTTTTCGTCAACTGTATGTTTAAAAGCATACGCACGATTGACACTAATAATAGTCGCGACCGTTATTAATACAACAATGATTGCTGCTACAATTAAGAGTGTGATTAAACTCATGGCATTCACTCCGTTCCTGATTCATCACTTCCTATTATAAAATAGATAAACTTACTTAGTTGTGAAGGAAGTTTGACATTCCAGCGAATAAAACAGTACTTTTACCGCCATACTATGGTAAAAGGAGTGTTTTGTAAAAATGGATCGTCAGCGTGTATATTTTTCACTTGCCAATAGAACATATTATACAAATCCATATGCAGGACCGTGGAATTTTGAGCTCAATGTAGACCGACAAGCATTAGATGTATTTGAAAAAATATTTCAGCAAATGCAGATGTTAGAGATTGCGAATGCGTGGCGTGCGCAATTGCCATATATCCAATATCATCTTGATAGAGAAAATGATGAAATTGATTTACGATTAAAAAAAATCTATGCGCTAGTTCATGAATATGGGGATGCGGATACAAAGGCATTTGTGGAGCAACTTCCTTACTTCAACAAACGTGCTTAAAAGCTAAGGTCACTGAATACTTCAGTGATCTTTTTTATTGAAAAATTAATGAAACCTACTTTTATTGTACTTTCAATTTTAAAAGGCTGTTTTCTCAAAGATTGTTTGCTAATAACTAATGTAAAAATAAAAACAGAGTTTGAACTACAAATTGTAATAGAATCAACCCTGTTTTTAGTATTAATATATAGCTCTGTTTAATGTTAATGTTGATTCCAATAAATACGCGTTTTCCAATTATTCCTTTGCAAATTCAATAACAATTTTAGAATAGGGCAGATATTTTACATGACATTGGTAAGTACCTTCTTTAATATAAGGGAAATCATTTACGCCTCCAGAAAGGCTTAAATCGCCTATTACTATCTCTAATCCTTCAGAACCTTTTGCAGTAGGCTCTGGTACATATACCTGGCATATCCCCTCGGATTCTTTTAAATTCCTACTCAAAAGTGCAATTGAGTCTAGAGAACTTATAACAGCTAACATTAAACTGACCAAAAATACAAACCCACTTGTTATTATCACTTTTTTGAAATCTTTATGGTCTCTTTTTTTAGAGAAAATTTGAATTACAGTTAATGATCCTAACAAACAAATAATTTTAAACAAAAATCCTAAAGAAAATACAATCATAAAATCCTACCTTACTTATTTAATTCGCCAATTTCAGAACTTTATAGCCATATTTCCTAAAGCTTAACAATTTATATCCTTGTTTTCTATAAGTAATATTTTCCGAACTAACCTGTGCTCTCATTTGTGAAAATCAATCTTAATGGCATGATATTTACACTTTCTAAATATTGGAGTCGAAAAGTAGTGAATTTTATTTGTTGATTGTAGCTACAGGATTACACTATAGTGAAAATAAAAGACCATCACCATAACACCGAAGAGTGCCAATCTCTATTAGTAAGTAATTGATTGGGCTTTTGTGTGTGAAATAAGGCTTTAACATGGACAAAGGAGTTGATGAGCATGTTCTCATTTACAGATTTAAATGGTTTACGAGTGGATTTAAGTTTTATAAGAGGCGAGTTGGACGTTGAGCCTAAGCATGTACTTGTTTTATTAAAGCATGAAAATAAATGGTTATGTACGATTCATAAGCGCCGTGGTGTAGAGGTTCCAGGTGGAAAGCAAGAACTTGGGGAAACATTGGAGCAGGCAGCGGTTAGGGAAGTATTCGAGGAGACTGGTGTTCATGTGAAAAACCTTAGATGGTTTGCTGAATATGCCGTTCATGATGACAATTTATTTTGTAAAACGGTCTTTACTGCACAGTTTGCGGGGCAGGAGGACATTGATTTTGATTTAGAAACTTCCGGGATGACTTGGCTAACAGATGAAGAATTTACTAATCATCCAAATTTAAGTTTTCATATGAAGGATGAAGGAATGAAGAAAATGCTGGAGGAGTTGAAACATTATGACCAATGGTAAAATCGTTAAAAAACGTCCTTATCCTTCGCCCAATCCAGCAATTCGTTTAACGGAAATAACGTATATGTCACAGGGTCTACGTGTGAAGGGATTATTAGCGGAACCAAAGGCAGAAGGTACATATGATGGTTTTTTATATTTACGTGGGGGTATGCAAAGCATAGGTATGGTTAGACCTTCGCGTGTCGCTCAGTTTGCAGCACAAGGCTTTATCGTTTTCGCCCCATATTACCGTGGCAATCGAGGAGGAGAAGGTCGAGATGAGTTTGCAGGAGCTGATCGGTATGACGCTGTATACGCAGTAGATGTACTAAAGCAGTTCTGTAATGATAATATTCATGTCTTTGGTTTTTCACGTGGCGGTATTATGGCACTTTGGACTGCAATCTTACGTAGAGATATTACGTCTGTTGTAACATGGGCAGGAGTATCTGATGCAACAGCTACTTATTGGGAGCGAACAGATATGCGCCGGATGATGAAGCGTGTTATTGGAGGGACACCTAATCGTGTACCAGAGGCTTATGATGCCCGAACCCCACTTTTTGAGGTAGAGCATTTGACAGCTCCCGTTCTTATTATTCATGGCTATCGTGATGAAAATGTAGATATTGAACATGCTAGACAGTTAGAATTTTATTTAAAAGATGCCAATAAAATATACGAAACATGGTATGATCATCGCTACGCGCATCAGTATCCACCTGCCAAAAATCGAGAGACAGTACATGAACTTTGTGAATGGATGAAACAACAATAAGATCTTCAAAGTTTGTCTAGAGAGGAGGCTATTTTTTGAATTACATAAAAAGTAAAAGACTTAAGATTATTATTGTAGGATTAGCATTGATGATAATCGCTTTAACTTTTATTTATTATAAGTTTTTAATACCTTCAGCAGACATGCAGCAATACAAGGAATATTATACTTCGAATACATCGCAAAAAACATTAAACGAAGGTGAGGTAAAGGTCACATTTTTAGGAACATCATCTTTATTATTTGAAGATGGCAACACACAATTAATGATTGATGGTTTTATTTCTAGGCCTTCCTTATTAAAAATGTTACCTTTCAACAATGTAAAAACAGACACAAATACTGTAAATGAAATCTTTCGTAAAATAGGCATTGATCATAATAAACTTCAGGGATTGTTTGTAGCTCATACGCATTATGATCATGCATTAGATGTAGCTTATATCGCTAATCAAACTGGAACGCATATCTATGGTTCGGAATCAGCAATTAATATTGGCCTTGGCAATGGTATAAACACGACACAAATGTCCGTATACGAAGTAAATAAGGCTATGCAGTTTGGTGATTTTACTGTCACAGTCCTTCAATCAAAACATTCGCCAACCTTTGACGAAGGAGAAAAAATAAAAGAGCCACTTAAACAACCGGCGAAAGCTCTAGATTATCATGAAGATTCTTCATATGATTTTTTAATTACGCATCATCATAAAACATTCTTTGTAAAACCAAGTGCTAACTATATAGAGGGGGCATTGGATGGCATTCAAGCGGATGTATTATTTTTAGGAATGGGAGTATTAGGAGCTCAGGATCAAGATTTTCAAAATATGTATTATGAGCAAACTGTCCGGAAAATACAACCGAAACTTATTATTCCAATACATTGGGACAACTTTAATAAACCATTAACAGATGTTCTAGAAGCAATGCCTAAATTTGCAGACAACACAAAAAAAGGATTAGATTTTATTATTCAAAGGACAAAAGCGGATAAAATCGATTTCCAAATACTTCAAGGTTTTCAAAGCATGTATTTTTGATATTTAGAATATTAAAGAAAAGTTGCATACTGTATTTTAGAATTAACTCCATTTTGATTACCTTTTGCAATATGGAGTCTTTTAGTGAAAAATTACTTAGGTAGATCGAAGAACTGCTCGGGTCGACTCAAAAAACCGTTCAGGTGCTTTTTTACAGGCACCTGAACGGTTGATAAAAGGATACTTACTGTGCGTATTTTGCTAAAAAGTTATTAATAGTTTCCCAGTACGAATCACCGGCAACACTTTCTGCACTGCCATGTCCAGCACCCTCAACTATCATTTTTTCCTTCGGTACATTGGCAGCCTCATATACTTCATTTAGCATATAAGATGGCACAAATGTATCATTACTTCCATGAATAAATAGCATCGGCGTTTTCGATTTGGCAACTTGCTCGACAGTATTAGCTTCACCAAGCGTATAGTCAGCTCTTACTTTCGTAACAATTGAAGAGAAGTGCATAATAGGAAAGGCCGGTAAATGAAAGATTTCTTGCAATTGGTAGGAGAATTCATCCCAAACTGAGGAATAACCGCAATCCTCAATTATAGCCTTAACATTATTAGGTAGATCTTCTCCTGAGGCCATCATCACTGTAGCACCTCCCATGGAAATACCATACAAAATAATTTCAGCGTTTTTATCTGCATTGGTAACATTATTAATCCATGAGACTACATCAAGCCGATCGTGCCAGCCCATCCCAATATAGTCACCATCGCTTTTTCCATGAGCTCTTGCATCTGGTATGAGAACATTGTAGCCTGTATCATAAAAATGCTTAGCATACTTTGCCATTTGTGAGCCATCAGATGAATATCCATGGAAAACAATTGCCCATTTATTTGTTTCGTTTGTATTTTTAAGCGTATAGGCATGTAATTTCAAATCATCAAAAGACTTTACATAAGAATCCTGGTAATTCTCCTTAAACCACTTTTCATTCTCTTCTTTTTCTTTTGCTTCCTTAGGATTAACAGCGATTGAATTGTGCGGTGCATCAAGTACAGCAGACTTATCTGTATTAGGATTTAAGGCGAGATTATAAAAATAATTCCCTGCAAAAAATCCAGCACCAACAAACAATACTAATAGAAGACTGACAATGATAATAATCACTTTATACTTTCTTTTCATATATTTCCTCCTAAACTACTATTATGAATTATACACAAAGTTAACAATATGAGAAGTAGAATTCTATAAAATAGGTTAATACAAAAAAGGGGAAAGACTCTAATTGTGCCTTTTATTGTGCTGAAAAAACAAAATAGTTAAGTAAATCTTTGTGATTGTTGTGGCATTTTAAATGTGGGTGATTTCCGTTCCAGGCTACTCGCTTTGCCGCTGACGCTTCGCTTTCGCGCAGAGCAGAGCTTCCTGTGGGCGAGCGCCGAGCCGCTTCCTCCGCTGAAGGAACGAAGGCTAAATGCGTCACGTCCTGTGACAATGCCTTCGTGACCAACATCATGTTGGCCTCAGGGTCTCGCCTGTCTCGCTTTCCCACGGGAGTCGAGTAGCCTTCCACTCCAATCAGCAACAACGTAGAACTTTTATAAAAATAAAAATAAAAATAAAAATAAAAATAAAAATAAAAATAAAAATAAAAATAAAAATAAAAATAAAAATAAAAATAAAAATAAAAATATAAATATAAATATAAATATAAATATAAATATAAATATAAATATAAATTAATGTTAAAGGTGAAAGTAATGCTACTCACCACAATCAATCGGAATAGACTTATAAAAATGAAAGAGATTGTATATCTGTTGTTGATGAAACTTTGCTTTAGTATTAAAAACATTTATTTAATTGAAGAAGCGTGTAAGAAAATATTTGCAAAGTGAAGTGGTTGATTGGAGAGGAGACTGGGCGACTCCTTGGGGATTAGCGTCACAGATGAGACCCTGGAGCGAGCAGCGCGAGTGAAGCGGCTCATCGGACGCCCCCAGGAAGCTCTGCTCTGTGCGAAAGCGTAGTGCTAACGTAGCGGCAGCAACAAAGCGCCCAGTCGGAACGGAAATCAACCCCTCGCTTTGCCAAAGTATAATAGTCTTTTAACAACAAAAAAGGGAACGACTGAAATCGTTCCCTTTGCTTAGAAAATTATTTTAATGGACCACCAAGGTTTGTGATAGCTTCAGAAACATTTGAGAATTTCTTGAAGTTGTCGTTGAATAAACCAGCAAGTTCAGCAGCTTTTTTATCATAAGCAGCTTTGTCTGCCCATGCATCACGAGGATTAAGCACTTCAGTTGGTACACCCTCAATAGTAGTTGGGATGTTTAAACCGAATACTGAATCTTGAATTGTTTCAACATCAGTTAATTTACCATCAATTGCAGCACGCACCATTGTACGAGTGTAAGAAAGCTTCATACGGCTACCAGTACCATATTCGCCACCAGTCCAGCCAGTGTTCACTAAGAATACTTGTGCACCGTGCTCGTCAATTTTTTGACCTAACATTTCAGCATAAACTGTTGCTGGAAGTGGAAGGAATGGAGAACCGAAGCAAGTTGAGAATACTGGTTCTGGCTCTGTTACACCACGTTCTGTACCAGCAAGTTTAGATGTGAAACCGCTTAGGAAGTGGTACATTGCTTGCTCTTTTGTTAATTTACTGATTGGAGGTAATACACCAAATGCATCAGCTGTTAAGAAGATGATTGTTTTTGGGTGACCAGCAACAGATGGATCAACAATATTTTCAATGTATTGAATTGGATAAGCTACACGTGTATTTTCTGTTAATGAACCGTCATCATAGTCACAAACACGAGTTTCTGGATCAACAGCTACGTTTTCTAAAACAGAACCGAAGCGGATTGCGTTGTAGATTTCTGGCTCTTTTTCAGCAGAAAGGTTAATTGTTTTTGCGTAGCAACCACCCTCAATGTTGAATACACCGTTATCAGACCATCCGTGTTCATCGTCACCGATAAGCTTACGGTCAGGATCTGCTGATAAAGTAGTTTTACCAGTACCAGATAAACCGAAGAATAATGCAACATCACCAGCTTCACCAACGTTTGCTGAGCAGTGCATTGAAAGGATGCCTTGTTGTGGTAATAAGTAGTTCATAATACCGAAAATAGACTTTTTGATTTCACCAGCGTATTCAGTACCACCGATTAGGATGATTTTCTTTTCAAGTGATACAATGATGAATGTTTCAGAAGCAGTGCCATCAACGGCAGGGTCTGCTTTGAAATTAGGAGCTGAGATAACTGTGAAGTCAGCAACATGAGAAGCTAATTCCTCTTTAGTTGGACGGATAAATAATTGATGAGCGAACAGATTGTGCCAAGCATATTCATTGATTACTTGGATGCTTAATTGAGAATCTTTGTCAGCACCAGCAAAGCCTTTGAATACGAATAATTCGTCGCGTTCTTTTAAATATTTTACTACTTTTACATATAAGTTATCGAACACTTCAGAAGAAATTGGTCGGTTAACTTTTCCCCAGTCAATTTTATCTTTTGTGCTCTCTTCTTCTACCGTATATTTATCTTTAGGTGAACGACCAGTGTATTTGCCAGTTTCTGCACGAACTGCGCCATCTACTGTTAACATAGCTTCACCACGAGAAGTAGCTTTTTCAGCTAATTGTGGTACTGAAAGTTGAACATTAATGTTACCGCCGCTTAATAATTCCTTCAGTTCGTTTGCAATTTCTACTGAATTCATCGATTAAATACCATCCTTTTTTATAGTATTCCCTTGAGTCTGAGGGAGATTTTCTTAATTTCAAAAATAGTATAACACAATTGCTTAAATAATCTATACTAATTCAGAAATTATTTTTCAGATTTTATTACTTTTCAAGAAAACGACAAAAAGTAAATTGATTCGTTTTGATAATGCTTTTTACCCTATTTATTATAAGTGATTAATCAATCACTTTCGACACAGCAAAATTGTGTTTTAGAAGCTTTTGGCTTACATGAGGTTCGCACAGGATGTGAAGTTTTCAGCTTGTTTTTTATTAGTTGGAGCTTGTCTTCGATTGAAAAGGGGCTACAATCATTTTCATCCACCACATGTTCCGTAGCTGACGCTTTGCTTTCGCTACAAAATGTGCTGTAAAGGGTTACACATATGTTAACACATGATATAAGGTGGAGAGTAGGGATTATTTTGTTTAAATTTACAGCATAATCCAAATGGGTTTCATAATAATCCCATACTTTCTTATTTAAATACAATTTATTATGCCTTGGTATAATTGTAGCTGACGCTTTGCTTTCGATACAGAAAACACTTGTCGCTTTCGCGCAGAAAAACAATGCGTCAGGAATCGGTTTTGTACTTTGGCCTGGGATGTTCTTTGTGCGAAAGCGACAACACGAGAGCCGACATGATGTCGCTTTCGGTAATGCTAAAGGATGTGCACTCTTACACTGAGTTGCTCTATTTTAGCGGGTGTTTGGTCACTCGCTAAAAGAAGTTAAAAATATTTGACAATGTTCGACCTTTTACGTATTATGAGATATTGAACGGATACTCTTATCCCGAGCTGGTGGAGGGTCAGGCCCTGTGAAACCCGGCAACCTGCATGAACTATTTCACGACATGCGCTGGTGCCAACCTGATGCAAGGGAAACCCCTTGAACGATAAGAGTGAAAGGTTACGAAGTCATTATTCCTTTCCTCATGTTAAGTAAGCGTGAGAAAAGGATTTTTTTATTGTTAAAAACGAATGTAAAGGTAAGTATATAGTCCTTTCCTTATTATAATGACGGATCTTTCGACAACCTCGTGTTAAAAGCAGTAGTTGTTTTTTGTGCGAAAGCGCAGTGCAACGTAGCGACAGCAACAACTGCTTTAGAGTTCAATCTATAGGAGCGGGCTTGACATGGGTAATGAGTACCGTATTAATTCGCAAATTTTATTTGTAAAAGTAATAGGAGGAAAACCAAAATGACAAAACGTCGACTGTTTACATCAGAGAGTGTAACAGAAGGACATCCAGACAAAATTTGTGATCAAATCTCGGATGCCATTTTAGATGCTATTTTAGCAGAAGATCCAAACGCACGTGTAGCGTGTGAAACAACAGTAACAACTGGTTTAGTATTAGTAGCAGGAGAAATTACTACTTCTACTTATGTAGACATTAAAGGTATCGTTCGTGATACTGTAGCAGAAATCGGTTATACACGTGGAAAATATGGCTTTGATGCTGAAAACCTAGCAGTACTTGTTGCTATTGGTGAACAATCACCTGATATTGCTCAAGGTGTTGACCAAGCATTAGAGGCACGTGAAGGCTCTATGACAGACGCTGACATTGAAGCAATTGGCGCAGGTGACCAAGGTTTAATGTTCGGTTATGCATGTAACGAAACACCAGAGCTTATGCCATTACCAATTAGTTTAGCGCATAAATTGGCTCGTCGTTTAACGGAAGTACGTAAATCTGGTGAACTAGGTTATTTACGTCCAGACGGAAAAACACAAGTAACAATTGAATATGATGAAAATAATGTACCAGTGCGCGTTGATACGATTGTCATTTCTACACAGCATGACGAAGAAGCTACACTTGAGCAAATTCAAGCAGACTTAAAAGAATTCGTTATTGCTCCAGTCGTTCCGAGTGAATTATTAGATGCCGAGACTAAATATTTCATCAACCCAACTGGCCGATTCGTAATTGGTGGTCCAAAAGGAGATGCTGGTCTAACTGGACGTAAAATCATCGTTGATACATACGGTGGCTATGCCCGTCATGGTGGTGGTGCTTTCTCTGGTAAGGATGCAACTAAGGTAGACCGTTCAGCGGCATATGCAGCCCGCTATGTGGCAAAAAATATCGTAGCAGCTGGTTTAGCAGATCGAGCTGAAGTACAGCTAGCTTATGCGATTGGTGTTGCTCAACCTGTATCTATTGCTGTCGATACATTCGGGACAGGAAAAGTTACGGAAAGTGAAATTGTAAAATGGGTACGCGAGCTATTTGACCTACGCCCAGCAGGGATTATTAAAATGCTTAACCTTCGTCGTGCAATTTATAAGCAAACTGCAGCATATGGTCACTTCGGTCGTACAGACTTAAATGTACCTTGGGAACAAACAGACAAAGCAGACGCATTACAAGAAAAAGCAGGTTTATAAACTATTCAGCTAAAGTAATAAAGTAGCTGGACAAATATTTTAAGATACTATTACAGAAAGGGGCTTAACATGCTATTGCCCCTTTCGTTGTTTTTAACGAAAAAAATAAGCGCCCTATATAATCACGTGGGGATCGGTTGTCCACGCAAACGTGAAGCTGCTTTGATTTAGTTGAAATAACTATTTATTTTTTGGTTGAAGAGATTTATAGTATTGGCCTTTTTCTACATATTCATGTATGATGCGTTCCATATCTTCTTTATCTTCTTCATTTAATTCTCTTACAACTTTTGCGGGACGCCCTAATGCTAAGCTATTTGGAGGAATGATTTTGCCTGGAGGTACAAGGCTACCCGCCCCGATAAATGCACCCTCTCCAATCTCCGCCCCGTCTAATATGATAGAACCCATACCTATTAAGGCTTTTTTACGAATCGTACAGCTATGTAAAGTTACTTGATGTCCGACTGTTACCTCATCTTCAATAATAAGTGGATATTTAGGGCTTTGATGTAAGCAACAGAGGTCTTGAATACTAACTCTTTTTCCGATAATTGTCGGTGATACATCCCCTCGAATAACTGTGTTAAACCAAATAGTTGTTTCAGCACCTATTGTAACGTCACCAGTTACGGTCGCATAATCGGCAATAAATACAGATGGATCAATATTGGGTGTTTTCCCTTTAAATGGATAGATCATGAGAATCGCCTCTTTTCTTTCTATGATGTAATATTATCGTATCAAATACGCAACTTGATGGAAATATTAAATTAAAATGAGCTAGATATTCCGTTATAATTATTGTGTAATTATTTTTTTAGGAGGACTATGTGAAATGTGGAAATGGGAAGCTGATGGACAAGCAAAGGCTGTGGTTGCAATTCTTCATGGTGCATATGAAAATCACCGCTGGTATGCATGGCTTATAGAAAAATTAAGATTGGAAGGCTTCCACATAGTCATGGGGGATTTACCTAATCATGGAGTGAATAAAGGGTTTTCAAATGTTCACGATGAAGATTTTAAAGAATACAACAAATATACAAGGCATTTAATCGAGAATGCTTTTTCGTATAATCTACCTGTCTTTTTAATAGGGCATGGGCTTGGTGCGACACTATTACTACATACCATGCAAAAACGAAAATATGAATGCGCAGGAATTATTTTAACCTCACCATGGCTTCATTTAAAGCTATTGCCAGGTAAACTATCAAATGCTTTAACTAGTTTAAGTGCCCTGACTGCAAATGTGAAGCTGACTCATGAAATTACTATAGAATCATTAACGCGCAGTGTAGAAGGTAGAGGTGAGATGAAGGATGAAGTTCCTTTTTCGTCAGTTGTTTCAGTGAAATGGTATCGAGAACTACAGCAAATGATGCGCAATTTAGTGTTATTGCCTAAGGCGGAATTCCCTAATAGACCTATGTTAGTGATGACAGCTGAAAAAGATAATATTACTGAAACTAAACAAACTCGTAATTGGCTTCATCTGCAGGACTTTACAGAGTTTCAATTTAAAGAATGGGCAAACAGTTATCATAATCTATTTCATGAAGTAGAGCGTGACGAGATTTTTGTTTATATACGTGATTTTATTAATAATGCTCTTCGAAACATTGGCTATATAATTAAGTAGTGAATAACCTCTCCAATTAACTAGAAAATTACTAACTTTTTGTTACTTGAATATAATGTTGTAATTTTCTGAAAAGTGTAATACTATAATGACCTAAAGTATTATTTTTCACATTGGAGGGGTAAAATGGAAGCAATCGTTGGGAAAATGAATGAGATTTTATGGGGACCGTGGTTTATTTATGGCATTTTGTTAATAGGGCTCTTTTTTTCAATCATTACGAGGTTCCTACAAGTAAGACACATTAAAGATATGTTTGTTTTAATGTTTAAAGGCGAAAAATCAGAAAAGGGAATTTCATCTTTCCAAGCAATGTCTATTGCATTATCTGGTCGAGTAGGTACAGGTAATATTGCCGGTACAGCTACAGCAATCGGGATGGGTGGGCCAGGTGCTGTTTTTTGGATGTGGGCAATCGCCTTTATCGGTGCGGCAACTGCTTATGTTGAGTCGACATTAGCCCAAATTTATAAAGAAGAGAAAGATACAGAATATCGTGGTGGGCCAGCTTTTTACATAGAAAAGGGAATGGGGCAAAAATGGTTTGCTGTCATTTTCGCTGTTGCTGCATTAGCTGCCATGTTAGTGTTGATGCCAGGTGTTCAATCAAATGCAATTGCGACAGCTGTTGAAAACGCTTTCTCTGTTGACACTTGGATTACAGGACTTATTATTGTTGTATTATTAGGTACTATTATTATCGGTGGGGTAAAATGGATTGCCAATGCTGCACAGGTCATTGTACCGTTTATGGCATTAGCCTATATTATTATGGCCATCGTCATTATCTCAATGAATATTAAAGAAGTACCAGCTGTATTTTCATTAATTTTTTCTAGTGCATTTGGTGCGCAAGAAATCTTTGGTGGTATTATTGGCTCCGCTATTGCATGGGGGGTTAAACGTGGTATTTATTCAAATGAGGCAGGGCAAGGGACAGGTGCGCATCCGGCTGCTGCAGCAGAAGTATCACACCCTGCTAAACAAGGTATCGTGCAAGCAGCTTCTGTATACATTGATACATTATTAATCTGTTCAGCTACTGCGTTTATGATTTTATTTACCGGGATGTACAATGTACAGGATGAAAAAGCTGCAGAAGGCACAGATTCATATGTTTATGTTGGTGATTTCAATAAAGGTGGTTTAACTGGAGATGAGCAAGTAACATTTGCGAAAAGTATTAAAGAAGGTGCAGCATATACACAATATGCAGTTGACTCTTCATTACCAGGCTTTGGTGGACCATTCGTAGCGATCGCATTATTCTTCTTTGCTTTCACGACGATTATGGCATACTACTACATTGCCGAAACAAATGTAGCTTATTTATTCTCAGGAACTACAGAGAAGGTCGTCATTTGGCTAGCTAAATTTGCAATTTTAATTGCTGCGTTTTACGGTACTATTCGTACTTCTGACCTTGCTTGGGCTATGGGGGATGTTGGATTAGGCCTAATGGTTTGGATTAACGTTATAGCGATTTTAATTATTATGAAGCCTGCTATAGTCGCATTAAAGGACTATGAGAAGCAGAAAAAAGAAGGAAAAGATCCTGTTTTTGATCCTCGTAAACTAGGAATTAAAGGTGCAGATTTCTGGATTGATTATAATGAAAAACGTAAAAATAAATAGATAATAAGATAGGAAGCTATCTAATAGATTGAAAGATTCTATTAGATAGCTTTTTTTATTTTGTCTTTCCCGCGCTATCATGGGATTTTCTCTATTCTAAATTAAAAGGCATGTTCCAATGAGTTATCGGAATCATGCCTTAAATAAATTTATCAAGTGTGTTGATTATCCATTTTTATCTACTCTAATTATTTATAAGGCTCTGATTTCCGCTACGGGCTACACGCTTTGTCGCTGCCGCTTCGCTTTCGCACAGATAAACCATTTGTCGCTGCCGCTTCGCTTTCGCACGAAAAACACTCGCTCCGTACAGGATCTAAGTCTGTCTCCCTTTCCCGCGGGAGTTGAGTAGCCCACTGCTACAATCAGTTTAAAATGGACTTACATTAGCAAAATATCAACCAAAAAACCTTTTATCAGTCAATTATAAACCTATATTTCCTAAATCAATACGCCTGTAAATTTAAATTAAATTTTCTAACTAACTTAAAGGATAATTTTTCATTTTTTCTAAAGCAATTACAAAAGGTGGGTCATTTTGTTGATTTAAAAACTCGTATTTTAATACATGTACATACTTTTGCGGAAGTTGACTGACATAGTCAATGACAGCATCGCGCTCTTCCTTCCCGCCCGGATGACCGTGATAAATGACGAGGACAATAAGACCCCCTATTTTTAGCATCTTTAGCAAATCATCAATTGCTTGTATCGTCGTATTTGGCTGTGTAATGATGTCGTGATCGCTACCAGGCAAATAACCAAGATTAAAAATTGCAGCTGCGACTGGTTTGTGGACATAGTTGACTACTTCTTCATGCCCTCTATGTAAAACAAGTGCACGATGCTCTAAGCCGTTATCTAAAAGGCGATGGAGAGTGGCATCAACAGCGCTCTTTTGAACATCAAAGGCGTATACTTGTCCTTCATCACCGACAAGCTGTGCTAGAAACAATGTGTCGTGGCCATTTCCAGCTGTGGCATCTACTACAGTGTCGCCCTCTTCAACAGTATCTTTTAGCAGCTGTTGGGCATATTGTAAAACGCGTTGTAGCTTCATTTGTCATCCTCAGCTTTATAAAATTTTCCTTGCCAGCTTCCGCGGCGTTCAAGCTCCGCATCAATTCCATTTAATACTTCCCATTTATTAACACTCCACATCGGGCCAATCATTAAATCAATTGGTCCATCGCCTGTAATACGGTGAATAACCATATCTGGTGGTAGAATTTCAAGTTGATCGGCTACAAGCTTTGTATAAACGTCTTGATCTAAAAATTCTAACATTCCTTTTTCGTATTGCTTAACCATTGGTGTACCTTTTAAAAGATGCAGTAAATGTATTTTAATACCTTGTACATCAAGTTTTGCAACTTCACGAGCAGTTTCCATCATCATGTCAGAGTCTTCAAGAGGAAGACCATTAATAATGTGCGAGCATACACGAATACCGTGTTTTCGTAACTTTTCAACACCTTCCACATATGTTGCATAATCGTGGGCACGGTTGATAAGATTGGCTGTTTTTTCATGTACAGTTTGAAGTCCTAATTCAATCCATAAATAGGTACGCTCATTTAATTCAGCTAAATATTCAACTACATCATCTGGCAGACAATCTGGGCGTGTTGCGATGGATAATCCGACAACCCCCTCTTGGGCTAATGCAGCTTCAAATTTTTCTTTTAATACTGGTAGTGGTGCATGTGTATTTGTATACGCTTGGAAGTAAGCCATGTATTTGCCATCCTTCCACTTTTGATGCATTTTGTCGCGTATTTCAGCAAATTGCACCTCGATAGGATCAACTTTGTTGCCCGCAAAATCACCTGAACCTGCAGCACTACAGAACGTACAACCGCCAAAGGCAACTGTACCATCACGGTTTGGGCAGTCAAAGCCTGCGTCTAGTGCTACTTTAAAAACTTTATGACCAAATTGCTCACGTAAATAGCGATTCCATGTATAATATCTTTTCCCGTCTGAAGGAAAAGGAAAATTTGTTTCTGTCATTTATTTCACTCCTCTAACACTATATTTTATCACGTGCTGGTGTTTCCGTCATGAGGGAAGAATTTAATAATATGTGGATGTACTATGAGAGAAGGCAAGCGAAAAGTATATCGACCGTAATAAATCATCAGGAGGACCCCATAAAACTACACAAAAAATATTCTAAAGCATATGTAAAAAGGGTAAATTTATTTTTCTTGTGCTTTTGTATGTTTAAACATAAACTAACTATTTAGAGTAGCGAAATAATGGAGGACATTCTATGCCAAAAAGTGTTTGGTTTTTAATTATCGGAATGCTTGTGAATACGACGGGTAACTCCTTTTTATGGCCATTAAACGCCATTTATATGCATGATTATTTAGGGAAGTCACTCGCGATGGCTGGCTTTGTATTAATGTTGAACTCTGCTGCTGGCGTAATAGGGAATCTCTTAGGTGGTTACTTATTTGATAGAATAGGTGGCTATAAATCAACGATGATTGGCATTCTTTTGACGATTGCCTCATTAATAGCTTTAACGATTTGGCACGGCTGGCCACATTATGTGTGGATTTTAACGATACTCGGCTTTAGTGGGGGTATTGTATTCCCAGGAATGTTTGCTTTAGCTGGAACTGCGTGGCCAGAGGGTGGACGAAAGGCTTTTAACGCAATCTATTTAGCTCAAAATTTAGGCGTAGCAATTGGTCCTGCACTTGCTGGTGTTGTTGCTGCTTACCAATTTGACTACGTCTTTAAGGTCAACTTAGCCATGTATATTTTGTTCTTTTTTATAGCATTTTTTACGTTTAAACGATTAGAAGCTGGGAGCATTGCACCGAAGAATGTCGTGAGTGAAAGTAAGCGAATAATAAATAAAGCACCGTTTTATGCATTATTAATTATAAGTTCTTCCTCTGTACTATGCTGGGTAGCGTATTCACAATGGAGTGCGACTATTTCTGCCTATACACAAGATCTAGGGTTAGGATTGAAACAGTACAGCTTACTTTGGACTATTAATGGGCTACTTATCGTTTTAGGGCAACCGCTAATTGCGCCACTAGTGAAACGGTGGGAAAATAATTTGAAGCGTCAATTAGTATTTGGCGTTACCCTTATCGCAATTTCCTTTGGCATCATTGCATTTGCAAGTGATTTTAAAATGTTTGGAGCAGCAATGGTTGTTTTAACTTTTGGTGAGATGTTTTATACGCCTGCTTTACCTACAATCGCCAATCAGCTTGCACCAAAAGGGCGTCAGGGCTTTTATCAAGGTATTATTAATAGTGCAGCAACAACTGGTCGTATGATTGGCCCTCTATTTGGTGGTATTATGGTCGATCAGTTTGGTATGATTGCACTCGTATTAATTCTAGTAATAATTGTATTGCTGGCGATTATTCCATGCCTTATCTATGATTATCCTTTTCGAAAGAATAATACGGCGACAGATTAATAGATAAATTTAACGGAAATATTTTCAAAACGAGCAAAAACTGTGCGGGAAACACGTTTTTTGTTCGTTTTTTAATGTTTGACATTGAAAGTTAGCTTATAATAGCGTACAATCAACTATACATATTCAAATATTTGAATATATGAATATGATTCATGGAGGGATTTATTTGGAAGATTTGCAGCAATTTAAGGCAGATTTTTTTAAAGCTTTAGCACATCCATTACGAATTAGAATATTGGAATTACTAGTAGATGGTAAGAAAAATGTCAATGAAATTCAAAGCTGCTTAGAAAAAGAGGGCTCAGCTGTTTCTCAGCAGTTAAGTGTATTACGAGGCAAAAATATTGTATATGGAACGAAAGAGGGGAAAAAAGTTTACTATTCTTTAAGCGATCCGATGATTGGAGAATTACTTGGCGTCGCAAAAGAAATTTTCAATAATCACTTAATAAATACAATTACAAGATTAGAAGAAATGACTATTAATGAAGATAATGAAGAGGATATGTAAACTGGGGTTTTTAACGAAACATTTACCTTGCTATTATTTTGAAGGGAAGATTTATAGATGAAGTCACTGTTTACAGGGCGATATGAAGGATATTCTGTTCATCATTTGAAGAAAGATTTAATCTCAGGGACTATTGTCGGTATTGTAGCAATACCACTGGCAATGTCCTTTGCCATTGCGTCAGGTGTTAAGCCTGAGTATGGAATATATACAGCTTTTATTGCGGGCATACTGATTTCTATTTTCGGAGGTTCGAAGTTTCAAATCGGAGGACCTACAGGTGCCTTTGTGCCAATTTTATTAGGGATCGTCATTTCGTATGGCTATGAAAACTTACTTATCGCCGGATTAATGGCCGGGATTATTTTGTGTTTAATGGGTATATTTAAACTTGGCTCATTAATAAAATTTATTCCCCGACCCGTGACGATAGGTTTTACCGCAGGAATTGCAGTGATTATTTTTACAGGTCAAATTGCCAATTTCTTAGGTTTAACAAATATTAAAAGACATGAGTATTTTATTGACAATGTAAAAGAAATTGTTATGCATATTGGTACGGCAAACTTTTATAGTGTTTTAACGGCGATCATAAGTCTTATCATTATTTTAATAACACCGAAAGTTTTACCTAAAGTTCCAGGAGCGTTAGCGGGCATTGTTGTTTCTACACTAGTGGCAACGTTCTTTTTTTCTGGACAAGTTGCCACAATAGCAACAGCCTATGGTCAAATTCCTAATACATTACCGAATTTTGCAATTCCAGATATCACATGGGAGCGTATTCAGTTACTTATTGGACCAGCGTTTGTGATTGCCATGCTTGGTGGAATTGAATCACTTTTATCTGCTGTGGTAGCGGATGGAATGACAAATACAAAGCATAATAGTAACCGAGAACTTGTTGGTCAAGGGATTGCTAATATCGTCACTCCTTTCTTTGGAGGGATCCCTGCGACAGGGGCTATTGCTCGTACTGCGACAAATATTAAAACAGGTGCAGTATCACCCATATCAGGTGTTATTCACGGTGTATTTGTTTTAGTCACTTTATTATTACTTGCGCCTTTTGCTTCACATATTCCACTAGCTAGTATGGCGCCGGTTTTAATGGTTGTTGCTTGGAATATGAGTGAGCAAAAGCATTTTGCACATATTGTTAAATTAAAATCAGGAGATTCCCTCGTTTTAATCATTACGTTCCTTCTTACTGTTTTTACAAGCTTAACATTAGCTGTAGAGGTGGGGCTTGTACTAGCGGTCGTATTATTTGCAAAGCGTATGAGCGAAAAGCTTGTAGTAACAAAGGTTTTACCGGATCATTCGAAAGACAGTGGAAAAGTACAATCACATGTTGTTCATCAAAAACGAGACTGTCCACAAATTAGTATTTATACAGTTGAGGGTCCGCTTTTCTTCGGCGCGGCTCAAACCTTTGAACAGGCAATTGTAAGTTCTATTCAGCACGAACAAAAAGTTTTAGTATTACGCATGGGTAAAGTACCTTTTATGGATTCAACAGGTGAGTCGTATTTTGGTAATGTCATTCGGAATTTTAAAGCACAGGGTGGCACTATTTTAGTTACAGGAGTACAAGGTGAATTAAAAAAGGCACTACAGCACAATGGCTTATATGATGAAATTGGTGAAGATAATTTTTATCCGCATACAGGAGAAGCGATTAATAAAGCTTTAAGCTATTTAGATACAAATAAATGCATTGGCTGTAAACATTTCGCTTTCCGTGAATGTCAGGATTTATCCCGCAATAAGGGGCAGTAAAAATAAAAATAAAAAAACTGCCCCTAATTGCCCGATTGGTGAAGACTAATAATCAGTGAGGTACAGAAAACACCTCACTGATTAAAGTTTCACTTTGGATAGGCTACACTAAGTTGGACAGATAAAATAAGGGGTTGTAAACTTAGACTAATAAAACAAGGGAGCGTGCTGCTATGACACGTCAACGTCGAACTTTTACACCCGAATTTAAACTGCAATTAGTGAAACTTTATGAAAATGGTAAATCTCGTGCAGACATTACTAGAGAATATGATATTACACCTTCTGCGTTAGATCGTTGGATAAAAAATCATAAAGAAACAGGTTCTTTTGATGCCAAAGATAATCGATCAGAAGAAGAAAATGAACTGGCTCGATTACGCAAGGAAAACCAAAGATTAATGATGGAAAATGATATTTTAAAGCAGGCGGCGCTGATCATGGGACGAAAATAGATGTGATTCGAAATAATGCTCACAAATATTCGGTATCAGCAATGTGTGACGTCCTCAATATTCCAAAAAGTACGTATTACTATCATGCCGATTTGTGTAGTAAACGTACGCTAAAAACTGAAGATAAAGAGATTTCCAAAGAGATTGCCCGTATTTTCAAAGAAAGCCGTAATAATTATGGTACGCGTAAAATCAAGAAAGAACTGAGTAAATTACCAGAGCCAAAACACGTATCACGTCGTCGAATTGGTCGTTTAATGAAAGATCTTGGACTCGTATCAAACTATACAGTAGCACAGTATAAGCCGCATAAATCAACATGTAATGAAGCGTCAGTAAAAAATGAATTACAGCGTCAGTTTGAGCAAGAAGAGCCATTGGCTGTCATCGTCAGCGATTTAACATACGTTCGTGTCGGAAAAAAGTGGCACTATGTATGCTTATTTGTCGACCTTTTTAATCGTGAGATTATTGGTCATAGTGCTGGCGCGAATAAAACTGCAGAACTTGTGTATCAAGCGATTGCGAGCATACATGCCAATTTGAATGATGTCAAAATGTTTCATACTGACCGAGGAAAAGAGTTTGATAATAAACTAATTTCAGAGAGTCTTGAAACATTCGGTATCCAACGGTCACTAAGCATGAAAGGTTGCCCTTATGACAACGCTGTGGCCGAAGCGATGTTTAAGGTATTTAAAACAGAATTCGCTAACGGAGCTCATTTCTCTTCTCTTGAACAGCTCGCCCTTGAACTTGATGATTATGTTCATTGGTTCAATAACATTCGAATTCACGGAACACTAGGCTATTTAACACCAGTAGAATTCAAGCAACAGCCCTTATAATTTTTGTCCAGTTTAGTGTTGACATACCAC
>NZ_LDGC01000005.1:0-116544 GCF_015844675.1 Lysinibacillus sphaericus | reverse complement strand
CGTTCCTCCACCAACACAAGACATTTTATTATTTTGCAGAAACAATGATTACTTCGCGAGGATATTTACTACCTCGGTAATCATCTTTTGTGTCAACAACAATTCTCTTGAAAATTGTAGTCATTAAAGCTTTACGTTCATAAGTATCAGCGTCTTGCCAAAGTGTATCTATATTTTTAATGATGTTCAATATTTCAGTATTATCATCTTTTGCATTTTGTATGGTTGATAATTCTTTTTTCAATTCTTTTTCGCGCTCTCTCAAAACCTGTGTATCAGCTATTAATTCATCTATATCCATTAAATCATTTTCATACATTACTTTTTTTTTCTTTAATAATTTTTCGATTTGTTTAATTTCGTTCGTTATTTCAATTGTATGATCTTCATCTGTTTTAATATCCTCAACATAATAATCTAAACGTTTAATGTAATCATTTAGATATAGGAATACTGATTTAATTAAACTTTCTTCTAAGAAAATGTGACTCGTGCATGATTTACCTGCTTTTTTACCTGAGCATCTATATGTTTTTCGACCTTTTCCACCTCTGTGTCCTGAAATGGAACTTCCGCACCGATTACAGACAAGTATGCTAGAAAAATAATAGTCACTTACTTCACGTTTACCACCGAATGTTCGGCGTTTATCCAGAGTATCTTGTAATGACCAAAATTCATCACGGTCAATGATAGGCTCATGAATACCTTCATAAAAAGTTTGTTCACGTGGAGGTTTTTTATAATTTTTCCCGCCCTCATTATGTCTAATATAACCGGCATAAGTAAGGTTATTAGCTATTCCTCGCACAGAATCTACATGCCATTCTCCTTTATTGCGAGAGGGTATCCCTCTTTTTGTAAGTTGTATAGCTATTGAATAGAACCCCAATGTCTTGGATAGTTTAAAAACTTCTCTTACTATTTTAGATTCTTCTTCATCAATTACTAATTTTTCATTTTCTAATTTATATCCATATGGTGGAATCCCACCTGGCCATTCACCTATCTTTGCTTTTTGCAACATATTTATACTAACTCGTTCAGATATTGTTTCACGTTCCCATTGTGCCATTGCTGCAACAAGGGTAATTAAAAAGCGACCAATTGCTGTAGTTGTATCAAATGCTTCTGTAACAGATCTAATAGCAATATTGTTTGCATCGAAAATTTTGAGTAAATTATCTAAATCGCTAACAGATCGTACTAGTCGGTCTAATTTGTAAAATACAACAACATCAAATTTTTTGTTCTTTGCATCTGTGATTAAACGTTGCATGGCTGGTCTATCTAAATTTTTTGCGCTGTAACCATCGTCTATATAATGTTCAAATAGTTCCCACCCTTGTGATTCGATGAATTTATTATTTAATTCAGATTGAGAATCTATACTATAACCTTCTTTTGCCTGTTCATCTGTTGATACACGTACATATGATATACATTTCATGCCACAGTTCTCCTTTGGTCTATATAAGAAAAGAGCAAACAATTGTCTGCTCCTGATTTATTTAAATACTGTATTAAAATTCAACGATTAATTTTTCTAATTTACCAATGATGCGAACGTTTCTATCCGTCTTAGGGTTGAAGATTCTTGGAGGATAATTTGGATTTTCACTTTGAAGAATAAAGCTACCATTTGTTCTAAATACTCTTTTCAATACAATTTCATCATCTACACAAACAGCTGCTATTTCTCCATTTTCAACTTCTTCCTGTTTTCGCATAAATAAAATATCTCCGTCAAAGATCCTTGCACCTATCATTGAATCGCCACTTGCACGAACATAAAAGTAATCTCCACTTTTTATCCAATCTTCAGGAGTTGCTCGATACTCTGTAGGTGTTTCAAAAACCAATAATCCTTCTCCGCATGAAACATTTCCATAGAGAGGAAGCTTCACTTCATATGTATCGTCATATTCATCTACTTCAAAAAAATGTGTGAAAGGTACATTGAAAAGTTCTGCCATCACCATGATTTTATCCATTAAAGGTTTATTAGCATTACGTTCCCAAGCAGAAACAGCGGTAGGTGCTACACCTAATTTCTTTGCTAAATCATCTTGAGTTAATTTTAATTGCTTACGTAATACTTTTATTTTTTCGCCTACAGTCACTATGTATCTCCTCCTTGACTATATTATATATTTAAACTGTAAAAAAGTACAGTAAAACTGAAACTTTAATATCATTTTATCCAATAAGTACAGAAATTATGCCATTAAGAGTTGAAAATACAGAAATTCTGTAGTATCTTAAATGCAGGAGGTGAGCAGATGTGCAATACACATTAGACCAAGCCCGTATTTTAGCTGGATTAACTCAAAAAGAAATGGCTAAAAAGATGAAGATGTCTGAGAAAACATATATACAGTATGAAAAATACAGACGAATCTTCCGTATGGATCAAGCTTATTTGTTTATGAAACATGTGAATGTTCCGTTTGACACAATTATTTTTTTTGCAGGTCAACTACAGAATTTCTGTAGTTCCGAAAAAGTAACTTGCACAATTTAGATATTGGGATGTGTTTTTAATCAGACAAGCTCATTCGACATATTCTGATAAAAAGGAGGGAGGATTGTGGAAGGTTTTGAAATATCCGAGGATAAAATTCGTAAATTGATTCCTATTGTGGAAAGTATCCTATCTAAAAAGTATGGTAAAAAAATTGCACTACGTGATTTAACTGTTAACTCTATAACGGTTAATAAGAGAGATTGCGCAAAATAGCGCAGTCTGAAAGAGAAATATACAAGCTGTGAAAGAAGGTGAACTAAATGAAAATCAAAGTAGCAGAGTGGTTAGCATTACCGGTTGAGAAACGTTTAGCTTTAATCAGCAATGCAATTAAAAATGGTGCAGCAGTACGTCAAAAGTAAATCTATCAAACTATTTGGAGGTTGAGAGAATGAAAGCAGTATTAAATGTTAAAGGTACAAAGTTATCGGTTCTATCAATTCATTATCGTGAAACAGGTAAGGCTCTATCAGTTTATGCAAAGGACGAAAATGGTCGTGAAACTCGCTTTGTCGATAAGTCACAAAGCCAATACGATACATCACCACATCTTGCTATAGAAGACTTAGACGGAGCATTGGAATATCCAGAGCTTGAAGCAAGAATTGTGGAAGGCAACAACAGGCTAATTAAGCACTTGGAGGATATGCAAAAAGAGGAGAATAACAAACTATTAGATATTGCTATAGATGCGATGGAAAGTGAACCAAACTTACCATTTGATAGCCATCTATCAAGTAAACAACGTGAATACAAACTTCTACAACAGCGAGTATTTGGCATCATCGATACGGTGGAAGAAGTCAAAGCATACACGGAGGGCTATTACGCAAATGTCGATGGTGAAGCAACTGAAACGCAAAGCAGTCATTCAGCAACTGAATAAACTTGGCATCCACAGGATTGAAGGACAACCGTTAGAAGATGCATTGTATACAACTTTACTAAAAACATTGGCGCGTAAACGTGCAGCACAAGATTGAATGGAGGTGAATGAGTGATGTCAGATTTTATTGGAACATGTCCTTATTGTAAAGGTACAACATACGCAGATTCGGTCGATGTCGGTGTTGGTCATGTGCAGTGTGGGCCATACCATTGTGAGAGTTGTGGAGCTAGTGAAATCGGCCCTGAGTACGACGATTGGTGTTACAAGGATAGAGATGGAAAAACTATTTATACACAATCGAAACGTAGATACTGGGACTTCGCGAAAAAGAAGTACGCACCGAAAACAGACTACAGCAAACGCGTTATTCGGTATGATGCACCTGTAACCGCAGAAGAATTAAAGGTAGGCTACTACAAAGGACGAATTTCTCCGTATGCGAATACAGTAAATGGTCAATTGGTTAATCATATTGAAGCGAAAGAAGCTTACAGACAAGGGTTACTTGATGCAAAGAAGATTTTATAAAAATTAAGGAGTGAATGAGTAATGAAATCAACTGGAATTGTTCGTAAGGTAGATGATTTAGGACGTGTGGTAGTTCCAAAAGAATTACGTCGCACATTAGGGATTGAAAATGGTGATCCACTAGAAATCTTTATCGATGGTGACAAAATTATTTTGAAGAAGTACAAGCCTAATATGGCATGTGCTGTTACTGGTGAAGTATCGGACGATAATTTTGTTCTACTAGGTGGCAAATTGGTTCTAAGTGTTGAAGGTGCTAAAAAACTAATTAATGAAATTGATTTACAGTAGGTGATTCCATGCGTATAGGCTACACACACGCTGATGTATACGATAGAGAATCGGATTACTGGAGAGACATCGAAGACGTGCAGAATGCACAAATCGAGGAACAAAAAAACTCGTCAAAGGGTGCAACCAATGGCGAGCGTGAAAACTTTATAAATGACACTGGTATTGTACCACAGGAGGAATTGTAATGGCAAAGTTTAATATCGAAATCGAATTAGATTGGTTAGATGAAGAAACAGGTTTGGATGAAGAAATTCAAAAACAAGTTATCTCAGGCTTGCAAAATCGTTTAGTTGCTAACTTAGAACAAAAATTAGGTAACTCAATCGCTGAAAAAGTAGAACGACAAGCAACAGAAATCGCAGACGTTTTTGTTGAAAAATTATTAGCAGAACAAATCGGTGCAATTCAGATTCCGACGAAAGGTTCTAGTTGGAGTTCTGAAGTGACTTACATTCCTTTAACTGAATTTATTGGAAAACGTTTCGAAAACGCCATGACAGAAAAGACACTTACGGAACGGGGTAGTAAGGCGGATTATAGAAACGATGCTAAATATTCGATTACAGAGTATTTAACACGCGACTTTATCGCAAAAGAACTTAACGGCAAAGTATCAGATATGATTCGTGAAGCTAAAGATAAAGCCGAAAAATCATTAATAAGCAACTTAGAACAAAATTTACAACAACAATTGAATGCTGATATGGTGAAACGTTTAAATATACCGCAGTTACTGCAAAATCTTCAAAATACGATTGATTGCGAGGTTGAAGGTCAATGACAAAGTTTATCGAGCAACGTGTAGAAGTTTTAGAAAACGAAGTAGCTGAATTGAAGCTGATTATACATGAATTACGTGGGAAGAAATCGATTGGGCCTTCCACAACTAATACTGTGGAGGACATCATTGAATTTGAAGGTAAGCAATATCGCAAGGTTGATCGTGAAGCGCAAGTTGGAGATGTGGTGATATTCCGTATAAATGATACAGATTTACACCATTCAACTACTAATAAACCATATAAAGTTACTACTGAATATAACGGGCATCCTCGATTTATAGGGGATTCAGGAAGTGATTACAGTGTTTACACACATGATCATAACCGCAGACCTGAAACAACAGATGTTTACGAACTAATCGAATCCAAACCACTAACACCAAATCAACAACGTGCTGAGGTTATTGAGAAGGCGAAGGAGTTTGTTGAACAACTTATCGAACGTGGCAAAAACAGACATTCTCCAAAAGTTGATAAAGGACACACGTATTATAGAAAAAACTTCTATAACGTTGATATACATGTAAAAAACAATAAAGTCACTGCATTAGTATTCTTAACTAATCCTAATGGTAAACGACTTGATAACAAACCAGATTTAATCAATCGAGCAATATGTTCACCAACTGACGTATTCAATGAACACATTGGAAAAGCTATTGCACTAGGACGAGCGCTAGGTCTAAATGTAAGTGAGTTTGAACAGGCGGTGCAGCCGACATTAGCAATTGGGCAGATAGTTTATGAGACAGAAGATAAAACATATAGAACAATTGCGGAATCAGGAGTTTACTCTGAAGAAAGTATGTTAACATCTATCAATTCGCGTTCTGCAAGAGAGCTGAGTGTAATCATTAACGACACTAACGCTATTTATGGGGAGGATTAATAATGAATCCATTATTAACAGAAGAACTCGATGAACTTGACGGCTATGTATTAAGTGATGCAGAAGAAACTGGACAAACATTTGAAATAACTGATTTAGATAGTTTGAATTGGGCACTACGCAAAGTACATGCATACGATGCTCAACTAAAAGAAATTCAAACGGTTGCTAATTCTGAACGTCAAAGAATTGATTCTTGGGAACAACGTGAAAGCAAAGGAATTAATGAAAGTATTCAGTTCTTCCACAATCTTATAGCTGAATACCATACGAAAGTTTTGGTTGAGGATCCAAAGAAAAAAACGTTATCTACGCCATACGGTAAATCGAAATCGACAACATCTAAAGCACAACCTGACCAGCAAAATGAAGAACAGATTATAAAATTTGTGGAAGAAAATAATCTTCCATTTGTTGAAAAGGTACCAAAACTTAAATGGGCAGATTTGAAGAAAACACTCAAAGTCGTTGAAAAAGACGGTGAACAAATAATCGTTGATGGAAACGGTCAAGTTGTTCCAGGTGTCGCAGTTAAACCACAAACTACTACTTTTAAAGTGGAAATATAGGAGGATTCAAACTTGAAAAAATTACTCAATCAAAAAGAACAACACTATGCAGATACTCGCGAAGAAGCAGAGGAAATTGTATTAGCTGCTAAAGAAAACGAAGCACTGATTATGAATAAAATCAGCGAAAAATACAACAAATACGGTCAATATTTCTTGGTTGATCTAACTTATCAATATGGCACACCTAAAGAAGTAATGGAAGGTAAACCGAAGAATGATGCTCCAGACGGCCAAATGAACATGGAGGAAATGCATGAAGGTGTACCATATACAGTCGATTCAGATGGCAGTGTAAAAGTGGAAAATGCTGATGAAGAATTGCTGGAATTCGAAGATCCATTCGTAGAGAAGAATGAGGATGAAGAGAAAAAAGATGTTCCTGATGGGGAATTACCATTTTAATAGAGCAGGAGTGTGGAGGACATGACACAACAATTCGACTTTAGCACTCACAATGCTAGCAAAATTTCAGACAAGCCTGGTAAGACGTATTTAACATATTGCCCACCGGGATTAGGAAAATCGCACACGCTAAACTTCCTACCTGGGAAAACATTGGTGCTTGATGTAGACCGTACAAGTCATGTACTAAAAGGTAATCCGAATATCGACATTATTTATGTTGATAATCAAAACACTTGGGATTTTTGGCAAGCATTATTGCTTCATTTAGAAACTATTAAAGGTCAGTACGACAACATCGCCATTGACAATGTATCTGAATTAGAACGTTGCTTGTTATCAAATCTTGGGTACATCGGAAAAAACCAAGGTGTGCCAGCTCAAGGTGATTATCAAAAAATGCAATTCCGGGTTGTTAATTCATTCAGATGGATGAAAAACCTAGCGGATCGTATCGTCTTTACAGCTTGGGAAACAACAGATATGTACACAGCTTCAGATGGCACACATTACAACCGTTCGTATCCACAAATCAACCAAAAAATCATCAATAACGTATTAGGGTTATGTGATGTAGTTGGTCGTTTAATGATTAACGCAGAAGGTGAACGAGGGTTTGTTTTAGAAGGCACGAACAGTATTTATGCAAAAAATCAACTTGATAATAGAAAAGGCTGCAAACAAAATGAAATTTTTGATGTGCCATCCACAAATAACGAAACAACAGGAGGAAATAAATAATGTCATTCTTTAAATTTGATGAATCTAATGCAAGCGTAGCATTTGAATTAGTAGCAGAAGGGAAATACGAAGCCGTTATCGTGAATGCCGAACCTGGTACCACACAAGCAGGAAAACCGAAACTTTCGGTAGACTTCGAGATTCGTAGTGATGTTCCGCAGAATCACCAGGGCGCAAAAATCTTATACAACACGTTTACTTTCGAACATGAGGTATCAATCAAGATTGTAAATAGTTTAATTAAAGCTTGCGGATTTGCGGACGGACATCCTTTCAATTCACCGGATGACATGGCAAAACAGTTTATCAACAAAAATCTGAAAATCACTGTGAAACATGAAGAATATGACAAAGTTGTTGATGGTGTAAAACAAAAACGTACAGCTGCTAAAGCGAAGTATTACGACGCGTCAGATGTAAATCCACCTCAATCACCAAATGCGCCAATCACAGTTGGAGAAGATGATCTTCCGTTTTAAATAAAACTTAATAGAGAGGTCTGTTTTAGGCGGACTTCTCTATTTTTATACCCAAAAACAGTAAACGAGGTGGTTAAATGACTGATAAAGTTTTTCACCAGTATGAGTGTAAAACAGGTTGCGGTCATGTAACAGTGGTCGATAAATTTTATCAAACCAAACGAATGCATTGTGCTGTATGCGGAACCAAAGAAACGCTTGTGTATAAAGGTAAAGCAGAAGTAAAAGAGGTGAAAGGTGAATGGCTGAAAAAGTGAAGGTTAGCCCTAGCACTGGTTATTACGGAATTTGGAATACGAAAACTAAAACTTTCATGTTCGGTATTCAAGAAAAGAATCGGTATAAAGTTCATACCGCAGTATGTAACAAAGTCGGGACAAAAACGTATTATCGCAAACCGCATTGGATAGTTAAAGCTATTCGTGAAAATCATGCACCGATGTTTCGCAAAGGTTTGAGATACAAAGGTGAAAAATATGAAAATACCAATTAATTTTAACGAAATACCATCTGAATTACGCATGCTACCTCAATGGATATTGTGGAAGGCAGAAGAAAAAGGCGGGCGTTATACAAAAATACCATTTCAAGTTGACGGTAATGAGGCTCGCTCAAACGACCGTCGAACATGGTCAACATTTGCGACTGCAGCTAAATTCTATACTGAATCTAATGCAGATGGGATAGGCTTCGTATTCTCGCGTCAAGATAGCTACATCGGAATTGATATTGATAAATGCGTTTCGTATGCAGCGGATGATACTGAAAAAGTAAGTCCTATAATTAACACTTTTGCTCAAGAAATCATTGATACATTAGATAGTTACACTGAATTTAGCGTATCAGGAACAGGCATTCATATCATCATCAAAGGTAGCCTTCCACAGTCTATTGTTGGTACTGGACGTAAAAGTGCAAAGCATGGTTTAGAAATCTATCAATATGGACGCTATTTTACAGTTTCAGGGAACCGTGAAAACTCAAACGAAATTTATGAACGAACTGAAGAAGTAGCCGAGATCTTAGAAAAGTATTTTGACGACAGTGATGTACAGGGACGTGTGAACCTAGCGGAGTTCGAAAAGGACGAAATAAAACTTTCAAATGACGCATTGTGGGAGCGAATGTTCCGAAGTAAATCGGGCGACGAAATCCGAGCATTGCATGACGGTAAATTGATAAATGATGACCATTCATCAAGTGATCTAGCTTTATGTAACCATCTTGCATTCTGGACAGGTAAAAGCTCATCAAGAATGGATTCGATGTTTAGGGAAACAGCCCTGATGCGAGATAAATGGGACAGAATTCATTATAGCGATACTGGTGAAACATACGGAGAAAGAACGATTGCTGAAGCCATTTCATCCACTACAACTACTGTATTGGACCATCAAAATGACAACGAATTTTCATTCAGCTTCCACAGTGATGATGTGGTGGCAGAAGAAGTAGAGAAGCCTGCACGTAAATTCAAATTGACCGATTTAGGAAACGCTGAGCGCATTGCATACGAATACGGTCACATCATTCGTTATATTCCATCGGTTGGTTGGTACATCTGGAACGGCAAGTATTGGGAGTATGACGAAAAAGGAAAACTGCACCGCATTGTAGCGAAAGTCGTTCGTAAGCTTGGTGAATCAGAAGATGAAATTGAACAAAAATGGGCTAGACATTGTGAAAAGCATAATGTACGCGAAAGTGCCATTAAGGATTTAAAAGTATTAGTTCCGGGAGATCGTAGTGACTTTGACCAACACAAATATTTGTTGAATGTTGAAAATGGTGTTGTGAATTTGAAAGATGGAAAGTTACAACCGCATAACAGAGATTTGAAACTCACAAAAATCACAAATATCTCTTATGAAGAAAATGCAAAATGTCCAAACTGGTTAGCATTTTTAGACCAAATATTTTTAGGCGATAAAGAGCTAACGGAGTACATGCAGCGATTAATTGGCTATAGCCTTACTGGAGATATTTCAGAGCAAATTATGATGTTCTTGGTTGGCGGTGGTAGTAATGGTAAATCAACTTTTATCAATACGATTAAAGACCTTGTAGGCGAATATGGCAAGCAAGCTAAATCGGATACATTTATCAAAAAGAAAGAAACTGGTGCCAACAACGATATTGCTAGGTTAGTAGGATCTCGCTTTGTATCGGCAATTGAAAGTGAGGAAGGCGAAAAGCTATCGGAATCATTTGTAAAGCAAATAACAGGCGGTGAGCCCGTACTAGCTCGCTTTTTACGACAAGAATACTTTGAGTACATTCCGGAATTTAAAGTGTTTTTCACAACGAATCATAAACCGATCATCGGCGGTCTGGACGAAGGTATATGGCGCCGGGTTAAATTAATTCCATTTGATTTAAACTTACCAGCGCATAAGCGTGATAAAAAGCTACCTGAAAAGCTTTCACTTGAAATGAGTGGAATACTCAACTGGGCCATTGAAGGCTGCTTAAAGTGGCAGAAGGATGGATTAATCGAGCCAAAGGTAGTTGCAAAAGCGACAGGTAACTATAAAGAAGATATGGACATTCTTGGGCCGTTTTTAGCTGAGTGTTGTTATGTAGACAAAGACAACGAAAACATCAAGATCGAAGCTAAGGAATTATATAGCGTCTATGACAGTTTCGGTTATAAATCGGGTGAACGTACAGTGAGTAATCGTAGTTTTTACCGAATGTTGGAAACAAAAGGGTTTAAAAAAGAACGTGGTGCAGGAAATAAAAACTTTTTCACTGGTATTACTTTACAGGAGCGAGCGCCACAAGGAGTTACTTTTGAAGAAAAAACAGTTACTTTAGAGGGCGAAAATACGTCATTTAAGCTAGTTTAGTAACTTTGAGTTAAAAAAGTAACTCTCTTTTGTACCTCTCTGAAATCTAGTCATATCAACGGTTTAGAGTTGTTTTTATAGTTATATAGTTACTTTTGTTATTTTGTTTTTATATTAATAAAAAAATAAAAAATATAAATATATATATATAAGAGCGTAATGCACTTTCCAAGTAACAATTTTAACTAAAAACGTTCGAACTGTTGGGGCTGTAAGCTTCAAGCGAGTTACTTAAAAGTAACTAAGTTAATTAACAGGGGTTAAAACAGTGTTTTTGAAGAAATAAGTAACTCTTGAATTGTAAGGAAGTGGTATTTTTGAAAACCCTTCATGTTCTATCGATGATTTGGAAAAGTGGAGCTGAAATATATCGTGATGAATCGGATGGTAGATTGTCACTTAAAAATGCGAAGTTGGTGCCGGAGGAAGTATTAAAGGCTGCTGATCCGATATTCGGTGAAATAGAAAAATGGTTCAAATCATGGGAAGAAGCTAGCGGAATCGATAAACACATGCGAATGATGGTGCATCAAGCTTGTGGATGGCAACACAAACCTAAGCTCAATGAATGGATATGCGCGGACGTTGATGCATTGATGCTGTTCATGGAGTGGCAAGAGGAACTCGCTAAAAACGGTTGGAACGATATCTACGAAGATTATCGACAATACGAAAACGAAGCTTCAAATGCCATGAAGAAAAAATTGCATGAAAGTGCTGTTTTATACGCTAATCGAAATAAGTGATTTACAGACGTTTTAAGACGTTTTAGAGGACGGATGATAAATATATCAAACTCGTAAATAGAACGTCTGTACGGCTATTGTGGTAAGCAAAAACAAGGAGGTTAAACGAATTGAAATATTACCTAGCTATTCATGGCGAAACACATTATGAAAATCGTGATGTAGTTTTATTTGAAGATACAGAAGGTTTATTTAAAACATTCCGAGAGGCAACAGAATTTTTGATGAACGAAAAAGAATTGGAACCATTGTATGTTGAATCTTCATTTTTATTTGGCGATTGCACATTGTATTTTGAATTAGATAACGGTACTGAATTTTATTACGGTTATATTCAGGAAATGACGGTGAGAGAATGATTCACTACCATTACACAGATACCGAACTAAACAAAATCCTAAAAACATTAACAATCGTGGTTGATACTCGCGAACAAGTAAATGGCCATATCATGGATTATTTACGCAGCAAGGATGTGCCAATCAAATTAAAAAAGCTCGACACTGGTGATTATGGAGCGATGATTCCTAAAAATGAAGAGTTGGGCATTGCACGAGACATTTATTTAAACAGCAGAGTTGAACGTAAAGCTAGTGTAGATGAGATTGTCGGAAATCTTGGGAAAGACGAACGTACACGCTTTGAAAACGAATTAATTCGTTCGCAGGATATTCCTTTCACATTGTTACTAGAAGATCCAGAAGGCTACAAAAAAATACTAAATGGAACTTACAGAAGTAAATACGACCCACTTGCATTACTCGGCTCGTTAAATACTTTCAAGGCTCGTTACGGCTTTGAAATTGTTTACTTAGATAATAAGTTTAGTGGGAATTTTATTTACTATCATTTCTATTACCAAATGAAGAACTACCTAAAGAGAGGGGCGTTCTAACCATCGTGAACATGCGCAATGGGATTCCTATTGTTCAGTCGGTGAAAAGTAAGAAACCACAAGGTAGATTGTGGAGGGCCATACCCAATCCATTTACAAAGTATATCGAGATGTTTATGACGGTAGATGGATGCGAAGTGAGTATTTCCATACCTTACGATTTTGAATATGTTCAACAGTATTTAAACGAAGGCTGGATTGAGAGAGGAGTGTGGGATATAGATGAACGCAAAAATGCTTGAGAAACGTAGGGAGATATTGAAGAAAATCAATGTACTTTCGGACAAGTGTAATTGTCAAACAGCCATTGAATTTAATAGCTGTCCGAATTGTGCTGAGATTACTGTTTACGGTCAACTATTACTCAATCTAGTGAATGAACGAAAGTCTGGCATCATTGATTTAAATGATTTAATACCCGTTAAAAATCCAAAAGTTCAATTAACAGAACAACAATATTTGAAATTAAAACGTGCAAATAAAACTGATAAAGAAATTGCTGCAATATGCAATGTGTCACCGGGTACTATTCAAAATTGGAAGAAAGCGAACAACATTGAAATCGAACGTACAAGTAGAAAGAGGTTAAAAGCATGACAATTGAAGAACAAATCTTAGCAAATCCAGTATTACGTGAAGTACGTGATTTACTTGAAAATCAAACAGCTAAAGGTCTAGCGAAATACGGTACAACGGTCAATCCAATGGACTATACGGCAATCGAATGGATTGAGCATGCAAGACAAGAATTAATGGATGAACTTGTTTATTTGACAGTTTTAAAACAGAAAATGGAGGAAATGCAGAATGAAAGAGACTAAGTTTCGAGCGTGGGATAAAGAAAATAAGAAAATGTATTTTCAACTAAATGAATCACCTTGTTTTGGATTATTTGAGGGTGATAGAGCAGTGTCAATTGAAGATGTTTTCTTTTATGAAAAACAACGTTTTGAGGTAATACAATTCACAGGCTTAAAGGATAACAATGGTCGTGAAATTTATAAAGGTGATTTATACAAGTACACACTTCATCATGATATGCACGACCCTGAATCTGGTCATACAACGTTTGAAACAGAACATATAAAAGCAGTTACTTTCGAAAATGGTGCATTTTATCATGGAGCAGATTTACTTTCGGATGTCATTGAATATGACGACACGTTTACGTATGTAGGTAATGTGTACGAAAATCCCGAGCTACTGGAGGAACTGCAAAATGGAACTAAATAAATTTCAAGAGTTATCAAAGCGAACAATGCCATTAGATGGTGAGCCAAAAAACCATATTCATATAGAACACGGCTTAACAAATTACGCTCTTGGCCTACTTGGTGAATGTACTGAGGTCTTAAGTGCTGTTAATGATCGTGAAGCGATTTTGAAAGAGATTGGTGATGTTGCACATTATGCATTTGGGCTATTAACCTTCTTAGGTGAAACATATGACAGTGAGTCACTACCTAATTATTATGCGGAAGGTACAAAGGAAAAGTTAATCGATAAAATCCTTATCTTATCAGGTGAGGTTTCAGAACAAGTTAAGAAATTCGTGTTTCATCGTCATGAATTAAATTCAAGCAAAGTTAAAATAGCATTAAAAATGTTAATCAAAAACTTGATAGTATTGGCTGAGTTTTACGACTCATCACTTGAAGAAATCTGTGAAATGAACATTGATAAATTGAAAATGCGTTATCCGGAAAGCTTCAATGTTGAGGATAGTAAAAAGCGTGTAGATACGGTGCAGTAGAAAGGAAGGAGGTTATTATATTATGGGCGTGCCGCGAATTTTACATTATCCTGGTTCAAAATGGAGTTTGGCTGAGTGGATCATAAGCCATATGCCAGAACATTCAACCTACCTAGAACCATTCTTCGGATCTGGCGCTGTCCTTTTTAATAAAGAACCAGTAAAGGTTGAAACGATCAATGATTTGGATGGTGATGTAGTCAATTTGTTCCGTGTTATTCGTGAAAGACCAAATGAGTTAGCACGAGTGATCCGTTGGACACCATATTCACGAAAAGAATACATCGATTCTCATATTGAAGCTGAAGACGATATTGAAAAGGCAAGAAGGTTTTTGATCAGATGTTGGCAGTCCATTAGGGTAAAAACAGGATCGATCTCTGGTTGGAAGTGTAGGGGAACTATGGATGAATATCATCATTTAAGACAGTGGAACAACCTACCTGCAGATATATTGTTAGTAGCTGATCGATTAAAAAATGTTCAAATCGAAAACATAGAAGCTACCAAACTTATAAAACGATATAACAAGCCAAATGTATTAATGTACATCGATCCGCCTTATGTGGCAGCTACAAGAAATGGTGCTATTTATGAAAATGAAATGACTGATATAGATCATGAAAATTTGATCGATCATTTATTAAAACACTCAGGTCCAGTTTTGCTATCAGGTTATGACAGTGAACTTTATAATGATTTACTTAAAGATTGGACAAAAGAGACCAAATTAGGAAAGCCTGTTGCAGGAAAATCAAGAGTTGAGGTTTTATGGATTAATCCATTTGCTGCAGAGTATGGCTTCAAACAACAGTCATTATTTTAATTAAATTATTAGAGGAAAACTTAAAATAATCTAGGTAACCATAGGTGAGCCGATGGTGATCGATAAAACTGTTCAAAATTAAGAAACAAGGTAGGTGCTGCACATGCCTACGTTATCGCGTAGTGAAATACAGAACATCGAGAAATATTGGATTGAATACGAACAATATAAGAAGAAATTAAAGTACCGAGAATGGGAGTTGTTAAATCCACATAATCAAGGCGGTGAAATGGTTGGTGGTCGTAGTAATACGATTTCTGATACAACATCTAAGAAAGCAATGGTACTTGCAAATGATGCTTATTATCAAAATTTAAAACGCATCATCAAGACTGTGGAAGACCTATACAGTGAGCTTGACGAGGATATGCGAACAATCGTAGACATGCGTTATTGGGATAAAGACGGCTGTTACGAGTGGGAAGACATAGCTGACAAGTTGTATATTTCACGTCACAAAGTATTGCGTAAACGTAACATTCTAATAGATAAAACCGCTGAAAGGATTGGTTGGGTGTGATAGATATACATGACAATGTGTATTACATGGCTCATATCGAAACATACGAAAAAGGTTCGGAACGAGTAGTGTATAAAGAAAGTAAAGGATTATTCAAAACCTTTAGAGATGCAAGTGACTGGCTTATAAATGAGGATATGGAAGTATTCTCTGAACTAGATTGTCTTACGGATGATTTTGAAATATATTTCGAGTTAAACAATGGCTGTGAAATATATGTAGGTTATATAGAAAAATTGCATGTGTTGAAAAAGTGAACTTGTTAACACCAGGGAAGTTCGCTAAAAAGTGTAGTAAATTGATATTGTGAAGTAATAACAAAAGCGCACGGAAATGCGTAAACAAAATTGCATTACAAATATAAGCACGTTCGCTAGTACGTGTGTTTCGCAAACAAGTATGAGAGGCTACTTAATTGGTAGTCTCTTTTAAATGACATTATGTGACAAATGTTTCCTGTTAATCTATGATTAGGTTGATAGGAGGTGTTTTAATGAACAAAGAAACTGTTGAAAAAAGAAAAGATTTACGAATCCATTTATTAATTAATTTGTATGAACACTATTTTAAAAACAAGGACAAATCTCGTTACCTAAGAATGAAAACTGAAGATATCGTTGCGGATTCTGAAACAGAGCTTGCATACACGTACCTCATTAACAAAGGATTCGTTAAGAAGCAAAGCAGTACTAGTACGACAGCATTAATAATTACAGTTGATGGAATTGACTTTGTAGAAAGTCATATTTTAAATTAGGGTATTAACCGAGGTCACATCTAACAAGGTGTGGCTTTTTATTATCATTCATATTTCAAATAGTGACATATCATTCCATTCCCACTATGATTAGTGTATAAGGGGGTGCATTCATGTTAGTTGAATACTATACTTTTGAAAATGGCGAAGAAAGACATACCGTTGAAATTGATATTGAAGAAGATATCTATGGAGATAATTTAGAGGAAATTCAAATCATCAACCAGAAGATTTCAGAAGCTGCCAATTTACCAATAGGAACTTTTAAATTCCGTAGAGTACTTTAATAATACTTGAAGCAAGCATCTCAAACGAGGTGCTTTTTATTATGCCTTGAAGACTGTATCAAACAGCCATACAAATAATACTGGACTAGTTTACGGGTGACCAAGTATCTCAGGAACATTAGATACCGAGGAGCGCTGGCATGTACTAGTAACCGATAGGGCAGAGTTTGATGCAGTCTTGAAGATGTAAAGTCGAAAGCTAAACAGACTATAAAAGCTAATGAGCAAACTATTATTGATTGTGGAGGACTGAATAGTGGAACTTACAAAAGAAGAGAAGATTGTATTAATATCAATGGTTACTGATTGTTTAGGTATTGAAGTACTTATCAAACTATGTGGAGAAGAAACTGTTAGCAAACTTGATACGCTGTCAATTGATATGGTAGGTAATACAACACCAAACGAAATGAATGAGATTGGCCCAAGTGTCGTAAAGAAATTAGTTAATAGTGTCTTAGAAGATAGTGAGTATTTAATTGTGGAGGGATGAACAATGAACGCTATTCAAATTCTGGAAGAACAAAAGATATATCTTGAGAAGAGGGTTGCGCGATTGGATGAACGTATTGAACGTGCAAGGGTTGAAGTAGCAGAACGTACCAGTGAACGTAACCAAACACTAACAGTAATGCAAGATGTTGAATCAGCTATTGCAAAGCTAAGTGAATCAGAGTTACCAACAAGATTAGAAGGCAGCGACTAATCAATATATGAACGAAAGCAATCGTTATTACAACAAACATAAACGTAATCGAGAACGACAATTATTTTATCAATCAACAGCATGGGCAAATGCCAGAGAATTAGCACTCAAACGTGACAATTACTTATGCGTTGAATGCTTAAAAGAAAAGAAAATACGCAAAGCAGATGTTGTGCATCACATCATTGAAGTGAAAGATGACTTCACAAAGGCTTTAGAGCTTGATAATCTTTCGAGCATTTGCCATATGCATCACAATAAAATTCATGGTCAATCGAAGAAAGAACAAACAAATATTTCTTCAAAGATTGATGTTGTAGTAAGTAAACAAAATAAAGAAATGTTTTAGGGTATAGCCCCCTACCATCTAACTTTTTAGTTCAATGGCTTGGAATCGGTGATGGCCCTTCGTTTGCAACTCGGATGAATTTATGAAAGGGGGGTAACTGATGGAAGAAGTTACAAGGGATTTGTTGCGGAGCTATTTAGGTGATAGTTATCAACCATCCGATGAACAATTGATCACGTTATATATTGAGACATTTGAATTTTACAAACGTATGCAAACCGAGTTGAAAAAGATGCCGTTGATGATGGAGCACACCAATAAAGCAAATGCAACAAATTACATCAAGAATCCTCTTTCGATTGAATTAACTAAGACGGTTCAAACTTTGAACAATTTGCTGAAATCTTTAGGTTTGACGCCTGCTCAACGTAAGGAGTTTAAGTTGGGTGGTGGTCATACTGATGATGGATTCGACAATTTCTAAAATTGATGGTTTATTTATTGTTGTAAAGCCTTCTCCAGTTCTATTAACTACCTGGTATGCAAAGCAAGTTGCGGAGGGCAAAATTGTAGCTTGTAAGAAGGTTATACAAGCATGTGAACGTCATTTAAGTGATTTAGAACGTCAAGGCACAGATGATTTCCCTTGGATTTTCGATGAAGAGTTAGCACATAGGCCTATAGAATTTATCGAGAAATTTTGTAAACCTTCCAAAGGTGCTTTTAAACAACTATCAATGCAAGCTTGGCAGCACTTTAGTTTAGGAACTATTTTCGGTTGGGTTCATAAAGATACGCAGATAAGGCGCTTCAAAGAGGCGCTTATTTTCGTTGCCAGAAAGCAAGGGAAAACTACTAAAATTGCTGGAGTGACGATTTACGGAGCTTCTAAAGATGGAGAAAACGGTGCTGATGTTGTACTACTTGCAAACAGTATGAAACAGGCTCGTTTATTATTCGATGAAGCGAAAGCGATGGTTAAATCTTCTCCAGCGTTAGCAAGACGTTTTAGACCTTTAAGGGATGCGATTCATTTTGATGCTACTTTCAGTAAGATTGAGCCACAAGCGAGCGATAGCGAAAAGCTAGACGGATTAAACACGCATATTGGGGTATTTGATGAAATCCATGAATACAAGGATTACAAATTAATTAACGTTATTAAGAACAGTCGTCAAAGTCGTACACAGCCGTTACTCATTTACATTACAACTGCAGGCTATCAATTAGATGGTCCACTTGTGAACTATTACGAACAAGGTGCAGATGTATTAAATGGTGACATAGTTGACGAACGAACGTTTTATTATATTGCTGAGTTAGATAGTGTTGATGAATTTGATAAACCCGAGATGTGGATTAAAGCAAATCCGAATATGGGTGTTTCAATCAAACTTAATGACATGATCGAAGATTGGGAGAAAGCAAAACGTACACCATCAGAACGTAATGACTTTATTACGAAGCGTTTTAATAAGTTTGTGAGTAGTAATGAAGCTTCGTTTTTGGACTACGAAGTTTTGAAACGTAATGATAAAACGATTGATTACTCTACATTAACTTCTGTAGCTGTCGGAGGTTTCGACTTATCGGACAGTGAGGACCATACAAGTGCATATCTTGAATGGCCAATACTAGAAACTGGTGAAGTTGCTTTGTTAGGACACACTTGGGTTCCACAAGCTAAAGTTGATGCTGATAATGAAAAAATTGATTATTACAGTTTGCAAGAAGAAGGACTATTAACAATTGTTCCTGGAGAATACGTGAAAAAGGAATATGTTTATGATTGGTTTGTAGAACAATCTAAAAAATATTCTATTGAAAAAATAATGTATGATCCAGCAAAAGCATTTGGTTTAGTCGAAATGCTACAAGCTTATGGTTTTATTACAGAGGTCGTTCGTCAAGGATTTATAACACTTGGTCCGGCATTAGATGATGCAAAAGAACGTTTCATAGATGGAAATGTAATCTTCAATAACAACCGTTTATTCCGTTGGTACACTAATAATGTCATTCTTGTGGAAGACAGAAACAAAAATAAAATGCCTACTAAACAAAGTCGCTACCGTAAAATTGACGGATTTGCGGCTTTTTTAAATGCCCATGTTGAGGTAATGAAGAAATTCGTAACTGTACAAGGTGAAGGCAATATCAAGTTTATTTCATTAAATGAATTGTGATTGGAGGGAGGTGAACAAATGAATATATGGAGCAAAGTTAAAGCCTCTCTCTACACAGCTTATGCAACGTGGAAAGGGCAAGGGTATGATTTTTCATTATGGCAAGGGAGAACGTTTTGGGGTATCGATAACTCGCAATTAGTTACAAATGAAACTATTTTCAGTGTAATTACTAGGTTATCAAATACTGTTTCTAGTTTACCAATTAAATTATATAAACATTACGACGTAGAAAATAACAATTTGAGTGATTTGCTAGTAAATCCAAATCCAAATATGTGTGGTTGGGAATTGATTAATAAACTAGAAGTTGCTCGTAATGAACATGGTAATGGATATTCAATTATTTTACGTAATTACTTAATGCAGCCTGAATCACTAGTTGTACTTGATAATGTACAAGTTAAACCACTAATTGATGATGTAACAGGTGAATTGTGGTATGAAGTGCGAGGAAATAATAAAACAAGTTATATCCACAACATGAATATGATCCATGTAAAACACATTACTGGTTCTAATCGTATAGAAGGTATCTCACCATTGGATGTATTAAAAAATACTCTTCAATATGATAAAGCAGTTCAGGAATTTTCTCTTTCTGAAATGGAAAAGAAAGAATCATTCATTTTGAAATATGGAGCAAATGTATCAGAAGCGAAACAAAAGGAAGTTATAGCGAATTTCAAGCGTTTTTATAATGAAAATGGCGGTGTTTTATTCCAAGAACCAGGTGTTGAGATTGATAAAATGCCAAAAACATATACACCAGGTGAAACAATTTCATCCGAGAAAGTAACACGTACTCGAGTTGCAAATGTATTTAACATCCCTCTTTCTTTTTTAAATGAACAAGGTGGAGGATTTGCAAACAATGAGCAGATGATGATTCAGTTCGTACAAATGACACTAACACCAATTATTCGTCAATACGAACAGGAATTTAACCGAAAATTACTTACACAAGATCAAAGAATATCTGGATTTTACTTTAAATTTAGTGTGAATTCACTTTTACGAGGTGATACAACAACTCGTTCAGCATTCTATCAGCAAGGTATTCGTAATGGTTGGTTTACTCAAAATGAAGTTAGGGGTTGGGAAGACTTACCGCCAGATAAAGCCGAACAAGCAAATCAATTATGGATTAGTGGTGATCTTTATCCAATTGATATGCCAATTGAAGAACGGAAAGGTACTTCTACTGCTGCAACAAATGTGGAAGGAGGTGAAAAGGATGAATAAAGAGAAAACATTTTTTGATGTCAAAGCATCGGTTGATGGTAAATCAGCAGATGTTTTTATTTTGGGCGAAATTACAACATGGGCTTGGGAAGAGTATGGCGAAATGTCATCTGTAATCTTCAAGGAAAAATTAGACGCGGTTGGTGATGTTTCAACAATTCATTTATATGTCAATTCTCCAGGTGGTAGCGTCTTTGAAGGAATTGCTATTGCAAACATGCTGAAACGTCATAAGGCGCGTGTAATCGGTCATGTAGAAGCGTTAGCGGCATCAATTGCAAGTAATATCATCGCGAGCTGTGACGAGGTACGAATGCCTTCTAATTCTATGTTGATGATTCATAACGCTCTTAACGGTGTATTTGGTAACGCCAAAGAGTTACGTAAAGCTGCAGATGATTTAGATCGAATTAACGAAGTTCAAATCGAAACATACATGGCGAAAGTCGGTAATAAGGCGACAGAGGAACAGATTCGCGCATTGATGGATGAGGAAACATGGATTTCAGCAAAAGAAGCGTATGAATTAGGTTTGTGTGATGTTGTAGAGGGTGCTAATCAAGCTGTAGCATCATTAACATCAGAGCAATTGAAGCAATTCAAAAATGTTCCAAAAGCATTGATTGTGGAAGACAAACAGCAAAACATTCTATCAGAAGAGGAACGCAATACTATTCTTGCAGATTCGAAGGCGAATCTTACTTATTTAAAATCACTAAACTTAATCTAAAGGAGGGCATTTAAATGCCAACATTATTTGAATTAAAACAAAACATGGCTACTATTGGTCAACAAGTAGCGAAAATCGATACAGATTTAACAGCGAAAGCTATTGATCCACAAGCAACACGTGAGGAAATTAAAGGTTTACAAGATCAAAAGGCTGATATGCAAGCTCGTTTTGATGTAATCAAAGCTCAACATGACCAAATGGAGGCTCAACAAAAAGCGAAGTTTGCTCAAAATCCATTAGCTCAGATTGAAGATCCGAAACAAAAACGTACAGAAGCATTTGCTTCTTTAGTGCGCTCAACTGTGCGTAATCAGCCTGTTGAACAAGAAATTTATGCCGCGTTAGGGGATAACACGAATCCAGCAACTGGTGGTGAAAAATTCTTGCCTAAAACAGTTACACAAGAAATTATCACAGAGCCAATGGTAAAAAATCCAATGCGTGATTTAATTACAGTTACAAACATTGTCAATCTTGAGATTCCAAAATTGTCATACACGATCGATGATGATAACTTCATTGCAGATACAGAAACGGCTAAAGAATTAGAATTAGAAGGTTCTACAGTGACGTTCGGACGCTTTAAATCGAAAGTGTTTGCAGGCGTTTCCGAAACAGTCCTTGCAGGTACACACACAAATTTAGTATCGCATGTAGAAAATTCATTAGGCTCAGGCCTTGCTGCTAAAGAAAAGAAAGTACAATTTGCAACAACGCCAAAAGCTGGTGAAGAACACATGAGCTTCTATCAAACGGGTGCAAATGCTATTAAGAAAGTAAGTGGAGAGAACCTGTATAAAGCAATCAAAGCAGCAATTGCAGATCTACATGAAGATTACCGTGAAAATGCAAAAATCGTCATGACTTTCGCTGATTATTCAACGATTATTGAAACACTAGCAAATGGTAATGCGACACTTTACGCTGCACAACCTGAGCAAATTTTAGGTAAGCCAGTTGTGTTCGTAGATGCAGCCACTAAACCGATTATTGGCGACTTCTCATATGCTCACTTAAACTACGATCTAAATGTTTTATACGATACTGATAAGGATGTAAAAACTGGTGTTAATGCATTCGTATTGACTGCATGGTTTGACCACCGCATTAAATTAAAATCAGCATTCCGTATCGCTGATGTAGTCGCTACTCCTTAATTGGAGATAGCGGCTTTTAATTTCTAGAAAGAAGGTGAACTGAGTGTACAAAGTAATTAATCGTTTCAAAGAAAAAAACCATAACGACCATATTTACGAGGTAGGGGACACCTATCCAGTTGATGGAGAAAAGCTCGTCAAGACTCGTGCTGAGGCTTTAACCAAAGTCCATGACAAATATAACGTGGCTTTTCTAAAAGCTGTTGAGGAGCCTAAAAAAGCTACTACAAAGCAATCAAAAGAGCCTTCCACAGATGAAAAGGGTGATGAATAATGGGTTCATTACTTGAAGAATTTAAGGAATATCTACGTATTGATGGCAATTATGAAGATTCAACATTAAATTTGTTTCTTACAAGTGCGAGTAAAACATTAGAAAATTCAGGGGTTCGTCTTCCACAAGATTTATATGAAGTTGACGAAAATGGAATTGAATTATCTTCATTACACCGTTTAGCTATCCTTACTCTCGCATCTCATTATTATGAAAATCGTCAAGTTGCTTCACAAAATGCACAAAACATTGTTCCGTTTTCTGTTCAACATATGATTTTACAATTGAAAGTCGGTGATTCTAATGAATCCGGCTCAATTTGATAAGCGAGTATTATTAAGAAAACGTTTTTTAACAACTGATGATTTGCTACAAGAAATTGAGGCTTTCACAGATTACGGAACATATTGGGCTATGGTTAAAACGATGAAAGCTAGTGAAGTTATAACTAGTGGTCAAGAACAAACAGCAAAACAAATCCGTTTTGTCTTACGCTATTCTAAAGGTTTAAATACATTTATAGAATCAGAAAAAACTTCATTTCAAATTGTTTATAGTGGGACAATCTATGATGTTAAGAGTGCTATCAACGATGATGAAGCGAATCTAACTATTACTATTATCGCTGAGGGGCGTGTTTAGATGATAAATATAAATGATCTAGCCCGGGAGATTAATAGAACGTTAGCGAATTATGCACATGGTGTTGGTGAAGATATAGAAAAGTTAGCTGAAAAGGTAGCAAAAGAAGGTGCGCTTAGATTAAAAGCCAATAGCCCTATAAGATCAGGCTCATATCGAAAAGGATGGAGAGCGAAAAAAGTGGGGAAAAGTTGGGTCGTTCACAATGCTACTAGCTATCAATTAACTCATCTACTTGAAAAAGGTCATGCAAAAGTTGGTGGCGGTCGTGTTCCAGCTAAAGTGCATATTGCACCTATCGAAAAAGAAATGATTGATGAATTTGTCAAAGGTGTAGAGGAGGCGATAAGAGGATGACGTTATCAGAGTTAGCTCAAAAACTAAAGGCACTTGGTTATCCAGTCGCTTATTCTCATTTTAAATCAGCGCAAGTTCCGCCATTCATCTGCTATCTTGTTGTGGATGGCGATACATTCAGCGCTGATAATACAGTATTATCTAAATCTACTTATGTAGATATTGAGTTATATGTAGTTAATAAAGATTTGGCTGCAGAGAAAAAAATCGAAGATATGTTAAAAGAAAACGAACTCCCTTGGTCTTACGATGAAATATTCATTAAAGACGAGGGAGTTTTCAAATGCACATATTCAATTACTTTAATCAATTAGGAGGTCATTTAGATGGCAGAAAATAAAGTACGCTTTGGCTTAAAGAATGTTCACTATGCAGTAGCAACAGAAGATGCAGATGGGAAATTAACATACGGAACACCGGAAAGATACCCTGGAGCAGTTTCATTAAGCTTAGATCCACGAGGTGAAACATCAGAGTTCTTTGCTGATGATCGTGTTTATTATGCGACATCAGTAAATAACGGATATGAAGGCACATATGAAGCTGCTGAATTACCTTTGAAGTTCCGTACAGAAGTATTGGGTGATGAATTAGATGAAACATCAGGGGTTCTTACAGAGACATCAAATTCAAAACAGAAAACAATCGCTTTAATGTTTGAATTTGATGGAGATATTAAGGCAACGCGTCATGTATTGTATAACGTTACTGTAAGCCGTCCAGGTACATCAGGTGAGACGAAAACAGAGTCAACAGAACCAACTACACAAGAATTATCATTCATTGCTGGGCCAACTGTAGATGGTGTTGTTAAGCGTGCTACAACAGGAACAACAACAGCAGAAATTTATGATGGATGGTATACGAAGGTATTTGAAACTACAGAAGTACCAACACCTTAATAATGATTTGTGGAGGGCAAATAAATGGAAAAAACACTTACAATTGATAATAAACAAGTTAGATTTAAATCAAGCGGTGCTGTGCCAAAGCGTTACAAGATGCAATTTGGTCGCGACTTTTTCAAGGACCTAATCGGTATGGGTATTGTCGATAAAGACTATAGTAATTTACCAGAAAACGAACAATTTGAAGCTATTCGAAAAATTGATTTCGATTTGTTTTACGATATCGCTTGGACTTTAGCTAAGACAGCAGACAATACAATTGAGGATCCTTTAACTTGGCTAGACTCCTTTGAGACGTTCCCGATCGTGGATATTGTTTCTGAACTACAGGACATTTTGGCAGCAACGATTTCTTCTAAAAAAAACTAGATACTGATAAAGGAGGTACGCAATCGGATGAACCTATTTCAACCGAGACGTACCTTATTTTATGTCATGAATGTAAGTTGTTCCATGATGATTTAGAAACAATGACTATCGGTATGGTGCTCGATTACATTGACGAATATCAAGAAATGAAAAATCCAAATAAAAAAGAAAAGAAAACAGTCCGTAAAGCTTCACAAGCGGATTTCGACTCATTTTAGCACTTGCCTTTTGGTAGGTGTTTTTTTGTCCAAAAAGGTAGGTGAAATAAATGTCAAACGGTCGAATCAAAGGAATTACGGTTGCCTTAGATGGTGATCCAACTGGATTAACAGATGCGCTAAAGAAAGTAAATAAAGAAACTAGTAAAGTCACTAGTGAGTTAAAAGAAGTAGAACGTGGATTAAAATTTGATCCAAGTAACACAGAGTTGGTTGCACAAAAACAGGAGCTTTTAGCAAATCAAATTCAAAATACAAGTAAAAAATTGGATGTGCTAAAAACTGCTCAATCACAAGTAGAGGAACAATTCCGTAATGGCGATATCGGAGCTGAACAATACAGAGCATTCCAACGAGAGTTAACTAATACCGAAGCACAATTAAAATCCTATGGCCAACAAATGACTGTAACGGTAAACGAACAACAACGATTAGAAGTAGCGCAACAAAAACTACAGACTTTCTTTCAAGCGACAGGAACTGAATTAGCTCATTTCTCTGATTTGTTAGGTTCCCGTTTAAGCGCTGATATTACTAAAGGTACTGCAAGTGTTGACCAGATTAATCGCGCTTTAAATATGATGGGTAAACAAGCATTAGGAGCATCGACCGACCTTAGTAAGATGCACAATTCTTTGCAAAATGTAAATGTCGGTGGATTAAAACAAGTGCAACAAGAACTAGCAGACGTTGCTAAGTCAGCAGATAAAGCTGGTGAATCGGTGAATGGCTTTGGTGATAATCTTGCAAATGTTGCTGCAGGATTAGCAGCTGGTGGAGGTATTGCAGGAACGGTACAACAAGCATTAGATGTATCAAGTTTGAATACTAAAATTGATATTTCATTTGATGTGCCAGAGGAATCAAAGGCTTCTGTTAGAGATGCGGTTAAAAGTATTGAAGCATATGGTGTAGATGGCGAAGAAGCTCTTGAAGGTGTAAGACGACAATGGGCTTTGAATAAAGATGCTTCTGATGAAACGAATTCAGCTATAGCCAAAGGTGCTGGAGTTGTTGCACAGGCCTATTCCGGAATTGATTTTATTGAACTTGTGCAAGAAGTTAATGAGATTGGTGCAGCTATTGAAATTACAAACGAAGAAGCACTTGCATTAACAAACGCTCTTTTAAAAGCAGGTTTTCCACCTGAGCAACTTGATACCATTTCTGAGTACGCCACACAAATGAAAATGGTAGGTTTCAATGCAGCTGAGATTCAATCGATTTTTGAAAGAGGTATTGAAACGAAAACTTGGAACATCGATAACCTGAACGATGGTGTTAAAGAAGCCAAGATTACAATGATGGAATTTGGTTTAGAAGTTGATAAATCAACAAGTGAATTATTAGCAAAAACCGATGTTAGTGCAAAGCAGTTTCAAGACTGGGGAAAAGCAGTTGCAAACGGTGGTACAGAAGGCTCTCAAGCTATGGCGGAGGTTGCTACGTTTATAGATGGGATTGGTGATTCAGCGCTAAGAAACGAACTTGCAATAAAAGTTTTCGGGACCAAATGGGAGGACCAAGGTCAAAATATGATTTCGGTTTTCCAAGGGCTTGCTGATGCACAGGATAAAACTGTTCAAAATCAAGAAGGAGTTAATGATGCTTTTCAAAAAATGAATCAAGATCCGACTGTTCAAATGAGACAGGCTTTTGCGGATTTACAAACAACATTGGCTCCATTACTAACAACTATTGCAAATTTAATTGCTCAAATTGCTCAATGGGTTTCAGATAATGTAGCTTTAACTGCTGCTATTGTTGCTATTGTCACCGTAATAGGCACCCTTGTAGGTGCGTTTGCTGCATTAATGCCAGCAGTCGGAGGACTCGTCACCGCATGGCCAATACTAGCAAGTGCGATAGGTGCTATTACAGGTCCTATCGGAATAGCTGTTCTTGCAATTGCGGGATTAGGTGCTGCATTTGTAGCCTTATGGCAAAATAGCGAAACATTCAGAAGTGGCGTCACATCTGTTTTTGAATCTATAAAATCTGTTGCAGTCACAGTCTTTGAGACAGTGGCTTCTTTTATTGGTGAAAAACTTGCTCAAATAAAGCAGTTTTGGGATGAAAATGGAACACAAATATTCCAAGCTGTAGAGAATGTTTTTAACGCTATTAAAGCTGTTATTGAGTTTGTAATGCCAGCTATTCAGTTTGTAATTGAGGCTGTGTGGGATGCAATAAAAAATATCATTGATGGTGCTTTAAATGTCATTATGGGTGCAATTAAGGTCTTTAGTGGTTTATTTACTGGCGATTTCAGCGCTATGTGGGAAGGCGTCAAGCAGATATTTAGTGGAGCCATTGATTTAATTGTTGGTTGGATGTCTTTGTCATTCTTTGGTGGACTAAAAACTATCATAACTAATCTTGCAAAAACAGGTGTAAATCTGTTAAAAGGCATGTGGGATAACATTGCAAGTTTCTTTACATCGATGGGATCAAAAGTATCATCTATAACATCAAGTTTCGTATCATCTGTCGTGAACTTCTTTAAAAATTTAGCTACTAATGCGGTTAATTCTGTAAAGAGTCTTTGGACTAATTCCGTTTCATTCTTTACAAACTTAGCAAATTCGGCAAAATCAATTATCTCTAGTATGGTTACTACGGTATTGAATTTTGTTAAAAATCTCGCTACTAATTTCGTTAATTCCATCTCAACGATGAAAACAAATGTCATTAATAAAATGACTGAAATTAAGGACGGTATGATCGAGAAAATTAAATCATTGCCATCGCAGTTCCTTCAAATTGGTAAGGATATAATTAATGGTTTGATTAAAGGTATAGGGGATATGTTTGGAGGAGTACAGAAGAAAATAGAGGCTTTAGCTGGTCTTATTCCAGAATGGGCTAAGGATATTTTAGGTATCCATTCTCCTTCTCGTGTAATGCGAGAAATCGGGTTGTGGACAGGTGAAGGTTTAGTTATTGGTTTGGATGAATCTAGTCCTCGAGTTAATAAAGCGATGGAGGACATTGGTAATGGTATTCTTGATGTTTCTAAAAAATATCAGGAAGAATACACGAATTTAATAGATGAGCATAACAGGAAAAATGAAGATAAAAACGATAAAACGTTAGAAAAAATCTACAAAATCCAAAATAATGCCGCAAAGAAAAAACGAGCGTTGACTAAACAGGAATTACAAGAAATTTCGCAATTAAGAGCGTCGTATCAAGATCAAAAGATGAAATCAGAAATTGACTTTCAGAAAAAATATAAAGCCCTTGTAGAGAAGTCTGAAAAAGAATATCTAGAAGTCATCAAAAGTTATATTGCTGATAAAAAGTCATTAGATGAATTGTCTTTATTAGACGAGGCAGCCGTTTGGGAACAATCCATTGAAATGTTTGTGGAAGGCTCAAAAGAACGTATCCTAGCTCAAAAAGAATATCAAAAGGCTGTAGAGGCAGTTAATAAAGAAATCTTAGCTATTAATAAAGACTACCAATCTCAAATGCAAAAAATTAATGATGATCTTTTGAAGGAAGAAGAAAGATTAAACAAAGAGTGCAAAACTGTATTTGACAATCGCGTAAAAACACTTATGTCATACGCTGGTACGTTTGATGCATTTAAAGTTGAGCTAAATCGTACAGGGCAAGAATTATTGGATAATTTGCAAGGTCAAGTGGATGGCTTTAAAAAGTGGCAAGATGAATTTGCAAAGCTCTCTGGGCGCAGTATCGATGATGGTTTATTAAAAGAGCTATCGGATTTAGGTGTTAAAGCCTTACCGGAACTCGTAGCACTTAATAGTATGACTGATGAACAATTAACGCAATACAGTGAGTTGTATCGCGAGAAATCGCAATTAGCGCGTGAACAAACCGAAAAAGAATTGGTCGACATGCGTCAAAACACGGATATTCAAATTCAAGAACTTCGTAAAGTTGCAGCAAGTCAACTCGATAAATTGAAAACTGAGTGGAGTTTAAAAATAAAGGAGCTCACAAGTACTACAGCAAGTGAACTAAGCTCGTTACAACAAATTGGTGCAGACGCTGGACAGGGCTTACTAAATGGTTTGGCAAGTATGGAAGGACCATTGATTTCAAAAGCCCAACAAATCGCAAATGCTATTTCTAGCACCATCCAACAAGCCTTAGATATTCATAGTCCTAGCCGAGTTATGAAAGGCTTTGGCGTCAATATTGGTCAAGGTTTAATAGTCGGTATGGATGAAATGATTCATAAAGTTGCTCAATCTTCACAAAGGCTATCAGATGCCGTGAGCAATGTACATGGATCACTTGCTAGCAATCGTGCCAAATCACAGGCAAATGCAAATTCAATTTCTTCTTCAACAACTACTATAGACAACCGTAAAACATTTGCTCCAGTGATTCATAATCACGGAGGAGCGAATGACAATAGTAGAGCATCAGAAAAAATGCTAAAACGATTAGCGTTCCAATTGAATTATTAGGAGGTGGCGACTTGATTGTAAAATCATTAAAGGCGACTAATCGTAATGGCGACTCGATTACTTTCGGTCGTCATTTTCGTTTAATTGAAGGCTTTGATCTAAGTAATTTAACAGCAGCCGTAAATTATTCGTCTTCCACAATGGATGGAGCTACTTATCAAAATACCCGTTTGGATGTGCGTGATTTTGATTTAGCGTTTTTCATCTATAACGATTATCAAGATAAATGGTGGGTGGAAGAAAGGCGTAGGGAATTATTCAAGGTTTTCAATCCAAAACAAAATCCTATCCGTTTAGATTTTGAAACAAAAGGTGGGGAGTCCTACTATCTAAATGCCAATGCAGAAGGTACTCCTAGCCTTCCACAGGGATTTGAGAATGACAATAGGGCATGGCAAAAAGGATTGATTCAATTTACTTGTGATGATCCTTTTATTTATTCAGCAATATCAACAGTTGTAGAAGTTGCGTCATGGATACCTTCATTTGAGTTTCCCCTTGAGATTGTGGAGGGCGGTATTGAAATGGGCTATCGTAATCCATCATTAATTAAAAATGTTTATAACGATGGTGATAATGAAACAGGAATGATTATAGAATTCAAAGCTTTAGCAAGCTTATCGAAACCATCCTTAATAAACGTGAATACCTATGAAACCTTTAAACTCAACACGGATATGATTGGTGGAGATGTTATAAGAGTCAATACAAATAAAGGTCAACTATCCGTTGTGATGACCCGTAACAATGTTCAAACAGATTTTTTTAATAAGGTTGACCGACTTTCTAATTTCTTAAAGTTAGCACCTGGAGACAATCTTTTTCGTTATGATGCCGTATCTGGAATCGACAATTTGGAAGTTCGAATGATATACAGAAATCGCTTTGTGGGAGTGTAATGCTATGCAAGATATTGAATTATATATGTATGATATTAATTTTAATCGGCTTGCTATAATCGACGTTTACGAAGAAGTTGAATTTAAAACCAAATATTATGGTCACTCCATTTGTTTTTTAACTGTGGAGGGCAACAAGAAAAACGCTGACTTGCTACTCGTAAATGAAGATGAATTAGAAAAAGAATTACGAATCATTGTACGTTCAGATGATCCAAACAGAGGATATGTCATTGAAACTGCTCAATTTGAAGATGAAGAAAAAACGTTAATTGGAGTTATTGCATATTCACTTAGTATCATGACAAGTTGGCGATGGATTATAGGTCAGCAGCGTTTCCAAGGGAAAATTGAAGATGTTCTAAAAGGTTTTGTTCATGCAAATTGTATCAATACATCTAGTCCTTCTCGTATCATTCCGAATTTGGTACTGGGCGTGAATGAGGGAATAAACATTTCAGCAGATGAATCATACACTCATAAGGAATTAGATATAGCCCTTTGGGAGATGTGTGAAAAGAATGAGGTTTCATTTGAAGTTTTAATGAATCACGACGCTAAGAAATATGTATTTAGCACTTTTAAGGGTGTTGATCGTAGTTCCGAGCAAGAAGCTAATCCTCATATCACATTTACTAAGGAATTTGAAAACGTCATATCTCAGTCCTATACAGACGATAAAAGTAATTATAAATCTACTGCATATGTGGCTGGCGAGGGTGAAGATATCGACCGAACAATTATAGAAGTTGGAGAGACTTTCAGCGGATTTAACCGCAGGGAAGTCTTTTTTGATGCTCGTGATTTGCAAAGTGAATATAAAGAAGGCGATACGACTGTAACCATTCCTCAGAATGAATATATAGCATTACTTCAAGAAAGAGGAAATAACCGTAAACAAGATTATCAACGTATTCGTACATTTGAAAGCGAAGCGAATCTTTACTCACAATTCAAACTTAATAGGGATTATTTTCTTGGTGATATCGTTACGAACAGAAATGATGAATTAGGTATTTTAATGCATCAGCGAATAGTTGCAGTAAATGAAAAATTTAATCGTGAGGGGTATACATTGAATTTAGAGTATGGAACAGCAATCCCAACACTATTAGACAAAATAAAGAGGGAGGTTAAATAGTGGCTATTAAAAGTGGATTTCATAATAGTATCAACGGCGACCGTAAATTCGGCGCTGATTTTTTTGCACTTTTTTTCGGTACATTAATCGCCAATGGGGTATTTCCTAATCCAAGTACAGGATTACAGGTAACTGCAAACTCAAACATGACCACATCCGTAAAGGCGGGTAAAGGATGGATTAACGGCTACTTTATAGTCAATGATGGAGATTATGTGCTAAAGCACGACAATGCAGATGGCGTATTAAAACGTATCGATCGCGTAGTTATGAAACTTAATCACGTTAAACGTGAAATTGAAGTTTTAATTAAGAAAGGGACATTTGCAAGTAGCCCTGTAGCTCCTTCATTACAAAGAGATGCTGACGCTTATGAGCTAGCCTTAGCAGATGTATTAATCAATAACGGCGCTACTCAAATTACACAAGCTAACATTACTGACCAACGATTAAATAGTACTGTATGTGGCATTGTACACGGAACAGTAAATCAAGTTGATACGACAACTATTTTCAATCAATATCAAGCATGGTTTGCTGAAACTACAGGCAGTGTTGCTGGTGAAGTAGATGCATGGCAAGCTGTACAAAAGCAAGAGTTCTTAACATGGTTTGAGTCCATCAAAGATATACTAGAGGGTGATGTCGCAGCTAATTTAGCAGCTAGAATAGCTAACTTAGAACAAGAATTTACTAATCATATTTCACCAACAGCAATAGGCGCACACAAAGCTAAAAATATTGAAGTTGTAGATGCTGATAATATTTTTACAGCAATCGATGTTGAAGGTGTATTAAAAGAACTTTTTACAAATGCCGATAGCGCTCAAAAAGGCATCGCGAATGTTGTCGGCTCACCGGCTATACCTAGTAATACACTGAGCCAATTAAAAACACATATCCAAAATGCGAAGAACAAAGGTGCGACAAATTTAACTACAAAAGGACAATCGTCTAATGGAACAGAATCCTTAGATGCACTTATGAGTAAAATCGCAAACGTAAATACAGGTAAGAAGTTTGCAAGCGGAGTTGTTACTAGCTCCACAGTCCCTTATAGTTTTTTATATGCTAATGCGGCATTAACAAAATCTATGTACACACTTTCGATAACACCAGGATTTAAGCCACTTTATATACGTGCTTGGAGTATTAACAATGGATATGTTTTTGTAACAGAATATTACGCACCTAACGACACTGGAACTGCACCAGACTTAACATATTTATCAGCTTACGGCACTAATGCACTTGATACTGAAACTTGGAGGTTAAGGGCGCGTATTGATAATGCAGGAACATCAAATATTGTAATGGTCTTACCATCACATTCACTGAGCTTTTCATATCAGTGGTTTGCAATTGGTGAATAACTAGAGAGGGATTGATGAATATGTATACACGAGGAAATAGAGTGTTTTTTGATACAATAACAGGTGGTATCTTATGGCAAACAGGTGAAATTACTTACTCTACAGACCCTATTGAACACCAAGAGGTAAAAGGCGAAATCTCTTATGTAGATTTAGAAGTAAAATCCTACGACCCGATGAAATGTTTCATATCTGCAATTAATCCCGAAACAAAAGAGCCTATTTTTGAGTTTTATCCAGTACCTGAACTAACAGAAGAACAGTTACGTATTAAAGAATTAGAAGAAGATATTTTATTATTAAAAGAAGATAGTCAAGTAGGAGGTGTTTTATAATGGTTAACCAAGTAGTAGTAAGAATCGCAGCAGATCGAATTATTAATGAAGGTCTTAATCCAAAAACAGGTCAAACATACGTTATTGACAATATTACAAATGACGATTATCGAGTAGCTGTAGAGGATTACATTTTAACGAATAGTAAGGACGTATAAACGCAGCATAAGCTAGCGTTATTTTTTATGCCTAAAAGGAGGATTACATGACAGAAAATGAACAAATTGAAATCGAACAAGTTGTTGATTTCTTAGAAGATTCATTTTGGATTCTTAATAAATTAAAACAAGAAGGTCGTTATGATGCCATTAAAGAAAATGAGCATTACAAACGGATATTAGAAGCTATAGAAGTTTTAAAAAGTGAGCACGTTGCTTTATATGAATTAATTAAAGAGGGTTAATTTTATGCCTTCCACAATTATCTGTGGAGGGCTTTTATATTGGGAAAAAGGAAGGTGTCAGATGAAAACAGACACACTATATACATCATTTATTGGCGGTGCAATGGCATGGATAGGATACCTAATTGGAGGTATCGACCACTTGATAAAAGCGTTAGTAATATTCATGACTATCGACTATACACTTGGATTTATGGTTAGTTTAGTCTTCAAGAAAACTGAAAGTAAAAAGATGTTTAAGGGCTTAATCAAAAAGACAGCTATGGTATTAATGGTCATTGCAGCTGTTCAATTAGACTCGGCAACAGAGAGTGGGAATTTTATGCGTAATGCAATGATCCTGTTCTTAATCGGGATGGAAGGTATAAGCATGATTGAAAATCTAGGGAAGTTAGGCATTAAAGTACCTAAGTTTTTAGCAAATGCTTTTACACAATTACAAATGGATAACGATGATAAAAAGGGTGATAAACAATGACTAGTGTAAATACTACATGTCGAGATATTAATGAGTTATTACCAGCCTCTCAATTAGCTTGTAAGTTATTGTTTCAAGAATGCTACAAAGTAGGTATCACTAATATCTTCATCACTGAAACATATCGTTCGCAGGAACGGCAGAAATATCTTTATGAACAAGGACGTACAAGACCAGGGTCAATTGTTACTTGGACATTAGATAGCAATCACAAATCACGATTAGCATGGGACGTTGCTGTTGGTCCTCCACAATTATTGTATGATGTAACGACGCTTAATCGAATCGGTTCTATCTCTCGTAAGTTAGGCATTACGTGGGGCGGTGATTGGATAGGTAGCATCGACCGACCTCATTTCGAGGTTAAATCAAATTGGGTTATTCCTAAAGGTTATAAGCTTGAAGGACAAGTAATCGTTCCAACTAGTAGTGCTGTAAAGGTTCAATTAATTGTGGAAGTCAATAAACCAACAGAAAAGGATGATGACAAAATGGAATTTACAAACAAGACAACTAAAGCCGCAGTACGTGACTTTATTAAACAAGCCGTAGATAAAGATATAATTAATAAGTCATGGTTAGATAAATTCGACAATGGAACAATGACTACAGGCGATTATGAAGGTCTGAAACTTATCATTGCACAGCGTAGTAACTAAAAGTAAACGCCCGTTGCCTTAATTGGTAATGGGCTTTTTTTATTTTCTCTTGCTAAATAACAAACGTTTGTTCTAAAATAATACAAACGAATGTTCTTTTCTAAGGAGTGAAATTGTATGTTGAATATAGAACAGCGTCAATTATTTCATAAATTTGTGATTTTAGATATGGCAATTCAATCATTACAGCGTGATTTCAAAGTGATAGAAAATCTTAAAATGAGTAAGGTCTACTTGCCAATCCTCGAAAAACTTCTAAAGGACATAACACAAGATTATTACAACTCTAAGAGGCTGTTAGCGAAAGATAAAATTAGGGTAGTAAAATGGGAAAAGATAGACGAATACTTTAGCGATGTACATGTAGCGACAGCTGGAAATGATGTTGTTCTTCGATATGCTAATATGGCAATCAAAACGCAGGTTGAAAATTTATTATTAAGTTACCAAAATAAATGACAGGCACTGATTAATAGAGTGCCTATTTTTTATGCAAAGAAAAAAGCCACTCGTTTGAGTGACCTTAATCTTTTAACGATTCGTGTTGTTTAAATCCTGGAGCTATTGCTTCTAAATCTAATGACTTGTAATTATCCCAATTAACTTTTTTGAATGTTTCTCCATCTATCATAATTGCTAATACTTCATCCATTTTCTTGTTTCCGTATTGATCTGTTAAAGGTGCCTGCCATTTAATTGTCGCTGAAGTAACCTCATCTGTTCTTGATAGACCTGCAAATATTTCAGCAGAATCCTTTAACATTGCACGTTTAGAACCTTCATGAGCTTTTTCATCTTTAATAATAATTGATACTATACCTTCATTTTGAGTAATTTCAAAATCATCTTTCGTTACTGATTTAATTACGTCTTCCACAGGATTCTCCTTAGTTTCAGCGCTCACAGTTTTCTCTTTATCTCCTGATTGCTCGCTAGCTGGAGTTTCTTCTTTAGGTGCAGCTTCTTTTTCCCCACCGCATCCCGCAAGTAATAGAGCTGTTAATGCTCCAATATAAAATAGTTTTTTCATATATAAAATCCTCCCTCTATATTTCCATTTTAGGAAACTTGGTAGTGAATGTACATATAAAAAACAGACAACCTTATTTAGTTATCTGTTTAGTCCCATTCCAATATATCGTCAAAGCTTTTTATTTCTAACATCTTACAAATGGTTTCTAAATGCGCTTTGTTAATTGTGTCTCTGCGATTATTTACTATTTCACTGATAGCTGCTTGTCGAATCCCTGTCATTTCAGCCAATTTTGATTGTGTGAGTCCTCGTTCTTCCATTACTTCTTTTAGTTTAATCCGCATAGTAAACCGCCCTTCACTAATTATTATCATATTCAAAATATATCAGAATATACGTTTATACGCAATATCAAATAAAAATATAAAAATTTATATTGACTATACGAATATGCGTATAATATACTGTTATCAAGAATTACGAATAAGCGTATATACGTAATGGAGGTGCCAACATGGATATTTACGTAATCCATTTAAACACAAAGAACGGAAACAAAAGTAAAGGTACAGCAATAGTAGTGGACACAGGTTATAAAAATCTAGAACGTGCTCAAAGTGTTTTAAAGAATATTGGATTTGAAATGGTTGATGAAACCAATTTCAAAAAGACTACAGAAACAGGTAGTGAGCAAAAGGCTCAAATTGTTGAAGTTCATTTTTATGACTAGGAACAACAGAAGGTGAGGTGAAAACGGTGGCATTCGAATACCTAGCACAATACACAACATTCGACTCAGTAGCAGATATGGATAAGAGTGTGGAGGATCATATGGCGGTTCATTACTACGAACTAACAGAATCAGAACGAGCTATCGTTTTCAAACTCGCTAGTCATGCTTTGGAACATCCAGGAGTATGCCATCTTAAAGCAAGTACGATTGCTGAATCATTGGAGATCAGTACAAAGACAGTTTATCGTTCGGTGAAAAAATTAGATGAGTTAGGAATCATCGAAAAAGTACCTGGCACTAAATTAAACGGCATCAAAGGGGCTAGTATTTATCGCATTTTACCTTATGTCTCATCGAGCGTGTCCCAACGAATGACAGTCGATGAAGCTAGTAATGACGTGGTTTGTCCTCCACAATCTGAGAATCAAGCATTTAATTCTTTTAATCTTTTAAGTTCTAAACAAGCAAATAATATTTATAACCTAGCGGATGAAATCGCTTGGCAAGAAGAGAAGAAAAAAGAATTTATGAACGAGTACCAGGTGATGCTATTTGATTTCATGAATAGCTTGCCATTAGCAGATAACTTAAAAGATGAATTACACAAGGTTGTATTAGCTTCAAAAGTAAATACTGTGGAAGACTTCATTAAAGCTAAGAACGTTCTATTCAAAATCGCTATGGATATTAAAGAAGGTGTGCTTACAGTTACTAGTACATTAAGAGCTGTATTCGTAGGAGCTTATAGTAAGGCTGTAGAGCGATTAAGTAGCAAGTCGAATAAATCGTTATCTATAGAAAAAACTCCACCTAGAGAACGTCGTGTACCTTTCTATAATTGGTTAGATGAAAGGGATAGCCTTCCCCAATCAAATAATAGTATATCAGGTAATTTTGAAAATTGGTTGGAATGGTAGAATAATAGAATAGATGATAAGAAAAGGAGATAACAAAATGGTCAAAGAAATACAATTGCAAAACGGTATGGTCGCGCTTGTGGATGATGAGGATTTTGAGAGGATAAATAAATATATTTGGACTGTAGCAAAAACTTCTGATGGTGTTACGTTAATTATTTCTAACAAGACACTTAATACCACTTTAGGGCGTTATATATTGAATTTAGGTAAAGAGAAAGAAAGGATGGTCCACTTAATCAATCGCAATCCATTAGATTATCAAAAATCAAATTTGAAAATAATAGATTCATCATATAAAAGGCAGTTAGCTAAAGGAGGGCGTAACACTTCTTCAAAGTACAAAGGTGTCTGTTGGAGTAAAAATAATAATAAATGGGTTGTCTTTATTAAAAAGAATGGACAGTCGAAATATTTAGGGTATTTCAAATCAGAAGATGAGGCAGCTAAAGCATACAACGAAGCTGCTATTGATTTATTTGGCCCCGATTGTTTCTTAAATGTTATAGGCCACGAAAACAAAATAGAGGATTATGATATTGAGAAATCAGCAACTAGAAGAATATCTAAAAATTATAAATCAATATATAGAGGGGTTTCATGGCACGGTGTTGATGAAAAATGGAGAGCTAGGATTATGAAGGATAAAAAGACTAACTATTTGGGGTATTTCTTAAACGAAATTGAAGCAGCTAAGGCATACGATCGCAAAGCATATGAAATACACGGCGATAAAGCAATTCTGAATTTCCCTGAAAATATCGAAGAATACAAGCAAGAAGTTAAAGGATGATACATGTGTATAGTCCAAAAATGCATGCCCACTTGGATACCCGATGCTGTGCCTGATTGAATGCCACCCTGGAATTGAAGTGGGCATATATGAAATGTAGTTGTATCAACGTTTAAACACTTTTTAAAAATGCCCGATACAAGCAACTCTTACTACGTAAGAGAACCGTGACGCTAATGAAAATGATGAAGGGATGAATGTGTGCTATTTGAAATTTTAACAACTGGACTAATGGGTGGAATTGCTTTAAAAGCATTTTCAAAACACAAAGGATTGTCTTCTAATGATTCCGGAAAGATTCAGCGGATCATGTCGCTGTCCGGATTAAATGTACGAGATGGCAAAGATACATTGACCACTCAACTTGTTAAGAAAAAACAATTTGAATGGGGATGGGAATATAAGTACAGGATTCCACTTGGTCGCTCATTCAGTGATTATGAAGCTAAGCTTAAGGTATTTGAAGACGGCTTGAACAATCGAAAGAAGAATATTACTTTCAGTGATTTAAAACAATTAGATCTTGATAAGAATCTTCTTCAGCAGCTACAAAGATTGTGGAAGGCAAAGCTGACTGAACAAAAGGAAATCGAACTGTCATATGACGGTCTGTTAATTGTTCGTGTGTATGATAAGCAATTGGAGAAAGAGATCGAATGGAATGAATCACTTTTAAAACCGGACACATGGTCGGTTCCAATAGGCTTTACACGTAATGCAGAAATGATTTTTCACGACTTTGATAAGTCAAAACACCTCATTATTGCCGGTGCTACTGGTTACGGCAAGAGTGCTATTCTAAAACTTATTACAACAACGTTAATTGATCAACAACCAAACAATACAGAGCTGTCTCTAATCGATTTAAAGGGTGGTTCTGCCTTCCACAGATATCGTAATTGCAAACAAGTAAAGTACTATTCCCGTGACCCTGAAAGCGCTGAAGACGTATTAAAAAAAGTTCAAATTGACATGCAGAAATCTTTTGAAAAAGTAGTTGATAACGGCTTTGAAGATGTAAAAGAAGCAGGGATAAGGAAGCGTCATTTCGTCATTATTGATGAAGCAGCCGATTTAGCTGAATACAAAACAGCAATGGACATTATCACAGATATAGCCCGTAGAGGACGTTCAGCAGGTTATTATCTAATCTTCTGTACACAATATCCAACCGCTCAAGTTGTGCCTTCCCAAACTAAAAGAAATATTATCGCCCGGCTTTGTTACGCGGTCGACACAGAAACAGCCTCAAGAGTGGTGCTGGATGAAAGTGGAGCTGATAAGTTACCGGATATTCCAGGCCGTGGGATTTATAAAAGCAATATAAAACGATATATTGTGCAATCTCCATTCATTACAAATGAAGTTATTCAACAACGAATCGAACCTCACATTATTCCGAAAGGGGAGCGCGTTGAAGAAACAGCTATCCAACCGAGACGAACAGATACTGTTACTTTTGAAGAAGTTTGATTTTATGACGCGTGATCAACTTGGTCGATATTTCAATTTAGGAAAGAAGCGTAATACAAATAGGGTCCTCCACAATTTATCTAGTTATTTATCTTCCATTCGAGACGGCTATGAAACGATTTATTATCTTAATAACTTAGGTCGGATTTATGTTGGGTGCGACAAGGTACGTAAAAAGGGTGGCCATGTGCAGCACACCATCATGCGTAATGAGTTCTGGCTATTCTATAAGACTCCAAGGGATTGGAAGAATGAAGTCAAAATATCGGATGGGACCACTTCAATCATTGTGGATGGCATGTTTTCACGAAATGGATTTCAGCATTTTTTAGAGGTAGATAATCTTCAAACCATGAAAGAGAATCGTGAAAAGATTAAACGATACAGATTACTAATGGATAGCCTTATGAAGCAATTAGGCTATTATCCAACAATCGTATGGCTGACCACAACCGAATTACGTAGGCAACAACTAGAGGCATCCTGTGGAGGGCTAAAGTGCAAGGTGTACACAATAAACGATATTCAATAGAGGAGGAATAAAGATGTTTAAAAAACGTATTAAAACTGAGGTAGTACCAGCGAATGAATATACGGATTTCTCTGATCGATTTGAAGGTGATGAAAAGTATGCAACATTAAGACATGTGGCCATAGCTGCATCAGTTCCAGCAATCACAGCTGTTGGCACAGGGTTATTTATGTTTAACAAATTTCAAAGCGCAATTTCCTCCTTAAACTTACCTGTAGACGTTCCGATTCAACAACATACATTAGCTCCAGTAATGGCACAAATACCTTCCACAATTCCTATTAATGCTATCCCTCAACAGACTGGAATAATCGCTGATAAGTCACTTGAAATGTTAGCTACAATATTAGATCCGATGATTCAAGTAATGGTTGCAATATCATTCCCAGTCGCTAGTGTGATTATGATTGGAGCTTGTTTCTTCTTTATGTTCGGAAATAGCGAACGTGCTTGGAATACAATTATGAACGCTGGATTAGGTTATGTATTGATTCAGATGTCACCATTATTTCTGGAGATACTTAGAGCGATTGGTAAGGCTGTTTAATAGAAAAAGACCACTCCGTGATGGGTGGTCTAAATTTATGTGTCTTACATAGGTGGAAGCGTTCCTCCACCAACCCAAATCGCTGTTATTTGTCCTAAAGCTGTTAAAGTTGCAGTACCTCCATCAATAGCATTACCGAACAAACTACCGACAGAACCTGCTAAAGATATACCTGAGAAACCAGAGCCATCTAACCCTGTGATGGCACCAACGACTGCTAAAGTGACGACTGCAATTTCCTTTGTTAATGGAACTACCGTAGCAAGACCCACACCGAGATCGTTGACGATACCATGTGAAGCGGCTGGTAAGTAATCACCTATAATTTGTGTGAATCCGGAATCTCCTAGATAGAAAAAAGCTGCAATGGGAATAACCGGTCCAAACACTTTAAAACCGAATTGAAATCCTTGAATTAAATAGCTTGTTGTCTTTTCTAGCCCTTGTTTTTTGTGGGCTACAATGGAAAGCAACATTAGGATAAAGACAGAGGTTCCTCCTATTAAAGCTGTTGCATCTCCACCTTGTAATTTTAATATAGACATTGCAATGACATCGAGTATAAAGGCGATTGGAATAAGTACTGCAAAAAAGCGTTTTTGCCGGAGTGTCAGCAGGTTTTCAGCAGTTACTTGTTCTACGTCTTCACTTGTATCGTTTGTAGCAAATAAATTCGCTGTTCCACGCTTCATATCCCGTCGTAATAAAATATAGGCTACTACTGTAGTAACAACGCCCATTGTAATAACAAGGGGGATACTAGCAGTCATTACATCACTAACTGGAATGCCAGCAGCATCAGCAGTTAACTTTGGAGCTCCTTGTATAACAAAATCACTCGAGAGAGCAATTCCGTGACCAAATAAATTCATCGCCATTGCCACTCCCAGTGCTGGTAAGCCTGCACGTAGAGCAACAGGTAACAAAACCGCCCCTAACAGTGCCACGGCCGGTGATGGCCAAAAGAACCACGAAATAAACATCATTAACAGACCAATCGTCCAATAAGCTAGTGCAGGTGTTTTAATGATTTTTGTAAAAGGAGCAATCATGACCTCATTAATACCAGAAGTCATCATCACCCGACTCATGGCAACGATAATAGAAATAATGAGAATGATCGACAACAGCTCTTTAATGGCATAAATAAAACTGTTAAAAACCCCACTAATGGATGCAGTTAAATCGCCTGTAGCAAAAATTGCTAGCATGAAGATGCCTAGTACACAAATGAGGGTCGTATCGCGACGCTTAACCATAAAGCTAATGATAAGGACAATAAAAACAACGTAAATCCAATGGAGAGTTGTGAATTCAATCCCCATACGTTTCCCCCTCAATATTCGATCTGATTCTATAGAATATGAAGGGGAAAAAAGTTGGTGATGGTTTCGGGGGTATTTGACACAAATAGAATTGTGGAAAAAACATCTGACCGCTTTCCTGTATAAAGGAAAGCGGATTTTTTGAATCAACTTTTACAATTGAAATCTGTAAAAATATTTTGTTTAAGCTTTTTTTGTCCTATTTATTGTTTTGATTAGTTTGAATACGTACATATTTTTTTGGTAAGAATCGTAATAAGTATTTTAAGCTGGGAGGAAATGTATTGTTAGAGTTACAAACGGAGCTTGAGGGAAAAAGGACTACTTTTGGTTATATTAATTACCGAATTAAAGAACTAGGATATACATTGGGAGGAAATTGGGATTATGATCGGGGATGTTTTGATTCCATTTTGTGGAGAGAAGGAGGAGAAACCATTTACTTAAGAGTGCCATTTTCCGTTTTGGAAGGAGAGCTCGACGAATACGATGCATCCATTATTTTCCGAAAACCATACGTTATAAAGCACGTTGTAAATATTGGTTTGGACAATGATAAAAATTCTTTATTGAGTGCCACGGGATTTAACCAATTTCAAGATCCTCTTGATAAAGACGGTTACATTAGGAATAAAAATAAATGGGTACATGCGGGAGAACAAGCTATAAATAAGTTTATTAGCTGTATGCAATGAGGTCTATTTAAAATTACAGCAATAACAAAAGTAAAAAAAGAGTGATCTTAATGGATAAAAGGATAGATGAGCTTTAAAAAAATGAATGAAGAGGCTGGGACATAACTAATTTGTCCATTATGAAAGCCAGATAATTTTTAAATTTACAAAGTAATATAAACAAAAAAAGCCGAACTAATACGAAACATAAAATGAGCGTTTTGTAATATAGTACGGTTTTTTTTTATTGGCTAAAATACTTTTTTTAAGCTTTTTTTTGAGGTCTTCTAATGAAAGAATAGTTATGAAAATAGCATTGGTTTTATGTATTTAATAAAATTCCTTTGTTGGCGTTCAATACACCACGTGCGGGTAAGCCTGCACGTAGAGCAACAGGTAACAAAACGCCCCTAAAAGTGCAACAGCCGGTGATAGCCAAAAGAACCACGAAATAAACATCATTAACAGACCAACGTCCAATAAGCGAGCGCAGGTGTTTTAATGATTTTCCTAGAAGGAGCAATCATGGCCTCATTAAAACCAGAAGTCATCATCACCCGACTCATGGCGACGATAATAGTAATAATAAGAGGATAATTAAGTGGCATCATACACATACAACACATGGGGAACTATTTTATCTTAAAGTGGCTTCCATCAAACTCTACTGCTTTCTTGGCTAGTGTAGCGCTGTGCAGGCTACACTAAGTAGGACAGATAAAATAAGGGATTGTAAACTTTTATGCCAACTTACCAAGTAAAAATTCAAAAAGGTTCCTTTGATAGCGTTCGGTACTGAAGTGATCCCTAAAAGTTAGACGCGGTTAATTCATTTGGCAGCGGTTTGGCATGAGTTCGATACTCGTGAAAATACCATGCGCATCTGTAGTAGTTTTTAGTTATATATAGCTCAATATCCAGAAGAAGTTATACAAAGAATAGGCGATTAACAACTGTTAAAATATGAAAATTAATTTAAATAGTTTAATTAAAGCTGGTTATTAATATAATACTTAATTGTGATTTTGATGTGCTTAAAGAGAAAAAGAAGTGATTATATATAGTAAATTTACTCGAAATGTCTTATTATAGGTGAATTTTTTTTGTAGATTTGTGTAAAGATGTGTCATATGATAACTTGATAAAAGGGGGAATATTATGAAAAAACTGAAAAAACGAATAATAGGCATTGATGGCCATTACTTCTATAGGTATTTCGTTTGCGATGACATCACCAATTTCTGTATACGCTACTTGTCTTAAAATCGACAGAAGAACAATCTGCTACTATGATTGAGATGAATTTTAGAGCTAGCATGAATGTATTTTGTACTTAAACATTAATTGATACTACAGGTAAACTTCACATTAAATTCATGCAAACTACAGATTAGCTTTATAAAATATTAAAAAAGAAACTAATTTTTTGATAGAAAATGGAGGTAAACTGCCCTATTGGAGGAATTAGGATGGAGACTGGGATAACAAAATTTGAATCAAATCGAAAGTCAGTGTTAAAAAGTATTGAAGATAAAAAATCTTTCGCTTTAGTATATATTACTATTTCAAGTTGGCATAACTTGAATACTTCTAAATGTATAGATGTGGTTAAGAGGAAATTAGCTATATATCAAACAGAAGTTGAATGTTATAGAGTATTTGATAAGGAATATATAGTAGTCTGTAATGTTCAGTCGCAAGCACATTTGATTATTCAAGATTTAGCGAATATTGACTATTTGAAGATACATTATCTATCTGTTAAAGATAGAAGACTTCCAGCGTTAAATTACGTTAAACAAGTCTATTTGCAAAACATGAATAGTAATGCGATAAAAGAGTACATTTCACATAAAGGTTTATTAACGGATGAGTTTGAAATCGTTTTTCAACCGATATTACACAATAATAGACAAGTATCCTTTGAAGCACTAAGTAGATGGAAGTGTGAAGAATCTGGTTCAATATCACCAGGTATATTTATGCCGATTTTAGATATAGAGAATTTGGTGGAATTAACCAAAAATATTGTTAATAAAGCTGTGGATTTGTTGAAAAGGTATAATGATATAGTTTATGTCTCTATTAACCTAACATCTGCATTAATAAAAGATATTTCTTGGCTAATCGAACATCTTAATGAAATTAATTTTAATAACAATAGTCGAATTGCTTTTGAAATAACCGAGGAAACCCTAATGGGGATAGAAGTAAGAGAGAATTTAAAAATTATTCGTGATCGTGGTCATATTATATTTATTGATGACTTCGGTTCAGGAAATCTGAATTTTCAATACATTTCCTTGTTCCCACTTGATGGGGTAAAGCTCGATAGGTTGTTTATTGGTGGCCAATCAAATAAAAAGGTAATTGAAATGCTAACAAAGTTTATCAAAGCTTTAAATCTAAAGGTTATTATAGAAGGCGTAGAAAGTGTTGAGCAGCTTAATTCCCTATCAGAAGCCGAATATGATTCTATACAAAGTTTTTACATATCTAAACCACTAACTATGAATGATTTGTCAATATTTATGAATGAGATTAGATAAACTATTACTATCTATTATTGAGCTTAATAATAGGAATTACATCTGATTTTATAAAACAAAAAGAAATTAAAACCTCCGAAATGAGTTATCGAAATATTCAGATATAACAAGCTTCTTTTCTGTAATTTAATGAATTGTTGTCAAAAAGAATTGTGAGAGTTATCTTAGGAAGATTATTAAAATGTTTGAAAATGCATGTTAAAAATAGATATACATTAATCAAAATCATAATGTAAGCGAAAGCCATATCAAAACAAGGTATGGCTTTTTGATATTTTTTGAGAGGTTGAGTCTGACCATAGAAAAAAGAAAAGGTAGTGACACTGCAATAATAAGGACAATAAAAACAACGTAAATCCTATGAAGAGCTGTGAATTCAATCCCCAAACGTTTCCCCCTCAATATTCGATTATACAGGTGGTTCTGGTTTTATTGACAATGATAATCATTATCGATATTGTGGGAGTAGAATAGAATCCAAATGTCCATCTATTCACATTCCAGCTGTTATTTGATTAATTTATACTAGCATGAGGGTGCTTAATACACTAATGAGTGTGGTGTCGCAACGTTTAACTATCTAATGCGTTTTATACATATTTATTGTAAATTATCCCGAATTTATCCATACGAGTTGTTATAATAGTTTTTTAGAAATTTAAGATTTATAAATCCGATATTCTTTTTTGTGATAAATAATTTTATGAATGAAGCAGAGGTGAACTATAGGTGAAGCAGGTGTTGGTAATTAAGAATGAACGCTCTTTAGCAAAGAAAATCGTAAGTGGTCTAAAGCAAGAAGGCTATTTCAATTTAACACTTCACAATGAAAACAAAGGTTTACATATAGTATATGAGCAAGATTGGGATATTATCGTATTGGATTGGGATTCGTTAAGTATATCTGGACCGGAAATTTGCAGACAAATAAGGGCTGTTAAAACGACCCCGATAATCATTGTAACCGACAATGTGTCCAGCAAGGACTGCATTGCTGGATTACAAGCAGGAGCAGATGATTATATAAGAAAACCATTTGTGAAAGAAGAATTAGTAGCAAGGATAGAAGTTGTTTTAAGAAGAGGGGACTGTATTCAGCCAATCGAGAATGATTCCTTTCGATTTAAAGATCTCTTCGTTGATGCATCCAGCAATATTATGACAAAAGGTGGCGAAAATCTTCCGCTTACTAAGCGCGAGTATGACTTACTTGTATTTTTAATCAAGAATAAAAATACAATATTAAGCCGTGAAATGCTTTTGAACCAGGTTTGGGGATATGACGTAGCAGTAAATCCAAACGTAGTGGATTTATATATTGGGTATTTAAGAAAAAAGCTAAAGTGCGAGAAGAAAGACAGATATATTCAAACAATACATGGCAGGGGCTATTCAATGATTGAATAGTGTACAGTTTGTAACAGTAAATAATAGTAAACATAATCGAAAAAACGAGTAAAAACAGTTTCAATTAGTTTTGCTCGTTTTTTTGTTCTGATAATCAAGCAGTTTCTTGGAGCTATTGAAGAGAAGGAAACTATAAAAAAATATTTCACTCATTACTTTCTTGTATCCAATACTTAATTTGAAAAAACTTTATTTATCATCTTATATTTTTCACAAGATTTTCACAGAAATAAAGACTATACTTTTTCACAGAACGGTTAAATGAAAATGATTATCAATAGCGATTGGAATGGCTAGCAATTACTATCCAATTCAATTTATAGACTTCATCATTTTCGAAATAAATTACATAATAAGGAGTATGAGTATGAAGAAATCTATGTTTTTAAAATTTGTTGGTATTATTGCAGTTTTGACATTGATGTTAGTAGCTTGTTCAGATTCAAGCAATAAATCTAATCAAGAGTCAACGTCTAATGAAGATAATGGAAGTAAAGAAGTTGCTAAACCTGCTACAGTTGAAATCACTGATGCCCACGGAACTGTTACTGTTCCTGTAAACCCAAAGAATGTAGTTGCTTTGGATAATAGAACTTTTGAAACTTTAGCTGATTGGAAAATTGAACTAGCAGCTGTTCCAAAGGACGTAATGCCTGCGGATTCACCATATGTAAGTGATGAATCAGTTCAAAATATTGGGAATCACCGTGAACCAAATCTTGAAATTATAGCGGCAGCAAACCCTGAACTTGTAATCGTCGGTCAAAGATTTGCAGACTATTACGAAGAGATCAAAAAATTAGTACCAAATGCAGTTGTTATTGATCTTAATGTAGATGTTTCTGAGGAAGCTGCTACACCTGGGGAAAACTTAGTAAATGGACTTAAAAATTCTACAATTGCTTTAGGGCAAATTTTCGATAAAAATGAAGAAGCTAAACAAGTGGTAGCTGATTTTGATAAAGTTATCGAAAATGCTAAATCTGCTTATAATGGAACAGATAAAGTGATGAGTGTTATCGTTGGTGGTGGGGATATTGGTTTTGCAGCTCCTCATTCTGGACGTGTTTGGGGACCGATGTATGAAATTTTCGGTTGGGCACCAGCATTAGAAGTTGCCGATTCTACTTCAGATCATAAAGGTGATGAAGTTTCTGTTGAAGCTATTGCACAAAGTAATCCTGATTGGCTTTTCGTATTAGATCGTGATGCTGCAATATCTGGTGAAAAAGATGCAGTTCCTGCTCAGGATGTTATTGCTAACGCACCTGCTCTTCAAAAAACAACTGCTGTTTCTAAAAAACATATTATTTATGCACCTGCAGATACTTACACAAATGAATCAATTCAAACGTATATAGAGTTGTTTGAAAACCTTGCAAATACTTTAGCTAAGTAGTGTAAAGGAGTAAAAAAAGTGCTGAAAAATATAACTTCTAGGGTTGAGATAAATTCTCAACCCCAGTTTTATAACTACAATAAAATATGGACAAAACCTTTTATATTAGCGATTATAGTTGTTATTATTTTAGGCATTATATCACTGTTTACTGGAGTTTATGATATACGTGGACAAGAGGATGGAATGGAGATGTTTTTCATAACTCGTGTTCCGAGAACAGTTGCATTAATGCTTACTGGAGCTGCTATGTCAATGGCAGGACTCGTAATGCAATTGATTACACAAAATCGTTTTGTTGAACCTACTACAACAGGGACTATTGAATGGTCAGGTTTAGGGCTACTTTTAGTTTATTTATTATTTCCTGCCCCGACTTTAGTTTTAAGAATGACTGGTGCAATCATTTTTTCTTTTATAGGAACTATGATTTTCTTTTTATTTTTAAGAAGAGTTAAACTTCGTTCGTCTTTAATTGTCCCGATTATTGGATTGATGCTTGGGGCAGTCATTTCTGCAGTGTCCACTTTTATGGGACTCCTTTTTCAAATGACACAAAGTATTGAGACTTGGTTTGTAGGTTCTTTTGCACCTGTTCAGGTGGGAAGATATGAATATTTATGGCTAATTGTTATCGTTACTTTGTTTATTTTTATTTATGCGAATAAATTGACTTTAGCTGGACTAGGAGAAGATGTCGCAACAAGCCTTGGCGTTAATTACAATAGGGTTGTTCTTGTGGGGACTGCTCTTATTTCTCTTGCAGTTGGAATTGTTGCAGCTGTTATTGGAAACTTACCTTTCTTAGGTTTAATTGTCCCAAACATTGTTTCAATGTATAGAGGCGATGATCTGAGGAGTAATTTACCTTGGGTATGTTTGATAGGAATGGGGACTGTAACTGCCTGTGACATCATTTCTCGAACAATTATAATGCCTTTTGAAGTACCTGTTTCTTTAATACTTGGAACAGTGGGGTCAGTCGTGTTTATTACTATTTTATTGAGACAAAGAAAGCCGAGGAGGCACCGATGAACACATTGGAATATAGAAATAAAGAAAATGTTGAAATCGATTCTAGCCTTCATAATGAAAATAGATCAGCTAGGGCTTTTCGTTCTAAGAAGGAAGAAAGACGTTATTGGATTTTGCTAATAACATTGATTGCTTTGGGGGTCCTTTCTTCATATGGACTATTAGTTTATAACAATCCAGTTCCAGTAGATTCACCTTCTTTTATCCCAGTTGTTATGAGAAGGATAGTAGCTCTTGTTGCAATGATTATTGCAGCAGTTTGTCAGAGCTTGTCGACGGTTGCTTTCCAAACGATTACGAATAATAGGATTATCACTCCTTCACTTTTAGGTTTCGAAGCACTTTACTCAACAATTCATACTAGTACAATATTTTTCTTTGGTGCTAGTGCATTGATAAATTTTACAGGGATTGGATCATTTTTATTTCAAGTTGTCGTTATGGTCTTGATGAGTCTGATACTTTATGGATGGCTCCTTTCTGGTAAATACGGGAATTTACAACTGATGCTTTTAGTTGGAATTATTATTGGTACTGGGCTAAATTCTGTGTCAACTTTCATGAGAAGACTACTTGCGCCTTCTGAATTTGATATTTTACAGGCAAGATTGTTTGGTTCTGTTAATAATGCGGATTCAGCATATTTTCCTATCGTAATTCCTATGGTAATAATTGTAGCATTATTACTTCTTGCTCATTCTAAGAACCTAAATATATTGTCACTAGGAAAGGATGTGTCTACTTCTTTTGGAGTTAAGTATCAATCTAGTGTAATTTATACGCTTGTATTAGTTGCTATTTTGATGTCAATTTCAACAGCTTTGATAGGACCACTTACTTTCTATGGCTTTTTAGTTGCAACTTTGAGCTATCAGGCGGCATCTACTTATGATCATAGATATATTCTTCCAATGGCTCTTGCTATAGGATTTTTGATATTAACGAGTGCATACTTTTTGATGTATCATGTATTCCATGCTCAAGGTGTAGTTTCAGTTATTATTGAATTATTTGGTGGAATAATATTTTTAACTGTAGTTTTAAGGAAGAGGGCTTTATGATAAAAATTGATAATGTAAAAAAGTTCTATACTGATGAGGTAAAAATAGGACCTTTGAATATTGAAATACCAAAAGCGGGTTTTACTTCTTTAATTGGACCAAATGGCGCTGGAAAGTCTACGACCCTTTTGATGATTGGAAGACTTTTGGATATGGAGGAAGGCCAAATTCAGGTGGCAAATATGGATATTGCTGAATCCAAATCAAAAGACTTAGCAAAGATTTTAACTATATTGCGACAGGAAAATCATTTTGTAACTAGGCTTACTATTAGACAGCTAGTTGGATTTGGACGATTTCCTTATTCAAAGGGAAGATTGACTAAAGAAGATGAGGCTATTATTTCCAAATATATCGATTTTTTAGATTTGACTAATTTAGAAGATCGATATTTAGATGAGCTTTCAGGTGGTCAAAGACAAAGGGCATATGTAGCAATGGTTTTATGCCAAGAAACTGAATATGTACTCTTGGACGAGCCTCTGAACAATCTTGATGTTGCTCGTTCTGTTCAAATGATGGAGCATTTGAGACGTGCGGCGAATGAATTTGGAAGAACAATTTTGACTGTTATGCATGATATCAATTTTGCTGCCAAATATTCTGATAGAATTTGTGCTATGAAAGATGGACAAATTGCCGCTTTTGGAACAGTAGAAGAGGTTATGGACCCAGAAATTTTGACAGATATTTTCGAAACAAAAATAGAAATTATCGAAGGTCCTTATGGGCCACTTGCTGTTTATTAGTGACAAAGTTTTCAATAAATAAGCATCTTAAAAAATGAGTATACCAAAAACTAATAGAGAATTATAATGTAGCTCGCATAGATCTTAACGGCTACTCTAGTTGAGTTGCTGTCTGTATTTTACAGGCGGCAGCTTTTTTTTATGCCATTGCCCAAGAGAATGATTGAAGTATGTCAAAATGAGAAATTTAGTGAAATTCGCCATAAAAAAATCTGATTTCTAATCAACATTACTCAATATTAGAAAGAATGAAAGGATAAGGAGACATTCCTAAGCCTTTTTTGGAGGTTTTAATGTAAGAGAAAATAGCTTTGATTTTTTATGTTTTCAAAAAGATTCCGTTTTGTAATACCAACGGAACGGTTTAGTGGTATAAACAGAAAGTTATAGAGAACACTAATATGAGGTGTTTTGTTATGAAAAAAGTTCTTTTGTTAATTATCGCCATTTCACTTTTTGGTATTTTATCGAAAACTAAAGCAATGATAATTGAATACAAGGAAATTACAAAATCTGATAAAGCAGATGTTACCCTTTATGCTAAAAAGATGAATGGTGTATATACAGATTTTAAAATTGATTTTCATGGCCGTATGAGTTAATCATAATTTTGACCAAGGGAACTGGTATTGGAATATTAGAACAAGAAGTTCACGTTTTCCAAATCAAAAATCAAAGAATAAATAAGGAGATTGTTGAAGTACTAGTTGAAGTGCTTGTTGATGATCCAATTGGAATAGTGTTAAAAAACGTAAAGACCAAGTTATATTCTAATAAAGCGATTATTAGTATTGGTGAAAAGAAATATGTAATTGATACTAAACCTTTAAAAATTGAGCCTAATCATTTATTTCCTGATATATATTTTGGCAATCTTATCAGCTTTGAAATAAAGGATAATCAACTTATTGCAAAAATAGGCGGTCAAATTTCTCAAGCAGGTGGAAATATAGGTGATATTCAAATTACTTATGTTTTTAAGGATAAAATGTATCAAGCAAAATCAATCAAATTTCAACCAAATGAATAAATTATTCTTCAACTCCCATGAAAGAAATTTATCATCTTTCATTATCTGTGGTGAATTGCTTATTTTAGCGCTTCATGGATGGCTAACGGAGAGCCTTAATTAAAGATCATTGAGTTGCATAGGTAGCTTTTTTATATTGAACTAACAAAACATTTAGCTAAACAAGTTATAAAATGAAAAGAATAAAAAAGCATTCAGGTGAATGCTTTTTCACTTTACAATATTAACAGCTTTACCAGGTAATATGTCTTTCCGGTATTGTCGGTAGATTAGACACCCATTTTTCTACGAGTATTGCTTGTTTTTTTCGTTTGCTGGCTTTTCATTTTTTTTGTTGAAAGGTCGGCATGTTTTTTTCCTTTATTAGCAGTGGAAAGGTTCTTTTTGTTTTCAAGTTGCTGCTTCACTGCCTCTTGTAGGCTAATTTTTTTTTTTGGTACTTCAGTTTGATTATTCTCGGTCATAGGAAATGCTCCTTATCAAATATGATATTTAGTCCAGTATAATCTATTTTTTATTATTTGTGAAATTTTCCACTTTAACTTACAACAAGTGAAGACTCTTTTTTTTAACAGGGCAGAATAGTTCAACAAGGTTTTTTGTTTTAATGGTAAAATATGTTCATGCAGGAGGGGTTAATGTAAGATATGTTGAGAGAACAATTCCAATGGGATTTGCAAATAGAGCTTGATTATTATAATGAAAACGACTTAAATGAATGATTAAAAGAAGCGGTATCAAAAATTAAAGGAAAGGCATATGAAACCATAAAATTTGAAAATAAATTTGGGAGTTTCCTGCAATATAGTCTCCACGAAGGAGATGTTTGGATAGGAACTTTAAAGTGAGAAAGATAGTATGTAAATGCATTACTTGAAGCAAACTGATTGGGAAAATCGACTTTTATGCTTAACGTCTGTTAGCATAACAAAGGTTTTATTTTTTATAATGGAAATGCAATTGGAGGGTCAGAATTATTTCGAACTATTTTAAGAAGAGAAAGGCTTAGGAGTTATTCCTAAGCCTTTTTGGAGTTTTTCGATGAGAAAAACAGCACTGATTTATGTACTTAGTAATTCTTTGTTGGCTTTTTGCTACTTTCGATTGTAGGTAATTCTCTGTTCTTCTGTTGGAATCAATCTTCTATTTACAATATTCTGTAGAAGTATGCTCATACATAAATTCGAATTATGAACATCATCATTTAACGAAAGTAAGTAAAAGTTTTTTTGAAAAAATGAACTATTTATAATCCTAAATTGTTACTTGTGTAGAAATCGGAAAAGGAGGTGGGATTGTGAAACAAATTAGCGATGAGAGAGTATTGTTTCAAACATATTATAAAGACGTTTTCAGAGCTTGCTATTACATGCTTCAAAATAAATACGATGCAGAGGATCTTTGTCAGGATGTATTTGCAAAAGCTTTGAGTGAAGATTTTCAAGCAATACAAAATCAAAAATCTTGGTTACTTAGTATTGCTATGAATATGTCACGAAATTATTTAAAGAAAAAGAACAAGCTGCTATTAAAAGAGAATTTTGATTTCCTATCTTTTATACGAGTTGACAATACCCAAAATATTGAGCGAACAATACAGCTCAATGAAAATAAAAGTGAGTTAGTCGATTTAATGAACAAACTGCCTGTTCGTATTCGAAAGGTAATGGTATTGAAATATGTGCATGATTGTAAAGATAGGGAAATCGCTGAAATTCTAAAAATCCCTGAGGGGACGGTTAAATCGAGGCTTTTTAAAGGTAAAAAATTAATGAAAAAGGTTATCCAAATAGATGAAAATTTATTATACGAATGGAGGAATCAGCGTGAGTAGTATGGACGATTTAATAAAAGAAAAAGTGAAGTACGATCAAGTAGATTATCCTAATGAGAATGAAATGTGGAGTAAAATCATCCGTAAACAACAAAATCATAATTATAAAACTAAAAAACATAGCTATAAACCCCAAATTATATTAACTGCCATTATGTTTACAATTGTTTTATCAGTCACACCTGTATTTGCCAAATATACAACAGAAATCTTGGACTGGATGCGAAATATGAATAGAACAGGCGTTATTACTTCTTTAGAAAATGGCTTTGGACAGGAAGTCAATAAATCAGTAGAAAACGAAGCTGGTGTATTAAATATTCATAATGTAATTTCAGATCAAAATGGTACTACTATTAACTTTAGCTTAGATATTGATCACGATTATCCAATAGATTATGCAGACTTCGAACAAGCATTACTAAAAATAAGTGACGGCAAAGAAATAAAGATGGAGGCTAACGCAGTATATAATCAGGAAACAGATCAATTAGTAGGGATTCTAAAAACAGATGAGGAAATCCCACACTACAGCAATGTTACACTTCAACTTGGTGGTGTAAAGGAGATACAGCAGAAAAGTATAGGATTAAAAAATGTAGTTCAATCGAACGCGTTCCCTGAAAAGATTACTATTAATCAAGATGGAATATCAAAAATAGATTTCATTTCAAAGGATTATCAAAACGGACAATATATATTGGATTATCTTATCGACCTGGAAGAGTCCAATAACATAGAAGACGCATATGTATCTTATAAAATTCAAGATGAAACCATTGCGAGTTTTGGCGTCACTCATAAACGCCCTCAAGCAAATGTCATTAAAAGAAGTGATTCACTAGAGATACAAAAAGAAGCGGTAGAAAAATTAGGGGTATTTTTAAGTTATACTGATACAGTAAGTTATAAAACAGAAACGTGGAACCTAGATTTCCAATATAATCAAGATCTTGCTAAAAAGTCTACTTTTGTTATGGATATAGACGAAAAAATTGAGATAGGCTCTCAGCAACTTCATTTTAAAGAGCTTGTCATTACACCGAGTAAGGTGAAGCTTTATTTTGATGAAAAAAATATAGATTCTAATTCTCTAGGTCATATCAATTATCGTCAGATTAAATTACGTATTGGTGAGCAGGAATTGTCGGGATATTTTGATAAAGATTATATATCTTTTGAAACACAGGAGCTAATAAAGGATATTACGAATAAAGAAATTTCACTTACTTTAAATGATGCGAAGGTTTCTTATGAAGCTAAAAAGCAAGACAAAGTAGAGCTAACAAATATTTCTGATGTGCCAAAGTCTATCAAAACAGAGTTAAACGGGTATCCAATTGATATTACCTACTACACGAAAGGTAATGATTTAATTGTTGAATCAGAAAGTAAGAACGAGCAATTTGGTGGTATCACACAAAATGTTATTTATCAAAATGGCAAAAGAATCTTTGCTGAAACTCGTTCAAATGATGGAGTGTTAAGAACACATAACCAAGTAGAAACATTTAAAAATATAAAAGAAAAAGATATTACATTAAACTTCTTCCTTTATACAGTCAATGAAGATCGAGCTAAAACTATTATTTTACAGTAAATCGTTTGCGGTGTAGATTTAACTTCTTTCAGCAAGACAGTACACGACTAATTGAATTGTACGTCATCTAAAGCTACGCTACTTTAAGGCACTTGATAATAAAAGAACGATCAATAGAGTATAGAAAAAGCGTGTTTTGATTATTTCAAAATGCGCTTTTTTTCCTTTTCTATATAGGCTTAAATTCACCGTGAACTTGTAAATATAATTTTCGATGTTGAAACGACTGTTTTTATTCAAGCTGGTACTGTGTTAGAGGTTTATTCTAACAGTTCTTTCTTTCATTCATATGAAGATATTGTTAACTCGCTATCGATTTCTCAATACCAATAAAATCGGAAGAATGAATGATGCTATTCATTTAAATGTGTGTAATAAATTATTTTGAAATAATATTTTTTCTCGATATGGAACCATATTAGGGTTAGATTATTTTGCACCATTTACCCGGAATCTGCGCTCTAGGGCATCGCTTTTTTAACCCAACGATGAACTCGAATGTATCCTTTAGTGAAATATTGATACCTTGAAGAATAATTAGTAAAAAACTTTTTATAGATATTTCACCAACATTTAGAGAACTAGTTAAATATTTTTCAAATAAAGAATAATTGTGATACTATTTTAAGAAACATGATTTTAATAGCGGAGGATAAAATTTTTATGAAAGTACTTGTAGTAGATGATTCCGTGTTTTCTCAAAAAACAACAATACAAACATTAAAATCTATTTACCCTGATGCTGTTTATGAAACAGCAAATGATGGTGTTGAAGGTATTGAAGTATTTGCAACTTTTCTACCTGACCTTGTATTTATGGATTTATTAATGCCTAAGATGAGTGGACAAGAGGCAATTAGACAATTATTAGAGAAATATCCAACGGCTAAAATTATCGTGCTTTCAGCTGACGTACAATTGGCGGTTCGTGACGAGGTTTTATCTGCTGGAGCGTTGGCATTTATTAATAAACCGATAAATGTTGCGAAACTGAAGGAGATAGAATTATTGATAGAAGGGTGATTTAGTTGTTGACAACAACACAAGAGGATATATTGAAAGAGCTGTATAATGTATTTGTCGGCGAGGCAGCTAACTTATTATCAGAAATTCTTCAAAAAAGAATTTTTTTGTCAGTACCAGAGATAACGTTACTAGGGTTACAAGAATTAAAGTCTGGCAATCAAGAAGAGCTGACTCCTGTAATAAATGGTACAGTACTATCTACCTCTTTAAAGTTTGGTAATGTCTTTTCTGGTAGAGCAGATTTTATTTTTCCGGCAGAGCAAATTAAATATTTGACTGCGCTTTGCTTAGGGGAAGAATATACAGAAGAGGATGCTGAACTTTCATTTAATGATGAGGATTTTGATGTTGTAAAGGAAATAGGCAATATCATTCTAAATTCCATTATGGGCGGTATGGGAAGCCTGTTGAAAATGAAGCTAGAGTATGATGTGCCACAAGTAATTTTACATAATGCAGGAGAGTTTTATAAAACACTTACTAGCTCTGGGGATAGTAATGTGTTATTACTTTATGTAAGTTTTGATGTGGATAATTCAAAGGTACTAGGCATTATCTTAATTAAGTTTTCATTAGAATCAATAGAATTTTTAATTCAAAAAGTGGACGAGATTAGTAGGGATTTGGATGAATGATTTATATGTAGCGATCGTCAATCAGCTAGATAATGGCATTATTTTATTGGATGAGCAATTGAACATTCAATTATGGAATAAATGGTTAGTCAAGTACACAGGTAAAAGTGAAGATGAGGTTAAAGGTTTACCGATCACTACAGTTGTTCCACGTTTTGATAAAAAGATTTATGCCTATATGTTTGAAAAGGCTTTGTTGGATAAACAAAAAAGCTTTTGCTCAGCAGCGATGCATCAATATTTTGTGGAACATAAGTGTGCAAAGATGAAGCCAACTCGTCAAAATATTTTAATTCAACATATACAAATAGAGCATACATCGTATTTAATGATAGAAATTTATGATGTATCTAACCATTATAAACGCATTCAAAACTTAAATAAGTATTTAAAAAGTTCAATTGATCTCTCCAAAAATTTGGAGCACTTTGTTTATTATGATAGTTTAACGAATTTACCGAATCGTAAATCTGTGTTGGATCGGTTGGAGCGTTTAATTGAAGAGAATCAGGTATTTTCCCTATTTTTCATAGATTTGAATGGCTTTAAAGCTGTAAATGACCAGTATGGACATCTACAGGGAGATTTATTACTACAAATGTTTGCGGAACGGTGCAAGCAATTTACTCAAAAGCAGGAAGTCTGGGCGCGTCTTGGCGGAGATGAATTTGTGTTATTAGTTGAACATATGACTATGCAAGATGTAGTTGAACAGTATACAGCTAAAATACATGAATTTTTACAGGAGCCGTTTAGCATCGAGGAACAGCAAATTGTGATTTCAGCAAGTATTGGCTGTGCACGTTTTCCACAAGATGGGGCTACAGCAAAGCAATTATTAAATGTAGCAGATAGTCAAATGTATCTTCAAAAAGCAAAGAAAGCATAAAGAAATAGAGCGTTGAGCTTCATCAAGGCATAATGCGGCACTCTTGGTTTTGATACCAAGAGTGCTTTTTGTTGTGATTAAGATCGATATTATGCATTTAACCGATGAAATAAAAAAATGAAATAATAACAAGCGGATACCATGTCTAATTAAGATATGATATCCGCTTATTTCTTTCATTATTAATGCTAAAAAAGGACGAACAAAATGGTTAGTACACATAAATAAAAGTTTAGCTAGCAATTGATATACACAGTAAAAGGACACAAAATGGTCATTCAATTAATAAGCGTAATAAAAATGTCGGAAAATTACACAGAAATGTCACAAAAATAATAAAGATATCAGTACATTTAAAAGATAATATTCCGATATTTAATAATATCTAACGTCTATATTCATGAAGCATTCATAAAAAGAAATTTCAAAATCAAGAGTAACTTTATACAAAAATTTGGAATGATAAATTAATCCTCTTTCTTTAAAAAGTAAAAGCTCTATTAAACCGGATGTTAGTTGAAAAGTAATACTAGAATAACATTAGGAACTCCTATAAAACAAAAAATATTCGTGTAATAGAGCATGGAGAGATAGTGGCAGGAGGAAAAAAATGAGAAATTTTTTCGAAGATCCGTACATAAATATTGATCAGCAACTAATAACTTTAGTCAGTGAAATTAGTGAATATAAAGGTATGTTGACCGCTTATAAAGAGCAAAGACCTGATATATTCACAAGCCTTGAAAAAGCTATACCCCTTCAATACATAAAAAACTTTATTTCAGTTTATGAGGACATAAAAGTTTCAAATAAGCGATTAAAAGAACTTATTTTAGATGATATGATACCCCAATCAATTTCAGAAGATGCGATTTTTTGTTTTTATGAAACTTTGAATCTTGTACAAAAAAAATCTCGTACTTTTTCTATAAGTCCAGATACTATACAAGAATTGCATTTTCAATTAATTCATTATAATACCTCTGACAGTGCGAAATGGCGCCAAAAGCCATTTTCTATCCCAGGAATTATTCCTGAAAAAGGAATGCACACGATTTGTTATCGTCCTCTTCCACCTGAAAATATTCCACAGGCTGTAGAACAATTATGCAACCAGTACAATTTATTAAACCGCAAAAAAGAGATGCCTACACTTATATTGATCGCTCGTTTTATATTGAATTTTTATTGCATAATCCCTTTTAGTCAAGGTAATGGTAGATTGACACTAATGTTCATGCAATTACTATTAGTAAAAAGCGGACATACATTTGTGAAATATGTTTGTTTAGATGAATATATAAAGAAAAGAGAATCTGAATACTATGAAGCTATATTTAAATCATCGGTTAATTGGTATTGTAATGGACATAATATGAACTTTTGGTTAAAAGAGTTCTTGATGATTATTTTAGAGGCTTATAAAGATTTACATAGCAGAGTACTGGATTCTATATGTAAACATACTAAGGTAGAGCGAATTCAAAATTTCATTCACAATCAACAACAACCTTTTACAAAAGAGTGTATCCGAAGCATTTATCCAGATATAGCCGAAAGTACAATTAGTAAAGCTTTAACTGATTTACAATTATTAGGTGAGATTAAACTTATTTCAAAAGGTAGAAATGCGCGCTGGATGACAGTCCAATCTTAGTTTAGGTGAGCTAATAAGTTTTACAAAACACAATAAACGTCTAATTAAAGAACCAATTGCTAATCTTCAATAAGCAGTTGGTTCTTTACATTTCAATCTAGAAACATGCAAAATCTCAAAAGATCCTTGTAACTATAAAGTCAAGGATATCCCTCAACGCCCTATGGCATTACTGAAATGACCGACATCGTGCTAGCCCATGCGTAAGCACAAAGCCTATTCCGGAAGTAATTATACCAAGGAATAAATTGATAGAATTATTCCAATTCATCTAATTCCCCCATTATTAACAAAAATATGTCATTATTCAGACGTCAGACGACTGAACTTCGCTGTATTTTGACACATTCAGATGGTTATTGTTAATATTAATCAATTTTTAGACTCAAAATTACAGTGAAATAGCCTATTTTAGCTTGAAATGGGTTAATTTCGTAGTTATTTGCCAAAAAATGTGTACATGTCTAAAATTTACATCATAGGAAATAGAAAGAATTTTTCCTAAACTCAAGTAAATTGGGGGGTGCTCAAAATATATATAAAAACGTATGAATTATTATGAAAAATATTAAATAGGGAGGTAAATAGAATGAAAAGGAAATTAATTAAAGGATTAATGATAACATCCATTGTTGCAACAGGAGTTATTCCTGTACACACTTTTGCAACACCTATTGCTCAAGCAGAAATTCAAGAAGAGAACATGACTCTTTCTTCATCTTTAAGAAAATTAGGTGCACAATCTAAATTAATCCAAATGTATATAGACCAATCTTTAATGAACCCGAATGTGCAGCTAGATGAAGTACCAGCTTTACATACAGATCAATTTCTAATAAAACAAGATATGAAAGAATGGACATCGGAACTCTATCCAAAGTTAATTCTAATTAATTCAAAAAGTAAAGGATTCGCCACTAAATTTAATAGCTATTATCCAACATTAAAAGAATATGTAGATAATAAGGAAGATAAGGAAGGTTTCCTGGATAGGCTGGAAGTCCTTCAAGAAATGGTTATGACAAACCAAGAAAATATTCAATATCAAATTAATGAATTAACAGATCTTCAATTACAGCTTGATAAAAAACTTAAAAATCTCGATACTGATGTGGCAAAAGCTCAGGAAGTACTTAGTTTAGAAGGAACAGGGAAGATAGACAAGCTAAAAGGCGAATTGCTTGATACTAAAAAATCAATTCAAGATGATTTGCAAAAAATTGCCTTTCTACCAGGAGCTTTAAATGAGCAAGGACTAAAAATATTCCAAGAGATCTATAGTCTTTCAAAAGATATCATTGAACCAGCTGCTCAAACAGCGGCGGTAGCGTATAACAAAGGAAGAGAAATTAACAACGCTATTTTAGAAGCAGAGAAAAAAGCAGAGCAAGAAGCAAATGAAAATGGTAAATCTGCTTTAGAGATTGAAGCTGCCAAAAAAGAAGCGCGTGAAGCAATTGAGAAAAATAATAAAGGTGAAATTGCAGCAGCAGCAGCTACAAAAGCGAAAGAGTATGACCTTATGAAAGTAATTGACTCAGAAAGAATCAAGAAAACATATAGTACCTTCGCTGAAGTAAATAAATTAAAGGCTGAACAACGAGAATATTTGGATGGTTTGGAGCAAAAAAACCAAAAATTATATGATTTAACAACGAAACTATCGATAGCAGACTTACAAAAATCAATGCTTCTTTTTATGCAACATGATTTGCATACATTTGCTAGCCAAGTGGATGTAGAACTTGACCTATTGAAACGCTATAAAGAAGATTTGAATTTAATAAAAAATAGTATCGCAAAATTAAGTACTGATGCTGATAACAATCTATCACAAAAAGATACATTAAGACGATTAAAAAGTGTAATTGGTCAACTTGAAGAACAAGTTCATAAATTTTGATAGTTTATCGAAAAATTAGGAGGGATTAGATTTGAAGAAATTTTCATATAAAGTGTTAACCGTGGCTACTTTGGCAACGGTTATAACCGCAACTAACAGTGGCACTATTCAGGCGCTTGCGCAAGAACAGGTCACTCAAGAACAAAAAATTGGCAATTATTATACATTAGGACCTGAAGGACTGAAGAAAGCGTTGGCTGAAACAGGTTCTCATATTCTTGTAATGGATTTGTACGCAAAAACAATGATTAAACAACCAAATGTAAATCTATCAACTATTGATTTAGGTTCTGAAGGGGGAGAGTTAATCAAAAATATTCACCTTAATCAGGAACTGTCTCGAATCAATGCGAATTATTGGTTAGATACAGCGAAGCCAAAAATTCAAAAGACAGCACGTAATATTGTAAATTACGATGAACAATTTAATAATTATTACGACACTTTAATAGACACTGTAAAAAAGAAAGATAAGGAAGGGCTAAAAGAAGGTATTGGTGATTTAATCAGTACGATTGATACAAATTCAGAAGAAGTTACAGCCGTCATAAAAATGTTAGAAACCTTCAAAACAAAGCTATATACAAATACTATAGATTTTAAAAATAATATTGGTGGTCCAGATGGGAAGGGTGGATTAACGGCAATATTAGCGGGCAAACAGGCATTAGTTCCGCAACTTCAAGCTGAAATTGAGAATCTACGTTCCACTCAAAAAGCACATTTTGACAATGTACTAGCCTGGTCAATTGGTGGTGGATTAGGAGCAGCCATTTTAGTTATTGGAACTATTGCAGGAGGAGTAGTAATTGTTGTAACTGGTGGTACAGCAACTCCGCTTGTTGTCGGCGGCCTTACAGCTCTCGGTGCAGCTGGTATTGGTTTAGGAACAGCAGCTGGTGTTACGGCATCTAATCATATGAACTCTTACAACGAAATATCGAATAAAATCGGAGAATTAACGATGAAAGCCGATTTTGCTAACCAAGCGATTATTTCTCTTACTAACGCAAAAGACACTTTGACATACTTATATCAAACAGTGGATCAAGCAATCATGTCTCTAACGAATATTCAACAACAATGGAATACAATGGGGGCAAATTATAAAGACTTATATGATAATATCGATCAAATGCAAGATCATAAGCTCTCTTTAATACCTGATGATTTAAAAGCGGCTAAACAAAGTTGGAATGATATTCATAAAGATGCGGAGTTTATTGCAAAAGACATTGCTTTTAAACAAGAAGATAAAAATTGAAAATAAAATACTTATAGGAGGAATATTAAATGAATAAAAAATCACTTTACAAAGTACTCGCTGTATCGACGTTTTTAACTTTGACAACAACTTCGATAGTCTCTCCAGTAGCAGCATTTGCAGAGACAAATAAAATTGAGCAAACAAGCAATAGTGATACGTCTCTTTCAGCAAATGAAGTGAAGATGAAAGAAACTTTGCAAAAGGCAGGACTTTTTGCAAAATCTATGAATGCCTATTCTTATATGTTAATTAAGAATCCAGATGTGAACTTTGAAGGAATTAATATTAATGGATATCCGGATTTACCAGGTAAAATTGTACAAGATCAAAAGGATGCTAGAGCACACGCTCTTACATGGGATACAAAGATTAAAAAACAGCTTATAGATACATTAACAGGTATTATTGAATTCGATAACAAGTTTGAAAATTATTATGACATAATTGTAGATGCAATAAATACAGGAGATGGAGAGACGTTAATAGAAGGAATTACAGATTTACGAGAAGAGATTCAACAAAATCAAAAGTATGCACAACAATTAATAGAAGAATTAACTAAATTAAAAAAGGATATTGGACAAGATATTAGAGAGTTTGGAAGTAACAAAGAGCTTTTACAGTCGATTTTAAAAAACCAAGGGGTTGCAGTGGAGGATGATCAAAAGCGTCTAAATGAAGTTTTAGAATCAGTAAACTATTATAAGAAATTAGAGTCTGATGGCATAATAACAGTATCTGTGCCTTCTATTCCTACGTGGATTGCTGGTGGTGTTATGTTGGGGATAGCAAGAGAACAATTAGGTCAATTAGAACCGTTATTAGCACAATTAAGACAGACAGTTGATTATAAAACAACATTAAATCGTGTAGTTGGCGTTGCACATAGTAATATTAGTGAGATGTACAATTCACTTGATGATGCTATTAATGCCCTTACTTTTATGTCTACGCAATGGAATGACTTAGATTCTCAATATTCAGGAGTACTAAGACATATCGAGAAAGCGTCTGATAAAGCGGAACAAAATAAATATAAATTTTTACTACCTAACTTGAAATCAGCTAAAGACAGCTGGAAAACATTAAAAATAGATGCAGATACATTAAAAGCAGGGATAAAAGAGTTGAAAATATAACCCGTTGTTACTCCTGCTAAATAATAAAATAAGAGGAAACAAAAGAGCGAGAAGTTAGTCACTTCTCGCTTGTTTTGCTTTGACTCTAGATTAATAAATCTGATACGACCTGAACAATTAGCAAGAAAAAAATGATTGGTAATAAAATTTGAATCCATTTTGTTTTGATATAAGGGATGACCTTTAAACCTAAGAACGAGCCAACGATAGAGCCAATTACCTAAATTAGGACTTCAAATGCAAGGCTTACATGAATCGATTAAAGTAGTGGAAGCAGGGTACGGTATGACTTTAGCACCGTCCTACAGTGTAACTGAAAGTATATCAAATGGAAAACTGGCTAGGGTGTATGTAGATCATGCAAATATTCAGCAAAGTTTATTTATATGTACACGCAAATCAGATATAGAAGAGCATCCATTTATTCAGTATTTAAAAGATCATTTAAAGGCTATTAATTAACTAATTTAAAAGAAAAAGAACCAAAGTAGAGACTAGTATTAGAATGCCTATTCCCGATTTTTTTCATAGAATTTCTCTTCTTTATTATTTCCATTCCTTGTCATAATAATATATAGTAATTGTACTCAAACACAGTGAGTAAATTAATTCTTTACTAATAAGGAGGATAACATGGGGAGATTAGTTCATTTTGAAATTCATGTAAGTGATATGGAACGAGCAAAGAAATTTTATGGAGAGGTATTCGGATGGTCATTTCAAGATTGGAGTGATTATGCAGGAATGCCTTACTTTGGAGCGGTAACTGGTAATGCGGACGAGCCAGGAATCGATGGTGCTTTAATGCAACGTCAAAGTGCTTCTCCGGAACCAAATCAAGCTTTAAATGGATTTGCTTGTACAATGGGTGTGGAAAATTACGATGTAACGGAAGCTAAAATTATTGAGAATGGTGGCACAGTTGCAATGCCGAAATATGCTCTTCCTGGAATGGCGTGGCAAGGATACTATATGGATACCGAGGGCAATATATTCGGTATTCATCAGCCTGACAAAAATGCAAAATAGCACCATAATAATTATTTTTTAATATAGGTTCTCTGCATCTTTTTTAGCCAAATATAATTAACACAGGACGCTTGGTAATAGAAACCAAGCGTTTTTTTGTCCATTCAAAGATATTATTGGCAGAAAAAAAGACGTATGAATGATAGAAGTAACCTTATTTATGTTGATGCTCAGCAATTGTTTTTAAAAAACATTCCATCGAATTTGTCATATATGCATCTTTTCGTCGAATAAAGACGGTTGAAATAGTACCGTATTTTTTTGGAATTGGATGACAATACACCTTACCTGTAGTAGAAAGATGCTCAGCGGCTGATTGTGGTACAAGTGTAACCCCAAGACCGATGGCAACACTGTTTAAAATTGTCTCTAATATATTAAATTCCATAATTCTTTTTGGTAGTAAACCCTCATCTTTGAGCCATAGTTCTAGCTTGGAACGATAGCCGCAACCTTGATTAGAAACAAGGATAGGTGTAGTCATAAATTCTTCTATACGAAAGGATTTGTTTTGTGAGATGAGAACAAGATTCTCGGTAAATACATCATATTGTTCTAAAACTGGATGTTTAATCGGTCCAGTTATAAATGCACCATCTAATTGGTGATCCGCTACTTCTTTAATAAGTTCCTCCGTTAAACCAGCTTGTAGTGTTAAGTCGACATTCGGATATCCTTTATAGTACGACGCTAGGATGGTAGGTAATATACTTACTGTTTCAACTGTACCAATTTTTAAAGTACCAGTCGGTGTATCACTATCTAAAAATACTTGTTTCATTTCCTCGACATCTTGCAAAATTTTAGTAACGTAAGCGAGCATTTTTCGCCCTTCAGGATTTAATGTCATCCCTTTTTTATGGCGGTAAAATAGCGGCGTTTTGAGCTCCTTTTCTAATAGCTTAATACGTGCAGTTACATTGGATTGTACATAATTTAATTCTTTTGCAGCATGGCTAATGCTCCCGTTATTTGCGACGCTTTTGAAAATTTGTAAATCTCGTAGTTCCATCGAGCTTTCCCCCTTAAAAACTATCATTATAAATGATAGTTAATATCACTTTCAATCATTTTACGTGATGTATTTTCTTTTTTATAATTCTCATTGTGCATTTCATAGTAGTTTTAAAGAAACGAGGAAAAACAGTGAGAAGAAATCAAATAGTAGTAGGCGTGATCGCATGTTTAATTGCAAGTATGTCATGGGGAGCCATGTTTCCAGTTGCAGATCATGCACTTGAATATATAAATCCACTCTATTTTTCAACTATTCGATATGGAGCGGTATCGATTGTATTAGTCATTTTATTATGGATGAAAGAAGGGAAAAAAGCATTTCGGTTAGAAGGGAAAGGTAAATTGCTCGTCTTTTTTGGGACGATGGCATTTACAGTTTACAACGTGCTTGTTTTCTTAGGCCAAATGTTAATGGGGAAATCCGGTGTTATGGTAGCGTCGATTATGGAAGCACTTATGCCGATGATTTCGATTGCTATTCTTTGGGGCTATAAACATGTGAAACCGAAGAAGTATATGATTAGCAGCATGAGCATTGCTTTTGTTGGGGCTATTTTTGTTATTACAAAAGGCGATATGGGTTTCTTTCTTACACTAAAACATAATCTAGTTTCGCTATCATTCATTTTAATTGGTGTTGTAGGTTGGGTCATCTATACAATGGGCGGTCAAACATTTAATGATTGGTCTACGCTACGCTATTCTACATTAACATGTGTATTTGGCACAGCTGTAACAGGTATCATCACAATGATCATGACGTTACAAGGGGTTGTATCAGTCCCAAGTACGGAAACAATTTTTGCTATTAAATATGATTTATTGTTTATGATGACACTACCGGGTATTGTAGCATTGCTTAGTTGGAATTACGGTGTGAAAATCCTATCATCCATTAACGGGATTTTATTTATTAATTTCGTTCCAATCACTACATTGGTCATTATGATGATACAAGGATACAACATAACAATTTTTGATATAGTAGGGACCTTGCTTGTTATTTCTGCTCTTATTTGGAATAACATCTGTCAGCGGAGAGAAGAAAATACGATTTTGCAGGTTATGCATGAGGAAGAAGAATTGCGGCAGGCAGTTTAATATTCACTGTGAAGGATTTTTTTCTAACTTGTATTTTTGCACATTTTTAGTAAAAAATTTATATAAGAGAGCATGTTTTTATTAATTGAAAAAACATGCTCTCTCTTTATTGGATCTGTAATAGATTATTTTCATTGTTTAATATATTGATACACTCTTTATTTCATTGCCTTATTAGAAAATAAACTTTATGATGGTATTGATAATCATTTTCAATTAGAAAAGGAGAGTGTAAATTGACAACAAAAAGACATCTTATAATTGGGATGCATTTAGCGGTGAATGGTGAGCAAGGCAAAAAGGGTGCGTTAATTGATGAACATATTGCATTTGCAAAGCGTGCTGAGGCAGCGAAGTTAGATTTTGTATTTAAGGCAGATTATTTAATAGCGCATCCTGAATTAATAGCTAAAATGAAAGGAACAGTAGGGCTAGATCCAAGTCTTTTAATGGCGACGGTGGCAAGAGAAACTAAACAAATTGGTTTGGTAACAACAGTATCAACATCATTTAATCCACCTTATATTATTGCGCGCCAATTACAATCCTTGAATTGGATTAGTGAAGGGCGTATAGGTTGGAACCTAGTAACATCAATTGATGGAGCATCTAATTTTAGCAACGAGTTGATGCCTTCGTCAGAGGAGCGTTATGCAAAGGCAACAGAATGTAAGGATGTTGTACAGCGACTATGGCATAGCAACCCTTATGAAATATTAGAGGTAGATGGAAATATAGAGAAAATTAAAGAGCTTGTGAAGCCAATTAACCATGATGGAGAGTATTTTCATGTAAAGGGACCATTAAATATACCTATGCATCCAGCGGGTGATATTCCTCTATTCCAAGCGGGAGCATCGGATACAGGCCGTCAATTTGCAGCAGCAGTTTCAAATGCTATTTTTGCTGCTACTCCAGATATAGAAGTAGGTATTGAATTACGTAATGACTTGCGCAAGCGAGCTGTTGAGTTAGGGCGTTCGGTAGATGACATACGTTTATTACCAGGATTGTATTTCTTTATTGGTGATACATATGAGGAGGCATTAGAAATGCATCGTAAAGCACACGAGCATTTAACTATTGAGCGTCGCTATAATGCCCTAGAATCCGTAATTGGAATGGATATTCGTCATTTAGCTCTGATGGATTGCGTAACAGCAAATATGTTGCCGCCAGAAAATCAAAAAGTACGTAGTAAAACGCATGCTCATCTCGTGCGCCGATATATTATAGAAAATGAGCCGACTGTTGAAGAATTGTTAGAACGCCCAGAGGTAATTGGCTCTGCACATCTTGTAGCAATTGGTACGCCACAAAATATTGTGAATCAAATTGTGAATTTTTATGATAAAGGAGCAATGGATGGCTTTATAGCTGTGCCAGGTGGACCTGCAAAATCTTTAGATTTATTCTTTAGCGATGTTATTCCGAATTTAGTAGAACGTGGTTTATTCCGAGCTGATTATGAAGGTAGCACATTGCGTTCACACTTAGGATTAGATGTATAATGAACAATCGAAAAAACTGAAATAGAAAAGGACAAGGCGGTGTGAATAAACACGTTTGTCCTTTTCTATTATTTTTACTAAATTTTGTTTAATACTCTCTAATAGATGTATCGCATTGAACACAATTTTTGTTATAGTGTTTGAAAAACTAGAGAAAGGGGAAGTGCGTTAATATGATGGGAATGTTAGATTTAGAACGATTATCAAATTTATCAAATGAACAGTGTGAAATTATTTTAGGTGTAGCCCAAAACCTTCAAATAATAGCTGACCTTTCTCAAGCGGATATTTTTATCAACTGTCTTTTAGAAGAAGATAACGCTTCTTTAATTGTAGCTGAGGCAAAGCCTACTACTATAGCATCTTTATATAAAAAAAGTTTGCTAGGGAAAATAGTATTTGATGAAATGGAACCAGGTGTATTATTTAGTTTGAAAACCGGGAAACCAGTTTTTGGATCAAGAGGAATTACGGAAGAGCGTGGAATCATGCAACAAGATATTGTTCCTATAAAAGACCCGTATGGGGAGACCATTGCGGTATTAATAAAAGAAAGAGATATTTCACAGGTAGTGCAGAACGAAAGAAATATAGAGCAACTTATGAAAGCGACTACTAGCGGAGACAAGCAAGGGGTCTTTCAAGCCATTGTCGTTCAGGAAATTCATCATCGTGTTAAAAATAATTTACAAGTTATTTCTAGTTTATTGAGATTACAAATGCAACGTACTCACTCGGAAGAAGTGGCTGAGGTATTTAATGACAGTATATCTCGAATATCTAGTATGGCTTTAGTTCATGATTACTTGGCCCAGCGTGGAATTGAGGAAGCTGATATTAAACTTTTAATACAACAAATTTCTACTTTGTTAGTTTCCTCGTCTATTATTCCAGATCAACATATTGCTGTGTCTGTAGAAGGAGAGTCGATATTCTGTCCTTCAGATAAAGCAGCAGCTGTAGCACTGATTGTTAATGAGTTAGTTCAAAATAGCATTAAGCATGCTTTTCCTTCAAGAAATTACGGGGAAATTGCTATTAATTTGAGACAACGAAAGCAAATGGTTACGATTACAGTAACGGATGATGGATGTGGAATTGGTAATCCTTTTTCGATAGGCGATCTGTCATCTTTAGGATTACAACTTGTAGAAATGTTAGTTGAAGAGAAACTACAAGGCGTTTTGTCATTCCCTATTTTTGAGGAAGGGACAAAAGTTTCAATAACCTTTCCGATTGTATCTACCGAGGTTAAATAATACTAATCAGTGAAGCTGATATTGTTTTCGAACTATTTACAAAATATTTGCTAGTAGTGTAGAATGAACTAAAATAATAGCTAAGGCAAAGGCGCCTTTCACGCCCGAAGAAAATTTTCTTCAGGGATATGTGGAAGCGCTTTTTTTTTGTTTAATTGCAATCTTTAACATAATAAAAAGGGGTGTTAAATGATGAAATTGTCTTGCGTAGTAAAGGGAACTTATTATACGTTTTCGTCGGTAAAGGAGGTACTTGCAAAAGCCAGTGAAGCAAAATCCGGGGATGTGATGGCTCGTGTAGCAGCAGAATCATCACTTGAGCGTATGGCAGCAAAAGTAGTACTTAGCGAGATGCAGCTGAAAGAAATTTACGAGAATCCGGTTATTCCTTATGAGATCGATGAAGTAACACGCTTAATTTATGATGATATTAGCAACACGATTTATAAAGATATTCAAAATTGGACAGTCGGTGAACTAAGAAACTATATTCTGTCATCTGATACAGGTACAGATCAGTTATTGAAACTTTCAAGAGGACTAACAAGTGAAATGATTTCAGCAGTTGCTAAACTAATGTCAAGCATTGATCTTGTTCTTGCTTCACAGAAAATGAAATATCAAGCACATTGTAATACGACAATTGGAGAGCCTGGTCGTTTAGCTTTTCGTTGTCAGCCTAACCATCCAAATGATGTCCCAGAAGGTATTTTGTATTCAATAAAAGAAGGATTATCCTATGGAGCAGGTGATGCAGTTATTGGTATCAATCCGAATGTGGATACAATTGAATCCGTGAAAAAACTTTTGACACTTTCGCATGAATTTATTGAGAACTGGCAGATTCCAACACAAAATTGTGTATTAGCCCATATAACAACACAAATGGGGGCTTTAAAACAGGGTGCGCCTATCGCACTAATGTTTCAAAGTTTAGCAGGTACACAAAAAGGGAATGAAGCGTTCGGTATATCTACAAACATTCTTGATGAAGGTTATGAGATGATGGCTCGATATGGTACATCTGCTGGCCCAAACTTTATGTATTTTGAAACAGGACAAGGTTCGGAAGTATCGTTAAATGCTGATTTTGGGGTAGATATGCAAACGCTTGAATCAAGAAGTTACGGTTATGCACGTCACTGGAAGCCTTTCATGGTGAATACGGTTTCAGGCTTTATTGGACCAGAGACACTTTATGATGGACGCCAATTAATTAGAGCGGATCTCGAAGATGGATTTATGGGGAAATTACATGGCTTACCAATGGGTATTGCTCCAACTTACACAAATCATATGGATGCCGACCAAAATGATCAGGAAGTTGCAGGTATCATAACGGCAGTTGCAGGTGCCAATTTTTATATGGGAGTACCGGGTGGAGATGATGTCATGCTGAATTATCAAGATACAAGCTATCACGATGATGCTAGTTTGCGTGAGATTCTAGGATTACGACCACTTCGAGAATTTGAAAAATGGTTGGAGAATATGGGCCTAATGGAAAATGGAAAGTTGACAAAACGAGCAGGAGACTTATCAATTTTTGATTGAGGAGGGGAAATCAAAATGGATATTCAAGAAATTCAAGATATTGTTCAAAGAGTAGTAGAAGAAGTACAGAAAAACATGAATTCGCCAAAAAACGATACCGCTCAAAATAAAGAAGAAGTCATACATTTTCCAGAAGTACGTATAAAAGGGGTAGACAAGCCGAATAACGCCGAATCCATTGAACGAGCACAAAGTATTACACCTGCGCGTATAGGTATTGGTCGAACTGGCACTCGAATGTTGACGACAAGTTATTTGCAATTTTTAATTGACCATGCAGCCGCACAGGATGCTGTATTAAGAGATGTCAGTGATGATTTTCTTCAAAAGATGAGTTTACACAAGCTAGAAACAAAAGCTAGTGATATGAAAACTTACTTAATGGATTTAGATGCTGGACGAAAGTTATCAGATGAATCTATTAAGTATCTTGAAAAAAACGGAGATAAGGGCAAAGCGGTTCAAATTATTATTTGTGATGGATTGAGTTCCTCTGCAGTAGAAGCCAATGTTGTTGATTTACTACCTGCTTTAATACAAGGGCTAAAATTAAAAAATATAAGCGTCGCAAAACCGTTTTTTATTAAGCGAGGTCGTGTGTGGGTGCAAGACGAAGTGGCTGCTATTGTTAATTGTGACCTTGTTATTTCGTTGATTGGCGAAAGGCCAGGTTTAAATACAGATGAAAGCTTGAGTGCTTACATGATTTATCGGCCGACCGAAAAAACAGTTGAAGCTGATCGGACGGTCATTTCAAATATTCATAAAGATGGGTTGACTTCACTTGAAGCGGGTGCTTATTTATCTGATTTAATCGAACAAATGCTTTTAGCAAAGTGCACAGGCGTTTCATTTGCGCAACAAAGGAATATCAACATATAGAAAACTTCCTGCAAGAAAGGTTGTGGTGTGATGAAAAAACGGATTCTAATTGCTGAGGACGAACCAATTATCAGGCTGGACTTAAAAATGTTGCTTCGGAAAAACGGTTATGAGGTAGTCGGGGAAGCAGGAAATGGTGATCGAGCGATCGAGCTCGCTTTTAAATTAAAGCCAGATCTTGTGTTAATGGATATAGAAATGCCAAAATTAAATGGGTTAAAAGCAAGCGAAGTTATTGGGCGGCAGTTAGATATACCAGTGTTGTTGATTACTGCATTTAGTCAAAAAGAATTTATAGAGAAGTCTAGGCAAGATCATATTATGGGCTATTTAGTTAAACCCGTTTCTGAAGGTAGCTTAATTCCCGCAATGATGATTGCATTACAACAAGCTAAGAGAACACAAGCATTAAAACAATCTTTACAACTAACACAAGCAAAAATTCAAAAGCGAAAGATGATTGAACGAACAAAAGGGCAACTTGAAGGATGAAGTTTTTAATAAAACGCTAAAGAAAGTAAGTAGTAAAAAACTTAATCTCACTTAAACTAGAAAGGTTAAATCTTTCTAATTTAGGTGAGATTTTTATATTCAAAAATAATACAGGTCGTTGTGGTGGAGTACTTGAATGTATAAAAGTTTCTCTCTACTTAACCTTATGTGAACTAATAATGCAGATAGGTTTAAACCCTGCTGATACATAAGGTGAAGTTTAGTAGAATAATATGAAACTATTTATAATTCTCAGTCGTATAAAAAAAATAAGGAGCTTCTGGATAGAAAAATCTACGATGAATACAAGAACAATATTTATAAAGGGAAGTGTGTTATGCAATTCGAAGGTGCAATGTTAGAATATCGTTTGCAAAAAGGTAAAGACAAGTTTGAACCAATCTATTATTATACTAATATTGACTTGCCGCAAATTCTAACAAGAAGAGAATGTGAATTTTTTATTAAAGAAGGTAAGACTTATAAACAATTGTCTTCTGCTATTGAAGATGAGTTATTCGTGATTTATGTAGAATTGTATGAAGAAACACCAATTGAAATGCAAGAGCTCTTATGTGAAGGTATTAAACTTGAAATTCGTGAAGTAAATGCCAATAAAAATCATCCGCTAATAACATTTGAATATATGGAAAATCATTTAGATATTTTAAGCATGATCGGCAGTATATATACATATATCGAAGACAAGGAATGGGAGCGGGACTCAGCTGAAATTGATGAAGACCGAGGTGTGTATATTTTATATGTTACGCCAACAGGATATACGCTTGCAACATAGGAAGGTGGATTTTTAGTATGAAGAAAACCAAGAAGATGATGACAGGAGCATTAGCTGCTGCGGCTTTGGTAACGTTAACTGCTTGTGGAGAAGAAAGGGGATATGCAGAGCCAACAGGAACGGATTGCGATGATTGGGATTGGGATAAGGAGACGGGTACGTATTATTGCGATGATAATGATTCAACTTATGCGCGTAGTTACTACCATGGTGGGAAATATTATGGAACAAAAACATCATTACAAAAAAGTGCTGACTATAAAACATATGTATCGAATTATAAATCAGGAATAGGCAGTGGTTCAAAAGGCGGTTTTGGAGGGTAAAGATGAACCGATTTCGAGAGAATCGACAACAATTTTTTAGCCAAATAAAGGATTTTTGGCATGACATATATGGGATGGAATATGCTCTATTTGATATAAAGAGAGAAAGTGCAGAAACGATTAATAGGATTCGCCAAGCAACTGACCAGATAGGCCATATTTTTTATAAGTCGGCTGCTTTGTTGCGTATGGTAGATGATGAGACACTTTTGCGCCTTGGATTTCCCACTGAAACTCACTCTTTCATCCGTTTGCAAACACTTCCAGTAGAAAGTGTCATTGCTCGTTTAGATTTAGTAGTGACCGATGAACAAGTAAAATTGCTTGAAATAAACGCAGATACACCTACATTTATAAAAGAAACTTTTTTTGTGAATGGAAAAGTTTGTGAACAGTTTGAGATGCAAAATCCAAACGAAGGATGCGAAGACCAGTTAAAACAAGCAATTTTGAAAGCTGTAACGTCGTCGTTTCGTACGAGGAGAAAATATGCAGCTAGCAATATTGTTTTCGCAGCACACTCGGAACATGAAGAAGATAAATTGACAACAATGTATTTAAAGGAACTCTCTGGATTAAAAAGTCAGTATATGGACTTTAATCACCTACAACTTGTCGATGAGCCAATTTTAGAAAATGAAGAAGTTGTCCTATCACAAGGTCTTTATGATAGAAGCGGAGAAAAAATCGATGTTTTATATCGACAGACGTATCCTATTGAACATTTGATATATGATGAAGATCCTATAACGAAGGAAAAAGTAGGTCAATCGTTAATGAAGCTAGTGGAACAACAAGACTTAGCCATTGTGAATCCTCCTTCTGCTTTTTTACTACAATCTAAGGCAATAATGGCGCTCATTTGGGGGCTACATGAGGAACGACATTCTTTTTATACACCTGAAGAACATAACGCAATACATAAATATTTTTTACCAACTTATCTAGATCCAGATGTTTTTTTACAACAAGGACAAAGTTTTGTGAAAAAGCCTTCATTTGGTCGCGAAGGGGACACTGTTGAGATTTTTTCAAATACAGGTAAAAAAATTGCGGAGGATATTCATAAAACATATAAAGAAGAACTTCCTGTTTATCAACAATTTATAGAGCTACCACAAACTATGATTCAGACAGAACAAGGTCCAAAACGAGCGCATTATATGTTTGGTTGCTTTTATATTAATGGTAAGGCAAGTGCAATAGGTATTCGCGCAGGGGGACAAATTACAGATAACGGATCTTATTTTCTACCAATAGGCTATTAGAAAATTGTAAGAATTTAAAAGTAAAATGAAACAAACTGAAGCACGATAAAAGGAGTGTGTATTGGAATGGGATATTTCTCATTAGATAGTTTTTTTAATTTTTTATTATATACAGGGACAGGGTTAATTCTTATTTTGATTGGGATTGTTGCATTTGCTTTTACAACAAAATTTTCAGAGTGGAACTTAATTAAAGAAGGCAATATGGCCGTTGCATTAAAGCTATGGGGAAAAGTAATTGGATTAGGCATCACATTATATACAGTATGGTCTTCAAGTGTTCATATAATTGATGCATTTATTTGGGGGTTAATCGGAATTGCTACACAAGTAGTTGTGTATTTGATTATTGAATACGTGTTAACACCAAAAACAAGCTTGGAGAAAAAAGTGGAAGAAGGAAATACTGCAGTAGGCTTCAGCTTATTTGCAGTGGGCATTACGGTAGGATTAATTATAGCAGGAAGTTTATCGTATTAATAAAGTATATTTGATAAAACTATAATAATACATTAAAGGGAGTATGTTTTTTTATGATGAAAAAACATGCTCTCTTTATTTTTAATGTTCACACGTTATGGTGATGAGTAGAAATATAGAAGGGATATTTCCCCGTATACCGAAATAAACAAGAGTACAAATAGAGAGCAATACTTCTATATAATTGTACAGTTTAACGATGACTACCATCTTATGAGGAGTGATGTAGTATGTATATAAAAATAACAGGTTGTTTTATCGGTAGGGGAATACTTATTTAGTAGAGAGTTCGTGATCAAGGATTTCTCTACTACTAGAGGAGGAATCGGTAGTTTGATTAGTTTAAGATCAATAGATCAAAGTAATTGGGAAGCTTGTATTCGACTGAAGCCTAAGCAGGAACAGGAAGACTTTATTGCCTCAAATCTGTATTCAATTGCAGAAAGTAAATTTTTACCACACATGAAGATAAAGGCAATCTATTGTGAAGAAATACTTATCGGTTTTGCAATGTACGGGATCGATTCGGATGATGGAAACTATTGGGTATATAGATTCATGATTGATGAGCAATTTCAAGGGCGTGGACATGGCAAGAGCGCAATGAAATTGATTATTGAAGACATCCGGAGTAGTGATGATCACACTGATGTCATCTGGCTTGGGTATCAGCCGGACAATGAGCAAGCAAGAAAACTATATGCCAGTTTGGGTTTTAAAGAGTCAGGAAAGGCTCCTTGGGGAGAAATGCTAGCAAAATATAGTTTTCAATAGAATGTTTGAATGAATAATAAATGTTGCGTAACTAATGTGTACAACTAATCGCTCCCATGTTGCAATAGCTTGAGTTACAATTATAAATCTATGTCAACATAAAAAAGTAGCATTTTACACAATGTAAAGTGCTACTTGGAGAAAGGAAAATTATGCTGTTTTTACAGAAACAGAACGATTTAAAATACTGTTAGCTATCATTCCAATCATAATAATGATCATACCGATTAGAGATACCCCAACAGGCCAAGAACCGTTTAAAAAAAGGATTTCACCAACAACAGTGAATATCATTGTTCCAGCTTGTGTTGCCTCTACTGCCCCTAACAAAGAAAGGTTGTTTTTTGCTAAGTCAGTAGCGAAGAAAAATGTCATTGTGGCGATAACACCCGAACACAAAGCTAATAAGAATCCTTGCATAATTTGTCCAGATGTGGGTATGCCAGTTGTAGTCCAACCATAAATCGCTAATATAATACTAATAGGAAGGCTACCTATTGCCATGCCTAACACGCGTTGAAATGTATCTAAGCGACCCGCAACGACTTCCATCATTTTTCGATTACCGAAAGGGTATAAAAATGCAGCTATAACTACAGGGAGGAAGCCAGATAAAAATTGAGAAACAGTAATATCCCCAGCTTCTGTTAATTGCATACAAATGACACCTGACAAAATAAATAAGGAAACGAGTAAGCTTCGCATAGGGATTTTACCGCGAACTCGTTTAACCCCTGATTTCGTCTCCAATGTAATAAAAAATAACGGAGATAGTAACAAACCAGCTAAAATGGTTATTTGCCATGTACCTGCTACGAGCCATGCAGGACTAAATACAGCAGCATAGCTTAATAATGAATAAAATCCAACCCCTGCTATTGTGCCATAGCCAATCCATGCCAAAGGATGTTTACGCATTTCTACCCATAGTGGACGAAGGTTTTTGCGAAATAGGACGATAAAGAATAAAATGGGTAAAGCGAATAAAAATCGGAAGGAAGCAGTCCAAGCCCAGCTTGTTCCTGATACGTTCATAACTCGATTTATAATAAATGTAGCTGAAAAAAACGCAGATGATAAAATACCTAATAAGATAGCATGCATTTCGTTCGCTCCTTTCTAAATATATATTATAATATAATTATTTAGATAAAAAGTAAATTATAATATACCGAAAGTGGGGTTCACATGAAAGAACAAGAGGATATGCAAACAAAAGAAGTAATTCTGCAAGTTGGTCAACTGTTACGACAAATAAGAAATGAACAGAAATTAAGTTTAGAAGAGTTAGCGAAAAAAACGGGTGTTAGTAAATTAACATTGGGGAAAATTGAGAGAGGAGAAACGAATCCTACATTAGGCGTCATTTGGAAAATTACAAAAGGATTATCTATTCCGTTATCACGGCTTATGGTTATAGAAGATATAGTAAATGTCGCACGCTGCGGAGAAGGATTTATTATAGAAGAAAATCAAACGTGGCGATTAGAGACTATATTTCGTTACAAAAAAGAAACAGGATTGGAAATGCATCGTGCTTGTTTGCAACCGAATAGCGTGTATGAGGCAGAACCTCATCATGAAGGAGCTATTGAATATGTAACAGTAATGAAAGGGGAAATTTCGATTCAAGTTGGACAAGAAATATATGCATTAAACGAGTTTGATTCGATTCAATTTGAAGCAAATAGAAAGCATAGCTATGAAAACACTGGAGATGAAGTTGCAGTTCTCCATTTAACAATGAAATATTTATCTTAAAATAAGAGCTGGAAGAAATAGAATCAATAATTGTAGTCGATGATGGTTTTATTTAATAAGCAAAATCCCGAATATTGAACGTTATTCGGGATTTTGCTTTTCTTATTATGTGTCTTTCATTTATCATAAAGCTGCATTCATTATTATAATGTGAATTTTTTAAGCTCTACAGACAATGTATTTGTCATGTCTTGAAGTTCTGATACCTTTTCACTAATTTTCTGGAAGGAGTGTAGCTGCTCTTGGGTAGAAGCAGATATTTCTTCTGTTCCTGCAGCAGTTTCTTCTGTAATAGCTGAAATGTTTTCAATGGCACTGTTCATTTGCTGGCTCATTTCGCTTGTTTGTTTCATATCCTCGGTAAGATGCTGTAACTGATCATTAATGTCTAGCACATGAGTTGAAATTGCTTCAAATGACTTCTCTGTATCCGTCATCGATTGTAATTGTTCTTTTGACAGCTGATGTCCCTGCTCTGCCGTAGAAAGAATGAGCGTAATACCATCTTGTATTTGTGTCACCATAGAAGAGATGAAAGCCGTTGCTTTTTCGGTTTCATGAGATAGTTTTTTGACTTCCTCAGCTACAATTGCGAATCCTTTTCCGGCTTCTCCAGCACGTGCAGCTTCGATTGCAGCATTTAATGCTAAAAGATTTGTTTGATCAGCAATAGCGTGGACTGCATTAGCGGCACCTTCAATTTCTGTTGTAAATTGAGAGAATTGAGTAACTGCCTCTTTGATGTTGATCGAAGTTGATGAAATATCCTTCGCAATAGAGGATTGCTTTTCAAGTGAACTACGACCATTTTGGACAGCGGTAAGTGCCTGGTTGCCGTTTATTGCTGAATGTTCACTTGTCTGCTGAACAGTAGTAAATTGATCAGCCATCGTATTCATAAGGATCGCAGTTGACTGGATATCTTCTGAAATAGTGAGGCTTCCCTTCGCCAATTCGTCCGTTGATGTAGCAATTTGTAGACTGCCTTCATTAATCGTTTCAATATAGCTTGTGACATCCTTTGTGAAGAGACCAACATTTTTTCCTACAGTATCAATGGATTGTACGGTGCTTTTTAAGTTAACAATCATTGTGGAAAAGTTCTCAGTCAGTTGATCAACTTCATTTCGACTGCCTTTCTTAAAGGATAGGGAAGAGGTGTCAATGGTCAAATTCCCTGCAGCCACCGATTGTGCATAATCTACAATTCGGTTAATAGGATTTGTAATTTTTTTCGTTGCGACATACGAAAAAATGATAGTAGCAATGATTAAAAGGATACTTCCGATAATTGTTGTTGTAGTAATGAACGAAATTTTTTGCTTTGCCAAATCATTTGTATCTTTATACCATTCATTTGTTTCTTTTTTTAGTAGATACATATCATTCAAAATACCAGATATTCTTATTGCTTGTTTTTTTATTTCAGGACGATTGTGAGCAAGAAACCCTTCTTCTGAAGCCTTCGCTAACTCGTCGTATTTATTCTCGATTTTTTTGATGATCGCCTTATGCTCAGCGACTTTAGAAATCGTTGAGAGTTTTTCTAAATTTACTTTCGTTTCTTTTAAAATGGAAAGAGCTTCATTTTTATTGGCCTCACTATCTAAATAAGTGTAATTATTTAGAGATTGGCTCGCTACAACTAAACTTTGCTCTAGTTCTTTCACTGCGAGTAATAGTTCTGTATCATCTTCTGCAGTTGTTTGTATATCGAATGTTTGAACGATAATAAAGCAAATCATAGCCATTGCGAGGACAATAGGTATAAGTATGTTCATAAATAACTTTTTTCGAAGTGTCACTGGCTGTTCCCCTTTTCCGCAGTAACTTTTATTTGACCCGAAACAATATCTTCTTTTGCTTTTTCAATGGCAGCCTGTTGCTCAGATGTAAGTTTAATAACACGTATATCCGCTAGGCCCACTCCATTATCAGCTAAACCAAATGAAAACGATTTTTCGGAAATTTTTCCGTCCTCAACTAATGTTTTGGCCATTTTAAAAACAGCTTGGTCGACATTTTTTAACATCGATGTTACGACCGTCTTTTCGGCTATGTAAAATTGATCAGTATCAACTCCCGCCGCATATATGCCCATTTCTTCAGCTTTTTTTATAGAGCCAAAACCTGTGAAGCCCGCTGCATGATAAATAAAATCTATACCGTTCTTTATGTAACGTTCTGCGATTGCGGCACCTGCCTCGGTATCATCAAATGTGCCAGCATACTCACTTATAATTTCGATATTTGGATTAAAATATCGAGCTCCCTCAATAAAGCCGTTTTCAAAATGATGGATAACTGGAACACTTGCACCACCAATAAATCCTATTTTTCCAGTTTTACTCGTCATTGCGGCAACCATTCCAAGTAAAAAGCTGCCCTCCTGCTCTTTAAAGGTTATGGAAGTGATATTTGCAACATCTGATTGTCCGTCAATAAGGATAAATTGCTGATCAGGATATTTCTTCGCAGTCTTTTCTAAAGCTTCCTGTACAGAAAAGCCAAGACCAATAATGACGTTATACTTTTCTGTTACTAGTTCTTCTAGCTTCTGTTCGTAATTGCCATCAGGCGCTTCTTTATAATCGAACAAAATACCTAACTCATCTCGTGCTTTCTCAAGCCCTTTAAAAGCCGAATCATTAAACGATTCGTCTCCAAGCCCTGCATCTGAGAGTAAGATTCCAATTTTATAGTCATCTTGCGTTTTTTCAGACGGAGTTGTTGAACAGCCTGCTACTAGTAACATAACTATTAAACAAAAGCCAATCATTATTTTTTTCAAAATGAGTACCTCCAATTGTATGTATGATTTATATCGGCAAAAAGTAATTCTAAGTCAGATGTCAGACAATGGTTTTTTTATTTTACCATTAAATACTATCAGATTTTTTGTAATTTACTACAGGGATTTGGGTTTAAATCATTCTCGATATTTTCAAAGCACTGAGTATTTAGTTCGTTTTTTAATGGATTTTCTCTATGTGTATAGTGAAAAAGGTAGGGGGATTTTGTGAAATATTTATATATTTTGCAAAAACAACCCTTTTCTTTGTAATTAAATTAGCCTCGCAAACATTTAAAGTGTTTGCGAGGCCAATTGTTTATATTAAACTGCACCAAATAATTTTAATACATTTATAATTATGATTCCCACAATGCCAAAGTCTGAATCGCCAAATGTAGTGCCTTCGTAGCCGATATCACCCATAAAGATCAGTAGAACCGCAGGGATAAAGCTAATAATTAATCCGTTCGCAAATGCTCCTACCATAGAACCGACTCTACCACCAGTTGCATTACCGAATACTCCTGCAGCCGCACCTGTGAAGAAATGTGGTACAAGGCCAGGTACAATCACTTTTAGCCCTATGAGGGGGAGTATAAACATAGACACTAGGCCTGCTAAAAAGCTAAACAGAAAGCCGATAATAACAGCATTTGGTGCGAACGGGAAAATAGTAGGGCAGTCTAATGCAGGCTTTGTGTTTGGCACAAGTTTATCTGCAATCCCTTTAAAAGCAGGAATTATTTCGGCAATTAGCATCCGTACGCCAGCCAAGATAATATAGACACCAGCGGCAAAGGTAATAGCTTGAATAATGGCAAAGACGATAAAGTTCGAACCGCCAGATAATTGTGTCTCAATATAGGATTTACCTGCGAATAGGGCAACGATAATGAAAAATAGACTCATAGTCAAGGAAACAGCGACAGATGTATCTCTTAAAAAACCTAGAGATTTTGGGACTTTTATATCTTCTGTTGATTTAGCTTTGTTTCCTAAGAACTTTCCTATTTTAGCGGATACATAATAGCCAATACTTCCAAAATGACCGACAGCAAAATCATCACTACCTGTTATTTGACGAACAGTTGGTTGTAAAATGGCAGGAAATACGACCATGCAAATACCAAGTAGAATAGAGCCAACGATAATAAGCGGTGTGCCACTCATACCTCCGACTGAAAGCGATGCTGCAATTAAACACGCCATAAATAATGTATGATGACCAGTTAAAAAGATATATTTTAAAGGCGTAAATCGAGCAAATAAAATGTTCATAATCATACCGAAAACCATGATCATGGCAGTGGCTGTTCCGAAATTAGTTTGAGCGGCTGCTACAATCGCTTCATTATTTGGGATGACCCCTTGGACATTAAATGCATGATCAAACATATTACTAAAGTGATTTAAAGAACCAATTAAAACGGTTGCACCCGCGCCAAGTATAACAAAGCCCATAATCGTTTTTAACGAACCAGAAAGAACGGTTGAAGCTGACTTTTTTTGGATTAATAAACCGACAAAAGCGAATAGGCCGACTAATATAGCTGGTGTTCCTAAAATGTCATTCATCATAACATCTAACATATTAACACCTCATCCTATCCAATTTTTAACTTCTTTCAGCGGATGTCACGGAATCGGAATGGAGTTCTTAGGGGATGTTAGCCTAAGATCATCGCATCGATGCGATAAAGGCTAACTGACCTGCATCGGTAAAAACGCCACGTCCTTTGGCATTACCGAAATGACCGACATCGTGTCGGCCCTCAGCAGGCCTAAGCACAAAGCCGATTCAGGACGCAATTATGCCGGGCATAATTGATTTAGTTTTTTCAAAAAAATCAATACTTCATAACAGCGGTTTCAGCTTTAATTTAATTTCTGAAATACTCATCATATTAACAATACTAACGATGTGACCTCTTTCTTCAGGCAATTGATTGACAATATCGTCCGCACCAATATAAATATCCGCTTTCTCTGCCTTGGCAGATGCTAAATCTGTATGAGTTACTTCTGCAACTTTTCCAAGTTCGGTTAATGCTTTTTTTACATTCAGCTCCATAATAAAGCTACTGCCTAAGCCATTCCCGCACACTACTAAAATTCTCATCAAGATGACTCCTTTGCCACAATTTGTTGAATTTCTTTAATAATATCTTCTTTATGCTGGCAGGCGATGATGCTATCGATTTGATTTGGTTCTTGCAAAATCTTTGTTAAGTCAACTAATGCTTGTAGATGTGATGCATGATCGGTCGCAGCTAAGACAATAATTAAGAAAACAGGTTTTTTTGGTCCAAACAAGACAGGTTTTTGTAAGCTTAATAGGCTCATGGCTAGCGCGTTAACTCCTTCCGTGGGCCGTGCATGTGGAATCGCTACTTTTGGTGTAATGACTACATAAGGACCGTGTTTTTCAATGGAATGAATCATTGCCTCAATATAGCGTTCTTCGATTTTATTCTGCTTTAATAGTGGACTAGCAGCTAAATGAATAGCCTCTTTCCAAGTATTTACAAAATTTGCGAGTTGTATAGTATCTTTTGTCAGTAACTCAGTTAGCAAGTACAACCCTCCCTTCATAGGGATAAACAATCCCCATTCCATGTTATTATTGTTGGTTACGGAATTATGTTTAAGAGGATATATTTTTATTTGGTAAAACATAAAGTGAATCTTTTACATTCAATTTCGTTTAGCTGTATAGGCAATATTTAGGATCAATAAGTCGAATCTTTCTATTTTAGTAAATACCCGCGGAAGCAAGGTAAATACCCGCGGAAGTAAAGCAAATCCTTACGCAAAGAGGATTCCTTTGGTGTGAATTATAATAGAAGGTAAATAAAAACAAAGAAAATTTGTTCTAACTTTTTCAATTTAGCTTACACTTACTATAGGACGAACTTAGTGTTGAACAAGGGAGGAAATGACATAGCGAAAAAAATGGGAATTGTCGCGCTACTTATATTCGGTGTTTATGTGCTGTGTATGTATTGGTATATATTCCATAGCGGTGGTGGTACTATACCACGAGCAATGCAGGGGACAGCCGCAGATCCAGTGATGTTTATGTCTGAAAAAGAATTATATTTAAGTGGTGAATATTCGAAAATACGGAACTTCCTATTCTTTGTTGCTACACCTTTGGAATGGTTAGTCTTTTTCATGATATTAATAATGGGCGTATCACGTTATTTCGAAAAGGTAGCGACGTCACAAGCAAAATGGAAGCTGTTACAAAATGCAAGTTACTTATTTTTATTATCACTTTTACTATATGTTGTACTATTTCCACTCGATTATTATCGGTACAATTTAAGTAAAGCCTACGGAATTAGTACACAGGGGTTTTCGTCATGGATGCGAGATGGCATTATTGACTTTTGGGTCAACTTTGGCATGAGTTTAATTATCGTGTCTGTCCTTTATTGGCTCATCAAAAAAAGTGCCAAAAGATGGTGGCTCTATGCATGGTTTCTAACAATTCCGTTTACAATTTTTGTAATGTTTATTCAACCTGTAGTTATTGATCCTTTATATAACGATTTTTATCCGCTCAAAAATAAAGAGCTAGAGGCGAAAATTTTGTCTATTGCTGAACAGGCAAATATACCAGCAGAACATGTGTATGAAGTCAATATGGCAGAAAAAACAAATGCCTTAAATGCTTATGTAACGGGTATTGGCAGTAATTCGAGAATTGTCCTTTGGGATACAACGTTAAATCGTTTAACAGATAATGAAATATTATATATAATGGCTCATGAAATGGGACACTACGTTGAGAAGCATATTTATTTTGGTATTGCAGGATATCTTTTACTAACATTGCTAGGGTTATGGCTATCAGCGAAATGTTTAAGGTGGATGATTGGACGTTACGGACAGGTATTAAAAATTAAAAAAATCAGTGATATAAGCTCTTATCCATTGTTTTTACTCATAACATCCGTTTTATTATTTGCTTCAAGCCCTCTGTCGAATTATATTTCGCGGTATCAGGAAACGAGAGCTGATCAATATGCGATTTCATTAACGGGTGATCGAGAGTCTGCAGTTACTGCATTCCAGAAGCTAACGATATCTGGTTTAAGTGAAGTAAATCCACAGTTACTCGTGAAGTGGTTCCGTTATACACATCCGCCAATGCTTGAACGTATTAATAAGGTAGCAGAGAATGTGGAAAAGAATAAAGAGGAGCCTTTAAAAGAAGTGCCGATAAAAGAGGAGCAGAATAAAGAATATCAGAAGAAATAAATGTCGTTTTTTTAACTGCGATACTCCAGGTTTTTTGAACGAATAAGTTGGGTATTCTAAGATTAAAACTGTTCGTTAATGATAGGGGAATTGTTATGCGTAATATTGTCGTAATTACACTTTCATCGATATTAGTCGCCTTTGCCTATAATTTTTTGTTAATTCCACATGAGATTTTAAGTGGGGGATTAAGCGGGATTGCTATCATGCTTGGTATTATTACACCTTTAAATACAGGGGTAATAAATTTACTATTGAACTTGCCTTTACTTATTATAGGGGTCTTAAAGCTAGGGAAACGATTTATAGGATATACCATTCTTTCAGTAGTTGTTTTGTCAGCAAGTTTGTATATTATTCCAATCCATAAAGCTACCCAAGACCCAATTCTCGCTTCATTATTCGGTGGTGTTATTGTGGGCTTAGGGATGGGCATGATTTTTCGTGCGGCAGGTTCCTCGGGAGGTTTTGATATTATAGCGATGCTGCTAAGTCGCAAGCGGGATTTTCCACTAGGTACATTAATCTCTGCGATGAACGGCATCGTTGTAGCTATCTCCGGATTTGTTTTTAGCTGGGATGCAGCATTACTGACGCTCGTATCGATTTATGCCACAGGGAAGGTTGTCGACACGATTCATACGAGTCATATTAAATTGACACTGATGATTATTACGAGCAAGGGTGAGGAAGTCAAACAGCAGCTACTGGAAAAGCTTCATCGAGGTGTAACTATTATGGATGCGAAAGGTGCTTATTCAGGGGAAGGGCGAAAAGTTTTAATTACCGTTATTACGCGATATCAGCTTGCTGAAGTAAAAGGGTTGATAAAAGAAGCAGACGCCAAATCCTTTGTCAATATATTGCAAACTACCGAGGTCATCGGCATGTTTGATAGGGGTATAAAGTAAAGGGTATTCTGGAATATACGTTTGTCATACTAGAAGCAAATAAATATGTATTCCTTCTACACACGTTGTGGATTATAATTAATATAATCGAACGTGTGTTTTTATACTTTGGAGGGGGGTAAATCATGAACAAAGAAACAATTCACGCATATTGTTTAAAGCTTCACGGATCAACATATGATTACAAAGAAGAATGGCAGGCGGATCGCTATCATATTGGGGGTAAAATGTATGGGATGATGGGCGGCGATGCTACTGGTAGACCGGTACTTACGTTGAAATGTGAACCGATTCGAGCTGAAGAGTTGAGAGAAGCCTATGAAGGTATTATTACAGGCTACTATATGAATAAGACACATTGGAATTCAATATATATGGATGTAGATGATGTACCTATAGATTTAGTTGAAAATTTAATCCAACATTCTTATGAGCTAGTTTTCGGAAAGTTAACAAAAAAAGCTCAACAGGAAATTAACTGCGCAGAGAATACTTAGAGTAATATAACAATAGTCTGTCAAAGTAAAGCCCAGCGTAAAGTAGTGGGAGCAGATCGGGTGAAGAAATACTCAGTTTTCGAAGAACTGCTCGTAACCAACTGATATATGCTCTACCTGCGAAAAGGAATAACTAGAAGCAGTGAATGACCGCGCGAAACAACACAATATATGAAATTAAAAAAGAATCTGCAAGTTCATCCAGCTTAACCGCGGAGAAAGCGGATTCTTTTTTGTAGCTTCCATGCATACCTAGTTATACCCTAGTTCACCAAATGGCTGCAGCTTGTCGAGCCATTTTTGTTCTAGTTTTTCTAGCTCTTTTTTGGCATCGAAATAACCTTCTTCTTTTTTCTTCAAATATTCCACAACTTCAATATCAAAAGCATCGTTGCCGAAAGTGTTGTAATCGGCTTGTAGCTCTTTATTAGTATGTGTATTTGTTTTTAGCATAAACTGAAAGCCGTTTAAGCGTTTTAAATTATTGAAGCTACCTACAAACACTTTACCATTTTGTTTATTGGTCATTGTGAAAACACCAGCTTCGATTTTTATTTCTTTATACAGTTCCTTTAATTCTTTTTTATGGTCCATTAGTAACCCTGCTTTCTTATTTTTTAATCCAGTAAGCACTGCCATCCTCTTTTCGATCCATGAAGCCGTATTCGATTAAATAGCGACGTATTTGTACATAGTCCTCATATATGGGCTGAATCATTTCGTTTAATTCTTTTTCTGAATACTGTGTTGCTTCATCGAAAATCTTTGTGATTGCACGGAGTATTACAATTTTATGCTTTTCACGTTTTGGGAAGCGGACAAGCTCCTTGCCGATGCCGTTTGGAAAGTACTTTTCAAGTAATTGCTGTTCTTCAGAAATTGTAATGTTATAGCGATCGTCGACCATCGTTGCCGTTTTGTGAATAGGTACAAAACTGTCTTCCTTTTCATTCTGTTCTTTTAATAGCTCCATCATTGCAAGAAAGGTTTTCGCTTGACGTTCCTTTTCTTTAAGAGTAAAGCGATGGTGACGTATCGTTGTTGCACTACCAATTTCCAGCTCTTCTTTAATTTCTTGATCGGTTTTTCTTTCATAAAATAAGCGTAAAATATGACTTTGATGATCAGTTAGACCTGTCATTTTTTTATGAAGGCCATTTAAATAATGAAATACAGATCGATGTGCAGCAGTAATATGATGTTGCATAAATTTTTCTGCCTCGAAGAGAACGCCTTCATGTGGATAAATAATACCCTTTTCAATTTTTTCTCCGCAAAGTAAACAAGTGAAGTGTATTGCTTCATCATGGTAGCCTTTTTTTATATCATGGATTGAAGCTTGCCAAAATAATTCATTTACATCCATTGGGAACCCTCCTTTTTAAAAAACAAACGATTTATAATTTTGTTTGCTTATTTATTATTAAAATAACAAATCGTTTGAATAAAATCAATAAAAAACACATCGTTTTATAAACGATGTGCGAAAATGTTTATTTGTTTTTCTTTTTAAAAATAATAATAGATAAAATAGCTAGCACAATAATAGTGACGAAAATAACAATAATGCTTGTTGAGGTACTTAATATATTTCCGTGAAGGTCATAGACAATCCCATACATTTTTTTATAATCCTCTACCTGTGAAGCAGGCGCACCTTCGAAAACCTTGGAAATGGAGCTCTCCATAAAGGCATTGCGTAGTAGTAGCGTTGTATGACTGATAGGGAAATACATAATAACATTTTGAGCAAAGCTTGGAAGTGCACCAACAGGTACATAAACACCACAAAAGAAACCGAGTGCTGTACCGACGATTGTACTAAGCGTTGAAAATGAATGTTGGCTTTTAGCAAGTAACACAAGAAAGAGGTTAAAAACACTAGCCAGTAACACAGATAAAAATAGTAAGCCTATTACTTTTAAGAAATCCCCAAAGTTTAGTAGTTCACCGCCTGTTGATACGATAAAAATTTCACAACCAATAAGGGCGATAAAGGAAAATATACAGCCAATGATAAACGCATTTAATACATAGCTAAATTGAATAGTTGCTCGTGATATAGGGGCTGTGAGAAAATCAGCTTGCGCTTTTGTTTCAAGATCCCTTACAGCAATGCCATACGCGGCAAGAGTAGTAGAAACAGCCGTCATAGATAGTAAACCAGCGACAATCCATTCATTAACCATCGTTACCAAAGCTGGAGTAGCCTTTGCCACTTCTTCAATGGCATTTACCTGCATTTTTTGAAGAAACACTGCGTAAAGGATAATGACAATAATGACAGAAAGCAGCGAGTAGAAGACTTGTGTTTTATCACGTCTGAAAACCTTGTTATTTCGTTGTACTAAACTAAATAATGCTTCCATTAAGCTGCACCACCCTCTGCCATAATATGAAGAAAGACATCATCCATCGTACCTTTGATTACTTCAAACGAAGCAATGAGCGGCTCCGCTTTTTTTAATAGCGTTAAAGCATGTAGTGTCGAGTCGACTTGGATGGAGAAAATACCTAGATTTTCTGTATAGGAGATGGCATTTTCTTCGAGCCACTGTACCCCTTCAGAATTATGATGAAAAACAAGTGCCATTGAATCATAGGCGTATTTTGTTTTAAGTTCATCAGGTGTCCCTTCAGCAACAATTTCTCCTTCTTTTAAGACGATGACTTGATGAGCGACAGCCGCTTCTTCCATGTAATGTGTTGTTAAAAAAACAGTCATATTTGTTTCGAGCTGAAGCTGCTTAATCGCTTGCCAAACGAATTGACGCGTTTGAGGATCAAGCCCAGTTGTCGGTTCATCTAAAAACAATATATTTGGTCTATGGATAAGGGCACGAGCAATATCAGCACGCCTCTTTTGACCACCTGATAACGTTCCATATTTACGCTTTTCTATATCAGCTAAATGCAAATATGTTGAAACGAATTGATAGTTTTCGGTTAATTGATTTTTTGATAAGCCATATGTTTTACCACGGTGAAGTATATTTTCCCGCACTGTTAATCGTTCATCTAGTAAACTTTGCTGGAATACGACACCGATGGATTTTCGAATTTCCGCATTGTCATTGCTTGCATCAAGTGTGTAGCCATTAATTTTTACTGTACCGTTTGATTTTTTTAATAATGTACAGAGTATTTCAATGGTTGTTGATTTCCCGGCACCATTTGCACCTAAAAAGGCAAAGAGGGAGCCTTGCTGAACCGTAAATGAAATACCTTTTACCGCCTGATGATTGCCATATTGCTTACATAGATTTTCAACTTGTATAGCAAAGGTCATATTGATTATTCCTTTCTTTTTTGAATTACCTGATTGATTTTTGCAATATCACTTTTTTGAAGCACATAAATAATGCACCAAGCGATAAAGAAAATAATAGCTTCACTTATAAAAATATACGGAATGCCGGAATGTTCAAACCAACCCCCGAAATAGCCTGCAATCAACACACACAGCGTAACTGCAATTACATGTAAAATAAACTGAGCAATAAATGGTAAACGCTCTATATCAAAGATGGTCGACAGCAGACCTATTACAGCTCCAAGGATAGCTGCAATGATAATTTGCTCAAGTAATTCCGGCCCTGAAATCATAGAGTTATTAGATATGACACTTAATGTTACTAAGACGTAGGAAGAGCTAAGTGATATGAGTATTCCAATAATCATCATGCGAATAAATTTCATATTATGAGTCCCTCCCAATACCTAAGTGATGTTTTAGTTCTTTTAAATATTTCCGGCTGACATGGACGGACACATCGTTTTCTAAAATTAGTTCTGTTGTACCGATTTTACCCATTTGAATAGAGGCAATTTTATTAATATTGACGAGTGTCGATTTACTAACTCGGGCAAAGTCTTTCGCCAATTGTGCTTCTAGCTCATATAATTTCCGCTTCGTTTCGAATTCTTGTTCCTCCGTCTGCAAAAAAACTTTTGCACCCTCTGCGTAAATGGAGTAAATATCCGAAATTTTTAGCATATGAATTTCCTGTTGAAAGTAGCCATCTAGCATCGTTGTTTGTGAAGTTTGTAGCTGCTTCATTAGGCGTTCAATTTGCTCGGTGTATTCCTTTGCATGTATATGAATTTCAGTTTCTTCTAGCTCACTATTGATTGTTAAATGAATTTTCATTGGAGGCCTCCTATACATATCTCCTATGGAGAAACACTGAATCAGGTAATAATAATGTAGCATAGAAAATTTTGGCTTGGAGAAAATCTTGGATAAGAGGTTAAATTTTGTAGATAACAGGTTCAATTTGAACGATATATGACTTTGCAAAAAAGTGATGAAGTAGAAAAATAGGCAAGTTCACGGCATAATAGAATGATACAGTCACGAGGGGTTGCTTCTATGTTTATTTTTGACAAGCACATGTTTATTACATTATGTATTGGCTTAACAGGTGCGATGTTATTTAATTTATTACATATTCCAATGCCGTGGTTACTTGGAGCTATAGCAGCGGTGCTTATTGTTCAGTTATCAACGAAAGTACAATTGAAATGGCATAAATATTTTCGTAATTTTGGTTTAATTGTTGCGGGCTATTCCATTGGTTTTGCGTTTACGCCAGAAGCGGTGCAGGATATTAAACAATTTATAGGAAGTATGATTGTTTTAAACGTATTATTTATTGTATTGTTTTTTTGTGTTAGTTATTTAGTTGCAAAACGTGCGGATTTAGATTTTGCGACCGCGTTGACTTGCTGTGTACCTGGTGGCATGTCCCAAGTTGTTGCCTTTGCCGAGGAGCAAGGGGACATGGATATGGTCGTGATTACGTTCTTCCAAATATTAAGGGTTCTATTAATCGTCGGCTTTGTGCCATTATTGGTGTCAGGCTCTGGAGGAACTGGTGTAGTTACTAACGGAGCTTATATATGGAGCTTAATTGGATTACTTGCTGTGTGTGGAGTAGCGGGTTGGTTGGCACAAAAAGTAAAAATACCAACAGGCTATATGCTTGGCCCAGTATTTTTATTGATGGGCATAAATATAGCAGGGATTGACGTACCGAAATTGCCATTGTCACTACTTCATATTGCACAGCTAATGCTTGGCATTTACATCGGTCTTTTATTGAGAAAAGAGGACTTACATTTATCAAAGAAGCATGTATTTTACGCATTTGTATCGGCAGGTATCTTTATTGGTGCAGCTTATAGTTTAACATTTGTTATGAAGAGCTTTTACAGCCTAGATTTTCGAACAGGCTTTTTAAGTATCGTACCAGGCGGACTTGATCAAATGGGGATAATCGCGGCTTCCGTGCATGCAAATGTCACGATCGTCACCGCATTTCAGTTGTTCCGAGTGCTGGTCGTATCCGTTTTCCTCGTACCGTTTGTGAAAATGTTTGTGAAAAAAGTGAAAACGTAGAGTACTGTTGGATATTACCAGTTTATTGTATGGGAAATTTGTAAAATGTAAACACGGTCATGTATATAAGTTGATCTTCGTTCCGGCTGGGCGACTCCTTGGGATCAGCGATAGGGGAACGAAGGCTAAGAGCATCACATCCTGTGATAACGCCTTCGTGACCAACATCTTGTTGGCCCAAGCGGCTCATCGGACGCCCCCAGGAAAGCGCCCGGCTGGAACGGAAATCAACCACACGTTATGATATCGATTCTAGTATTATAAAGGTTTGTTGGTTTTGGAAACTAAAAACTTATTCTAACGTCTTTACTTCAAAGGGTGAAGGGAGAAAAACATTGTTTAAGTATATGATACATCTAGTTATTGGTTTCGTGACTTTAATAATGTCAACAGCTATTTCTTGGTATGAGGGAAGTGAAATCATAGACGATTCACTGGAATGGAAGTATTCAACACCATTTTCTCAGTTATTTAATATTGAGATTAACAATGGTCGGGATATTAGCCGCTTGATTACTTTGCCTATGCGGCTAAATTTCAACCATTTTTCCCGACTATTATGATCGTAAGTGTTATTTATATTTTTGCAGTTCTTATTTTTTCCATTTACCAACTAAATCGTCAATTAGCCATTATCTTGTCGGGAATAATAAGTTGTGTAGGTATTGTTAGTAGTGGTATATTTCTTAACTCTACAACCAGTGGAGGGAATATATTCTTTTGGATTACAGCTTTCGGTGCATTAATTTTTATATGTATTACAATAAGTTTATGGTACAAGAAAAGAATACAATGTTTGCGTGCGAGCTCTAGTACTTAAACCTTTGTACTAGAGCTCGCACTTTTTCAATCTTGTAGCTATCATTTTAATATTGAACCCAATGAGGATATGGTCATGTTAAAAGCACTTTGTGTAGTAATGAGATATAGCTGTACCGATAGCCTTAAAAGATATACCGTTTTAGGGGTATGACGAAAAAAAGATTGCCCATTAGATATTACCTAATGAGCAATCTTTCGAGCCTCAAAGCCCTTACCATCTCTCTAGCACTATGTTTTTGTGTGTTTGCGCTACTCGCTAATTCTTGCATAGTAGCTGTAATAATCGCTATTCATCAAAACTCATTTAGAAATTTTTTGTTTTACACATCGTTTTATTATAAAACTTACTAAAACACTTCCAAAAAGTATTAGTAATGGTTTGGATTGAATAAATAAAAAGCCTTTAATAAAAGTAAGCGGCCCTCCACTGGGGTCATCTGTTGCCATAAGGCCAATAAAGAATGAAAGTGGAGCAACAACTACATTAATTGCTAAAGCGATACCGATGAAGAAAAATGAGAAACTTTTCTTTCCAACCGATATGATAATTACTACCACAATTAAAAATGCCAATACTAATAAGAAAAGTTCTGATATATCTAAACACCTCTTGCCGTTAAAATATGTATATCTGAATAAATAATTCAAAGTATTTTTCATTAAATATCATTATGTTAAAAAAGTTACTACTATAAGGCAATGTTTTATAACAGTATGAATATTATCCTGGCATAGCTTCCGCGTTTTTTGCTGGTAATATGTTTCGTATGCTTGCGCTACTCGCTAAATCTTGCATAGTAGCAGTGAAATCGCTTTTATTTCAAACTCATTTATAAATGGTTTGATTGACACCTGTCATTATAAAAGTTACTACAACACATATAAAAAGTATTAGTAATGGAATGGATTGAATAAATAAAAAGCCTAGAATAAAATCAAGTAATCCTGCTCTGGGGTCATCTGTTGCCATAACGCCAAAAGCGAATGAAATTGGAGCAATAAATGCATTAATTGCTAAACCGATGAAGAGAACTAAATAACCCTTTTTTCTAACCGGTTTGATACATCCTAATACAATGAAAAAAGATGCCAATACTCCTCCTGAGAGAAAATAAATAATAACTAAACACCTCTTTCCTTTAATTATTTAATTCAAAGTATTTTTCATTATATATTATTTATCTATTATTTTGTAAAAAAATTACTATCTTTTTTTGTTTTCATTGTTATAAAAATGATAATAATTTCATCCTTATTAAATGTTGATTCTTTATCTAAAAACACAATATTATCTTAACCTCTGAAAAAAACTTTCCAATTTATCAGAATTATGGTATTATAAAGTTAACTATTATGAACGGAGGTGAAAAGGAATGAATAAAAACGCTACGAAGACATGTGTAAACGTGGATACAGCTATGTATTTTGCACGTGTGATTACTTTCGATTTTGCGAACAACGGGATAGGTCTGTCCATTTTTAAGCAAAATCAAATATCAAACGTAGCGAATTAACCATTCTTTTTCACAAACTAATGAGGAAAAGACTGCTTGTTAATCGAGCAGTCTTTTTTTGTGTCTAGAGATGTTTTTCGCACGTTTCTTTGGAGGAGAAAACGATGCAAATTAAAGCTGAACAAATACAAAAAATTATTGGTGGAAATGTTTTATTTGAAGGACTTCAATTAGAAGTTAATACTGGGGAGCATGTTGCCATTGTTGGCGTGAATGGCAGTGGAAAAACGACTTTATTACAGTTACTAGCTGGTTTGGATACACCTGATAAGGGTCGAATCATAAAAAGCAAGGAAGCAACAGTTGGGTATTTATATCAAATTCCACATTATCCTACGTACTCAGTAAGAGCAGTACTGGAGGAGTCATTTGCGGAAATATACGCATTGAAGGCACACATGACAAAATTGGAGCAAGAGATGCTGTCAGCGGTAACAGATAAGGTACTCCAGCAATATGGTCATGTGCAGGAACAGTTTATGCTGCAGGGGGGCTATGAAATGGATGCCCAATTAGCCATGATTGCAAATGGCCTAGGTATTACACCATTACTTGAGCAGCCTTTTAGTAGCTTAAGCGGTGGGGAGAAAACAAAGGTGATGCTTGGACAAATCCTGTTAAGTAATCCTGCTATTTTGCTATTAGATGAACCGACTAACCATTTAGATATGCAGGCAATTGAATGGCTAGAAAATTATGTCCGTAACTTTGTTGGAATGGTTATTGTAGTATCACATGATCGTCAATTTATGAATCAGATGGCTCACAAAATAATAGAGATTGAGGATGGAGAGGCATTTACGTATATCGGTAATTACGATGCATTTATGGCGCAAAAAGAAGCAAAGGTTGAACAGCAGTTTGCTGAATACGAAGAACAACAAAAGAAAATTAAAAAGATGAAGGAAACAATAAAGCGTTTAAAGCAATGGGCAAATGAAGCGAATCCGCCAAATGCAGGGCTGCATCGACGCGCCAAAAGTATGGAAAAAGCACTAGCCCGTATAGAGCGTGTGAAGAAGCCTACTACGAAAAAGAAAATGAATTTAGCTTTAACAATGGCTGAGCGTAGTGGTAAAGAGGTTGTACAAATGAAGGGCATTAGCCATGCGTTTGAAAAACCATTATTTAAGGAAAGTGACTTAGCGGTTTACTTCGAAGAACGACTGGCGATTGTGGGTAGCAATGGCAGTGGAAAATCAACGTTATTAAAAATGATGCTAGGTGAAGTAGAACCCAATGAAGGTGTTTGCCATGTTGGCAGTAGTGTGAAAATTGGCTACTTATCGCAACAGTTTGAGCATAAAAATCCTGCCATTCGTTTAATAGATGCCTTCCGTGAGAGCGTCTCTGTGTCAGAGGCTGAAGCACGTCACATTCTTGCTCAGTTTTTATTTTATGGTTATGACGTCTTTAAAAAGGTGAAGGATTTAAGTGGCGGAGAAAAAATGCGCTTACGTCTAGCGCAGTTAATGCATGAGGATATTAATTTATTGATACTGGATGAGCCGACTAACCATTTAGATATTGAAGCAAGAGAGGTATTGGAGGATACACTGGAATCCTTTGAAGGGACTATTATTGGTGTTTCGCATGACCGCTACTTTTTACAAAAGATTTTTACAAAAGTTGCATGGATTGAGCATGAAACGATTCAAGTGTTTGAAGGGGATTATGAATGGGCAAGACAAAAACGCCGCTTAGAAATAGTAAAAGAACCAGTTATAAAAGAAGCTCCTGAAAAGAACTACGCGACTAAAAAAGAGATACCTATTGAAGAACAAATTGAAAAGCTCGAAATGAAATTAAAGGAGCCGACACTTGCTAAGGAGCAACGTCAAAAGCTTGAACAGCAGTTAGAGGATTTATATGAAAGATGGATTGAGGGAGGAACAGAGCATGCATAAAATTGAACATATCATGCAGTTAGATATTGATTATATTAAAAGTTTTAGTGAGATAGAAACATGTAATGAAGGAGTATTATTTTATAATAAGGAAATGCCAACCTATTACGACGCCAATCATGCACACATTTGGAAGAAGATAACCGAACCAGATATGTTTTTAAAGGAAATCAAAAATTTCTATCAGTCGAAATCTCTTATCCCTAGATTGTATTTATACAACGTGGAGGAAAATCAGTCATGTATAGAGGCATTAGAGAATCATGGCTTTCAATATGAAAGTTTTACAGATGATGTACAGTGTTGGAATGGTGAATACACGCAAATACCACCAAATCCAGCCATACAGATTGAACGTGTAACAGATGCCAATATGGAGGAAGCATTAGCCGTAGAAATGAGTATTTCTACATTTGGGGAGCCTGCATTAATCAGGCAAGCTTTTGAGAAAACCTATCATTCTCCGCATTTTACGTATTATTTATTAAGAGTGGATGGCAAAGCTTGCTGTACTGCCAATATTTTCATCTCAGGGAATCAAGGAAGAATTGAGAGTGTAGCGACGATTGAAAGTTACCGAGGACGAGGATTGATTGGATATATTTTACAACACATTCAGCAAGAGTCGGTAAAACAGGGGTTAGCATATCTCTGGATCTTGCCAATCAATGAGCAGGTTGCAAAGGTCTATGACAAGGCAAATTTCAAATCAATAGGTAAAATAAACTCGATTCATGCCTTTACTGAAGGAAAAAGCATTCATCAAATACGACAAGATGCTTAATTAGGATGAAAAATAAAAATGCTAGAATCTATCTTGGGAGATCAATTAGGAATGTCTATTTGTGGTGCAAGGCAAGAGCCACTTTTAGTTGTGCTTATTTTAGTCGTAGAATATGTTTCATACCGTGTAAGAATAGCTTGTAAAGGATAAAGTGGTAAAATCGCCCGTTTAATAAATATTGCAATCCTGAATAGTAACGACTACTCGGAATTTTCTAATAATTGTTCAAAAGAAGGATTTTTAATCTTTAAAAGTTTTTTACTTGAAAAAATAGCGTATTCGATTTATTGTCTTTAGAGATACTTGTTTAATGGACTTGGAGGATATGGAATGCACGGAATTTATATACGCTATAATGTCTCAGAAGAAACCTCAGCAGCACAATGGCCCAAAAAAATGGATGCATTTGCGTATGTTCAACGAGGAAAGCCACAACAAGAAAATGACAACTTGCTGTCGATGGAAGAGCTTAAAAGCCACGCCATTCGCTATATTAAAAGCTTAAAAGACAATGCAAGTGATCATTTAGTAGAGCAACGCAACGGTGAAATTGAGCACTTTGATCGACGCTATATAGAATCCTTAAAGCTAAAGGAAAGCATCGATTCACAGCTTATTAATCTAGAAGAAATTCGTTTACTTTTACAGTTAATGAATGTATTAAATTTATCACATGGTTTTGGAGAAAATGCTGGGAAGCTACTACGTCAAATTACCCCATATGCAAAAGAGGTAGAGCATCCAACATTCCAAACAACTCGTGTTGAGCGACATTTTTATTCAGAATTAATAGAACAAATTGAAGCTGTATATGCACGAATTATGCGTCAACACAACCCATCAACGACTGAAATGCAGCAATCAGAAAAACTATGGACAACAGTTTGTGAGCAAGCTATAGAAAAGGTTGAATCACGAATTGAACGCTTGTCTTCTATTAAATTAAAGCATGAGAAAAATTTGCTAGAGTTTAATCAAATAAAACAGCAAAATATCGAGGCAAAGGAACGCCTAGATATTGCTGTCAATGATCTCGATGCTATTTTAAATGTATTAGAATCTTAAAGGCTTTGTTAATGTCTATATAATGTGTTTTGAGTGGGGTTAGCTATGAGCTAGCCCCACTTTTAGCCCCAGTTTCAAAAGTGAGGTCAAATATGTCGGATTGACTCGGAAGAAATACCTATATTTTTAGAAGGCAGTAACAGCAAGGAACTGATAATCGCTAGGTGAAACAAGTAGTATGGTCACGACTTTTATGTCAAACATTTCAAGGTCGATAAACTTTATAACACATCGAAAAGACATACTTCAATTGCGCAAATGGCAATAGAAAGTATGTCTGCTTTTAAGCAGATGAACTAGGGATGCTAGTTTTAACTTCTTTCAGCAAGTGTCTTAGGTAGCGTAAGCAACAAATGTCTTTTGTACCGATAGTTAAGCTACAGGTAAAGAAGTCTACCATCGCTATAAGTGGTGAGATGAATGTGGATTTAAGTCATTTTTTCAGCGGGTGTTCAAACACCCGCTGAAAGAAGTTAAAGTCGATTCCGGATTCAATTATGCCGATTTAACTCTAGAGCTCCGAAACTAGGCAGATTGTCCCTGTATCTATGCCGGTTGGACCATTAAACCCTGGAATTGTATCGATTACTGTATTTGTTTCAATATCTATGACAGATACAGTATTGTCAAGTTGATTTGTGACATAAGCAAGTGTACCATCCGGCAAGATAGTTACTTGGTCAGGAGATACTCCTACAGGGATTGTAGCAATTACCAAATTTGTTGATGTATCTATGACAGATACAGTATTATTACCTTTATTTACAATGTAAACAAATGCTCCATCAGGTGTAACTGCTGTTCCAACAGGTCCTGTTCCAACAGGAATTATATCAACTACCGTATTTGTTGCAGTACTAATGACAGATACTGTGTTACTATTTTCATTTGTAAGGTAAGCAAATTGTCCGTTCGGTGTAATAACGATTGATCTTGGGCGAATACCAATTCCCACAGTAATAGTAGCAACTACAGTGTTTGTAGCTGTATTAATAACGGATACTGAACTTGAGTTTTCGTTTGCAACGTAAGCAAACGCACTATCTGGAGTAAAAGCTATACCTTGAGGTTGGAGCCCTACTGGAATAGTAGCAATTACGGTATTTGTAGCTGTACTAATGACAGATACTGAGTTAGCTCCAGCTCCATGATTTGATACATAAACAAGTGTTCCATCTGGTGAAACCGCTACACCGAGAGGTTGAAAACCTACTGGAATGGTAGCGACTACAGCGTTTGTTGCAGTATTAAAAACCGTAACATTATTAGAGAAGAGAGCTGGGACATAACCAAATGCTCCATTTGGTGTAATCGCTATTTCAAGTGGAGCCGTTCCTACTGGAATGTCAGCGACTATCGTATTTGTCGCTGTATCAATTACTGAAACTCTATTATCAGGAGTAGCTAACTGACCGGCGTCTGTAACGTACACTAAAAAATGACAAGCTGGAGGGGGTGGTGGTTCAGGTATAAATGGTGGCTTACAACGACAAGGACAACAAAAACCACAACAACGACAATGACAACTTGGATTTGATCTAAACTTGAATCTGAACGTTTTATTATTTTTATGTTCGTTTTTCACGATACACACCCTTTCTATCATATATTTACACTATATGCAAACAGATTTATGTTGCTTGTGTGTTTTACTTACAAATTTTTCTGTGTCGAATGGTTGGTCATATGAGTTGCAGAGCATTCTTCGAAGGGTTCTTTAACCACATTAAATGTACTAGAATATTAGAAAAGCATGTCTGCCGAATGGAGCTTCTAAATAAAGCCCAATCAGTGACATGCTTTTTATTTTTGTAAAGAGCATTAATACTATAAGAGATTACCTGTTTCTTAATTTATCATTCAAAATTAAGAAAATATTAAAAATTACGAAACCTTTCACGAGCTGCATCCGTATAGTAGGTAATACAATGAAAAGGGGTGAACAACTTGACGCTATTTGGCTATTCACTCGAGCAGATCTTTTTAGTGGTATTAATTTTCGGGGGTCTTGCAACTCTTTTAATACTGTTTTTTGGTGATGCTGTCGAGGGCATTGGAGAGGGGCTACCGATTTTTAATCCAAGTGTCATTCTATCTTTCATTACGTTGATGTCAGCAACAGGGTTTATTTTAGAAAAATTAGCCTTCTTCCCTAGCGTTTGGAACATTGTTGCTGCTTGTATCATCGGAGCTATTTTAAGTGCACTATTTTATTTATTCGTTCTTGTTCCGCTACGATCAGCCGATGTTTCTTTAGCTTATACGGAAGAATCGCTTGGTGGCCAGTTAGGAAAGGTCATTGTCCCAATTCCGACAGACGGTTTTGGAGAAGTAGTTATTGAAACGACTAGCGGTATGATTTCGAAGCGAGCAACAGGTTTTGACAATGAGGCTATCGATTACGATACGACAGTACTTGTTGTAGAAGTAAAGGAAGGAACACTTTTTGTGAGATCTTATGATAAGAAATTTTTATAAAGGAGTGATATGTATATGTCAATGGAGATTTTAATTGTATTAGGGATTGTAGCCTTTGTTTTAATCGCACTAGTTGCACTGTATGTGACAAAGTATCGTACAGCGGGTCCTGATGAAGCACTAATTGTGACAGGTAGCTATCTTGGCTCAAAAAATGTACATAAAGATGAGTCAGGAAATCGTATAAAAATTATTCGTGGTGGCGGTACATTTGTATTCCCAATTTTCCAGCAAGCACAGCCGTTAAGCTTATTATCTAGTAAACTTGATGTGACTACACCTGAAGTGTATACGGAACAAGGCGTACCGGTTATGGCAGATGGAACAGCAATCATTAAAATTGGTGGTTCTATTTCTGAAATTGCTACGGCTGCAGAACAATTTTTAGGGAAGCAAAAGGATGAGCGTGAAAATGAGGCACGTGAAGTGTTAGAAGGCCATTTACGTTCAATCTTAGGTTCAATGACGGTTGAGGAAATATATAAAAACCGTGATAAATTCTCTCAGGAAGTACAGCGTGTTGCGTCTCAGGACTTGGCGAAGATGGGTCTGATTATCGTTTCGTTTACGATTAAAGATGTTCGTGATAAAAATGGCTACTTAGACTCGCTTGGTAAGCCACGTATTGCACAGGTTAAACGTGATGCGGATATTGCTACTGCAGATGCTGAAAAGGAAACACGTATTAAGCGTGCTGAAGCATCGAAAGAAGCACAAAAGGCAGAGCTTGAACGTGCGACTGAAATTGCAGAAGCGGAAAAAGAAAATCAATTAAAAGTAGCAGAATTCCGTCGTGAGCAAGATATCGCTAAAGCACGTGCTGACCAAGCATATGAACTTGAAACGGCTCGTGCAAAACAGGAAGTAACAGAACAAGAAATGCAAATTCGCATTATTGAACGTCAAAAGCAAATTGAATTAGAGGAAAAAGAGATTTTACGTCGTGAGAAGCAATATGATTCAGAAGTTAAGAAAAAGGCTGACGCTGATCGTTATGCTGTCGAACAAAATGCAGTTGCGGCTAAAATGCGTGAACTAGCACAGGCAGATGCGGAGAAATACCGTATTGAATCATTAGCACAAGCCGAAGCTGAGAAAATTCGTTTGGATGGTCTTGCAAAAGCGGATGCTGAGCGTGCAAAAGGGGAAACAGATGCGGATATTATTCGTCTTCGTGGTCTAGCAGAAGCCGAGGCAAAACGTAAAATTGCGGAAGCCTTCGAATACTATGGTCAAGCAGCTGTTCTTGATATGATTGTACGTATGATGCCAGAATATGCGAAAGAGCTTGCGAGTCCACTTGGCAATATTGATAAGATTACTGTTGTTGATACTGGCGGTGGGGAAGGAAGCGGCGGTGCCAATAAAGTAACTGCCTACGCAACTAATTTAATGTCAACATTACAAGAATCGTTGAAGGAAACTTCAGGGATTGACGTTAAAGAACTAATTGAAAGCTACGCAGGGAAGCACACATTACGTCCTGAATTAGAGCAAATAGCAGTAAGCTTAGGAAAGCAAGCTCAAACTACAGATCACGAAACGCAAGAAGAAGTTAAAGAAACAGTTGAACAAAAATAAAATGTTAGCCGCCTGATATTTGTAATATCGGGCGGCTATTTTTGAGAGGCTATTATTTTTCTTTCATTTGTTTCCATTCACCAGCGAGCATACCGTAAGCAACATGGTCGACATAATGATCATAAAGCCATTCTGCCTCTCGAATCGTTCCCTCTTTTGTAAAACCTAGGCGCTCAGGGATGGCACGGCTTTTTGTGTTGCCTACAGCAGCACGGATTTCGACCTTATTGAGCTGTAAATCCTCAAAAGCATATTGTAATAATGCCAGTACGGTCTGCGACATAATACCATGCCCTTGAGCTCCTTCACTGAGCCAATAGCCAATAGCAGCGATTTTATTGCTATGATTTATCGTGTTGAAGCCAGCGACGCCAACAATTTCACTTCGAAAAATGATAACAAGAGAGAGGCTGCTTTTTGCTTCATGTCCTTTAATACAGCCCTCTATATATGCTGTTGTATCGGCAATTTCTTTTGTGAAATCTAACCATGGCAACCATTCACGTAAATATGCTCGTGATGCATCTGTTAAGGCAAAAACAGCTTTAGCATCTTCTAATTCGATAGTACGTAAAGATAGTTCTGGATTAATAGTAATTTGCAATGTTATTCCCCCCTTCATTATTTTAAAGCATCGTGCATAAAGCCCTTCATTTCACGACTAAGAACTGTTAACTCCTCGATAATTTCACTGAAATCTTGAACGAGTTGAGCCTGTTCGTTTGTAGCGTCATTGATTTGCCCCATATTTTTCTTCAGGTTATCAAGGTTTCTATTTATATTTCTTAGGGATGCTTCAATGTTTTCAGTCGCGCTTGATGTTTCGGAAGATAGCTTTCTAACTTCCTGCGCTACGATGTTAAAGCCAGCGCCATGCTGACTCCAGTACGAGCCGCCTCAATAGAAGCATTTAAGCCGAGTAAATTGGTTTGGCGAGAAATGCTTTTTATTTAATCTGTGACTTCATTTGTTTTCTCTGAATCCTCAAGGGCGTGCTGTGCTTGTATGTTAATTTCCTCACTTGCTGCTGCCAATTCCTCTGAATGTGAGGCGATCGTATGTACTTTGTCCTGTAGGCTGTTAACGATGCTATCCATTGTTCCCATATAATCCTCGAGTTTAAGATCATTGTCGATTGGCAGCCCGAAAGAAGTAACCAAAGAATCTCTTTTTATCATATAATTCCTGGGATTCATTAGCAATTTAAATAAAGTAATCATGATTTTCAAAAGCGATTTTAAATTGATAATACCGTTAGATAGCGTTACCTGAGTAGAATGATGACTCTATTTACTACAACAATTATATCAATCTAATGTTGCGGTAATTTAATGGTGGTATAGGTATCACATATGCTGCATTAGTAATCTTTGTAGCCTCATCTATACCAAGTCCTACTGACCTTAAACGTAGTATCGTGTTCTTTAGTATTTAAAGAGCGTGATATTATGTTATATTTTACTTTGAATACTTGTTATTTATAGTTCAAATACAAAGTCTATAAAGTATTCTATGTGGGGTGTGAAATTGAAAGTACAGAAGATAATTGTAGATAATAAAGATCCACTTTATTTATTACTAAATGAAAAATATGAGATAATTGAACCAGTAATGAGGTTTATTAAGTACCTGGATAATACCGGTAAATAAACGTTCTGAAGAAATATTAATAAGAACGTTAAAAGATAGAATAGAAGACCTCAGAGAAGAAAAAAGAATATTGAAAAAACAATTGTAAAAATTATATGGTGAGCTATACCAAAGTTCATAATGCAATTCTGCTTATCAATTTGAGAATATGATTAAAGGGAGAGAGAAATTTGAATTTACGTTTTTTACACTTAACTGATATACACTTCCATCATAGCAACTATAATACAGTGAAAATGAGAGATGAGTTAATCAAATATATTGATGAACTAAAAAAAGAAAAAGATTTTGATTTTTTATTGGTAACTGGTGATATAGCCAATAAGGGTGGCTCTTATAATGATCTGGTGAAAACATTTCTACATAGTATTGTGGAGACAATGAATATTACAAAAGCAGATGTGCATCTTATACCCGGGAACCATGATATTACAAGAGGTGAAATGAGAACCATGCTTATCGACAGTATTTTAAGAGATCCCTCACCATCAGAAAAGCTTGACAGCATTGGAGCAGAAACATATCAAACATTAATAAATGCACAATCAAATTTTTTCGCTTTCTATAATGAATTTTTTGGGGAAGAATATCCAAAAGAAAAATTGCACTTTGTCAAAAGCTCCAATAACTATAATGTATTTTCAATTAATACATGTCTGATTTCGGATAAACAAGGGGAAGAAGGGCATTTATTAATAGGAAAAAGAAGGTTCTATGATTCTATACGAGAATTGTCTTCTAATAAAGATCAAAGTAAATTGAACATTGCAATTGGCCATCATACATTAGGATGTATTGAACCTAGTGAGAGAAGAACCATGCAATCAAATTTTGATGATGCTGAAATTGATTTATATATATCGGGTCATGTTCATGATCCATCTCATAATATAACTTTAAACACTAGTGATAACCCATTTGTTGAATTGGTTAGTGGAGCAATATTTTCTGATTCATATGCAGTACCTGGCTTCGTAGTAGTGGATATTAATTTGGAGGATGGTAATGCTGAGGCCTGTTATCACATTTGGAATACCTCAGATGACTATTGGTCAGTTAATAATCAAGTGAGCAGAAGAACTAGAGCTGGGAAATTGGATTTTAAATTAGAAAGACTTTCAAAAAAAAAAGAGTCTGAAATAAAAGAGAGCTATTTGCAGGATGATAGCGATGATATTGATGAAAATGAATTCAAACAATTTATAATTGATTTTCATGAAAAATTACATTTTGAAGGTCCAACTCGAAGCAGTCTAGACAACAAAATTGAATTAGAGAAAAAATTCTATAATATGAAGTGTAGTCCTACGTTTAAAAAACGATTTGATAGATTTTCTCAGTGTTTCGGAACGATTTATAGCATTATGGATACCACATCATATGTTAGTTCGGATAAGAAAGATCTTATAGCTGACATTATCATTGATAAATATTTAGAAATTCATAATCACTATAACAATGGAGATGAGATTTTCACCCGAATCGTTGATCAAATAATATTAGATAATGGAAATTCATTACCGTATTCTAAATTAATGACACAGAAGTATGTAAAGATACTTACTGCATGGAGTATATTTGACTGCGATATTTTTAATGAAGACAAAAGGTGTGTAGAGCAATGAATAGTTTACATTATAGAGACTCCAGTGAGATTCTTAAGTTTTCTATTGCGAATTTCATAAAAAAAAATCGCACCCTTTCTTTGGGAAAGGAATGTATTTCTTTGGATAAATATAGGGAATCAAAAAAGATTGAGGTGAGTAAAACCACAATGAATTACTTTCTACTAACAAAGTACCGTTCTGTTGAAGAAAATGTTTTGTTTACGGCAAAGGTTCTATATGAGCTTTTAGAAACAAAAAATAAACATGTAGATCAGTTATTTCTTGAGTTTTCTAATAAACAAGGAATTACAATCAATATGAATGTTGAGAGAATCTTATATTTAGCTTTAACTTTTTTATTCTCATTAGGAAAGATAACAATTAATGAGAACATGATTGAAAAATTAGAGAATGGAGATTAGCCATGATTTTAGATAGCTTATATATATTCACTCCGAATGATGGTCAAATTTTAAAAGAGTATCCATTTAATAAAAAGGGTGTAAATATAATTTTAGGTGAAAAAAAAGAAGCTAACAATGAGACTAATGGTGTTGGTAAATCAACTATGGTTGATTGTTTATCATTTTTACTTGGAAAAGCAATTCCAAATTACTATCAAAATAATGGGGATTTATTAGAGAAGAATATCTATATTGCTTTAAAGGTAAGTCTTAAGGACGCCACACATTTTCTAGCGAGATCGTTTAATGATCCTCAAAATGGATTCTTGTTAGAAAACTCTGAAATGCTTTCGATGAATGTTTCTGAATGGAAAAAGGTAAATCTTACGTCCTACAAGAATTACGTTGAAAATTTAATATTGACAGAAAAAAGAGAGAACATTACCTTTGCTGGTTTAAGGGAATATATCATAAGGGATGAAAAAACTGGTTTTAATGATATTTTGTTACCTAATAGGAATGGGTTGAAGCAATATATATTATTAAATTACTTGTTTACTCTACCTTATCAAACAGAATCTGAGATAAAAAAATTACGAGATATCATTGAAAAGATGAATAATGAAATTAAAATCATTGAATCAATGAGTGTAAACATAACAGATTTAAAGGTAAGAGAAGAAGAAGTTATTAGTAAGATAGATGAACTTGACAAAGCGATAAAACAAGCTAAAACAGTTACTCATTTTCAAAATAGCACTGAAAATTATACTGTAGTAAAAAAAGAACTTAACGATATTCAAAATAAAATTTTTGAATATGAACATATTAAGAATCAGTATCAAAAAAACATTGAGAACCTAAAAGAAAAAGTAGATGAAATAAAACAACTTGAAGACGTTGAACAATTTTATAACGATTTAGTAGGTTTTTTCCCTAATGATGTAAGGGAAAATTACAAAAAAGTAAAAGAATTTTATGATTTTATGGTTGATAGCAGAGGAAATTATTTTAATGATAAAATAATCACTTTAGATAGCAAGCTTAAAAAGTTTTATAGAGAAAAAGAGGTTTTAGAGAAAGAATTAGAAGAAACTTCAAAAATATTTAAAAGCGAGAAATATATTGAAGATATATCACTAGTAATGGATAAAAAAAGAAATAAAGAAGTTGAACTTGCTGAAATTAGGGTTAGGATAAATGATTATAATAAAAAGAATGAAATAGTTGAAAATATAAATGAAATTCAACATAAGGTCTTGAGAATTAATTCATTACAATATGATGAATTTCAGTCCTTTAATGAAACAAAAAAGAAACTCCAAACTTTATTTAACGTGCTGGTTGATGTTACATATAAACAACATGGCTTCCTTGATTTTGAATACGATAATCGAATTAGCTACAGCAAGAATTCTACCACTGGAAGAGTGAAAATAAGTTGTTCAATCCCTGATGAGAGATCTCATGGTCGTTTGCATATGAAAATTAACATGTTTGACTTAACGTGGTTTTTGCACAGAGTATTAAATAATTCTGATATAAACTTTTTAATCCATGATGGCTCTTATTCAAATCCTGACCCGTATGTAAAAGGAGTACTATTAAAGTATTTAGATAATAAGTTGAAAGAAAATTCAATAGGACAGTATTTTGTAACTTTGAATAAAACAGAATTATTAGCAGTTGATTTGGAATTTTTTGAAAATAAGGGTATGGTAGTAGCAAAATTAGACAGATTAAACGATGATAAGAACAGGCTCTTTGGGTTTAGATTCTAAAGTATACATTAAACTTCTGTAATATCGAATTCTTCCATAAGTTCTTTTATTGTTATATCCAATGATTGAACTTGTCCAAGTAGATTATCTCTCATACAGACGAATTCTGCTTGACTTAATTGGGTGGTAATTATCTTTTTTCTAGTATTTAATCTTTTTATATATTCAGCTATTTTGCCTTTTCTGTTTCAGCCATGTTATTCTCCATTATAGGTATATGTCTGTATACGTTTTTAGTTTTAAATCCTTGGATATATTCCAAGGATTTATTATTTTATGAACACTCTACTTTAACTATATGTTCTCAAAGTAAAGGTGTGGTTTTTATAATGTTTTTTAACGTTACCTATTGATATCTACCAAACAATTGATGAAGCAGCAAAAGTAGCTGAAATCTATTTAAGTGAAAAAAGGGGAAAATAACATAATTACATCTACTAGTTTTAGAGCAGAGATGTATGATCTAACTAGAGGTTGAAGGACATTTGAAAAGTAATACCCAACAAGTATTTCCATTCAAAATCGAAAGGGGATTTGTTATGGAAAACAAAAAGAAGCACGTTTTTAATTCAAAAGGTTTTCGATTTAATGTATTAAGTTTAGCTGTGGTGTTAATGGTTACTATTTGTACAGTTTTTGTAAGTGGTAATACAACTACTTTAGCTGCACCTGTATCTGTGTATTTAAGTGATGAGTTAACGCCAACTTCAGTTACAGGAGATATAGAGCAAATAACATCTAATTATTTTTCGTATAATAAAGACAAATCGTTTTATAAAACACAGTTATCTATTAATGGTGTGAAATATGACAAAGGGATTGGCTCGGATGCAAATAGTACAATTAAGTATAATTTGAATGGACAGTATACTAAATTTACAGTAGATGTAGGGATAGATGATCAAGTAGCGTCGGGTCATGGTTCTGTGAATTTTGTAATAATTGCTGATGGTAAAATTATATATATAAGTCCGGTTAAAAAATCTCATGAACCAGCCGAACATGTCGAAGTAGATATTGCGGGGAAAAGTACACTTGAGTTAGTTGCGTTTAATGCTAATGATAATATTGACAATGATCATGCCAACTGGGCAAATGCAAAATTGTTTAAATAAAAAAATCGACTACATTAATAAAATTTTGAGGTCTTGGGTAAGATTGAGCATCCATTATCCGAAAAAGACACCTAGAATGTATGAACCCAAAAGTTAGACTTTAGACTGGGACATATGAAAAGTCGAATAATTTCTATATTAACAAAACACGATAAATAGAAAACCGAACTATTCCGAAACATTTCATAAGTGTTTCATTGAATAGTTCGGTATTTTTGTTGGCTGAAAAAACACCTTTGTCCCAGCCTCTTTGGGGGTTTTCAATGTAAGAAAATTTATGAATATAGCATTTGAATTATGTATCAAAAGGATTCCTTTGTTGGCGTCTTTAAATAATTTATTTACAAATTAGAAAGTTGTTTTGAAAAAGACTACTTCAAAACAAAAAAGCCCCAGTGTAATACTGGGGAAACGGTTTGTCAGGTAAATCATTTTTTACTTTTCTGGATAATCTACATGTAATGGTGGTGGCACTAACCAACCTTTAGTTTTATTAAGACGTAGTAGTTTAGCGCCGAGTTGGGCTTTTGCAGTATGGAATTGACCATACATTAGTCCAATATCTTCTCTAGTTGACATACCCATAACTTGGCTACATGTAACTAGTCCAGCAGCAATGTCACCTGTTATAGCAGCGCTAATTTCTGGATCATTAAATTTTGCACCAGGAGGAATATCCTCGATTCGTGCAACAGGTCTTTCTGGTGGTGCAGGTGGCAGAGCAACGCCGTTAGTTTTTAATATTTTTTCTAACTGTTTTGCTTCTTCTCTACAAGTGTCGATGATATCTTCTATAATTTTTCTTAAATCTTCATCACCAGAATGGTTGTAAAATGTTTGATACCCAGCTATTAAGCCATAATTCACTGTAAGGTGTGTCCAGATACTAAATACTTCACCGTAGTGTAATGGTTCGTCTTTAGGGTTTCCACTAAGTATTCCCATACTTGCACTTCCTCTCTTTTTTGAACATTTTTAAACATGGATAGTATGGGTATAAAAAGAAAAATAATTCGTTTTTTAAGAAATAAAAAAGGGTCACTTAGAGTGTGACCAACTATAAATCAATAAAAGATTTATGTTTTGAGATGAAAAAGAAGTATTTGTACATATTACATTTATAAATGCAAAAAAACTGCGGCACTCGCCAACGCCACAGTCTTTAGTTAGTGTGAGACATCTAAGACATTCTTAGAATGTACAGATTTAAGGGAATTTATTCATTAAAAAAAGCTACAGCGTGTGTTTATGCCAATATGACGAAAAGCCGTGACGGTCAACCAACGCCACAGCCTTTATAAGTGCGTGCGATACACCAATTTTAATGTATGCAAATTAAGGTTACCTATACATAAAAAAAGCCGTATCATCACCTAAAGCTCGGAAAAATGTTTGGAAGGCTAATTATGTAATAGTGGGATAGCGTTGTGCATAACAACTTGGGGCGATGCCATGCAACAGGTTGCTATCCCAGAATCAATATATGTAATTTAAGTTGAAAACATTACAACTATAAAAATGTGTGTAAATGAAGAGAAAAGCCGTTTCCTTAAGAAGAAATGGCAAAATGCAATTTAAAGAATTGGAAAAATGCAAAACATTTGAGGGATATAAATAGATCACTTCCAATTAAGAAAGTGATCTAAATAATTTATCCTTAAGGAGCATTAGGAGTAAATAGGTCCCTAGGGAGTTACAGGTCCTCAAGGAATAACAGGTTACTTTTATTTTATGTATTAATTAAAGATCCTGTTAGGCGTTGTACTTTATATAAAAACAAAGTGAATGATATCTCAGTACTTCTACCTTAGGTGGGATACTGACATTAAAAAGGTCAGATAGGTTAAAAGTATAAACTACGTAAATCGAAGGCTTGATAGGTAAATAAAAATAAAGGGTCACTTGAAATAAAAGTGACCCTTGTACAAAAGGTAGAAGAAAGGCTAGACATTTTCAATTTGCGATTAGTTAGAAATTAATCATTAAGTTTGTGTAACTAATTCTACAGCTTCTACTACTAATGGGGTTCCGGCTGAGATTGTGCCAGTAACACCGTTAAAAGTTAACTCTGTTGCAGAAATTGTATACGATCCACCTTCTTGTAATACACCGTTGATATAGAAATTATAGTAGCCGTGTGTTACTACTGGAAAAGCAGTCGCAGCAGTTCCACTATCATTTAGAAAGGCAGTTGCAGGGATTGTAGTACCATCAGCAACTGTTAAATCAGCTGCTAACACATCAAAAAATCTTGTGGAAGTACCATTAACGTTTACATGAATATTAATAATTGAAAGTGCTATTTTTTTCACCTCCTTTCAAGGGAAAAAGAATAATTTAGCAGATTCTCATATCATTTTTGTTGGAAACCCAATGATTCAATAAAGATTGGGGTTCCGGCAAAAATAGTTGCATTAAATGAGTTAAGGATTAACGAATCTGGGGTTACTTTATAAGCACCGCCCTCTTGCATCACAGCATTGATGTAAAGATTGACATATCCGTTGGGATTAAAAAGTTTGAATTCTGTTACTGGATCGCCATTATCATCTGTAAATAAATTAGCAGGAAGGGTTGTTCCGTTTGTTAAATCAATATCTTCTGTAACAATATAGAAATATCTATTTATCGTTGGAATAATTGTTCCGCCAGGAATAACGACTGGAGGAGGTTGAATAGAACATATGTCAACAGCTTTTATACGGGGCCAAAGAACTCGGTTATTTTCACAACAACTGTCACAAATCAATTTTTGTGGGTCCATTTTTTTGTCACCTCCATTCCGTAATATGTTAGTAACCCCGTAAGTTATAGGCGCTTATTACTTATTAATTAAGAAAACTGTTCATTCACTAATATTCTATGAATTAATGTTGGAAGGTGATTGGTAATATGTCTATTAAGAGAAAAAAATAATATTTTTTAATGAAGTTTAAATAGCTGATGTGAAATTAGATTTTAATACCATTTTTATCTTGTTCTCTTTATCAAATAAAGACAAATTAAGTATTGAGTATAGAACGTAAGGAAGGGGGTTACAAGAATGAGAGATAGAAGTTCAGTAGTGATAATAGAAAATAAAATGGTTGCACTTATTCGAAGGGAAAGAGACGGTATGGTTTATTATGTTTTCCCTGGTGGTCGAATCGAGGATAACGAAAAACCAGAAGATGCAGCAAGAAGAGAAGCACTAGAAGAGTTAGGTGTAAAGGTCAAGGATTGTATCGCAGAAGTTAAATTTAATGGCAATCAATATTTTTTCTTATCGGAAATAATTGAAGGAAAATTTGGAACTGGTCAAGGTGAGGAGTACACAGACAATAACAAAGATAGAGGAACTTATTTACCAATATGGGTAGAGGTCGAAAAAATGTTGTCGATTGATGTTAAGCCGAAAGAAGTTGCTTTAAAGATTCAGTCCTTATTCAAGTAGAAAACTACCGGATGCGGTGTAATATTACTGAACAATCTGAGAAAATTATTATGTAAAGATGGGATAGCTTAATGCAATAACAACTTGGGGCGATGCCATGCAACAGGTTGCTATCCCGAAACTAATGTATGTAATGGGATTTTAAAATATTTATAACACTATAAAAATGTCAGAAAAGGACGAAAAAAAGAGCCATCTCCTTAAAAAGAAATGACTAAATAGTAATTATGGTGTGATCGCAATTGTGGGATTGCTAAGCGTATTTGCTTAACACTACTATTTATATGATTCGATAACTAAGTTTGTATAGTTAATTGACCTATAAAATAAAAAAAGGATCACTGCTGGTCCTTCAGCGATCCTTCGAGGAGGGAAGCAATATTCCTCTTTTATACTCTTCTAGATATGATATATGTAGTTTACATTTTGCACAAAGTGAACTGTCCATAGGAAAGAAAATGCATAGAAAAGAATGATTCTTTATGCAACAAACAAGTGATTATATAAATGGATTGATCGAAGAATTATCTGACGTTAGTTGGGGAATTTCTGCAATTGTAGACTATAAAGAAGTTAAAGAGGATGATGATGTTTACGCTGAATTAACTGATGGTTCTACATTTAAAAAACACGATGATTATTATATACAACAAACTCAACATGGTGATGATTGGTTTTCGGGAACAATTATTTATCCAATAAATGAAAATAAAGCTTTGCAAATTAATTACAGTTGTTAACACTTTTTAGAAAGATATTGTTCAGTAAAGGAAGCGTGCATAAATATGAAAAGAAAAAAGGAGTAATTCCTGTGCAAAAGGTTAATCACTCCTAACTACGAAATCTATTTTTTTTTGAAGTTTTGAATCAAAGAGAGTCTTTATATCTCTAGACAATTGGACTTAACATTTTAAGGATAATAGAAGCATTTACGTTAGTTTGTGTGCCTCCTGCCGAAGTTTGAAGGATTACTGCTGCAGCGGAGGAATGATTTCTAAGTGTAAGTATACCGCCAGACGGTATAGCAATTATTGCCTGACCATTGTTTTGTTGAGTACCAGCCCCTGAACCATAGACTGTTTCTGGAATCGGTACACCATTTAAAAATAATGTGAATTGGTTAGGTTCAACACCTGATACGCTGAAAGTAACCTCGTAGATTCCTGGTCTAGTAACAAAAATTTGAGAGGTTCCTGGAGCATGCGTAATTCCCGGAGTAACTATACCTGTTGAATCAAAAATAATATCTGCTTCTACAGCTACAGTTTCAGGACCTAGATTATATATATATCCATATTCGCAAAGACCACTACATGCTGTTGGTGTTATAGGGGGAATAGCGCCAGTAATTCCACAGAGATCAACGGCTGTGAATGGTCCTATTTGGCTTCCACATAAGCAGGAACGTTTATTACAGTTACTACAGTTATCCATTTTTTCACCTCCATTAGTAGTATTTTATTCGAATGAAATATGGAGTAAAGGGCAATAGGCTAACAATAGACTAAATTTAATCGTTCATTATTGAAGGTTAAGTTACTGCACATTTTGAGATTATTTTTCTGAGGAAGTGAGTCAAAAATGAACAAAGAAACAAGATGAAAATAAAAGAGATTCAAAGTACAATACTGCTTATTAAAAATTGCTAAATAAGTTAAACACCTTTACAATAGTGCTAATTAAATCCAATTTATGAGACGGTTTTCTGTCTTAAGATGTTTATCAATATCTCATGTGACAAAGACCGCACCATAATGATGACTTTAAGATAGAGAGGAAGAGTCAACCAAATGCTAAAAAACATAAATAATCAAGGTGAGATATTGGATACTGAAAATATTTTAGGGAAATATAGGGATAATATAGAATTAATTCAACAAAAATTAAAACAACTTGAGATAGTCACTACTAAATTGCAAAGTGAAGGATTGGTTGAAATAGAAAAGTTGGCTAATGAATTAAATATGTTGCAGAAGCTCTCAACGAGTATAGAATTTAAAGCTAAGTGTCTTATTTGTAATAACGGTGAAACAATCGAGACATCAGCATCTGAATAAAATATAGTTCAAGTCATATCCAATAGGTGTGGCTTTTTATTATGCATAAAGCAAAACAATCATTATGTATTTTTTTATTTAACGTGTGACAACACTCATTTCAAGTGTCGTCATCTTCTTAATTTTTTATTAGAAGAAGAGAATTTTTACTAAAAGCAAAAGAATTATTAGCTGGTTAAAGGAAGGTTTTATTACCAACTTTAAATTCATTTTTATCACCACCTTTTTATTTAATTATTCTGTGTGATGAGGGTAAATTTTATTCCAAATATGAAAATTGTGAAGGTGGTATGTCAACACTAAACTGGACAAAAATTATAAGGGCTGTTGCTTGAATTCTACTGGTGTTAAATAGCCTAGTGTTCCGTGAATTCGAATGTTATTGAACCAATGAACATAATCATCAAGTTCAAGGGCGAGCTGTTCAAGAGAAGAGAAATGAGCTCCGTTAGCGAATTCTGTTTTAAATACCTTAAACATCGCTTCGGCCACAGCGTTGTCATAAGGGCAACCTTTCATGCTTAGTGACCGTTGGATACCGAATGTTTCAAGACTCTCTGAAATTAGTTTATTATCAAACTCTTTTCCTCGGTCAGTATGAAACATTTTGACATCATTCAAATTGGCATGTATGCTCGCAATCGCTTGATACACAAGTTCTGCAGTTTTATTCGCGCCAGCACTATGACCAATAATCTCACGATTAAAAAGGTCGACAAATAAGCATACATAGTGCCACTTTTTTCCGACACGAACGTATGTTAAATCGCTGACGATGACAGCCAATGGCTCTTCTTGCTCAAACTGACGCTGTAATTCATTTTTTACTGACGCTTCATTACATGTTGATTTATGCGGCTTATACTGTGCTACTGTATAGTTTGATACGAGTCCAAGATCTTTCATTAAACGACCAATTCGACGACGTGATACGTGTTTTGGCTCTGGTAATTTACTCAGTTCTTTCTTGATTTTACGCGTACCATAATTATTACGGCTTTCTTTGAAAATACGGGCAATCTCTTTGGAAATCTCTTTATCTTCAGTTTTTAGCGTACGTTTACTACACAAATCGGCATGATAGTAATACGTACTTTTTGGAATATTGAGGACGTCACACATTGCTGATACCGAATATTTGTGAGCATTATTTCGAATCACATCTATTTTCGTCCCATGATCAGCGCCGCCTGCTTTAAAATATCATTTTCCATCATTAATCTTTGGTTTTCCTTGCGTAATCGAGCCAGTTCATTTTCTTCTTCTGATCGATTATCTTTGGCATCAAAAGAACCTGTTTCTTTATGATTTTTTATCCAACGATCTAACGCAGAAGGTGTAATATCATATTCTCTAGTAATGTCTGCACGAGATTTACCATTTTCATAAAGTTTCACTAATTGCAGTTTAAATTCGGGTGTAAAAGTTCGACGTTGACGTGTCATAGCAGCACGCTCCCTTGTTTTATTAGTCTAAGTTTACAACCCCTTATTTTATCTGTCCAACTTAGTGTAGCCTATCCAA
>NZ_LDGC01000004.1:0-1110 GCF_015844675.1 Lysinibacillus sphaericus | reverse complement strand
TAAAGTAATATGGCCTTTGGCTGACAGTCTTCCAACATAAACGCGATTCTTTCTTCTGGATACGTTGGATCGATTGGTACATAAGCGGCCCCAGCCTTGATGATTCCGTAAATTCCCGCAATCATCTCGATACTTCTTTCTGCCATGATCGCTACGAAGTCATCTGGTCTTACGCCCAGTTCTCTTAACTTATGAGCTAACACATTGGCTCTTTCATTCAGCTCTCGGTAGCTTACTTCTTCACCTTCGAAGACTAAAGCGATCTGATCCGATGTCTTAGCTGCCTGTTCTTCGAACAGTTCGACTACCGTCTTCTCTCTTGGATACTCTGTCTTGGTTGCATTGAAGTCATGGAGGATCTTTTCTTTTTCATCCTCAGTCACGGTTTCTATTTCCGCTACTTGTCTGTCTGGATTTTCTGCGATTTCCTCACTGATCTTCACCAAACGTTCTAATAACCTCTGTATGTCTTCTTCACTAAATTGATTTGGATTATACATAATGTCAAAACCAAGTGCTCCATCCATTTCATATCCTGCTATAGATATTGCATAATTGGTTTGTTCTCTTGCTTGTTCGAGTGCTACCATCATCTGATTTTTATCAGTTTCTTGTTGTTCTGACTCTAATCCAGACATATAGTTTTCAAAAACATACAGGACTTTAATCAATTCTGTTCCTTGCAGTGTCTCATTTTGTATCTCTGCCAATGAATAATAATCATAGCTCGTACTTTCATTTCCCTGTTCTTGCTGTTTCTTCAACAGTTCCCTAATGCTCATCTTATCTTCTGTTCTTACTCTTACTGGAATAGTATTAATGAACAGACCTACCATATCTTCTATGCCCTTGATATCAGCATTTCTTCCTGATACGACTTTTCCAAAGACTACATCTTGGTTTCTAGTACATACTTGCAGCATGATTCCACATATTACTTCAGCGACTGTATTAATCGTACTTCCATTTTGTTCTGCAATTCGCTGTAGAGTCGATGTTACCTTCCGATCGACAGCTATCCTTTGTCTTCGCATCTGTTCATCGCTAGACTCTTTTGGCTTGTTCATCGGAGTGATTTCACAGTCACTGTCATAATCATCTAATAACTTG
>NZ_LDGC01000003.1:0-1800 GCF_015844675.1 Lysinibacillus sphaericus | reverse complement strand
GCTAATCCGTCACCTGTGATACATAATTCACCTGGCACACCAATGCCACAGAGGTTATCTCCATTCAGAATATATATTTGAGTGTTACTGATCGGCTTTCCAATTGGAATAAACGTTGCATCCCAGTTTTCTTCTTTTTCCCAATAACTAGCACATACTGTATTCTCGGTTGGACCATAGTCGTTTATATATGAACTATCTCCAACTTTCTTTATCAATGCCATGCTGGACTCAGAACCAGCTGTTAGCAATTTTCTAAACTCTACATCTACCTCTTTTTGCAGGTAGTAGTTTGGAGGTAATGTTGCCACTGTTACCCTATTCTGTTTACAGTATTCACTAAATTCCTTCGGATTTTGTCCAACTACTGCCGGCATGCATACTAGCGTTGCCCCATTTAACAATGCCATTGTCATTTCCGATACGGAAGCATCAAATACATAATTTGCAAACTGTATAATATTATCTGCTGGCGTAATTTCTAAGTTACGTTCAAACCTATATTTTAAATTTACAACTCCATGGTGCTCCAAAAGTGTTCCCTTTGGCGTCCCTGTCGTTCCGGATGTGTAGATACAGTAGATTAAGTCTTCCGCCTTGTTGACCTTCTCTGGATTCTGGATATTTCCTTCCCAGATTCCTGCTTCTTTTAAGTCAAACTTTGTTAGGTCGGTTTCATACTCTGCCTCGTAAAGTAGCATGGCCTTTGGCTGACAGTCTTCCAACATAAACGCGATTCTTTCTTCTGGATACGTTGGATCAATTGGCACATAAGCGGCTCCAGCCTTGATGATTCCGTAGATTCCGGTGATCATCTCGATACTTCTTTCTGCCATGATCGCTACGAAGTCATCTGGTTTTACTCCCAGCTCTCTTAACTTATGAGCTAACACATTGGCTCTTTCATTCAGCTCTCGGTAGCTTACTTCTTCACCTTCGAAGACTAAAGCGATCTGATCCGATGTCTTAGCTGCCTGTTCTTCGAACAGTTCGACTACCGTCTTCTCTCTTGGATACTCTGTCTTGGTTGCATTGAAGTCATGGAGGATCTTTTCTTTTTCATCCTCAGTCACGGTTTCTATTTCCGCTACTTGTCTGTCTGGATTTTCTGCGATTTCCTCACTGATCTTCACCAAACGTTCTAATAACCTCTGTATGTCTTCTTCACTAAATTGATTTGGATTATACATAATGTCAAAACCAAGTGCTCCATCCATTTCATATCCTGCTATAGATATTGCATAATTGGTTTGTTCTCTTGCTTGTTCGAGTGCTACCATCATCTGATTTTTATCAGTTTCTTGTTGTTCTGACTCTAATCCAGACATATAGTTTTCAAAAACATACAGGACTTTAATCAATTCTGTTCCTTGCAGTGTCTCATTTTGTATCTCTGCCAATGAATAATAATCATAGCTCGTACTTTCATTTCCCTGTTCTTGCTGTTTCTTCAACAGTTCCCTAATGCTCATCTTATCTTCTGTTCTTACTCTTACTGGAATAGTATTAATGAACAGACCTACCATATCTTCTATGCCCTTGATATCAGCATTTCTTCCTGATACGACTTTTCCAAAGACTACATCTTGGTTTCTAGTACATACTTGCAGCATGATTCCACATATTACTTCAGCGACTGTATTAATCGTACTTCCATTTTGTTCTGCAATTCGCTGTAGAGTCGATGTTACCTTCCGATCGACAGCTATCCTTTGTCTTCGCATCTGTTCATCGCTAGACTCTTTTGGCTTGTTCATCGGAGTGATTTCACAGTCACTGTCATAATCATCTAATAACTTG
>NZ_LDGC01000002.1:0-368607 GCF_015844675.1 Lysinibacillus sphaericus | reverse complement strand
ATACAGATAGGTAAGCCTTTGAAGTTATCGCTGGCTTTTCCCCCTGTTCACACCGTACGTGCGACTTTCACCGCATACGGCGTTCCAACTAATCCAATTTATTCTTTCTATGTTTTAAGCAGCCGAGTGAAGATTTTCCAAAGTTAGATTATTTCATTGTTACATTTCAGTCGTAAGTTATTTACTTTTTCTAATTGCTTATTTGTAAGCTTTACAGCTTTTAGGAACTTTTCAATTTTTACTTTGTCTTTCAAATGTATAAGTTGATGTATAGCCTTATTCAAAACTATTAAATTTGAGTAGCTATCATCTTTTGAAATGTGAAAAGGATTAATATGATGACAATGCCAGTCGATAATACCTAATTCTTCACCTAAAATTGCACATTTGCCATACTGGGCAATAAACTTACTTATTCTGTTGTCGTTATATTCAATAGATCTGTTTGGAATGTAGTTTCTCATGACGTAAGAAAGCGTATTTTTATTGATAGCCTTTAGGCTATTGTGAATTTTTGCTCTGCCTTCGGCAGTATAGTTACATATCACTTGGGAGAAACCAAGTGTTTTTCTCCATCGTTGCGCATGGATGGGGACAAAGACCATATTTTGTATTTTAAATAGTTTGGACTTATATCCTTTGTATCGCTTCTGTAATGTCTTTGACATCTCATGAAAACTTGCCTCTGTTCGAATATTCTTTAGTTGATTGTATAACGTCTTGCGTAGATATAGATTTAACTCATTCAAGTTAATTGTAATTTGAGTTGCAGCTGAGTAATAGTTTTGGATACCCATTACAACGGTATTAAAATTCCAAACGGTCTGAATGCAGGGTTTTCTCTTGATTACTTTTATCGCTTCTTTAATCTTTTGAAAGGCATTTGCTTTAGCCTTTTTTGACATATCAGACTTTGCTACGAAACCAAATCTGGTCTTACCTTTTCTTATGGCTTTTATTGTAAATCCTAGAAACTCTGAAGAGTTTTTCTTTAAGTTCACGACCTTTGATTTTTCTTCACTCGTCTCCAAGTGTAATCTCTTTTTCAAGAATTCTTTTAATGCATAATTTATTTTAATTGCCTGTGACCTTGTTCGGCACATCACCTTAAAATCATCCGCATAACGGACAATAAAACACTCTTTCAAACTCGATTTCTTTAATTGCTGATACTTACTACCATTAGTCGAATACGTATAATTGCTTTCAAATGTTTCCCATTGGTCACTAACCCACCAATCCAATTCATTTAACACAATGTTAGATAATAAAGGTGAAAGAATACCACCTTGCGGTGTTCCTTTTGTAGGAATACCTTCTCCTACAATCTCTGCTTTTAATAACCTAGATATAATAGAAAGAAGGGATTTATCCCTAATGCCTATTGACCACATTTGTTTTAAAAGTTTGCTATGATTTACATTATCGAAGAAACCTTTAATATCTACGTCAACACAATAATGTAGTCCAGATTGGTTAATGAGAAATTCAAGTCTAGCTTTGGCATGATGAGTGTTGCGATTTGGTCTAAAACCATAACTATGTTTATGGAATTTAGCTTCACAGATTGGCTCTAAAATTTGCAGTACACATTGTTGAAAAATTCTATCCCATATCGTCGGTATCCCTAAAGGTCTAGTTTTATCTACTCCTTTTGGAATGAAAACCCGTCTAACTGGTTGTGGTTCATACCATTTGAACATACCTTGAACTTTAGCTATTACATCTACAACTGGTAAATGCAGAATATCATTAATTGTTAATTTATCGATTCCCGCAGTTTTGCTACCTGTATTTCTTTTGATGTTTCGGTAGGCAAGACGTATATTATCCTTAGAACTCATTAATTCTGTTAAGTTATAGAAATGATGACCACAAACACTTTGAGCGTAGAGTGTATCAAAACAATCTTGCATACTATAATACTCATTGTGTCTCAGTTTCTTCCGTTTCAATAAGTCGGTGACTCCTTTTGGAGTTAAACCTCTATTAGTCTCACAAGAACCTTATTAATCGATAAAGAACTGCCTTACTTGGTTGAATAAATCTTTATTAGTCTAGTGGCTATCCCTCCATGTGGATTAGACACTTCATTGGTACTGTGCCACCACTTTCACTGATATAAAGGCAAGTTATACAGTAACTAGTATCATTATTGCTTTCCTTGTCAACGTTTCTTAGGGGAGTAAGCCCTCCACGTTATCAGCTTAAAACGTTGAATTATATCTATTATAGAATGAACTTAGGTGCTTCCTCTAAGCCTGTTAGATACATACGCCTGTAACGTATCATGGATTTTCATATTAGTTAGTCTTACTCACCCACATCTAACCTCACAATTTGGTGATATACACATTTCTATGTATCGCAGTTCTAGACCCGTACATTCAGAAGTTCGTCAGCTTAACCATTTCTTTTCGGTTTATTTGCATTCTCACCATATTCATTCAACTCAAGCATCATGAATTACACCACTCCCTCGAGTAGGCTTTCGTCAGCGGACCTGGTACGGTAATTTCTCACGCCTTTTCACCGAGCTTATAACACAATCATTCTTACTAAATCCAGTGCTATTCGACTAAGAGAGAACCCTTCCGAGCGTTACCTCATCATTTGATTCTTCGATATAACCCTTCAGTTCCGAAAGGAACTGTCTAGCCTTTACCTGAGTAATGTGACCATTCTCAATTTAAACTAGAAACATTTCGCACAACTATCCTGCTCCGTTAGCTAAATAAGATGATTTACAAATATAAGTCTGAATTTACATCTTTACTCGTACCTTTAACACTCTCCATAGATATAGTAATAGCTTAAAAAACCAATAAAACAGAAAAAAATTAAACAATAATCCCAAAGAACTAAATGTAAAAACCAATCCACCACGATATACAAAACTCTCAGCAGGAAAACCGAAGTAAAGATACCCGTTACTATCGACTTGATAGCCACCCGTAGGTATGAAAGCAAAAATAACAGTTGATATGAGACTTAAAAGGTATAATTTCTTTTTAGTGGAGTTCATTTTATTTTTTGGGCTTAATAAGCTAGCTAATACTAATACTAATACTAATACTAATACTAATACTAATACTAATACTAATACAATTACCCCAAAAAATAGAAATATATTCACCGTATCTATCCCTCCTTAATCCATGAATTACTATAATTATCCAACTAATTTCTTATTAAACAAACCTGCAACGTTAGCACAATAAGAAAAAAAGACGCTTCTTCTGCAATCGCGCCCGATTGTGGAAGATCGTAAGCATATTTCTTCTTAAACTAAAGCAACCTTTAACGGAATAACACATGAGCTTCTATTAGCTAGTTTTTTAACTAAGAGGCTCTACTACTTGGTAAAAGGTGACTGGCAGCCATAAGAGTATGCAAGACATAGAAAACCACACTTTTCTAGGATAGGTCTACTCATTGAACTGGCGTCAACAGTAAGGAAAGGATGCCCATTTTTATATGCCTTTTTTGCACGAGTAGCTAAAAGAGCTGTATAATAACCTTTTCCTCGGAACAACGGTAATGTTGAACCTCCCCATAAGCTGGCGAAGGAGGAGTTTTTCTCCAAGTACATCCAAGCTGCACTTACAAGCTGACCATCTTCATAAATTCCATAAAGGTATAGGGATTCAGGATTATTCTGTTTATCTCTCCAAAGCCTTTCTCCCAGCTCAGCATGCGGTACATTCCAGATGGCATCTTCTAGAACAACAATGTCTTGAATTCCTTGTTCATCCGTTATTTCCTTTAAATTGATTTTTCGGTCATTATTAAGCAAGGGGTGCTGTTCATCTAACTTCATGACCATTAGTGCTTCAGGATCATCTATTGTGAATCCTTCTTGTTCAAGAATATCTTTCAAACTATCAGGCTTGTCGTAGTTATACACCTTCCACTCAAAATCCTGCTCAAGGTTACTAAAATAGTTTAACTCGTTCTTAATAATTTCTCTTACATCGCCTTCGTTTACATTAGATGAGACAATGAACCCTTTGTCACCAAACTGTGAAATGTGACGCACGACATGCTCCGTTTCCTCTCTTATGTAACCTTTTACTTGAGCCTCTTGTCGAAGTTCTTTGTGGAATAGTGAGATTAATTCATTTTTATCCATGGGTGACCCTCCTATATTTTAAAAATTCTTTTTCTAATGAATCTTATTCCATTAATATTTATTAGTACCAATTATTTCAAAAGTAGATGTTCAACTCAATCTTTTTTTCCGTAAAAAAGATACTATTTGTTTAGTAACTCATCCTTTATCCACGTAAAAGACGCAACAAAAGCAGCTGTGTTAGCTTTAAATTGGCAGTCAGGTTCTGTAAACATTGTAGATGACGAACCTGCAAAAAGCTCTAATTGGCTTCCCTATTTTGCTGAAGTTATTGGGCCCCCCTCCCTCCTCCAACGGGGATATTCATGGAATAACCCATTTGTTATCTAATGATATTCTATTTGCAGCTGATGGAGGAGGTAAAGTAAGAACGGCAATAAACATCATTGAAGGTAAAGAGCGGATATTAGCACTTATTTCAGGAATAGCAAAAAAGTTTTTCTTTGGAAAAAGCGCTACTGCAGCTATAATAAATAATCAATATGGTATTGTAGTCACTGAAAATGAAAAAATAACAGGCGTTTTTTGTTTTGACTGGAATTCTTCATCCGAAACCATTAACAAGATTTTCTATGTACTAGATCCAATTAAGTTAAAATATAATCCTATTTAGGGATACGTTTGTATATGGAAAGTTCGTTTACCTATAATAAAACCTTGATCGGCTAAGAAGGATCCCAGTTAGATTTTTATCTAACAACCGGAACCGCTTCAAATCAGCCTATCAAGGTTTTTTCGTCTCTATTCAGTTATCTTTATTTAAACGCTTGAGCAGCAGCCACAGCTTTTTTCCACCCTGCATAGATTTCTTCACGATGTGAGTCATCCATATTAGGTGTGAATTGACGATCTAAATTCCAATACTCACTAATTTCATCTGTCGAGTTCCAGAAGCCAACTGCTAAACCTGCTAAGTACGCAGCACCTAAAGCTGTTGTTTCATTAACTACTGGACGATCAACAGGTACATTTAATAAATCTGATTGGAATTGCATTAAGAAATTATTTGCAACAGCCCCACCATCTACACGTAATTTCGCCAACGGAATATTGGCATCAGCTTCCATCGCACCAAGTACGTCTTTTGTTTGATACGCCAACGCTTCTAATGTTGCACGTACAAAATGTTCTTTAGAAGTACCACGAGTTAAACCGAAGACTGCCCCTCGTACATCTGAATCCCAATAAGGTGTTCCTAGGCCAACGAATGCAGGAACTACATAAACACCTTCAGTTGACTCTACACGCGCAGCATATTGCTCAGATTCTGAAGCAGAACGGAACATTCGTAAGCCATCACGTAGCCATTGAATCGCAGAACCAGCTACGAAAATGCTTCCTTCTAAAGCGTACGTTACTTTGCCATCTAAGCCCCATGCCAGCGTAGTTAATAAGCCATTTTCTGATTTCACTGCTTTTTCACCAGTATTCATCAACATAAAGCAGCCCGTACCGTAAGTGTTTTTCACCATACCTTCTTCGAAACAAGCCTGACCGAATAGTGCAGCTTGTTGATCACCTGCAGCCCCTGCAATTGGAACAGCAGAGCCGAAGAACAAAGCTTCCTCCGTATAGCCGTACACTTCTGAAGAAGGACGAACCTCAGGAAGCATAGAAGCAGGAATGCCTAAAATGTCTAAAAGTTCTTCATCCCACTTTAAATCATAAATGTTGTACATTAATGTACGGGAAGCATTTGAATAATCTGTAACATGGACTTTCCCACCTGTTAATTTCCAGATTAACCAAGTATCAATTGTGCCGAATAATAAATCGCCTGCTTCAGCTTTTTCTCGAGCACCTTCAACATTGTCTAAAATCCATTTTACTTTTGTACCCGAGAAGTAGGCATCGATTAATAAACCTGTTTTATCACGGAATAAGTCATTGTAACCGTTTTCTTTCAGTTCCTCACAAATAGCGTTTGTTTGGCGCGATTGCCAGACTATCGCATTATAAATTGGTTTCCCAGAATGTTTATCCCAAACAACAGTTGTTTCACGTTGGTTCGTAATACCGATCCCAGCAATTTGGTTTGATTCAATATTTTTTGCAGAAAGCACTGTAGCGATACAAGAAAGAATAGAAGACCAAATTTCTTCTGCATGATGTTCAACCCATCCGGATTGTGGGAAATATTGCGGAAATTCTTGTTGTGCAACGTGGAGAATGCTCCCTTTTTCATCAAACAAAATAGCGCGTGAGCTTGTTGTACCTTGGTCTAAAGCTAAAATATATTTTTTTTCTGACATCGGACATACCTCCAAATTTTTAATTTCTTTCAGCCGAATTCTCTTTCCTTTATAGGTGGTGAGATAAATGCGGATTTAAGCTACTTTCAACGGTGTCCAAACACCTGCTGAAATAGGGGAACTTAGTCTAAGAACGCCAGTCCCTATGGCAACGACTGAGTGACCAACATCACGTTGACCCAAAGCCTCCGGCGGATGTCACGGAATCGGAAAGGAATTCGCAAAGGATGTTAGCCTAAAATCATCCCATCCATGCGATAACGGCTAACTAACCTGCATCGGTAAAAACACCACGTCCTGTGGCATTACCGAAATGACCGACATCGTGTCGGCCTTCGTACAGGCCTAAGCACAAAGCCGATTCCAGACGCAATTATGCCGAGGCATAATTGATATTTACTTATTCTTCACTTTTAATATTATTCACTGTCATTTGAGCACTGATAAAAATAATAACCACGATAATAGCTAATACCCAAAAGGCGATGCTATTTTCCCCCTCAAAAATTTGCTGGAAAAATAGGGCACCGAATGTACCACCGATAATTGGACCTACAACTGGAATCCATGCGTATGACCACCCTGAGTCACGTTTACCTGGGATTGGTAAGAAAAAGTGCGCAGTACGTGGACCTAAGTCACGTGCAGGGTTAATCGCATAACCAGTAGGACCTCCTAATGCCATCCCGATGACTACAATTAACATACCAACTAGAAATGGATTTAAGCCATCCGTAATTGTATTTGTTCCTAATGTTAGAATGCCTAAAACAAGTATAAATGTACCAATCATTTCTGAAATTAAGTTTGATAATGGATGTTTAATAGCTGGCATTGTAGAAAATACAGCTAGTTTCGCTTCCGGATCTTTTGTACCCTTCCAATGTGGTAAATACATAAAATAAACGAGTACCCCACCTAAAAATGCACCAATCAATTGTGCGGCAATGTACATAGGCACGTCTTCCCATGGGAAATTACCGATTGTAGCAAGCGCGATTGTTAAAGCAGGATTTAAATGAGCCCCACTAATACCACCAACAGCATATGCAGCCATAGCTACACCTAGACCCCAAGCGAATGTAATCACTACCCATCCACCGCCAAAACCTTTCGATTTGTGCAGTGATACACCTGCAACAACGCCACCACCGAACAAAATAAGAATCATCGTGCCGACAAGTTCAGCTGTAAATGTTGACATACAAAAAGCCCCCTTTGTAAATAGTACACCTAGCAAAAAAATAAACCCACACCTAAACAAGCTGCACGTTGCAATGCAGATGAATAAATGTGGGTTCCTTTTCCTAACCACGCGCTTTTTAACTTATGTACATTGTAGAGAAAATAACATACATAGTCAACAATATTTTTGGAAATTTTCCCACAAGTTCTTATTTGATGTCGTAATCGCTACTGCTCCAGCTGATAACGCTTCTTCTATACTCTCAGCCGTGCGGACTAGCCCACCTGTAATAACAGGGATTTTTGTACGCTGGTGCACTTCTGAAATCATAGAAGGAATAATACCTGGTAATAATTCAATATAATCTGGCTTTGCTGATTCAATCATTGAAAAGCTTTTTTCAAGCGCGATCGTATCAATTAAAAAGACACGCTGAATAGCAATTATCCCACGAGCTTTTGCCTTTATTAACATATTAGAACGCGTGGAAATTATTCCTGCCGGACGGATATCATTGCATAAAAAATCAGCTGCAAAGTTGTCCGTTTTTAAGCCATGAATTAAATCTGCATGAATAATTAATTTTTTACCGTTCCGATCCGCCTCTCGTTTTATTGACATGAGCAAACTAATATGCACTTCTAATAGAACAATGTATTCGAATCGACTATTTAATATTTCATCAAATTGCTTTACTGTTCGTGCAGCGGGAATAATTTGTTGATTATTGAAATTCATTTGATTTCCCCTTTATATCAATCAATAATGCCTCGACATAATTGCTTTTTGGAATCGTCTTTTTGCTAGCACAAAGACGATTCTATGACATCCGCCAAAGGCTTAAAGAAGTTAAAAAGTCAGGTCGCCATTAAGACGACCTTCCTTTTTATTATAATGCAGTTGTAGCTCTTGTTATTTCTAAATTTAAATCTTTTTCAAATTGTGCACGTTGTTCAGGAGACCAATTTAATTGTTTTGCCATTTCATCTAATACCGCATCTTTATATTGTATAACAAGGGCGATATTAAAGAACATATAGGCTGTACGACGAATCATAAAGTCGTTTGGATGAACAACCATTTCATGATGCATACCATACTGTAATTGAGCATATAGCCCTTGAGGTAAAACAGGATGCTGTTCTTTAGCATATTCAAAAACAATGTCCACATTTGAACCGTAATGATGCGCTAAATGTTTTGCTTCCTCTTCCGACAATCCGATTTCGACACCCATTTTTGTTCGTTTTGATACGAAGGCATCTAAGTTTTCGGAGCCCCCAACATCTCCACCAGATATACGAATATTCTTTGTATGACAAGGTTTTGATGAAATACTAAAGCGTTGCTCTAAATCTTGTGCAATCTTATTTAAAACTGTTTCAGCCATTTTTCGATAACCTGTTAATTTACCGCCAGCGATTGTCACAAGACCCGAAGGAGATTCCCATACTTCATCCTTACGTGAAATTTCAGATGGATTTTTACCTTCTTCATGAATTAATGGGCGAACACCTGCCCAGCTTGATTCGATATCTTCATCTGTGACTTTAACTTTTGGGAACATGTAATGAATAGCCTTCATAATATAATCGCGATCTTCTTGATGAATATTCATGTCACGCGCATCGCCTTCGTAAAATGTATCTGTCGTTCCAACATATGTCTTCCCATTTCGAGGAATTGCAAACACCATACGACCATCAGGTGTATCAAAATAGACAGCTTGACGTAGTGGGAATTTAGATTCATCAAAAACGATATGCACACCTTTAGATAAAATTAAATGCTTACCATTTTGTTTTCCTTCGATAGTACGAACTTCATCTACCCATGGACCAGCAGCATTTACAACTTTTTTTGCACGAATATTAAATGCGTTCTGGGCAATCAAATCTTGTACTACGATACCATTAATTTTCTTTTCGTCATTATATAAAAAGTTTTCTGCCTTTGTATAGTTAATGAGTGTAGCACCTTTTTCGATGGCAGCTTTGGCAACCTCGACTGTCAGACGTGCATCATCAGTACGATATTCTACATAAACACCACCGCCACGTAATTCCTCAGCTTTGACTAAAGGTTCTTTTTCCATTGTTTTTGCAGGGTTTAACATATATCGACGCTCAGAACGTTTAACCCCTGCTAAAAAATCATAAACACGTAAGCCAACATTCGTCGAGAATTTACCAAATGTGCCTCCTTTATGGAATGGAAGCAACATCCAAACTGGCGTTGTTACATGTGGTCCATTTTCATAAACGATTGCACGCTCTTTCCCTAATTCTGCAACCTCTTTTATTTCAAATTGTTTTAAATAACGAAGTCCACCGTGCACTAATTTTGTTGAACGACTAGAAGTCCCAGCGGCGAAGTCTTGCATCTCAACTAACGCTACAGATAGTCCACGAGCAATTGCATCAAGTGCGATACCACAACCTGTAATACCGCCACCAATCACCAATAAATCGTATTCTTTACTTTGTAATTCTTCAATCGTTTGTTGACGTTGTATTGCTGAAGCCGTACTCATAATAAAATTCCTCCTTAATTTAAGAACGAAAAAAAAGAGACCATTAAAAGCACATGTACACAGTGTACATATGTTTTTAATGGTCTCTCAATCGCTCAAACCTTATATTAACTTAACTTCATTGTAATGTGTTTAGAAAGAAAAGGCAAGTACGATAGGCTAAATCATACAAATACAAAATCCCTTTTCAATCATTTATAGGTTAAGAGCGTTTCATATGTACTGTTTAATTGTCATGGCTTCTGGTGTTATTTATTCCCCAATACAACAAATTTATTTATCACATTTTTGAGTGGAGGATAAATAAATCTTAGTTGTCATTGTCGCATTGAAAGGAGTCGCCTAGTCGTAACGAAGATCAACTTAATATATGTCATACTTTTAATAATTGTTATTCCCACCTTTTGTGATGAGATGTAAAAACAGCAGGTTTTTGAACACCCGCTGAAAGAAGTTAAAATATGTATTGTATCATTTCATGTATGTTGCAATAAGGATTATCACGGCTTTCTGTCTTGCGAAGTGCCATCATATCTGTACAATTTTTAATAGCAACCTCATGTCGAAGTGCGATAGGTGCAATGACAGATTCATCCGCTTTATGACGAATATAACGTGTTATCCCAAGATGCTGCTCCATCTTGTCATTTAATACTGCACGAGGATACTTTTCAGACATATCAACCTCTTCAAAATGCAATAGTAGCCATAATTCGAACGCTTCATTTGAATAGGCAATATGAATATTATTATCCTCACAAAAGTCATTCACTTCCTCTAATTGCTTTTCGGTTAAATCATCCTTATCAAAAACAATCCAAACCTCATCAGAATATTGATAGCTTGAATCACGATAGGCATGCTGGGCAAGCTTAATAGCCGAACGTTTAACGTTTTTTATTTTGACACTGACCAGTTTGGAGCGCTTTAAAATACGCAGTTGCTCAAAATAAATGCGTTCGGTTTCTCCTTCACAATAAATTAAAATGGTTTTACGCAGTGTTCGATTCCCTTGTTGACGTATTCTCACTGCTCAGACACCTCCCACTTCCTATCAATTATGCCTCGGCTGTCGCACAAATAAATTGCCACCGGACTTGGTGTTCTTCGGCTGAGTTCCTCTATTTTAGCGGGGTGTTTGGATACCCATTGAAAGAAGTTAAATATTGATCTGATAAATATTCATTAATAACCGGTGTAGCCCCAAATTCTCCTTTTAAGTAACGCTTGGCATAGGAAATATCTCCACGTTTCTTTTGCAAATCTGCAAAATCAAATAAAGAGTATAACTCGGATTCATTTTTAAAGCTTTTATTTACAAACCATATTTGATCGGAACGAAGTGGCTGGTCTAATAAATCAATTTCATGACTTGTGACAACAAATTGATTCGTAACGTTACGCTTGCTGTTCATAATGGCCATTAAAAATTCGCAGATGGACACATGAAATGCTGTATCAAATTCATCTATAAAAATAGTCTTCCCCTTATTGTATGCATCTACCATGACACATGCTAAATGCAGCATACGGACTGTCCCCTTTGAATCCATCGTCCAATTGATCGTCTCTGTCCCGATCGGCGCACCTTCTTCATCGAACGATAAATAGTGCAAATCGATGTCCACTTCTTGAATAACCTCTGGCGTGTCAAAATCATAGCCAATCGTATTTTTCTCTCTACGCTCAACGCGTCTTGCCGTCACATCTTGAATAGAAAAGTCTGCAATCTTTAGCAACTTCATCACTTCTTTTTTAAAGGGCTCTTCTTCAAGTTTACGAATAAGCGGATGACTTGATAACCGATTTGCTTCATCTAAAAACAATATTTTATGTAAAAACCAATCAAATATTTTCGTTGCATCTGGGTCATTAAAGACATTTAATACTGATAAGAACGCTGTATTATTACGCGTATATTTTGTCAGCTCTTGCGCTGTGCTTTCCGCAGTTTCATACAAGTATTCTGTTCCATCCCATTGTCTATTAAAGAGCTGCTCTTTCAAAGATTTTGTCGTTTTAGTTAGCCCTTCATAAAGTACTTGTGAAGCATTATATTGCACCTCATAATCGTACAGTACCCCATCTAGGAATAATGAAATCATAAATTCTGTTGGTTTCCCTTGCTGACCTCCTAACTTAAACGGCTGGTAGGGCAAACGTAGTTGTTTAACATTATTCAGATTTTCAAAGTTAAACAATAAAGAACGTAAAATTTTTATAGCCGTGAATAAGTTCGATTTTCCACTTCCATTTGGTCCGAAAATAAAGGCACTTTTTACAAGGTGTAACGAGTCAAATTTCATCGTATGTGTGTCCTTTAATTTACGAATACGGCTTCCTGCCACCATTGAAAATAGTGTTTCATCTTTATAACTCAGGCAATTTTTCACTCTAAAATCTACTAGCATATTTGCAAGCCTCCGTTCAATTCCACAACATTCCTTTTAAAAAATAATTATACTATAGCCTAAAAAAAACAACTATTACTCCGTGTAATGGTTCATCACCAAAAGTTGGGGATGACTTTTAGTAAAACCTATACTCTGTGCGAAAGCAAAGCGACAGCTACAAAGCGCCCAGCTGGAACGGAAATCAACCACACATTTTGGTAATGCCCCTGCGTAATTCCAATAATAAAATGCACACTTTAGGATGAGGGATAAGTTTTCATCAGTAATTAAAAATACAAAAAGACGATTTTCCCTTTATGAAAGAGTAAATCGTCTTTACTTTTTATATTTCTACTATCTTTTCATCTTGTAACGCCTGCAATGTACGCTCTATACCTTCCGCAAATGAAATTTTTGGCCTCCACCCTATTGCTTTCGCTAACTTTTCATTATTTAAAAACGAATGCTCAATATCTCCCTCTCTTGCAGGAGCATATTGAATTTCTAAAGGATGATTTAAATGCTGCAATAATAAAATGACTTGATGAATCGACCATGCCTCATTCGTTGATACATTATAAATGCCTTGTAATCTAGCCTGTACACCGGCATAAATAGCATCCGCAATGTCCTCTACATATATGAAATCTCTTGTTTGCTCTCCATCTCCATAAATTGTAAAGGGCTTTCCTTCTATACTGCTTTTTAGCATACAAGGAATAACCGCTGCTTCGCCCTGCATACGTTGTCCTGGACCGAATACATTAGCAAATCTATAAATTAATGTTGGTAAACGGTAATCTTTTTGCCATTTTTCGCAGTAAGACTCACCAATACTTTTGTTTAATCCATACATCGAAATCGGTTCACTAACATCTGTTTCTTCTATTGGAGGATAGTGACTATCTCCATAAACAGCTGCCGACGAGGCGAAAATGAAATGCTTTACCTTATATTTTGACGATAAGAAGAGCATCTGACTAAGCCCTACGATATTCGATAAAACATCCTTCACCGGTTCTTGGATCGATTTTTGGACACTCGTTTGCGCTGCACAATGGATGACCACATCAAATGATGTTTCTCTAAAGAGATGCTCACAAACTTCATCTTCCACATTTAAAAGATAAGATTTATGCGCAAAGTCGACATTACGTAAATGGCCTGTACTTAAATTATCAATAATATAAACATTTGCACCTTCTTTAAAAAAACGCCTTGCGACTGCACTACCAATAAAACCATATCCACCTGTCACTAATACATTCATCCCATCGCCCCCAAAAACTATATGATGTTTTATATGCAGTAATTACTAAATTTATGCAAACAACATATTTATCATGCTATTTTTTAGAAACAATTCTCATACAAAAAAATGGATTATCCCCAAGGAGTCGCCCAGCCGGAACGAAGATCAGCTTATTTACATAATAGACGTTTTACCAAAAGTCATCTACAACTTTTGGTGATGCACCAAAAAAATGTGCCCGATATGTATCGAACACATTTTTTACAAAGTTAAGCTGGGCTTACTTCCAGTTCAACTGCAATTTTAATGTCTTTACCTACTAGAACACCGCCAGTTTCTAATGCAGCATTCCAAGTTAAGCCGAATTCTTCACGATTGATTGTTGTTACAGATTCAAAGCCATAAACTTCTTGGCCCCAAGGATTTGTACCTTTACCATTAAATTCAGTATTAAATGTTACTGATTTCGTTACGTCTTTAATTGTTAAATCACCTGTTAGCGCATATTCATCATCCGATTTTTTCGTAATGTTTGTTGATTTGAATGTGATTGTTGGATATTTTTCAGCATCGAAGAAATCTGCTGCTTTTAAGTGATTATCACGATCTTCACTACGTGTGTTAATGCTTGCTGCATCAATTGTAAAGCTAATGTTTGCTGTTGTTAAATCTGCAAGATCTGCCGCTTCGATATTTGCTGAATAAGTGTCGAATACACCTTTCACTTTTGATACCATCATGTGCTTTACTTGAAAGTTAATTGCTGAGTGTCCTAAATCAATATTCCATTTTGCCATTTTAAATTCCTCCAATAAAATTATTATTATCTCGATTTCGAGATATATGTTAAAATATGAAGCAACTACATTAATTATGTTCCCCAAAATTTAACGGATAAACATTTGTAGTTACTTCTTTCGTACATATTAGTTACGAAAAGTAATCATTTACTTTATGTAACTTACTGTACATTAATAATTTACTTACGTCAAGTTATTATTTAAAATTTTTTAAAATTATTCAAGGTATCAAGTTTTTTCTTCAAAGATATGTGCTTTAAGGGATTTGTTTTTTAGGATTTATTTCTACCTTAGCGGTTCTTTGTATTACCTGAGCGATTTCTCCAGCTCAGAAGCCTCCCCATGAAATGGGAAGCTCCTTATCTAACTAGAAATCTAGTATATTCAAGAAATTATTTCAATGATCCCTATAAGAATTAGTAAACACCCCGAAATAGCGGTTGAGTGTTTTCCTATGAATGTCTTTGTCAGTAAACCGCCAAAGTGAACACCCGCACCTACTGTTATAAACGAAAAGAAACCGATAGAGATTACTGTCCATATTGCAGATATGCCATTGGCTCCAAGTGCTATTCCGCCGGCTAAACAGTTAGCTGATAAGACAAAGCCGAGCGTCATTGCTTCTCGAAATGAAATAATATAATTTTTATCCTCATCAAAGACTTCAGGGTTTTCTAATATTCCTTGTTTAGACAAGCGACTAGATAATAAAGTCCATATCCCAATAACACAAAGCAAAAGACTTCCTATTAAATTTGCGAAATCTGGAGAGACATAATCAATAACTACGCTCCCAGCTGTAACTGCAACGTATGTGACGATCATTGAAATAAGGGCAATAACCACATTGGATAATACGGGTATTTTCACTCGCTTAATACCATAAGCGAGACCAATTCCTAAATTATCTAAGTTGGCAGCTATCCCAATAAGAATGATGGCTATCCAATGCATTCCTTTCCTCCTCAATAACGTAAAATCCATTCCCACATATGATATGAAAGGAAAATTTTTTTGTTCATTCATACGTTGAATGGAATTGCTTACGGAGGGAATGGGATTACCCGAGGGAGACTTAAATTAACTTATTCAACGTCTTGCCACGCGGGTACTATTTACTATTCTATAGCTTGAAATTATTTAATTGTTGAGAAATTTTTTCAGCGATACTTGCAGTTTGAACAGATGATTCTGCTACATGTTGTATAGCTTGTAATGTTTCTGAAATACTATTTGCTATCCCATTTGAATGATCTGATGACTCCATCGCGACAGTAGATACATTTTCAATCGCTTTTTGTATTTCTAGCATAGAGGACTTCATTGTTCCAACAAATGTTGTCACTTCAGATATTAATTTATTAAAGTACATAGCATCTTCTTCATATTGAATTCCACTGTTTTGGAAAAGTTCATAATCAGGTGTTTCTTTATTGTCTATAAAGTGTAATAAATCTTGAGCATTAGTAGATACATTCTTAAATGCTTTTTCTACTTCACTTGTAACAATTTGTATTCTATGAACGGTTTCAGATGATTGTTCTGCTAATTTTCGTACTTCGTCAGCAACAACAGCAAAACCTTTACCTTGCTCTCCTGCTCTGGCAGCCTCGATCGCTGCATTTAATGCTAACAAATTCGTTTGATCTGCAATATCTGCTATTGTGTCAGACATTACTTTTACTTCAGATACGATTTGTCCGGCTTGAATCGCTTCTAAAACTAGCTTTTGTTTGTCATCATATAGATTACGAGCTGTACTAAATGCTTGAATAGCTGTTTCTTTAATATCAATGGCCCTCTCTTTTACTTCTTGTGAGAAATTAAGACTATATTTGGTTTTCTCATTTAATTTTTCCGTACTATCAAGCACTTCAATTGCAGTCGCGTTTATTTGCTCAGTTGTTGCACTTAATGTAGTACTTCCCATTGCGACTTCCTTTGAATTTGTATCAATTTCATTCATTGAAGCAGTAATTTCCTCAATAGTTGCACTTAAATTTTCACTTAAACTTCCCATTTGTGTAGAGGTACTACTCACATTAGAGACAAGTTCCTGAATATGTGTAACAGAATGGTTCAAACCTTGCGTAATTCTCCCAAGATCATCCGGATATAATACCTCAGCATGTCGCGTTAAATCACCATCTTCAACCCCAGATACAACATCCTGAATATTGGAGATTGCTTTTTTAACATACCTACTTAAGTAGATTAGAATACTTGTACTAAACAGTAGAGCGATAAGCATAATAATACCGTTTTGATACAATGTTCTCTTATATGTACTATTATTTTTTTCATTACTCAATTCGACACTTTTGATAGTTGTTGTTTCTAATTGCTCCATCAAATCATCTCTTTGCTTTTCTTTTTCAAATAGCGGTTCTAATAATACATTGGCATCCACTTCTGTCGCATCAGAGGTAACTTGTTGAAAACTGGATTCTAATATTTCTTCATAACTTTGATTTACTTCTTCCAAATACTTCAGTAATTTTTTTTCTTCACTACCTATGTTTACTTTTTTTAAATCTTTAAAGGATTGACCAATTTCTTCTTCAATAGATGCTATTTCTTCATAATATTGAATTTTTTCATCTATATCTTGCGAATGAAAGAAAATTTTGAATTTTAGATTCGTTATTTTTTGCTGATTCGTTGAAATGTTACTTAATAAATAGATAGAAGTTAAATTTTCATCATATAAAGATGTCGCATTATCATTCATTTTTTCAACACCCATTATGCCAGTAAACCCTATAATGACCAGTGCAATCAACATAATGGTATTTAAAATTCCGAACTTCCCGACCAAAGATACGTTTTTATAAAACTTCATTTATCTCTCCACCTTAAATACATTTAATTTAATTGATAATAAAATTGGTTGATCGCCATAACCTAAGGTTGATTTCCGTTCCGACTGTGCGATTTCCTGTGGCATCGTTCCAACACATGTTTTCTGTGCGAAAGCGTAGCGGCAGCAAAAGGTTTTGGACTGTGCGAAAGCGTAGCGACAGCAACACGATATTAGTTAGAGGACGTTATCACAGGAGGTGATAGTACCTTCTTTCCTCTATTGCTAATTCCCAATGAGTCTCCTAGTTGTAACGAAAATCAACTTATATAAATAGCATCTAAAATTTTTGTTAACCTAATTGCTTTTAACAAAAATGATTAATTATGGAAATACAATGTTATATTCCCCCTATATCTCAGAGTTGGATTACAGAAAAATACTATCTTTTTGAATAACTTTTTCGATAAACAATTCTACTAGTTTAGGGTCAAACTTAATACCCTTCTGTTCTTTTAAATAAGAAAGAGCTTCTTCCTTTGTCCAAGCTTTTTTATAAGCTCTATCACTAACCATAGCGTCGTAAACATCGACTATAGATATTACTCTCGCTTCAAGAGGAATTTCTTCTCCTTTTAACCCCATTGGATAACCTGTCCCATCCCAATTCTCATGATGATATTTGATAATATTTTCAGCTATTTTTTTGTCATCAAAAACTTTATTGTTCATTTCATTTGATAGTTTATTTAATACATCTACCCCCATAAGTGGATGCATCTCCATTATTTTTTTCTCATAAACTGTTAGTGGACCAGTTTTATACAGGATTGATTCTGGTATTCCCGATTTTCCAATGTCGTGTAAAACACTGTATTCTATAATTTTACAAACATACTCTAACGATAAATGATAAATTTTTTCTTCAAAGAGGCTTAGCAAAAGTTGTTCTGCTAAATTTTGCACATTCAAAAGATGTTCTGCTATATTTGCATCGCGCATTTCACTTGATAGAGCTAACAACTGAAATAGCTCCTTTTGCTCTATTTTCTTCTGATTCACTTCATCTATCACTAGTTGTTCTGCTAAGCGCATGACTCCTATATAATAAATAATTCCCTCTATTTCAATTGGCGTAATCGTTATAAATGAGTATCTTAGCTCTAATGATTTGTTGACATGAACCATTGTCCCAGACCATGATTGCCCTTTTTTTAATGTACTTCTTAACGATTTATACATAACAAATGGCGTTACGCTCGATTTTAAACTTTCTACTGGCAATCCAATAAGAAATTCTCTTTTATAACCGGTCATTGTTTCGTATTGTTGATTCACATCGATAATTAATTGATTTTCATCAACGATTACAACAGCATCACCTAATTTTAAATAGTATAATAATTCCTTCGGTATATTTTTACACATTCAGAAGACCCCTTATCCATTGTTTAAATTCATTAGCAACTAGCAAGTCGGTTAGCCGACAATGCACCTTCTTCAAATGCTTTACCTCATTTATTTACAACGTTACCCATTTTTATATGAATCTCTTTCTTCTTTTCTTTTCAAAAATATGAATCAACCTCCATTCATCCTCTTTAAACTTCGCTTAGCAAAGCTTTTAATAATAATTTATTTTGCTGTTGATACTTAGTAAAATAGATTTCCTGTAGTCTTTTTGATAACCTATCATAATCACTTTTTGAAGGGACTGAATTCCATACAAATATATCTTCTATGTCTTTTTTGATAGTTAAGTATAAGCGATCCGTTATTATTAACTCTGCCTCTTCATCTTTAGAACACAACTCAACATGGATAAAAAGACGTTTTATTTGACTAAATAGATAAGGAACATCATTTATCATTGAAAATATTTTTATTTTAATAGTATCTCTATTGGCAATATCAATTGTTTGCTTTAATAATTTGTGATATCGCCCAATTAATATTTCTCTGCGTTCAAATATGATGTCGAAGGCCTTATTTTCCATTAGACGATCATAAAACTGATTCATAATTTCTATTTGAGCCGTTTCATGCATCTCTAATCTCTTTTGATAAAGATCTTCTTTAAATAAAGTAGCTGGACCAGCAAAGGTTAAAGTAAAATAATGAAGATGCAGTAAATTGATAAAGATTGCCCCATATTCTTCTACATCTAAAGTAACTGAGAAATGCTCGATGAACACTTCTATCCAATATAATGTTGCTTGTACAAACAATTCCTGATTATGATGTTGTGCAAAATTCATCAATAAACTTACCGTATTATCCGTTTTATGATAAGGACGCATACAGCTAATGATTGAAAATAAAAACATTGTTTCTAATTCAATTTCTTCACTTGATAAATCAGTGAATTTTCCAAAAATATACTTTAATTTTCCAGATAATCGCTTATAGTTATGATGATGTTTCGTAAAGCTTGCATACATTGGATGATATTCGATTAGGCACCCTAATTTTGCACGTGATAGGCAGATAGCCAGCCAATATAAAACTTGTTCGGAATAGGCTATGTCTACTTCCTTCATTAAATCTAGTATTTCTTCTCTTGAAACTAGCGTAAATGGCCACTCTTCACCCCAACACGAATTCCAGTAGAACAAAAAGTAAAAATAACGAAATTGCTTTTCTGTCCCTTCAAGGCTGACTTTTTCATAAGATGTATACTTCAATTGAAACTGATCTAACAATGGCTTAACTTTTTTAATTCTTCGATACATGGATGCAACACTTGTAAAATTTTCCAAAACAAACGTATTGACATCATAAAATTTATTGTAAAAAATCTCATTAAAAGCTTTATAGGTTAATGAGTTTTTTAAATAATATCTTTCAACAGTCTTCATAGAAAAATTATCTTTATAATTTAGTTGAAAATACTTATGCTCTTCTTTTTGGATAACAGCAGATTCAGTAATAAATTCTAAATCAATTGCTATCTCATCTACTATTTTCAAAATTGTTCTTTCAGACAGTTCCATCATTTGAGATAATTCTAAACTTGAAAACAGCCTCTGTTCATTGTAAATATGATGTAAAATATTCACCTTTTGCAAAGGTAATCGATCCAAAAAATTATACATAAAAACACCTCAATGTCTTCCACCAGTAAACACTAGCTGTGTCATATAAATTAACCATTTATTTGAAATTAGATAAGCATATTTATTTCTTATCAATACATTCTATTCCCGTTTTTTACGACACTAAACATGATAATACTTTATAACTACTCTAGATCATTAAAGCTGCCAATCAGAAAGGTGTTACTGAATATTTCTCTTCCTTTATATACTCTCTTAAACTACAAATACGGCTTATTTTCATCAAATTCACTCATTTTATACAATCGTGAAAAAAGCCTCTTGTTTTCAAGGATATTTACACTATAGCAGGCATTTTAAAACAAGCAAAATCAGTTTTTGTTCGTTTTTGAACATATTTTGATAATTCTAAAATTCATTATTTTTGGGTGTTAAATTCTATTTTTCATCTACAGACAAGCTCATCTACTGAATTCCATCATAAGAGGGTGTTTCTCAACGTCTTTTCCTGAAATAAAACGTCCTAAGCGCTTTCGAAGTGAGCTAAACAGATAGCTCATGAATATGTAAAAGGCTTTTACCCGTTCGTATTAAAATAGAAAGAGAGATATACCAAATTACGATACATCCCCCTTCAGATAATACTTATAAAGTAAGCGCTCGACACATGAACACCGTAAATTGCGCGCGTATTAAGTTTATATTTACTACTAAGATCTTCTAAAGCATATACCTATATTTACTCGGCATCGAAACTATAGCATTATCGATAAAATTGTTAAATTCAATATTTGTTAGTTTTCGAACATATTTTGATAATCTTTTTTGTTGCAAATTTAAATTCATTCAAAATCAGCCCAGTCCTATGCCATTATCGAAATGACCAACATCGTGTCGGTCGGCCCTCATGCACCTAAGCACAAAGCCCATTAAGGACGCTATTATGCCGAGGCATAATTGATACCCTGCCTCTTAAGGTCGATTTGACAAAAGTAACAACCTTTTGATAACTTTAAGTTGTTACTTGTTAATTTTTAGATACATATCATCCTATAATAAAGAAAGGGAGATCTTATGAGATTCAGTAAATTAATGAAAATAGGATTAGCTTTAGCAGCCATGTTAGTATTAACTGCTTGTAGCTCAGAAGGTGAAAACACGAAAAATAAAGACAAAAATGAAGTGAACTTAGCCTATGTTGAATGGGATACTGAAATTGCCTCTACAAACGTAGTAGGTCAAGTTCTAGAAGATTTAGGATATAATGTAACACTAACACCACTGGATAACGGAATTATGTGGGAGGCTCTTGCTAAAGGAGAGGTCGATGGCATGGTGTCAGCTTGGCTACCACAAACACATGCCCCACAAGTTGAGAAGTACAAGGATAAAATAGACGACTTGGGCGAAAACCTAGCAGGTGCAAAAATTGGCTTAGTTGTCCCAAGTTATATGGACGTAAATTCTATCGAAGATTTAACAGATGAGGCTGGTAAAACGATCACTGGCATTGATCCAGGAGCAAATATGACAGCAACTACGGAAAATGCTTATAAAGAATATAAAAACCTAGAAGGCTGGAATGTAGTTACCTCTTCTGCAGGCGCAATGACAGCAGCACTTACTCAAGCGATTGCGAATAATGAAGAAATCATCGTGACTGGTTGGTCTCCACATTGGAAGTTTAACGCATTTGATTTAAAATATTTGGACGATCCTAAAGGTATATACGGAACTGAAGAATATATTGGTACATTTGCACGTAACGGATTGAAAGAAGATGATCCGGGAGCGTATAGTGTTCTAAAAAACTTCCACTGGACTCCAGAAGATATTGAACGTGTGATGTTTGATATTATGAAAGGCGATGATCCTAAAGAGGCAGCAAAAAAATGGATCAAAGACAATGAAGATAAAGTTTCAGAGTGGACAAAAGATGTAAAATAGTACAAATGGCAAGTTTTATAAACTCGTCTAACGATTTTACATATGAAGAATAGCGTTAAAAACAACAATACCTTCTGCACTGATGATAATTGGAACGTAAAGATTCTATCTATAGAATTAGGTCAAACGTCAAAACCTATTTCCTTTGCAGATTTCATCTAAAAAAGTCGATTTCCAGTACAATATGGAATCGACTTTTTTTTGTTTTATATCGCCATTGCGTGAGAAGTTGAAATGAAAATAGTACACCATATAAATAGAATTTAATATTGTCTAACACTGATTCATCTTCTTTCAATATATTTAATTTAATCCTGATACATAAAACTACTTACATTACTACCACTTTAAAACTTTTGTGCTATTTTTTGGCTGTTCTCGTATACTTTGGTGATTAGGAATCGGCAGGAGGCTTTAGGCCAGTATATGAGCCATTCATCATGATATCGGGATCACTCTATCCGCTCGTACAGGGTCTAGAGTTTGATATATCCCAGAGTCATCCAATATATATTATCACTGTTTATGTTTGGGGTTTAATGTAAATGTTTAGTTGTTAATATATTTATATTTCAACAAGGTAATAAGTTTATTAAAAAAATTGCTATAAAAGCTTTTAACAAACTCAATAACCTTCTTTGGTTTATATATCTATATTTTTTGAATAAAGAAAGGACTGTCCTCAAAAGGCATCTTTCATTACCTTTTGGGACAGTCCCTTGTTTGTTAACCATTATTTTAATACTTCTGGATGGAAGCCATCTTTTTGGAAGTAATTTTCACTTGACCAAATATTTAATTTTTCTTTTTCCGCATCTTGCTGAATTTCTCTTAATTCATCTTCAAACGTATTGTTTGGTTTATGGATAAAGCGCACTGCTGCAAGTCCTTCTTTTAGTAAGGATTCCTGTAGCATTACATCATCAATAAAGACATAGGCTAATAAACGATCATAATGATCTGTTTCTGGTCCAACATCGTAAACCGCTTCAATCTTTTTGGCGTTTTGTAGCAATTTAATTGTGTAGTCCCTTGCCTCTTCAGCATAAGGCTGTGCTTCACCTTTTTTATAATTCATTTCTGGTGTATCTACCATCAATAGGCGGATTTTTTGTTTCTTGCCATTTATTGTCGTCTGAATCGTATCACCATCATATGCTTTAATAAAGTCTACATCAAAGCGTTTATTCCCTGTTTTTTCTTCAACCTGTTCAATAGAAATAGTACTATCTTGGTTAGTCGATGTTGTATCCTTTTCTTGGGCTGGTGATCTGCCAAAAATCATATACAATGCAACAGCAAGAATGATTGTACCACTCGTAATTAACGTTTTTATATCTTGCATTTTCATGTAGTAGTTCCCTCACAACTTCATCTTTATTACATTTTAAGGAGGCTTCTAAAAGAATCCTTAAAAGTTTCACGATGTTTCTATTGTAAAATATCAGGCTACTACATTCAAGTTATGTAGTTGCAACAGCAACCCAATGATTTGGAGAAACTTCAACAAGTTGACTATTTTCTATCTCATAATGTGTTTGTTTGTCTATATGTTCGGTATCCATATATTTTTTCTTTTCTATCGCAGGATCTGGAATTGGTATTGAGTGTAATAGAGCTTGTGTATATGGATGCTGTGGATTGGTGTACAGCTCCTCACTTTCTGCAAGTTCTACAATCTTCCCTCCATACATGACAGCTACACGATCGCTAATATGTTTAACCATAGACAAATCATGAGCAATAAATAAGTATGTCAATCCTAGGCGCTGCTGTAAATCCTTTAACAAGTCTACAATCTGCTTTTGAATAGAAACATCAAGAGCTGAAAGTGGTTCATCACAAACGATAAAATTTGGCTCCACTGCTAAAGCCCTTGCGATGCCAATACGTTGGCGTTGTCCACCTGAAAATTCATGCGGATAACGCATTGCATGTTCTTTGTTTAAGCCTACAAGTTCAAGTAATTCCGCCACACGCTGATGACGCTCTTCATTCGTTTTAACGAGTTTATGAATATCTAAAGCTTCCCCAATAATATCTACTATTTTTTTTCGAGGATTCAACGAGGAATATGGATCTTGGAAAATAATTTGCATATGACGCCGCATTGCTTTAAGCTGCTTTTTCGTTAGTCTTGTAATTGGTACACCTTGATATAAAACTTCTCCATTCGTAGGCTGATGAAGCTGTAAAATCGTTCGACCTGTTGTAGATTGTCCTGAGCCCGATTCACCTACTAAACCTAATGTTTCTCCTGGGTATATATGAAACGATAAATCGTTGACAGCCTTTACCATTTGACCACGCCCTAATGCGAACTCCTTTGAAAGATGTGTCACTTCGATTAATGGTTTATTTCTATCTATTTCAAGCTGTACATTCGTAATTTGCTTAGGCTGCTTTTTCTCATGAAGCTTTGGTAAAGCATTCAATAGTTTTTTAGTATAAGGATGTTGAGCATTTTCAAAGATTTCCTCTGTTGTACCTTGCTCAACAATCTCCCCTTCCTTCATAACAATAATTCGATCGCACATGCCAGCAACAACACCTAAATCATGAGTAATTAATATGATTGAGGTGCCCATCTTTTTTTGCATGTCTCGCATTAATTTTAGGATTTGCGCTTGAATAGTTACATCAAGGGCTGTAGTCGGTTCATCTGCAATTAGTAAAGATGGTTGACAGGCAAGTGCCATGGCAATCATAACACGTTGGCGCATTCCTCCTGAAAACTCATGCGGATATTGTTTATACCGTTCTTCTGCATTTCGAATACCTACAAGTTTTAATAACTCTATTGTTTGCTTATAGGCCTCAGCTTTGGTCATTGACTGATGCTTTATTAAACTTTCAGCTACTTGCTCTCCAATACGAATAGTTGGATTTGTAGATGTCATTGGATCTTGAAAAATCATACTAATATCTTGTCCGCGGATCGTCTCCATTTGTTTCTCGCTCAATGAAGTAATCTCTTGTCCTTTAAACAAAATATTTCCTGACTTTAAATATGAAGGTGGTGATGGTAATAGTCGCATAATTGAACGAGCCGTTACACTTTTCCCACTACCTGACTCTCCTACAATTCCGAGTGTTTCACCTTTATTTAAATGAAAGTTAACGCCTTTAACGGCTTCAAATTCTGTTTCTCCCGTCATAAAAGATACACGAAGATCGCTTATTTCTAGAAGCTTTTCACTCATTCAATCCATCCTTTTGTAAATTTTGTGATTGACTTAATTATTTGTATAATCCATACTTTACAATACTGATAGGAATTATACAATATAAATAATAATCAATTATGCCTCGGCATAATTGCGTCCGGAATCGGCTTTGTGCTTAGACCTGCACGAAGGCCGACACGATGTCGGTCATTTCGGTAATGCCACAGGACGTGGTGTTTTTACCGATGCAGGTTAGTTAGCCGTTATCGCATGGATGCGATGATTTTAGGCTAACATCCTTTGCGAACTCCTTTCCGATTTCCGTGACATCCGCCGGAGGCTTCAACTTCTTTCACCCTGCAATCTGTTCAATATGGCTTACAAAAATGAGTCGCTACTACGCGTGTGTTGATGTTGTTTTGTCCACACGTTGGAATCTATTATTTTATTTACGTCTGGAGGAAATGCATGGTTATTTTAAAAGATCATTCTACAACTAAGGAACATGTATTCTTTTTTTCAGTTTATCAAAAGCTCATGCACCATAAGTCTTACAATGTGCTACTCTTTCTTTTAAGTATTTTAGTACACCCATTTACATACTTATCTTATCGGAAAAGAAAACATTCACATCAATACCAACAAGCTTTTGAGCTACGAAGTCAGTACTACAAAGAAAAGGGTTTGTTCGCACAATGGCAATTTAAATTTGCTGAGCAAGAATTAGCCAAAGCGAAGTTCTTTCATGAATTTATGTCAGAAAAACAATTACAGGAAACTGCTTCGAAATTAGCAGATTCAAAAATACAGCAGTTAGTAGAGCAAGATTTATTGAAGGATGGTTTAGAAGATCCATCTTATTTACAATTTTTTAATCAGCAACTTAAAAATAAAAATTTCATTGCTCTTACTTTTTTACCGGCTGTTTTATTTTATGTAGTCCTTCTATTGTGTGCGAATCCATTTCTACAATTTATCATTGAACGAATACTACAAAGTTTCATTGTTATTGTAGGTGTCGCGACACTAGTGTTTACAATTTTGTATTTGTCACCATTCGATCCAGCGAGAAATTTACTTGGTGTTGCGGCAACGCCTGAGCAAATTGCTAACTTTAATCATATTCATGGTTTGGATCAGCCATATTTATCTCAATTATGGCATGCATTATCTGGTCTCTTCACATTTGATTTAGGTACTTCCTTTGCAGGGAAAGAAACTATTACACACAGCATTGTAAACAAGTTTCCTGTCACACTTGAAATAGCCATCCTATCACTATTAATGGCTATCGCTATTGCTATTCCGGTCGGCATTATTTCCGCTGTTCGTCCAAATTCATATTTGGATTATACATTTATGTTCATCGCCTTGATTGGATTATCCATCCCCAGCTTTTGGCAAGGCTTACTATTTATTTTAACGTTTGCCTTAAAGCTGCAATGGTTCCCAGCTACATATAATCCTCAAAACTGGCTTTCTTTAATAATGCCAATTATCGTCTTAGGAACATCCATTACGGCTTCCATTGCCCGTATGACCAGATCCAGTATGCTTGAGGTGATACATGAGGATTACATTATTACAGCGAGAGCTAAAGGCTTGAATGAATTTAAAGTGATTTCAAAGCATGCTATTCGCAATGCCATGATTCCTATTATTACAGTGATTGGACTTCTTTTTGGTGGGATGTTAGGAGGGGCATCTGTTACAGAAAAAGTTTTCAATATTAGTGGTATCGGTAGCTATATTGTTGATAAGCAGTTTATTCCGGACATTCCAGCTATCCTCGGTGGGGTCGTCTATATTGCTATTACAATTTCGATCGTAAATTTATTCATCGATATTATGTATGCCTTTTTCGATCCACGCATTCGCTCGAAAATGAAGAAGTCTTAAAGGGGGATCACCCGTGAAAAACAGCTTACATGTCAAACTACTTTTGAAGATAACACAGGAATATGTCAATTCACATTTTACACTTGTCTTTTCCTTACTGTTTTCTTTATTGTTTCTAGCTTATAGCTATAATTTTTCTACTCAAAGTTGGCGACCAATCGTCTTAATCTTTTTTGTCATTTATGCAGTTACCACAGCTTATGTTGGTTTCCTGACTTTACGCATTAAACAGGATTTAGCAAGCTATAGTGACATACGAAAAAGCACTCGATTACTTGGTTATCCACTGTTATTGACAATCGTTTCAGGTAATATTTTTTCAACATCTTTTGCTTTTTTACTTATTTCAAAAAGTAAGACAGCTGAATATACTTTTGCTGCTTATGCATTGATCACTCAGCTTTTTATTATCGGTATTTCAGCACTGAACTTATTTAAACCGTACGTCACAGATACTTATTTACTTGCAATGGGTCTTTTCTTACTCCTTGCAATCTTTTATATCGTGATGTTGATGCTATGTACAAAATTTGTGACTTCCGAGGCTGCGCCAAAATGGATGCTGCTACCTGGCATTTTGCTGCTTATTGCCTCATTGACTGGCAATCTATTTGCAACATTGCTAGGGTATAGCCTTATTCAAAAAGCTCGAAAGGCGAATCCCTCTACAATTGAAAAATGGCAAAGAATTTGGGAAAAGATTTTACGCAATACGATGGCCGTCTTCGGATTATTTTTCATAGTGCTAATGTTTTCTTTGTCCGTAACAAGCTCTTGGACATTTGACTATGACTTTGCTATTGAAAATAACTATGGGGCATTATTACAAACACCTTCGTTAGAATATCCGCTAGGCACCGATAATTACGGGCGTGACTTATTTTCTCGCATTGTTTTCGGTGCACAAATATCGCTTATAGTCAGATTTTTCTCAACAATCATACCTGCTTTAGTCGGCGGAGCCCTTGGAGCATTTTCCGGTTATTACGGGAAAGCGACTGACAACATAATTATGCGAAGTCTTGATATTTTATATGCCATTCCTGGAATTCTACTTGCTATTGCTATTATCGCAGCGTTTGGTGCCAATACTATGAATTTAATCATCGCACTAAGTGTTGGAGCCATTCCAACTTATGCTCGTACTATGCGCGCTAATGTAATGCAGCTCTCTAATTTCGAATTCGTAGAATCAGCCAGAGCTTTAGGAGCTTCTGATGCTGCAATCATTTTTAAACATATTGTCCCTAACTCGTTAGCACCGATGATTGTCAAAGCAACATTAACTATTGGTGGTGCTGTAATTTCAACAAGTAGTTTAAGTTTTTTAGGGCTTGGCATTGAGCCACACATTCCTGAATGGGGCAATATTCTAAAAGTCGGTAGTACGTACCTGGAAACACATTCCTATGTCGCTATTTTCCCAGGTCTTTGTATTATGCTTCTCGTTCTCTCCTTTAACTTTTTAGGAGATGGATTACGAGACGCTTTAGATCCAAAATCAAATTAATAATGGAGGTTCTTACATGAAAAGATTACTTGTATTCTTATTCATTGCCGTCTTAGCATTAGCAGGCTGTGTACAGACAAAAACTGAAGTGGAAGGTAGTAAAGATTCAAAAGAAAAAGGTAAAAAGACAGTTGAAGTATTAGGGATGGCCGCTTCTGAGGAAGATATGAATATTGTTCGAGATCAACTAGTTAAAAATGGCTTTGAAGTTAAACTAAATATTCAACCTGATTATGGTTCATTTTCAGCACAAAAAGATGCTGGAAATTATGATTTAGCTCTATCTAGCTGGACAACAGTAACAGGGAACCCTGATTATGCTGTTCGTGGTTTGTTTAAAACAGGCGGTGACTATAGTATTGTATCTGATTCAAGTTTAGATGCGCTCATCGAGGAAGCGAGTACGTTGACAGGTGATGAAGCCGCTGCAAAATATAAAGAATTAGAACAGCTTTTAGTATTCGATCAAGCTTATATTGCGCCTTTATATATTTCAAATAAATATCAAGGCATATACTCTGAATTAGTAAACCCAAAAACTGTACATCTACCAAAATCCCGTGCGCAAGTATGGGAAAATATCGAATTCAATGATTCATCCAAAAATGCAACTGAACCGTTGATTTTACATCAAACAATAGAGTCGTTAACATCTCTTGATCCTATTAAAGGAAATGACGGTTCTATTAATACATTAAATACGAATATGTATGTACGACTTGTAAACTTAACAGATACAGATGAAGTCGTTTCTGATGGTTCATTATCTTATAACCATGCTATTGCTGAAGGGAACCAAGAATATTATTTTATTTTACGTGATGATCTTAACTTCGCTGCTGTAAAAGATGGTGCTGCTGTTGATACAGGTGAATTGGTTTCAGCAGAAGACGTTGTATTCTCATTAAACCGTGCAAAAGATTCAAAATCAGTTCCAGACCATCGCACATATAGTCTTCATGAAAATATCGAAACAGTCGAAATCGTTTCTGACTTAGCTGAATTACAAAAGAAAAAAGTTGCAGGCTCTGATCAGTCTGTATTAGAAGCATTATCCCAAAACCTCCCTGCTTCTGTAACGCAATTAGCAAAAGACAAAGGGACTGTGAATAATGCGACTGGAGCATACCAAGTTGTTAAAATTACAACACCAACACCATTCCCACAAGTGTTAAATTATTTAGCACACCAATCTGGTGGTATCGTTTCTGAAAAACAAGTAACAAGCATTAACACATATGATGTAGCAGCCTATAATCCAGACAAGGATATTGCTTATGGTGATCAAGCTACAGTGACGGAAGGCACAGCAACATACAACAACCATCTTTACGCTAGCGGTCCTTACATTCTTATAAAGAAAAATGATTATGAAGCACAGTTTGTGAAAAATCCTGCCTACCGTGTAGGTAGTGAATATGAACCGAAGATCGCAAAAATTAATGTTCGTTTTATCGCTGATAACGACAGTGCATTATCAGCATTACGTAATGGTGAGATTCATGTTCTTCAGTCAGTACCAGAAACAAAGCTAGACATTGTAAAATCTGATACGAAACTAACTTTAAATACTGCTGATAGTAATGCCGTATCCTATCTACAAATGAATACATCTGGTCGCCCTGTTTCAGAATCAGTAGACCTACGTAAAGCAATTCTGTACTCTATTAATCAAGATGAATTTATTAGCTACTATCAAGGCAATAAAAAATCTGCTGTATCCACTGTTTCACCACTCATTAATACTGGGTTAAAGCTTGAAGCAGACAGTAAAAAAGTAAAAGAATATTTAAAAGCCTTTAACGATTAATAAGTATATTTCATAAAGAATACTAAATAAGCAGAGCCTCCTCATATTATTGAGGAGGCTCTTTCATAGTGTTGAATAACTATTATGTCTATGAAATTAAGGTGTCCAAATAAATATATATTATGGTTCTACGGCAAAGCGTGAGGTTGATTTCCGTTCTGGCTGGGCGCTTTCCTGGGGGCGTCCGATGAGCCGCTTCACTCGCGCTGCTCGCTCCAGGGTCTCGGGCCAACACGATGTTGGTCACGAAGGCGTTATCACAGGACGTGATGCTTTTAGCCTTCGTTCCTCTATATCGCTGATCCCCGAGGAGTCGCCCAGCCTCCACTCCAATCAACCGCTTTTACACAGTTTGTGTTTTCAGGTATGTCACTTTAATTAAAAGTGACAACGGAGCGACAGCAACAACTCGCCCATTGGAAAGAAGAGCATTGAGCAGATATCCCCCCATTATAATCCCTTGACCAATATGTTTTTCAACACTAAAAAAGAGCCCTCACATACTTATAGAAGGCTCTGTTGTCTATTTTAGAAGATGCTGGTCACTCAGGCATTTTCACAGAATGTGAAGTTCTCAGCCTGAGTTCCTCGATTTCAGGGGTGCTCAAAGAAGTTAAATCTCATGATGTGATTTTGGTTTTGGTCCTAGCTCTTCGGGATCAATATCAGCAAATGTACCGCCCTCTTCTTCCAAGTCACGCATACGATGTGCAATACGGGATGCGGCAGAAGCTGCGATACTGCCAACTAGGTCATCTAAAAACGTATTTACATGATGACCAGGTTCTGTATCTAACTTCTTAATAATACCGATTTTTTGCTTATCTAAGTGACCAAAGGTTGTTACCGCTATGCTACCGTATGTAAAGACAGATCCAAGTGCGATTGTTTCATCCACACCAAATAAACCCTCATCGGATTCAATAATTTGCTGTAACGGTGCCGACAATAACTTTTTCTCTGCAAGTTCATCTAATTCAATTCCTACTAATAAAGCATGTTGAACTTCACGCTTACGTAATACACGCTCAACAGAATGAACACAGTGGTCTAATGTTAAACCTTCATTATAGGATTTTTGCATTTCATAAACGATTTTAGCAATATCCTCTAGCGATACACCACGACGAATAAGTGCAGCTTGAGCTGCCTTCGCTACTTCATCAGAGTGTATGCGAGTACTTTTATCATGCATAACTATCCCTCACTTCGATTTGATTGCTAGAATAGTGCTAGCTCAACCTATTATACCTTTACTTTAGCTATATGGTACAATTTCGATACAAACATGAGAAGGAGTGTCATCATTGGATAAGGGGACTGTACAAGATTTAAAGTTCTATAGTGAAGCTTTACAGGAGGAATTATTGCTCTATATTTATGTTCCTGCAAATTATTCTCCACTATATAAATATAATATTTTAATTGCATCAGACGGCAAAGATTATTTCCAGCTTGGAGGTATTACAAAACTTGCTGATGAACTTATCGATGACTATGAAATCGAAAATTTAATCATTGCATTCGTTCCTTATAAAGACATAAAGGATCGACGTCTTAAATATATTCCAAGTGGAGAGCAACATGAAGCATATCTTCGTTTTTTAGCACACGAGCTTGTGCCCTATTTAGACGCTGAATATGCAACCTATCAAATGGGAATGGGTCGTGGAGTCATTGGTGACTCGATGGCTGCTACCGCTTCCTTAATGGCCGCATTAAAATATCCAAGTATTTTTGGCAAGGTTATTTTACAATCACCATATGTTGATGAAGATGTGTTGCAAGCTGTAGAGAATTTTAAAGATCCAGGCGCAATCTCCATTTACCATATTGTTGGAAAAGAAGAAAATAAAGTTGTCACAATGGATAAAACCATTAAAGATTTTTTAACACCAAATCGTCAGCTTCATAATCTCATGTTAGACAAAGGATTTTCTTTATTCTATGAAGAATTTAATGGCAATCATACATGGAAATATTGGAAACCTGATCTACGTCGCGCATTAATTGAAAATTTCAATTAATATAGACGAATCAAATTACGAAATCGGAAATTTCTGTTATACTTAAATAAAAAATTGTTTACTTTCGGGAGGTAATGGCCTATGAAATACGGTATTGTGGCATTTCCATCAAAAAAATTGCAAGATTTAGCGAATACGTATCGTAAACGATACGATCCTCATTATGCGAAAATTACTCCGCATATTACATTAAAGGACAGCTTTGATGCAACAGAAGATGAGATTCAGACTGTTATAAAGCAATTAGATGAACTTGTTGCCGACTATGCACCTTTAAACATTCATGCATTACGTATAAGTTCATTTTTCCCTACAACAAATGCGATTTATTTCCGCATTGAACCAACTGAACAATTAACAGCATTCCACCAAGCAATTGAAGAAAAAGTATCTTTTGGTGAGTCAAAACATGTATTTGTACCACATATCACGATTGCTCAAAAAATGACAGATTCCGAGCATGATGACATCTTTGGCCAACTACGTATGACAGGCGTTGATGAAAAAGATACAATTGATCGTATTCATCTTTTATACCAATTGGAAGATGGCTCGTGGACAACATATGAAACATTCCGATTGTCAGGAGCTGAGTAATCCTTGTACAACGTTAAGATAGTGGAAACAGCAAAAGAGCACGAGGATGCGTTCGCAGTTCGCAAACAGGTTTTTGTTGAAGAGCAAGGTGTGCCGTTGCATTTAGAGTGTGATGCCGCGGATGCATCTGCAACTCATTTTATTATGTACGAAGACAATGATCCTGTAGGTGCTGCACGTTTACGTAATATTGTGGACGATGCTGCAAAAATTGAACGAGTCTGTATTTTACAAGATCAGCGAGGCAAAAAACTAGGTGCTTTAATTATGAAGGAAATGGAAAAGTACGCTATTTCAATAAATAAGAAAAAGCTAAAACTCCACGCACAAAGTTATGCTATTCCTTTTTATGAAAAGCTTGGCTATGCGGTAACATCTCCCGAATTTATGGATGCTGGTATCCCACATCGTGCTATGGAAAAAACGATTTAATTTCTTTCAGCTCAAATCGGTGTTACGAAAATGCTACGGCATATCGTAACACCTTTTTTTATTTTTCTACAAAACTTTAAAGGTTGATGTATAAATGAAAGTCCATTTAACCAACCTTTTAAATATATCAAATTATTTCATCATTTTAGTAATTTTATCGAGGTCTAGTGAAGCACCATCTTGAATAATAGATTGAACTAACTTATCTTCAAGCTCTTGCGTAATTTGTCTATTGGACACCTTACTTACGCGTCGTACGATTTTTCTTACTTGTTTTTCACTTGTAAAATCAGCATGTTGGATTGCATTTGCTAATGCGAAGATCTCTTCCATAGATACCCCAGTTTTTTGTTCAATTGAATTAAAAAATCCGCGATTCATGTTCCCCCTCCTATCAGTTAAAATTAATTTATTTCCATTCATATTTTATGCACGAAACATTCGAAAAATAGTGAAGGCTTTAAACTTTATTCAGATAATAAAGCACTCTGAAGAAAAGCTAAAGCCTCTTATCAACTGTACATATCAATTATGCCTCGGCATGATTGCGTCTGGAATCGGCTTTGTGCCCAGGCCTGCACGAGGACCGACACGATGTCGGTCATTTCGGTAATGCCACGGGACGTGGCGTTTTTACCGATGCAGGTCAGTTAGCCGTTATCGCATGGATGCGATGATTTTAGGCTAACATCCCCTAAGAACTCCTTTCTGATTCCATGACATCCGCCGGAGGCTTAACTTCTTTCAGCAGATATTTGGACACTCACTGAAAAATAGCTTAAATCCGCATTCATCTCACACCTTTAAAGGTAGAAGACTTCTGTACCTGTCGCTACGCTTTCGGTACAAAAGACAAATGCTGAAAGAAGTTAGATGATAGTAGCACCAACAATGATTAGAAGAATGAATAGAACAACGATTAGAACAAACGTTGAACTCTGACCATGTCCATAGCCATAATATCCGCAGCCATAATATCCGCCGTAATCTCCTCCGTAGCAACCATCAGAGTGCCCTCCATACGAGCCCCAGCCTTGATATCCCATAAAAATACCCCTCCCTTCTACAACCTATAATATGTTTGGGTTGTAAAAATGGGTGGGGTATTCGTCTAGTCAACATTTCCTTTTGGTTTAAAAAGTAATGCTCCGATAAAGCCAAAGACAATGGCAGCACTGATGCCTGAGCTTGTTACTTCAAACATCCCAGTTAACACGCCTACAAGCCCATGCCTTTCTGCCTCAGCAAGTGCACCATGCGTTAAAGAATTTCCAAAGGACGTAATAGGAACTGTTGCACCAGCACCTGCAAAAGCAATGAGAGGCTCATACAAGCCTATTCCGTCTAGAATTGCACCAATTACGACTAGAGTACTTAATGTATGTCCTGGTGTTAATTTTCCTACATCCATTAGTAATTGACCGATGGCACAAATAATGCCTCCTACAATAAATGCAAATACAAATGTCATAGCCATAGCTTTTACCTCATTTCATTGTAATTTCAATCGCATGTGCCGTACATGGAATCGTCTCGCCCTGTTGAAAAGTAAGCGGAGACAGTAATGCTCCTGTCGCTACAAGAAGAACTCGTTTATAAGTACCTGCTCGCATCTGTTGAATTACATAACTAAAAAAAACAGCAGCTGAACAACCTGCACCACTCGCTCCGGATTGAAATGCTTCATCCTGCCCATAAAACTCGGCACCTGCATCACGTAAAGGTTTTAACTCCTCACTCTTGATGCCACTTTCAACGAACATACCTTTTAAAAGTTTTAAGCCAAGTTGTCCTAAATCACCTGTTAAAATTAAATCATAGTGGTAAATTTTTTGATTACGCTGCTCTAAATGTGATTGAATCGTCTGAAAAGCTGCTGGTGCCATCGCTGCACCCATGTGAAAGGGATCATCCATTCCGTAATCAACCGATTTTCCAACAGTTGCTGCTTCAATAGAAGGGTATTCCTCTTGATGTTTACCAATTAGAGCATATCCAGCAGCCGTTACCGTCCATTGAGCAGTTTGAGGCTTTTGTGAGCCATAATCGATTGGATAGCGGAACTGTCGCTCAACCGCATTGTGTTGACTGGACGCACCAGCTAGGGATAAATTTGAGGCACCTACTTCTGTTAAAAGGCTCGCAACGATTACTGAAGATATAGAAGTGGCACATGCTGAGAAGAGTCCAATAAAAGGAATGTCTAAGTCTCTAGCCGCAAAATTGGTCGGTGTCATTTGATTTACTAAATCGCCGCCCATAAAGTAATCAATGTCCTTATTTTTTACGTCCGCTTTTTTCATAGCAAATTGACAGGCCTCTTCCACCATTTTCCGATGACCTTGCTCATTTGTTTTCATTTGCCAACGTTCATCATCATAAGTCGCATCAAAATGTTGACTAAATATACTTCGTTTCTCTAGTGGACCTGCAACTACACCTGCTGCTATTAAGGATGGCTTCGATTGAAAGATAATTACCATGAAACCACTCCTAGCGTTACGAGAATGTATTTAATAAGTCCAACAAAAAAAGCGGAGACAACACCAAACAATACAACGGACCCAGCTAATTTAAATAAATTCCCGCCAACACCAAGTACTAATCCTTCAGATCTATGCTCGATGGCAGCAGAAATAACAGCATTACCAAACCCCGTAACAGGCACAGCTGATCCAGCTCCAGCAAATTGACCAATCTTCTTATATAAACCAAAACCTGTTAAAATCATGGCAAAGAACACCATTGTTGCAACTGTTGGATTTCCGGCTGTCTCTTCAGTAAAATTAAAGAAAATGATATAAAAAAGTGAAACGGCCTGTCCGATTGTACAAATAAGTCCACCTACAAAAAATGCCTTTGCAACATTTTTAAAATAAGGCGGTTTCGGCGTAACATTCTGTTCTAATTGATGGTATTGTTCTTTTTCCACTATGCTTGCTCCTTTGCTAGCTTTTTCAATTCGTTAATTTTATCTTTCAGTTTATTATCTTCAACTTGATTCTTTTTTATTTTATTGGCTTCATAAAATATTTTATAATCGGTTGAGACAAATACCTTTTTATTTGGATATTTTTCATCAAATTTCTTTTGCAGCTTTTTCTCTAATTTAGCCTTTTTCCATTTATCCCATGGTTTAATTTGCACTGCTACAAGCATACTATTGTCGTATTGAATAACAGTTGTTTTGTCTACATATTTCTGCTCTTTTAATATGGCTTCAACTTCTTTTTCATTTTCCGGTGAACCGTAGACAATAAATTTTTCTTTTTCACCGCAACCACTTAAAAGCGATAAACTGACTAATAGAGGTAACATCATTCCTAATAGCTTCAAGTTTTACCCTCCTTTTCTCTAAAGTTTCTCCAACCATAAAAAAACTATTCATTTAACTATATATACAAAGGCCCGAGTCCATTTTTCTTAAGTACATATTGTAGAAGTAGTAACAAGGAAAGGAGGTGACAATATGGGTTGTGGCAAGCCAACAAATCCTATTGGACCAATCCATTCAGCAGGCTGCGTTTGTGACGTAGTACGCGCTATTTTAGACATTCAGAATCAAGCGGTGAGAGAAGAATGTCAACCATGTACAGCTAACTGTTTCCTAGAACCACTGGGAGGCATCGTAAGTCCAGCACGCTCTCATGCAGATACACGTGTATTTATGTTAATTACAAAAGATGGTACTCCTTTTAAAGCATTTTTCAGTTCTCCAACAGCAGATCCATGTATATGTACATCCGTATTTTTCCGTGTAGAAGATATGTTTGATGAGTGCTGCGCTACCTTGCGTGTTTTAGAACCTTTATGTTCATTTGACTCCAGTGAAAGTACAGTCGATCTATTAAGTCGAGATGGCTGCTGTGTCAACATGAAAAAAATATGTAAAGTAGATGATTGGAATTCCACTGAGAGCTGTATTACTGTAGATTTATCGTGCTTCTGTGCTGTACAATGTATTGCTGATGTTGACTTAGGGATTTGTGAATAATCTTTTTCTCCTTTGACACACTACACATAAAAAAAGTGTACAGCATCTTCTGCTGTACACTTTTTTCATAAAGTAGGTAATTGTTTACCCCGCCATAAAACTTGTTCTATGTCCTCAAAATAAATAATCTCTTGTGTCTTTAATTCAAAAGAAGTAAGCATCAATGAATCCGTCTCTACATTAGATGCACTACCTCGTAAATTTCGACCATCCTTTAAACATAAGACTAACGGTTGATAAGCTTTTTGCCGAAACGGCTTTTCTAAAAATTGAAGTTGCTTTAGTAAATACGGATCTATTTGTAATTCATCAACCACTTCTTCTTTTTCTTCAATCGTCTGTTCATTGAAATAGCCGTCCTTTAGATACACTGACGTACTCTCATCCAAATCAAGTTCATGTAGCACCTTAGAAATATTTAGAAAATAGGATGGTGACTTTATAAATAAGCGTGGCTCTTGACCCACATTACTCACTTCCCTTTTTTTCATACAATATGCGAAAGGAAGAAAATTGGTTCTCAGCCTATTTTGCTTATGAATGTTGTCGCCAAACCTAAGTAAATTAAAATACTTGTAATATCATTTAATGTTGTAATAAATGGACCTGATGCAACAGCTGGGTCAATTTTCATGCGATGCATAAGCAATGGAATAAAAGAACCTGCAAGCGTTGCTACTAAAATTGAACCACAAAGCGCTGCTCCTACTAACATTCCAAGAATAAGCTCTTGTTTCCAAATATAGACGATGCCGATCACAATCAGTCCACAAACAACTCCAGACATTAAGCCCGTGCCTGCTTCACGTAGGAGTAATTTTAGTTTGCTATGTTCTTCAACATCTCCTGTCGCAATTCCTCGAATAGCTACCGCTAATGCCTGTGTTCCACTATTTCCAGAAGTTCCTGAAATAAGAGGGATAAACACCGCGAGTAACGCTACCTGTTCTAACGTTGCCTCAAACTGTCCCATCAAATTCGCTGTCAACATCCCTAAAAATAATAATATGACAAGCCATGGTAAACGTTTTTTAGCCGCTTGGAACGAGGTTGTATCAAATTTATCCATATCGGAAATACCCGCTAATTTAGAATAATCCTCCGATGCTTCCTCATCAATAACGTCGATAATATCGTCGACCGTAATAATCCCTAGTAATTCACCCTTATCGTCAATAACTGGTGTCGCTAAGAAGTTATAGTCCTTCATAATTTGGGCAACCTCTTCTTGGTCATCCCCCGCTTGCACCATCACAACACGTTCATTCATAATCGAGCGTATACGAGTATCTTCATCCGCAATAATTAAATCACGAAGCGAAATAACACCTGTTAATCGATGTGCTTCATCTACGACAAAAATATAATAGATGGTTTCAGCATCCGGTGCTTCTTTCCGTAAAATCGCCATCGCTGAACGAACAGTGGAATTTTCTGGTATCGCTACATATTCAGTCGTCATGATAGAACCAGCTGTGCCTTCGTCATATCTTAAAAGCTCATTAATCTCTTCAGCTGTTTCCTCATCCATCATGCCTAAATAGCTTTCACGTTGTTCCGTATCCAATTCATTTAAAACGTCTGCTGCATCATCTGCATACATATGAGAAAGCATTTCTGCACCATATGACGGATCCATCTCAGCCAGATACGCTGTGTATTCATCATCATCTATTTCGATTGCCTCAAAAATATCAGCCATTTCCGTTGGAGACAAGAACGAATAGATGGTCTTTCGTATATCAGGCTCCACCTTCTCATAAAACGTTGCCTGATCATATGGATGAAGCTCTAAAAACTCATCGCGGAATGCGTTTATATCATGTGCTTCGAGCATTTCTCGCAAACGTGCCTCGTCGAATTGCACATCATCCTTTTCATTTCTTTCCTCTATCATGCTTGTCCCCTCCTTCCGAGCAATCAATTATGCCTCGGCATAATTGCGTCCGGAATCGGCTTTGTGCTTAGGCCTGCACAATGCAGGTCAGTTAGCCGTTATCGCATGGATGCGATGGTTTTAGGCTAACATCTCCTAAGAACTCCTTCCCGATTCCGTGACAACCGCCGGAGGCTTTAGGCCAACGTGATGTTGGTCACTCAGTCTTTGCCACAGGACGTGGCGTTCTTAGACTGAGTTCCTATATTTCAGCGAGTGTTTGACCAACCGCCGAAAAGTAAATTTATTTGTACCTGTCGCTTTGCTTTCTGTACAGAAAACATTTGCTAAAATAAGTTAAATCATTAATACGGGCAATTTCGTAAATCTACCTTTTATATAATAGAGTGTATGATGCCTTTTCTGCAAACCCTTTTTTTACTACATAGCATCCTACAACATCCCCGCAATCTAATTGAAAAAATATAGATGTTTCCATTTTTCACCTTTACTGAATAAAAACTAAACTCTTCGCCAAAATTTGGAGATAATATTTATTAACCGTATGCCATAAATAGTTGATTCCGTTCCGACTGGGCGACTCCTTGGGGATCAGCAATATAGAGGAACGAAAGCTAAAAGCATCACGTCCTTTGATAACGCCTTCGTGACCAACATCGTGCTGCTGCCGCTGCCGCTTCGCTTTCGCGCAGTTAAAACCCTTTTGCTGTCGCTGCGCTTTCGCACAAACAATACCAAAACCCTATGCTGCCGCTACGTTGCACTCACGCTTTCGCGCAAAAGACATCTGTTGGCCCGAGACCCTGCAGCGAAGCGAATGTTTTCTGTAGCGACAGCAAATGTTTATCTGTGCGAAAACAAAGCGACAGCAACAACAAAGCGGCTCATTGGACGTCCCCAGGAAGCTTTTGCTCTGTGCGAAGGCGTAGTGGTAACGTAGCGTCAGCAAATGTTTTAACTGTGCGAAAGCGAAGCGCCAGCAACAACTAATGTTTTCTGTAGCGAAAGCGAATCGGCAGCTACAAAGCGCCCAGTCGGAACGGAAATCAACCACACGTTATGGTAATATACCTAAAAAATCCTCTACTCTACTATACCCTACAATCGCTTTATCTTCATTCAGCAGAAGATTCCCACCTCTGAAGGTAATGAGATGAATGTGGATGTATTTCCTTTTCAATGCGTTTCCAAACACCTACTGAATAGAGGAACTCAGTTTAAGAACGCCACGTCCTGTGGCAATAACTGAGTGACCAACATCACGTTGGCCCAAAGCTTCCGGCGGATGTCACGGATTTTAAATGGAATGAATTGTGCGAGCACAATTCAAAATCCGGACGCAATTACACCAAGGCGTAATTGATTTTCTGTTACGATGTTTTTTAGAAAACTTATAAAATAATAAAGAGATGCCCGTTTGTGCGAACATCTCCTTAAATATATAACATGATTCAGTAATAGGTTTCACACTTCGTGAACTAAAGAGATTTGAAGAAATAAACTTCAAACTAAGGAGTCATTCAATAATTGCTGCATATCTTCATTTACGTTACTTGTAAATTGTAACCTCTCACCTGTCAAAGGATGAAGCATCTTTAAGGACACACAATGTAATGCTTGTCTATTTATATGATCACGACTTCCACCATAAAGTTCATCTCCAACAAGTGGATGTCCCACATAGGCCATATGCACACGAATTTGATGTGTTCGCCCTGTGTGCAACTTTAGTTGTATATGTGTCATCGGTTTATCCTGTAAATAAAAGTGCCTTAATATTGTCACATCTGTATGCGCAAATTGACCATCCTCACGCACCTCTCGTTCAATAATGCTCGTCTCCTTGCGTCCAATAGGAGCAATAATTGATTGTACATCTTGTGCCACATGTCCATGTACAATGGCTTCATATTGTCGAGAAATCTCTCCGCTACGTTGTGCAAGTCCCGTTAAATGATGAATATGAGCATGTTTGGCAATGCATAGCAAGCCAGAAGTATCACGGTCAAGTCTCGTGACGATATGAGCCGTTGATGCTAAACCTTGCTGCTGAAAATGACCACACACTAGATTCGCTATGCTATGTGTTGGATGCTCACGCGAAGGAATCGTACTTTGATGTGCTGGCTTATTAAGCACTAAAATTGCTTCATCTTCGTAAATAATAGCAAGTTCACCATGTTCAACAGCAAGCCCCTCACTTTTTTCTTCAGGAGGGAATGTAACTTCAACTCGATCGCCAACATGAAGAGGATGTCGAACATTGCGTTCGACATTATTTACTCTCAGTAAGCCTCCATCAAATTTAATAGCCGTTAAAGCTCGCTTGGAGATGCGCCATTCAGCTAAGGCCTCCCTTAGTAGTTGGCCTTCCTTTTCCGCTATAAAATGCAGTGTAAATCTTGTATCCATTTTACTCATTGGCCACGAATGATTCATGCACTCGTTCCCAGAATGGGAATGGGCGAAAACGTGCAAAACGCACTCTTTCAGTTGCTACATTAAATGCAATCGACTTCACATCACCTTGCGTGACTTGTAAATGGTCAACTGTCATATTAAAGTTTTGTTCATTGACTGGACGTAAAACACAATGATGGTGTGCTGGTAATATGAGTGGTGAACCAACTGTACGGAATACACGATTATTGATAGATGCTATCTCAGTAATTTGGAGTGCCGCTAAAGTCGGATGAATAATTGCTCCACCGAGGGCTTTATTATAAGCTGTACTACCAGAAGGCGTTGATACACAAAGACCGTCTCCACGGAAACGTTCAAACTGATTGCCATTTAATTCTACATCCATTACAAGCGTGACATCAGGTGATTTCACAGTTGCTTCATTTAACGCTAAATACGTATTGGATTCCGCATTATGATGCTCTACCTTTACCTCTAGTAGAGGATATTCCACAACGTTAAAGTCCTTTTTCGCAATAGATAAAACAAGCTTTTCTAATTCAGATGGCTTCCAATCGGCATAAAATCCTAAATGTCCCGTATGAATACCTACGAAGGCAACCTGATCTAGCAAATGAGCATATCGATGAAAGGCATGTAGTAAAGTGCCATCTCCACCAATAGAGATTACGATTTCAGGAGCCTCTTCATCATAAGTTAACCCAAAATCCTGCAAATACGTTCTGGCTAGCTCCATTAATTCGTTCGACTGTGCATCTCTACGTGATTGAATGGAAAATTTCATTTTGAGTCACGCTCCTTCTCCGATAGTAAATTAGGATTCGATGCTTCTTTATATTCGCTGAAATAAGCCTGCGCTTCTTGTATCTCGCTACGAATGGACGACATTTCCTCATCCAATCGGAAAGCGGCCTCTGCTGCACTTTGAAGGCGATTTTTAATTTCCTCAGGGAACATACCTTTATATTTATAATTTAAAGAATGCTCAATAGATGCCCAGAAATTCATAGCTAGTGTTCTTATTTGTATTTCAGCTAATACCACTTTTTTCCCCTGTATCGTCTCTACAGGATACTCAACTATCATATGATATGAGCGGTAGCCACTTGGCTTATTATGTGTAATATAGTCACGCTCTTCCACTACACGCATATCTTTACGTTGCCGTATTAGCTCTGTAACTGTCGATATATCATCTACAAATTGACACATAATACGTAAACCTGCGATATCCCCTAGCTCGTCACCTAGCTGTTTAGAAGGTTCAAAGGAAAGTCCTTTTTCTAGTGTTTTATCATATATACTTGCTAAAGGCTTTACACGTCCTGTCACAAATTCAATTGGTGAATTTGCATTAACAATACCAAACTGTGAACGCATACCCTTTAATTTTACTTTTAACTCGTCTACTGCTTGTTTATAAGGACTTAAAAATATTTCCCATTGTCCCATTGCAAAAACCTCCCGACATTCGGTATCGAACAAAACCAACACCGTCTGTTCGTTTTGTCTTTTTATTCAGCTAGAATTTTCTCGAAGTGTTGTTCCACCGTTTGGACAAATTCCGCCCCATAATTGTAATTTCCTTCAATATTATACACGAGCATTTCCAATTCATCGTAGAAATTTGTAAGCTCAAGTACTTCTTCACCTAGTTGTAGCATTGGGTTTTTCCCTTTTTGTAAAATATGTACAAGCTGATCCCAACTACTCGGCGGAAAACGCAAGTAATGATAATCCTCTCCTGCATCAAGTAAATAAATAAACGCAAAGTCATCAGAATCTGCAATTAATTGTGCAGCAGGTTTTAACTGTAAATTTACTTCATTGTCGTTTAAACTAAAATGAAGTTCTTCATTTTCAAAATTCAATGTTTCTATTGTATAAATTTTACGCACACGCGGTTCCCCTTTTCGTCGTACTCTTCCTCTTATTTTAGCATAGAGGGTAAATAGTTGCAGTGTGTAAATACTAAATCAATGAAATAACGAACGAAACTTTTTATTATAGCGTGTGGTTGATTTCCGTTCCGACTGGACGACTCCTATGGAATCAGTAATAGAGGAACGAAGGCTAACACATTGCATCCTGTGATAACAACTTCGTGACCAACATCGATGCTGTTGCTGCCGCTACGCTTTCGTACAGAAAACATTTGTTGGTCCAAGTGAAACAGAAAATCACCCTCATGTTATGCCGATGAACCATGCCATACTAAATTTTTATCATCATCGGAATTAGGGATGACATTTTGCTAAAACGTATGTTTATGCATATAAGTTGATCTTCGTTACGGCTGGACGATTCCTTGGGGATCAGCAATAAAGGAACGGAGATCAACCCCATGCTATGTTGATGAGCCATGCCATACTAAATTTTTTTCATCATCAGAATTTTGGGATGATATTTTGCTAAAACGTTTGTATGCATATAAGTTGATTGGAGTGGAGGCTGGGCGACTCCTTGGGGATCAGCGTCACAGATGAGACCCTGCAACGAGCAACGCGAGTGAAGCGGCTCATCGGACGCCCCCAGGAAAGCGCCCAGCCGGAACGGAGATCAACCCCATGCTATGTATAACCTTTCCCCTAATAACACAAATAAAAAATTAAAATATACAGGTGAACATAATGGCACAACAAATTGAAATAGAGTTTAAAAATCTTTTAACAAAAGAGCAATACGAATATTTACTGCTAGAATTCAACATTTCCGAAAATGCTATTCATCGTCAAACAAATCATTATTTCGACACACCTTCGCAAGCTATTCGGAAACGCCAAAGCGGGCTTCGTATTAGACAAATCGACAAATACTTTGAATGTACTTTAAAAGAAAAAAATGCAGAGCATGCACACTTAGAGACGACTGACGAATTGACTGCTGAGCAAGCTGAGAAAATGCTTGTTAGCGAAGGCTTCTATGCCCAAGAAGTAGCCAAAAGACTAGCTCTCTTTAACATTCCTTTAGAAAAATTGGAGGTATTTGGTTCACTAACAACTGATCGTGTCGAAATACCTTATAAGGATGGCCTTCTAGTATTCGATCATTCTTTCTATTTGCAGTGCGATGATTATGAGGTAGAATATGAATCAAAAGATGAAAAAAAAGGAAATGCAATCTTCGACGAATTTCTACAGCAATATGGTATTGAAAAACGGGCAACAGATAAAAAAATTGCGCGTTTTATGAAAGCATTACAAATGAATAAAGAACAATCCTAATAGATCAATTATGCCCCAGCATAATTGCTTCGCGTCCGGAATCGGCTTTGTGCTTGTACAAAGATTTCCTTTCCGATTCCGTGACATCCGCAGGAGATATTTGGCCAATGTGATGTTGGTCACTCTATTAGCGGATGTTGCTGAAATAAGTTAGCTAGATAACAAGAAAGGGTGGCAACTCCTTGGATATCCAATCACTCAGAACTTTACTTGACATTCAAGCATTACAAACACTAGGAGCTTCAGAAAATTCATCGTCAAATACTCTTACAGACAGCAATTCTATGTTTTCAGACATGATTAGCGAAATACTTGGCGACTCAACTACTACTAGCAATGCAAAATTATCTAGTTTGCTCGGAGGAGTATCAAGCGCTTCGTCTATGATGAATCAGTTTAATAGTTTAACTGGTTTATCTGAAAACATGCAAAAGAGTGCGTTTCAATCATTACTTTATAATGGTTCTAATAGCGTCTTTATACCTTCATCTGTACAAGCATCTTTAGCAAACACACAATCTAGTACAACTAGTACAAAGCTAGACTCCTACGTTTCAGATAACGTAATTGGTTCAACAGCTTATGCCAATTCATTAGCAGGTGCGAATCAGTACGCTTCGATTATTCAAAAGGCAGCAGCTACATATAATGTACCAGAGAAACTCATCGCTGCCGTGATTAAGCAAGAGTCTAATTTTAATGCAAATGTGGTTAGTCATGCTGGAGCACAAGGATTAATGCAATTAATGCCAAAGACAGCACAATATTTAGGCGTTACAAACGCCTTTGATCCAGAGCAAAATATTATGGCGGGAGCCAAATATTTACGCCAAATGCTTGATAGATTTGATAATGATCCTACATTAGCATTAGCTGCTTATAACGCAGGAGCTTCACGCGTTACAAAGTATGGTGGCGTTCCTCCTTTTAAAGAAACGCAGAATTATGTCAAAAAAGTGATGAATTACTACACAGTTTAACTTCTCTCAGCAAATTCGCTGACAGAAGTTAAAGCCTCCGGCGGATGTCACGGAATCGACTTTATGCAAGCACAAAGTCGATTCCGGACGCAATTATGCCGAGGCATAATCATTGTTAATACAGTCTTTCTCGGCAAATTTCACCCGCGTGGTGAAATTTGTGCTTTTTTAGCGAAAACATTTTGAAAGAGCGCTTTATTTGTGTTAACGAAAAGACGTTGATAGAATGAAGGTAGTCACAAGAAATTCACATTTAAGAAAATGACTAAGTATAAAAATATACTTTACGATATAAAGAATTAAAGGGGCATTAAACTTATGAGTCGAAAATACACTGTTCCTTATGAGGAGCTGGGGGCTGAAAAGCTTTCAGAGCTAATCCATGCGTTCTATAGAAGAGTTGCACAGCATCCTGATCTTATTCCAATCTTTCCAAAAGATTTAACGGAAACAGCACGCAAGCAAATTCAATTTCAAACACAGTATTTAGGTGGACCAAATCTTTTTACTGAGGAGCATGGTCATCCAATGATGCGTGCACGTCATATGAATTTTCCGATTACACCTGATCGTGCTCAAGCTTGGCTTGAATGTATGTCCGAAGCGATGGATGAAGTAGGAATGGAAGGTAAGTTCCGTGAAGTTTATTATCAACGTTTAGTATTAACAGCTCATCACATGATTAATACACCAAATGACGATGAGGGGGAATTGTTACGTGAATAATATTCAAATGCTACAAGAGCCAACTCCTGAGATTGCTACTGCTAATAAGCCTATTGAATTGTATATTTTCGTAGATCCACTTTGTCCAGAAGCTTTTAAATTGCAAGCCGTTCTTCGTAAGTTACAGCTAGAGTACAATCATTACTTTACATGGCGCTTTGTACTAAGCACAGAGCTTGCCTCTTTGAATTGCTTAAGTAAGCGTGTAAAAGGTTGTGTATCCGGTATTGAACTCGACATTAATCACCCTGTTTTGCCATCGATCGCTATTAAAGCAGCCGAGTTACAGGGAAAACGTGCAGGCGCACGTTATTTGTCGAAACTACAAGAATATGTATTACTAAACCAACAAGATGTCAATTCTTATGCTACGTTATTAAAAATTGCGGAAGATGTTCAATTAGACATGAATGAATTTACCGCAGACTTCGGTTCAAAAGAAGCAGCACGTGCCTTCCAATGCGATTTATATATTAAACGTGAGATGGAAGTTGATGAAGTCCCTAGCATTGTGTTTTTCAATGAATGTATTGAAGATGAAGGTCTTAAAGTTAGTGGCAACTATTCCTATGAAGTTTATGAACATATTTTACAAGAAATGATGGATGAACAGCTTCTGCGTCAACCATTACCAACAATGGAAGAGTTATTTGCAAAATTCCATACCCTTTCAACAAATGAAGTAGCTTTCATCTACTCATCAACAGAGCAAAATGCTGAACGTGAATTAAAGAAGCGTATGCTACAGCAAAAGATTGAACGAATTCAGACAGATCACGCTACACTGTGGCGTCTTAAATAATGCAATTATACTATTATTCTAAAGAACAGGGATACAACGTACATTTCATGTTGTGCCCCTGTTCTCTTTTTTTATTTATCGGAACGTTTTTAAGTTATATCGGAATACTTCTTAAAAAAAATAAAAGAAGCGCCACTATCCTCGACAGATAATGACGCCTCTTTTTCACAAAGGGGATGGGAGAAATGTTCACGTTCAAACAAAGGGGTGTATGTTTGTTTTTGTGATTTATTTCACATGATTCAATTTATCATGGAATAGTAAATATAGCAACAAGTCCAATGATAGATTCACAAATTTGTCAAATAGAAAGCGATTACAAACAGTATTTTTTCAAGATACTCCCTTTTAAACATTTGGAAATCAAAAAAAAACATTATTCTTACAATTTTTATTATTTAATTAATCATAGAAAAAAGGCTGTAGGGAATTTCCTACAGCCTTCCGAATTAATTATTCAACAATAATTTTTCTAACTCATTTAAACGTTCTTCAAATACTTTACATGCATCGTCAATCGGTTGTGCAACGTTCATATCAACGCCTGCTGCCTTTAATACCTCAATTGGGAAATTAGAGCAACCTGCTTTTAAGAAGTTATTAATATAACGTTCTACTGCTGGTGTACCCTCTTCTAAAATCTGTTTACTTAATGCTGTCGCAGCTGATTTACCTGTCGCATATTGATACACATAGTAATTATAGTAGAAGTGTGGAATACGAGCCCATTCTAAGCCGATTTCCTCATCTACAACAATATCCTCACCGAAGTATTGTTTATTTAAATTATAGTAAACCTCTGTTAGACGCTCTGCTGTTAAAGATTCACCGTTCTTATCCATTTGGTGGATTAGGTGTTCAAATTCAGCAAACATTGTTTGTCTGAAAACAGTACTTCTGAAGCCATCTAGCCAATGATTTAATAAATAAATTTTCTGTTGAGGATCTTCAATTGTTTTCAGTAAATAATCATTTAACAGCTCTTCATTACAAGTTGAAGCTACTTCCGCTACAAAAATAGAATAATCGCCATAAACAAACGGCTGATTTTTACGTGAATAATAACTGTGTACACTATGACCAAATTCATGAGCTAGTGTAAACAGATTATTAACATTGTCTTGCCAGTTCATTAATATATATGGATTTGTTCCATAGGCACCTGAAGAGTACGCACCACTGCGTTTCCCTTTGTTTTCTAAGACATCTACCCAACGATTATCTAGACCACCTTGAACAATGCCTTGATATTCCTCACCTAGTGGCGCTAATGCTTTTACTAAAATATCCTTCGCTTCGTCGTAAGTGATTTTCATATCCACTTCCTTAACGAGTGGAGCAAATAAATCCCACATATGCAATTCGTCTACACCTAAAAGCTTTTTACGTAACGAAATATAGCGCTGCATAGCTGGTAAATGCTTATGGATTGTTTCTACTAATTGATCATAAACACTTTCCGGAATGAAGTTATTAGACATTGCTGCGTGACGTGCAGAATCATAATTACGAATACGTGCACTAACATTATGCTTTTTCACATTGCCCGTTAATGTAGCAGAAAACGTATTTTTAAAGTTACCGTAAGTTTCGTACATTGCTTTAAAAGCATTTTCACGAACAGTGCGATCTTTGCTTTCTAAAAACTTAATATAGTTACCGTGTGTTAGCTGTACTTCTTCCCCTTCTTCATTTTTCACTTTAGGGAAGACAATATCAGCGTTATTTAACATACTAAATGCATTTGAAGCAGTACCTGTAACCTCAGACATTTGTGCAAGTAAAGCTTCCTGCTCTGCTGGTAATACATGCGGACGTGCCATCGTGATTTCTTTTAAAGATTGCTTATACAGTTGTAAGTCTTTGTTTTCTGCTAAGTAACTTTCTATCGTTTCTTCACTCAATGATAAAATCTCAGGTGTTAAAAATGATAGGGCAGCTGAAATACTAGTCGCTAATGTTTGAATACGACTATTCATATCTTGATAGAAGCTATTTGTCGTATCTTGGTCATTACGCATATGAGCATACGTGTAAAGCTTCATTGCACGTTCATAAATTTCATCGTGATAAGTTAGAACTGCCGCTAATGCATCTGCTCCATTTTTCACAGTACCTGCATAACTAGGTGCTTTTTTCGCAAGTTCTGCAACTTCTTTATACTCTTCTTCCCATAGGGCATCCGTTGCGAATATATCCTCCAAGCGCCAAGTTAACTCTTTTGGAACATCATTTCTTACTAAAACTTGATTACTAGCCATGTGCCAGCCCCCTTTATATGTGCGTTTTTCCTATACTCTCATATTTTCTCAGTATATTGCGTCAATTGCAAATAAATGTGCGTACACTTGCTCACAAATATCCGGAAAATGATCATCTTTTTCATCCCTTTGCGCCAGCACCATTCCATAATTTTTAATAGCTTGTACAGCCTGGGCTGTAACCTCTATATGTTGTCGGCTTAAAAACGATCGTATAGTTCTGTCGTCTAGTTCATGAGGTACTAATTGTAAACTTCGACAAAAATGATGCAAAATCGTCTGCCACTCTATAGAAAACATCGGTATTGCCTCTCCATCTTTTACCGGAACACCTACGTAATCAGGCATTCCCGTTAAAGCAAAGCCTAACTCATAACTACTTCGTAAAAATGCATCTTGCACCCCATTTTTACTATGGAATAATCGTTGATATACGAATTGCCTACAATACTTTTTATAAAACTGCCAATAAAGATGAAATTCCTCTTTCGTAATTGTCTTAGGCTCATAAAAAGGAAAGTGTTGCTTATGAATAGTTAATTCCTGTACTTTCCCTATAAAAGTATGCCCATGAACATAAAGAAGATTCGCCCAATAAATAAATCTCGATGTGTTTGCATCATATGTCACTAAATAAGACAAGCCTAGAGCTGTAGTATTTATCACTTTTTGCATAATCGGAGAAATAGAAATTTTTTGAATACCTTTTGTAGTTTGTCTTTGAGGTGTTTGAAAAAGCCATAACGGCTGTATACAATTTTTCTCATATCCAGATGTACGTAATAGCCACTTTTCATGAGAAATTGTACTACATTGAAATTCAATGGCAATTTGCTTATGCTCCTTGATGAAAAGCATATCTGGCCGCTGTGAAAGCTTCCGTAAAAAAGGCTCCAGCTTTACTGTATGCCCAAGGTTTTTCAACCATTCAAATAATTGGACTTTTCCTTGTAAATGAAGTTTTGATTCACCCTCTGCAAATAACTGTACACAGCTATTAGTAGCAATATGAGCGAAATGAGGGATATTATATTTACCTATCTTTAATTGGACAGGCTGCTGGCATTGAGGACAATAAAATTTCATCTGCCGTCTATATCGTTGTAAAGCTTCCCTTGAATATTGGTATGGGAGAAAAATCTGTTGCTGCTCATTATAGGCCATAAGCATAAAATCATCTCCTTTTTGCATAATTGTATAGGAGCCTTTTTATAGCGACAAATAAAGAACGGCTTTTTCTTGAAAATTAAAAATTGCTATCTTTTTTCAATTACTTACGTTACCAAAAACACTTACTAAAAGAAGTTAAATAAAAAGACTGTAAACAAACTTGATAATCACCAAGTTTGTTTACAGTCTAAGCCACTGAATCAAGTACTCATTACTTTAAATAAAATATTTTCGTACTGTTTCAAAGCAATCAAATTCCATAATTTTTTCGCCATATTCCTCTAAACGATGGATTGTAAAATTCGATGGTAGTAAAAATTCTTTAATAACCGCATTTCTATCGTGATGATTTAGCTCTTCTTCTGCGTTTACAAAATCAACTACTAGATAGTACCAATCTTCATATTTAAATAATGAGGAATCCACTAATTCATCTGTTATGCGTTTCGCTACAGGGATTAACTCATCAATATCTTTAAATTTATAAACATAAATGTCTGTATCCATAAATAATTCTGACTCATCAATGTCACCAAATTGAGTTAGTTGACTGAGAAGATCCTCTCCAACATCCTCGAATGGAGCAAACATTTCTTTGTGTTCATCAAAATGCGAAGAACCATCTAAGGTTTCACCGTCTTTTAAAATATGTGCACGTGTGACAATGATCTCTAAGCCTACTTCAGAAGCATTGATATGAATCCAAATTGGACCTTCTACATCAAAATAATCCTCAGTATTTACTTCATCAATCATATCCCAAAAAAGTTGTTCACCCTTTGCTCGATTGTACCAAATTTCTTCACGACTATAGCCGCGATCCTCTATATCATTGTACGTAATAAAGAGCTTGAGTGTATTTTCGTTTACACGTTCGATGTCCACTAGACCTCATCTCCCTTCACTGTCATTTGTCGAAAAACAGTTTGTTTCATTAGTATGCTATTATTCATTGTTTTTAACCTCATACTTCATTTTTGTTTTTCAACCTTTGACCACACTACAGTAAACCCATCGAGCAACCGAAATCAAAAAATTAATGTCCACAGTTGTCTCTAATTATATTGTATGCTGTTCTGTCATAAAATGAAAAGGATATACACCGTTTCACAGAAGTTATTTGAATTATTGAAATTGTAGTAAACTATTAAGCTAAAATCAAGTTTAACATACTTTACCGAAATATATGACTTTTCCCTACTATTTATTATACTCTATATAGAAGGATTTACATAAGAAAAACACAAAAAATAGATGTCACAATATGCTTAATTGCATATGTAACATCTAATACTTATTCTATGCAGAATACGGCAATATTAGTTCACCATACGCTGTGCTTCTTGCAGTTGATAAGCACGAACCTTACGAGGTAGGAAACGGCGAATTTCATCCTCGTTGTAGCCGACCTGTAAACGTTTTTCATCTAAAATAATGGGACGACGTAATAAACCTGGATACTCTTGAATTAATTCATATAAACGTTGTAATGGCAAGCTTTCCACATCAACATTTAATTTCTGGAAAATTTTTGATCGAGTTGAAATAATTTCATCCGTACCATCTTCTGTCATACGCAAGATTTCTTTAATTTCACTAATGCTTAATGGTTCAGAAAATATATTACGCTCTGTATATGGGATTTCATGCTCCTCTAACCATGCTTTAGCTTTTCGGCAAGACGTACAACTTGGTGATGTAAATAAAGTTACTATCATACTGACACATCCTTTCCTTTTAATCATTATCTATAAACTAGTGTGTTAAATTAGAATTAATTTAATGTAAATATACGTACTATTATACAGTACTCTGTGATGTTTGAATATAGTTCCAATAAAAAAAGAATAACCATTTGACATAAAATTTTCTGTTTTTTCACATAAACTTCAAAGTAGTTACTTCTTGAGATGCGGAATGAACTACTACTAATATTCCCATTCGTAGAGCATTTTAAACATACACCGCTTAATTGTTTTTGTTCTCATTTAAAAATTTTAAACGAGAATACTGTCAATCCTGTGTGTACAAATATAGACGTATATTTACTAATATTAGTTTCCTTTCCAAATAAAAAAGCAGCAAAAGTAGCATATAACTTTTTTCCGAGAAAAAACACCGCCAAAAGTCTGACTTTACACACTTGCTTTTCACCGAGCCTTTGTAATATAATTTTTTGCAATAAATCAATTATGTCTTTGGTGAATTCACCTCGCCATCTATGCAGATGGAAGACAGGTATTGAGCTAAAAAACGCTGACGAAGAGTAGTACATTTGCCTTTTACACGTTTAGAGAGTCTGTGGTTGCTGCAAACAGATCGTGTAAGCATTTGGAATGGACTTCCGAGTTAGCTTTGTGAACGTCTTAATTTCTTACTTAAGTCTATTAGCAAAGCTCGTCCCTTCACGTTACGAAGAAGAGTGGCCGTTTTAGGCAAGCTGGGTGGTACCGCGGATTCAAACATCATTCGTCCCTTCATTAGAAACTAATGAGGACGCATGATGTTTTTTTATTTCGGCACTTATGTAAAAACGTCTAAGGGACTTAAATTCAAGGAGGAAATAACAATGACAACTATTTTTTCAGGCGTACAGCCAACGGGTATTGTTACTTTAGGGAACTATTTAGGAGCATTTAAGCAATTCCCTGCATTACAAGATGAAGGTGATGCGGTTTATTGTATCGTCGATCAACATGCTATAACAGTGGCACAAGATCCAAAAGAATTACGTCAAAATATTCGCAACCTAGCAGCAACGTATATTGCTACAGGCATCGACCCTAAAAAATCGACATTATTTATTCAATCAGAAGTACCAGCTCACGCACAAGCAGGCTGGATGTTACAATGTGTTGCATCGATTGGTGAGCTTGAACGTATGACACAATTTAAAGATAAATCGCACGGGAAGGAAAGCGTATCTGCCGCTCTTTTAACATATCCACCATTGATGGCAGCAGACATCCTTTTGTATAACACTAACATTGTTCCTGTCGGTGATGATCAGAAGCAGCATATTGAGCTTACTCGTGATCTAGCAGAGCGTTTTAACAAACGTTATGGTGACGTCTTAACGATTCCTGAAATTCAATTACCTAAAGCAGGAGCTCGTATCAAATCACTACAAGAACCTACAAAGAAAATGAGTAAATCAGATCCAAATACAAAAGCGACAATCAAGCTGTTAGATTCAGCGAAAGATATTGAGAAAAAAATTAAATCTGCTGTTACTGACTCTGATGGTATTGTGGCATTTGATGTGGAAAATAAACCCGGTGTTTCTAATTTACTAACAATCGAATCTGCCATTTCGGGCGTATCTATTGACGATCTTGTAAAAAAATACGAGGGCATTGGCTATGGTGGTTTCAAGCAAGGTGTTGCAGCAACAGTTATTGATCACCTGACACCAATTCAAGAGAAATTCTATCACTTAGTAGAATCATCAGAATTAGATATCATTTTAGATGAAGGTGCTGAAAAAGCAAATGCTATTGCTAGTGCTACATTAAAACGCATGGAAGAAGCAATGGGCCTTGGTCGTACACGTCGCTAAAAAAATAGCTTTAACGTAAAATGAAGAAATGCTATAGCTTTGTTGAAATTTATCGAAAGAGCTTGGCCATAAAGAGAGCAATTTAAGCGTTACATCTTATCCTTGTTTATCGTTTTATCATAACCAAGATCAAGCACAACAGCACATAACACAAGGGCTGATCCAATTGCCACATAAAATGCTGTTGTCTGTGCCATAAATTTAAAAACAACTATCCAAGTATATCCGAGTGTCCGATAATTCAAATACAATATGAGATTCCCAACAGAGAGAATCAATAAGCCGTAGCTCATTAAAAATAAAAAGAGTCGGAACAAGTTAGGGCATCCTTTCTATTTTTTCTTTATTATCATCTATTCATAAAACTATAAAAAAAGACGTCAGCCACATAAATTTTTATTAAAAGTCAAGATATAAGCTGCAACTATTATAACTAGTGAATTCTTATTTAAAGTCACACATTATATGCATAAAAATTAAAAAGATAGAAGAGCTTAAATAATTCGCTCTATCTATCTTTTTTTATTATCATCAATCAAATGTTGAGGTAATTCAAAAGGAACTTATATGAATAATTAAATATAAAGTGTACATTGAAACAAAATTCGATTGTTTAAAATTTATTATAAATCCTGTGTTGATACGCAAGATTTTCCTTTATTCAACAACCAGACCATTTAATTGAATAACACCTTCGATAAAGTTAATGAATTTATGTTAAAATTTAGGTTAAATTATAAACTGATGTACATAAACTAATGACGCAATTTAGTGGTGGAGGGATTATATGTATGAGTGAAATATCTTTTAATGAGTTAGAGAAGAAAGTGAAGAAGATTAAAATTGAAGGTTTTGTCATTTATAAAGGAAATACACAGATCTTTGAATATTTAAAGAATAAAAAAGTCGTAGAAAATTCGACAAAGGTTTATTCGATTACAAAGAGTATTATTTCTATATTAATTGGAATTATGGTCGATAAAGGGCTAATAAAAAACATTCATGAACCTATTTATAAATACTTTCCAGAAATAGTAGAGTTCAATGAACCAATGAAGGAGGAAATCACATTATTTCATTTGCTAACGATGACTTCGGGGTTACAAGTAGGTAGATACCAAAGTTCAAAAAACTGGGTTAAATTCATACTAGAACAACCAGTTATACATAAACCAGGTTCAACCTTAGAATATAATAGCGGAAACTCTCATTTACTAAGCGCGATCATCCAAAAAATTTCTGGACGTTCTACCGCCTCATTTGCAGAAGAATTTTTATTCCATCCATTAGGGATAAAAAAATACATCTGGGTAAAGGACCCGCAAGGTGTTTACGAGGGTGGCTTTAGTCTTTCATTAAATTTAGAGGATATGGTGAAGTTTGGATTTTTATTATTAAACGAAGGGCAATTTAAATCAAAACAAGTCGTTTCATCTAACTGGATCCACGAGGCAAGAAAACCATATAAACAATTTGAACCAGAAGAGGACAGAACATTTGGTTATGGTTATCAGCTATGGACTTGTGAAATTGCTAATAGTAACAAGAAAATTGAATATTACTATGCAAATGGCTTATACGGGCAATATATATTTATTGTTCCGAAGCTAAATATTATGGCTGTGGCAAAAAGCTATCTACAAGATGACTATTCCTCTGCGCCGAAACTCTTTTTCGAAGAACTTTTACGTAGTTGGAAGGATGAATGAGACATTTAAACAAATGAAAAGGGGTTTTTCTCCTCTTACGAGATCAAAAAAATATCTTGTAAAAAGGAGAAATCATTATAATAAGGAAATTATTGAGTTTAATATATCCAAACGTCCAACATTGGATTTCGTATTAGAACTGCTACATCAAGTTCTGCCAATCATTCAGAAAGCTACATATCGTGCAACGATTCATTCGGATCAAGGATGGCATTACAACATAATGCATGGGTAAAAATCGAACGGTATATCGACTACTATAACAATGAATGTATGAAACAAAAACTGGCTGGCTTGAGTCCAGTAAAATACCGAACTTAAGCCAACCAATTAGCTGCACTAATAAAAACTCTAACTTTAAGGGTCACTACCATGAAGCAACCCCCTCTGATTAAAGTATTACTTTATTATTCCTCGATTTTTTTGAATAGTAGACTAGCGTTGTGTCCACCAAACCCAAGTGAGTTACTCATTGCATATTGAATATCTACTTTTCGAGCTTCATTTGGCACATAATCTAAATCACATTCTGGATCTGCGTCTGTTAAATTAATTGTCGGTGGTAAAATGCCTTCTTTAAGTGCAAGCGCTGTGAAAATAGCTTCAACACCACCAGCTGCACCTAATAAGTGACCTGTCATTGATTTTGTAGAACTCATTGCAAGCTTATAGGCATGTTCACCAAAAACAGTTTTTACTGCTTGTGTTTCAAATAAATCGTTATATGGTGTACTTGTTCCATGTGCATTAATATAGTCTACTTGAGAAGCTTCTACGCCGCCATCATTTAAAGCTTGCATCATTGCACGAGAAGCACCTTCTCCTTCTGGAGCTGGAGCTGTAATATGATGTGCATCCCCTGTTGCACCATAGCCAAGAACTTCTGCGTAAATTTTTGCACCGCGTGCTTTTGCGTGCTCATACTCTTCCAAAATAACAATACCCGCACCTTCACCGATAATGAAACCATCTCGATTTTTATCGAATGGACGGCAAGCTTTTTCTGGATCAGTGTTTAAAGATAATGCAGTATTAGCGCAGAAGCCTGCTACTGCCATCGTAACGATTGGCGACTCAGCACCACCAGAAATCATAACATCTGCATCGCCACGCTCAATTACTTTAAAAGCATCCCCAATAGAGTTTGTACCTGAAGCACAAGCAGTTACTGAACAAGAGTTAATGCCCTTTGCACCAAAGTGAATCGACACTTGGCCTGAAGCCATATCTGGAATCATCATTGGAATAAAGAATGGGCTTACTCTTCTTGCTCCACGCTCTTGGAAAGTTAAAAATTGTTGTTCATATGTTTCCATACCGCCGATGCCAGAGCCAATCCAGACACCTGCACGTGGTGCTAGCTCTTCATCGATTGTTAATTGTGCATCTTCCATCGCCATGATAGATGCTGCTAAAGCATACTGTGTAAAGCGATCCATTTTACGAGCTTCTTTACGTTCGATATACTTTTCGATATTAAAATCCTTCACTTCAGCAGCAATTTTTGCTGCGAAAAGATCTTTATTTAAACGCGTTAATTCGCCAACGCCAGATTTTCCAGCTTTAATGTTAGTCCATGTTTCTTCGATGCTATTTCCTAGTGGTGTAACTGCGCCAATTCCTGTAATTACTACTCGTCGTTTACTCATTGTATTACTCCCCTCAAGCATTTTTCGTTTTTATTTTCCCCATCTCATTGTAACGGCACCCCATGTTAGGCCACCGCCAAATCCAACAAGTACTACTATATCATCATCTTTTATCTTACCTGCTTCAAGCTCATCTACCAAGGAAATACCAATAGATGCAGCAGACGTATTCCCATATTTATGAATCGTTTTTGACATTTTTTCCGGTGGTAGCTCTAAACGCTCACGCGCTGACTCCATAATTCGAATATTCGCTTGATGCGGCACTAAAAAATCTACGTCTTCTTTTGTTAAACCTGCTTTTTCTAAAACGTTCATTGCAGATTCACCCATTTGACGAACGGCAAATTTAAATACTTCACGACCATTCATAGCGATTGTATCCTGCTGTGTTAAATACAAATTCTTTCCACCTGTACCGTCAGCACCAAGTTCAAATGATAAAATACCTCTACCTTCTGATACTGGACCAATAATTGCTGCACTTGCACCGTCACCGAATAATACAGCGGTATTACGATCTTCCCAATCAAGTACTTTCGACAGCTTTTCAACACCTACTACTAAGACATATTTATAAGCATTTGATTCTACAAATTGCTTTGCCGTCACTAAACTATATATAAACCCTGCACAAGCTGCCGCTTGGTCCATCGCTGCTGCATTAACTGCTCCAATTTGCTCCTGAACCATACATGCGACACTTGGAAAATTTTGATCTTGTGTTACTGTCGCTACAAGGATTAAACTTATTTCCTCTGGTGAAATTCCCGCTTTTTCAATAGCCTCTTTTGCTGCAGCTACTGCTAAATCTGAAGTTTCCTGATCATCAGCAGCAAAATGACGTTGCTCAATCCCTGTACGAGTTCGAATCCATTCATCCGAAGTATCCATTATTTTTTCTAAATCAAAATTCGTAACGACCTTCTCCGGAACGTATTTGGCAATTCCTAAAATACCAGCGTTCATTTAGCAACCCCTCTGCTTTCTTACTATCAATTATTAGTAACTGGTCATAATTATAACTCATAAATAAGATCAGGTGCAAGATGAATTAAAATTAATGCTTTTTTTCCTATCAATTATCACTGCGTGAATCGGGTATTTGATAGCGATGTATAGAATTTGGTGGGGCTTGAAGCACTTCTACACGCTACGACACACAAGCATTTGTGACGGATTTGAATTTCAGATGCTATTGAAATTTGCATTTAAAATAAAAAATACTGTTGTTGTTGTGACAAATTCGCCATGTTTCACAGAAAAGGTTCTTTTTTTTTCGATTTATGTTATGATATGATAATGAATATGTAGTAAAATTTTATGATATAAAAAAGTTCGGTTGAGGTGAAATTAATGCGATACATCGTTACATTCATATGGTCATTCCTACTAGTTTCAATGTTAAACTACGTAGTAAGCTCTGTACTTGGTGCACAGTTTGATATCGAAACTGCTATTGTCACATCAGTTGTATTTACAATTCTTGTTTTCATTATCGGTGCAATTATTCCAAACGAGTCAACTCCAGAAGCTGCAGACAATCATTAATTCAACTAGAAAAAACCTGTTTCGCTCAATGCGGAACAGGTTTTTTTGTTATTTTTCAACGACACATTGACCATCATGCATTTTAATGTGCAATGTTTCTCCTGGTAATACTTCACCACGAAGCAATTCTTTTGCAACAGCAGTTTCAATATAACGTTGCACGAAGCGTTTTAATGGTCTTGCTCCGAATTGAGCATCTGCTCCTTGTTCTACAACCCAATCAATTACATTTTGTTCTACTTGTAAAGTAATGTCTTGCTCTGCAACCCGTTTGACAAGCTGTTCGATATATTTCCATGCAATGGCTGTAAAATGCTCATCTGATAGTGCATGGAACATAATAATATCATCCATACGATTTAATAGCTCTGGTTTAAAATGTTGACGCAGTGCAGCCATCACTAAATCCTCAACAGCAGCATCGTCTTCTTTTGCTTCCATCAAATAGCTTGAGCCAATGTTAGAAGTTAAAATGACCACTGTGTTCGTAAAGTTAACCATACGCCCCTGGCTATCAGTAATGCGACCATCATCTAAAATTTGTAGTAATATATTTGCGACATCAGGATGGGCCTTTTCAATTTCATCTAATAATACAACTGAATACGGATTTCGGCGAACAGCTTCTGTTAATTGCCCACCTTCCTCATAGCCAACATAGCCTGGAGGTGCCCCTACAAGACGTGATACGCTATGTTTCTCCATATATTCACTCATATCAATGCGAATAAAATGATCCTCAGAATCAAACAATTGTGCCGCTAGTGCCTTCGCCAGCTCTGTTTTACCAACACCTGTTGGTCCTAGAAATAAAAAGCTACCAATTGGTCGATTCGGATCTTTGATACCTGCTCGAGCACGCCATACCGCTTCTGTAACAAGCTGTACTGCATTATCTTGTCCAATTACACGCTCATGCAATGTATCTTTTAAGCGCAATAATTTTTCACGCTCACCTTCTACTAATTTCGTCACTGGTATTCCTGTCCAGCGTGAAACGATTGATGCAATTTCATCAGCTGTTACCTCTTCACGTAAAATACGTGATTCCGTACCATTTTCTAATTGTTTTTCCATCTCTTGAATGTCCTTTTCAAGTGTAGGAATTTTTCCATGACGTAGTTCAGCTGCTTTATTTAAATCATATTTACTTTCTGCTTCATCTAAGTCACGGCGGTATTTATCAAGTTTTTCACGTTTTTTCTGAATGCCGTGTAACGCTTCTTTTTCGGTTTCCCATTGTTTACGCATGCCCTCAGAGGATTCTTTGAGCTTTGCTAATTCCTCACTGAGGTGCTCTAAACGTTTTTTACTCGCCTCGTCTTTTTCATTACGCAATGCTTGCTCCTCAATTTCGAGCTGCATAATACGGCGCGTTACCGCATCCAATTCCTGTGGCATAGAATCAATTTCTGTTCGAATCATCGCACATGCTTCATCGATTAAATCGATCGCTTTATCTGGTAGGAAACGCTCTGTAATATAGCGATTGGAAAGTCCCGCTGCCGCTACGATTGCACGGTCATGAATACGTACCGCATGATGTAACTCAAAGCGCTCTTTCAAGCCACGTAAAATGGAAACTGTATCTTCAATAGATGGCTCTCGTACAAGAACCTGCTGGAAACGACGCTCTAAAGCAGGATCTTTTTCAATATACATACGGTATTCATCTAATGTTGTAGCCCCGATACAATGTAGCTCACCTCGTGCAAGCATTGGTTTTAGCATATTCCCAGCGTCCATTGCACCATCCGTTTTACCCGCACCAACAATTGTATGAATTTCATCGATAAATAAAATGATGCGTCCCTCTGATTCTTTTACTTCTTTTAATACACCTTTTAAGCGCTCTTCAAATTGGCCACGATAACTTGCACCTGCTATTAAAGCACTCATATCCAGCTCATACAGTACGCAATCCTTTAAACCCTCAGGAACATCGCCTTTTACTATACGTTGAGCTAACCCTTCTACAATAGCTGTTTTACCAACCCCAGGCTCCCCTATTAAGACAGGATTATTTTTCGTTTTGCGTGTTAAAATACGAATGACATTACGAATTTCTTCGTCACGACCGATAACTGGATCCATTTTACCGTTTTTAACTTCTTCTATTAAATTACGTCCAAATTGTTCTAATGGTTTTTTGTCATTTGTTTGTTGAAATTGCATATTTAGCACTCCTTTTTAATAATGTTAAGCGGAATCCCGTTTGCCATTCTATTTCACAGAAAATCTTTGACCTTTTTTGACTAACTTTATTTTACAACACTCGACAAACCAGAGCAAAGAATTAGCCCTAAAATTTCTTCACTTATTACTGGAAAATTACGTTATAATGAAAGTATATTTCTTAGATTTAGTAAATTGCTCACATAATTTTGTAATAATTAAACAATTTTTACAAAAAAGAAAGAGATGTGTTGAAGATATGACTATTATGGATAATATACAAGAGAAATTTCACGATCTTTTTCAAAAGCACGGTGTTTTTATTAAAGTGAATAAGGATAGTAAAATCTTTTTAGAGGGCGAACGTGCGAAAGAAATTTATTATATAAAAACAGGAGCTGTCTCGATTAGTCAGGAAACGGAGAATGGGAAGGAATTAACCATTCGTATTTGTGGTCCTGATAGCATCATTGGAGAAAGCTCATTATTTTGCAACTTTACATATAATTCGATGACCGCTAAAGTACTAGAGCCCTCCAGTTTATATGTTCTTAGCCTAGAAACATTAGAACTTTTACTAGTGGAACAGCCTACTTTAATGGTGGAGTATATGAAGTGGTTGCAAACAGAAAATTTAAAGCATCAAAGCCGTTTGCGTGATTTGATTTTAAATGGGAAAAAGGGCGCTTTATTTTCAACGCTTATCCGCCTTTCGAATACTTATGGGAAGCCTTTAGAAAATGACACTATTTATATTGACTTTCCATTAACGCATACAGAGATCGCTAATTTATGTGCGACGAGTCGAGAGATGATTAATCGCATGCTGAATGACTTAAAGAAGCACAATATTATATCTTTTGAAAAAGGTTATATAACCATTCACGATCTACAATTTTTAAAGGATGAAATCGCCTGTGAAAATTGTCCGTTACAAATATGTCGTATTGATTAGTACACTTACATATGAAATCCCCGCTTATGTGTTATAAGCGGGGATTTCGTGCTCTATTATGTAAAAAAATACAGTATGGCTCTTCTGCAAAGCGAGGGGTTGATTTCCGTTCCGGCTGGGCGCTTTCCTGGGGGCGTCCGATGAGCCGCTTCGCTCCAGGGTCTCATCTGTGACGCTGATCCTCAAGGAGTCGCCCAGCCTCCACTCCAATCAACCAAATCGCATAGCGTGAATCTTCTTGCTTATTACTAAAATTCATTGTTATAAAACAAAAAAACTTTAGCAACAATGTTTTGTCTGTGCGAAAATATAGTGCCAACTTAGCAACATCAACAAATATTTTATGTAAGAGATTAAAGAGTCAGCAACACCAGATGTACAATAACGTCTTATTAAAAGTTTATTCTGTTTGATTATGGTGAGTAGCTTGGAAAGGAAATCTCCCTATTTAAAGCATGCAACAGTCACAAAAATTTCTTTAACAGTTTTGTATTTCAAAACAGCAAAAATCCCCACTTAGAGTTATAAGCGGGGATTTTTTATTGTGCTTTAAGTGGACTTAGCGTACACCTAATGCCATTTTTGCATAGCGTGACATTCTATCTTTTGACCATGGTGGATTCCATACAATATTTACATTTGTACTTTTTACCTCTGGAAGCTCGCCTAATGCTGTATTTACTTGATCAACGATAACAGGTCCCATTGGGCAGCCCATAGACGTTAACGTCATTGTAACGGTTGCTGCCCCCTCTTCATCTAACTCTACATCATATACTAAACCTAAGTTGACGATATCAATACCAAGCTCAGGGTCAATTACATTTTCTAATGCACCGAACATGCTGTCTTTCATATCTTGATCCATCTGTATTTCTCCTTCCGTCACAGTGTTAACTTAATCATAGCAGATGCATCTTATTATGCCAAATGCTGTGCAAGCCATTCAGTTGCTGCTAACATACCATCACGTGAGACAGCATGACCAGCTTTCTTATTAGCTAAAAATTTCAAGTTTTCTGGTTTCGTTTCATAATATTTACGTAAAGTTAAATAAAAATCATATGTTTCCTTGAAAGGTACAGTTTTATCTAACTCCCCATGCCAAAATAGGACAGGTCGTTCCGCAAATTTGTCTGGTGTTAGGCTCACATCATATTTAGCTAGAAGCTCATTCGTTTGTTGTACTTCTTCTTCGGACATTGGCAAATTCACACCTTTTTTTGCGAATTGCTGTAATTGATACTCCGCTAATTTAGTGAAACTTGGTGCACCCATACAAACTGCTGCTGTCTTGATCCAATCATAGCGCTTTAAACAGCCTGATGTGACAATACCACCCATTGATGTACCAGCAATGCCAATTTTATCATTCAGTAATAATTTTTTATTCTTTAATTCATTATATAATTGTTCCACTTCATGAATAGAATTTAAAACAATATCCCAAAAATGTAAGCTCAATTGCATCTCAGTCATGCCTTCACTACGGTCGCCATGCAATTTCGCATCTGGCAATAGGACACGCACCCCTCTGCCTACTAATTGATATGCATAATGTAAGTTATGTTCTTTTGCACTCGTGAAACCATGTAAAAAAATTACTACCGGGGTTTCTTCATTCATATTTTCCGTATGTATATGTAATAAAGGAATATTTCCCCACAATTCTTTCTCAACAATCATCTTTGTCACTCCCAACATTTGTCTCATCTTTATGTTAGCAAACTTTTTTCACTGTGACAAAATTTTGACGAATGGTTTACAAAACGATACTATTCAAATTATAAGAAAGGGGCAAAAAGCTATGAAACCGCATTTAATCGTTTTGGACTTAGATGGTACGTTATTAACGGACCAACAACAAATTTCAGCAAAAACTAAAAAAACATTATTGCAGGCAAAGGAGCAAGGCCATCAAGTTATGATTGCTACCGGTCGTCCTTATCGTGCGAGTGATCTTTACTATCACGAGCTTGGCCTTACAACGCCCATCGTAAATTTTAATGGTGCTTACGTTCACCATCCTAAAAATGCTGCATGGCAGACTATGCATACTCCTATTGATTTAAGCGTAGTACATGATGTCGTCAATTCCATCAATAGCTATGAATACGAAAATATTATAGCGGAGGTTAAGGACGATATTTATGTTCATACAGAGAACTCACGGATTTTAAATATATTTAATATGGGAAATCCTAAAATTACTCATGGGAATCTCTATACCCATTTACTTGATAACCCTACTAGTTTACTGATTCAAGCGAATGAAGTGAATACAATGATTATTCGTGACCATTTACAGGCTGTTCATGCAGAAGTCATTGAACATCGTCGTTGGGGTGCCCCACTTCACATTATTGAAATTGTTCGCCGTGGCTTAAATAAAGCAGTAGGAATCGCTCATGTAGCACAGGATTTAGGTATCCCACGCGAGCGTATTATTGCATTCGGTGACGAGGACAATGATTTAGAAATGATTGAATATGCCGGTATCGGTGTAGCAATGGGCAATGGCATCCCTGCTTTAAAAAACATTGCCAACGAAATTACGACAACCAATAATGACGATGGCATCGCTAAAATGCTTATCGAACGTTTGAAACTATCCTAGTTAAATAAAAACACCCTATTTTTTGGATCATCACCATAAGTTGTGGATGTCATTCATTAACATGTAAGCGTCTATGAAAGTTGCGCGAAGTCCGCCCAGTCGGACGGAAATCAACCACACGTTATGGTGATGAGCCCATTTTTCACTTTAACTTTCGAGTTAACAATACACTGAGTTGCAATTATACTGAAACTCGATATGATAATATATCTATATAAAATTTTATTAGGAAGTAGTTTCGAGAAATATAGAGTGGAAATTGAAAACTCGACACGTGTTCACCTGTTATGTAGTATAGGTATTTGTAAACTTCTCATATAGAGTTAAAAGTATATTAAATTAGGGGGACAAATGATGAAAATTTTTACTGATAGTGGCTGTGATCTACCAAAGTCTTACTACGAAGAAAACAATATTGAACTTCTTCCACTACGAGTGCAATTGAACAATAATGAATATGATGATGTCATTTCGATTGATTCCAAAGAAATTTACGACGCTATTCGTCAAGGTGCTCGCCCAAAAACATCCCAAGTATCACCAGAGCTATTTCTCAATCATTTCGAAAATCTAGCAAAAAATGAAGAAGAAGGAATCTATATTGCCTTTTCATCGGAATTATCAGGCACCTATAATACCGCTATCATGATTCGCAATCAAGTACAAGAGCAATATCCATCTCTTAAATTAGCTATTATCGATTCTAAATGTGCTTCATTAGGTTTCGGCCTAGTAGTTGAAGAAGCCGTTCGCCTTCGAAATTCAGGTGCTTCACTGGAAGAAATCGAAGCAAAAATTACAGCTCTTACCCCACAGATGGAGCACTTATTTACGGTAGAAGATTTAGATTACCTTGCTAAAGGTGGTCGTGTATCTAAGGCAAGCGCATTTCTTGGGGGGCTCCTAAGCATTAAACCCATCTTAAATGTAGAGGATGGTAAACTTGTACCGATTGAAAAATCGCGAGGACGTAAAAAAGCCATCGCTCGCATGTTAGATTTAATGCAGGCGCGTGGTGAAAATTTCTCTGAAAAAGTTGTTGGTATTAGCCATAGTGATGATGTGGAATTTGCCAACGAAGTAAAGGCTTCTATCCAGGAAAGATTTTCACCAAAAGCTATTCAAGTAACAATGATTGGTTCAGCTATCGGCTCCCACGTAGGACCAGGTACAATTGCCATCTTCTTTACAAATAAAAGCTATCAAGCTTAACAAAAATCCCCTCCGCACTGAAAAGTGTAGAGGGGATTTATCATTTTATCCTACTAGGATTAGTCTAGAACATCTTGCTCCTTACGTCGTACTTTACCTCGTCTAATAATAACAACTACAAATCCTATGAATATTAACCATACTAATCCTAGTGCTACCATATAAGGTACATTTAATCCTTCATCATTTCGAACTTGATAAATCTCTACCATTTCGCGATTTAAAATAACTGGATAAACGTCTTTTTCATTAATACGAACTTTTTCTTCATGTATAATACCGTTTAGCATTTTACCTTCACCAAGCTGTGCAGGTGTTAAATCAACGCGTTGTGTTTCACTAGTATTATTAACCATGATGACCCATTTCTCTTTATCGGACGTACGTGTAAATACAAGTAGGCCATTTTCATTTGTGAGAACTTCAAAATCACCATTGCGTAATGTCTCAGATTTATTACGTAAAGATTGGACATTTTTAATATAATCGATTAATTCTGTATCAGTTTTAAAGTTATATATTTGGTGCGTATCTGGCTTTTTTTCACCGTTCATTGCAATTTCTGAACCATATTGTACAACTGGAATTCCTGGCATCATAAATAAAGCACCCATCGCCATTTTCAAACGCGTTGGTGGGAACATATTTTCTGTTGCAGAATCAAATGTAAATCGATGCGTATCTAACGAATCAATCATAATCTGAGTTGGTTTCTTACCTGTAAAAGGCTCCATCAACTTAGTAGAATCCATATCAACATTTTTAAAGATATTACGGTAAATATCAGCTGAAGCTTTAGAAAAGCTTGCATCAAAGTTTGCATCACTTTCTTCATTTGAAATGACATAGAGTGATTCTTTCGCATCCTTTAATGCTTTGATCACAGCATTGATAAATTCTGTATCAGCACCAGCAATATTTGTTAAACGCACACCACCAACATCGTATGTAGAGACAAAGTCTGTTGCTGATTTAACAAGTGCGTCTTGTACGTCTTTGTTTGTTAAGTCCCACTGTACTTGTCCATTATTTGTTGAAGCAATCCAGTCCTTTTTCGCTGGATCTTTTGCCCACTCATGATTCGGACTTACATTGTTTAATGGAAAATCAACCATGATCGATACGTTTTTAGCTTTATAGGCCTCAATGACACTTTGAAACTCCTCAGCTGTCCCAAAATGACGCTCAATTGAAGAGTAGCTCGTGGGCATCGATCCATCATATTTCTCAGTGGCAAAAATTGGGCCAATAGAAGCGATTGTAAAGCCCATCTCTCCGATAAATTTTAGTTTATCCTGTAAACCTGCAAAATCGCCTCCTGCAAATTTAGTAGCGTCTTGCGTATTTGTATCAAAATCGTTAGTGCCCGAACCATTAAAGAAACGGTCAACGAGTAAATCATAGATGCTTTCTTCTGCAATCGTTCTTGTCGACGCTTCATCAGCATGTGCAACTGGTGTAGCACTCACTAATGAAGTTGCTAGTAAAAGCGATGCAGCTGTCGCACTTATCCACTTTTTGAATTTCACTTTTATTCCCTCTCTTTCAAACCAATCCTCCGTCATTTTACCAAATAAAATAGTCCCCTCGCTATCATTTCAAAATATTTTCCGAAAATGACAAAATGAATTACGGCAAAAAGGTGTCAACTTCTCCTTCAAATACAATTTATCGACTTGATCGTGGGACCTGAGCAATTTTCTGAACTTCGGCATACCCGATCAGTTTTCTGACTTACCCGAGCACTTCTTCGGCATACCCGATCAGTTTTCTGATCAGTTCTCTGAGCGATTTCATCTTCTTCAAAAAATAAAAAGCCGTGAAGCGAGAACTTCACGACTTTTACAAAATTATGCTAAGAAATTAAAGTTTAATGGTAGCTTAAATCCTAAGAACATTGTGATAAAGAAGAATACCGCAAATAAAATCCAAAACAGACCAGTTGGTTTATTTTTCTTCTGACGTACTAATACCATTTCCATCATACCAATGACTAAAATACCGAATACAAATTTCAGACCATATAGCATCGGGTCTCCAGCTTGGTATTTGAAGAATAGTGCCCCACCAGTAATGATAATTAAAATGTAGAATAAACGTAATGCCATATGTAAGCCTTTTGACTGCTTGCCCATTAATGCCGCAATTAAAAAGATTACGATTGCAACTACCCAAGTAGTAATATGCAAATGTGTTTGGCTAGTTAAGAAACTCATTATTGTCCCACCTCATATTCTTTTTTCTATCAAACTCTATCCTACCATGTGATGGAAAGGGTTTCAAACATTACAATAGTGTCCATAGAATATACTTAAAAATCCGCGGAGGTAAACTCACGCGGATTTGAAAAATTATTCAAAATGATTCACTAAAGTACCGATGCCTTGGATAGACACTTTTACAGTATCACCAGTTTTTAAGAATTGTGGCGGATTCATGCCTTTGCCAACACCCGCTGGAGTACCTGTTAAAATAACATCGCCTGGCTCTAATGTTACATGCTGAGATAAAATCGATACTAATGTTTCTACAGTGAACATCATATCTTTTGTTGAGCCGTTTTGACGTACTTCGTCGTTCACTTTTGTAACGACTGTTAAATCTTGTGGATTCGGAATTTCGTCTTTTGTTACAAGGTAAGGTCCAAGTGGACAAGTTCCATCCAAGCTTTTTCCTAAGAAGAATTGCTTATGTTTTTCTTGTAAATCACGAGCTGTTAGATCATTGGCAATCGTATAGCCAAATACATAATCGTATGCTAAATTTTTCGGAATATTTTTACCGCGTTTACCAATGACAACCGCTAATTCGCCTTCATAATCCATTTTAGATGAAAGATCGGCATGTATAGAAATTGTTTGGCCATCAGCAGCAATAGCAGTCGGAGATTTTGTAAATACCATTAAGTCTGTTGGAGCTGCTTCTGCACCCATTTCTTTAGCATGTTCATCATAGTTTTTCCCAATACACATAATGTTTTTTGGTGTGCGTGGAATCGGTGATAACCACTCAATCACTGTAAATTCGCGTTTGAAACTATTAGCACGGTCTGATTTTTCAGCGGCCTCTACTAATTTACGAATCTGTTCAACAAAATCAAAGCCTAGAGCAATGCCATCTACAATTGAACTTGAAAAAGAAGGGAGAACTTGAAGTTCATTTTGAATAGCGAGTACATCCCATACTGCTTCTTCTTTTTTTACTTTTGGTCCAAAGCTTACATGTCCACCTAATTTAAATGATAAAATTTTCATGATTTTCAGAGCTCCTTCTTTTTTTTACATAATACAACAAAATTATAGAAATTGCCTTACTTTTGCGATAACTATTTTTATTCCTATTAAGTTGTGGGCTCATCACCATAACGTGGTTGATTTCCGTTCCGGTTGGGCGCTTTGTTGCTGCCGCTTCGTTAGCACTACGCTTTCGCACAGAGCAAAGCTTCCTGGGGGGCGTCCGATGAGCCGCTTGGGGCAACAGGATGTTGGTCACGAAGGCGTTATCACAGGACGTGATGCTCTTAGCCTTCGTTCCTCTATATCGCTGATCCCCAAGGAGTCGCCCATCCTCCACTACAATCAACTAACATACGTTTTAACAAATGCTATCCCAAACATTTTATAATGAGTAAATCGCAATTAATTATTCTTATTATACAAGACGTATTCATTAACTTTATGTTGCCCTCACATTGAAAATGCACGCTAATTTTGACCGCAGATTGTGCGTTTTTTTGCACGAGAGTCAAGCCCTCATCAATTATCCTGCTTTAGTTTTCGCCTTATACGTTAACTTGCGCCATAAAGCCTCTAACGGACCTTGTTGCCATTTTGCTAGCCAAATTTCTGCCACAATCATTTGTACAATAATAATGCTGACCGCAATTAGCACGCCTGTTGCGACGTTTACTTTTCCATACAAGCCAAATCCAAATTGATAAAATAGACATGTTCCAATGACCGATTGAAGTATGTACATCGTAAACGACATGCGCCCTATTTTCGCAAAAGGACTAAGCAATTTTGGTACAACTGGGAGTAAACAAAGTGAAACAATGAGCCCCGTATAGCCTACTGCTAAAATTGGACCACCTATGTATACTTTTAAGTAGTCTAATAAATACGTACGCGTAAACATGATCGGTGAGCTTTTAATAAAAATACCAATTGCTAACCCAGCTACTGCTAATGCCAGCCATAGCCATTTAAGTTCTCTCGCTCGTTCTACTAAACGCCATTTAGAGGCCGCGGCACCAATTAACATAAATGGTAGAATTGTAAATAATGCCACAAACCACATGCCGACTCCTGCCTGAACAGATAAATCAGTTAGACGTTGCATAAATGCATCAACCCAACTCCCTGTTCCATAAGCAGTTATCGCCTGCTCTACTGAAGTAATATCTAAATACTCATCAATCTTTGTATTAAAATTAATATATCCTACAACAAATAACATAAAAGCTTGCATGACGCCGCTTATCATAATGCCAATTGACAATAACCAAATTGGCTGTAGACGTAGTAATAGGACTAAAAAAACGCCGCAAAATGCATACATCATCAAAATGTCGCCCCACCAAATGAGCACAGCATGTAGCAAACCAAATACAAATAATACAGAAAGTCTTCGAAGTCCTATCGCATAAAAATTTTGTTCACGACTTTGTGCTTTCTGCCATTGCATAGCGAGTCCGTAGCCAAATAACATGGCGAACAGTGGATAAAAGCTACTTTGTACATAAATATCTAAATTTTGCTGCCACACTATATCTGACGGTGTTGTAAACCATGATGCCAAATCAATATAGGGCATTGGTAAATAAAAGGCAAACATATTCACGAGTAAAATGCCTAGTAAGCTAATACCACGTAAAATATCTAATGTTGCGATGCGCTCCTGCAACATTGTCGGTTTTAACTCCACAAAAAAAGCCTCCTCTATGTATATGGTGAAAACAGGACTCTCTAAAACGCATTCCCTTATATGAAACTGCCTCAGATAGCCCTGTTTTCACCGCTTTCACTTATGCATGTAAAACCCGTTCAATATCAAATAAATAGAGAACCTTATCACTCACTTTAATTTGAAGAATTGATTCAATCGCCTCACTATACACTCTAAGCTGGACACCATATCGTTCTAAAAGTTCTTTCGTTAATGCTGGTTCCTCAGCAAAATGTGATTGGATACGATCTGTCTTATAATCAAGCAAGATCCATTCACCGTTTTCATCCTCAAATAAGCAATCGATAATTCCTTGTACAATTTGAGCGTCGCCATCTTCATCTACTCTACTAATCGTAAATGGCAATTCTCTGCGAAGTGTTTTTGCTTTTTTAAAGCGTTGTCCAATGTCTGTTGTAAAGAAATTATATATTTTTTTCGACGGAACCACTTTCCCCTCAACCTCGGTCAGAAGCTGTCTATTCACTAAATTAGCGACAAACTCCTGAACCTCCTGTACGTCCGTAAAGCCGTTTTGAGGGACATGTTGCATAACTGTATGAACCGCTGTCCCTATTTCTGCACCTGTCAGCTGCTTGTCCTGTAAAAAGGTTGGACGGGGTGCAACGGTCGTCGTTTTTTGTTTAGAAGGTGCTGAAAAATAATATTCAGGCTCTTCCTGTCGCTGAAGATTTTCTAAACGCTTAATTTCACTGACAGATGTTTTTGAACGTTTTTGTGTTGATTTCTGAAACGCATACTGTGCTCGAAAGCGCATCGTTATTTCCGACTGCAAAGCTTCATCCTCTGGCGTTTCTAGCAATTGCTGTACCTCGCCCTCTAACGGTTGTATATCATACGCATAATGACTTGTTTCAATAGCTCGTACCCACCAATGCGATACATCCTCTGCTGCCTTATAGGGGGAAGTAGCAATGGCTGAGAAATCTGCATGTCTTGCTACTGCAGGCCCAAGCCAATCAAAGTAACTATTTGCTCTAGCGCGTAAATACTCCTGTAGAGGGGCATCTAGCGGTAAGCTTTGTGCATCCAGCCAATTGTCGCGGGTTTTATCCCAATTTTTTACCGAGCCTACTAAAATAAGTCGCTCCTTTGCACGTGTCATCGCTACGTATAATACACGCATTTCCTCAGCACGCATTTCCAGCTCTTTTTTCTCCTTCAAAGCTAAAAACGGTAGAGATGTATACGTAATACGATTTTCTGGATCAATTGCCTTCACTGCAAGACCAAAATCTTGATCGAATAAATAAGGGTTATGGAAATCCATTTTATTAAAAGGTCTCCCCATCCCTCCCACAAAGACAACTGGGTACTCTAATCCTTTGGAAGAGTGAATAGTCACAAGGCGAACGACGTCATCCTTTTCTCCAATCGATTTCGCCGTTCCTAAATCATCGCCACGTGTACGCATACGATCAATAAAACGTAAAAAGCGAAATAGTCCTCGAAAGGCTGTTTTCTCATACATTAAAGCACGGTCGTGTAAAATGCGTAAATTGGCCTGACGCTGCTTCCCATTCGGCATCGCTCCAACCATCTCATAATAATGCGTATCTAAATAGATTTTCCAAATTAAATCTGACAGTGAACCACGTCGCGCTAAATCTCGCCAGTTTTCAAATGCTAGCATAAATCGTTGAAGCTTCACAAAAGTGTCAGATTGCACACCATGCCCCTCACTTCGAATGAATTGCCTTAATGCATCATAAAATGGCGCTTTCGTATCAGCTAGTCGAATTTTTGCTAGCTCATTTTCTGTTAAACCAACAAATGGAGCGCGTAGCACTGAAGCTAAAGGAATATCCTGATATGGATTATCAACAACCTTTAGTACATTCAGCATAATCATCACTTCAAGCGCATCAAAATATCCTTTCGAGGACTCCGCATAGAGCGGGATTCCTGCAAGCTTAAATTCCTCTACTAAATCCGTTGACCATGTCATTGAACGCATTAAAATTACAATATCACTATATTTTAACGGACGTTCTGTCTTCGTTTTTGTATCGAATACGGTTGTCCCTTCCTCCATCATCTGACGAATACGCTCAATAATAAAACGTGCCTCATACTGAGATTTTTTTAATTCCTCTAATTCAGAAGCGTCGCTTACAGTATCTTCTGCTTCTTCGTCCAACTCCTCTTCCCCGGGAGGATGCATAATGACTAGCTCTACCGGAACTTCTTTGTCATCATAGGGGGCTGCTGGCTTTAGTGAAGCATTTTCATCATAAAGAATTTCTCCAACTCGCTCACCCATAATTTGTGCAAATACATAGTTTGTAGCGTTCAGCACTTCTTGTCGACTACGGAAGTTAGCGTTTAAATCTATACGCATCCCCGTCAAATCTGGGGTCTCTAGAAACTCGCTATACTTTCGCATAAAAAGCTTCGGTTCTGCTAATCGGAAACGGTAAATGCTTTGTTTGACGTCCCCAACCATAAATAGATTTCCATCTTGCTCACTACCTGTTTTCACAAGCTGTAATATAGTTTCTTGTAACATATTTGTATCTTGATATTCGTCCACAAGCACTTCTTTAAAATGTTGCTTTAAATCTAGAGCAACAGGTGAAGGCTGTAATTCACCTTCGACTTCTACAGTTAGAATTTGCAAGGCGAAATGCTCTAAATCTGAGAAATCAATAATTCCTCGTTCTAATTTTGCGATGCGGAACTGTTCACTAAAAACATTCGTCAATTCGACTAATGTTCCGATCGTCGGCCCCATTAATCGAATCTCTTCCAGCAAGCGTGCAGGAGTCCGAACGAAAAAAGTCTCTTTAAGCTTGTTTACGATTTTTTTAGCTGCCTCACGCTTTTTCTTAGCAAGTTCCTGTAGCTCCACATCTACTAAAGCATCCTTTGATACACGCTTTAAAGTTGACCATTTTACCGTAGCAAAATAATCAAAGAGTTCTTGCCACGTTCCTTCACGACTAATGCGAATGCCTTCCTGAATCATAGCAAAATCCATTTCTGCAGTTTCAGCATATGGTCCAGGTCCAGCAGGCTGTAGCGTAATGGCACGCATTTCAGAAATTAACACAAATGCCTCTTCAAGACTATGCTTGACTGTTAATTTCACATATTTTGATAGTTCTAGATCATCAATTGTTACGTCCGCTGCTAAGTCGTATGTCTCTGGTAGACTACGAAGCCATTTTTGAGGCTCTGCATGAACACGGGATGTATCATAAAGCTTGCTTATTAATGTTTCTATTGCCTGATCATCACGATCCGATGTAAAGCTATCAACAAGACGATAGATTGCTTGAACCTGTGCTTCATCCTCAGAATCGTAAGCATCTTCTAATACTTCGGCTAATATATCGTCCCTTAACAAAGCAACCTCTGCCTCATTTGCTATACGAAAGCCTGGATCAATATCTAGCATATAGGCGTACTGCTTCACAATAGCTAAGCAGAAAGAATGCAGCGTTGAAATTTGCGCTTTATTCACAAGGCTTAGCTGGCGTCGCAAATGGTTAGAAGTTGGATTTTCTGCAATAGCCTTTTCAAGTGCCTCCGCCATACGGTGACGCATCTCAGCAGCGGATGCATTTGTAAATGTTACGACAAGTAACTCGTCGACATTGATGGGATCCTCTGTCGCTACTACCTTTTCAATCATTCGATTAATGAGAACTGCCGTTTTACCAGAGCCTGCCGCAGCCGATACAAGTGTATCCTGGCCGCTTGCATAGATTGCCTTCCACTGGTCGTCAGTCCATGTCACTTCCGCTGGCTTTTCAGGTATTTTTTGTACCAACTTACTTCATCTCCTTCCGAATTATCTCAACGATATCATTCGGTTTTGCTTGCTGTAACTGACGGTAGCTTTGCTTGCCATCAGATGGGTCAAATTGACAAACAGCTGTAAATTGACAGTAGTCACAGGCTGTTTTGGATTTCAGTTTATACGGACTAATGGAAGTATCCCCTGCTAAAATTCCATTACCAGCCTCTTGATGCTTGCGCCGTACAAAATGCTGTAGATTTTTCATATCATTAACAGGTACAATCCGTGACTGAGATTCCGATGGTGTCCCATCTTTTTTCATATAGACAGGAATAATTTTTGAATGCCCACTCGATTCCTCTAATTGCTCGTCCATCGATAAAATGGCCTCCGCTTTTTCTGACAAAAGACCTTTCATTTTGTACTGTTTTAAACGGTCTTCCTCAATTTCGCTGTCGCTTAAATCCTTATCAAGCTTTAGCATCGGATTGTGGACATGTACATAAAGAACCCCAGCTGGTTCCGCTTCACCTGATAGCCAGTAAGAGGAATTTTCCATCGCTACATCTAAATACGTTAGTACCTGTAGTGACAATCCGTAGTAAACCTCATTCAAATCTAAATCACGAGCTGATGATTTATAATCGACGATCCGTAAATAAGAGCGGTCATCAATAGACGCACTATCCACCCTATCTATACGACCTCGCATTAACATTTTCTTACCACCTGTTAAATCAATTTCAAGCGGTGGAAGCTGTTCATTTTGGCCCGGTCCAAATGATGCCTCAATGGCGATTGGCTTAAAATGAGATACATTTGCATGCTGCGTAAGTGCTGTCATTGTTCGCTCGACAATCCGAATAAGCTTACGTTGAATGTAGCGATAACGCGCGCTTGACAGTAAAATTTGATGTGAAAACACCGGCACAATTTGCTCAACGGCTTGTCGTGCTAATTGTTTAATTTGCTGCTTTGTTAAACGTATCCATGATAGTTGCAGACGGTGTGTCTCCTCAGTAATCCATTTCAATGCCTCATGGAATAAATCGCCCATTGCGAATGTTTCTAGTCTGTACTCTGCCCGCTCTTCTAGTCGAAGCCCATACGTTGTAAAATGCGAAAATGGGCAACGGAAGTATTTCTCAACACGAGACACACTAGAAGTTAGCTTTTGACCATATAATTCTTGCGTAATGTAGTTTTCTAATGGCTCTGCCTCATTTTTATGAGTGATAGGATGTAAAACTCGATCATAAACAAGTGCCCAATAAGGGTCCTGTTTATAAAATTTTTGTAATGCTACCCACTCTGGCGCAAGCTCGCGGCTATGTTCAGCTTGGCGTTTTTGCACCATTAAATGTGCTAAAGCTGTCCGAGGATGACGTATATACGGTAAAGCATTTTCATCCAGTAATTCAATTGGATCAATGACCACTCGTTCGATCTTGACACCACTCAAAAGACCAGCCGTTTTATCATTGCCGATAATTTTCTTAATATAGAGTGAAGACAATAGAGCCTTACCCTCTTCATCTGCCGTTGAATAAGACATATATAATTTATCGGATGGTGTCGTTAAAGCACGATATAACAAGAAATTTTCCTGTAGTAAACGATTTTTAGACGTTGGCGCAAGCTCATAACCAATTTGACTAAACCACTCACGCTCAGTATCTGACAGCAACCCCTCGTACTCCATACGAGTTGGATAGACCCCATCATTCATCCCTAAGACAAAAGCGACTTTTATATTCGATAAACGAGCTAAGTCAACGGTTGCTACCATGACCTCATCTAATGTAGGCGGGATACGCGAAAATTCTAAAGTGTCAAAGCCCTCATCTAAAATTTTAGCAGCTTCCTCCACGGTCATCTCCTGCTCACCAAACATATAAACAAACTGATCGAGCACTGCAATCCATTCTTTCCAAGCTTGATCATGCTCACTTGCAGCTAATGCATCACCTCGATCAAGTTCACGATCTTTCATTGCTTGAAGCTTTTCATAAACATTCAAATTCTCAATCAGCTCAAATAAAGCTGTCGCAACATCTCTACCTGTTGTCGCTACTTTCAGCTTGTCCTGTAATAATTGGAGCGGCTGACGAACTTCATCGCGAACGGCCTCAATTTCTGCTTGCATAGCACGTTCTTCGTCCGTCTGTACGCGTGAATGGAATTCAAGTCCACGATACTTTTTGAAAAACCAGCGAGCTTCCTCAAACCAGCGCTCACCAAAAATACCCTGTGCTAAACAGTAGTTTTCTAAACGATCCGCCCGCTCTCGCCAAACATTTAACTCCGCATGTAACGGGAAAAATAGATCTGTTTTCACACTCCGAAAAACTGGTTCATATTTCCAATCAGAAGTAATAACCTCTAAAGCCGAACGACTAAGCTCAATTAAAGGATGATGCAGCATCGTCTTTTTTGAATTTGTAAAAATAGGAATTTCATATTGCTGAAAAATAGTTGTAATAAGCGGATCATAAACTTCCGCTTGTCTATAAAGAAGTACGATATCTTGATAACGATATCCCGTCTCCCTTGTCAGCTTTGTTATTTCCCGGGCAATGGCATGGATCTCCGCACGTCGATTAGATGCTTCAAGTACCATTACATCACCTGAAGTATCTTTCGTTTGAGGCACTAAATCAGCAAACCGTTTTTCCATATGCTGTAAATCATCAGATTGAAAACGATGCGTATGATAGAAGTGCAATGGGGCTTCTACCTCAACGCCTTCTTCATAGGCAATATCGTGTAAACGTTGGTTCGTAGAAGCGGCTTCATGAAATAAAGATTGCTCATCATACACTTCTTCAATATGGTCAAAAGGAAGAACTACCGTTACCTGCTTCGTCACCTTTAATAACTCTTTTACAAGCTCTAGTTCCCTTACTGTAAATGCTGTAAAACCATCTATATAAATAGACGCCTGCTTCATCGTCTCAGAGTATTTCAGATGCTCCGTCAAAATCGGATAATACCCCTCACTATCGACATACGTCGTGCCCAATCGTTCCTCCAAAGCTTGTAAAACGACTTGCAAATCATTCGCCTTCGCTTGCAATGTATTAGGCGCATCTATGGCCTTCAAAGATGCTGATACTTCAGCTAACACCGAACTATTTACACTATAACGACTAAACTCTCGTAATAGCGTTTCAATTTCTTCCGTAAAGCCTCGTTTCCCAGCCGCTTGTCGAAATAACGAAAACTCACTTTTTTGTTCCTCTAAAAGTTTACGAATCAGCATTCGATAACCATAGCCATTTACTTCTTTTCGAGCGATACCACCCGTTTCCTGTAACACTAGCCACGCCAATCGTTTAAATGTCATAACTTGCGCACGAATTAAGCCTTGCAAGCCATGCTTATTCGTTAGCTCATACTCCGTCGAGTACGACATTTGGTCGGGGACAATTACAAAAATCGGATGACCTAACGGATCCGATTTTAGTTGTTCAACAATCTCTTGATGAATAAATGTTGATTTACCTGTTCCTGAACGTCCTGAAACGATACGCAATGTCATATACTTTCCCCCTCCTGTTAATGATCTATTTATAATAAGTAGTAGTTGTTGTGGAACATCTGGGCTCTTCTATTCAACTTGAGTGGTTTTCGCATTGACCCAAGTGTTTTGCTGTTCTACCTGATCAGTTTTCGCACTAACCCGATCACTTCGCTACTCTACCTGATCACTTTTTACTTTGACCCGATCACTTTGCCACTCTACCTGATCACTTTTCGTTTTGACCCTCACTTTGCCACTCTACCTGATCACTTTTTGCTTTGACCCGATCACTTTGCTACTCTACCTGATCACTTTTTGCTTTGACCCGATCACTTTGCTACTCTACCTGATCACTTTTTGCTTTGACCCGATCACTTTGCCACTCTACCTGATCACTTTTTGCTTTGACCCGATCACTTTGCTACTCTACCTGATCACTTTTTGCTTTGACCCGATCACTTTCTACCTGATCACTTTTTGCTTTGACCCGATCACTTTGCCACTCTAGCTGATCACTTTTTGCTTTGACCCGATCACTTTGCCACTCTACCTGATCACTTTTTTGCTTTGACCCGATCACTTTGCCACTCTACCTGATCACTTTTTACTTTGTCCCGATCACTTTGCCACTCTACCTGATCACTTTTCGCTTTGACCCGATCACTTCGCCACTCTACCTGATCACTTTTCGCTTTGATCCGATCACTTTGCTACTCTATATCACTTTGCCACTCTACCTATGCATTTTAAAATATTTTATCTAAGCGCTACTCAATGTTTTTCGCGCATTGCCTACTATTTTGAAAAATCAATTTCGCCTTGGCTTAATCGAAGCATTAGCTTTCGCACAGAAAACATTTTTTGCTGTCGCTTCGCTTTCGCACAGAAAACATTTGCTGCAAAAGATAAAAACCCCTTCTCTCATTTTACATGATAAAAGGGGCAAGATGTGCATATTCAACTTTCAACGTTAATGATTTTTCGTCAATTTTCGCGCTTGTTTTAAATCTTTCTCTACACGTGCGTTTAATCGCTTCTCTATAAACTTGCCGATCCACCAAAGGAGAACAATCGCAACTGCCGCGATAATTAGTCTTACAGGGCTTGTTAGGAGCGCTTTTAAATCATAACCGAGCACGCTCATTGCTAAAATCATAACGAACTTCCCAGCCAATAACACGACAAAATAAAACTTTTTATGAATATGAGATAGCCCCGCTACTATGTTTACAATGACTGATGGTGTAAAAGGAAAACAAAGTAAGACAAACAAGGGACTAATGCCATTCATATCTACCCATTTTATTAGCTGCTGTACTTTTTTACTACCTGTGATAAAACGAAACTTCGGATGCTTGCCAAACTTTCGGACAAGCAAAAATAATGCATATGACCCCGCTACAGATCCTAGCCAGGATAATAAAAAACCAAGCCATAAACCGAATGCACTGGCATTAGCAACAACGAACACGACTAAAGGTAAAAACGGTAAAAACGCTTCTATAAAAGGTAATAATAAACCAATGATCGGACCGAGCGTTCGGTATTGTGCCGCAATCTGCTCAATATTTTCTACAGTAAACCATTCACTCAAAATCGACACCTCTATTTATATTGCAAAATTAAATGTAAAATCGTTAGCTTTTCCGAAGTATTTTTATACTCATGGGGCTGATGTCCTGAGAATACTAGTGTATCCCCTTCTTCCAACAATTCATGCATCTCTCCAGCAGAAATAACGGCTTGTCCTTGGATAACAGTTACAGTTTCCTCTACCCCTTCTGTATGAGCCTCACTCCTGCTAATGGCTCCGGGCTCCATTTCAATCTTATAAAGCTCCCATCCACGCTCTGGATTATAAGGAATAATGGAATACACACGATATCGACCATCATCTTCATCTACATGTGGCGCATCCTTACTACTATATTTCAAGAAGTGTGCTGTCGGCGCTTGTAGTAACGAAGAAAAAGAAATGCGCAATCCCGCAGCAATTTTCCAAATCGTTGATACTGTAGGATTTGCCTCTCCCTTTTCAATTTGTGCAAGTTGCGCTTTACTTACACCTGTAGTCTTGGCAACATCGTCTAAACTTAAATGACGCTGTTGTCGAATTTTTTTTAATTGAAAGGCTAAATTCCGACTCATTTGTTCCATTTTAATTCACCAATTTCTATTGTTTATTTTATCAGACATATGTATACTCTAATAAACATCAAGAACTATCAAACTATTCCGCTATTAGTATACATGGAAACTTTTAAGAAAGGATGATCTATTTTATGACAAGTACAACTGATTTCCAGAATGAAACTGTTAACACGCCAGATGATAGCTTTTTACAAGGCGTGAAAGATTGCATCCCCACTTTACTCGGTTATATTAGCATAGGACTCGCTTTCGGTGTTGTAGGTTCCGCTTCTGGGTTATCTGTACTCGAAATTGCACTATTATCTATACTCATTTATGCAGGCTCTGCACAATTTATCTTTTGTGCACTTCTTTTAACAAATAGCCCTGCCTCTGCTATTATTGTAACCATTTTCGTTGTAAACTTGCGCCATTTACTAATGAGTTTAACATTAGCACCCCATTTCACACGCTATTCCATGCTAAGAAACGTTGGTTTCGGCACATTATTAACGGACGAAACATTTGGTGTAGCTGTTACGAAGCAAATGCAGACCGGTAAGCTATATGGTAAATGGATGGATGGGCTGAATATAACGGCCTACTCATTTTGGATTTTTTCTTGTGTAACTGGCGCCTACTTGGGACAATGGGTAGCAAACCCAGAAAAATGGGGCTTAGATTTCGCATTGATCGCCATGTTCGTGGCACTCCTTGTTTTGCAGCTTAGCAGTGTAGGCAAAAGTAAAATCATGCATTATCTTATGTTAATCGGCTATATGTTTATTATTATGTATGGTCTTTCTTATATTGTGCCTTCGCATGTGGCTGTTCTTCTTTCAACAATGATTGTAGCAACTATAGGGGTGGTGACAGATAAATGACGACAACTGCTACTATGGTATGGCTCATCATTGGCTGTGCACTTGTAACCTGGCTACCACGTATTATTCCTTTTATGTTCGTCCGAAGTGTGAAGCTACCAGAGGTTGTATTAAAATGGCTAAGCTTTATCCCAGTCTGTATTTTGAGTGCCCTTGTCATCGAAAACTTATTGGATACCGAAAATGGAAAAATTGTTACACTTAATTGGCCTGTATTTATTACATTTGTGCCAACGCTTATGATTGCACTTGTTACCAAAAGTTTATCCATTACAGTTGTATCAGGGGTTATCATTATGGCAGCCGTAAGATTTTTCATGTAAAAAGGTCAGTCTTAAAAGTGAGAAAGCTATCACTTTGGACTGACCTTTTATAGTAAATTTCAGCAGGTGTTCTTTTGTACCTACAGCGTAAGTACAGGTGTATGGACAACCGCTGAAAGTAGTTAAAGCGTACCTTTGTTTTTCTTCATTTTACTTGCTAGCCAAAAGCCTACTGTTAACGAAAATGCATCGATGACGAATATAATAGACGGTGAAGTATAACCTGCATAGACAGATGCCGCCATAAGTGCAATGGCCAATATTAACGCAACATACCTATTATACGTAATTCGAGTAAACAATAATACGAGTAATGCTGGTAAAAATAACGCTAACATCATTTTCCCGAAAACATCCATCATATATCCCTCGGCTCAGCTAGTAATAATCCAATACGATAATGATCATTGCTATATATAACATGCTGTGTTAAGCGTATTTCATTGTTACGATCTACTACTTCTAGACGACAATGTGCAGCATTTAATTGCAAAGCCTCGTATAAATCATTTTCAGTAAAAATGGCCTCACCGTTTACTTTACGAATACATTCCCCTGCCTGTAAGCCCATTTTTTCAGCTGGTGAATCAGGTAAGACAGCCGCAATAATAGCCCCCTTTGAACTTGGGGCAACCGCGTAAATATCCGTTTTATCTTGCTGCGCGTAGTAGATTGAAATAATGATACGAATCACTACACCAATTGCTAGCGTTATAAAGCCGATAAATGGCTCCAAGGCAGCTGCAAGTCCACCTATTAAAATTAACTGTCCTAGCATTAGCACCGATCGGCCAATTTTAGGCAATTGCAAAGCCGGCAATTCTTTTCTAGTAAGCTTTGAAAAGCCAATAACGAATGGGAATAGTACAAGTGCAAAGGTACTCTCTCCTAATGTGAATTGTGGCCAATATGGGAAATCTACTGGAATAACATCACCAGGTATGACAAAGAAGATTGGTAGTACCCATACATTTCTTGAACGATAGACAATTGCCTGCATACCTCGCTTCGTCTTTTCAACTTGCGGCGTCGTGACCATCATTGCTGTTCGACGAATTAACATACCTTCCGCAATCACACATAGGCCTGCTAAAATCGTAATCGTTACAATGGAGCCCTCTACTAAATTTACACCTTCTAAAGAGATGTTCCACCAAGAAAATGTCCAATTGAAGTAATACATCAACCATATCGCTAACGTCGCAATCCCCATCGTATAAATAGGTGAAAGGGCATTAACGAAGTACAATAATAGTGCCAAGGCAGAAATAGCGATTAAAATCATAATAAAAGCTTTTGGCACCGTTAAACCTAAACCAACACTCACAAGCGAAATAAGGAGGGCAGATAACCAACCATATTTCCATTGCCCCATTAGCTCTGTCCAACCCCAAATAATACGTCTATTAAAAAATTTACGCTCCTGCTTTACACGCCTATAACCTAATAAAATCGCAAACAAAATTGCGATATACATTAATGGGTTGATTAAAAAGCGGCCAATCGCTGTTACAATTTCTAATAATATATCACTAACCATACGAACACCCGCCGTTTCTATCTAGAATACTATGAATTTATTGTATCAAACGACTACACTCTTGCGTAGTACAATCTAGTAGAAAGCCTTCTATTCTTATTATTTTCGTCATTTTGGTGGATGTCCCCGTTTATAATAATAAAAAATGAGGATATAAGACCAACTATCAGTCTATATCCTCAAATCAAACTATCTACTATTTTTTATTCTTCAATATTATGCAATAAGAAGCTTGTCGCCATTTGGAACTGCAAATCATTTTGACGATCCTCTTTATATTTTTTCAACGTTTCGTTTAAGCTGTTAAAGAAGGTAGTGTCCATATTAAAATCCCCTTCCGCTTTTTTCAACTTTTTATCGTCTCGATAAAGCTTAACAGCCTCCTCCGTTGATTCATCCAAGTAACCGTCTAAACGAGCAATTTTATACCCTAGCATTTTTAAAGCATTTTGCGTATAAGCAATTTCCTCACTCATGTCGCCCTCTTTAAACTTCCCTGATAGTGGGTGCATTTGGAAAGCGAATAATTCATTTTGTTCAATCACTAAATTAGCCTCAATACCTTGCTTATGGATCCATTCACGCTTTGGTGTCAGCCATTTATTTGTCGACAATTTAAGCTCTCCACCATTTTTCAACGACCAAGACTCCTGTACTGTTCCCTTTCCAAAACTCTTAACACCAACAAGGGAAGCACGTCCCCATCCTTTTAAAGCGCCACTAAGAACTTCACTAGCAGATGCACTGCCCGCATTTTGTAAAACAACAATCGGTATTTTATACATTGACTGTAAATAATTCTCGTCAAAGCTTTTTGATTCCGTTTTTAATGGTTCCATAGCACCTTCAGCATTTTGCATATAGGCAAACACTTTGCCATTCTCCAACACTGTACTTAGTAGCGCTGCGACGCTATGTAAATAACCACCTGGATTATCCCGCACATCAATCACTAATCCCTTAATATCTTTTCGTAGCAATTTACTCGTTTCAGCAACCCATTCATTGGCCGTTTTCTCACCAAAAATCGAAATTTCCACATAACCTATCGGCGTATTTTCTACGTTTACTACTTCGCTCTCCACTGTTTTATTGGAAATTGCTGCACGTTCCATCGTCATTTTAATATGTTTATCTTCACTCGGACGATAGACGACAATCGTAACTTTCGTCCCTTTCTCCCCTTGAATTAAATGCATTAATTCACTCATCTTTTTACCTTCCACTCGAGTGCCATCAACTTGTACAATTTCATCGAGAGAGCGCATCCCTGCTTTTTCTGCTGGGGACGAACGGACTGGGGACACAACAATAAATTTCCCGTTATTTTCAGCTAGCTCAATTCCAATGCCCACTCTTTCCTCAGCTAACATTTGTCGGTGCTGTTCTGCCTCTTCCTTCGAATAATAGGTGCTATAAGGGTCCTTAATAGCATCTGCCATACCACGAAGTGCCCCTTCCACCAACGCATCTTTTTTCGTACTGTATACAGATTTTTTTTCAATTAAATTCATCGCTTCATTAATCGAATCAACCTCTGCAACGACCGGTTCCTTCTTATCCCCTAAATTAAACCAGTCAAAATAAATGCCACTCCCTAACAATAGACTACTAGCAAGTACGCCAACACCCGCCATTATTTTGCGCAAACCTTCCCTCCTCCGTCTCTTCTACTGTATGAATTTTATTTTTCAAACATACAAGATTAAGCTTCAAAATACTTTGTTGAATCCTATGATTTTTGTTTCGCTAGTATTCTATTGTGTATCGCAGGCTTTCTATTTCGTAGCGTGGGTATTCTATTTCGGATCGTGGAGTTTTACATTTCCTAGTGGGCGTGTTCTATTACGGATCGTGGGGATTTTCATTTTCTAGCGCGGGTGTTGTTTTGCTGTTCGCGGGTATTTACTTCCCTTCCGCGGTCTTTCGCGGGTATTTACCTTCCTTCCGCGGGTATCTGCTCCATTCGCGGGTATTCACCTTCCTTCCGCGGGTATTCTCTCCTCTTTCGCGGGTATTCACCTTCCTTCCGCGGGTATTCTCTCCTCTTTCGCGGGTATTCACCTTCCTTCCGCGGGTATTCCCTTTCCTTCCGCGGGTATCCACTCACGAAGCACATGTATTTATTAAACAAGGAAATACTCCCATAAAAAGAATCTGCTTCGTTTTTTCTGGCAAACGAGCAGATTCTTTGAAATTTATTTTTTGCTTAGTCCATTGCATCTACATAGCTTTTTAACATTTCCGCATTCATCGGCCCTCTAATAGCACGTTGAATATATCCATTTGAATCAATAAAATAGGTTGTGGGAATCGTTATTACTTGGTAGTCTAAGCCGGCTGAGTTTTTCGGATCGAGTAAAATAGGAAATGTTAAATCGAAACTTTCTCTAAATGTCATGACAGAATCTATTTTTTCGTCCTCTGTAACGTCTCGTTCAGCCTGTGTTAAATTGACAGCTATTATTTCTACATTATCTTTTTTAGCATTTTGTTCGTAATAATTTTGCATATGTGGCATTTCTGCCTTACATGGTGGACACCAGGTTGCCCAAAAGTTTAACACGACTTTTTTTCCACGAAGCTCACTCAATGTTACGTCTTCGCCATCCAAACTTGTTAAAGTAAAATCAGGTGGTGTATCTCCATTCTTTAAACCGATCTTTCGTTCGTCCATTTCTTTCCCTAGAGAAGCTGTTTCAATTTCACGATCTTTATCAATCTGCTGTTTAACATATGTACCAATCATCGCGACTACTAATAACACGACGATAAGTAGGCCAATATTTTTTTTCATTCCTTACCTCCAAATGATTTAGTTACGCTAGCAAGACGCTGAACCCCTATACCTACTATAAATAATATGACGCTCACTCCTACAGCCGGTTGCCATAAACCAAGCGGCTGAAAGAAGGCCACAATGATAAGACCAAGCGTATATAAAAATAATGCACGATCGATGGCGGTTATTTTCCATAATATGAGGACTGTTAGTATGCTTAGCACAAGTAAAGTACTCACTTCGCTATTGGTTGGATTATCATTTAGTAACACTACAAGGCATTGATAGCTCGTTTGCGTTAAAATAATTGCCCAGCTACAAGCAGCAATTCCAGTTTCGTCAAAGTGGATTTTTTTTCGATTCCACCAAAGCTGTAGTGATACTGCCATAACTCCTAAAAAGACACCGATTGTTCCACCATTGAAATAAAGGAGCGCAAACGGTTGAGCAATAACAACTTTAAAATCAGTGACGATTACGCTAAATTTCCAAACGAGAATAAAGGTAAAAACTGCGTCTCCATATACCCCCGCCCATTTCTTCTGATATTGTACCCGTATAACGAGCCACACTAGGAAAAATGCCACAAGTAGAGCGACCGCAGTTGCTGGTAATGTTAATGTCCGGATAGAGAACCATTCTGTATTATTCACCTAATAAATCCCCCACAAAAAAGATAGCTTCAGCATAGCATATATTCTTTATATGAACTGTTATTTCACAGTGTGTTCAAAAAATCTCCCTGAAACATGCAAAAAATAGCCTTTTGCTGAGCAATTTTATTGAAATACCCACCGAGGTATTTACACTATAAATATATTACATAAAATGGTACCACACTAGGAAAAAGGCTTCCACATAACACTAGGTCTTAACAAATGTGAATAGCAAACAAAAAAGCTATACATTAGAAGAACTCTAATGTATAGCTTTCAATATGTTTATACTGGAATATATTTTAATGGATTCACACTTCCGACTGCTTGTCCTCGCCAAGCGCCGATGTGCACTTCAAAGTGTAAGTGAGGTCCTGTTACACGTCCAGTCATACCCATTGTTCCTATTTGCTGACCTTGGGATACTTCTGAACCAACACTAACATTGAAAGAATTTAAGTGTGCATATACTGTCGTATGGATTTCGCCATTGATAGAATGCGTAATGATAACAACATTACCATACGAGCTAAGTGGTGCAGCGTAAGAAACAACACCGTCAGCAGCTGCCCAAATTGGAGTACCTGTGCTATTTGCAAGATCGACTCCATAGTGGAATTCTGGGCCTGCGCCAATATTACGCCAGCCATAAGGTGATGTTAAACGACCATTTGTTGGCTTAATCCATGTACCATTCGATGGTGGCGCTTCGACTGTTGAAGACCCTCCACCATTATTATTACTTGAACTGCTTGAACTGCTTGAATTACTTGAATTAGATGCTTTTGCAGCGGCTGCGGCTGCAGCAGCTGCTGCTTTACGTTTCTCTTCTTGTTGACGAGCAATTTCTGCTAATCGATTTTGCTCATTAATGATTTTTTGTTGTAAATCCGCACTAATCTCAAGAGCCTCAGAATACTCTTTTTCAAGCAATACTTTTTCAGTCTTCAGCTTTGCTTGTTCTTTTTCTAATTGATCAATTAATTTGTTTTTCTCAGTTTTTTGTCCGTTTAATGATGCTTTTAAACGATCAAGCTCAGCTTTTTTATCTTCAAGTTTTTGGCGTTTGCTTTCTAAAACTTGCTTTTGTTCCTCTAGCTTTTGCTTATCCTCTTTTTGATCTTGGATAATTTGACGATCCGCTTCTAGTAAAGCATTAACAGCAGAGAATCGATCGATAAAATCTACGAAGCTATTAGAACTAAGTAGTACATCTATATAGCTAACGGAACCACCCGCCTGAATCGCACGAGCACGATCCTCTAACAATAAATCACGTTCTTCAATTTTGCGTAGCAGCTCAGCAATATCATCTTTTAAAGACTTTATTTCTTTATTTGTAGATTGAATTTCTTCTAATACATTTTTAATATTACTATTCGTTTTATCAATTTCAGCATTTAATGTTTGAATTTGATCTAATATTTTTTGCTGCTTGTCTTCATTTACATTAATAGCATTTGATTTATTTTTGATGGATGAATTTAAGCCATCTTTCTTTGATTCAATTTGTCTTTTTTCATCTTTTAAATCCGATAAACTATTTGCATAAGCTGATGGAGTTTGGATAAAAAGACATAGTGCAGATGCTGCAGCAAGTAATTTCATTAAGTTTTTCGCCATACTTTTCACCGGTTGAACTCCTTTTCGACTATTAATTTTGGTTGATGCTTGTCCTGCTTCACAAAACTAAATTTTTAAAAACTTACGTACTGACATGAAACTTCCCCAAATACCGATTAGCACACCGATCAGTAATAGTAGACCGCTTACTTGGTACACAAGCGGTGAGAAATCAAGTACTTGAACAAGCTCGCCTTTTAATCGAGGCGCAATAATTTTATATACATTGTGGTAAAGAGTTGCGATGACCGCAATCGGAATAATAGAACCTAAAATTCCGAGCCACATTCCTTCTAATAAAAATGGGATACGCACGAATGAATTCGTTGCTCCTACAAGTTTCATAATCTCTATTTCATCTCGACGCGCAATAATAGTAATTCGAATCGTATTAGAAATTAAGAAAATTGCTGTAAATAATAATCCTAAAATAAGCACAATCCCAACGTTACGGCTAATATTTAAGAAGTTAAACAGCTTTTCTACTTTGCCTTCACCATACATAACGTCATATGTATAATTAAATTTACCAATTGTTTTAGCAACTTTAGCTGTTTGCTGAGGATCTGAAGCCTTCACATAAATAACATTACGTAATGGGTTACTTTGCTCAAATAGTTTAAAATCGTCCCCAAAATCTTTTACTAATTTAGATAATTCATTTTCTCTTGTCGAATAAGTCATCTCAGCGATATCTGGCAATTTCTTAATTTTTTCCATGAGCGCTTTTTCATCAGCTTTACCTGCTGTTTCATCAATTAACACTTTAATTTCAACATCGTTTTCTAAATCAGATGCTACTTTATTTAAATTCATCATAATAAGCGCAAAGACACCTACTAATATTAATGTAACTGTAACTGCACTTACGGAAGCAATAGTCATCCAGCTATTACGGCCAAGAGACTTTATACTTTCTCTGAAGTGACGTTTTACTGTATTAAATTTCATAACCGTAGTCACCTCCGTGCTCATCACGGACAATCATTCCGCCTTCTATTGCAATTACTCGACGACGAATCGTATTTACGATTTCACGGTTATGTGTTGCCATTACTATAGTTGTACCTCTCGCATTAATTTCTTCAAATAAATTCATAATCTCCCAAGATGTTTCAGGGTCAAGATTCCCAGTAGGTTCATCCGCAATAACGACCTTCGGCACATTCACAATCGATCGTGCAATCGAAACACGCTGTTGTTCGCCACCTGACAGTTCATTAGGGAACATTCTTGCCTTTTGCTTCAGTCCTACAAGCTCTAAAACCTCCATCACTCGACGGCGAATTTCCACTGGTTCCTCCTCGATTACCTCTAGAGCAAACGCTACGTTTTCATAAACATTCAAACGAGGTAAAAGTTTAAAATCTTGGAAAACCACTCCGATTTGACGGCGTAAAAAAGGTACTTTTTTATTTTTCAAGGAAGCTAAATCTATACCATTAACAGTGATTTCTCCCGAAGTAGCTTTTTCCTCGCGATACATTAATTTAATGAATGTAGATTTCCCCGCTCCACTTGGACCTACAACGTAGACAAATTCACCTTGCTTTATGTTAATGGAAATCCCATTTGTCGCAACAACACCATTTGGGTACTTCTTTGTCACATTTTTCATTTCTATCATATTTAAACCACCTAAATCTCTTACCATGTAAGAGGTATTTCGTTACCTATTATAACACTCTATTTCTACCTTTATTATTACAGTTTCATTTCATTCCGTGGTAGTTCTTGTTATTTCGTTATCTGATTGCCATAAATGTGTTAAAACCTCGACAAACAAAAAAAACAGAAATCGAGCCCATTAGAGGAAAGTCGATTTCTGCTTTTCTAAAGTTTTTAAGCAAAAAAAAGCATTCAAACTATGTTAGTATACATAGCCTGAATGCTTTTGTTAGTTAAACAGTTTGCTCGTCAGTCGTTGTATAGCGTACTAAAACTGCACCTGTTTTAGACTCACCTTCGATAAATAGTCGATTAGCATTCTCTACTTCTTTATCGAAACGTACGACTTTTGATAAAAATTGATCCTGTGATTCAATTTTTGAAGCATCTTGAATACCTACATCTACTTTACCAAAATTCGTAACAATTTTACCGCTTAACGAGATTGTACGTGGCACATACAATTCAACAGCTCCTGCGACTGTTTGTGCTTTGATTTTCGATGAATTAGTAGAGCAAGTCGTGACCACAACATGTCCATTAACCGATTTTGCTTCAACTTCATCCAATGCGCCATCTAAATAAACACGGCCATTCAATGTTTCAGCCTCTAAATCTTTACCACGAACATTTGTTAGTTCAATGGAACCATTAGAAGAATCCACTTCTGCCTTTCCAAAGTTAAATTTAGAGCCTTTAATCGCACCGTTTAAAGTCTTTATTTTTAAATGCTCGAAATCCGTATCTTGTAAAGTAACACTTCCGTTCATTAAACGTACTGATAATTTTTCTAATTTATCCTTTGGAACAAGGACTTTCACATTTACTTGCACTAGCTTAAGTTGACTTAAAATTCGTAATGAATCTCCATCTTCCTTGACAACGAATTGCTCTAGGAAATTAGCACGTGTTTCCTCTTCACTATCATTAACAAGAGGTGCCTTTACTTTGCAAACGACTTGGAAGCTATCTCCTTCAGCGGTTTCTAATGAAAAATTGCCATTCGGTAATTCAGCAATTATTTTATCTACATGTTCAGCTGCAACTTCTTCCGTATGTGTAAACTCAAATTTATCACCAAATGGAGAAGATACATCGAATTCTTTGACCTTTTTTACTGCCGTATTCATCATATCCATAAAAAGTGAACCAATTTGTGATAAATCTTTACGGAAGTCCTTCATTTCTTCTTGGAAATATTTAGGGAAATCTTCATCTTTTTGCGATTGTTCTCTCTTAGGACTTTCACCATTAAATACTGACTCTTTTTCTGTTTGGGAATGCTGGCCCTCATTTGACACATCATTCATAACATGTTGAGTGGACTTGCTAGGTTGCTCTAATGCTTCTAATAATGTAATCGCCTCTTGCGCTGAAATTGTTCCTTTTTCCACAAGTTCTAAAATTCGTTGACGTTCATTTTGCATAATTAAAATTAGCCTCCCTCAGTTCATTATAGTATTTATACGAAACGCATTGTGAAAAGTTTCACCAAAAAACGAAAAATTGGGAATATACCTTATTTTAGACACATTACCATAACGTGTAGTTGATTACTGTTCTGGCTGGGCGCATCCAGCCTTCACTCTAATCAACTTATTCATATGACATACGTTTTAATAGAATGTCACCCAACTTTTAATTTTTATCGACATCTACCTTCTCAGTATGCCCCTAACGTAAAAAAAGTTCGCAAATTGCGAACTTTTTTTAGTGGGTACTTTATTGAGAAGCCTTGGCTAAAGCATCTTCCATACGCAGACGATCTCTTGTTAATATTGGCTTTAAATATTTACCTGTGTACGATCCACTGACTTCAACGACTTCTTCAGGTGTACCTGTCGCCACAATCGTACCACCTTTGTCGCCACCTTCTGGCCCTAGATCGATAATGTAGTCTGCTGTTTTGATGACATCTAAATTATGTTCGATGACTAGCACTGAATCACCATTTTCTACAAGGCGCTGTAAAACAACGAGTAAACGTGCAATATCATGCGCATGTAAGCCCGTTGTCGGCTCATCTAAAATATAGAATGATTTACCTGTTGAACGACGGTGTAATTCAGAAGCTAATTTCACACGCTGTGCCTCACCACCTGATAACGTTGTAGCAGGTTGTCCTAATTTCATATAGCCTAATCCTACATCCACGATTGTTTGTAGCTTACGTTGGATTTTCGGAATATTTTCGAAGAATACGACTGCGTTTTCAATCGTCATATCTAAAATATCCGCAATGCTCTTATCTTTATATTTCACTTCAAGTGTTTCACGGTTGTAACGCTTTCCATGACAAACTTCACATGGCACGTAAACATCTGGAAGGAAATGCATTTCAATTTTTATAATACCGTCACCACGACAAGCTTCACAGCGACCTCCCTTAACGTTGAAGCTAAAGCGACCTTTTTTATAGCCACGTACTTTTGCTTCGTTTGTTGCTGCGAAAACATCTCGAATATCATCGAAAACGCCTGTATACGTAGCGGGGTTTGAGCGAGGTGTACGACCGATTGGAGATTGGTCAATATCAATAACCTTTTCGAGCTCATCAATCCCCATCACCTCTTTATGTTCACCAGGCTTCACCTTTGAACGATTTAGCTTTTGAGCTAAGGACTTATATAAAATTTCATTAATAAGCGTTGATTTACCTGAACCTGAAACTCCAGTTACAGCAACGAATAAGCCTAGTGGCACATCCACTTTCACATTTTGAAGATTATTTTCCTTGGCACCTTTAATCGATAATTTGCGTCCATTCGGTTTACGGCGCTCAATTGGCAGTGGAATAAACTTCTTACCACTTAAATATTGCCCCGTCAAAGACTCTTCATTTTCCATAACTTCTTGCGGAGTTCCTGCCGCTACAATTTGACCGCCATGCACACCTGCACCAGGGCCAACATCAATCAAATAATCCGCCGCCAGCATTGTATCTTCATCGTGCTCGACAACAATAAGCGTATTGCCAATATCACGCATATTTTGAAGCGTACTAATAAGACGATCATTATCACGTTGATGCAAGCCGATTGATGGCTCATCTAAAATATAGAGCACACCTGTTAAGCGCGAGCCGATTTGTGTTGCAAGGCGAATTCGTTGCGCTTCTCCCCCTGAAAGTGTTCCTGCCGCTCGACTTAATGTTAAATAATCTAGCCCTACATTGACAAGGAAGCCAAGTCGCTCTTCAATTTCTCGTAAAACAAGTCGAGCAATTTTCATATCCTTTTCTGATAAATCCAGTTCTTTGAAAAATGTATCAGCTTCCTGAATGGAATACTGTGTAACTTCACCAACATGCTTATCTGCTAGTTTTACAGCTAATGTTTCAGGCTTTAAGCGATATCCTTTACAAGATGGACATGCTTGCTGCGCCATATATTTTTCCATTTGTTCACGCACGTAATCAGACGTTGTCTCCTTAAAACGGCGCTCCACATTACGGACAACCCCTTCGAATTCAATCATTTGATCTCGCACATTGCCAAATTCATTTTCATAATGGAAATGGATTTTATCTTTACCAGAACCATATAAAATTTTATCCATCTTTTCTTTCGGTAGATCCTTTACCGGTACGTCCATCGGGATCTCATAATGATCGCACACAGCCTTTAATAACTGTGGATAATATTGAGAGCTTGTCGGTTCCCACGGTGCTAAAGCATGCTCTAATAAACTTCGATCCCAATCAGGTACTACTAAATCAAGATCAACCTCTTGTGTCGAGCCTAAACCATCACAGCTTGGACAAGCTCCGAATGGACTGTTAAATGAAAACATACGAGGCTCTAGCTCACCGATTGAAAATCCACATAATGGACAAGCATGATGCTCACTAAATAATAATTCCTCATGTTCCATCACATCGACAAGTACTCGCCCATCTGCCAAACGTAATGCTGTCTCTAAGGAATCACTAAGACGTGCAGCGATGCCTTCCTTCATCACAACACGATCGATAACTACTTCTATTGAATGTTTTTTATTTTTATCAAGTTCAATTGAATCATCTAAATCACGTAGCTCACCGTCGATACGAACTCGAACAAAGCCTTGCTTTTTTAAATCTTCCAGTAGTTTTACGTGTGTTCCCTTACGCCCAGCTACCATTGGAGCAAGCAACTGCATTTTCGTTCTTTCTGGATAAGTTAATAAACGATCGACCATTTGCTCTATCGTTTGAGAGGTAATTTCTATACCGTGATTTGGACAAATAGGCTTACCGATACGTGCATAGAGCAAACGTAAATAATCATAGATTTCCGTTACTGTCCCAACTGTCGAACGTGGGTTACGGCTCGTCGTTTTTTGATCGATTGAAATAGCAGGAGATAATCCCTCTATTGCATCGACGTCTGGTTTATCCATTTGACCAAGGAATTGACGGGCATAGGCTGAAAGGGATTCTACATAACGGCGTTGTCCCTCAGCATAAATCGTATCGAACGCTAATGATGATTTCCCTGAGCCCGATAAACCTGTTAGCACGACTAATTGATCGCGTGGAATTGTGACATTAATATTTTTTAAATTATGTGCTCGTGCGCCCTGCACGACTATTTCAGTATTTTTCACAAGCCGTTCACCCTTCTAATTTCAATTCAAATATTGTATCGCGCAGCTCAGCAGCACGTTCGAAATCGAGTGCTTTTGCCGCTTCCTTCATTTCTACTTCTAGCGTAGCAAGTAACTGCTCTTTTTCCGCCTTCGTCAGCTTCTTACCTTTTGTAGCTTTCGCTACGTAAGTCTCTTCTTCCTCTGCCACCTGTGTCGCACGAATAACATCAGGAATTTTCTTCACAATCGTTTTCGGTGTAATGCCATGCTCCTCGTTATACGCCATTTGCAATGCTCGACGACGCTTCGTTTCCTCAATCGCCTTTTTCATCGAATCCGTCATATTATCTGCATACATAATGACATGACCATTAGCATTACGTGCTGCACGTCCAATCGTTTGAATTAATGAACGCTCTGAACGTAAAAAACCTTCCTTATCAGCATCTAAAATCGCCACAAGAGAAACTTCAGGAATATCTAGCCCTTCTCGTAATAAGTTAATGCCGATTAGAACATCATAAGTACCTTTTCGCAGCTCGCGAATAATTTCAATTCGCTCAAGCGTCTTAATCTCTGAATGCAAGTACTCTACCTTTAAGCCCATCTCTTTCAAATAAGCTGATAAATCCTCTGACATTTTTTTCGTCAACGTTGTAACGAGCACTCGTTCATTACGAGCAATACGACCTTGAATCTCATCGATTAAATCATCAATTTGCCCTTCAATAGGACGTACGTCAATTTGTGGATCCAGCAGCCCAGTTGGACGAATAATTTGCTGCACCATTTCCGGCGTATGCTCAAGCTCATACGGGCCAGGCGTTGCCGATACATAAATAGCTTGATGTATATGTTTCTCATATTCTTCAAAACGTAAAGGGCGGTTATCTAGCGCTGATGGCAAACGGAAGCCATGCTCAACTAGCACACCTTTACGTGCTTGGTCACCGTTGTACATCCCTCGAACTTGTGGCAAAGTAACGTGACTTTCATCGACAACAAGTAAAAAATCTTCAGGGAAATAATCAAGTAACGTATATGGCGTTGCCCCCGCTTCACGCAATGTTAAATGACGCGAGTAGTTTTCAATACCCGAGCAAAAGCCCATTTCACGCATCATTTCTAAATCATAACGAGTGCGTTGTTCTAAACGCTGCGCCTCTAATAACCTATCCTCCGAACGTAAATGAGCTAAACGCTCCTCCAACTCTTTTTCAATATTATCAATAGCTTTTAGCATTTTTTCTTCTCGTGTAACGAAGTGGGACGCTGGGAAAATAGCAACATGATCACGCTCTGCTAGTATTTCACCAGTTAACGCATCCACTTCGCGAATTCGATCAATCTCATCCCCGAAAAATTCCACGCGGATACAATGTTCATCACGAGATGCAGGGAAAATTTCCACTACATCACCACGTACCCGAAACGTCCCACGTGTAAAACTCACATCATTACGCTCATACTGTACATCGACCAACTTTCGAAGCAACTGATTACGTTCAATTTCCATTCCCGTACGCACTGATACGACCAGTTCACGATATTCTTCTGGAGAACCTAGACCATAAATACAGGACACGGATGCAATAATAATGACATCATCGCGCTCGAATAATGCAGATGTCGCAGAGTGACGCAACTTATCAATTTCATCATTAATGCTTGAATCTTTCTCGATATAAGTATCCGTCTGCGGTACATAGGCCTCTGGTTGGAAGTAATCATAGTAGCTGACAAAGTATTCTACTGCATTGTCAGGGAAGAACTCTTTAAACTCACTATATAATTGACCCGCTAGTGTTTTATTGTGTGCCATAATAAGTGTCGGTTTTTTTACTTCTTTAATGACATTAGAGATCGTAAACGTTTTTCCCGTTCCTGTTGCCCCAAGCAACGTTTGATGACGTTTACCTGCACGTACACCCTCCACTAATTCCGCAATTGCCTGTGGCTGATCTCCACTTGGCGTATATGGCGCTTGTAAATCAAATGTTTGCACACATGTCCCCGTCCTTTCCTTCCAATTTGTACATATATTTTAGCATAGCGTTATTAAAATTTCGAACATTTAACGAACGAATGTTTGTAATTTTTTTTCATCTGCTCTATTTGAGATGCATCGAATAGAACGTATGTACTGAAATAAACCAATTATGCCTCGGCATAATTGCGTCCGGAAGCCGCTTTGTGCTAAGGTCAGCAAATGTTTTTTGCGCAAAAGCGAAGCGGCAGCCGAAGATAAAGAAGTTAATTGCAACCTATCTATCAATAGATTACCCTTTCCAAATGTTAACTAATCGAGATGGAACGATGTAAATCCAAGACTTTGGCAGGAATTTCACTGTTTGGTGATGAATTGCTCATCGGGTTTAGATTTATTAAAGGGTTGTGTAAGTGGAGCCTAGGGGAGTTGATCAGGTAGATTGAAGAATTGATCGGGTTGCTGGGAAAACTGATCAGCTTGATTGAAAAAGTGATCGGGTTACCAGCTAAACTGATCAACTTGATTGAAAAAGTGATCGGGTTACCAGCTAAACTGATCAACTTGATTGAAAAAGTGATCGGGTTACCAGCTAAACTGATCAACTTGATTGAAAAAGTGATCGGGTTACCAGCTAAACTGATCAACTTGATTGAAAAAGTGATCGGGTTACCAGCTAAACTGATCAGCTTGATTGAAAAACTGCTCGGGTTACCAGTTAAACTGATCAGCTTGATTGAAAAACTGCTCGGGTTACCAGCTAAACTGATCAACCCTTACGCTACACAAAACATTTGTAGCTGACGCTCTGCTTTCTCTACATAAAACATTTTGCTGAAAGAAGTTAAAAAAGTGAGTTCGGTACATTACCGAACTCACTTTTACAAGCTGCCTGTTGCTAAAATTATTTCTAACAATGAGCATCTGTTTTCACTTCCTAGGCTCTCTCTTCAAACGAAAAGCTTATTGTAAAACCCCATTTATTCCACTACGACAAATATTATGAAAATGTTGTGAAACATGTACAATCAGCCTTTTGGAACATTATATTTACCACGTGCATGCGCAATAATAAACCATCAATTCCCAAAAGAAGGGTTCGGTGCTTTATTCACCATAAATTGACCAGTCGTACTATAAGTATCTACAGTTGATAATTGATGTGCAGAAATCGGCGTCACAGCAGAAAATAACAAAGTAAGTACTATAATAAACATCGATAATTTTTTTCTCATTTGAACAAATCCATTCTCTAAAAAGGAACTAACCCAAATGCGTTGAGCATTTGGGTTAGTAAAGAAATTACATGATGCCTGCGATAGTTAACGTACGTTTTAAAATTTTCGCAGTTTGTCCACGAGTAATTGAAATAGTAGGTTCAAAGGAACCATCTTGCATACCTGTCATAATATCAAGACTATTTAATAGCTTAATATAAGGGAGGTATTCAGAGCTAATATTGTTAGCGTCCTTAAAGTTAATCTCTTCATCAGCTTTCACATCCGCATTTACATATTCTAAAATGCGTGCCATCATTGCTGCCGCTTGCTGACGTGTAATTGGTTTCTCTGGGTTAAATGTTGAAGCAGTTGAACCTTTTGTAATACCCGCCTCGTACAGAGCTTGAATTTCTGTCGCATACCATTTGCCTTTTGTATCGTCAAATGGATTTTCACCTATTGCTTGTAAACCAAGTGCGCGACTAACAAATGCTGCAAATTGCGCACGAGTAATTGATATATCCGCTTCGAATGCCTCTGATGTAGTTCCTTGAATAACGTGTCGACTCGCCAAAAATTCTATTTCTTCTTTGTATACTGAATCTTCAATGTCCTTATATGTTACTGTACTTTCTTTTAAAACGAAGGTACCACTTGTTTTTGTGAATAGGACAATTTCACCCTTCACAATTTTATGTGGAACAGGTTTGTATTCACCAACATCAAGCTGTAACACGACAGTATTTGCTTTTAATTTGTTAGCTGCTGGTAATGTCACTTTTAAATATTCTTTATCTATAGAAATTGACTTTGATTTACCGTTAGTATCCTCAATTTCGAATGTCACAGTGAATTGTTTATTTTTATCATCTTTCGTTACTGATACAATTACTTGGTCTTTTTCAGCAAGATTAATGCCTTTAAATATAGAAGTAGGTACTTCTATTTTGAAATTCTTTTCACTTTGAATAACGAAATTTTTAATGTTCTTTTCAAGAGATTTTTGAATAGTTTCTGATGTAATCATTGCTTTATTACTACCATTTTCAATAGTAATCTCAGCTACAGAACCATCTTTATTATCTTTATTTGTTTCTTCAGCTCCAGGGTTGGGATCAAGAACAGATGATAAATAAAAGTTGCTATCTACATTTTCCCCTTCGTAAAAAGAAACTCGAACAGGTTCTTGTATATAGCCTTGTCCAAGAGTAAACTTTGCTTCTTCATCATTAACTTGATTATTAATAGTAGAACTAGATTCTAAATCGCTAGTTGCTAAATCACTCGTTTCAACTTGCTGTGTGTCTGCTAGAGCAGCGGGTGATAATAGCGAAAATGATAAGATGAAGATAATCGCTATATTCAACCATTTCTTATAAAAATCCATTTCTCTCCTCCTAATCTTGTTATAAGTGAATATATTTACAAATAACTCGAGAATAAAAAAGATGCTTCTCCAATAAAGAGGAGAGCAACTAAGGAAAACAGAAAAAGGCACGAAAATATAATTTACCTATCCATCTATTTGCCGTAATTTCTCCTAGCTTCCGAAGAGAGTTAATATGATGGAATAATGGTAGGTCTCCTGGCTCGTGTATCTTATTCAGAACCTTCCCATCTACTAGAGGCATTTTTCCTCGTTTGACAGTGGTAATTTCTGTAGTCATCTACACTTACAGTTGCGGAAACAGCTTCGGCTTGTACCGCATTCCCTATTAAGCTCTAAAAAGAGCACCTTTATTCTGCATTTGCTATTCACACAATGCTAAGTTTAACATATTTTTCTTTTTCTTCAAAATAGTTCAACAAAAAGTGAATATTTCTAGGCTTTACTCGTCAAAAAATACTTTTTGACGTTACTTCTATTGTAATAAATGGATTTTTATAATCTTAAATGATATTAACAAGAGTATTTCCATTTAATTAACAGTATATTAGTCGCAAGGTGAAGAGACTGCTCAATTGAAAGCTTTTAAATCCAACAGGGACCCACTTGGTATTTATACTTTTAAAGTTAATATTTTGAAATACTAAAAAGTAGAGAAAGTGAGACAAACCTCACTTTCTCTACTTTTTTATTTTTGTGAGTTAATCGGTAGTGTAACCTCCAGCTCAGGAATGTATTGAATCATTGGCTCACCATTTTCATCCAATTGATATTCACCTTTTGGATATTCTTTAAAGAGATGTATATATGGCTTAAGGGTTATTGTCTTTGGAATGGATTCAAAAGGTGTATATCGATGATCACTAATCATATCGCTACCATTTGACTCATACGGACCAAGACCACCATTTAGTTTTAGTTTATGACCTTGTTCATCAAAAACATCTATTCCCATTATTAGCTCTGCGATAGGTGAATTGTCTGTTAAAATGGTTCTTGTCGTTAAATTCGTTGTAATAGGAGTAAGCTGGATCTTTTCAATAGTAAAATGAATATTATCATATTGTCGACTTACATTAGGTTGTAAAGTTACATTGTCTTCAACTTTATTTTTCACAGGAATATCGATTTTTAAAGGGTCCTGTATACCAGTTATTGTAATAATCAATGTTAAATCAAACTGTTTAGGAAACGGACGCCCCCCTTGATTTCTCTCATCCGCAAATTCAATAATGGCAGAATCATTATCTTTACCTGGTTTTATATAAAATCCATTCATTGAATTTTCCGGATCCGGAGCAAAAGAATTACGGGGATTACCATTTATAAAAAATTCAATATTACTGATGTGATCTCCTAAAGTATCTTTTGAAAATTCACCCTCCATATGAGGGCGTTCAATAGCTATTGAAACGCGTGTACCATCATACACTACTTCCGATACATTTAATGTAAAATCATCGTGAGTAACACTTGTATGTAGTTTAGTTGAGAGCCCCTTTTCATCAGCAGTTTGCAGACCAAAATCACCAGCAAGTTTGAAAATAGATGAAAGCACGGGAACATGTTTGATTGTTGCAGCCAAAGTTGGTGAAACTAAGCTAGTAAAAAATATAAGACTTAAAATCATTGCTGTGGAGGCTGTAATCATCACCACTCTTTGACGCATTTTCTTAGAGGTTCTAGAACTTTCTGGCCGCTTTGTATAACGAGTGCTTTCAAATTTGCTCATTGTACGATTAACTAAATCAACTTCCATTGGGGTTTCCCGGATTAATCTTTCTAACTGATCTAACTCTTTATCCTCCTGTTTTGAACGAGTGTTCATAAATTTCCCCTCCCAACTTATTCTTTTTCAACAATTTTTTACGTAATCGTTCATATTTTTTTCGAACAGTAGTTGGTTTAAGTTCCATAATAGAAGCAATTTCGTCGAAGCTATATTCCTCTATCGATCGGAGTAACAAAATCCTTCTTTCGTCCATATTTAACTGTTCTAATAACTCATGAATGACATCGTCGTATTGAAATTCTTGTTCATACGTGTGATTGTGCGCATGATCTTTCTTAAAACCTGTCCAAAATTTATAGCCTTTATTTTTCTTTTTTATTAAATCAATACAGTGATGATGCGCAATTTTATAAAGCCATGCTGAGAAAGAAACAGTATAAGAAAAATTACTAATATTCTCTAATCCCTTTATAAAAATATCTTGTGAAGCATCCTCAGCTTCTTCTTTGTTTCCTAAAAGATAGTAGCAGTAAATATAGATTGGCTTTTGAAAACAACGAATTATTTCTGTATAGGCATGAATATCACCTGTTTGAACTTGTTCCACGATAGATTTTATATCTAAATCGGCTTTTTCCTTGGAGTTATTCAGTACAGTCAAATCTCTCCCCTCCTTTCTAACCTATATAACTGAAATTAATGGGGATTTGTGACACTATAAAAAAACTTTTTAAGGGAATTTTAAAAAAGCGACACAACTTAGGATGCTTTACTTCTATAACGGTGTATAGAATCCTGTCAAAAGAGACTCCAGAATGCTTTCTTTTCTTCTGTCGATTCTTCTACATGCTACCAATTCAAGGTATCCACTCATCAATCTTGCAAATAAAACCACAAAAAAATCCCACCCTCCAATATTAGAGAGCGGGCTCGTCATATTATTCAGTTGTATCTTGGTGTAAAGCTATTAGTTCGTTTGCGTATAGATGAAATGCCTTTTCATCTTTGTCATCGAGTGCTCTATCTATCAGAACCATGAGCTGCTCTTCACGATGCATACGCTGGATATGATTTAAAAATAAATCTAAATAAATCTCGTTTAATAATTTCTCTGCCTCATCAACTTTCTTTGTCTGACCAACGGCTTTTAGAAAATCTGTATACGAATAATATTTATCCAACGATCTCACCTCGATCCTTTTCTAAATTATAAGAAAATTGAAATTAAAATGCAATGCTTAAGAACTGAAAATCACTTCGATTTACTATTATTCTCGTGCTATTTTAAGCAATTTTTCTAAGCAATTGCTTGAAATAGCACGAACCTCCTTCGTTTATCTATATTTTCTGAATTTATTATTGTGTTTTACACTTCAAGAAGAAATAGAAAAGGAGGCTTACATAAATGTCAGCAAACTACGTCAATGGATATTTACTTTCTTTTAACACCTATTTACTTCAACCAGTTCAGTACGACTCTAAAATTTTCACTCGGGTAATTGATAAGCATAATGAACTTATTGTTACACGGAGGCCAATGCATATATTACGAAAATCTTGTATTTCACTAGGAACAACCTATGAAGCAGCGAAGCATTCCGCTAAACGCTTCTTCGGCAATCAACATAAACTTCCAATCGTTGTTGCTTATGATTATGGTTATCCGTGTATTTTTCTACCAATCTATTCGCCAAACTCTGTCCACAACATCTGGATTGGACTTCACGCCATTTCGAATATTGTACAAAGTAAAACGGGCTGTATCGTCACACTGAAAAACGATAAACAAATTGAATTACCCATTCAATATGCTTCGATTAGCAAGCAATTTGTCAATGCATCGATGTTATATAAGCATTACATGAATGAGCGCAAGCAGATTAGTCAGGACACCCCGAATCATCCACCTTTTTAAAGCGTTGAATTTCGCTTTGGTGTAATTGTAATGAAAATAAAAACCCCTCAAAAGCACACTTTTACTGTGCCTTTGAGGGGGACTTCATTACCCGATTTTCGAACGTAAGTATGCATTAATGAATGGATCTAAATCGCCATCCATCACCGCACCTACATTACCTGTTTCTTCATTTGTACGATGATCCTTCACCATTGAGTAAGGATGGAATACGTATGAACGAATTTGTGAACCCCAGCCGATTTCCTTCTGTTCACCACGGATTTCATCTAGCTGTGCCTGTTGCTTTTCAATCTCTAATTGATAGAGCTTCCCTTTTAACATCGTCATAGCTTTTTCACGGTTTTTAATTTGTGAACGTTCTGCCTGACATTGTACGACAGTACCAGTAGGTGTGTGCGTAATACGAACAGCTGAATCTGTCGTATTAATATGCTGACCACCTGCTCCTGTTGCACGATACGTATCAATTTTTAAATCCTCTGTGCGAATATCAATTTCAATATTATCATCGAATTCAGGCATAACATCACAAGAAACGAATGATGTATGACGACGACCCGAAGAGTCAAACGGTGAAATACGTACTAAACGATGAACACCTTTTTCTGCTTGCAAATAGCCGTAAGCATTATGACCCTTAATGGACAATGTTACAGATTTAATACCTGCTTCATCACCAGGAAGATAATCAACTGTTTCCACTTTAAAGCCACGTTTTTCAGTCCAGCGTGTGTACATACGAAGTAGCATTGAGCCCCAATCCTGAGATTCCGTACCACCTGCACCAGGGTGTAACTCTAAAATCGCATTGTTTTGATCATAAGGGCCACTTAATAGCAATTGCAGCTCAAAATCGCCCATTTTTTGCTGGAATTCTACTAATTCATTGCCTAGCTCCTCCTGCAATTCTTCGTCAGGCTCTTCTTGCAATAGCTCTAGCGTCATATCTAGGTTCTCGTGTGTTTCCACTAAATCTTTATATTCATTAACAATTGCCTTTAAGCCATTGCTCTCATTAATGATTACCTGTGCACCTTGCTGGTCATCCCAGAAGCCTGGCTCAAGCATCATTTCATCTAATTCCTGCATGCGTGCCTCTTTGTTTTCTAAGTCAAAGAGACCCCCTAAAGTCCGCCAATTTTTTGGCTGAAGTGTCTAACGCGTTACGTACATCTGCTAATTCAATCATTGTTAAATCCTCCGAACGTTTTTAATGGGGCAATATGGTAAAGATTTTATGACTTTAAAAGCATTAAGAAATGATTTTAAAATATTTCTCCCACACTTCTTTGAAACCCCGTATCTCTTTATTATAACGTTTTTACGAAGGAAAACATACTTTTTTACGGCACAGTTTTGTTTCTATCTTTATCATCATCAAAGATAACGTTGTTCGTCATTCGCGGAAATCCTCTACCTTGATCATATTGAACTAGTAACTTCGTTCGTTTTTCCAGTTTATATTTTAGTAAATACGCTCTTTGAATTCTGTATTCAAATGATCTGAAACTTAGATCCACAGTAATTTCATAGCCGTTCATAAAAATGACTTTTGTATTCTTTTTATCCATAGCTTGATAGTCCAAGATATGATGGACAGCAAACCATTGACATTCAGGTCGTATATAAGACTTACTTGGAAACCATACAATATTACTTCGTTCATGAACAACTATTGGATTTTTATTCAGCTTTCCTAGTATCATTCTCGATCCATCGAGAGCCCCTCTTAAACTTGAACCAAAATATCGTAGATTATAATCCATTAATTTTGTCGGCGCTAATTTTGAAATATATTCGTTATCCCTTTCAATTACGCGCGTGCACAAGTTTCCAAAGGCATCATACTCCGGCTTATACAACATCGTTTCGCTACTCATAATGTCATCATACTGCATCGTTAACCCTCCTTTATTTTTTTAGAAATATATTGGTATACCCCAAATGCATTTCCTCGAGAAGGTCTTCCGCGGACTGCTGCTCTCGAGGATTTTTTTATCTCCACATATCGATCACCTCCTCTGTTATTTTCCAAATCTTTCAGACTATACACGTATATTCATAATAAATCAGAAAAAAGTTATAAACATTACCCTTTTTATTGAACTATTTACCTATTGTTGTAGTATTATGTACCTTATTCTGAATTTTCCGATTTTTCATCGCGCTAAATCGTGAAAATATCCTAGACATAGAAAAAAGACCATTTTAACAATAAGTTAAAATGGTCTTTTCCGTCATTATATTGTTATTGACCTGCACCATGGCAGTTTTTAAATTTCTTACCGCTTCCACATGGACACAAATCATTACGTCCGATATTTTCAGACTTACGGACAGGTTGCTTTTTCGGAGCTGAACCGCCATCCTCTTTCGGATTAACAGCTTGACCTTTTGCAACTTCCTCACGCTCTAAATTATTGTGGATTTCTGCTTTCATCGCATATTTTGCTACATCCTCGCGAATGGAAGCAACCATATCTTCAAACATAGCAAAGCCTTCTTGTTGATACTCACGAAGCGGGTCATTTTGACCATATGCACGAAGGTGGATACCTTGACGTAGCTGATCCATAGCATCAATATGATCAATCCACTTCGTATCAATTGAACGTAATAAGATAACTTTTTCAAATTCACGCATACGCTCTGATGTAAGCTGCTCTTCTTTTTCATCATAACGTGCTTGGACAGTGTTCGATATTAGCTGGTTAATCTCTTCTGCAGATTTACCTTGGAAATCTTCCACCTTCAGAACGCCTTCATCTAATAGGTTTGCAGCGACAAAGTCATCAATCGCTTTTAAGTTCCAATCCTTCTGCTCACCTTGCGTATACACTGCGACAATGTCATCGATTGTTTCTTGAATCATTGACTCAACAAGCACGCGCATATTTTCTGTTTCTAATACGTCGTAACGCTCTTGATAAATAATCTCACGTTGCTGACGTAGCACATCATCATATTGTAATAAACGTTTACGAGAATCGAAGTTATTACCTTCAACACGTTTTTGAGCTGATTCTACCGCTCTTGAAACAACTTTAGATTGAAGTGGCTGTGAATCATCCATCCCTAATTTCATCATCATAGATTTCATATTATCAGAGCCGAAACGACGCATTAATTCATCTTCTAATGACAGGTAGAATTGAGTAACCCCTGGATTCCCTTGACGACCAGAACGACCACGCAGCTGATTATCGATACGACGAGATTCATGACGCTCCGTACCAATTACCGCTAGACCGCCAATCTCCATTACACCTTCTCCAGGCTTAATATCTGTACCACGACCAGCCATGTTCGTAGCGATTGTTACGGCACCCTTCATACCAGCATTCGCAATAATTTCTGCTTCACGCTCATGGTTCTTCGCGTTTAAAACGTTATGTGGGATTTTATGTTTATTCAATAAATCAGAAATAATTTCAGATGTTTCAATAGCAACAGTACCGACAAGAACTGGTTGTCCAGCTTTATGGCGCTCTGCAATATCTGCCGCCACCGCTTTATATTTCCCTTCCATCGAAGCAAAAATTAAATCAGGACGGTCATCACGAGCAATCGGCTTATTCGTTGGAATCGCCACAACACTCATATTATAAATATTACGGAATTCCTCTTCCTCTGTTTTCGCTGTACCTGTCATACCTGAAAGCTTTTGATACATACGGAAATAGTTTTGGAATGTAATTGTCGCCATCGTCATCGATTCATTTTGAATCTCTACGCCCTCTTTGGCCTCGATTGCTTGGTGCAGCCCATCTGAGTAGCGACGACCTTTCATTAAACGACCAGTAAAGCCGTCAACAATAATGATTTCGCCTTCTTGTACAACATAATCAATATCATTATGCATACTTACATGTGCCTTTAACGATTGGTTAATCGCATGGTTTAAACGTACATGTGTTAAATCAAATAGGTTATCAATGCCAAATGCTTTCTCAGCTTTTTCAACACCAGCATCTGTCAACGTAACACCCTTTGTCGACTCTTCGTATGTGTAATCCGTTTCCGCACTTAACATACGAACAAACGCATTAGACTGTTTATAAAGCTGCGCCGATTTCCCAGCCTGACCCGAAATAATTAATGGCGTACGCGCTTCATCAATTAAAATCGAGTCAACCTCATCGATTACCGCAAAATGTAGCGGACGTTGTACACGTTCTTCTTTATAAAGCACCATATTATCACGTAAATAGTCAAAGCCTAGCTCATTGTTCGTACTATACGTAATATCAGCTTCATAAGCAGCACGTTTTTCTTCTTTAGACAGGCTGTTCAAATTTAAACCAACCGTTAAGCCTAAGAAATTATACAGATGTCCCATTTCCTCAGCATCACGACCCGCTAAATATTCATTGACTGTTACAACATGTACGCCTTTACCAGTAATGGCATTCAAGTAAACAGCCATCGTAGCTGTTAACGTTTTACCTTCACCAGTTTTCATTTCCGCAATATTACCTTCATCTAATGCCGCAGCACCCATAATTTGTACACGGAATGGGTACATCTCTAACACACGCTTTGATGCTTCACGACATACCGCAAAAGCTTCCGCACGAATCGACTCTAAAGGCTCTCCGTCCGCAAAACGTTTTTTAAACTCTTCTGTTTTCGCTTGTAACTGATCATCTGAAAGCTGTTCCATTTGAGAAGCGAATCCCTCAACCTGGTCAGCGATTTTTTCTAATTTTTTTAGTTCACGTTTATTGAAATCAAATAATTTATTTAATAGGTTTACCATGAATTTTTTCACTTCCTATATAGTCTCAACTTTCATTTTACCATTGTATAACAGATTCATGCAAACAGAGTCCCTAGCATAAAAAGCAAGCTCATAAAAAAGGCTCCCGCTTTTCGCGAGAGCCTTTGTATATGATCAATTATGCCTCGGCATAATTGCGTCCTGAATCGGCTTTGTGCTTGCACAAAGAACTCCTTTCCGATTCCGTGACATCCGCCGGAGGCTTTAACTTATTTCAGCGGATATTTGGACTCCTGCTGAAATAAGTTAAAGTTTAAGTTGTTTCAATTAAGCCATATTTACCGTCTTTGCGTTTGTAGACAATATTTGTGCCGTTTGATTCCGCATCTGTAAAGATATAGAAATCATGCCCTAGCATATTCATTTGTAAAACAGCCTCTTCTTGATCCATCGGTTTTAAATCAAATTGCTTTGTACGAACAATTGAGTATTCATCTTCCTCTGTCACTGCATCAGCGGCTGCTTGAGAAGTAGCAAAATAAAGGCCTGTACCTTCACGTTCACGGAATTTACGGTTTACTTTCGTTTTATGCTTACGTATTTGACGTTCTAATTTATCAACGATCAAATCAATCGCAGCATACATATCTGTATGACGCTCTTCTGCACGAAGAGTTAAGTTCTTCATTGGAATTGTAACTTCCACTTTCGTTTGCTTGTCATTATAAACCTTTAAATTTACGTTAGCGTTGGCGTTAACATCTTCGTTAAAATAACGTTCAACTTTCTCGACTTTGTTCTCAACATACTCTCGAATAGCTGGAGTTACCTCAATATTTTCACCACGAATGTTAAAGTTTAACATGTAAACTCCTCCTTTATAACTGCTATACTTACTATTTCTACACAAGTGTGCGAAATTCCTCTAAAATAATTCTTTTTTTAAAAAAAATTTTTCCTACAATAATGTATAGCATCTGCGAAAGCAAAGAAGTTAGGTAAGGGATGAACAAAATCCACCTCTTGATGAATTTTCATTTTATAAATGAATATTATTTAGTTTTGCCTCATCTGCTTCTTTTCTTCGGCGTAACTTCAACTCTTCGACAATCAAATCTTCAACCGATTCTTGATCACTGAAATTCACACCATACTGCTTACCAGTACCAAAAGGACGGCTCCAAATGACTTCTCCATAAGCTCGTACCTCTCTTGTATCCAGAATAAAGCGTAAATCCAAAGGACGAGGATTAACACCTAAATCCACCTCAGTAAACATTTTTAACCCTCGTGGACTTATATCAAGCAAGTCTGCCATTGCCGTTTGCGCTTGATTGACTCTACCATCCTCGTATACTGCAAAAGTCATTTTAACAGGCTCCTCAAATTTAAATCGAAAGCCTTCTTGGCGCTTAAATATCATCTTCCCACCTCAATACTATTCTAAACATCTATTTTCCTTGATTATGACACGATGCATGTTTTATATACAGAGGGAATAAGTAACATATTTTACTGAGTAAAGACCTATTTTATGAGTATGTAAACGGTTCCCTTTCGTAATGATAAAAATGCCAAGTCTAGCTTTTCTCGAAGAAAAGAGACCATCATAATTGATGGCCTCTATGTTGTCTAAATTTGTCCAGCGTTTCCCTGACCGAATTGCTGTTGTCGATTAATGCGAATAACTTCCTTCCAAGTATCACGGAATTCCGTCACTAATTCCTCAACTTCTTCAATAATAGCAATTTCATTTTTAATGTTTGCCTCGACTAGACGACGATTCATATATTCATAAAGAGCAAGCATATTTTTTGACATCTCGATATCCATATTCAACGTCGCCATCAGCTCACTAATAATCGCCTGTGCTTTTTGAAGATTTGTGTTTTTTTCTTGGATATTCTTTTCTTGGATCGCTAGTTTAGCCTTATGCAAAAACTTCAAGCATCCATTATAAAGCATTAACGTCAGCTCACCAGGAGAAGCAGTGGTAACACTATTTTGTTTGTACGCATTTTGTGCTGTTAGATTTGCTGCCAATAAAGGACAACTCCTTTGAAAGGTTACTTATTTACTAGTTTAAACCATTTTGTGAAGAAAAGCTAATTCAGCAATTACACCTCGGCGGAATTACGTCTGGATTGTGAACTGTGTGATTACAATTCACTCCTTTTAAAATCTATGACATCCGCCGGGGCCATCCAGCTTGCAGCCGTCCGACATGCTCAATGAAGACAAAATATTAATTCTTTTTGTCATAATACATGCCATCCATCACTCGAACATCCGAGTAAGGATTGAAGTATTGCTCTTCACTTTTTTTCGTTTTTTGTAAGTTTGCCATATCCTGTTTTACGGCATTCATGACTGCAGCCAATCGTTCTTTTATCCCATTATCTAAATCCAGTAACGTTCGATGAATACGATTCTGTTCGTCGAATTGAAAGCCTTCTCGAACCAAATTTTCAATAATCTTTCCGCGCTTGTCCAACATACTGTTGATATTATCAATATATTCGTCGCGATCTTCACCTTTTGGAATGTCACCCAAAAGTTTGAATAAGTTAGCTGACACCTGCAATAGTTGTTCTATTAGTTGCATATCAATCTCCTACCTGCTTCTAATTTAGAAGCCTCCTCCAGAACCTTGCATGAACATACCAGATTGCTGGTTTGCTTTATTGATTGCTGTCTCCATAGCTGTGAATTGTTTCCAATAACGTTGCTCTACACTTACCAAGCGTTTTTGCATTCTTTCAATACGTGTATCTAAATCAATCATACTTTTACCAATATTATATTGGTGATCAGTCATTGTTGAACGGCCAGCTTTATTCTCAATTTTCAATTTGAAGTCGTCAATTGAATCTCTTAAACGTTGTGCAATTCCACGTGAATCAACAATTTTTGATTGTCCAGTAACAGGATCAATGATAGTATCTTTTGCCTTTCCCGTCTGCGTAAATATTTGCGCTACTTGATCTGGGTTTTTTTCTAATGCCGCACGTAATTTAGTCTCATTAATTTCTAATGTACCACCATCACTAACTTTAGAGGACGTTGTTATCCCAATTTCTGATAACGAGTCAATTGTACTATCGCTTAAACCACCTATTGCTCCCGTAAAGTTCATCCGCATTTTAGATAAACCATCTCTTAAAATTTGATCGTTCCTTAATAAACCACTTCTTGCTTTCTCTTCCCATAACTTAATTTCACTTTCAGACATTTTTTCTCTTTGCTCACTTGTTAACGGAGCATAGTCACGATATTTAGTTTCTTTTAAAGAGCCATTTAGTTCGTTTACTAAACCATTGTAAGTAGTTACAAACTCCTTAATTTTTGTCATCATCGAATCAATGTCATTGGAAGCTGACACTGAAACGCCTTGTGTAGCAGGGTTGTAATCAGTATTAAATGTACCATTCAGCTTAACAGAATAACCTTGGATATTTATTGTGTTAGATTGACTTTCCATTTCCAAATCATTAATTTTATATTTAGCATTTGTTCCTTTTCCAGATAAGTTAACCGTTGCTTCTCCTGATGGGGGACTACTAACAAATCCAAGTTTATTGAATAGCTCAAAGCCGGAATTATCAATGCTTTCAGATTGATCTTCATTCACCGTTTTCACACTTTTCAATTGAATATCAGCATCTACATTCTCATTATTTGTTCCAGTATTATTAGCTGAAATAGACATTTGTCCATTAGAGAATAATGCAGTTACTCCTGCCCCAGATGAATTAATTCGTTTAATAAGAGAATCAACTGTATCTGTTGCTTTAAATTCAATAATAGTATCTTTCATTTTACCATCAGCTTGAACAGCACTTATTTTAAATTTACCATCATTTAATAGACCTAAATGTTGTAGTGTGGTACTTGATGTAGGTGACTCTGAAGTTCCACCATGTGTAGCAATCTCTACTTGAGAAAAAGCTTTTGAGGAAGCACCTACAGTTTGTGCTACACCAAGTTTACCTAAATCTGTTTGGCTTCCATTATCAAATTGTAATGTTTTACCATCTTTTGCTTTAATATTTAATTTACCTGTTTTTGCATCAAATGAAGCATCTAAACCCTCTGCGTTTAAATCCTTTACTAAATCTCCTATAGTCTTGTTAGGATCAATACTTACAGTTTTAGGTGATTCACCACCAACAGAGAAAGTTAAACTAGATCCACTAATCCCCAACTCGCCTAAAGTTGTAGACGATTTAGCTAATATTTCTTTAGTTCCATCATTTGGATCTTTTATTTTAATTTCAGATGAAGTATAAGATGTTGAAAAACCTAACTGGTCTCTCAAAAATGCGGCGCTATTTGCATCTGCTACCTCTACTTTTTTACCTTCAAAAGAACCTAGTGAAAATTTCCCTGTTTTTTCATCATAACTTGCCTTCTCGAAACCAGCATCTTTTAATTGTTGTACTAATCCTGAGACAGTAGTTGTGGAATCAATATTTATGTTTTGATTTACACCATCAATTGTAAAATTAACTGTAGTCGGCACAGAAAGATTGCTATCAATACTTGCTAGTTTATCTGTTCCTACCGCATTTCTATAAGTTGTCTGTTCTGCTGTTTTGGCACCTGATGTTGCCGCAGTAGCAAGTGATTGAACTCCTTGAATATTTAAAGAACTCGAAGCACCTGAACCAGCAGTAATGGATACTTTATCTGCATTAGCACCAGATATTGTAGTAGATTTTTTTACAAAGTTACTAGACATTATAAAATTATCGAACATATATTTACTAAAAGTATCTATTTTTGTGTTTACACTTCGGTAAGCATCTCGTTGCCATTCATATTTTGTTTTCTGCTGCTGTAATTTGTACAAAGGTGCACGTTCTGCTGACATAAGTTTTGCTACGATACTATCTATATCCATCCCTGAGGCTAATCCGCCAATTCTTGAAACCATCTTTACATCCTCCTAATTTCACTTAAATTTTTTCGTCTACTATCATTCCCACCATTTTTTGCATTTCATAGAAAGCATCTAATAATTTCTTGGGTGGAATTTCCTTTACTACTTCTTCGGTATCACGATTTACAATCGTTACATAATAACGTTCCAAACCCTCGTGATAAATAAATTTCGAAGAACTGTTGTTTATTTCCAAAAATTCATTTACAACATCAACTACCTGTTGCAGTTTATCTTTTGAAACTTCTTGTTCTTCCCCGATAGAAGTTGTTTTTTCTTCTAATGGTTTAGAGATTGTTTCCATTGAAACATTAGGCGTCATATCTTCCTGCACATTCATTGCTTTTATATTGATTGGTTCAGTAGTCATGTCAACTGACTGCCCTTGCGATGCAATACGCATATAATTCAACCTCCTAAACTTTTCATTTCTTAACATTATTATCGGAAGGATTTTCTATTGTTTCACGTTTTTTGACAAACAATCAGCTAGAGCCTTGTTGAAAATAAAAAAAGCCTCCTGAATTTTCGCTGGAAATTAATTCAAGAGGTAAAAATTTTATAAAAATATTATTTAATTATTTTACGTATAAATTCTTCAATATTAGCTATCTGCGTCTGCTTTATTGTCTTTTTTTCACGCCTATATAAACTTTACATTTTAGTTCTGTCCAAGAAAGTCGAACACAAATCCATGATCCATCATCTATAATATTAAATAGGCCAACTTGATAAGTAATCAATTGAAGTAAACCTAAAATAATCGATATGCCAACTTTCAAATCAATTATTAAATTTACATATTCCTCTCTACTATTAAATATAAAAAAATTACTATTATTTTAATAATTCTTTAATATTTGACACAATAATTGCTAAATCTTCTGTTGTCATAGTAGGATGAATCGGAAGTGTTAAAGCCTTTTCATACCATTTTTCAGCAATTGGGCATAATCCTCGTTCATAGCCTAACTGTTGGTAATATGGATGCCAATAAACAGGGACATAATGTACATGTACCCCTATATTTAAAGATCTCATTTGATCGAAAATCTGCTTACGAGCAACCCCTTCAAGTTGTATCATATACAAATGACAGCCAGAATTTGTTTCCTGTAATGGATGTGGAGTGACAATTTCATCTATATCTTGAAATGCCTCTGTATAAAATAAAGCAATTTCACGACGTTTTTGGATAAACTTATCGATTTTTTTCACTTGAGATAAGCCAAGGGCAGCTTGTAAATCCGTCATTCGATAATTATAACCAAGGTCCGTCATTTCATAATACCAATCACCTTGATCTGCTGAATACTCAGTTCGTTCTATACCATGGCTTCGGAACAATTGCAATCTACGATAATACTCTTCATTATTCGTTACGATGATACCGCCTTCAGCCGTGGTAATTGGTTTGACTGGATGAAAGCTGAACATTGTCATATCTGCTTGTGTACCAACTTTTTTCCCCTTATATTCAGCACCAAGCGAATGAGCTCCATCTTCGATAACAACTAAGTTATGTTCATGTGCTATCTCCATGATCGTATCCATATCTGCAGGTTGACCTGTAAAATCAACGGGGATGATTGCCTTTGTTTTAGGTGTTATCTTTTTTCTTACCTCTGTTGGGTCAATATTGTATGTATTTGCATCTATATCCGCAAAAACAACAGTTCCTCCCATATAACGTACACAATTAGCACTAGCTGCAAATGTAATAGGTGAAGTAATGACCTCATCTCCTTCACCTATGCCAGCAGCATAACAGGCTGCATGAAGGGCAGCAGTTCCATTGCAAAAGGCTACAGCATATTGAGCACCGACATAATCAGCAATCGCCTGCTCAAATTGTTTTATTTTAGGTCCTTGTGTTAAAAAGGGAGATCGTAATGTTTCTACAACTACTTGTATATCGTCTTCATCTATAGATTGGCAACCGTAGGAAAGGAATTGACTACGCTTTTTCATAATAGTAACTCCCAACTTAAAGGTGTTCCTTTTTTCACATCTTGCTTAATGCACTTTCCAAGTACTAAATCATAGTATTTTGACGGTAAACCTAAGCCAGGTCGAACATTTCGTAAATTTTCCTTGGTTAATTGATCACCTGCTTTTAAATTATTTCCAATATATAAAGAGCGTCGGAATTTCTCTGAACCTTTCTCAGCCTCAGTAGAACCATATTGAATTTGTCCCACGCTTTGCCACGCACGCTCCGTTTCCTCAACTAGCATTTTAAGCTCATGTGGTTCCATCGAAAATGCAGAATCTACACCACCATCAGCTCTTGAAGTAGTGAAGTGCTTCTCTATAACAGTTGCACCAAGAGCTACTGCAGCAACAGAGACACCGACTCCCATTGTATGATCTGATAAACCGATCTCAGTTCCAAAGAGGTCACGCATATGGGGTATTGTAGCTAAATTAGTATTTTCCGGTGTAGAAGGGTATGTACTTGTACACTTTAATAGTATAATTTGATGATTTCCTTCTTCTCTCGCAGCTCGAACAGCTTCGTCAAGCTCTGCTGCAGTCGCCATACCTGTCGAAATAATTATTGGTTTACCCGTGCGAGCAACTTTTTGAATCAATGGTATATCCACATTTTCAAAGGAGGCAATCTTATACGCAGGTACGTTCAATGTTTCTAAAAAATCAACTGCTGTTTCGTCAAAGGGAGAACTGAACGCTAATATGCCATGCTCTTTTGCACGATTGAAGATTGCCTCATGCCATTCCCAAGGAGTATAGGCCTCTTTATACAAATTATAAAGAGAATTTCCCTTCCAAAGATTTTGTTCATCTTGAATAAAAAATTCTCCTGTATGTACATCTAATGTAATCGTATCTGGTGTATATGTTTGGAGCTTTAACGCGTCTACACCTGCTTCTGCTGCTAAATCCACTAAATGCAATGCTCGTTCTAACGATTGATTATGATTGCCAGACATTTCTGCAATAATAAAGGGTTTGGTATGATTACCAATTTCACTATTTCCAATTTTAATCATGCTAACAACTCCATTATTTGTGATAACCAAGCATTTGGCTGCGGTGCTACTGTTGTTAATTGTAGACCAATGCTTTCTAGTTTCTTCGTATCTATGTTTCCTAATTCTTTTAACAGACGTCTATACATTTCTACAGTCACATCTTCATGCCATCCTAAATTAATTACTGCTCCAAGTTGTGCAGCATAGATAGTTGAAATGTACTGATTATCAGCAACAATTGTACTTGAAGATGGGAGCCCGACAAAACAACGTTCCCACATTGTCCCACCACCAGCACCTATGCAAAAATCCGCTTGCTGCATCAGTTTTGCCATATAAGAAATTTGACAATGATACTGGTAACTACGTTCTTGACAAAATTCCCTAATTTTTTCTTTTTGTATATTGCCATTACCGACAACGACATCTATATGAGCAAATGTAAAATCCTTAAGTGCAGTTAAAATTTTCATCGTTTCATTAGTCGGATCGGTTCCGCCCATAAACACAAGAAGGCGTTGGATACTTTCATTATGCTGTCGAATTTGCTGACGAGCCTCAATAAACTCCTCACGCATAATTAAATACTTTGGTCCAAGTAATTTCACACAATTATTCGGGACAAGTCCATCATAACGACACTCAAAATTCGGTACAACATTTTGATCTAGTAACAGGTCACAATCATGGCTTCTTGCTAAATCATCAATGACCATTAGTTTTCTTGTGTACTGTCGAATATATTTCTCCCATTCGATACTCAATTCATAATGATCAACGATATAAAGATCCGCATGTTCAGCCTCCGAAATCATATCATAGCCTTGTTGTGCAACATATTTGATTAAATCGCCAGCAAGTGGTTCCATCCAAAATTGAACGTTAAAGCCTTTTCCTTTTAAATTGCGAGCAATTGTTAAACATCGCATAACATGACCACTACCAATTTCAACTGATGCATCTGTACGAATAATTATTTTTTTCATTAAATCACCGGCTTTTGTTCAATATGTGCATTTAATGTAGCAACCTCAGGCGTTTCTCTTAAATATTTAATAACCTTTGAACTAGACACTAGTGCATCATTAAAATGATTAGCTACCGCTGAAATCAATTGATAGTCCTCTGGAGTATCTAATGTAATACGTAGTTCAGGTGCTAAACGATTTGACGGTACCTTATATGTAACTGAATTGAACTTTTCAGCATATTCATATGCAAAATAAGTAACATGTTCACGATGTCGAGGTTCTTTACCAACTTCATGAATATGTAGCAATGCTTCATAAGAAATCAATTCAACCGCTAATCCACGAGGAAGCTCACCATCCATTAACACTATATCTTTTTGCTCTTTTTCCATTAGTGAGACAACATCACTCGCCATCTCGTAATCAACAAATGGGCAATCTGAGGTCACACGCATTACATAATCAGGCTGGTAAGGCTTAGCAGCTTGAACATAGCGGTCAAGCACATCTTGTTCACTGCCACGATAATATGCCACGCTCTTATCTTCACACCACTTTGCAATTGCATCGTCCTGTTGTAAATCTGAAGTAGCAACAACAACCGCACCAACACCTTCAATTCGTCGACAACGTTCTACAACATAACTAAGTACATTTGAGTCATCTAGTGGCTTTAATACTTTCCCAGGTAAGCGTGTTGAACCAACCCGAGCTTGGATAATTGTAACAACCTTCATTATAGTTCCTCCTTCAATTGAAATTCTGGCCACATTCTGCATAATGTTCCTACTAGCTCCGTCAAATTTGAAATAATATAGTCGGCTTCATGTGCTCTTGAAGGAACAACATTTCGATATTCTCCAGTTTTTACTCGAACCGTTTTAAAACCAAGTGGTTTAATGCCAACAAAGTCCTTATTGGCATTATCGCCGATATAAACAATTTGTTGTGGTTTAACACCTTCCCACTCAGCAATTTTTTTAAACCAGTAAGGAGAGGGTTTACCATATTCACTACCTTCTCGGTAACTAGTTATAGCTTCTTTTACATATGAAGATAGTTGAAGTGCTTTAATTTTTCTTTCTTGCGTTGCTGGATAACCATCTGTAACAATGTACAAAGGATAATGGTATAGCTTTTTTAGCAACACTACGACTTCTATTGGTAGTGATATAGTAGGATCATGATAACGATAGACATTTATACATTGTCGAACGAGTTCACTAGATTCAAATCCATACTTAAACAAAAGCTCATTAAAAATACGACCTCTTCCATCTTGAAGAAGTCGTTCAACCATAAAGCTATATGCTTCGCTCTCATTAATATAAATGGTTTCTTTTAAATATTGAGCTACTGCCCTAAAACCACTTTGCACATATGTAAACTCTTCATATAACGTATCATCCATATCAAAGATAATTACGTACTTCATATTATCAAATCCTTTGCAAAACGTACTTGAGTTAATGATTTCTCAACTCGTTGAAATGGTAATTTATCAAGATTTCCACCGTCACTTTCAGCAATAAACCAACGAAAACTATCTAACCCTGCACGTACACTTAACGTAGAAGCTCCACCAAAACGAGGATTACACTCTACAATATGAGGTTGATTCATTTCATCAACAATAACTTGGAACATAATATGCCCATACAGATGTAATGTTTCTGCAACTTCCATTGCTAATTGTTCCAGCTGCTCATTTCGTAACGTTGATGTCACTTGAGACTCACCATTAACGACTACAACTCGCTCACGTACAACCGCACCTTTCGCTTTACAATCAGCGGTAACATATACATCAATACTATACTCACGTCCTTGGATAAATGGTTGAATAATAGGATACTGTAAATATTGAGCAACCTTATCAACTTCTTGTCTAGACACATTTAAATACAAACCAGAGGAGCCTGATCCATATCGTTCCTTCACAACAAATATATTTTCAGAAAAAGAATCCACTGAAGTGGATGTTGGAATAACAGGATACTTTCTTTTCTCTAGGTAAGTTGCAAATACTAGTTTATCTGAAGCGCATCTTATCGCTTCTTCAGATGACACCATAACATGAATCCCTTCTGCTAGTAATCTTTCTCGCCACTTCGCAAAAAAAAGAAGCTCTCCTTCACGCGTCGGGATTATATATTTAATTCCTTTAGCCTGACAATATTCAAAGAACACTTCATATGTCAATTGATCCATACTCGGCATTTCCCAAAAACAATCTAAAAAAAAGCGACTAACAACTTGCCCTGAAGAATCTCCACCTATCAAGCCATAATTGGGAATTGACTCTTTCAAACAAGAAAGAAGGGGGATTTTTGAAGAAACACTCGAAACAAAGACATTCTTTTTCTTCACCGCAATCCCTCTCTCTTCATATTTGACCATAACTCCGTTAACCTTGCTAAAATATCTATGACAAATCCTACGAACAATATAATATAAAGTAGCAGAGGCTGCTGAAATAAAAGACAAATCGTTATTATAATCATAACAGTACCTACATCCATACCAATAATTAATCCCCTATCGATAAACCACTTCTTTAAAGAACGTCTTTGAACCTGTTTTAATTTTCTTAATCTCGGTACGATATAGTAAGTAGCTAGCCATGCATATAAGTTAATTAATATTAGTACTAATACCAAAAGAATGATAGGGACGGAATTCAAACCTATAAAAAACAATAAAAGTGTATAAAATATCCTATCGTATGTATTATCTAACCATGCTCCAAACGAACTTTGCAATTTCGCATAACGTGCTAAATTCCCATCCAATATATCTAAAAATAAATACACTTGAACTCCTAAAGCGACATAGATGAATTCATTATAATATGCCCAATAATAGATTAGAAATGAATAAATAATATTTCCAATTGTAATCATATTAGGTGTAATAAAAGTTTTCGATAATAGAGGTAAAATAGGTTGAACGAAATACGTTGTATGAATATACTCTGCAATATGCATCGTTCTATCAGCTCGTTTAAAGGTCAACGTTCTCGCTCCTTAAATGTAAAATTGCATTAAATGCTTTCCTAATACCTGATTATTAATTTCCTGCTCAAATGCTTTATAAAAATCAACAATAGAAGTAATTTTTGATTCGCTAATAATTAACACTTCAATTAGTGCTAAAAAGTCGTCATTTTGTAGTAATTCAATTGCTTTCAGAAAATCCTGTCGACGGCTTCTTGTTACACCCTTCATTGTTAATCCTTTTTCTAATATCTTTCGTGTCGGTATTGCTATGGGATCTTCAGTTACACCTGACAAAATAATGGTCCCTCCTACTTGTATTTGGGACAGTATTTGCTGGATAGCTGATTCAGATCCTTTTCCACCGACACATTCATAAGCAAATACAATATTTTCTTTTGCAAAATCTGTAGTAAGATAGTATGCGTCTACAGGAAATTGCTTTAATTTTTCTTCATGCTTTCCAAAAACAATAAGACGATACTGTGGGTATAGTATGCGTAATGTAGCGCAAACTAGATATCCTAAAATTCCATCTCCCCACACTGCAACTGTGCCTTGCTCAGGCATTTTAGTACTTCGGATAATTGCGCTTACTACCGAGATCATCTCAGAAAAAACCGCATGACGACTAGATAAAGTCGTTGGAATCTTTACTAAATAATCAACTGGATAAGCTAGTGACTCTTTGGAAAAGCCATCGGAGTTACTAGATGCGAAAATAGCCTGTGGGCAGTAATTTTCACCTAGCTGTGGGTTATCACATACACAAAAATCACATGGTTCATTAGCCTCAACACGATTAGGTACTAATACAACACGTGTTCCATTTTCATAGTGACCTGTTGGATCACGTAAAACAATTCCAGTAGCCTCATGAATAAGGCTCATTGGGTATTTAAGAGCTAAAAGTCGCTCATCCCGATTTCCTTCATAATAGCGAATATCTGCTTTACAAATAGAAGCATAATCGATTTTTATTAATGCTTCACCTTTTTTTGGAACAATATCTTCAATGTAAATTTCAAAACGTTTAGGCTCGATAATTTTAAAGCTCTTACTTAACATTACTATATCACCTCAATACTACCGAGTTTTAAAATTGCTTTGAATAATAGTAAATCCTCAAAAGTCGTCACTTTAAAGTTCAGTTTTTCACCCTTTACAAGATAAACAGGGTGATTTAGCTGGAGAACAAGTTTACAATCATCTGTCGTTTCAATATATGGATGCTCTAATGCATAATCGTGTGATTCTTTTAGCAAAGAATATGTAAAGCTCTGAGGTGTTTGTCCTAAATAAAAATAATCTCGCTTTGGAATTTGTGAAATCGTTTCAGTATTTTTACTTTCGACAACTGTATCAGCACTTGGAATAACTGTATCGACCGCCCCGTGCAACTTTGCTCCCTCAATATTTGAACTAATAATTCTTTGACTGACTAAAGGACGTACAGCGTCATGAACAACTACGATATCATCATCATTGCATTGGCCTTGTAAATAGCAAAGGGCTGCATATACAGAGGCTTGCCGAGTATCCCCTCCTACAACGAGATCCATCACCTTATCGATTTCATATCGGCGAATTAATATACGGACGTCATCAATCCATTCATCTAGCGTCACAATAATAATACGATCTATCTCTGGGTGGTTCGCAAAAGCCTCTAAAGTATGTATAATAATAGGTTTTCCATACACATCAATAAACTGCTTAGGTTTATCAACAATTCCCATCCGACTACCAATTCCACTTGCTAATATAATTCCATAATTCATTACTTTCTACCTTCCTTTTGTGATTTAAGTAATATTAAAAACCTCTTGCAGTACTCTACTAGTGGCTTGTCCATCATGATAACCATTGAAACGCTTTGCAAAGTCTTCTATTTTGCTTAAATCGTACTTTCCATTATGAATTGTATTAAGAAGGTCTATCTCATTTAACACGATAGGTCCGGGAACTAGCTCTTCATAAGGGTAATAAAAACCTCTAATTTGTTTTTCATATAATTCTAAATCAGGAGTATAAAAAATCATAGGTTTATTAAGAATAGCATATTCAAAAATAACAGATGAGTAATCTGTTATTAAACAATTAGACAAGATTAGTAAATCATTGATTTCTAATTCACTCATATTTAAAATAGATGTTTCATATTTCGAAGGAATAAAGATTTTCCCTCTCTCAAAAGGATGTGCTTTTAACAATAAAACTTGATTACTTTTCAAAGAGTCACCAAATCTAGTAAGATTTAGCCCTAAATTTTCTCGTTTTCTATTATGATCACGATAAGTCGGGGCATATAAAATAATTTCTTTACCTTCTAGGTTAGGGAATCGTTTATAAAAATCGCTCTTAACTTTATTCTGATATGTTCCTTTGTAAAGAACATCAGCTCTAGGTAATCCAAGTGGCAGGACTTTTTCTTGAGCTAAATTTAAAGCATCAGCATAAATAGGTACAACTTCTGGACAGCTAACAATGACTTTAGAATATTGAGCATGACCCTTTAATGCATTCATTAAAGCAGTTTCATTTGCCTGATTCCTTAAAGAGTGTTTACCAAATTTTTTAAAAGCTCCTCCACCATGCCAAACTTGAATAAGCTCGGTTTCTGGCCGTAATTGGATTTTAGAAAACATGGAATAATAATCATTCAAAATAATATACTTAGAAGTAGCCAGCAAATATGCTATTTTATAATCAGTTTGACTCTTCTCTTTAATAGAATACATTTCTTGCTTCACTTCATTTAAAGTAATATGCTCAATTTTATATTGTGGATAAGCTTTCAACCCTTCATATATTGCATGATTATTACCAGTAACACCATTACTATGCAAATGGATGAACGTGACTTTATTTTCTTGAACTGATAGTTCTAATTTTAGCTTATTATAAATAGCTTCAATCATTTTCGAACTTCCTTTGATTTCTTTCTAATAGTAAATTTCTTTTTATTTGGGTTGTTGATATACCTTCTGTGCGTGATAAATAAATTACCTTACATACTTTGTTTAAGTGATCGAACTTTCCCTTCCAATCGTCACCCATTACAAAAATATCCACATTTTTATTAAAAATATCTTTCTCTTTCTGTTCCCATGATTCTTCAGGAATAATTTCGTCTACGTATTTAACTGCTTGTAACATAAACTTTCTCTCTTCGTAATTATAAAAGGAGCATTTCCCCTTTAACGCATTAAATTCATCTGTTGACAAGGCAACTATTAAATGATTTCCCAGTTCTTTAGCTCTTTTCAATAGCTTTATGTGTCCCCAGTGCAATAAATCGAAAGTTCCATAGGTTAAAACTACTTTAATTATCCTTCACCTCTAATACCTCTTCTATTTTATCCCAAATATCTTTTGAAGCATTACCTTGATAATTCTCATGAACTATTTCTTTAATAATTTCCCTACGTTCTTTAAATTCATCTTCTTTATGTTGCAGTTTATTCAACTCTTCTATTAGCTGATTTATGGAATAAACTTTTGATCCAGGTGCCCATGTACTGTAAGGCTCTAAAAATAACCCTCTATTTTCCCTATATTCTTCTAAATCTATAGGTGCAAAAATAATAGGTCGATTAATTAATAGATAGTCAAAATAAATAGAAGAATAATCAGTTATTAAAACATCAATCTCACTTAAAAATTCATACAATTCTATCTCAAGATTCTCTAATACTTCATCTGTTATATTTAATATGTGGTCAAAATTCTCTAATCTATTTTTAGCTTCTACTTGTAACGGATGATATTTTACGAGTAAGTACGCGTCTTCTTTTTTTAAAAATTCCTCTAACTCCAACAAATCGCCATTTTCAAGTATGTCATACCCATTTTCTACACCATTTAAAACTTTACTATTTTTCTTTTTTCTATATGTAGGCATATACAAAAAGACCTTATTATTCTTTAAATTTTTATTCAAAACCCTATTAAGTAACATTTTAGTAGAAGAAACATCATTAAATAAAAAATCATTCCGTGGCATCCCAGTTTTCGCAAAAGATTCATGTTTTATTTTATATGCTATACTCATCAAATGTTCATATAATGTTGAATAAGAAGGAACAAATAAAGACTTTTGCCATTGTTGAAACGTTTGTTCTTTAGTTGTAGTGGATTTATTTAAACTATATAAACTTTTCAAAGGAAATCCATGCCACGTTTGAATATCCACACCATAACTTTCTTTATAACTTAGGTAGTTATGTGTCCATACTCTAACCTTAGAGTTTTTTAAAGAGTAATAATAACTTTCATCTTTATTATTCATATCTAAAAGCTTGATGTTATATTTTTTCTTCATTTTTTCAGGCACTTTTTTATATAAAGACACTGTATTTGAACCAGAATAATTGAAGTAAAATAATACTACGTCTAACTCTCCTTCATTTTCAAGGTAACTCTCGAAATTCAGATTTTTTATTTGATTGTTATGATATACACTAAAATTCATAATATTATTGTTAAGAAGTTGATGTACAATGTCCACATCATACATACTAGAGATAATTATATGAATATCATTATATTCTTGTTTTTTAACCAACTCTTCTAAACTATATATCGGAATACCCAGTAAATATTGATTCACCTTTTTAGAATCATTATCAATAAATCCATCGATATTATATTCCTGATGTAATTGATTATAAGCTTCTAATCCTTTTTGTGATGCTCCAAATAAATAAACATTATCTTTCTTCAAAATCCAACCACTCCTAAAGTAGTTAATTAATTGTTTGAACACAAATTGCCTAGATTTTTCACTTACCTATAACAACACTCCCAAAATAATCGCTCATTGGTATATATGGAATTGCGGACTCTTCACAAAACTCCCTGACAGCTGCTTTTACCCCGGCATATCTTTTAAAATTATAATCATGAATAACTATATATCCGCCCTTATTCAATCTTTCATAAAAGAACTTCAATCCTTCATAAGTTGGCTGATATAAATCCACATCAATACTTACAAAAGCAAATGTATCTTTAATATCTATTGCCGATTTTGGAAAATATCCTTTACAAATTTCTAGATCTAAATGATTTTTCATTTTTCTCTTAACTAACTCTAAGCTTGTTGTATTAAATTGCCCTACACGAGTAGTCGCAAACTGTTTATCATTTTCAATAGAAACGTCATTCTCATGAAAACCCTCAAATGTATCAAATAGATAAATTTTCCGATTTTCAAACAAATCTTTTAAAAGAACAGAAATATTACCACGATATACACCCAACTCGGCAACGGCACCAGGGATTTTTTTATCTTGTATTTCTCTGCTTAATAATTCAAATGTCGATACTCTCACATAGTCTATTCCTTTTAGATTATAGTCATTGTATTTCGATAAACAAACTTTTCGATCTTCCTGGATATGGGAATGTACAGAAACCGGAACACCTTCAGAAAATATATTTTCGACATATGCATCATTAAAAACATTTGCGTATTTCGCTTTAGTAGTAATTTGTTCTTTGTACACTACCTTATTGTACTTACCATGAAATTTTAAAGGGGTCAAAATCTGATCTTCACGAAAGTTAATATTTAATAAGCTTTGTCGCATCTCTTGCTCGTAAGTAATACTAGATATAATTACATAATCTATACATTTTGAATCTATCTGATCAACTTTAAATGTATTGCGCTTTTCATCAGAGGATTGCGAATCACTAATAATAAAACCCTTAAAATCTATTTCCGAACTTAATTTTTCAAAAAGTGAGCTTGATTCAGCCCCTTTTCCATAAATCATAACTTTTTTCATATAACTACTCCTTCACAATACAAATTTTAGGTCGAAATCCACATTTCAGAAATTTTTTATTAATATCAGCATAAGTACTATACGAGTTTGAATACCTTCCACGAGCAATTCTATAATTATTGTTTGTTTTGACGCCTTGTAATACAGGTACACTTTTTGTCCATGAGTTTACATTTAAATTATTCCAATGAAAATCATTTATAATATATTTATCCCAATCACTAAACTCTTCAGCTTCAAAAGTATCATGCCCTGTTAATAAATCATTCTCACATTCAATCAATTTTTCATAAGAAATATACACTTGAATATTCCTGTCCGCTATCAGTGTAAGTTTTTTAGATTGATTCGCTACAGCAATATAATAGAAGTCCCCGTCTGAGTTCACCTTAGATTCTAGTGGAATAAATTCTCTCCCCGAACTTTCTACAAAATTCTTATAATTACCTACTCTATTATAGTTAGTTTTATAATGACAACGAATTTTCTTTCCTACTTCTAACTCTTCAATGTCAGCAACTTCATTTACGTGCCAGACTCGGGCACCTTTTGAGATATGGACACTATCGAATTGGAAGCTTCCATTATCCATCACTTCGATGGTAACAGGTATACGTTCTTCCCCAATTAATTGTTTATAAGTAAAGAAACAAACTGGGCTTTGATAGTTTTCATTAATAACGTTTTCTTTTTTCAACACAACTTGTTTCGTTCGTTCACCAACGGTAATGCGAAGATTAATTGCATGGCTACTTAAGTTACGACCGTATAATTGAAATGTCCCATTTGTCAGTTCAAATGTCGCTTTAGCTCCTTTTTCACTTGTTCGTATAGATGTTGTAGGTGGAACAACACGACCAATCTGTTTAAAAAGTTGTTGCCATGCTTTACGTCCTTCATCTGACAGATTTTCTGGAATGATATCTTGTGGATAGAAGTACTTCTCCCATGTTCCTTCATATTGAACAAACCCACTTGCCGCAACATAAACATCAAAATCATTATTTAACGGATTAATAATATACGTTTCTAATAACGGACCTAACTCGTTCATTACATGACGTATTTTGTCCAAAAATATAGTAAACAGCTTTTGTATACGAAGTACCTTTTCTTTAGAGTTATTCATTAATTGAATAACATTAGTTTCAACTTGAACTTTCTTAAAATCATCTGTTAGGCGATTGCAAATTAATTTTGTGAATAACTCTGCTTCTAGTAGTTGTTTCATCACCTTGTCAATTTTATCCAACTCAAGTTGAACTTGACGCTCCGTTTTATAATTTCTTTGTTCTAGCGTCATGAAATAATCAAGAGCATCTTGTAGTTGCTTTGGGAAATTGTTTAATTCTCTTGCAAGATGCCTTAGCTGTTCAGTTTGCTTAATATCTTCTTGTTGATTAACTTTTTTTTCATACCAATTTGGCTGTACAACTCGTTCCGTCCAACCTGCTATCACTACATCAAGTGTTTTAAACTCTGTTCCCTCTATTTTAGCTCCACCCTTAGTAGTGTTAATCACTGGAATGTAATTTACCTGTTCAAGATAATTTTCCATTGATAAACGCATTCGGTTAAAGTTATCGTTTGTCTGTACTTGCCCACCATCAGCAGCTTCAACGTAAAAAGCATTTTCTATATCTCTGTCTTGAATTGTTGCATCTGTCTTTCTGCCCTTTTTTGTATCAAAGCGGACGATACTATCAGCATAAAATAAGTCATTTTTAAATGCGAAATTCTGACCAACAAGAACGATTTCACTTACGTTCATTTCAAATAAAATTTGCATAGTTACAATGGCCACTGAATAGGCATCATTCACTACAGGTAATTTACGTGTAGTAAAACTTTGAGTGAGCTTATCTTGACTAGTTACGAAATGCATTTTGGGGCCAGGCCAATAGCTAACCGTCTCGTTCCCAACACTTGTACCATAGACAAGTGGAATATCTTCATATTCCCCTTCCAAAATCTGCTCAAATACACGGAAATTATGTTGTTGCGGATCATAAGAAAACACGGCATCTGGCTTAATATTTTTTACAATCAGCTCTTTATTAGCAGAACCTACTGCAAATATATAGGCAAGACCCTTTTCCTTGATTTTTTTTAAATTCTCAATTTCTTCACTTAATGATGGCCCTGCTGCTACTAATACCACAGGTTTATCTCGAAATTCTTCATTATAATCTAAAATAAAGTTTGGTGTTTGTAATGTATCTATTAGATTCATAATTGCATTGCTCGTCCATCGGAAACCAAAAACTATACCAGTGTCTATATTTAACTTTCTTTCAACTACAAATTCTTTAAAATCTTTGACAAATTGTTGCGTTTCTTTAGGAAATAATCGCTCATAGACAGGATGAATTATTAGTGTTACTTTATGGGTTAATTCATTTGCAAACGTTTGCAATGCTTGTCTACCTATTTCTTTATCCGTTTCAACAATTTCAGCTCTTATGGGTAGAGTACTAAATTTTGTTTCTACAGCATATTTATTTCTAAGTGCGTTCACTTGAGCATTTGGCTCGTATATCGAAATAAGCTTTTCCGGAAATCGTTCTGCAAATTGTATTACATGATAACCTAAACCTATCCCGTAAAAGAAAATATGCTCAGTCTCCTCAATTTGCTCTAGTGAATGGTCTAAAAGTAGATTTGCTTCACGAATTGGATCATACTTACTATGAATTAATTGAATATTTCCATCTATTTCAACTTGGATAGTAGGATGACCCTTTTTTCCTTCTACTATTGTCACTTGAGATACCATATATATTCACCTTTCTTATTACGAAAAATTCCACCTATTATCTCCATTAACACGAATTTTTTCTGCAGTCAGAAATAGCGTTTTAACCTTTTACTACTGCATATAAATTACAATAGCGACTGTCTATATATTTAGTTGTATAAAATATATTTAATTAAATCTATGCTTTTGTTGATTACAAATCCTCTACCAACTGTCTTAACTGTTCAATAGTTAACCAATCTTGATTTTGATTGCTTGTATAAACAAAGCCCTCCGGTAATGTGGTACCTTCATTTCGATATTTATTTGACCACCAAGAAAACTCAGGCTGTATGACATAATACTCGTCAAACTCACGTGTATGACGTGCATCATCCTCCGTAATCATTCCCTCATGCAACTTTTCACCTGGGCGAATACCTACAATCTCATACTTGCAATCAGGTGCAATAGCTTTAGCGAGGTCCATAATATTCATACTTGGAATTTTTGGTACAAAAATTTCTCCTCCGTGCATCCGCTCTAAGCTATCTACTACAAACTGTACACCTTGATCCAATGTTATCCAAAAGCGTGTCATACGCTCGTCAGTAATAGGTACAATGCCTGTGCTCCGAATTCTTTTAAAGAATGGCACCACACTCCCCCGACTGCCAACCACATTGCCATAACGCACAACGGAAAAACGCGTCTTTTTATCACCTACATACGAATTTGCAGCTACAAACAATTTATCTGAAGCAAGCTTTGTTGCACCATATAAATTAACAGGGCTACAAGCCTTATCTGTACTAAGTGCAATCACTTTTTCTACACCTTGATTAATAGCAGCTTCTACAATATTTTGTGCACCGTGAATATTAGTCTTTATCGCTTCAAACGGATTGTATTCACAAGCGTCTACATGTTTCATCGCCGCTGCATGGACGACAATGTCTACACCATCAAATGCACGCTCTAAACGCTGAACATCACGTACATCTCCAATAAAGAAACGTAGGCGATTATCTTTAAATTTCTGCTTCATCTCATACTGTTTTAGTTCATCACGACTAAAAATAATTATCTTCTTTACACCAAGCTCTAATGCTTTAATTGTAAATTTTTCTCCAAATGAACCAGTACCACCTGTTATTAAAACAACTTTATCTTTCAGTATATTCATGTTGTACTCCTCAATCTATTTAACTTTTTATATTAAAATTGGTTGCTTTTGCCAGTCTCTATCTAAAAGCCAGCTATATAGCATAGCTGGCTGTACATTACTGTTGTAGTTTAATAATTGGTAGCTCCTCAAAAAAAGGTGCGATTTCATATTCGAACATATCTGCAACGATTATATAGTCTTTTATTTCTAGTCCTTTATTAATCTCAATTAAAAACTCTTCAATCTTTGTTATATCTAATTGTGTGTCAATGTCGTATGGTTTTAATAATTCAGTTACTTGTGATAACCAAATTACTCCTTCTGAAAAATCCTTAATCGCGACAAACATTTCCTCTGTACCATCTAAACGTAATTGAGTTGCGATATATTGTACACCCGTTGTTATATTTTCTATATATAAATTATAGCTATCGATTACTCCTTGCACTTGCTCCATCATAAACGTCTCTCCTTTTATGTACTATACGTTATATCGGCAGAGTTTTAAAAAAATAAATAAGGTTCTCTCTAAATTAGAGAGAACCTTATTTATTTTTTTATTATTGTAATAATTGAAGAACGCCTTGAGGTTGTTGGTTAGCTTGAGCTAACATAGATTGAGCAGCTTGCATTAAGATGTTGTTTTTAGTGAAGCCCATCATCTCTTTAGCCATATCTGTATCACGGATACGAGACTCAGCAGCTGTTAAGTTTTCTGAAGATGCACCTAAGTTATTGATTGTGTGCTCTAAACGGTTTTGTACAGCACCTAAGTTTGAACGAGTTGCAGATACAGTGTTAATTGCATTATCAATTACTTTAATTGCTTTATCTGCATCTACTTGAGTATCAATTTTAATACCTTTAGATGTTTCATCATCCTTATCACCAACTAGTAAAGTTGCAGCATCATTTTTCCCAATATTAAGTGTCATGTTTTGACCTGAGTTAGCACCGATGTGGAATTTTGCTCCATCAGTCTCTAAGTCACCGTTTAACAGACTCTTTGTATTGAATTCTGTAGTATTAGAGATACGGTTAATTTCTTTTGCTAATTGATCTACTTCTGCTTGTAATTTTGAACGATCATCTGCAGTGTTAGTATCATTTGCAGATTGAACTGATAATTCACGCATACGTTGTAGAATTGAGTGAGTTTCGTTAAGAGCACCCTCAGCAGTTTGGATTAAAGAGATTGAGTCTTGAGCGTTTTTAGTAGCCATATCAAGACCACGGATTTGTCCACGCATTTTTTCAGAGATTGCTAAACCAGCAGCGTCATCGCCAGCACGGTTGATTTTGTAACCTGAAGATAATTTCTCAAGGTTTTTAGAAGCTTGAGTGTTGTTGAAAGTAAGGTTACGGTGTGTGTTTAAAGCTGAAATGTTGTGTTGAATTCTCATTTTGGAATTCCTCCTTGAATGTTTGTTTTGTTATTCCACATCCGTGTGGAATTTCGGATTAGGTAGTATGTATGTACTTCCTGCCCCTTACATTCTATATATCGTATTTAGTTGGAAATGTTTAATAGTTTTTTTAAATTTTTTTAATTTTTTTATGTAATAGTTTACTAGTCTTAAATTACCGCTAAAGTATATATTCTTTATTTTTGTTTAAGCTGTTCTAAGAAGCTTGATGATACTGATAAAGCTTCCTTATTCTGTGCTTGGATGGCCTCAAATACTTCGGAGCGATGTACTTTTACTGTTTTTGGTGCAACAATGCCAATTTTTATTTGTTCTCCATCCACTGCTAATATTTTTATTTCTATTTGGTCACCTATCATAATAGATTCATCTTTTTTACGTGAAAGCACTAGCATTATTTTGCACTTCCTTCCAATGTTTGCATTGGGTAGCGTAATGGATAGGATTTATTATCTTGCAGGACAATTTGTTTGCCACATTTTTTATCCATGTTAACGATTATAGGCGCCAGCAAATTAATCGTTGATTCTTTGAATGTTTCTTTCATTGTTACTATAGCGTATGTAAGTACGCTTTCTTCCTTCTCAATTTGTAGCTGGTTACGATCATCTTCGCTTATATCAAAACTGTAATCTTTTTTGAAGGCGAATGGATAGGCAACTACAAAACCAATTTCCGTATTATCAATAGATTGCAGTATCGCTAAAGGAAGATCTGCATCTATAGGTAATAATACGAATTTTTTTTCACTCTCTAATCCGAGTAATCCGTGTTCAAACGTTATGATGTCCTGTTCCTCAATTTCGACTTCACCTAAAAATTTAGTAGCAATTTTCATTCTTTTATACGCTCCTTTAAATGACGACATTGATGTCAACATCTGGTCTTTGTACCATTGTACCAGTTACTTTTCCTGGTGTGTATTCGTGTATTGGTTTGTTCATTTTTGCGTCAATTATTGGCTCTCTACGCTGAATATTGACATCTGTTGTGCCTTGTGTGTAGTCAATTTTCACAGAACCTATAGATGGGACAAATTTAATATTAAATGGCGTCCGGTGTGGTCCATGATTTTGTTTCGCGATATTTTGGATAGTTGCACGGCCTTGACCTTTACCAGCGTTGTCCATCATTTGACGTCCCTCACTCGCTCTACGTGCCATCCCTTTAAGAGCCTCTTGCTTTCCTTTTTCTGCATAGTTGGAATTTGATTCCAACGGACCTATCATCCCTAAATCCCGTCTAGCCTGAGAGGAGTCTATTTTTAAAACGCCTTTAGTCGTATGAACTTCTAAAATAGCGGCCGGCTGTTCAATATGCTGAGTTGCTTTAGGTTGTTTAATATTTTGTTGTGGTTTAGAAATATTAAGGTCTATTTTTGCATCTGTTGTATGAATTTGGATTTGTGGAAGTCTCATATATGCCTCTCCTTTCAAAAAAAGCGCCTGAACAAATTGTCCAAACGCTTCTTTTAATCTTATTCGTTAAGATCTATTGTCGAAATTTAAATAGGCAAAACTATTTTATCTAATAAAATCTACTAATGTTTGTTGAATAATTTTCGCACCAACAGAAAGTGCAGCTTGATGAATCGATTCACTAGTAACCATCTCAGTAATAGCCTTCGCATAATCAACATCTTCATTATCAGAAAACTGCTTTGTTACACTTACTTCACGGATAGCAAGGCGATTCTCCATTAACTCCACACGATTTTGACGTGCCCCGATATCAGCCTGAGCCTCGAGAATTTTATTATGCATAGCTGTAATATCATCGCCTTTGCTTTGTTCCGCTACTCCTCCAAGCGCATTACCGATTTCTTCACCAGTCGCTGGTCCACCAGCACGATTAGGATCTAAAAGGTCTGAAATTTTCCCCATCATGTCATCAACATTTTTAAATAGTTCAGCACCAGGTGTATTCACTTTCATCTGAATGCCATCATAAACTTCAATAACTACATCTTCTGAGTTTACTTTTGTTGGATCAATTGCACCATTTTCAAACAATGGCTGAGTAGTACGTGTTCCGCTGAAAATATAACGATCGGCAATCTTTGTGTTTCCTACATCTTGAATTTGCTGACGAATTTGATCAATTTCAGATTTAATTTTCGCACGTTCATCTGGTGTATTCGTATCATTGGCCGCTTGAATCACTAGCTCACGCACACGCTTCATCTGCTCACCAACTTGGTTGAGCGATTCGTCTGTTGTGTCGATCCAGTTATTAACCTCATTCATATTACGTGTATATTGTTCAACTTGACCTAAGTCACGGCGATAGCCCATTCCTTTTACCGCTATTACAGGATCGTCAGAAGGGCGAGTAATTTTAGAACCTGAAGTGATTTGATTTTGTAGCTTAGACATTTTACTGTAGCTGTTATTTAAGTTTAAAAGCATGTTATTCGATAACATGGATTGTGTTACGCGCATTTTTTAAAAGCCCCTTTCTATCAATCTAGAGTATTTTCTATAGTCCTACACGGCCCATGCCGTTTATGATTTTGTCTAATGTTTCATCGACAACTGTAATCATACGTGCGTTGGCATTATATGCTTGTTGGAACGTAATCATATTTGTCATTTCCTCATCAAGGGATACTGAACTTGCTGATGCACGATTACCAGAAAGTGTTACTAATAATTTTTCAGAAGTCATGTTTAAGCGATAAGCTTCTTCACCATCAGTTCCTAGTTTCCCAATCATTCCTTGATAGAAAGAGTTAAATGTCGCACCATCTAAACCAGTTTGGGTTTTTGATTGAAGATTAGCAAGTTCAAGTGCAAATTTACCATTCCCCTCTTCATTAGCTGCATCAGATGCAGCTAATTTAGAAGGATCATCCATAAAAACATCATTTACCTTAATATTGCCTGCAGTTATTACTCCGTTTTCCCCAGTAAAGAAATCATCTTTATTTTGAACACCTGATAAATCATAGCCTTGCTGATGCATTTTATTGAAGGCTTCAGCAAAATTAGCTGCCAATTTATTAAGGTCTGCTAATGTTTCAATATAATAGCCTTTTGTACCAATGACGTTACCATTAATATCCTTCTCAGCATATCCGTACGAATCAATAAGGGATAACAGTTTCCCTTTACCTGGTTCCAACTGGTCATATGAAATTGATTCTGTTGTGCCACCAAGTCCATTTACTTGAATAGATGAGAACACACTAGACAAGTCGTTGCCATCAATTTGCTTTGAACCGACAGTGCCATTTACTTCGATAGTAGCAAAGTCTCTACCATTCACTAGCTCAATCTCTTTATCTGTACCAAATGGTTTGATTACAACTGTAAGGCTTCCTTCAGCCACAGCACTAGCATTTCCGCCTGATGGGACACGTTTAATGGATACAGGTATGTAATTATTTAATTCATCGATTAAAACATCACGTGCATCGTATAAGTCGTTCGGTACATGTCCATTCGGTTCTACTTCCTGCACTTGTTTATTGATGGCAGCAATTTGTTTTAGGAGTGAGTTGATACGATTTGTCGCTACGTTAATTTCATTTCCTATGTTACCTTGAATAGTTTTTAGCTGCTTGTCCATATATCTAAATGATTCAGCTAGGTGATCCGCACGTTGCATGGCTACTTTACGAGAGGCCATATTTTCTGGGTTTGTACTGACATCTTGAAGCCCTTTCCAGAACTGTTCTAATGCTGCGTTTAAACCATATAGAGACGGTTCGTCCATTATATCTTCCATTTGAGAAATCGCATTTGAACGTGATTCCCAATAGCCTAGCTTGTTTGTTTCTTGACGGAATTGACGATCAACGAATTCATCACGCATACGTTGAATCGAACCCGCTTCAACCCCAGTTCCTAGATGCCCTGGATAGTTAGGTTGATTTAAACCTGCTTGTGGGAAACCTTGCGTCGCTTGCATATTTACTCGTTGGCGAGAGTAACCTAATGTATTTGCATTGGAAATATTATGTCCTGTTGTATATAGAGCTGTTTGTTGTGTAAATAAACCGCGTTTACTTGCTTCTAAGCCCATAAATGTTGAGCGCATTCTTTTTCCTCCTTTTTATGAACATTTATAATTCCAAGCAAATGTTTCTTGCATGGGCGCAAGAAACTATGCTTGAGAATCAAAAAATGATTTTTTAGCAACCTTATTTGTTCCGCGTATCTCATTACCAGAGTAGTTCATTTGCTCGTTCTGAGGTCGTAAGGAACCCATTGTCAGATTGACAAATTGTAGTGATTGGAACACGAGTTTTTGATTTAAATCGTTTTGTTTTTTTAAGTCGTTGATAATTTGCAATAATCGATTGCGAACAGCTGAGAGCATGTCTTTTTCAGTCTGCTGTTCAGCAACCTCGATGACATCAGCGACAGTTGCTTTGTCAGTTGAAGCAAATCCTTTTGCCCCAAGGTAATCCGTTACCTGTTTCTGACGCTGTTGCTCGAGCTTATCGATGGCTGCTACATGTGCCTGCTCATCCTTGAGCATTTGGTCCAGTGCTTCGATATCGCCAGCCGTAATGATTTCAGTTTTTTTAATGGCTAGTTCAAGTAAGCTTTTATGCATTTTTTCTAGTTTTGTTAATGTAGAACAGATCGTTTCTACAGACATATTGCGAAGCACCCTTTCTGATATTCCTTAGAAACGATAATATTTCAGCATATCTTCTGCCACTTTACGAGCGTCCACTTTGTATTCTCCAGAAGCGATATCTTCTTTTAATTGTTTTACGCGGTCTGCACGCTCTGTGTTATATGTTGAAATCCCTTGCATCTCCTGTGCAGTCTTTGAAATTTCAATTTTATCTGTGAAGGATGCCTTGTTAGTGCTTGATTTTACATTGCGCACCTGATTGTTATAGGCGTTCACTGCATTAATACCATATGATGTGATTTTCATGTAATCCCCCCTGTCTAAAAGCTTATCTTACTATTATTTCGGATTGTCTCACATAATGTTAAGTTTTCAAATAGAAAAAAGTGTGCTAATTTTGTTTAAAATTAACACACTTTAGACCTATCAATTATGCCTCGGTATAATTGCGATATAAGATGTTAGGCTAAAATCATCGCTTCCAGGCGATAACTGCTAACTGACCTGGATTACGCACAAAGCCGATTCCAGGCGTTTTCACAGGATGTGAAGTTCTTAGCCTGAGTTCCTTTATTTCAGAGGGTGTTTGGACACTCACTGAAAGAAGTTAACGTTTTCGATCTGCGTGATAAGTTACACGATCACGATCTGCCACACTGTCACGGAACTCCTTCGCTGCTTCAAATGTACGTAAATCCGCCTTCAATTCATCCTGACATTTTGTACAAAGCTTGCCTGTTGTCGTTAGGTGACCGCAGTTATCACATGGATAGCCAAGATTTGGGAACATCGCAGGTTGTAAACGTCCCTTGCGTACCCATTTATACAATAGCTCCTCTTCAGCTCCTGTTGCTTCAACAATACGCTCTACTGTCGCCGCACGGTTTTCACGTTTACGTAAAAAGCGATAAACGATTTGATATAATTCTTCTTCTGATTGAGCGCATTTATGACATACTTCTCTGACCCCTATATAATTAAAAAACTCATTACATTTCGGACAATTGCGAACCTCTGCCATCTATTCTTCCTCCTCTTGCATAATAACAATACGAATCTTATATACTCGTAATCTATTATACACAACGCATTAGCATTTTCATCCATTAATTAGTGTGAAGCTTTTGACATTTTTGGCGCCTGCATTTAATAAAACCTCAGTAGCATGCCTTAATGTCGTCCCCGTCGTTTTTATATCGTCAAAAAGAAAGTATTCTTTATGCTCTACATGGGCTCCATCCATCAGACGGAAAAGGGATGCGGTTTGGTTTCGCTGCTCTCTATTTTTGGAGCTTTGCGTTTCTGTCGTCGTCTTTTCTAAAAGTTGTATAAAAGGAATATTCGCAGCCTTCAATAATTCCTCCATATGTGAAAAGGTACGTTCCCTTTGCTTAACGGGGTGCATAGGGATCGGTATAATGGTTGCTTTTTCATGCTTCAATCGTGCATGTAACTCCTGCCGAAATACTTTAGCAAGTGCAACATCCTGAAGAAATTTATATTGGTGTAAAAAGTCTTTCATCGCATCGTTATATTGGTAAAGTGCTGCTGCTGTTGAGGAATTTTCAAATTGAGCAGAGCATCTATCACAGATAGTTGGCTGAAATTGTTTTGTTAAAAGTAGTTTCCATGAGATTGCTGAGCGCAAAGGCTGTGAGCATAATAAGCACAGTGTTTCTATTTTATTCATGATGAAAATCCTTTCTTATTATAATAAAGAATTTTTGTCCGAGCATCATCCATTTCAGCCGTAATACCATGATGAAAAAATACGACATCTCCTTCTGCAAAATCTGCATTTCGACCAACTCGTCCTGCGATTTGTATGAGTGCACTTGAAGTAAAAATGGTCGATTCTGCCCCAATGACTGCAACCTGCACATTTTTGATCGTAATCCCTCTTTCTAAAATGGTCGTAGTCAGTAACCCTGGAACTTCTTTATCACGTAGCTTCAGCACTTTCTCTTTACGCTCCGGATCTTCCGCATGTACGGCCATGATGCTGTCATCTAATAACCGAAAAAGAGGTGTTGCTATTTTCATTAACTCTACTTTTGGGAAAAATACTAGAAATGGCTCTTTGCGTGCAAGGCGCTCCTCTGTCCATTGTTTTAGCTTTCTTGGGATTTTCCCTCGTTTCAAGCTTTTTTCATAGCTCCATAGGGAATGAAATCGAGGGACTGGTAATGGACGATCATGATAGCGCTTCGAGATAAATGAATAGCTTTCATTTTGATATTGAGTAAGTAGTTTAGGCGAAGGGGTTGCCGTGACCAACAATAGTGGCGCCTTTTCTGTTTTTGCCTGTTGCACTGCGCTTTGCAACGTTTCATCAAATGTATACGGAAAGGCATCAGCTTCATCAACAATCATGACGTCAAACGCTCGGTCAAACCGATAAAGCTGATGTGTTGTCGCCAACACGAGCTGGGCATAGCCCTCCTGCTTTGGTGATTTACCATATAATGCATGGATTATCGTTTGCGGGAAAACTTTTTGAAAGCGTGGATATAACTCTAACACTACATCTGTACGAGGCGTAGCGATACATACTCGCATGCCTTGCTCTAACGCATAATGAACAGTCGGGAAAAGTAGCTCTGTTTTTCCAGCCCCACATACTGCATGCAAAAGATGGAAACGCCTTGCCTTCACACTTTCTAACATTTCATTTGCCGCCTGCTGTTGAAGCACTGTCAATTGCCCCGTCCATTTGAGTGAATGCTTTCTTGCTCTCATTGCGCGAGGGCCTGTCCAAATTATCAATTGCGTACAACTACTCACTCTGCCCATATTCAGACAATGTCTACAATATACACATCGCTGCTGGCACTTTGAACAATCAAACGTTGTAAATTGCTGAAGATCTTCATTATGGCAACGATTGCATCTTAGATGTGGCTCTTTTTGGATTCCTTCTATTATATGGAAGTATTTAAACTTGATTGATTTCTCGATATCTTCCTTAGAAAATGGGGCATGCTCCTTTAACCAAATACGTCCTTCATGAAAATCTCGTAATGTAAGTGGCAACAACCAACCTTTGTATGTCATTGCTCTGCTCCTTTCATGTGATTATTTATCGGCGATAAGAAATTCCTAAATAAAAAAACAGCCTCTACACAATTTACGTAGAGACTGTCTCACTTACTAATATTTTTTTGTCCAACCTAGACCCATTGAGCCTTCACCTAAGTGTGTGCCAATGACGGGACCGAAATAACTCATTTTAAAGTTAACGTTCGGGTAGGTTGCTGCTAGTTGTGCTAGCCATTCTTCTGCTTCAGCAAGGCAATTGCCGTGGATTACAACAGCGTCCATTGCTTCATACTTTTTAGCATCTTCAGCTAGTAGCTCTTCTGCACGCTTTAATGCTTTTTTACGTGTACGAATTTTTTCAAAAGGTACAATGACCTTGTCCGCAAAATGCAAAATCGGTTTTACTTGTAATAAGCCGCCGATTAATGCCGCTGCTGCAGACAGACGTCCCCCACGTTGTAAGTGCGCTAAGTCATCTACAATGAAGTAAGCACGAACTGATTGCTTCATTTCCTCCAATGAAGCGTGAATCTCTTTTGCAGACAAGCCCTGAGCCGCCAATTCAGCTGCTCGTAGAACGTAAAAACCCTGCACCGCACAGGATATTTCGCTATCAAAAGCGGACACATCAATGCCTTCCACCATCTCGCCAGCTTGTATGGCCCCTTGATATGTACCACTGATACCACTTGATAAATGAATAGATATTACCTCATCATACTCTTTTGCCAGCTCTTCAAAGAGAGCGACAAACTCTCCAATTGGAGGCTGGGTTGTTTTTGGGAATTCTTTTGCCCCACGTACTTTATCATAAAATTCAGATGCCGTGATATCTACTTCTTCTTCAAAAAGTTGACCTGAGATATTTACACTTAACGGAATCATATGAATGTTTAAGCGTGCTCGTTCCTCAGCCGAAATATATGCAGTACTATCTGTTACGATTGCTGTCCTCATCCATGTCCACTCTCCTATTCTAAATAGTTTACAATCAATTGCGCCTTAGCGCAATTGTTGCTGTCGCTACGGAAGACATTTGTTGGTCGCTTTCGCAAAGATAAAATTGCCACAGGACGTGTCGTTCTTCGAATGAGCCCTTTATTTCAGTAGATGTTTGGACCCCCATTAGTCGATTAAAGATAAAAAGAAATGAATGTGAATTTAAATAAAAATACTAACTCCACATTCACCTTATATGTATGGAAAAGGAGATGAAGCTCTCCTTCTATTTTTATTAATTGCCTTTATTACTTGGAAAATAATTACCACTATAAGCAAAAACACTTGATACTTTCCATTCACCGTCTTCTTTTACAAATACCGTAATTTGTCGACGACTATTTACATGTTGACCATTTGTTTTTAACTCTGTTAAATGAGCTGTTATATCTGCAGTGACCTCAACTTCATTGTCACTATATTTTGTGATTACTGAATCTTTAACATCTCTTTTAACGTCGTACTGTTCAAAATTTTCGGCTACAAATTCTTTTTCTTCTTCAAGATTAAAGCCTTTTGGATTCTTTGAGATTGTTCGCATATAACGCTCGATTTCTTCGGAATCTAAGGCTTTTACATACTCATTAAAAGCCGCAAAGATTGCTTTTTCTTCATCGGCTGGAACATTTTCAGCTTTTTTTATAACACCATCTGCCGTTTCAAAACCAACTGTACCTTCATCAATAATCTTTTGTAGTGCTTCTGGACTCTTTTCTTCATACTTATCACCACAGGCAGTTAAAATCATTAAGGTAAAAACTGCTAGAAAACTTTTCTTTAACATCAAAAAACCTCCCGCGCATATTGTAGCATATAAATCCCGTTGTAGGAATTTTGTTGTGTATTTTCAACATTTAGGTGCTATATCTTCCTTATGACGCCCACGCTTATAAAATGTTGCACGATTTAATCGATCTCTATGTATAAATTGTTACATTTTTCGACAATTCGTTCCCATAAAAAAAACTGCTTTAAAAACTACTAAATAATATAGTAGCCTTTAAAAACAGCTATCAATTTTGCCTCAGCATAATTGCGTCCGGAATCGGTTTTGTGCTAGCGCAAAGAACTCCTTTCCGATTCCGTGACATCCGCCAGAGGCTCTAACTTCTTTCATTTCTCCTGAAAGAAGTTAAATACTATATATATCTATTAGCGTACTTCAACCCAGCCATTTTTGATGGCTGTAACAACAGCTTGTGTACGGTCGTTTACATTCATTTTTTGTAAAATGCTTGAAACGTGGTTTTTAACTGTTTTTTCAGAAATGAATAGCGTCTCACCAATCGTACGGTTTGATTGTCCATCTGTTAATAATTGTAATACTTCACATTCACGCTTTGTTAACAAATGGAATGGGCGACGAATTTCTGTTTGATGGAAGTTACCTTTATTTTCATGCTCAGAAAGGCGACGGAATTCCGCTACTAAATTTTTAGTTACTTTTGGATGTAAATAAGATCCACCATTAGCAACTACTTTAATAGCTTCAACAATTTCATCAGCATCCATTTCTTTCAGCATATAGCCTAGTGATCCAGATTTTAATGCGTGTGTTACATATGTTTCATCATCATGGATAGAAAGCATAATAACCTTTGCATCTGGGTACTCATTAATTAAATCTGCTGTTGCCTCTACGCCATTTTTCCCTGGCATATTAATATCCATTAGTACAACATCAGGTTGATTTTCAGCATATAAAGTTACTACATCCGTTCCATCATCACCTTCTGCTACCACATCAAACGTATCTTCAAAATCTAAAATACGCTTTACTCCTTCGCGGAATAGCTGGTGATCGTCTACAATAATAATCTTCGTCATTTGTCTTTACCCCCTAAATTTCCTCAAACAATCGTTTTACTCTACTTCTAACGGAATTTTAAATAAAACCGTCGTACCTCGATTTATCTCACTTGTAATTGAGATTGTCCCATCCAAAATTTCAATACGTTCTTTCATACCTAAAATCCCAAAGGAATGGTCTTTAACTTTCTGGGAATCGAAACCTATGCCATCGTCCTTTACAACGATATTTACGGCATCTTTCAACCATTCAAGCTTGACCCAAATATCCTTACATTTTCCGTGTTTCATGGAATTCGTTACACATTCCTGTACTAAGCGGAAAATAGATACTTCATAGTTTGATGGTATACGCTTTTCGGTGCTTCTTGATTGGAAATGAACCTCAACATCCGGATTATATTCAGTCACTGTTGATAAGTACTTTTTTAATGTCGGAACAATTCCCAAATCATCAAGTGCCATTGGTCTTAAATCATAGATGATACGTCGTACCTCTGATAATGCATTACGCACCGTTTTCTTTAAATCAACAATTTCTGCCAATGCATATTCAATGCCCTTTTCACGATACGTTCTGTCTATTAAATCAGTGCGCATTAACACATTTGCGAGCATCTGAGCAGGGCCATCATGGATTTCCCTAGATAGACGTTTACGCTCCTCTTCTTGCGCCGCAATGATACGTATACCAAAATCTTGTTTCATTTTTGCTTGTTCAAGTGCTAAACCAACATTTTTTAAATCTGAAGTTAAGTAATTCAAAACGACATTTACTTGATTGACAATATGATCTGCACGTTCAATCGTATCGAGTAATTCTCTTAACCTTCTCTCCAAATCATCTCGTTTATCACGTAGTTGCTTTTCTTGTGTTCTTATAACGGAGAGCTTCACTTGAAAATCCTGTGCAGTTTCATACGCTTCTCTAACTTGTTCTTCGGTATAATTATCAAAAGCTTTACTCACTAACACAAGTCTTTGCTTGGCGAGCTGTGTGCTTTTTTCTAAAGCATCGCCTTCATCAATAACAATTGAAACTTGTTTTCGAACAATTTCTAGCTCTCTTTGCATATCTTCGAAGCTTCTACGGCTTTGTTCACTTATAATAAAGATATCGTCCTTTGAGCTCATGATTGTTTCTAACATTCGATTAAATATGTCATCAAGCGACTTTAAATCGAAGGTATCATTTGAAAACATAGTATACTCCCCAGTCTAATGTCTTATGATTACTTACCATTTCAATAGACCAATTACATAGTCTACACCCATTATATCATCCCGCTGTTAAAATTTAATGCTTTTTCTTTATGAAAATTATAGAATAGAAGTCAAATAGAACTCTACCTAAAAGGAGATTGGTACGGATGAGAGAAAACTATTTAACAGTAAAAGGATACGGAGAAAGCGAAATTGTTATTTCTAAATCTCGCTTTCTTACTTATATAGAACGCGCAGAAACGGAAGAGGATGCAATTTCTTTTATTGAACGCATAAAAAAAATGCATCATAATGCGACACACAATTGTTCTGCCTATATGATTGGTGAGCATGATCATATTCAAAAAGCAAATGATGATGGGGAACCTAGTGGCACAGCTGGCGTCCCTATGTTAGAAGTCCTAAAAAAACAAGGATTAAAAGATACGGTCGTTGTCGTCACACGCTACTTTGGTGGCATTAAGCTTGGCGGTGGCGGTCTCATTCGTGCTTACGGAAAAGCGACAACAGAAGGTTTACTCGCTGCCCAGGTTGTCGAACGCAAGCTCCATCATTTTATGAAAATTACCGTTGATTACACATGGCTTGGCAAAGTGGAAAATGAAATTCGCGGTTCTTCGTATTCTTTAGAGGAAATTCGCTATTTAGAAGGCGTCGACATTATTGTATCCGTGTTAAAAGAGGAGGAAGAACAGTTCCGAAACTGGGTAACAGAAATGACAAACGGACAGGCAAACATTACGTTTGAGAATGCTCAATTTATTGAATTTATTGTAGATAAATAGTTTTAATTGCCGAAACTATTTATGCATAGTATAATTTTAACGTTAAGCTATTTTATCAACTGCCTATTTATTACTTAAATTTGCATAAATTTTAGTTTAATCGTATTATAATCCCCATAACTTAGAGGAGAATATAAATGAAAAATAAAAAGTACAAAAAGAGGTCTTCTAAAGCTTCCTTAATTATAAAAGTATCTTTACTTCTCGTTGCTAGTTTAGCAATTTGTGTTACTGCTTATGGTGTTTACCTTACTAAACAAGTGGAACACGCTGCTGACTCAGCACATGAAAAATTAGAAGGCCGCGACGTTTCAGCACTTCGCGAAAGTAAAGTAGAGCCGATACATGATAATGTATCTATCTTATTTGTCGGTGTGGACGATAGTGATAATCGTGGGCAAGGTTCTGATCATTCACGTTCCGATGCACTAGTTTTAGCAACATTAAACAATAAAACGCATACGATTAAAATGCTAAGCATTCCTCGTGATTCATACGTTTATATTCCTAAAGTAGGATATAAAGATAAAATTACCCATGCACATGCTATGGGTGGTACACTGACAACAATCAAGACAGTTGAAGGATTATTAGATATTCCAATTGACTATTATGTACGTATGAACTTCAACGCTTTTATTGACGTAGTTGATGCATTAGGTGGCATCGAAGCTGAAGTACCTTATGCTTTACACGAGTTAGACGAATTCGACAAATTTACAATCAACCTGAAGCCAGGTATGCAGCATTTAAACGGTAGTGAAGCACTTGCACTCGCAAGAACACGTAAACAAGATAGCGATATTGAGCGTGGTAAACGCCAACAAGAAATTCTATCAGCTATCATCAATAAAGTTTCTTCTGTTGGTTCTATCTCAAAATACGATGATGTTATTAAGGCACTTGGTAATAACATGAAGACGGATATGACATTTGATGAAATGAAATCCTTCTTATCTTATTTAACAAAAGGTGTACCACGCATTGACACTTTAAATTTAGAAGGCACTGATGATATGTCTACTGGTGTATATTATTATCAATTAGATCAATCGTCGGTTAATGAAGTAAAAGAAACTTTGCAAAACCACCTTGGCTTAGATGAAAATTCAACAAGCCTCACAAATAACGACTCTGACAGTGATTCAAGTGAAGAAACTTCAGTAAATTAATTAGTTTAAAAAACTTATAGCCTTTCCACTTCAAATTGTGGAAAGGTTTTTTTATGGAATCATTTTGAGTATTGCTTCCACCATATATTCAGTCGACATTCTCTCCGTCCCCTTTCCGTCACTTCGCTTCTTAGATACATGTGCAGCTTCTCAAAACGCTCTGGTGGCTGCACTTCTTAATGGCTCCTTCGTACAGCGCTGTAACTATGTTCTTTCTGGAATCAAAAAAGGTTGCAGGAGTTAGGCTAATTAATTATCCACTATTTTGTGGGTGTTCACTTCTCTTCCGCGGGTATTCACCTTTCTCGCGCGGGTATTCACATTCCTTACGCGAGTATTCACCTCCCTTTCGCGGGTATTCACATTCCTTCCTCGGGTATTTACCTCCCTTTCGCAGGTATTCACATTCCTTCCTCGGGGTATTCGCTTCCCTTCCGCGGTGGGTATTCACATTCCTTCCTCGGGTATCTCTTCCTCGCCCCGGGATCCGCTTCTCTTACACGGATATTCACATTCCTTCCGCGAGTATTTACCTTCCTTTCGCGGGTATTCACCTTCCTCCCGCGAGTATTCACATTCCTTCCGCGGGTATTCACCAAAAATCGTGCCAAAAGAGTCGACAAAAAAGCAATCACACAAAATGTATGATTGCTTTTATTTTATTATTTATTAAATATCCGTACAAAATTCAATAATGGTTTATAGTTTTTACCCGCGAGTCCAATGACTTCAACCAATATTTCAATTGCTGTTAAAATAACTGCTACGAGTAAAATCGCACCCCATACTTTTGCCATAGAGAAAATAACTGCGGCTAAACCAAACATTATTGCAATCCCGTAAATAATGAGCACTGTTTGTCGATGTGTAAAGCCCATATCTAGTAAACGGTGATGTAAATGTGATTTATCAGGATCAGACCATTTTTTCTTCATGCGTACTCGACGAACAATCGCAAAGAATGTATCAGAAATCGGCACACCTAGGATGATAACTGGGATAATTAAAGTAACGACTGTAACATTTTTAAATCCAAGCAATGCGAGCACTGATATCATGAAGCCAAGGAATAATGCTCCCGTATCTCCCATGAAAATTTTCGCTGGGTGGAAATTGTAAAATAAAAATCCGATTGTTGCCGCTGCTAAAATGGCTGCGATTGCTAATACGAACATATTGTTCATAATAATTGCCATGACAGCTAAAGTAATAAGGGCAATCGTTGAAACGCCTGCCGCTAGACCGTCTAAGCCATCAATTAAATTAATGGCATTGGTAATACCAACAATCCAAATTATTGTTAAAGGAATACTTAGGAATCCAAAGTTTAATTCACCTACAAATGGCAGGGTAATCATATCAATTTGAATGCCACCTACAAAGATAACGATAAGTGCCGCAATAAGCTGGCCAACTAATTTAGCCTTTGCGGAAATTTCACGCATATCATCTACGACACCGGTTGCTACGATAATGCAAGCACCAATAATAATTGCAAGTAAAAAGTTACTACCATTTTCATTGATTATCAAAATCGGCTGAAATATAGCTACAGCTATTAAAAAAGAAAGGAAGATCGCCAATCCTCCGAGTCTTGGCATAATTCGTGCATGTACTTTTCGGTAGTTTGGTGCATCGACAGCACCTATTTTGAACGCTAATCGTTTAACTAGTGGAGTTAACAATATTGAAGCAACAAATGCTGCTATTATAGACACGTAGAGCATGTCTCTCCTCCTCAAAAAAATAATCTACATTAAATCCAAATTGATTATAGCACGAACCGGCGCCGAAATATACTTTTTCTATTTATTTTCCACCATTTCACAAATATTTTCCATCTTTTTCAGATTGGAAGAATGCTGTATGCCAAATGTAGTCACCATACGTAAAATTTGATAGAATAATGTAGTGTCTAGTAGTTAGACAACATTAAAGGAGCGTATATTTCATGTTCTCAATTTTCAAAAGTAACAAAGAGCAAACGAGTGCTCGTCAATTAAAACGCTATTATAAAGTAGTAGAACAAATTAATAATCTAGAAGAAAAATATGTTAATAAGTCAGATGCGGAATTAAGAGAAATGACTTTTATTTTCAAAGATCGCTTACAACAAGATGAGCCTATTGCATCCATCATCCCAGATGCATTTGCAGTCGTCCGCGAAGCCTCAAAACGTGTATTAGGAATGCGTCATTTTGATGTACAGCTTATTGGCGGTCTTGTTTTAACTGAAGGCAATATCGCTGAAATGCCTACAGGTGAAGGTAAAACGCTAGTTGCTTCCCTTCCCTCTTATGTACGTGCATTAGAAGGCAAAGGTGTTCATGTTATTACCGTCAATGATTACTTAGCGAAACGTGACTTTGAACTAGTTGGACAAATTCACCGTTTCCTTGGCTTAACAGTTGGTTTAAATCTACCAATGATGGAAGCAGACGAGAAAAAGGAAGCCTATAATGCAGATATTACATATGGTGTTGGGACTGAATTTGGTTTCGATTACTTGCGTGATAATATGGCATACAGCTTAGCTGATAAAGTACAGCGTCCTTATCACTTCGCTATTATTGATGAAGTAGATAGTGTACTAATCGATGAGGCAAAAACACCACTGATTATCGCTGGTAAAATGCCATCTAACGATGAATTACATCGCATCGCTTCTATGTTAGCAAAACGTTTCAAAGTAGATGAAGATTATGATTTTGATGATGAAACAAAAGCTACTTCCCTAACAGATAAAGGTATTGAAAAAGTTGAGGCTGCATTCAATATTGATAATCTGTATGACTTAGAGCACCAATCACTTTTCCATTATGTTATCCAAGCTGTTCGTGCTCATGTCATGTTTGAACGTGATGTTGATTACATCGTCAAGGATGACAAAATCGAGCTTGTTGATATGTTCACAGGTCGTATTTTAGAAGGTCGTTCACTATCTAATGGCTTACATCAAGCGATTGAAGCAAAAGAAAATGTAACGATTACCGATGAAAATAAAGCACAGGCACAAATTACAATTCAGAACTATTTCCGTATGTATCCGAAGCTTTCAGGGATGACAGGTACTGCGAAAACACAGGAAAAAGAAATTCGAGAAGTGTACGGCATGGAAGTTATTCAAATTCCAACCAATCGTCCACGTCAACGTGTCGATCAGCCTGATATTATTTTCAGCAAGCAAGAAGATAAATATAAGTATGTAGCCGCTGAAGCTAAACGTCGTCACGAAAAGGGACAACCTGTCTTAATAGGAACAACGTCCATACTGCAATCTGAAACAGTTGCCGATAGCTTGAAAAAAGAAGGCTTAAAATTCCAATTGCTAAACGCTAAAACAGTTGAGCAAGAAGTTGAACTAATTTCTCAAGCAGGACAAAAAGGGCGTGTTACAGTAGCTACCAATATGGCTGGCCGTGGTACAGATATCGTGTTAGGCGAAGAAGTTCATGCTCTTGGAGGCCTATATGTTATCGGTACCGAAAAGCATGAAAGCCGCCGTGTAGATAATCAGTTACGTGGTCGTTCAGGTCGTCAAGGCGACGTAGGTGAAAGTCGCTTCATTCTCTCTATTGAAGATGATATGTTCCGTCGCTACGCAAAAGAAGAAGTTGAAAAATTCTCTGCAAAAATGGTTGTCAACGAACAAGGCATTATTCAAAATAAAGATGCTCAAGAACTCATAAACCGTACACAACGAATTGTTGAAGGTTCCCAATACGGTATGCGTGAATACAACCTAAAATTAGATGATGTTATCAATGACCAACGTACAGTTATTTATGGTCTACGTAACAAAATCTTAGCTGAGAATGACTTAATGGGCGAGCTTAAAAAAATGCTTCGTGAAACGGTTGAATTTGCTGTTCTCGACGCTGCGCCAGAAGAAATAAATTCTGTTGAATGGAATTATGATCAAATGGAGAGTTCACTCAACTCACTTTTCATTACACCTGTCACAATTGACCGAGAAGTGGGCAGAGTAAAACAAATTTTAGAAGACATTAAACCTTCTGAACAAGAACTGCTCAATCATATAGAGAAATTCGCTGAAAATGAACAAGTACTAGAAGTTCTGCCACAAATCATGCTTAGTTTCATCGATAGTGGTTGGGTGAAACACTTGGAAGTAATGGCGCATTTAAAAGAAGGTATTGGCTTACGTCATTACCAGCAAGAAGATCCAATGCGAATTTACCAACGCGAGGGACTTGAGTTATTCGGTAAGAATTTCCAAGAATTACGTCGTTCTATTATTATAGAAATTACCGGCTACATGAAAACAATTGACGCACAACAGGAGGTACAATAATGGGCTTATTCTCATTCTTTAAAAAATCAGACAAAATCGTTCAAGAAAACACAATTGACTCAAAAGACTTACTAGGAAAAGCTTCTACGAATACAGGCGATAATCGCGATGTTGTAACAAAGCTTTCATTCCATCCAGATTGGGATGTACCACAGGAACAAAAATACATTTTCAACTTCCTAGCAAACGAACTAGAACCATTAAAACCAAATCAATTATCTCTTTCTTCTATTAGTATTGAAGAAAACAAACGTAAATGGCATGTTCGCGCATTTTTCCGCTCATCTTTACCACAAGCAATCGAGCTAGGAGAAATTGAGCTTTTCATCATGGATAAAAATGACGAGCTAGTGGCCTCTAAAAAATTCGATTTCAAAGCACTTGGTACAATTCCAGCAGAAAGCGCTCGTCCATGGGTATTTGAATTCGATAAATCTGCAATTAAAGTAGACGAAATCCCTGAAGATGGCTGGAAAATCGCCTTCAACCTTGTGTCCCTTCGCGGTCACCAATTAGAACTTGACCCATCATGGGAAAAACAACTACCAGCAGCTCAAAAAGAAGAGCTAGCTAAAATCGTCGAGACTTTACCAAAACTAGGTGAAACTGAAGTTAACTTCACTGGATTACAAGCAAAACTAGCTGACAACGGCAACCTAAATGTATCGATTTTCATCCGAAACGGACACAATAAAGCTATTAACCTAGAACAATTACCACTAGAAATTATAGATGCTACAGGTAAACAAATTGCTAACGGTTCATTCAACATGGACCCAGTATTAACTGTACAACCAAACTCAACGAAACCTTGGACATTCGTCTTCCCTGCAGAACTTGTTGACGCAAAAGAAGCCGACCTATCTCGTTGGACAGCACGCGTTACACAATAAACTATCGACATCCCTTCTTTTTTTATAAAAAGAAGGGATTTTTTTGATCTGCCTTTGCGGGTGTCTCTGCTTCGTGTGGGTGTTTGCTCGTTTCACGGGTATTCGCCTTCCTTCCGCGGGTATTCACCTCTCTTCCGCGCGTATTCACCCCTCTTCCTCGGGTATCTCTTCCTCGAGCGGGGATTCATTTCCCTTCCCCGGGTATCTCTTCCTTCCGCGGGTATTCACCCCTCTTCCGCGCGTATTCGCATCCCTTCCGCGGGTATCTCTTCCTCGCGCGCGTATTCACCTTCCTTCCGCAGGTATTCACCCCTCTTCCGCGCGTATTCACCCCTCTTCCGCGCGTATTCGCCTTCCTTCCGCGGGTATTCGCATCCCTTCCGCGGGTATCTCTTCCTCGCGCGCGTATTCACCCCTCTTCCGCGCGTATTCACCTTCCTTCCGCGGGTATCACCTCCCTTCCGCGCGCAAAAAAAAAAAGCGATTTCTGCTGTATATGCAAAAAATCGCTTTTACTTTTTTATTTTATAGCGTCGAAACGTTTATAAGCTACTAATCTTGTAGACCAGTAAGAGTATGTAACGTCCGAAACTTCAACACCGTCTGCCCCTGCATGGATAAATTTATTGTTGCCTATATAAATACCCATATGAGAGATACCCTGTTTATACGTATTTTCGAAGAAAACTAAATCGCCTGATACCGGATTATTAACTTGTGTTGAATTACCGAAATAGCCTTCGCTACTGTGTCTGCCAATTTTTAAACCACCTTGATTAAAGGCATAGTAAATAAGGCCACTGCAATCTAGACCATCAGGTGTGTTGCCACCGTAGAGATATGGTGTTCCTACTAATGAATTCGCTACTTCTACTGTTTTCTTATTGATAGCTTGTCCATTTGCAGTAGGGTCTTTTGATGTTCCTGCACCTGAAGATCCGTTATTATGTACTGTTTCATTCCCGGGTACTGAAGCTCCCGCAGATAATTTTAACACTTGTCCAATGAAGATTGTGTCTGTCGCTAGCCCATTCCAGTCTTTAATTTCCTTTACTGAAATATTATATTGCTTTGCGATTTTGGATAAGGAATCGCCTTTCACTACTGTATGGGAAGTAGTTGTAGGTTTTGATGGTGTTGTTGTTGATGGATTTGAAGGTTTTACCGTTTCGTTAGTCGTTTGTTTTGAAATTTCAAGCTTTTGTGCGACATAAATCATATCATTCTTTAAATTGTTCCATGTTTTTATGTCTTGTACTGTTACTTTATGGTTTGTAGCGATTTTAGATAACGTATCTCCTTTTTGTACGGTATATGTAGCTGCTTCTGCGGTCTGTAATGCTAAAAAAGAAGTAGCAATAGTTGTTAAAGCAAGGATTCTTAATTTTTTTGTTTTTTTCATACCAATTTGCCTCCATTCGTGCTAAAATATTTCCTTGTGTGTCTATCATACTAGATATTTTAGTAATCAGAAATCGGAAAAACTGACTATTTTTCAAACAATTTATGAATCTTAATGAATCCGACATATTCTGACAAATAATAAGAGATTATCGATTGCAAGAATAGTATTCGTATGATAATATACACTTCTGTATTTAAAATTTTTAGAAAGTTTAATCTTTTCAATTTTAAAGGAGTTTTAATTTTTATGAAAAACATTTTGCTTTTCATCAAAGAGAACCTAGCAGTAGGTTTACTATTATTTGCCTTGTTTTTAGGCGCCGGAAATATTATCTTCCCCCCATTATTAGGTCAACAAGCTGGTGAACATATTTCGTTAGCAATGATTGGTTTCTTAATAACAGGTGTTGGGTTACCACTATTAGCCATCGTTGCGATTGCGAAGGCGGGTGGCGATCTACAAATACTAGCAAACCGTGTTGGTGCTACCTTTGGTATTATTTTTACATCAATTGTTTATTTAGCGATTGGTCCATTTTTTGCAGTGCCGCGTACGGGTTCTGTTTCCTATGAAATTGGGATTGTCCCATTTCTTCCAGAGGGAGCAGCAGATCATTGGGCACCACTTTTGATTACTTCTATTATATTTTTCGCCTTAATACTAGTCTTAGCAATTAACCCTTCAAAGCTCGTTGATCGCGTTGGGAAAATTTTAACGCCTGTTCTATTAGGTGTTATTCTATTACTAGCTATTAAAAGCTTTATTTCCCCAATGGGTGAACCAGGGGCAGCTATAGGAAAATACACTTCGTCACCATTGACTGAAGGCTTTGTTCAAGGCTATTTAACAATGGATGTACTTAGTGCATTAGTATTCGGAATCGTTATTTTGCAAGCATTACGCGACATGGGTATGTCAGATACTAAGAAGCAAGTCAAAACGACAATTTTCGCTGGAATTGTTGCCGCTATTGGCTTATCATTTGTCTATATCGCACTTGGACAAATTGGTAACACTAGTATTAATGCAATAGGCACTTTTGATAATGGTGGTACTATTATAGCGAAGTCAGCTGAAGCTCTTTTTGGCACACTTGGGACTATTATATTATCTGCTACAATTTTACTAGCGTGTATATCCACTGCTGTAGGTTTATTGACTGCCAATGCTCAATTTTTCAACAAACTATTCCCTAGTGTTTCGTATAAAACGTTTTTAGTAATTTTCACAATATTCAGTGCAGCAATTACAAACGTTGGTCTCGAAACAATTATTAGTGCATCACTACCTGTCTTATTAATCATCTATCCGCTAGCGATGGTGTTAATGGTTCTGTCACTTTTCGATAACTTCTTTAAAGGTGGAAAAATCGTTTACATTTTAGCATTAATTCCTACATTCCTTGTTAGTCTGAATGATGGTTTTAAGGAAATGAAGATTACGATTACACCGTATGTGAACATTTTAAAAACTTTACCATTATATGAACAAAGTCTGGCATGGCTTGTACCGGCAATAGTCGGTGCACTTATCGGCTTTGTTATTCATAAGCTAACAAAAAAATAAAATATCTTCATCTATAAGATAACTAGAATCTGCTTTCCTTTTTTGCGAATGTCCTTTACTTTTTCGCAAAAAGCTAGCAGATTCTTTTTTTATAGGAAATCCCGTCCGTTGCGCGAAGAAGGAAAAATGTCACCTACCACTTTGGTGATAAGCCCTATTACAGTTATATGGAAAATCATGTATACTATATATTAGAAAAGAGGTGTCCTATGAAAAGAGTATTGTGGTCATTTGTATTCGTTTTAAGCTTTTTCATCTTTCCGTTAACAAACGCTTCTGCTGCAAGCAATGAACAACAGCTTGTAAAGGAAATCAAGGAAATTATTACGGAAAATTATGTGGGAACTATCGATGGAAATTTGCAAAAAGCTAAAACAATTCCTGAAATCATTGAAATGCTAGATCCTTATTCTACATATTTTACGAAAAAGGAATTCGAGGAATTTATCAATAGCATCGATCTATCAACAATTGGGGTTGGTGTGATTATCGAAGAACATGAAGATGGCATTCATATTTTACAAGTGTTTGAGGGTAGCGGTGCATCAGATGCAGGTGTCGTTGCCGGAGACATTATTACTGCCATTAACGGACAATCCGTTGTAGGAAGCTCCACGCAAGAAGTCTCATCTCTATTAATTGGTGATGAAAATACTAAATTAGGCATGACACTCCAACATGCAGATGGTAGCACTTCTACTACAACGATTACACGAAAAAAATTCACATTACCGAATGTGGAATCTGCATTACTATTTGGGAATGTTGGATACATTGCTATGTCATCCTTCTCTGAAGACGGTGCAGAGCTTGTAAAGAAAGCAATAGTTCAGTTAAAACAGAGTGGTGCAACTTCTTTTATCTTGGATTTACAAAACAATGGCGGAGGCTATGTAACAACGGCTCAGGAGATTACAGGGTTTTTCCCAAAAGCAAAAATCGCCTTTTTACTGGAAGAAGCACATGCCAATTATAAAGTGCGTGCAGTATATCAAGACGAAAAATTACCTTCTGATACACGTATTCTTGTAAACCGCTATAGTGCTAGCGCCTCTGAAATGTTAGCAGCAACATTACAAGATCAGCAAGCTGCTATTTTATACGGAGAAACTACGTACGGAAAAGGCTGTATGCAGGGCTTTTTTGAACTGCAGGATGGTAGCTATTTAAAGCTTACGATCGGTAATTTTACAGGTCCTTTAGGGAAAACTATTAATGAGGTCGGTGTAAAACCGAACGTTCAAACAAAGACTGCCCCTATTTTTCAGTCACATTTTGACGCAATCAAAGCTCAATATACAAAATATAAAGAGCTGGCAAGCTTAAAAAATGTTTCGGATCTTAAAAAATTAACAGTGAAAGTTCCTTCTGCACTTTCTTCACAAATGTCTGAGGATAAGGTTCAGCTAATTGCTTTAGGTGGTAATGAAGTGCCTATGACAGCTAAAGTAGAGGGTCGTTCATTAATCGTAACCCCGTCAAAACCTTTATCTGCTGGGCGAGAATATATGATTCTTATCCATCCAAAAACACAAAATGCTAACAAAGCACAGCAAGGTTTTTATCAGCGTATAATAATGAAAAAATAAAAAATTCCTCCCACCATTTAAGTAGTTTCATTTGTCGGTGGGAGGTTTTTTTCTATTCTTGCATTATTTTAACTAAAATCACTAGCTGAAGATATACATACTAACGTCTCACTCATTAAATACTTTACCAATCCTCTAAACGTAAATGTCCTTCACCTTATTGTCTATCCAACTATTTCAATCAATTATGCCTCGTTATAATTGCGTCCGGAATCTGCTTTGTGCCTGCACAAAGAACCCCTTTCTGATTCCGTGACATCCGCCGGAGGCTTAACTTCTTTCAGCTGATATTTGGACATCTGCAGGAAAGTAGCTTTAAAAATTTGTACCTGTAGTTTCGGCATCGGTACAAAAACGATTGCTGAAAGAAGTTAACATAGCTCAAAAGTATAACGTTGGTAAATTTTAGTTGTCATATTTTATGTTATTTCTAACATTTGACCCTTATCTTAATTCTCCAACTTTGGTAAAATAATAGAAGCTTAGGAGGATTAAAACTATGAAAAAACTATCAATGTTAACGGTGGTGTTAATGGCACTTGTTAGCTTCCTTATTTGGCAACCAAACATGGCATATGCTGATGAGCTCTCAGGACATATGCATGAAAGTGGTTTACGCTATTTAATTTCTAAAGATGCATTACTGCAAGATGCAAATGGAAGCTATCGTCCAAACGACACTGTCACGCGCGGTGAATTTGCTACTTATATAGCAAAGGCTTTAAACCTTGAGAAAAAAGATAATATTACTTTCACAGATGTCCCAGATACATATTTGTTTGCAACTGATATTAAGCTTGCTGCTACTGCTGGGATTATCACAGGTTATACAGATGGTTCGTTTAAACCAAATGCCCGTATTTCAAGAGAGCATATGGCAGTTATGCTAATTAGAGCTGTTGATTATTTAAAAATCCCAAAAGGTACGCCATCCACTACTTTTATGGATAATGCAGCTATTTTTAAAGACTTCCGTCAAGACATCGCCATCGGAGCAGATTTAGGGCTTATTAAAGGTAGCTCCAATGGAATGTTTTTACCAAAAGATAACGCCACAATTGGCGAGGCCTCTACATTTGTACTTCGCTTGATACTTCTAGCGGACGATGTTAAAAATAATGGTGGCAATAACAGCAATAACGGTAATAACAACAATAACAACAATAACAACGGTAATTCAGGGAACAACAATGGTGAAACTGGTAATGGTAACTCTACTAAGTTCATCGTAAAAGAAATTTCAAATGGCAATCTTGTAGGAAACGAAGCCTTTTCTAGCTTTGATGCTGCTGAAAAAGCTATGTCAAAAAATACACTTGTCATTACGCTAAATGATAAAATTATGAAAATGTCATCTGGTTATGTTGTAACCAATAATTATGTAGCCCTTAAATCTGAAACAATTAAAGATCAAATCTCTGTTGCTGCTAATACAGAAATGCAGTATTTAGGCAGTGATGCGACACAAGTAAAAGTTAGTTTAGCAGGTCATGTTGGGTATTTAAAACATGCCGATGTCACTTTAATCCCATCTGCTTTAAGTAAAGGTCGTTCTTACTATTCAAACGAGAATGGTGAAATTAAACATACTTTATATGATTATAAATCAAATAAATATTCTTCTAGCTATGTGTATGGAAAAGCTCCCGACTTCATGAAACAGGGTGAAAAGTACTTTAGCTGGAATGGCATTAATTTCTACAATGCTAGTGGCTCTTCAAAAGGTGAAGCTTATAATTACTACCAATTTTTACCTGCACGTGCACAAACACAATATTCAGCAGCAGAAATAGATAATTACATTATGCAAAAGTTAGCTGAAGTTGAAAGTTCAGGGGCTAGTCTTTATAAGAATGCGACACAGAAAAGTAAGTTAATCGGTTTAGGGAAAGTATTAAAAGAAGTCGAAGCAAATGCTCACATTAATGCTATGCTTATTTTATCGCTTGCCCAGCATGAGAGTGCATATGGTATGAGTGACCATGCTCAAAATCTTAACAACTTATTTGGATTATATGTATATGACACGAATCCACTAAATAAAAAGTTTGATAGTGTTGCAGCCAATATTAATGAACTTGTTGAAAAGTTCCTGCAGCCAAATTACATTACACCAGGTGGTCCTTACACGAATGGTGCAGTAGTTGGCTCTAAGGAAGTCGGTTTTAACGTGAAGTATGCATCTGATCCATTTTGGGGTGCTAAAATTGCTGGACACTACTACCGTACCGAAAAAGCTTTAGGCTTTAAAGATGCAAAAAATCCATACAAAATTGCCCGTACGACAACAGCGGGTCTAAATGTTCGTCCAGATGCATCAACAAGTCAAAGTCCACTTTATACATTTAATAAAAGCGGTATGCCCGTTATTGTAACGGATACAAATGTTAATGGTTGGTATGAGGTACTTTCTGATAAACCCCAAACACAACCAGCCTACATCAATAAAGAGTATGTTAAATTTATTAATACCGTGAAGTAACTATTAGAGGCTGTCTCCGAATATTTTCGGGGCAGCCTTTTTCGATAATTAATACCTTAACAAAACCGATGGCAAATCGAATTCGAATGATTCTATCAATTATGTCTCGATATAATTTCATCCTGAATCGGCATTGTGCTTAGGCCTGTATGAGGGCCATCACGATGTCTCTCCTTTCGGTAATGCCATAGGACATCATTTTGGTTAGTTAGCCGTTACCGTATGAATACGGCGATTTTAGGCTAACATTGTTTATGAGGACAGAGTCTGCAAGTAGGGTGCGAACGGTTTAATTGACGGGGTCAAGCCCCACGAGTAGTTACGTTCTACCCTGGCTGACCTTATAATACGAACGGAGCAGTTTAGTTGATGTCGAATGAAAACAAAGTCGGATACTGAAATTCAACTAAATAAATGAAAGTCGAATAAATAAAAACAAATTAATATCTCGATCCATTAGTTATGGGTCGAGTTTTTTTATTGTGACTATTTTAATGGATGTCAAAATTAAAAGGACATATAAATAACAATAATAATATAAATAAAAACAATACAATTTTATCGCAAAACGATAAATTGTGTGTTAAATTTATAATGTTATTAAATAAGTGAGGTGCTTAATATGAATGTTAAACGAGGTTCAACAACTTTCTTAAAGGTAATTATTTTTCTGGCCGGAATTGCAGTTCTTGCTTTATGTATATTTTTAGTACCCCATATAGCGAATTTCGCATCAAAATTGTATCCAAATATTTCCCCGATGAAATATCTCATTTTCATGGTGATGTATGGATCGGCTTTGTCTTTTTACTTTGCCCTCTATCAGGCTTTTAATCTTTTACGGTACATTGACGAGAAGACAGTGTTCACGGAATTATCTGTAAAGGCGTTAAAGAACATAAAGTGCTGTGCGATCATAATCAGTAGCTTATATGTATTAGGTATGCCAATCTTCCATCTGATAGCAAGGAAAGTTGACCCTCCTATTGGAATATTGGGATTCATCATCATTTTTGCTTCGTTGATTATCGCCGTTTTTGCTGCTATCCTTCAACGGCTTCTACAAGAAGCGATTACTATAAAATCAGAAAATGATTTGACGGTCTGAGGTGGATGATATGTCAATTATTATTAATATTGATGTGATGTTAGCAAAACGAAAAATGAGCGTAACGGAGCTTTCAGAAAGGGTTGGAATTACTATGGCGAATCTTTCTATTCTGAAAAATGGGAAAGCAAAAGCGGTTCGTTTTTCAACATTAGAAGCGATATGTAAGACTTTGGATTGTCAGCCAGGTGATATTTTGGAGTACAAAGGTAATGAAAACACTCAATAAACAGACAACAAATTTATTTAATCTCTTTGGTCTTGCCGTAAAGTTGAATAAAAAGATATGTTTAACACAAAAAAGTTATCCCCTTTTTTTGTGTTAACGTTTAAAGGATATTAATTCTGAATATGGTTGTTTTATAGGTTTAGATGTTGTATTCCACTGCATAAAGTATTGGAGATGGAAGCTCAAAGTTTAGAAGGAACTTGGAATGAAATAAATTATTATGTTACTATTCCTTCAAAATTATTACTGATGAGTATGGTGAAGATTTTGGGATTGTAGAAGCGGGAAAATTAAGGGATGTTGATAGGGAAATTATCCACGAAATGGAGTATTAGCTAAAAACACCTCCCACTGCATGCTTGGTGATGCTGAAGAACGACTTGTTTACGTTGGAAAAACTTCCTCAAAAACTCATGGCTTCTCTTGTTCTGCGATCCAAATTTCCAATACATAGTTTCGCGACTTTTGCCCTTCTACATCCCGAAGAAAATAATTTCCTATCAAATCAGCTCTCAGACTAGCCGAACACGTCCCTAACCTACTCGAGCCTTTGAAAGCATCCCTCTTCTTAGCCCCAAACAAAATATATTTATCTATACATAAAAACCTACATGCAAACATAAAAATAATTATATATCTATCATATATCAACAATGTCAGGATAAAGACTATCTTCAAAGCACCGTTCCTTTCCTTAACAAAAAAACTGTCTCAAAAGTGAGTTAATCACCTTGAGACAGTTTCTATGTTGATCAATTATTGCTTTTTGTAGTATTGCTCAATTCCATTATAGATAGAATCTGCAAATTTAGTTACGTATTCATCAGTTGTCATTTTTTGGCGATCTCCATCATTCGTTAAGAAGCCAAGTTCCACTAAAATGGATGGAATGCTCATATTATTAATGACATAGTATGGATATTGCTTAACGCCACGATTCTTCATATTTAAATTGTTTACAATTTGATTATTTACAAAAGTGCCTAAATCAATATCCTCCTGATACATATCGCCTGGTGATTTAGAATAATATGTTTCAGTACCTGACGCTGATGTGCTTGAAGCAGAGTTTACATGCACACTCACGAAAATCTCACCAAAGTTTGCACTCGTAAAGTTTACTCGATCTTGTAAAGTTGGATACGTATCAGCTGTACGAGTCATGTACACTTTTGCACCAGCATTCTCAAGCTTTTGCTTAACTAGTGTGCTCACTTTTAATGTAATGTTCTTTTCAGAGAAAGAACCTAGTACTGTCCCTGGATCCTTACCACCATGACCTGGATCTATGATAATAATACGATTTTGCAACGGTTTGCCATTTTGATTTAATAATTTTATATACGATTTATGGACATAACCTGATTTACCATTGTATTCGATGCTTGCCCAGTAACCATTAATTCCGTTAACTTTAACAGAGTCGCCCTGGTTAAGCTTAAATAGCACTGTAGAAGTTGCATTTGCTTCACTACGGACATTTAGGTTTCCAACAGTTGCTCGTCCTAATACATCACCTGAAGCTGTAGGTGGTGTTGTAGGTGGAGTTGGATCAGTTTGTTCGTCTTTACCCGTTTCTGTTGTGCTGTTCGCTACAATGTAACCTGGTAAACCATTTACTTGCGTTAAATGATAGCCGCCAACAGTTTTGTAAACTGGTAATTTTACATTCGCTTTAATAGTTTGAATGACTTTTGCTGAAGAAGTTGGTTTGACATATAAGTTAATAGCCCCATTAGATGTCACTTCTTTTTGGACAGCCCCTAATTCATTGCCATCTGCATCTAAAAATTGTGCATAATCTTTATAAAGATAAGCATATGCACCTTTATATGTTACTTTCAGCCATTTGCCTTGCACTTCATAAACTGATAGTTTGCCGCCTTTATTGACTGTACCAACAATGTTTGTATTTGATGAACTATCCGCTGTTTTGCGAATATTTAGACCATCTGTCGTTACTTTGACTAGCCCAATAACCTCTTTTGTATCAGGTACAGATGACCCTTTAACTGGTAACTCTAAACGATATTTCTCACTTTTTGCACGTGCTACAAATAATGAAAAATGCGCACGTGTAACAGTACTATTTGGTAAATAATTTTTACCACTACCATTTGTAATACCATTATAGTAAATTGTATTTACATACTTAACGTAAGGGTGTGTAATACTTACGTCAGCAAATGGTGAATCTAAGTTTTCATATTCACTTGTGTCTAAGTTAAATGCCTTTGTTAATACATAGCTCATTTCATCACGAGTGATAGCTTTTTTTGGTAAGAACTTGCCTTGTGTATTCGTTGAAAAGAACCCTAATTGCACAGCTCTTTCGATATAACCTGACATTTCAGTACCTACTGTTACATCCGAAAAACTTGATTTGTTTACGACTAATGGTTTATTACCAGAGGCAACGACAACCATTTTTGCCACTTGTTCACGTGTTACAGAATCCTTTGGACCAAAAACTCTTTTCCCATTTACAAAATATCCTTGGATAACACCCAAGCTCACTAAATAATTGATTTCTTCATAAGCTTCGTGATTTTTGGAGATATCTGCAAATGTTACATTTGTAGTTGTATCTGCCATTACACTATCACTATGTATAGTAAACATAGAAGCTGAAATGAATAAGACGCACAACAAAATAAGACTACTTTTTTTAAGATTCAATGTCTTATTTCCTCCCTTCCTGTTCTCTTAACGTATTCATTTTAACAAAATTAACTAAATAAATCATCATCCGACAGCACTTTTCATGTTTGTTTTTTCCAATCACTTCCTTTTCAGTGGAATTATCATAAAAATAGAAGAGTCTGCAATTGCAAACTCTCCTCTAATTATAAGCTATTTAAAAGATCTTTTCTTGCAATCAATGCATCAATGAAAATATTATCTAGATTGTAATCTTTCAATAAACGTTTTTAGTTCTTTAATTTTTAGTAATTCATCCATACCAAAGCTGCCATTGCCATCTCCATTTGTAACACCGTTAGATGCAAGAATAGAAACATATTGATTAGCCCAGCTATCTTGTGGTACATCACTAAATGTTACTTCTTGACCAGCATTCTCAAGTCCGAACGCTATAACTAATACTTTCGCAATTTGTGCACGAGTAATTGGTGAAGATGGATTGAATTTACCACTTGCATCACCTTCAAAAATACCTAATTTTGCAACAGCTGCAATAGCACCTGCATGCTCATATGTTGGTTTTATATCGACAAAACCACTATTTTTGTCAGATGTATCTAAGTTTAAAGCTTTCGCAATTTGTGAAGCAGCTTCCGCACGTGAAGCATATACTGTAAAATCAATTGCTACTTTCTTTACTTCAGCTTGTTGTTCTTCGTCAAATGTAGCAACTCGTTTAGCGCCAATGTAGCGAGAACCCCAATAATATGGATCATTTACGTTCGAATAACTAACACCTTGGTTAGTTTGAGAGTGGATCATTTTACCGTCACCTATGTATATAGATACATGTGAGACACCTTTGCCACTTGTATTGAAAAATAGTAAATCTCCAACTTGAAGATCACTTTTAGCAACTGCTGTCCCTTGTTGATATTGCGCGCCTGACGTACGGTTTAATGTGACGCCTAAATCTGCAAATACTTGAGAAGTAAAGCCAGAGCAATCAAAACCGCTTGTAGTTGTGCCACCGTATTTATATGGAATGCCTAAATATTTAGAAGCTGTATCAGTGACTTCAGTTTTAGTCGCTGCTTCAGCTGAATCTATATGAGATGTAGAAAATAACATGAAAGATGCAAAAATCGGTAATAACCATTTTTTATTCATACTTTTGTTATACCCCCTCTTAACTTTTTTGCCTATAAATAGACTATCATAAAAGGGGGTATTTTAATTTTTCAATTGTGTAACGATTTTAGAATTAATAAAAACGCTGATATACCAACGTTTCTTGGCTTTATCAGCGTGAAAATGGAAAAATTTTATTGGTTATACCTGACATTTGTAACGTAAATGTAACATTAGCAACTCTTTGTTACATAACCAATTATTGACTCGAAAACAGTTGAACCCAATAATAATTCCCTTTGCTATCCTGTGAAACAGCAACACCTGTATTCGTATAATGCTCCTTCATAATATTATCTCGATGGTCAGGAGAAGTCATCCATCCTTTTACAACGGTTTCGGGTGATATGAAATATCTTGCAATATTCTCTCCAAAGCTCGTGTAGGAATAATCAAATAATGTCGCTAAATCCCAAGGAGCACCATAATAAGGTGAAATATGTTCAAAATAATTGCGTTTAACCATGTCCTGGGCTTTTATAATTGCGATTTGTGTCAATTCTGAATCATAGACAACAGGTGCTATTTGGTTCTTTTCCCGTTCCACATTGATTAACCGAATGACCTCATTTGACCAAGCTGTCGAAAGATTTAATGTTGGTATATAATCCTTTGCTAAATAATCATAAGCCACTTCAAGCTTCTTTACTTTTTGCTGAAAATTTATGCTACGTTCAACAAAAACTGCTGTTTGAGCCCGTGTCACTAATTTGTTGGGTGCAAAATGCTTAGCATCTATTCCGCCAATAATTCCTATGTCTGTTAGTGATTCGATATAGTTTTTTGCCCAATGTGTTGGAGGAACGTCATCAAATTTACTTTTATTTTTACCATCCACTTTAAACTGATAGGCTAGTGCTAGCATTTTTGCAACTTCCGAACGCTTTAAAGACTCATTTGGATGAAAGGCATCACTATTTTGTAAAACCCCTAAGCCTACAAGTTTCTGAATTTCCTTGTAATAGGGATGTGTAGCAGGAACATCTTTAAAGTTTAGTGAAATCGAAGTATCTGTGTTTGTTTGAATAGACCGAGCAATTGCAGATACAGCCTCTGCCCTTGTAATAGCTTGCTCCGGCTTAAATGTATTGTCAGTATATGTAGTCATATATTGCTTCGATAGCATATGTTGAATGGACGAACTTGCCCAGTATGAACTAGACACATCACCAGCTATGTTGGATGCTGCGTCCGCCTTACTAATCCCAGATAAATGTCCAATAGTTGTAGCTTGCAAAACAATTGAAAGTACCAATATACTTATAACCCTTTTAAACATGGCTACCTCCTATATTTAAATTATTTTATAATTATACCCCTCAAACACGGAAATAAAACTCCCTATTACATACGATTACTCGATTGATAAGGTTTCACTTTTTTTGGAAATTCCATAGTTTTATAAATTTGTTTTCTATAGTATAGAAGGAGTCTCCCCAAAATATGCATTGGGAAAACTCCTTCTTGTTATTTCTATTCGATCATTTTTAAATATTCTTCTAGAATGCGGTAGTTATATACTAAATCCTGCTGTTCCAGTGAAAGTGAGTTATATAGTTTTTGAGCAGCTAACACCTTTTTCTCAAATGACGTGTTGTCTGGATCAATAACAGAGATCGCTTGAACTACTTTTTGAACAGCCTCTACATCCTTTTCAGCTTTCTTTAATACGTCCTCATTGATGACTTGCGCTCTTAATTTCGAGTCTAACGCTTTATATGCTGCAACTGCATTCGCTACATCTTCTAAATACGTAGAAGAAGTTGGTGAAAGGCTAGCTATTAATTCAACGACTTTCTTTACATCGGCCATACTTTTCTCCGCTTCTAACAAGATCGAATAATTCGTAATCCTTTGCTTATCTGTCGTATTTAAGCTATCGTACTCTTTTCGTACTGCTTCGACCATACCAAAGTAAAACTTGTCCTTTGGATTTAAATTTGCAATGTTCTTATATACTTTAATGACGTTATCTAATGATAATAATAGATCATCATTATAGACGTAACGTCTTTGATCGGCATTTAGCTTATCATAGGCTTTTAAGATTTTTTGATATTGACTATTCATGTCTTTGGCCGTAAGTAGTCGATCGATATCCTCGACAACACTAATAACAGGCTTTAAAAGCTTCTCCTGATCTTGTAACACTTTGTAATTTTGTACGGCTCTTTGTTGATCCTTTGGTAATGCGTTATAAGCTGCACGAATTTCTTGAATACGTTTCACATATTGTTTCGGATCTACAGACGGTAAATCATTAATCATCTGCATAACATTACCAGCACCTAAAATGCTTGTTTCTGCTGCTTGTAATAAGTAATAGTTTGTTACATATTGCTTCTTATCTGCCGCTAGCGCGTCATAAAGTGCACGTGCCCGAACCGTATCCTCAAGATATGTACTACTTGAAGATTTCAGTTTATTAATTAATTCAATCACCTGAGATATAGGCTCATAGTTTTGTAGAATATCGATATTATTAATATATTTTTTCTGATCTTTATTTAAATTATCATACGCCTTACGCGCAGAATTAACCTTGCTGACAAAATTATTGGCTTCCGGATCCAAATTATTAATTTGCAGCATTACATTTAATATAGGTTTTACCTCTTTTTCACGTGCTGTTAAATCTTTAATATTTGTGACTAATTTCTTTTGATTCGAAGTTAGCTGATCATACGCTACACGTGCATCCAGGAGCTTCGTTAAATAGTCGCCATCCTGTTGTTTCGTTAAATCAATAAGCTCCACAACTTTATGGGCTACCCCTTGCTCATTTTCTGCTGCTACAAGTGCATCATAATTAATGATTACTTGTTGCTTCTCTGGAGGTAGTGCATCATACAACTCTCGTGCTGTTTTCATATCTTGGTAAAATGTCTTGCTTGATGGCTTTAATGTTGCAATGAGGCCAATCAATGAAGCCACATCTTCAACTGCAGTAAGATTCGCATAGTTCGTCACACGTTTTTGCGATACTGTATCTAGTGCATTATAAGCCTTACGCGCAGCAAGTACTTTTTTTGTGTAATCCTTACTTGTTGGATTTAAGGCATCGATCATTTGAATAACCTTTATAACAGCCTTATTATTTTTTTCGTAAGTAGTTAAAGTTTTTGCCTGCTCCACTAGTTTCTTCGCATTTTTATCCATTGTTTTGTACTCTGCAGATAATGCAGCTACCTTCGCCACGAAAGTATCTGGATTTTCATTCGCTAATGCTAAGACACGATCATCAAATGCCTTGGCTGTATCGATATAGCCTTGTGCTTTTGTTAATTCACCACTATTGACTACCTGCTTTTGAAGGTCTTTTAATTTATCAAACGCTTCATTTGCTTTCGCCACATTGTCTTTATATGTCTTTTGAGATGGATTTAAGGCATTTATTTGCACAATCACTTCTATTACAGCGATCTTATCATTTAAATTATTATGATTTCTGACATACCCTCGTTTTGTCTCGTCCAACTTTGCGTAAGCTGTATAAGCAGATTTCGCCTTTGAAATATAACTTTTTGATGTTGGATCTAACTTTTCAAATTGATCAATAACTTTTACAACAGCTTTATGTGATTTCTCTAAATCTGTTAGGATTTTAATGTTTGTCACACGGCTTTTAGATGCAGATGGAAGTGCATTATAAGCAGAGCGTGCTTTTAGCATATCAACTACTAAATTATTAGACATACTTAAATTATCAATTTGACTAATAACGGCTGCTACTGCTGTTTCTTCATTTGCAAGTTGCGACAATTTAGTCTCAAGCTTGTTTTTAATTTCATTTAACGCTGCTGCATCATCGCTACTATTCCCAGCATTTAATGCAGCTACTTTAGTTTGTAATGTCTCTAGTTGTGCTTTGAAATCCTTCATAGATGAGTTTAGTGCATTTACTTGTTTCGATAAATCAGCATATTGGAAAAATAACTTTAATTTATCGCTATTTTTCACTAATGCCTTTTCACTCACTCCAAGTTTGTCAAAGGCAACTTGGGCAGCAAGTGTTTTGCTTTCGAAAGTAGAAGATTTAGGGTCTAAGCCGTCGATTAATTTTTCCACGTTTAGCACTGCTTTATTAACCGAAGACAGATTTGATAAGGCATCCGTATACTTTTTATAAGGCGTTACCGAATCGTTATTTGGATTATGGGCTACGACCACTTTCTTTTGATTCGCTGTTAGTGCATTATAAGCTGTCGTAACTTTTTCCAATGCTGCTGTAATATTTGAATAGTCATTTGGATTTTTATTTAATATAGCTACTAAACCCTCTAGTTCGTTAGTGGCTTTAGATGCAGCAACTGCATCTTCTTTTAAACTAAACAGCTTCGCAATATCTGCTCCCTTTGTTTTAAAGTAAGCATTGCGTGCAGCCTCATCATAGTCATATTGTAAAGATGTACCGCGAATTGTAGAGGCAATATCGCTAGCTTTAACAAGTGCGATTCCCACTGCTTTGCCAAAAGCATCTTGGACACTTAAATAAGAAGAATCACCAGATTCTAAAAACGTTTTAAAATTGTTATCTTCAGTTGTCACATCATTTATAAATGACTTACTTGTATATGTTATTGCATTAATGTTCTTTCCAATTTCCTTTAGTTCGCCTATTAGTCGACGTTGCTCGACAACATATTTATACTTCGCTTGAATAAAAGCAATCTCATCGCTAGTAAAATCTGTCGTACTTAGATTTGCTACATCACCCTTCGCAATAACCATTTCATCCGCTGTCGAATTCTCGGAAAGCTTCGCAAATTGTGCTATTATTTGATCTTTTGTCGTTGCGGCAGCTACTCCGTTAACATTGGCAACCTGCTCTGTTTGAGTTAATACGCGAGACTGTACATCATTATTTTCCTGTGCATTCGCTATAGCCGTAGGTGCCAGTAATAGGCTCGTTATAACTCCTGCCGTCAATTTTCGATTCAATCGAACCACCCTTTCATTTTTCAATTCATTACTTTTCTATCGGTGTAATTCATGTGATTTCAAGCCATTATTTACACTATTAAGCGTATCAAAAGTAATTTTTTATAATAACTTGATAGAAATACAGGAAGTTTTTTCTATTATACTATACAATAGTTTTATATGATGTTTTCCATCATTCGACATGTAGTTTTTTATCGTGTTTTTTTGACGAAAAAACAGCTATTTTTATATGTCAATATCGTTTAACAAGGTGTATACTACAACTTTGATATTTACTATTTTGGAAGAGAGGAAACTGTATATGTTTTACCGTTATAAATTTTGGCATAGCTTAAAAAATCCAACCTACTTTACTAAAATTGTAGAAGAAGGTGAGATTATTGGATACAAAAGACGTTCGTTGACGGTTTTCATCTTATTTATGCTGTTATTCGCTGCTCGTGAATATTGGGGGATGGGTACTGAAACTTTAACGACATTGTTCGCAATGGATTTACATAATGAATACTACGTGGCTCGTTACCTTTCGATGCTTGGTGCCATTTTGTGGGCTATTGTCTATTTTTGCTTCCATTATTACGGTGTTACCTACCTTTTACATCTATTAACGGACATTCCCTATACATGGATTAAAAAAGTCCAATTATATGTTGTCACATTTTTATTAATCGAAAAAACGATCTTGTTTGCTGTATTCTATTTAACTGGCTATACAACACTCTTTTCATTCTTTTCATTAGCGCCTCTTGCATTGCAGGTGATGAGTGCGGATTATGTCTTATTCACACTTAATCAATTGACAGTGGCGACTATGCTAACAATTGTTGTACAGTACACATTCCTTTCTAAATGGGAGGAAGAGGCAAGTAGAAAAATATTAGTCGTAAAAATTATCGGCATACAATTATTTATGGCCTTATTTGTTGGTCTGATTAGTGTATTACCAATTAAAGAATGGATTGTTAGGGGGTTAGGATAATGGCATTTATCAAATCAAAGCCTTGGACAAGCTTGACCATCGTGTTGACAATGCTATTAGTCGGCGTAAATGCTTATTTTGTCTTTAAAGACGATAGCAAAATTACACGATCCTACTTCATCGATGAATTTCAAAAAGCTTATAAAGGTACAAATACAGAACGTGTCAAAAAGGAAACGATTGTTGCACCAGCTGAAACATATACACTTACCGCCGACTCAACAAGCTTATCCGCAGTGAATGTAAAGCGTGGTCAAAAAGTATCTCCTAATGATGTACTGGCTACTTTTAAAACAGAAGAAGTTGATAATGAGTTAACAAAGCTCGAGGCAGAACGTGCAGCCTATGAAACTGAACGAAGTGATTTAGAAGATGCGCTTTCTCAAATCGAGAATGATTATGATGATGCTGATCCGAAAAGCTCCGTCAATACGGACCAAATAAACGGCACATTATCTGTCACACTACAATTGGAGCTAGGACAGCAAAGTTCACCATCGACAGCAATAGCCCTTTTGAATCGACATATTGCCGAAACAGATCGTCAAATTGCGCTAATGGATGCACAAATTGAACAAATACAGGCTCGCGAAGGTGTCGTTAGCCCAGTGGACGGTGTTATTGCAGCCGTTAAAGAAGAATCTGGGACTGTCACATTTGAAATCTATTCTACTGAAAAAACGATGCTTGCCTATTTATCCGAAGATGAGTGGCAAAAAGTATCGGAAGGTCAAACTGTTGATTTTAAAGTAAAACATATGAAAGATGCCTTATCTGGTACTGTACTAGAAAAACAAACAATTGCTACAGATGGTTCTTCTATTTGGGGGAATGAACTTGCAAAAACAACAGATTTACCTCAACCAACGAATTATGAAGTAGTGTTGCAACAAGATGAAGCAATGGAGGACATTCCATTTTCGACTACTGGCAAAGCCTCTATTATTGTCAACGAAGCATCTGATTCTTATAAAATAGATAAATCGTGGGTGCATGCTACTAAAAAGAAAGGTAAAAAAATATACATTGTTGGACCGGATGGAAAAATTGACATGAAGGATATTCATGTTAACTTTAAAACTGCAAAGTCAGCTATTTTTACTGACAGTTTAGATGAAGGAACACCTATGCTATCCGATAAACAACGTAATCTTACAGCCTATGCTTTCCGTACAATGCCTGTCGAGAAAATTCAATGGAAACATTTCAAGAAATTAGATTGGAAAGACTATGTTAAATATATTGTTTTCTAAATAACATACTATGAAAAAATCCGCTTCAATTTCTGTGAGCAAAAAAAGAGCAGCAACAGTTTGCTCCCCTCACAGAAATTAATGCGGATTTTTTTATTGGTGATGTGAAAATAGAATAAATATTTATGTACTCTCCTTAATTAACAAAACGATTGAAGAAATCTTTATGAATAATATTGCACTTAAAGGTGATTTCCGTTCCAGGCTACTCGCTTTCCTGCGGGCGAGCGTCGAGCCGCTTCCTTCGCTGCGCTTCGTGCAGGGTCTCGTCTGTCCCGCTTTCCCGCGGGAGTCGAGTAGCCTTCCACTCCAATCAACAATAGCATAGAACTTTTATAAATTTTATGTACTTCAATATCGGACACTATGACAACGCACCATAATTGAACAGAAACAGTAACGTAATTGTACATTGTCATTGCAGGCCCAAGACGACACTCTTTTGCTAAAGTTGTGTTTTATCACCTAAATTAAAGTGATATGTCAGAGGATACATGCTATGTGAATCAGTTGATGGAATGGAGACTAGGCAACATAGTAAAGTAAAAGGATTCACACACAGTTTTGTGTATGAATGAAGGTGGATGTCGATAAATATGAAAAGTTGGGTGATAAAACGTGAAAGTTAATCGATAAAACTCAAAAATTGGGCGATAATTCTTGAAAGTGTTCCGATAAAACTCAAAAGTTGGATGTTATTTTGTTAAAAACGCACATCATGTGAAGCGGTTGATTGGAGTGGAGGCTGGGCGACTCCTCGGGGATCAGCGTCACAGATGAGACCCTGGAGCGAGCAACGCGAGTGAAGCGGCTCATCGGACGCCCCCAGGAAGCTTTGCTCTGTGCGAAAGCGTAGTGCTAACGAAGCGGCAGCAACAAAGCGCCCAGCCGGAACGGAAATCACCCCCTCGCCTTGCCGAAAATAACAAACCCCTGTAGTTTTCAATTCTACAGGGGTTTATCATTTGTGCTTTTATTTATTTAATGTTAAGCATCTATTCAAGAAGCTTGAGAATTGTGCACGCGTAATTTGTGCGTTTGGTCTGAATGTATTATCTGGGAAGCCGCCTGTTAAGTTATTTGATACAAGGGCTTGGATATCGCTATACGCCCAATGCGTCGATTTCACATCTGTAAAGTTCACTTTACTTGAGCCTGTTAATTTATAAGCTCTTGTTAAAATCGCCGACATTTCAGCACGTGAAAGCTGTCCGTTCGGATTGAATTTCCCTGCTTCTTGCCCTTTAATAATCCCAGCTTGCTCTACTGCAGCAATGGCACTGTATGCATAATGGTCCTTGCTAACATCTTTAAAGCTTGGGTCCTTCGTTGTTGTTAAATTGAGAGCCCTTGCAATAATGGTAGCTGCCTCTGCACGCGTAATGGACGCTTCTGGTTTAAATGTTCCATTCGAGTAACCTTTAATAAGTGATTTAGTATTCAAACTTTGGATATCTGAAAAAGCCCAATGACCTTTCGTTACATCTGTATAGACTAATTCCTCATGGTTGTCTTGATACACAGCTTGTAATTGATCGAAATACAGTTGGCCTTTCTTTTGAAGAGAAGCTGTAGGCTGTGCAACGTATAATCGTTCGAATTTCAATGGTAGTGTCACATCATTTGGGATGTTTGCAGTGACATACTTCCAACCATTCCAGTCCATACCGCCTTGGCTAGTGAAATCAATTGTCTGTTTTGCTCCTGAACCATCTACAAGCACTCCACGAAGCCACTGCTTTCCAGCATCCCCAAATACCCAAACACCTATGTTATTTGGTTTTCCGTTAATAGGGATCGGTGATTTAGCTACCATATAGGCTGCTTTCGTATCGGATCCTGCTGTTGTAAAATCATAATTTAACTTTAAGCTAGCCGTGCCCTGTCTAGCATAGTCTTTAGCATTTGTTATGGAAGCATTTGCTTTTGCCACTTCCACTTTCCATGATGAGGCATTATCAAAGCTATCTAGTACAATAGGTTTTTCTTGTGATAAATCTACAACTTTCACAGTTGTGGATGTTCGCACACCGTCATACTCACCGATAATTTTACCTTCCCCTTTTTGCGTAGCTGTGAAGGTTGCGCCGTCCATCTTACCGATATTTCCTTCAACCGTCCAGTTCATCTTAGACGGGTTGATGGTCATCGGATTTAAGTATTGATCGTAAGCACTAGCCACTTTCATGTCAACCGATGAACCTTTCATGACTTGGCTCACATTGTTTAACGTAATGGACTTTGCTTTCCCTGGTGGCGCTGTATTGACAACCTGTAAAATGGCTGATACACGACGCTCACCACCATCTGAAGGGACGTTCACAAGGTTCGCAAAATAGCCGCCTGGATTTCGAGCAACCATCGCTGTCGAGCCGCCTCCATCAAGATTGATGGCCGAAGTAGCACCCATTGAGATTAAATGCGAAGCTAACTCTGTTAAATTAACGCCATTACTATGACCACTTAATCTACCATCTACTGTAACAACAAACACTTTTGTACCCGTTGCATCTACAGCTACTGCAGTACGAGGACTGCGAGCTGAAGCAAACCCAGAATTCGTTGGCATAGAAATGTCTACCTTACCGTTTTTCACTAACATAGGTCCTGCAGCTAAAATAAATTGAGCATCCATCCATTTTTCATCTATAGATAGATTCACGTCAATGTTTGTCCCTGCAGCAATTTTGCTTAGTTCAGTTGCCAGCTCTTTATTTTGCACCGAAATAACAAAGCCATCCGATGGCACCGTTGAATTCCCTTCTGCACCATACGTCGTTACTTTTGAAACCGTCCCTGAGAGGCGATCTCCGAAATGTAACACTTTCATATCTTGACTAGCATTTGAGACAACAATTTCTATCCCCCAATTATTTGACCCTGTTGTTTTTTTATCAGGTGTGTATAATACTGTTTTATCAGTCGTTCTTTCTGTATTGATAAGATCAATCGGATAACTTTTACCATTTACTTCAAAGGATAGATTCGTAGAATAATAGTCTGCGATCGCCTTCCCTGATTTGGATACACCAAAAGCAACAGGCTTTTGTGTTGGACTTTCATATGTATCTCCTAAAATACCATAGTTAATAATTTCATTTTTTTCAGCTAACAAGTTGGCTGGCATACCATTTCCTAAGAAGTATGAAGCATTGACAGCCCCAACAACACGATGTCCATCATATGTGTTTTGCTTTGCCATATTGGTCGTTGTTTGAAGTGAGTTAATCGGTTTCGGTACACCGACTTCAAGTTTTGTATAAGTATTATTTAAATTTACATCTAAAACATTAACAAACTCACGAATCGAATTAGAACTATAGGTTTGCTGTATGTGTGTTACTTGTGGCGATATTTCTTTCTTCTCTTCTTTTATTTTATTATCAAAAGAGGCTGCATTTGCATAATTTGGATTTACAGCTAGCATTAAAACGAAAAATGCTACAACAATTGTTACTAATTTTTTTGCCAATTTTCTCAACTCCGAATCAAAAAGTATAGCACGAAGTCATATTGTGAAACTCATTCGTGCCAGGGACTTCATTTATTTTGTTTCTACATAAATAGCTACTGGAAGATTTACTCCGCCGGCATGCATGAATTCTAACTCAATCGTTTCTGATGAACCCGTCATCTGGTAATCCGGTAATTCAACATATTCTGTACCTACTCTCAATGAAGGCACTAGATGCACTTTGCCATTGACCTTTACTGCACCACTGTATATGCCACCTCGACCAGCTAATTTAAGCTTGATCGTTTTTGTCGTTCCAGTTTGATTAACTAGTGGAATCGATACCTTATAGTTCATTCCGAAATGACCAGGATTCCCTATTGCTCCATTGATTTTTGAAAGCGAATTTTCCGCTGTTAGGAAATTGTCTGTACTGCCATTGGAAATGCTATAGCCTACTTCTGGTGAATCTACTGTATAAGTAGGAAGAGCTGCTTGAATAGTAGAGCTCGTCCAGGCACCACGTGGGTGCATCGCAGATACATCAATCGGAACAGGGTCTGATAAAATGCTTGTTAAATTGCTATTATTCTTTGTTAATACTGTGCGAATCGTATACTCTGGAGTCCCACCATTGACAGCTTGAATATCTAGCTCATGTAAAAATCCAATGATATAATCGCGGTGCAAACCATATGATTCGATTACCTTTGTTTCTCCTGGTGCGATGACAATCCCTTTACTGCTAGATTTTTTAAACTTATTGTTAAACGTTGCATCAGCAATAGTTAACCCAATATCATGGCCAACCCAGCTATTCCCGGATTGTTGGCTAGTCCCTTTGGAGTCAATTACTTCGATGCTTTCAGTACTAGAAGTATTTTGAACTGTAATACCGATTTGTACATCTGTCCCTAACGTATTGTAATGCCAGCCAAATACTCGATGTTTATTTGTAGCTGCTGTTGCTTTCACTTGATATTGGGAAAGTGTAGCATTAGAGTTAGGAATCAGCTTGCTCGTTAACGTTTCTGGATTATCACTTATCAATAAATCACGATCTCCTTCTAAACGAGCAGAAGGCACATTTATAGGCTTTGCTGTAGCACCATAAGATTTTTCAAGGAAGGAGCTTGTATACATATATTGATAGACATAAAGGTATAACTCTCTTTTATTTTCTATATAACGTAAATTCCCACCTAATGTGTTGACAATAAAACTAACGGGAACATACATTTTTCCATTTTGCATAAATGGTTTTTCTTCTATTGTCACAACTTCATCATTTACTAGAACTTGGTTACTATTTTCCTTGAAAAGAAAGCTCATTCCCGCAATTTGCAATTCAAACGATTTATCTGGTAACAACGTGCCAGAAGAATCTTCTAAGTTATCATATATATAATTAGCCGGAATATAGGATCTCGATTGCTTTACGATAATTGGATCATCCATCACAATGCGTTCGTTATTAATATGTAAAATATATGGGTCTCCTTGAGTCTCATCTGATAAGGAAATATCAACAGTTTGTGTAGTAGGATTCCAGTTCACGTTACCACCAAAATTTTCACTAACGAAACGCAATGGCATGTACGTGCGATCCTTATACATAAATGGTGCAACAACCATTGGCACCTTTTGTCCATCCACTAAGGCAGTCTTTGAATTTACTGTTAAATTAACCGACTTGCCATCTCGAATAGCTGACGCAGTAAGTGTTTCTTTCTTCCAGTCCACACTGGCACCAACCGCCTCATACAAAGCTCTCATAGGTAAAAATATATAATCGGATTTATTTAAAACCGGATCATTCACTTTGAGCGTCTCACCATTGATCTGAATAGAAACATTATTCTTTATGTGAATCTTGTCCCTAGCTGCTGATGCAGAGGCTTGTCCAGGTAATATCGTAACCAAAGCAACTGCGGTAATCATACATGAAGCCTTAAATTTACTAAACATCTTAAACACCTTTTTCCATAATTAATCTATAGGGTATCTTAACATGAAAAAAGTCCAAAAAGTGGTACTTAAATCGAAAAAAGTCGAATTGGGCACTGGAACCTAAACCCTATTCATGCAAAAGATGCATGGAAATCTTAGGATTTTCCAACACCTATGAACTTCTTCTTTCAATCTCTTAAATGTCTATTAATTCTTTTCTTACAGGTATAACTATATATAGGGAAAGAAACATAATATTAACAATCAATCATCTTGTAAAGGAACAGTTGATAAAATCGCACCGAATCATTTAGATCGCCCAATTAAAGCAAATGCACCAAAAGAAAAATGGAATACGAACATTACGGAGTTTAAATTATTTGGAGAAAAGCTTTATTGGTGAAATCATTACGTCAAGATTGGTTCCCAATATATATTCGCTTGTTTCGGAGATGTTAGAAAAGACTTTTTATATGACAGCAGTTGTTACTAGTTTTCTTAAATTCTTCATTTCGAATTAAAAAGTATGGCACGAAGTCATGTTGTGAAAAATATTCGTGCCAGGGACTTTATTATTTTGTTTCTACATAAATGGCTACTGGAAGATTTGCTCCGCCTGCATGAATAAGTTCTAACTCAAGCTTATCTGATGAACCCTTCATCTTGTATTCAAATTCAACATATTCTGAGCTAGATCGCAACGAAGGCACTAAGTACACTTTGCCATTGAACTTCACTGCACCACTGTATAAGCCACCTCGACCAGTTAACTTAACCTTGATCGTTTTTGTCTTTCCTGAATCATTTACAAGTGGAATCATTACCTTATAGTTCATACCGAAGTGACCAGGATTCCCCACTGCACCATTGATTTGTGACAGTGAATTTTCTGCCGTTTGCAAATGATCTGTTCGTCCATTTGAAACGTTATAACCTACTTCTGGCGAATCTACTGTATATGCTGGAAGATCTGCTTGAATAGTAGCACTTGGCCAAGCACCTCGTGGATGCATCGCGTATTCATCAATTGCCACCGCGTCCGTTTTGATCTTTGTTAAATCACTACTACTCTTCGTTAATACTGTTCGAATCATATAATCCGTACTTCCACCATTAACAGCTTGAATATCTATGTCCTGTAAAAATCCAATGACATAATCACTGAACAACTCGTATGTTTCAATCACCTTTGTTTCTCCTGGTGCGATAACAATACCTGTACTATCAGATTTTTTAAGCTTTCCGTTTAACGTCGCATCAGCAAGCGTTAAACCAATATCATGACCAAACCAGTCATTCCCAGTCATTTGAGTAATCCCTTTAGAACTGCTGACCTTAATACTTTCAGAGCTTGAAGTATTTTCAATCGTAATACCAATCTTTACTGCCGCTCCAAGCTTATTTAAATGCCAGCCAAACACTCGATGCTTGTTTGTAGCTGAAGTGGATTTAACTTGATATTGTGCAAGCGTAGAATTTGATTTAGGTAATAAAGCGTGGGTTAAATTTTCTGGATTATCACTGACCATCAAATCACGATCTCCTTCGAAACGAGCAGAAGGAACAGGTTGAGGATATGATGTAGTACCAAAAGATTTTTCTAGAAACTCACTTGTATACATATAGCGATAAACATAAATATACATTTCTCTTTTTTCGCTAATATAACGTAGGTTTCCTCCCAATGTATTGACAACAAAAGTAATAGGAACGTACATTTTACCTTTTTGAATAAATGGCTGCTCTTCTATTGTTACAGATTCATTGTTGATTAAAACGTTATTACTACCTTCCTTGAAGACAAGACTCATACCAGAAATTTGTAATTCAAATGATTTATCTGGTAGCCAATTACCTGCTGAATCATCTAAATAATCGGATAAATAATCCGCTGGAATATAGGTTCTAGATCCTTTCGTAACAATTGGATCATCCATTACAATACGCTTATTATTTACATGTAAGATATATGGATCTTCTTGAGGTTTCTCTGAAGAACCATCTAATAGAATATCAACAGTTTGTGTAGAAGGATCCCAGCCGACATTTCCATCTAAGTTTTCAGTAACAAAGCGTAATGGCATATATATTCTATCCTTATACATGATTGGCGCAACATCCATTGCAACCTCTTGTCCATCTACTAAGGCTGTCATAGCATCAATTGTTAAATCAATAACTTTGCCATTTCGATTAGCTGATGCAGTAAGTGTTTCCTTGTTCCATTCAACACTTGCACCAATCGCCTCATACAAAGCTCTCATAGGTAAAAGAAGGTGATCCCCTTTATCTAAAATAGGATCATTGATTTGAATCGTTTCTCCATCGATATTAATCGTAACATTATTTCGTATCTGAATTCCTTTGTCAGTAGCAGCTGACGCAGAAGTTTGTCCAGACAATACGAAAGCAAAAACAAGAGCTGCCACCATACATAAAGCCTTTAATTTGTTAAACATCCCTATCTCCTTTTTTTCTACATAAATTTACTAACTACTATTTACCATATTAACACGAAAAAAGCCCAATATGTGGCATTAATATCGAAAAAAGTAGAAATAGGTACTGTTAGCCTAAGCCGCAATGTGTGGTTGATTTCCGTTCCGACTGGGCGCTTTGCCGCTGACGCTTCGCTTTCGCGCAGAGCAGAGCTTCCTGGGGGCGTCCTATGAGCCGCTTCGCTTCGCTGCAGGGTCTCATTTGTGACGCTGATCCCCGAGGAGTCGCCCGGTCTCCACTCCAATCAACTTATTTACATAGCATACGTTTTAATAAATATCATTCCTATCATTTGCTGATTCATTTCGTTCAGGTGTAGCAGTAGGGTGATCTTGGATAAATTTTTTCCATACAGCATTCCGATTATTACCTAATGCACAATTATTTGTATGAATACCATTTTCGTCTTTTCGATTATGGACACCTACTGTTAAATCATAATAATACTTGGGGTCATTAACATCCACTTCATGTTCAGTAAACCATTTGGCATATTGCTCTGGTAAACGTACTTCTTACAGCACTGTATAGGTAAATAATGATAACAGAGGAAAATACTCATACTTCTGGAACACTTATATAATAAATACAATAAACGTTAGAGGAAGGTTAGATACATAAATGAAGAATTAGAAGAAATAATTGCAAGGCGTTAAGGAACCGCAAAGAACCCACTCACTTGTCAAAGACAAATAAGAGCGACTAACAACCAACAGTAGAATTAGGCTTCAAGTCACCTCAAAACTGACTATCAAAACCCTTCATTAAACCACCCCTTTCAAACAAGCTCACACCCTACAAAGATTGAAGGGATAGGCTCGGTCGGTTTAAATCAGCGTTATTAGCTGACAATCAATCTATTATTTACCCAATTTAATTAGGATTAAAGGAGATTTAAAGTGATCAAAAAAATTACATCTAGACTTACTCTAGCACTTATTTTATGTTTAATTAGTTTCTCATTTGCCCCTTCTGCTGAGGCTGCAACTGCTATTAAAGTAGAAATTGATGGTGATATTATACAATTTGACCAAGGCGCAGTATCTGTTAATGGACGAACTTTAGTACCAATGCGAACAATTTTCGAGGAATTAGAATCAACAGTACAATGGAATGCAAAAACAAAGTCGATTACAGCTGTCCGAGGTACAAAAAAAATTGGTTTAGTAATTGGTAGCAAAACTGCCACTATTAATGGACAAAAGATTGCTTTAGACGTTGCTCCTCAGATTATTAATGGTAGAACTCTTGTCCCTCTTCGTTTTATTAGTGAAGCACTTGGTGCAAAGGTTGATTGGAATAATCAAACGAAAACAGTTTCTATTACAACATATGATGCTGCTGAAAGATACTATTTTGTGAATCTACAAACTCTAAATTTAGAAGTTATTTCAGAAGACCGTTTTTATCAAGAAGTCGATCAACCCAATTCCTCAAAGGAACTAGTAAGTGATTTTGTCTTTAATTCATACCTAGATAATACTCGAGACTTCTATTCTCAGCATATCGTTCGAGTATCAAACGGTGGTACAGGACTTGCTACTGCGCACGATGCTTATATGGATTTAGATGGAACTATTGTTAATGGTAAAGCTTCTGGTGAATATACTATCGAACTATTCGATATAAAAACTGGAACTCATAAAAAGACATACACTGGTACTTTTAAAGATATAAAATATGATCGCAATATTAAAACTACAGTACAGGAAATGATCAATAAAAATCATGTAAAATGATACCAATGAAGTCACTTAGTTCCACGTTGAACATGAAGCAGTTCCTTACGCTCTTTTTATTTTTGAACTTCAGGAGATTTCCCAGAAACCAATGATGAATCTTATTTGGTATTCAGGTTGTAGTATCGGCTTTATTTCTAAATTAGTGCCTCTATTAGTTCTTATACAGACTGATAGGGGCTTTAATTTTTGTTTTCTATTCTACGTATTCTATCCTTTTCGATCTGAGCTGAGGATTTAAATTATTTAAGGGGCATCACATTAAAACCCAATGCTCGGAATCGTTTGAGCGTAGCAATGCTTCCAGTTTAGGTAAACTAAAGTCCTTTCTTATCCAACAGATGATGGAACGGGTTTTATAAGTGTGTTGCAAATGCAGTACTCTTAGTATTATTTAAGCTCCAGCGCTCAGTTCCTAGTTGAAGGCTGAGCACTAGAGCCTTTTTTACTTTTTATTCTTTTCTTTTGATTTTATACCTCACTTTCCTTATTAAATCCTAATTCATTTAAATATATTTCTTCTTCATTTGTTAGTTTACTTGCTTGAATAGAAGTGGCAGACAAGGTACCCCACTAATTAATAATGCAGAGCAGCAAAATGTTGTGAATGTTTTTTTGAATAAACTAGTATAAATCATTAATTTTCTTCTCCTCTTCCGTTAAAAATCTATTATATGAAATCGAATACATAATTGGAATTTACCTACCGAATTTACTATTGGTAAGATAACATTATTACAGTTTTACGGGAAGGGTTTGTAAAAATAATTGAATGTTCACTGTTTTCTGTTTCATCTCGGTTCCGCTGTGAAATCAAGTTTCTTTTGCAAGATTATATACACGTTGCAACTAGTAAGGCAGCCTCAAAAAAGCTGTTAAACCAACAATGTATAAAATCTTGTATACACAAAAAACTGGTTATTGAATCAAAAAGACAGTAATGATATGTAAACTAAAAATGTATATAGATGGATGTATGCCTAAGCCCGTAATCTTATAATAACCTTAAAATATCTATTATAAGATACCATTTTGGATGAAAAATCGTATAATGATTGGTAATTCCGTAACACCATTTAATGATAGCACTTATTAGAGATTAATCTATTTAATTTGTTGTTCTAGTTTTATATACCTTTAATCAAAAAACTATTCTTATTGCTCACACTGTATATACAAATCGCGCTTTTCATTACTGGAAATTAATAAATGATCTAATGGTTGTCCGGAAGTATAATTAGTTAGGTTAAGAAGTTAGGAGAGAATTCCATGAAAAAAACAGTATTAACATTCACACTTGCAGCATCAGTTCTTGCATTAGGCGCTTGTAGTAATGATTCAGCAACTAATGACAAAGTAATCGCTACTTCTAAAGTTGGAGATATCACTCAAAATGATTTATATGAAGAAATGAAAGCATCTTCGGGAAATCAAGCATTTCAATTTCTAATGATTAAAAAAGTACTATCAGCGAAATATGAAGTGACAGAAGATGAAGTAAACGCTCAATTAGAGGCTGACAAAAAGCAATTAGGCGATAACTTCGAAAACACCCTTGCACAACAAGGATATACAGAATCTTCGTACAAAAAACTCCTAGAACTTAACTTATTAAAAGAAAAGGCGTTAGTTGAAGATGTGGAAGTAACAGAAGATGATATTAAAGCTAAATACGAAAATATTAAAAATGAAATCCAAGCACGTCATATAGTAGTAGAAAATGAAGAGACTGCAAAAAAGGTGAAAGCAGCACTTGTATCTGGAAAAGATTTTGCAGAAGTTGCAAAAGAGTATTCTATTGAACAAGCAGCACAAACAACTGGTGGGGATTTAGGTTGGTTTAACAAAGCAACTAATATGGATCAACAGTTTTTAGAAGGTGCTTTCGCATTGAAAAAAAATGTTATCAGCGATCCAATTAAATCTAGCTTTGGCTATCATATTATCGAAGTGACGGACAAGCGTGAGATTAAAGAATCATACGAAGATAAAAAAGCCGAGCTTGAAAAGCAATTAAAGCTAGCAAAAGCGGAACCTTCAACGCTATTAACAAAAGTAGCGAAAATGATGAAAGATGCTGATATCAAGATTAAAGATGAAGATCTAAAAACAGCGTTAGATGAGTTTTTTGCTGCTGCTGAAACACCAACTGAAACAAATACAACGACTAAAGATGCAGATACATCAACAAAAGAAAGTAAATAATTATTCATACAAAAAGCGTAAGGGCATAAGCCTATACGCTTTTTGTATCCTTTAAGAAATAATTAAATCTATTGCATGTGGATTACTTTCCACAAATGATTCTTCTTCCAGACTCCAGTGAATGATTCTTCACCTATACTGCCCAAAGGACTCCCACTTCAAGCTTTGTCTAAGTGGCAAGTAGTTCACTGTTTAAATTTCAACACAAAAACTGTACCTTCTGCTCCTGATTGGACATTAATGAATCCATCGTGCAAATCGATTAGCTGTTTAGTAATAGCCAACCCTAGACCTGTACCCGTTGTATCGTCTGTAGTATTAGTACCTCGATAATATCGCTCAAAGAGGTTATCAAGCTCCTCTTGAGGGATTCCGGGACCTTTATCAGCGATGGTCAGCATAATTTCATTGCCGATATTTTGCGCTTCTACACTTACCTTTGTACCTTCAGGTGTATATTTTTTAGCATTAGTAATTAAATTGTCTAAAATTCGCTTTAATAAAAGCTCGTCTGCTTCTAGCATGACATCCCCATAAACCATTACAGACACCTGCTCATCTGCATATTGAGGTAACCATATGTTGAGTGGTAATAACACTTTTTCAAGCTGGATTGCTTTATTTTTTAATTGGTACGTATATGTTAAATCTTGTATAAGAGCATCCATGTAGGTCGCCTTCTCCTGCATTGTAGTTGCAAAGACGCGCATCTCTTCCTTCGTCCACTCATAGTCCTCAGAAGCAAGCATTGTAGAATACCCATAAATAGAGCTTAACGGTGTCTTTAAATCATGCGATAAGCCCGTTATCCATTCCTCACGTAATTGCTCTGCATGCTTAATTTGCCGTTCATTAGAGTCAAGACGTTCCGATAAGTGGTTGAGAGATTCATCAACTGGCTTAAATAACTTAAATTTCCTTTTTAATTTTCCTGTCTTTCGGTGATGTACTTTCTTATCTCTTACTTCACTGTAATCAAACTGTGCAAGACGCTCGATTCGAGATAGTACATACACAAGCGGACGAACAAATTGACGAGAAATGCTAATTGATAAAAAGAATACCACTATTAACACTATAATACTTCCACCAAAGAAGCTGAAAGCAAATAAAACTACCGCTTTATCAAAATGATCTTCAAATGGCGTGTGTGACGGATTTGGCATACGTACAACTAGTGTCGTGCCATCCTCTAAAGCAACACTTTGTGTAAGTTCCGTTTGATCGAAAATTTCGTATTTTTCTTCAAGCAGTTGAGGTTTATGTAGCTTTTTATAACGCTCACCAATGACCTCTACCCGGTCCCATTGCTCATTATAAATTTCAACAGACGCCTTATAGTCTTGTAAACGCTGGAGCAACACATTTGAGATATCTCCTGTAGACTTCCAATTTTGTAGTACTTCCTCAAAAATTTGTTGGACAGGTGATATCGGGAGAAATAACAAATAATATTTAGGAATCTCCCATCTATGCATTCCCGGGCGTTGAAGAGCCATTATTTCGTTATCTGTCATTTCACATAGTTCACATGAATCTCCTGTGAAATCAACAATATCCATCGATTGATTGAACAAATATAATTGCCCTGCGTTCTCTTCAGCCAGCTCTACTAAATAATCAGCAATTTTAACGGATTTTCCTTTTTTTACAACGGCGTCTTCATTTATTTCATAAGAAGTCATTGTATGAATATTTTCACTGACATGACCAATGATAGTTGTAAAGAAAAACACCAAACTAATAATAAAGCCTAAAATGATTAGTAAATAAAATATGATGAAATAAGACACAAAACGAAGCGTTAACCTTCTAGCTGGCTTCATAAAAGAATATCTCCAACAAGTTTATAACCAATACCCCTCACAGTTATTATGTACGCTGGTTTACTTGGATTTTTTTCAATTTTTTCTCGTAGTTTTCGAATATGTACCATCACTGTATTATCATCAAACAAACAATCACCCCATACACGCTCATAAATTTGCTCCTTAGATAATACTTGTCCTACGTTTTCACATAAATACTTTAGTAAGTGAAATAATCGCCCACTAATAATTTCCTTTGTACCTTTTACGGTTATCTCTGCTGCATCAATATCAAATGTAAATCCTTCACATGTAAATAAATGGCTTTCTGGCACAACCTTTTTCTTCATATATCTTGTAAGCTGTACCTTCACCCTCGCAACGAGCTCAAGTGGATTAAATGGCTTCGTAATATAATCATCTGCACCATTCATAAAACCGCGAAGCTTATCTGCATCACTACTTTTTGCTGTTAAAAAGAATATTGGTGCTTCACTTTGCTCACGAATCGTATTCGCCATATCCAGACCACTACCATCTGGAAGCATAATATCTAATAGATAGAAATCAAAAACCTTTGTTTTAATTTTCATTTTTGCTTCTTGAACAGTGCAGCAAAGTGTAATGTCTAAAAACCCCTCTTTTCTTAGTATAATTTCAATCATATCCGCAATTGCACGTTCGTCCTCTAACACTAAAATTGACGCATATTGCATACTATCACCTTCTTTTAAGATTAATATAAGGTAGTCATTATATCATGATAATCTTTACCAACTACACTATGTTTAAGATAACCAATTAAGGAGATAAAACGCAATAAAAAAACGTGTTAGCTTCATTGAAACAATACGTGGTTTTGGCATCTTAATAGCTAGTGTTTGTCCGTACATGAATATACAACAAAACTTTTTAGATAGTAAGTATCATACACATTTATTTTTAAAATTGTTTTATTAATGGAAAGGAGAATAAATATGAAAAAGACATTTTTTCCAGCGCCACCAATAGGAATAACTGTTCTTACGCCACTTCAAGTAGGAGCTACATCTGTAGAAAAAACAATTGATTCATCAATTCAAAACGAAGAACAAATTAAAGGAACAATTAAATATATCTCCCTCGATGGCATAAATCTTAAAGGAAAAGATGGTAAAAAATATTTCATCAGTTTCAATAAATTTTCCACTGAACAAATTCAAAAAATGAAATTAGTAGAAGAACAGGAAATTTCTATTAAAGGTAGTGTTGTAGATGGTTATTCAGACTTCTTCACGTTTGAAGTGTATAAAAAAGAAATAGCTAAAGGGTTAACAAAAGAAGAGTTAACAAAATTAGAAAACTTGTTTAATGAAATGAAGAAGCTGCAAAAAAAAATTAATAATGAAAAAGAAGCTTCAAATAAAGAAAATGAAAAGAAATATGAGGAATTGAAAAAAATTTATGAAGAAATGAGAAGAATTACAAAGCCATATGCATTAGCTAATTGGCAACCTCAATTATTTGAAGAGTATATAGCTGATTTCAGATTTAATGAGCAAAATGTAGTAATAAAAAAGAACGATAACGCTCATCTTAAAGCTATTTACAATGAATGGGTAAAACTTAAAAAAAGTGGCGATGAAGAAAAGGCTAACGAAAAATATGAAGAATTTTATAAATTCTTTAAACCCTATTTAGATGGGCTAAATGCACCGGAAACATTTGAAGAATTTATGGATAACTATACCGAAGTTGTGGAATTATTAAATATCCCCTCTGGGATTTTATTCAAACTAAAAACTATTCATGAGGATTTACAAAAAACACTAAAAGATAAAAATGATGAGTCGTATGAAAAGCTAAACAAAGAATTCTGGCGACTCCTTAATCAGTTTATAAAGCCCCAACCATTTGAAGAATTCATGGCTGACTTAGAACTTGAAGTTAGTAAAGCAGATAAGCAGCAGTTAAAACAGCTTTATGAAGAAGCATTAGCGCTAGTTGAAACAGATGAAGAGAAAGAGAAATGGAAAGCATTTTATAATTTATTAACCCCATATCTTACAGCAAATGAAGAAATCCTTATCTCAGCTTCTAAACTAACGATTAATGACCAAGTCTCCCTTCCACAAAATTAGCCGGTAAAAAATTCGGGGTTGTTAACAAAAGTCATTAAAAACGATTTTTGTAACACCCCTTTTTCTTTCCGCCTCCAATATTCATAATAATTTTTCTCCTCTTCTTTTTTTCAAAAATAATACACTACAGTCTTTCCCGCCCAAAATCTCACTCGACGATTTCTGTAGCGACAATTTATCCGAAGTTGAATTTTCTGCTGCCAATTACATAAGCTTAGTTTGAGTAGGCCTCCTCAAATATGTGGACTCTTTTCGAGGTAGCTTACCAAAAAGAAGGCTCCCCTTTATAGTCTGTTCAATATTGGACTATCTCTATTAATGAAAATAAGGTAAAGATGGAAATGACCAAGTCTAATATAGTAATGAATGCATTTTAATAAGATGAATGTAAGCAAGCTATATGATTACTTACAAATAGTTGCTCTTAAGGTCTTGCTTATGTTTTTGTCAAAGATTCCATATCAATTTTCATATACCTTTTTTTAAAACCTTAAATTCCCTTATTCTTAAGATTTCATTAAGGAGCCCATTATTTTACTATAAGATTATTCCAATATACTTACACTATATTATTAAATAGTGAGGTTATACATTAATGGGAATAAAACGAGTTTCTTTTATTGATTGTATGCGCGGGTTTTGTTTACTTGGGATATTACTCGCGAATCTACTTATTTTTCAATTTGGATTTATAGGAAAGGAAGAAATTAAGGGTTTATCACAGCTCGATCAAGGTGCCCTGTATTTCTTGAAAGTTTTTGTTGAAGGCTCATTTATGCCGATCTTTACATTACTTTTCGGCTTTTCACTTATGAAACTAGTAGAATCTGTACGCCGAAAAGGAAGAAAAAGCAGATGGATAATTCTTCGTCGGAGTATTGGGCTTATTGCATTAGGTTGGCTACATTCTGTAATTTGGGAGGGTGATATTTTAACAATTTATGGTTTAACAATTCCTGCACTAATTTTTTTCATCAATCGTAAAGCAAAAACTACATTTATTTGGGCAGGGATACTATTTCTTTTTATTTTTCCTACTGTACTCTTATCTGAATCAAATGAGGTTTCAGTGAAGGAACAGCAAGAAATTAATACTTATATTGAAAAAGAAAGTCAAACGTTTGCGAATGGTACGTTTGCAGAAATACGTAATTTCCGTGCCAATGCTGAATATCCAGGAATAGAAGTTGATGAAGTTGATGAAGTTGGTGAAATGATGATATTTATGATAGTTTCCCTTTTACCATTATTTTTAGTAGGGATGGGTCTTGCCAAAATACGTGCATTTGAAAATATGGACAACGAGAAAAAGTGGTATCTTCTAGGGGTTCTGCTCGTACCAATTGGACTATTTTGCAAGTCTCTAGGGCTAATAGAGAATAATCTTTCTCTTATGTTTTCGACGGTCGGAAAAACTTTATTATCATTAGGTTATGTATGTTTAGCTGCCTTACTATATAAAGTTTGGCATGACTCTATTATTTCAAAGGTCTTTGAATGTGTTGGTAAACTATCGCTAACAAATTATTTAGTGCAATCAATTATCTGTACGACTGTCTTTTATGGCTATGGCTTAGGGTTGTTTGGTAAACTAGGTGTCTTTAATGGGATATTGTTCGGTCTCATTATATATAGTTTACAATGTATAATTAGTTTTTTCTACTTGAAAAAAAATAAACGAGGTCCATTTGAACAGAATTTACATATGTGGACACATTGGTCATACCCTGACCATATAAAGCAAAAAGAGCAAGTTCAATAAGTTTTTAGTTAGATATAAACCCTAAGAATTGTCACTTTTACTCATATTACCTTAATAAACATACATTGATCATTAATTTTGAGGGATGGTGCCTTAAGACTTACTACTACGGCATACGATAGCTTTACTCTAAATATTGTTATATCAAGGTTTATACAGCATCTTAGCCAAAATTGGTTAAGGTGCCTTTTTCATTGTATAATAGAGATTGGAGTTACAGGGCACCGCAAACAATGCATATAATTAAAAGAGTAACTAAGTTAGTCAATGAGGAAGGAGAGCTAGATAGCACCGTATAATTTAGCCTTATTTACGGTATGAATACAGAACATACATACGAAGAATGAATGGATAGAAGCCATAGGTTAACGGGATGTTGCGAAAGAATTGTCAATAAAATCAGAAAAATATAAAATTGCTTTGGATAAAACGTTTATTCAATTGTCTAAAAAAGTTAAACAATTATATAGTAAACCAGTTGAGGTTTCGAAAGTACAAGGGATGATTAAAGACTGTTTAGATCTTGAGGATTTGAAACAAAAGCTAGCTGATACTTGTGTGGAAGAACTGGATCAAGAGTTTGAAAATATGCCACCTTCTCCCTTCACAGAGTTATCAAGTAGGTATGGGATAAAGATAGATTTAATGAGCCGTACGTTTTAAATTATAGGTGGTTTATTTTCATTAAAATAATACTATTGACTTCTAAAGAGGGAATTATCAAGAACCTAACTTTATTGATACTTAACATCTCCGATTCAATTTAACAATTTATAATTTTTATTATTCTTGCACAAAAAATTTCCGATTTAGAATATAAAAGAAAATCCCCTAGATTTTTCATCATCTAGGGGACTATCTTTATTTTACCGAGAACTAAAATAGTGCCTTTACTACACTATCTTGAATCTTATATTATTTCAAGTGTATATGGTTGTGTACTAGCTCTACCATAAAAATCACTTACTTCAATATAGTATGTTCCTTCATCCAATTGGACTGTACCTACTTCAGCATCACCATCTCCGTGAAGATCTAAAGTCTCTACTGTTTTTCCTTTTGCGTCAATAATACGAATGACGCCATCTAGTGCTTTTTCTGTTTGGAGAGAGAAGAACACATCACGTTTGCGGTCATTGGTAAATTCAAAATAGTCCTTATCACCAAATGGAACACCTGCATTTAGATATTGGGTAGCTACCCATTTATCGTCTTTTTTCGTAAGTACAGTCGGCTTTGTCGGTATACCGTTAACTAACTTAGAATCTGCATCTTCATCTACTCTTTTATGATCAAACAAAGTTAAAGTATATGGTTGAATCGATACTTGTTCAAACGCTTTCCGAACAGCAATAAAATAACCGTGATCTTTTTTAGCTTTAAAAGAGGTATCTAAGTTGTTTCCTTGTCCAAATTGAATTGCTGTTTCCCATTCTTTTCCGTAAATTTCCATATCGCCATTTGTATCTTCAATAAGGGCGCCTACAAGGAGGCCTGAAAGTTCCAAGTCCTTTTGAAGTTCTTTAGGTAATTGATCTAGCTGTTCATTTGTGAATGGTACGGAAGAAACATGAAGACTCATGACTTCATCTTTCCCCTGGTGTTTATAATAATAGTAATCAGTATCCTCTTGATAAATGAGATGATTTTTATAAGTGATACCCGGTTGAGTCATTTGAGGTGCTTCTAGCGTCTTATTATCTCTATTATAGGCTTCTGGAATAGCTGCTATTTTACTTGTTTTAAGCGTATATGGTTCAGAAGAACGCTCACCAAGATTTATTACTTTTACAACATAGGTTTTGCCCTTTTTCAATGCAACTGGCTTTGTATCATTTTCATTATTTGTTAATGTAAGAAGTTGATCGATGCGCCCCAAACCATTAGTTAATGAAGTAACTGGGCTTAATTCATTTGTTTCCTCATTATATTCATATATAGTACTAGCTGGTGATTGGTTCATACCTATTTTAAATTGGAAACCGTATAAGGCATCTTCTTTCGCTGTAAATAAGAAGTAATCTTCATCATCTTCTGTTTGGAAGTATGCTTTTGGATTTTTACCAATATCAAAACGAATCGCTTTTTCCATAATTAAATCAACGTCAATTACATCCATGTCTTCTGGAATTCCAGAGCCATCTTGAGGCGAGTACTTATTCATTAAATCAGTTATTATAGGTAATTGAGCCTTTTGTTCTTTATTTAATGGAAGCCCATCTTCATCTTTAGGAATGGTAACGATTTCACCTTTTAATGTGTAAGGAATGATGGATTCATATATAATTTCTTCAGTGCCGCCGCTAAGGAACATCTTAAGTTGAGTATCGAAAGGATTTCTATTAGTTACGCTTATTACATACTCTTTATTAGGAATAGCATCAACAACAAGGCTTACTCCGTTGCCTTTATCAGTTCCGTAGGATGCTTGGATTGGTTTGGCTTTGCCTAAGTCCTCTTTTAGATAAAGTTCCAAAGATGCTATTGTAACACCTGGAATATCAGATAAATCAAATTTCAGTGTCGTTGGTTTATTTACTGTAAATGTAAAATAATCTTGGTCTCCTTGATGATCCTCAGAAAGTAAGGTATAGTTTTTTCCCGCTGTACTGAATGGGAATTTTTGAATCTTCTCCTTGTGTTCCATATCTAATGAATCAATTGGCAATTTTTTAATCGTTTGAGCTGTGAAGACGTAGTTAGAATCGCCCTTTGTGCTATAGCTACCATTATAATCTTTAACTCCAATAAGAAGGGTTCCCTTTTGATCTGCTTTATATAGATATCCTTCTTGCTTTCCTACGCGGACATCATTGACGTTGATAGGTTCTACTTCTCCGTTGTGACCTTCAGGGTAGAAGTACAAATCAAATGCATAATCGTATTTATTTGCACCTTTTAATGTCAGTTGAGCATATTCATTTGCTTCTAGATCAACCTTGTACCATTTCTTTTCATCTGGTTGCTTAAATTCACCTTTTTCCGTATTCAATGTATTCTTTTTAAGGACTTTTGCGTTTTTCATACGCTCTCCTTTTGTTTCAGAATACTGTTTAGGTAAATTTTTTAAATCGAATTGTAATGCTTTTACAGGATCGACAAGTCCATGTCCAAATGTAAGATCATAACCCTTCTTACCTAAATCCTTTGCGGTCATTTCAAGAATTGCTTCTATTTCATGAGGCTTTAAATTTGGATATTTTGATTTTAGTAGAGACGCTATACCTGCAACTATAGGAGATGCCATAGATGTCCCACTATCTACTTTAAAGGATGATTCTTTTTTCTCATCATAAAATGTACTGTATACACCTTCCCCTGGAGCTACTACGTCAACTGATGGCCCGTAGTTTGAATAGCCTGATAATTCATTTCTATCATTCGTAGAACCTACGCTAATTACTCCTTCGTAAGAAGCAGGAAAGGAGTAATCATCTGTCGATTCATTTCCAGCAGCTGCAACAATAGTAATTCCTTTATCAATCGCTTTCTGAACGGCATCTTTCAGTAGTGAATTTTCTCCATAGCCGCCAAGGCTCATGTTAATAACATCAGCACCTTGCTCAATAGCGTAAAGGATTCCTTGTGCAATGACGAAATCATCGGCCCCTTTTCCTCCATTGAATACATCAATTGGAAGAATTTTAGCATTTGGATTAATCCCATGTCCTCCAATACCATTATCTTTTGCCGCACTAATAATTCCTGCTACATGTGTTCCATGGCCAGCAGGATAAGATGTATTGGCAGGTGCTGCAGCATTATACGGTGGAAGCACTTGAGATTTTAGATCCGGATGTTTAAAATCCACACCGGAATCGATAACGGCTACTTTTACTTCATTGTTGCCCGCTAATTCTAGTGCTTTATCAATTTGAAGTAGATTCAAATGATACATATCCTTTTTCTTTGGATCTTCTCCTGTGCCAAAGGAATGATACACGTAGCTTGGGGATACACTTTTAACTCCTTTTTGCTTGGCATAATAAGGAACCGCTTTTTCTAAAGTTGTTCCTTTGTTTAGTTTGATAACATCGTATCCTAATGAAGGAATCGATCGGATCACTTTTGAGCCAATGTTTTTATGTACATTCTTATCAAGACCTGAATGTTTGACTATAATGGTATCCTTACTAATCCAGTCCTTTTGATTTTTCGATGTTTGTTCCTTATTGCTAGCTAGTTTCACTAATTCTTGGTTCTTCGCTGTTTTTTGTGGTGCTTCAGCAAAGGCAGAAGTAGTAGGAACCATTAGTGCAGCAGTTGCTACTATAGCAATTGATTTTTTAACCCAGTTCTTCAACTGTTTTACCTCCTTGAGTGTTTTAATGTGAATCACATCTATTTTTTTACTGACGAACCTATCGCCCCAACAATTGCCCCAACTACTATTAATGCCCCTGGTAAGTGATTAGAGATGACTTTTGGTATGCCCGTTAAAACCTCTATGTCTAAACCAATAATTCTCTCAATAATTATTCTCGCCATTAATAATAAAATTCCTAATAAAGCAACACCATAAAAAAACACCTTAGATTTTGTATATTCCTCCTTCTTTCTATCTCTAATAACTTTCTCTTCTAACTCTTCATCACTCCTCAACAATTCATCTATCGTGATACCAAATAGATCACTTAAATTAATAAGTGTTTCGATACTAGGATAGTTCTCGCCAGTTTCCCATTTTGAAACTAACTGATGACTTACATGAATTTTTTCAGCAAGATCCGTTTGTGACCATCCTCTTTTCTCTCGTTCCTGTTTTAATCGTTCACTAAATATCATGATTATCATCATCCTTCTGTGTTTATCATTTTGTTAGAATTGATAGCTTAAGTAAAGATAGTTATAAGTGCGCCATGAAAGAACCTATCGCCACTACGAATGAATGATAGAAAAGTTTTCATTCGATATAGTATAAGTATATTAAGATAACCTTATAGTAAATTAATGGGCTCCTTAATAAAATCTTAATAACTAAATAAGAGGGTTATAGAGAGATTACATATTAATGAGAATAATACGATTTTCTTTTATTAATTGTATGCATGGATTTAGTTTACTGGGGATATTACTCGCGAAATTATTGGAGGCCAAGGAAAGAAAGTATTAAAAGGATTATCATGCCTAGATCAAAGTTCATTATTTTTCCGGTTCTTAAAAAGAATATTTCCACATGCGAAATTACAAGAAAGAAATAGTAGCCTATGAAGAGAAAGCCGACAATGGTTACTTTAATAGGAGACATTTATACTTTTTGCAAACGTAACACCTCGGAGATGGATGATACAGGTTTAGCTTTTTTCTTATTAATTATCCTTGCGCCGATATTTACCACTATAAAACTACTAATCTTTTTATTTTAAATAGTCTCAATAGCTTAAAACGCAAATAAAAGAAACGAGACTGTCAAAAAGCAGCGTTTCACCGAATTTTGAAACAGCTTCGTTTTAAAATAAAAAAGCCGACATATTATTCATAATATGAAATAGCATAACTGGAATAATAGAGTTCGTTTTTTTACTCTAGCACTTATTTTATGTTTAATTAGTTTCTCATTTGCCCCTTCTGCAGAGGCCGCACCTGCTATAAAAGTAGAAATTGATGGTGAGGTTGTACGATTTGACCAAGGTGCAGTATCTATTAATGGACGAACTTTAGTACCAATGCGAACGATTTTTGAAGAACTAGAATCAACAGTACAATGGGATGCAAAAACAAAATCTAATACAGCTGTCCGAGGTACAAAAAAAATTGGTTTAGTAATTGGTAGCAAGACTGCCACTGTTAACGGGCAAAAGATTGCTTTAGACGTTCCTCCTCAGATTATTAATGGTAGAACCCTAGTACCTCTTCGTTTTATTAGTGAAGCACTTGGTGCAAAGGTTGATTGGAATAATCAAACAAAAACAGTTTCTATTACAACATATGATGCTGCTGAAAGATACTATTTTGTGAATCTACAAACTCTAAATTTAGAAGTTATTTCGGGAAGACCGTTATTATCAAGAAGTCTATCAACCCAATTCCTCAAAGGAACTTGTAAGTGATTTAGTCTTTAATTCATACCTAGATAATACTCGAGACTTCTTTTCTGAGCATACCGTTCGAGTATCAAACGGTGGTACAGGATTTGCTACTGAGCACGATGCCTATATGACTTTGGATGGAACTGTTGCTAATGGTAAGGCTTCAGGTGAATATACTATCGCACTATTCGATATAAAAACCGGATCTCATAAAAAGACATATACTGGTACTTTTAAAGATATAAAATATGATCGCAATATTAAAACTACAGTACAGGAAATGATTAATAAAAATCATTTGAAATAATAACCACGAAAATAAACTTAAACCATAAATTCTTAAAATGAATGTAATTGGCTTATGATTTGATTTTTTCTGAGTTTCAATAATACAAGTAAAATACTCTAACAACGTTGGTTGCAAAACACGATATTTTGGGGCTATGGAATCGTTCCTTATAAAATTTACTGTACTCATGATATCGCTAATCTTTGCCTTGTTCCTTGCTGAAGGTGAGGCAGTTCCTTACGCTTTTTATTTTTGAACTTCAAGATTTTCAAGAAACCGATGATGATTTAGCTTAATCGGTATTCAGGTTGTAGTATCGGCTTTATTTCTTAGTTAGCACCTCTATTAGTTCTTATATGGACTGATAGGGGCTATTTTTGTATTCTATCTTTTTAAAATAAGTTATTAAATTTTAGGATTTTTTTAATTCAAATGCGTTTTTTAATTTGATAAAACAACAATCATTTAAATAGAACTAATTAAATAAGGCGGAATTTACAGTTATAAAAAAAGAGGCTATTATATATTTGATTGCCTCAGGATTTAGCTTTAGAAAGAAATAAATTTCTTATTGAATTACTACTGACTGGATTCCTTCGCTCTTGCTAGTTTTATTCTTCTCGTATGTTATCACACAAGTCCAAAAGGCTAGCTATCTACACTTATAATTTTTAATGAAATACATATATCAGTACTTTTCTTAAATTCATCTATAATTTTCATAGAACTAAATTACTTAGAGTTCAAATTGAGTATCTATTGAATTTATATTAAAGAGAAGAAAAGTATTAACAAACCACAAAAAAGAGGCAATCAAATTATATGATTGCCTCTGAAGTTAACTTTGGAAAGAATCAAATTTTGGGGATAAAAGTTTCTTTTAAAACTATTACTGACGGGTTCAATCGCTCATGCTAGTTTTACCTTCTCGTATGTATACATATAAATCCCTACGGCTAGTCATCCACACTGTTGCTAACCCGTTGCCAGCACAGCATTAGTTGCAGAGAGATCAGGTACTTGCAGTTGACTATTTGCATAAATTAATCTTTATTTGGTAGTTTTAGTTAGAAAGAAAACCCCTCATTGCTTTATGCAAGTCGGGGTTTTCAATTCTACTCATGTCACTGAATATATCAGCTTATAGAGTAACTATTCGTTTAATTTTATTAAGGGTTAACTGTAACAGCTACTGTTTTTTCAGCTGTTTTGCCTGAAGCAGTATGAGTAACTGTATAAGTTAAAGTTGCTGTACCATCAGTAACAATTTCACCATCGTTTTTAATAATTAATTCATCACTTGATGATTTAATAGCAAAAGTAAATCCTGTTTTAGTATCTACAGCAACTTTTGTTCCTGCATTAGCTGCAGTATAAGCTGTTCCAACTGTTAAAGTAACATCATTTACTAATTTTTGCTCTTTAGTTTGAAGATCTGTTTCGTTAGTAACTAATTTTTTTTGATCAGCTGTTAAAGCAGTATACGCTGCTCTAGCTTCTTCAATTTGTGCTTGTGTAGCTGCATCAGTAATTTTTTTAACTACAGCATCAACTGGAGCTTTATCCACTTTACCTAATTCTACAGTAGTTTTTTCGATTTCAGCAATCGCATTTGCATCTGGTGTTGCAAAGTCTTTAACGAAACGAACTTCTTTTGCAGAATAAACTGTAGCAGAAACTACTGGTTTTGCTAAAGTTAAGATAACAGATTTATTATCTGAATCTTGAGTTACGTTTTCTACAGCAACTTGTTTTTCATCATCTAAATTATTAAGTACTACGAAATCATCTTTTGCCAATTGATTTGTAATTTGTACTGCTTCGTTGAAAGTAATTTTAATTTGAGTGTCTGATCCTTCAACTTTTGTGATTTCTTTTACAGTCGCTTTGATTTTGTCATCGATATCTTTTGTTTGAGTATCGATTTTTTTACCTAATACATCAACAGTTGATGGATTTTCAACTTTTAAAGTTAGTTTTACATTATCTGAATTTTTTACATTTTCAGGTAAATTTGTTTTTAATGTGAAAGTTACTGTTTTACCATTAGAAGAGATTTCATGATGAGCAATATCATAACCTGCAATTTTGAAATCACCTTGATTTAATGATTGAATTGCGTTATTGAATTCTACTTCAACTTTATCTTTAGCAGTTGCTTTAACAGTTTCAATCTTAGTAACGTCTTGTGGTGCTACCTTTTTACTTTGAGTGTATCCTTCTAAGTGATTTCCAGCTAAATCTTTAACTAGAGATACTTTTACATTATAATCCAATGCGATATTTTCATTTAATGTAAGAATAACACCTTTTGCATCTTGAGTTACATCGTATCCAGTAATTTTTAATTTTTTACCGTCTAGATCAGTTATCTCATATTTATCAGACTCAACGATTGAACCGTCTCCACTTGTAGCCATTACTTCATTAAATGAAACATAAATTTGGTTTTTGTTTAGAAGAGTAACACCTTCTAATTTCGGTGGTGTTACATCTTTAACTGATAAAGTTGTAGTGTATGGAAGCATTACATTTTTCATTGTAGTGTTATCAGCTACACCAGTTATAGTTAATGTGTAATCAGCGTTATCTTTGATATTACCTAATAAAGTAAGTGTTACTTCTTTATCTTTTGATACATCAACAGTTGTTGAAATTGGTTGTACTTTACCATCTTTATCTTTAATCACATAGTTAGCAGCTTTCTTAGCTGTATCTTGATCTAGTGATTTTGTAAATTTAATAACAACTTGCTTGTTGTTATCTTTATTAATACCTGCACTAATTACTTCTGGACGAGTTAGATCGACTACAGGAGTTACTTGAACTTTTGTATCTTTATCAATAACGTTACCAGAGTAGTCTTTTACATTAGTAACATATAAATCTGTTGTGTAAACAAGTTTATTGTCACCAGTAAATGTGAATTCATAAGTATCATCAGTAAGTGGTTTTACAGATGCAGCTTGTTTTTTAGCTCCACCTTGCATCCAGTAGATGTTAGAAGCAAATACTTGCTCTACAGGCTCAGAGAATTTAAGAACTACTTTCTCAAATGAAGCACTTACAACTGAAGTTACAGTTGGAGCAGTTTTATCTTCAACAACGTTGAATTTAGTATCAGCTTGAACTGTTTTGAAGTTGTTGTAATCTTGAGTACCTTCAGCAGTTAGAGTGTGTTCTCCATCTGGTAAAGCAGAAGATAATTTAATGATTACAGTGTTTAAGTTCGTTGAGATATTACCTACAACTACTTTACCATCAATTTTGAATTGTGAAGTTGTAGCAGATTTTACTGGTTCGCTGAAGTGTACGCGAATAGTTTTGTTACCTAAAGCTTCAACTTTAGCTACTGTTGGCACTGTGTTGTCAAGAGGCTTGAATTTTACATCTTTAGCATTGATAACTTTATCGCCAGCTTTAATGTTGTTTACAGCTAATTTGTATTCAACTTGGTTCTCAAGTTGGTCTTTAATGTTTAAAGTTACAGTACGACCATCTTCTGCAACGATTACTGAATCAACTTCAGGAGAGCCATTACCTGTAAGAGTATAGTTACCTTTTTCGCCAGCTGTAGCAGGATCAACTTTACCATCAAATTCTACTACTACTTGTTTAAGGTTAGTTGCAGATACAGATTTAACAGCTGTAGCTGTTGTTACTACGTAAGTAACTTTTGCTTTGTATTCTACATCTTTGATTTTGAAAGTAACTTCAGTTTCTTTGTTAGGCTCTAAAGCTTTTTCTAAAGTGATAGTTTCTTTAGTACCATCAGTTAAAGTTACGTTTAAAGTTTTAGCGTCAACTACTTCAACTTTATCAACTTTTACAGCGTTGTCTACTTCATTTTCAAGAGCACGATTGAATACTGCTGCAAATTCTTGACGAGTGATTGAAGCATTTGGGTTTAGGTTTGTTTTACCATTAACTTCAACACCTTTGATAATGCCGTTTGCAACAGCAACTTCTAGGGAAGATTTAGCCCATTCTTTAACAGTTGAAGCGTCAGCGAAATCTTTAAGATCTGCTTCACCTTCTAATTCGAAAGCTTCTACAAGAATTTTAGCTGCTTCTGAACGAGTTAAGTTTTTAGCTGGTCCGAATTCAGTTGCACTTAGACCTTCAAAAATTCCGTTTTCTACAACAGCTGCGACTGCATCATAGTACCAGATGTCTTTTTTAACGTCTTTGAAATCTACATCGCCTTCAGCTTCTAATTCGAAAGCTTCTTTGAAGATTTTAGCTGTTTCTGCACGAGTAATTGATTTAGTTGGGTTGAAGTTTCCTTTTTCATCCCCTGAGATAATTCCTGCTTCAACTAAAGCTTTAACATCTTCTTTTGCCCAATCTGAAACTTTATCGAAGTCCTTGATTGTTGTAGTTGATTCTGCTGCTGATGCTGCAGGAACGATTGCTGCTGCAACAAGTGCTGCTGTTGCTGATGCCGCGAAAAACTTACGGCCTTTGTTTTGCTTTGCCATTATTGTATTCCTCCCTAACATTTCCTTTAAATTGGTATTATCCTAACGAAGACTATAGTACTGCTTTACCTAAATGTATGTATTATAGCTTCCTTGAATAATAATAAAACCTACAAGCAAATTTTTTTAGTAAAATTCACCAGAAAAACAGTATTAGAATGCCATTCTAGTAAATTTATTCACTTTCCACAATAATATAACACTATCTTTCTCTAAATTCAAGCATTATGACATAAATTTAGATATAGAAGATTTTTTTACCGGTTATATTATGGTATCCACTATAACCCAATATTTTTACCTTATTCAGGTTGGTAACATATAGAACCATTTCCTATTATACCTGACTCTCAACATTATCCAAGCATTTTCTGGAATAGATACGAAATTGTCAAATATTAAAGACTTCCGTAAATAATTAGTCATAATTGTAAAGAAACAGTAATATATAATGTGATTTCCAAAGGAGGAATGTCTTTTCCTTCAATTTTATTACTGCAAAAATGGACCTGTTCCCATGTTGTAACAATAGATTACCTATTTTTATGCTACACTTTTAATAGATTGATAGGATTTTATCAACTATTGAAAGGGGCTTAAAGAATGAAAGGTAAACTCTCGATTTTCGGGGCCATGCTTATTGCGATGTTCTACTTTGCACCTACAAATGCATCAGCAGAAGATATTTCTAAGCACTGGGCCTACTATGAAATGAACTATCTTATTACACACGATTTAATGAAAGGTGATGATTCAGGAAATTATCGCCCGAATGATTCTGTCACTCGTGCTGAATTCGCCGCATTTCTTGTAAGAGCACTTGACTTACCAGAAGTATCTACGAAACCAAACTTCTCAGACGTACGTGAAGGAGATTGGTATTATGGTGTCATTAAGCAAGCGAGTCACTATGAATTAGTCAAAGGTAATGCAAATGGAACGTTTAATCCAAATGATAAAATTGATCGTCAGCAAATGGCTGCCATGCTAAAAAGAGCTCTCGATTACAAAAACATCAAGACAACTTCCTCCCCGCTTAAGTTTAATGACAATGCTAGTATCGCTAAATGGGCCTATGCCGATGTACAAGAAGTAGTGTCATTAGGGCTGATTGTCGGTAAACCGAACAATTCATTTGCGCCACTTGCCCAAGCAACACGTGCTGAGTCAGCTACTGTACTCTACCGATTGATACATTTAAAGGCACCTGAAGTTGGTGGCAAGCAATATACTACTACCAACTACTCACAGGACTACAAGGCTGTGGTGAGTAAACAGGCAAAAAATAATCCAAAAGTAGATGGTGCTGGCGTTTTCACAGCTAGCGAGGCACTAGTGTCATACTATGTACACCCTAAAAGTTTTATTCAAGATAGTCCGTCCTTTTATCAATTCTTAAAATTATCGACGGCTGTTACGAATCTAAATGCAAAAACGATTAACGAAAAAGTTCTTTCTAATAAAGGAAGTTTAGTCGATTCAGCCGACGCCTTTATTCAGGCCGGTATTGATCATAATGTCAATGCCATCTACTTGTTATCACATGCATTGCATGAAACAGGCAATGGTGCTTCAGCACTAGCAAAAGGTATTGAAGTTGGTCTTGATAAAGAAGGTAAAGCAGTAATGGTCACAACTGAAAATCGAAATAGCCTAACTGCTATTAAGAAAACATACAATGTATATGGCATTGGCGCTATTGATGCAAACGCCAATAAATTTGGGGCTGAACGAGCTTATACAGATGGATGGTTCACGATTAAGGATGCGATTATTGGCGGGGCACAATTTGTGAAAGATCAATATATTAGTAAAGGGCAGGACACATTGTATAAAATGCGTTGGAATCCTGAAAACCCAACGGTCCATCAGTATGCCACACATGTTATGTGGGCAGTGCTCCAAGCACAGAAGATTTATGACATGTATGAATTAACAGGTGCCAATACTACGACTAACTTAGTATTTGACGTTCCTGTTTATCAAAACCAGTCTTCCCCTACTTCGTTACCTACTCCTGCCAAGCAGTATGCGGTAGATACAGCTTTAGCCGGTGCCACTGGACAAGCTACGGTTGACGACCTAAATATGAGAACTTATCCAAGTACAGCAGATGCTTCTTCCATCATCACGAAATTACCAAAAGATACATCATTCACTGTACTCGGTGAAAATGGCGGTTGGTACAAAGTCAAAGTGAATGGACAAGAAGGATGGCTATTTAAAGATTATGTAAGTTTGAAAAATGGATTGCAGATTGTCGATATGAACATCACGCTCAATGTAAGAAGCGAACCATCTACCACGTCTACCATTTTAGGTACTATAAAACCAAAGAGCTTTATCATAGGTGTTGTAGATGCTAATGGTGATTTTGTAAAAAACGGTAACTGGTATAAGGTGATTTATAATGGCAAAACTGGATGGGTTTTTGGTGATTATATTGTAAATAATAAGTCACTTGATTCTAAATAGGTTTACAAAACAGGAGAGTGCGAATCAAAATGATTCGCACTCTTTCTTTATGTACACCTAATTATTTACATCTAGGAAGAATTTAAATTCCCCCATGATCATACGCTTATTTCTCTATAATATTTATATGCTATATATAATAGAAGAAACTCAAAATCAGAGGATTATTTTACCATTTTATCTTATGTCTTTTACCGCCTTTTGAAAGGTACTTTATTAGATTCATCACTGTAAAATTGAAACTGCATATTGGTAATTTATTAGATTGTGCAAAAAAATTGATTGGAGTGGAGGCTGGGTGACTCCTCGGGGATTAGCAATAAAGGAACGAAGGCTAAAAACATCACATCCTTTGATAACGCCTTCGTGACCAACATCGTGTTGGCCCGAGACCCTGCAGCGAAGCGAAGCGGCTCATCGAACGCCCCCAGGAAGCTTTGCTCTGTGCGAAAGCGAAGTGCTAACGTAGCGGCAGCAAATGTTTTATCTGTGCGAAAGCGTAGCGACAGCAACAACAAAGCACCCAGCCGGAACGGAAATCAACCCTCCATTATATCGTTAAACCTAATATAAGGAAAACGCACTGAAGCTATTTTAGTGCGCTTTCTTCCCCCTTCTTCTTCAGAATTCGCCCCATTTCATTCCACCGAAAATTTCCTGTCAATATTGCTTTTGTGGTATGATAGATTGCAGTGAAAAAGGTAAAAGAAAGGTTTGAACACTATATGAAGCATGTAACGATTATGGGCGTACCCTTTTTACATAGTAAACAGCAAGAGTTTGTTGATTTACTCGTTAATCGTATTGAACATGAAGAAAAGACATTCGTTATTACAGCAAATCCCGAAGTCGTGATGCAGGCAAATGAAAATCCTACCGTCATGAATTATCTGAAGCAAGCAACTTACATTTGTGCAGATGGTATTGGCGTTGTGAAAGCTGCACAAATACTTGGTGACCCGCTTCCAGAGCGTGTTACTGGTTACGACACGATGGTACGTCTTTTAGAAGTCGGCAATACAAAGCGCTTTAAGATTTATTTGTTAGGCGCGCAAAATGAAACGCTCCAAAAGACTGTAAAAAATATTAATCAAACATATCCAAATGTTGACGTAGTAGGCTATCATGATGGATTTTTTGATTGGAACAAAAATGATATTGCAACTGAAATTGCTGAATTACAGCCTGATCTTGTATTTGTTGCATTAGGTGTGCCAAGACAAGAAAAATGGATCACTGAAAATTTAGGTCAATTTAGCAAAGGTGTATTTATGGGTGTTGGTGGTTCCTTCGATGTTATTGCAGGAACAGTCAAACGTGCTCCTATGATTTGGCAAAAATTAAATCTCGAATGGCTCTACCGACTGCTTCGTCAGCCAAGCCGTTTTGGAAGAATGCTTGTCCTTCCTCGATTTGCTTTAAAGGTTTTCGCAATGAAATTTAAAGGTCAGGGTGCACCAAAATGAGTCATTCCACATTTGTCAAAAGTACTCTTGTCCTAACAGTTGCTATGCTACTTTCTAAAGTCATCGGTAGTATTTTCAGAATTCCGCTACAAAATATAGCGGGCGATGAGGTACTTGGTATATTCAGCTTAGTGTATCCAGTTTATATGGTAGCACTCTATTTATCGGTAGCTGGAATCCCTATTGCCATTTCCAAGCTTATTGCGGAAGCCAATGCAAAAAAAGAAACAGATCAAGTGAAGAAAATTTATGTTACAGCAAGCATCCTAGCACTATGCTTTGGCGTCTTAAGTTTTGCTATCATTTATGGCTTTTCAACTGAAATCGCAAATGCTTTAGGGGGCCCGTCAACGAAAATTGCGTTAATTGTTGTTGCTCTTACATTGCTCGTTGCTCCTTATATGGCCGTCTATCGAGGATTTTTCCAAGGCTATGGGGATATGCGTCCGACTGCGATTTCTCAGGTAATTGAACAGTTAGTGCGTGTTGCTCTAATTTTAATTGTTGCCTATTTCCTAGTTGCAATGGATTATTCCAATGACATTGTCGCTGGGGGTATTATGGCAGGCTCTGTCATTGGGGCTGCTGCATCACTCTTCTATTTACGCTTTAAATATTTCCGTTCATCTGTAAAAGTAACGAGCAAGGAGAAATATAAATTTAACGATTTCTCACTTTGGGGTAAGACAATTTTAAAAATATCGATTCCGATTGCCATCGGTTCTGTCACAATGGCACTCTTTAACTTTGTTGACTCCTTTACAGTAACGTACGGCTTAAGAAGTGCTGGTGCTGACTCAAGTGAAATTAGTTTCCTTTACGGGATTTATGGTCGAGGCTTAACGCTTGTTCAAATTACAACTGTTTTTGCGTCCTCTATCATATTACCGCTTGTTCCACTAATTACGACAAAGCTAGCCGAACGTAAATTAGATGAGACACGAGGGATTATTGAGCGAACACACCGTATTACCCATCTTATTTCCTGGCCAGCTGCTTTAGGGTTGTTAGCATTAACCTTACCTTTAAACCTTGCTCTTTTCACAGACTTAAAGGGAAGCTTAATGTTAGCGATTATTAACCTTAGCTCTGTATTTACATCTCTGACACTACTTGGTACAGGTATTTTACAAGGGATGAATGCTGCCAAAACAGGAGCCATCATCATTATTAGTGGCGTTGTACTAAAGGTATTTTCAAACATCTTCTTTATCCAAGCATTTGGATTAGATGGGGCTGCCTATGCAACATTATTTGTTTACTTTGTTTTATTTATTGTAAATTCTATTTTTATTTATCGTGCAATTCGCTTCACTGTATTGGGAAAAGATACGATCAAAATCATCCTATCTTCTATTCTAATGGGAGCTGCAGTTGGTTTACCTACACTTTGGTTGGATATTGAAAACTGGTCAAGACTGTGGGCAATGAGTTATCTAGCTGTTGCAATTGCAATTGGATGTGTTATTTATTTCCTATTATTATGGCTAATGAATGCCATTCATGAAGAAGATTTAAAGAAAATTCCGGTTATCGGGAAAAAGGTTGTCATAAATAAGAGAGGTAGAAAATCTATGTCGAAACAGAAATGGCTTTGGGGAATTGTCATCCTATTGCTCGTCGTGTCTTCACCTGGAATCATGATGAGGTGGAATGCTGAGCAAGCAAATGATGCCTATGAAATAGTGATTCCTTATGATGAAATTCAAGTAGTAAACAAGGAAAGCGATTTAACAATGGATAAAATCCTTTCCTCTTTAAAAAATGCAGGGCTTACAACAGTTAGCCTTGAGCCTTTAACATTAAAGGAAATGGAACATCAAGGTTTGATTTCCATTTACGATGAAAATGATTTAGCTTCACAACTACGTTTCACACCTTATAAAGATGCTATAGATGTCAATAAGAGTGGATACTATATTAGCGTTCCAGAAAACGCAAACTATCAACAGCTTATTAAAGACAGCATTAAGCCAGAAGAAGTACAAATAGGAGATGAGTCTTTCTATTATCTTCCGAGCTCAAATCATCGTTATGGTTTAAAAACACCAATTGGTTACGATAAGCTGGCCGTTGAGATGATCAACAAGCATGATCTGTCACTTATTTTTAAAGTAGAAAATGCAGACAATAAAACAGCCAACGATAAGACCGTTAAGCAATTACTTGAATTAAAAGATTCATCAGCAGGCCGTTTACTTGGTTCAGGAGATGAGGCCATCGGATTTGGTCAAAAATCAAGTGATGCATACATTGAACAGCTAAGTAATGCAGGCTATTATTTCTACACAATTGAAAGCAATCCCCTTAAGGGTGAAGACAAAATTGCCAAAAAGACAGATTATAATATGATTCGCTTGCACAGCATCAATGTCAACAGAGAGACAAAGTTAAAGCTTAATGCAAGCATTGATCGTACAACACGCGCAGTGAAAGAACGAAATATTCGATCTATCTTCTATCATATTAAAACAAAAGGTAATGCTGAGAAAAATTTAGAGGAAACAATTAAATATTTAACAGGTGTTCAAGAACAAATGCCAAATCATTTCAAGTCTGGCACACCAAAGCTATTTGATGTTGTTGCAGTCCCAACATGGGTAACAGCACTTGTCTTATTAGCAGGTATTGTATTTACTTTCCTTATCTCAGAACTAGTGAAATGGATGCCACTTCGTATAGCATCAGTTTTATTTATGAGTGCTTTAGCCATCGCGTACTTCCTTCTGAAAAGTACACTTTTCTTACAAGCATTCGCATTAATTATTGCAGTTATGGCTCCAACGTATGCAGTCATTAAAGCAGCTAAGGGCTCTAAAAATATTGCTTCGATCTTCCTACAATATTTAAAAGCAGTAGGTATTAGCATCATCGGTATCGTTATTGTCATTGGATTATTAAATGGCAATGCATTTATGACAGGCTTCGAAGCATTTAAAGGCGTTAAGCTTGTTTATGTTGTTCCACTCGCAGGTGTATTAGTATTTGTGCTACTAGAACTTAACCGTCTAGTTGATCAAGATTTAAAGAAAACACTTTCGAATACCGTTACTTTATTAAATAAAGATTTAAAATATTGGCATGTTTTACTGGTAATGGTCGTTGCAGTTATTGGTTTATTCTATATTAGTCGAACTGGTAACTCTGGTTCCGTTAGTAATGCTGAATTGGCATTTAGACAATGGCTTGAGAATATCCTATATGTTCGACCAAGAACGAAAGAATTTTTAATTGGTTTCCCATTCTTTGTTTTATCACTTTATGTGATGGGCATTAATCGAAAATGGGGCAGTATCCTTCTAGTACCAGGCGTTATCGGATTCTTGTCTATCGTTAATACTTTTACACATTTACACATTCCTGTTGAAGTGTCGGCATTACGTACACTTTATAGCGTTATACTTGGTTTTGTCGTAGGACTAGTATTTATCTTTATCTTCAAGATCGGTTACCGTTTTATTTCTAAAGCAGTCGCGAGGTGGTCATAATGCATGTTGTATTATCTGGCTACTACGGATTCGATAATGTTGGCGATGATGCGATCCTACTTTCCATTATCCAAGCTTTAAGAAAATGTCAACCTGATATAGACATTACGGTATTATCGAATAATCCAGCGGCCACTGAAAAAACATATGGTGTAAAGGCCGTGAATCGTTGGAAAATGAACGAAATCAAACAAGTGCTAAAAACAGCAGATGGACTCATCAGTGGTGGCGGTAGCCTCATGCAAGATCAAACAGGAATGAAGACGATTCCTTACTATGCGGGCGTTATTCAAATAGCAAAATGGTTAAAAAAGCCTGTATTTGTTTACGCTCAAGGTATGGGTCCAATCAATCATCCTGTAAGTAAATTTATTGTCCGCAAAGCCTTTAATAAGGTAAAAATAACAGTACGAGATAAAGCCTCACAATCTCTTTTAACAGAGATTGGTGTCAAAAACGAGTCTTTAATAGTGCCCGATCCGGTAATTGGCCTTAACGGTAGCACCTTCCATACTGATTGGTTAGCAGATGCGTCACTATCAGCGAACACTTATATTGCTATAAGTGTTCGGGACTGGCCATCAACAGTAGATTACAAACAAAAAATAGCAAACAGCCTCGATCAATTAGTACGTCATGGTGAACAGATTGTCTTCTTGCCAATGCACGGTGAGCACGATGCAAAGTCTTCACAAGAAGTAGCAGCACTTATGCAAGAAAAGAGCATCATTGCCCCTGCTGATTTATCGATCGAAGAAAAAATTGCAGTCATTGGTCAATCTAAATTGTTAATTGGGATGAGATTGCATTCACTAATTTTCTCATCCATCTACGCAACCCCATTTATTGCGCTTTCTTACGATCCGAAAATCGATGCATTTGCTGACATAATGGATCAACCCATTGTTGGACATGTTGAAGTAGATAATTGGGACGGGACGTTATTGTTCGAACAAACTGTAAAAGTAATTGAACAATTACCGACCATCCAAGAAAACATGCATCAAAAAGTCCAAGCGTTCCAAGCTGCCGCAGAGACGACAGCGAAATTAGCATTAGAGGCTTTTACAAAAGGAAAGTAAATAAAAATGATGAATTTCAATAAACATTGAAATTCATCATTTTTTTTGGAACTCTAACAATTTTAAAATGGATTGAGCCTGCTGCATATGCATCGCTAGTACATATTGACTTGCCTGCATTAGAATTTGTGCCTTGACCATATTCATCATTTCTTTGGCAATATCTGCATCACGAATTCGAGACTCCGCATCTTGTAAATTTTCTGCCGTGTTTACGTTCGCATTATAAGCATGCTCTAGACGATTTTGATAGGCACCTAATCTTGAGCGCTCGCTTGATACACGCTTTAAAGCCTCGTCCATTGAGGAAATAGCTTTATCGGCATCCTCACGAGTTGCAATAGATGACGTATCATCCAAGCCCAGTGCTCCAGCACCCATGTCGTTAATAAACAGCTCGATGCTTTGACCCGAGTTAGCACCTGCCTGAATTTTAATACCATTCGTAGCATAATCCCCATTTTGCAATGTCTTAGTATTAAACTCCGTATCCTTCGAAATGCGCTGAATTTCTTTTTTTAATTCCTGATATTCCAAATCGAGTTTCTCCCGATCACTATCCGTTAATGTATCATTAGCCGCCTCGACTGCAAGCTCCCGCATGCGCTGAATCATATCATGTGTTTCATTCAATGCTCCCTCTGCTGTTTGAACAAGTGAAATACCATCCTGGATATTCTTCGCACCCATGTTCAAACCACGAATTTGCGCACGCATTTTTTCAGAAATCGCAAGTCCCGCTGGATCATCAGCAGCACTATTAATACGGTATCCAGTAGAAATTCGAAGCATTGCCTTACTCATTGCCCCGTAATGTCTATTCATATTATTTAATATAGACATCCCCGTTGCCGACCACTTCCCAATCATCATTTCACCACCCCCTGTTGTTAAGTATATCGGTCTTTATGTCATTCTCTTTAACTCATTTTGGTAATCGTTTCTAATTTAGTAAGCCCTATATAGTAATAGCTTCTCATCCACTTTTATGATTTCGACTTTAGACCCATATCGATTTTGCCCTGGGCGTAATTGTGCCCGCACCATTCATGCCATTTAACATCCATGTGTGCTTTAAGGAAACAGTGGTTTTTGTGCGAAAGCGCAGCGACAGGAACCACATCCTCATTCACCTCATCACCTTCAGAGGTGATAAAAGCACCCACTTCTCTTAAATAGAAAGGGTGCTTACATAAAATACCGTGTATTCAATTTTCGAAACCTCCGAGTTGATGGTTCTTTTGTTGTAGTAGTTCAAAAAAGAGATCTTTATTATGATCTAGTAATGCCTGGTCGATTAAATAATCAATGTTTTTCTGCTCCAATTCTGTAATGAGCTGATCTACTTCGCCAACAGTCACTGAAGATACAAGTGGTAACTGAGGCTTTGGCGTAGCGCTTTCAAGAATCGGTGCTAGATGATCATGAACATTTGTAATTAATAGTAATTGATATAATGGCAGTCGGATAAAACGATTCCCTTTCTGGAAAACAAACACCTCAGATATATTTTCAATTTGCTGTGTATTCAAGTTGATAATCATCTCTTTACCTTCAATGGGAATGAAATGGAAAATCTCATTCTCTTTTAATATAGAGAAATATTGATAAGCAAATACTAGACGAAGTTTATCTCCAGTAATCTTCGTGTAAAATGGCTTCATATATTGAACTTGCATCATCCTTCATCCCTCCCTATTTATCTGATTATTCAGATTTTAACATAAATAAATTATCTTGTTAACTATCTTCTCCTTGATTTTTTTCTTTCAAATCATTCGGCTTATCATGGAAGCATTTTAATCGTATAATGGAAGGACAGTCTTTTTTTCTTTATACTTACATGCCCACTAGCTATACATTTTGAAAGGAGTGAGGTTATGGCATTGTCTATTGCCCAATTAGCTAAGGAACACCAAGAATTTATCCTTGCCAAATTACAGGAAGCTGAACAGGCGTTACATCCTTCCTCTACTGAAGACGAAGAGCTAGTGCGTCGTGCTGTTTTTTCAGTGCGGAACAAATCAGTTGTCTTTGAACGTTTTAATGGAGCGAGTTCTATATTATATGCAAGCGTACAGGATGTCAGACCTGCTTCTGTAGAAATTGATTTTGCCAAAGAGGAGCTGAGCTGTAACTGTCCTCAGCTAAAATGGTGCAGACATCAAGTTGGCGCATTGCTTGCCCTCTATCAGTATTTTGATTCTGTGCAAAACTGGTCAAGCGCTTGGCGTGCGCAAAAATCAGTGCAATTAAAATCATTAGCAGAAGAACGAAGCCCAGAAAGCTGGAAATTGATGGTCAATGAAGTTATGAAACGTTTATTACCACCTGGACGTATTTTAGAAGGCTATGGCCTTTCTGCTATACGGACCGATGCACTGGAGCGACTTCAACGGCATATGCCCTTTGAGCGCGAGTGGCAGCCACTTTATAAGCTTTTTATGGAGCTATCGATCTTTAATACAATATGGCGTCATTTAAATGAGACAAAAGGACATTCGTTGGATTCTCCTTATATGAAATATTTTATTGATCAAAGTGTCCAATCATTCGAAAGTATTTTAACCGAGCTAACCGGGCGATCACGACTTTTTGCCACTGACCCATTCTATGATGCGATTCAGGAATTAGTTAGGAAGTTTTTATTGGAACGACAAGGATTGTTTGCGGAGCGACTACAAATTTATATGCTGCTTTGGGCAGTGCTTTTTTATGAAAAGCCACGACGCGAACAGGAATTAGAACTTATAAATAACCTTGAAAATCCTTCATCTGAGATTTCTTTGCAGTCCTTACAACTGCTATTTTATGTACTGCTACAAAAAGAAAGTTTATTACAAGAAAGAATTGCTCATATTGATGTACAACAAATGCAGGACCTTTTTGAACTGGCTATCTTTGCAAAACGTGCTGGTGAATCACTTGCACAGACCATTATTTTACGTGCGATGCTACCATTTACCGAAGTCTTTTTACAGCAAACTGTGCCAGTTGTAAAGCGTGCTCAATACGTACGTCAATTCCAGCTTTTATACGAGGACATACAGCTTACAGAGGAAGAGGAAGCTGTATTATATAGTGCATTTGGTGTTTACGGGCTTCAGCCTTTTTCGTTCTTTCTTATTAAAAAAGGACGCTATCGTGATTGGGCAGCCCTTCATCAGCTAAACCTCTCCTCCCTTTCCTATTTAGAAATGTGTGGATTAAAGGATGTACTTCAAGTTGCTCCTGAAACAGTATTACCCTTATATCACCTATATGCCATGGCTGAAATTAAACAAAAATCGCGTATGAACTATAAGCAGGCTGTACGAATTTGGAAAAGTATGCGCAGTGCATCAAAGCGTGCTGGTAAAACAGCTTATTTTGAAACATATATGCAAACTATTCGTGCAGAGTATAAACGACTCCGTGCATTACAAGAAGAAATTGAGAAAGGAAACTTAGTATGATGACTATAAATGCTCCTTCCCCGTTTTCGAAAAAATTACAGCTTCGTATTCATGCTGCACAGGAAGGATATTTTACGTTACAGGGATTTACTGCTGATGGTGCAGCAATGGACACAGACTCACTCATTTCTTCATTATTTTTCAACTATGAAGCGAATGTCTATGGGATATTAACCAATCGTTCAGAGCTTACTATTGAGGTTTCAACTTCTGAGCTCCTTGATATTTTTTCGCAGCGTTATCTACATCCTTTTATTGAATGGCAAGGTGTAAACACAGAAAGTCAGGTGTTGCTAGAAAAAGCGTCTGCTTTACAAACGTATTGGCAGGAACCATCGCTCTGGTCACATGCAGTTATTGCAGATGATTTCTCCTCGCTAACATTCCCTCTGGACGGTGTTGAAACAGCTTTATTAGAAACAGCCGTGCAGCAAAAACTGGCACAAGCAGGTCTTATACTGTCAGATTTACCAAAGCTAGTGCCATTTTTCTTGCGTGGTGGCTGGCCATTAGACCAGGAACGACAAGCAGGTGCAGTTAAAGTCTCCCTACGCTTAAGTGAGCCTGAGGAAGATTCAGATGTTTGGCTTTTAGAAACAGTACTGAGCACGGCTACAGCTAAAAACTACTGGACGCCTGCTATGCGAAAGCAGTCGCTACCAATCGCTGATGCTCTACCAGCAAAATGGGAAATGTATGCTGAAGCTATTGAACAACAACAAGGTCAAATTGTAGATCTCCTTTCTAATGAAGTTGTAAGGAACGATATTTTCATCCGTATTATGCTTGAGGATCTACAAGTTCGAACATTTTTACGTGAAGATTTAGCAAGATTACAGGCACTCGGCTTTGATGTTGTATTACCAGCTTGGCTTAAAGATTTAAAACAATCAAAAATGCGTGTTCGTGTAAGTACTGGCAATGTATCGACAAAGAAGGTTGCTGGACTAGATGATATTTTAACATTCAAATGGCAGTTTTCTATGAACGGACAGTCCATTTCACCTGAGCAATTTAAAAAGCTTGTGGAAGAGAAACGCGAATTCATTCGTATAGGTACTGAATGGTTTAGAGTCGATGCAAACTGGATGCAAGAGATGCGTACATTGATGCAGCAAGCAGAAGATGAAAGCTGGACTGTTCGCGAATTGCTATTTCGTGAGCTGCCAGAGGATTTATCCTTACCTCTTGAAGAAGAGGATGCCGATGATGAAATGCGGGATGACCCGATATTTGCATTTGAATTGCAACAATCGCTTAAATCCTATATGGAGCAGCTTCAAGAGAAAAAAGGACTTCCTACAGTACCCGTTCCTACACCTTTACATGCTGAATTACGCCCTTATCAGCATGAAGGCTTCGAATGGCTTGTCTTCATGCGCGAACAAGGCTTCGGTGCATGTCTAGCGGATGATATGGGTCTTGGTAAAACGGTTCAGCTTATTTCATATTTGCTGTATCTTTATGAAACGAATGAGGATACAAAGCCAGCCATCATTATTTGTCCTACTTCAGTGTTAGGCAACTGGCAAAAGGAACTTGCCCGTTTTGCTCCTTCGTTGATTGTGCATACGCATTATCAGGCGAATCGAGCAAAGGAGGATGCTTTTAAACAGCTAGTAGAAAGAGAAAAACCACATGTAATTTTATCTACCTACGGCACTGTATCTCAGGATGCTGAGTTTTTACAGGAAGTAGAATGGGCAACGGTTGTACTGGATGAAGCTCAAAATATTAAAAATATGCAAACGCTCCAATCAAGAGCTATTCGTAAGTTAAATGGTAAGCATCATATTGCATTAACAGGTACACCGGTGGAAAACCGTTTATCTGAGCTATGGGCAATTTTTGATTTTATCCATAAAGGCTATTTAGGTAGCTTCGGTCGCTTTAACGAAGAATTTATTTTACCAGTAGAACGAGATGAGTCTGAGTCACATAAACAGAAGTTACGTACAAAAATTCAACCGTTTTTACTTCGTCGTACTAAACGTGACCCACACTTACAGCTTAACTTACCGGATAAACAAGAATCTCATGATTATTGCCCATTAACAACTGAGCAAGCCTCTTTATATGAAGGATATATATTAGAGACGCTCGATCAGCTCGAGCAATTAACAGGCTTTCAAAAAAAGGGACGCGTCTTAAAGATGCTCAGTAAGCTAAAGCAATTATGTAATCATCCTGCCTTGTATTTAAAAGAACCTTTCGAGGATGCAGAATCAATGCTGACTCGTTCTACGAAATTAGAACGTATCGTGCAAATGGCTACAGAAATTGTGGACAACGGCGAGCAATGCCTCATTTTCACTCAATATATTGGAATGGGACAATTACTACAGCATTGTTTTAGCGAACTATATAATATTGATGCACCGTTCTTAACAGGTGCCATGCCTAAGCAGCAGCGTGACCGCTTAGTTGAGGCTTTTCAGGCAGGAGATTTCCCAATATTTATCCTTTCCTTAAAAGCAGGTGGAACAGGCCTAAATTTAACAGCTGCAAATCATGTTTTACACGCAGATCGCTGGTGGAATCCAGCTGTTGAAAATCAAGCAACAGACCGTGCATATCGAATTGGTCAAACACAATTCGTGCAAGTGCATAAGTTTGTGACTATTGGTACGATCGAAGAGAAAATCGATAAAATGCTAGCTCAGAAATCTGCATTATCAGAAGAACTAATTCAATCAAGCAAGTGGTTAACCGAGTTAGAAGATGATGAACTTCGTGATTTAATGACGCTCGATTTCTAAAGATTTATATATGTGCGCCAAGAGCAAAACGTTCTTGGCGCTCTTTTTTTCAGCGGACATTGCTTGTTACTTCTTCCCTACTTACTTCATATTAATATTTAGTTGTGTTTAAGGCTCATTGCTGAGCGGTCTTCAGCAATGAACTACGTTATGAAAGGTATACATCATTCCTCTCTAGATTGATTGATTACGGTGCAAGTATAGAAGGAAAATGGCGGATCAGACAGCTTGTACTTGCCCCGTATGTACCATTCAGGACTGCGATACTACTGGTAATTGTACTTCTACATCAGGTAGTACAAAATCGGTTAAGCCGTCCTGCTCATCAGGTGGCTTTGGCAACACAATAGCCCCATCACGATCCCTTGGCTTAAGCTGATAAAATCGGACATCTTCTACGACTACTTCTGTTATATAAACCTTTGTGCTGTTTTCATTTAAAAATGATCTCGATTGAATACGACCATTTGCCCCAATTAATGAGCCTTTTCCGCAATATTTGACGATATGCTCTGCCAGCCTTCCCCAAACTGAACAAAGAATAAAGTCAGCATCCACTTCCCCACGACTGTTTTTGTAATTGCGATTAATGGCTAGTGAAAAATGGGTTTGCACGCGATTTTCAGATAAGTGTCGTAACACTGGATCCTTAGTTAACCTTCCGACCAGTCCGACTTGGTTCATTGATTCACCTCCTTCGCTGTTGATTGCTCTCATCATACAAAAATTAATTCAGCATTGGCAAAAGTCGATTTTTATCATTTCCTTCAGTTTTCAATCATAAATTGGGTAAATTAAGGGTTTTACTTTTCAAGTTTCAAATGATTTTTCAAGCTGAATGCTTTTCCCTGTAGTTGCAAATGCTAATTGTTGAAATATGCAATTTCGCAGTTTTATTGAATGCGCAAAAAACTGCATGGATCCCTTCCATAAACAGGGCTAATTGAATATGTTATACTAAAAAGGATGACCGACTTAGGAGGATATTACATAATGAAAACGTTTAAAATGCTTTCCTTTGACCTTGTCACAAAAGAGGGCATGCAACCTTTCCCTTTAGTCGATGGTATTATTATTAACCAGGAAAATAGCCATCAATCTTGGATTCTTGAACTGTTTATGGACCGGCAATATCGTTCAACTTTTGATGAACTTTTAGCGAATGCTACTGTCTTTAATGTACGTGCAGTTATTTCATTTCCAGATAATGAGCCTGCTCCTTTCCAGGTTGCCGTACATACAGTTCAAGAAATTGGCGAACACGTCTCTGTCCTATTAAAAGGGAAGCTCAAGATAAAACGCTCGAAATATGCCGAACAATTGCTTGCCGAGTTGCTAGCTGAGGGTGTTACTTTAGATAAGTTATTGGACCGCTTCTCACACGATATGAAAGAACGACCAAAACTAAAAAATGATTGAACTTCATTTAACGATGCAAACATTTGCATCGTTATTTTTTATTGGACAGGTATAAATTTTAAGGTACAATACGATGTAAAAATTAGAGGAGGTAACTATACTTGACTATTGCAATTAGGAAAAAGCCCGTAAAATTACTGTGGCTTGAGGCTTTAAAGCGGCGGTTGTTCGATGAGGACCCTGATTTTGATTATTATAATGAGCAATTTCGACGATTTGATGCCGGTTTTGCTGGTGAAAGAAGAGTTGACCGTGAATGGCTTGAATTAATATGTCCCCATACTTTTTTAGTATTACATAATTTAATTTTGATGAATTCTGCACAGCATTCGCATCAACTTGATACACTTTTTATTTGCCGTAATTTTTTGCTAGTGATTGAAATAAAAAATATTAACGGACGTCTTGATTTTGACGATACTACTCATCAATGTATTCGAACAAAGCCAGATGGTACTGTTGAAGGATTTCCAAATGCTCTTACTCAGACCCAACGACATATGCATTTTCTTAAAGTTATTTGCCAAAACTATTCTCTCCCTATTGAGGGCGCAGTTGTTATTTCTAACCCCTCCGCTATTATTGCAAGTCATCCAAACACAATCCCTATTTTCCATGTTTCAGGACTTCAAAAACACCTTCATTCCCTGTTTCAAAAATATACACAAACTATTTTAAGCGAAGAACAACTAACGCAAATTGCTCAACAACTTCTCAGTCGACATCAGCCATCGAAAATTCCGGCATCTCTTGATTCTTCACGATTCCGCCAAGGCGTGCTTTGCCCAAAATGCCAATACAAATCCCAAATGCATTTTGCTCGTGGGATTTGGAAATGTTCATACTGCCACTATGCAAGCGAAGAAATTTTTGCTGAAGCCTTACAAGATTATCGATACTTAGTTAGACCGACCATTACCAACAAACAGTTACGTGAATTTTTCAATATTCATTCCCGTGATGCTGCCAATCGTTTACTTAGAAAATTTCAATTTGCCTATACAGGTTCTTATAAAAATCGCGTTTACCAATTACCTGAGAATTTAGTGGACTATATGAAGCCGTTTTTCAGTTCTTCTTGAGGGGGTGGAGATTGGCTTCGTGGGTGGTTTCTTACCTTTTGCTGGTATTTACTCCTTTCGCGGGTATTTGCTTCTCTTCCGCGGGTATTTTCCTTCCGCAGTATTCGCGTCCCTTCCTTGGATATTCGCTTCTCTTCCGCGGGTATTCCTCCTTCCGCGAGTATTCACCCCTCTTCCGCGGGTATTCACTCCTTCCGCGGATATTCCTCCTTCCGCGGGTATTCGCTTTCCTTCCGCGGGTATTCTCTTCTCTTCCGCGGGTATTCACTCCTCTTCCGCGAGTATTCACTTCCTTCCGCGGGTATTTTCCTTCCGCGGGTATTTGCTTCCCTTCCGCGAGTATTCGCTTCCCTTCCGCGGGTATTCGCTTCTCTTCCGCGAGTATTCACTCCTCTTCCGCGGGTATTCACTCCTTCCGCGGGTATCCGCTTCCCTTCCGCGAGTATTCACCCCTCTTCCGCGGGTATTCACTACCCTTCCACACACCCCTCAATAAAAAAAAGAGTGTTCCATTTGATTGGAAACACTCCTTTTCAAATTATCGCGTAACTTTCTCTTCAACGATCTTTTCTTTAACTTCACCAGTAGTATGTGTTCCTGGTGTCGTTGTTGTTCCTGGTGTTACAGTTCCAGGTGTTGTAGTTCCTGGTGTTGTAGTTCCTGGTACTGTCGTTGTACCTGGTGTTGTAGCTTCTGGAAGAGTAGTGTTACGGTTAACGTCATTAACGTTACGGTCGTAAACGTCATTTCGTCGATTCGGATTTACAGTGTCTTCTACTCTGTCAACACCACGACGAACGTCTTCTTTAACGTTCTCCGCTGGTCTTGTTTCTACAGCTCTATTTCCCCAGTTACAACCTCCAAGGAATAATGCAGCAAGAATAATTGCCAAAAATGACATTCTCCACATATGAAAAAACCTCCTTCCTCCGATGCTATGTCATCAAATACAATGTGTGTATTTGTGATCCTACATAGATTGCCCGGGAAAGGAGGGAACTATCCGATTTTTTTACAAACTATTTTTGTTTTTCTTTTAACAATTGTTCAATGTATGCTGCTTCTGCTTTACAGTTGTAGCTATAATTTGTACCTAGCTCTTTTTGCAAGGCCTCAATTGTTTCAATTTGTTTAGCTGTTGGTTCTTCATTTAAAATTTTTGCAATTACTTCGTCGATTTTCTGCGCCATCTCTTCATGGAATTCAGTATTCATCAAAACATCTGCTGGGATTTTTTCGATCCATGCGGCATTTTCTTGAAAATAAGTTTGCCAGCTAGCAATGAAGTCTTCCATAGAAAAACGCTCCTCTTTCCAATCAATACTTGCTAAGTATGATTCGAAAGATGTTGAAATAGAACGCGTAATGCTAATTTTAACACCTGAAGACAATTCCTTATACATCTATATAATCCTCCTACGTTTTAAAAACAAAACTACATGTATTATTCACAATCACATATAGCGCCATTGCATTTTTATAAAATACCGTGATTTCTATAACTGTACTCACTATAGTAAACTATTAAAAGACAATTTTCGATATAATTATTTTAAATCTTTTATCCTATAATTGCAAATTACACCTGTTTTGGTTGTGCAGGTCCAATAGCGAATAGAATATCCACTTCACATACTAGTTCCCCATCAACTGTCGCCACACCGTGACCTTTACCCATAACTCCACGTAGTTTCACGAACTCTACTTCTAATCGAAGTTGATCTCCCGGTACTACTTGTCGCTTGAAACGACAGTTATCAATACCCGTCAAGAAAGCTAGACGACCTTTGAATTCCTCTGCGTTTAATAATGCTACGCCACCAACTTGTGCTAGTGCCTCTACAATTAAAACCCCAGGCATTACTGGATAGCCAGGGAAATGCCCATTAAAAAAGTCCTCGTTCATAGAGACATTTTTTAAACCGACTGCACGCTTACCTTCTTCTAATTCAACGATACGATCAACGAATAAAAAAGGATAACGATGTGGTAAAATTGCTTGAATTTGTTCTGCTGTTAACATTTCTTTTCCCCCTTGAATGCTTAATATTAATTTCGCCTTGGCGTAATTGCCGCTGTCGCTTTGCTTTCGCTACAGATAAACAAAGTGTCCGGATTTTGAATGGTGCCTACAAAAAATTCTGTGACATCCACCGGAGACTATAATCTTCATTCAATAAATGTTATAAACCATTACATAAATAATTATGTAAAACAAAGTATGGTAAAGAATATTATTATTCTTTACCATTCATAATATCAAATATATGTTGCCATGTTTCTGGTTTGAAAACGTCCATGGCTTTACCTTGTCCAATTACACTATAGCCAATTATTGTACCTAAAATTGCGGCAACAACAACTAAGATGATAATAAGTACAACGCGTAGCCAAATCGGAATCAGCCGTATTTGCACCCATCGAACCTCTCGTTGCTCTCCATTTGAGCCGTGTTCCTTCTCTTCTGGTGGCGTATCGGTTTCTTTTGTTTGCATAGAACCTCGACTTGAATCGTTTGTCATAAATTGTACTCCTCTTCATTCCTTACTAAACAGTAATTATGGATTTACTATCGAATACCATTAATGAGCCCAAGCATTTGATCTGCTAAAGTGACAGCTCTTGCATTGAATTGATAAGAACGCTGTGTTTGAATTAAATCCGTCATTTCCTTTGAAAGATTTACATTCGACATTTCTAGCACACCGTTCTGCATACCAATTTGCTGACGATTTGCACCTTGTAAATTAGTGACAACTTCAGCTTGCGTATATCCTAACTGAGCTAGGTTATTCGGCAATCCAACATAGGATCCAGAAATGTCCTCCATAAGCTGTGGCTTTTGGAACTCTGTCACCCCTACATTTGTACGAATAAAATCTCCATTTGGATATGATGCCTCTAATACGCCCCCATCACGAATCGCGAAACTTTTTACATTATCCGGTAATGTAATAGCTTGTCCGTTTTCGTTTGCCAATGGATATCCATCTGCAGTTACAACCATTACTGTTCCATTATTTAATGGTGATAAATAAAAGTCACCTTGACGAGTATACACTGTTTTTGTGCCATTTTCACCATCTGGCATTAAAATATTGAAATATTGTTTTGGTTTTGTAAAAGCTAAATCAAGATCTCGACTTGTTGTTTGTAAAGAACCTTGTTTTTGATTAGATTGGATTTGCCCAAGCATTGCACCTGAACCGTAACGGATACCAACAGGTGATTGTCGATCAGCACGATCTTGCTTGTCATTGTTAAACTGCTGATAAAGCAATTCATTAAATGTAGCTTCTTTTGATTTATAGCCCTGTGTATCGCTATTGGCAATGTTATTACTAATTGTATCTAGTCTATTTTGTAATTGCCCCATTGTGTTTGTTGCAGTCATCATTGTACGTAGCATGTTCAAACGCCTCCTGTTCGCCTATTAAACTTTCCCGATTTCATTAGCAGCTTTTTCCATGCTGCGATCATAAGCTTGTAGCACTTTTTGGTTAGCCTCGAAAGCGCGATATGCTGTCATTAAATCGGTCATTGTGCGACTAGAATCAACGTTTGAGCCCTCTAGATAATTTTGACGCAGTGTAAAGGATACGCCATTGGCACCGTAAGCTGTCGGTAGGTTCTCACCGTTTTCTGTTCGAATTAAACCATTATCCTGTTTACGTAGCATGTTCGGATTCGTTGCATATGATACGCCAACACGAGCTACTTGCTGATCATTAACGTAAATTGCTCCGTTCTCATCTAGGCGGAAATCATCATTCGGTAGCTGAATGCGTTGGCCTCTATCTGATAACACATACAGTCCTTGTGGATTTACTAAATAGCCTTGACCATCTAATGTGAAATTCCCGTTGCGTGTATATGCTTCTCCGCCTTCTGGATGTGCTAAACGGAAGAAAATAGATCCGGAAGTTCCATCTTCATTTTGCGGTAAGTTTCCATCAATCAAAGCCATATCTGTCGTGAAATCAGTGCTATAAATTTGGCCTTGTATGTAATTTGGCAATGTTTCTTGCATATAAATCCCTGTATTTAATGCGCCAACTTGGCTCATATATTGAGAACCTGCTTGTTGATTAGCAGGTGCATTCGTCTTTCCTACACTTGACATGAGCATGTCAGGAAATGACCGAATTGTTGATTGGTCTGCTTTAAATCCTGGTGTATTCGCATTTGATAAATTATTAGTTAGTAATTCTGTTCGTCTTTGTTGTGCAATCATACCAGTTGCAACTGTATAAAACCCTTTAAACAAAGGACTCACCTCATTATCTTTTTATAAGGATGCGGGAACTCGATCAATATTTTCAAGCATAATTCCTGTCCCAATTGCTACACAATCCATAGGTTGTTCAGCAATGAACACAGGTACCTTTAATTCTTCGATTAATAGTTGGTCCATACCGTGTAGTAAAGCACCACCGCCAGTAATAATGACCCCACGATCAATAATATCAGCTGATAACTCTGGTGGCGTTTTTTCTAAAACATTTTTTGCAGATTGAACAATCATAGCTACCGATTCATGTAAGGCACGTTCAATCTCTTCAGAATGAATTGTTATTGTACGTGGTAAACCTGTTACCATGTCTCGACCACGAATATCCATTGAATCGTTTCGGCTACCTTTAAAGACTGTACCGATTGTAATTTTAATGGCTTCTGCAGTACGTTCACCAATTAGTAATTTGTATTCTTTTTTAATATATTGCAAAATATCATTATCAAAAATGTCTCCGGCTACCTTAATGGACTCACTCGTTACAATATCACCCATTGATAAGACTGCAACGTCTGTTGTTCCGCCGCCAATATCAACTACCATATTGCCGCTAGGTTGGAATATATCCATGCCTGCACCAATAGCAGCCACTTTTGGTTCTTCTTCTAAGTATACTTTTTTTCCACCTGATTTTTCTGCGGCTTCACGGATAGCCTTTTGCTCAACACTAGTAATGTTCGTTGGACAGCAAATTAAAATACGTGGCTTAGCTAAAAATCCTTTTACATTTAACTTATTGATGAAATGTCTTAGCATGGCTTCTGTAACGTCAAAATCCGCAATGACCCCATCTCGTAGTGGGCGAATTGCAGTAATGTTACCAGGCGTACGTCCTACCATTTGGCGAGCCTCTTCCCCCACAGCTAATACTTTATTTGTTTTTTTATCAATCGCCACAACAGATGGTTCATTTAAGACGATTCCTTTACCTTTAACGTGTATTAATACGTTCGCAGTTCCTAAGTCAATGCCAATATCTTTCGAAAACATTATATAATTTCTCCTTCCCGCCATTTCCAACTACAAAAAACGTTCATTTTTATCTGTTTATCTAGAATATTCTATCACAACCTATTGGTAATTTCACCTAATTTTAGTGAATAGAACTCCATTCCTTTCAATTATATGAACACTTCATGAAAAGAAGAAATTGCTTAAACAATTTTTTCATGCTCCATCATCAAATAGTTTGAAATAGCATTTTTTAACACACATTATGTGAATAGGTTGATTGAAGTGGAGGATGGGCGACTCCTCGGGGATTAGGGGTGTAGGAACGAAGGCTAAAAGCATCGCAACCTGTGATAACGCCTTCGTGACCAACATCGTACTGTTGCTTTCGCACAAACAAAACCAAAACCCTATGCTGCCGCTACGTTACACTCACGCTTTCGCGCAAAAGACATCTGTTGGCCCGAGACCCTGCAGCGAAGCGGATGGTTTCTGTGCGAAAGCGTAGTGCTAACGTAGCGGCAGCAACAAAGCAGCTCATCGGATGCCCCCAGGAAGCTTTGCTCTGTGCGAAAGCGTAGCAACAACAACAAAGCGCCCATCCGGAACGGAAATCAACCCCACATTATTGTGAGTAGTCTTTTATGAGGAAATATGTATCTTGCTTGTCCTTTGAATTTTAAAAAAGAACGAATCACTCATGACTCGCTCTTTCTTTCCACTTGTTTTTCGTTGCCTCTCCTCCGCGAATATGACGTACGGCCTTATGGTAGGCGAGTATTTCCTTTACTTGCTCAGCTAATCCTTCATGAATTGTTGGCAGTCGCTCTGTTAAATCTTTATGCACCGTACTTTTTGAATAACCTGTCATTTTCGCGAGGACACGCACAGTCTCACGCGTCTCAATCAATAATTCACCGAGGCGTATACAGCGCTTCCGAATGTGCTCGTGCACGTTCTTCGTCCTTTCCACACAAATTCACAAATGGCGTTGGCATCAGATGCACGTCTGCGCATTTCTTCACATTATGTGAGGACAAAGCTGTTCAGAACACATTTTACATTTTCACGATAAAATACTGATTTTTTATGCACTTTTTAGTATTCGTTTCTCACATAGAAAATGTTTATTTTCATTGTTTAGGAGAAAACAAAATGGCCTATTATCAATTATACTTCGGCATAATTGATAATAGGCACGTTGTTGGGCATAAGTTCCTCTATTTCAGCAACCGCTGAAATAGGTTAAAAGCCTAGTAATTTTTTCGGATTAATATATTTTCCGTTTTCAAGTACTTCAAAATGCAAGTGAATGCCAGCTGCTTGGTTCCACTCATTGTCAGTCGCTTTTCCTAGTGCTTGACCTTGTGTTACCTCATCGCCTTCTTTGACAGCAATGTCTTTTACAGAGCTATAATGTGTTTCCTTACCATTTGCGTGCTCGATCACAATTTTATTGCCTGTAAATGCGTCAAGCTTTACTTGTTTTACTTTACCGCTTAAAGCAGCAAGTACTTCGAATTCTTCACCATTCATAGAAAGAGAAATACCGGAAGATGTCGTAAATGTTTGATTAAATACCATTAGTGCTTTTTCACGTGACTCAGCATTTGCCTCTACATCATAAAACTCTTGTGAAACTTGAATTTTATTAAGATTTGCTTCCTTGAACGGGTACTTCATATTTTCTGTTCGTGCATTGGTTTCAACTACAGGACCTGAATCTACTTCTGCTACTTCTGGTAATGGAGCCTCTTCTACTTTTGATACAAGACTATTGTAACCAAGTAGTAAACCTGCTAGCATTAGAGCTCCACCAGCGTAAACAGCTGGCCAAAACCATGGTTTCTTCTGTAATTGAACTTTTTCATCTTGATTTTGAGAAGTTTTACTATTTTTATCCTCTCTCATTTTCATCACCTCTAGTTGCAGTGTGAACAACTAGAAGTTATTTTAAACATGCATCTATCTTTTTTATCTCAATATCTTGATAATAGTAGTGTAAAATTTCGGCAGCAGTTTTCCCATCACTTGCCATAGCATCTGCTCCATATTGACTCATCCCTACTCCATGCCCGTATCCTTTCGTGCTCACCAGTACTTTTCCAGCAGTGGAATTATATGAGATTTTAAAGTCTGTTGATGCTATTCCCAAAAGTGTTCGAACCTCTCGCCCTGACCATATATTCTTCCCTAACTGCATGCGCTCAACACGTCCTGAATCATTTAAAAAGAACTGTACACGGTTGAAATCATTTGCCTGCCATTTAACAGGCCACAACGCATTCCACTCAGCCAATGTCCATTCTTTTATCGCTGCAAACTTTGGTGATGATTGATCCGTATTACTCGCGACGCTTTGTAAATACGGTACATCATTGCCACTAAAACCGTAAGCACTTTCTGTTTTCCCATTACTAGTAGAATGAAACATTGCCGTAATTAATTCATTATTATATAGAAGAACTTGTCCTTTCGTTTCGTTAATAGCCTCGACAATTTTCTTTTCATTCCCCGGGAAATTGCTAGTCCAATTCTCTTTTCTTTGTTCCTTATTGTAAAAAACTTGTCTAGCAACAGTAGGAGCGATAGCTATTTTACCGTAATTTGTCGATTTCAACGCGTAAGTTCTTGCAGCAATAGCCTGTGCCTTTAAAGCTTCTTTTTTAAATGAAACAGGCATTTCTGCAGCTACCACACCAGTCACATACGTTTCTAAAGGGATTTTCTCCGGTTGTCCCTCCACTTCTATGAAGATTTCACAAGCTTGTTCTGTTGTTGCAGGCGCATCCTCAACCGTACGTCTCTCACCAAATGCCACAGGAAGCATATATAATGCTCCAGTCAAACAAATTATGCCTATACTCATTATCCATTTTTTCATAAGGAATAATATGCTGAAACTTTTCAAAATATACGATTGAGGGCTCTCTTAAAAATCTCTAATCACCATAACGTGAAGTTGATTTCCGTTCCGGCTGGGCGCGTTCGATGTGCCGCTTCGCTGCAGGGTCTCGGGCCAACCTGATGTTGGTCACGAAGGCGTGATCACAGTACGTGATGCTTTTAGCCTTCGTTCCTCTATTGCTAATCCCCAAGGAGTCGCCCAGTCGGAACGAAGATCAACTAATTGCATGGCATCCGTTTAAAAAGTGCTAGATAGGAACCTACATCCTCTTAAATCGTGGAAATACACTTCTTTCCGCAGATACATTGTCATTGATGAGACAGTTTTAGTCCTCTTTCCATTTAATGATTACTAAAAAATCTTCCTATTGCTGCTTCACTATCGCCAGCGTGGATTAAACTATAAAGAAAAAACCCTTTGCGCTTAAGCAAAGGGTTTGGAAATCTATTTAGTTTGTTGGTAATTTTACAGTTGTTTTTTCTTCAACGATAACATCCTCTACTGGTACACGTTCAATCTGTGCGCCAAGTAAAGCCAATTTGCCGTGGAAATCAACATAACCACGATCTAAGTGATGAAGTTTTGTAACTCTAGTCACACCTTCAGATACAAGACCTGCTAAAATTAGTGCAGCCGCAGCTCGTAAATCAGTCGCCATTACTTCAGCACCCTGAAGATCTATTGGCCCTTCGATAAACACAGAACGTCCTTCTATTTTAGCACTAGCATTCATGCGACGGAACTCCTCAACATGCATAAAACGATTTTCAAAAACCGTTTCCGTAATAATACTCGTACCTTCAGCAGTTAACATTAAGGCCATCATTTGAGATTGCATATCTGTCGGGAAGCCTGGATGTGGCATAGTTTTAATATCAACAGCTTTTAATGGTTTAGGAGCGCGTACGCGGATTCCTTCCTCTAGCTCAGTGATCTCTACACCCATTTCACGCATCTTTGCAATTAATGCTGTCATATGCTCTGGAACTGCATTTTCAATCGTTACATCACCTTTTGTAATTGCTGCTGCAACCATAAATGTGCCAGCTTCAATACGGTCAGGAATAATATGATGCTCTGTTCCATATAATGTATCGACTCCTTCGATACGAATTGTATTCGTACCTGCTCCGATAACACGACCACCCATATTATTAATAAAGTTTGCAAGATCTACAATTTCAGGCTCTTTTGCTGCATTTTCAATTACAGTCGTTCCTTGCGCTAACGCTGCAGCTGTCATGATATTTTCTGTTGCCCCAACGCTAGGGAAGTCCAAATACACATTTGCGCCTTTTAAACGTCCATCTGCCTTTGCCTCTACAAAACCATGACCAAACGAGATTTTTGCCCCCATAGCCTCAAAGCCCTTTAAATGTAACTCAATTGGACGGGAACCGATAGCACAGCCCCCAGGTAATGCAACACGAGCATAGCCATTTCGAGCAAGTAAAGAACCCATCACTAAAATCGATGCACGCATTTTACTTACATATTCAAATTGAGCTTCACTAGAAAGTTCTTTTGTTGTGTCGATATATACTGTATTATCCTCAGGTATATATGTAACAGCCGCATTTAGACTTTTTAGTACTTCATTTATAGTAAAGACGTCTGCTAAGTTAGGGACTTCCTTAATTACATTTTCTCCTTTAGAAGCAAGTAAAGCTGCTGCTAGGATTGGTAACACCGCATTTTTTGCGCCCTCTACGCGTACTTTCCCCTGTAGCTGTTGGCCGCCAGTCACTATTATTTTTTCCACCCTATGTCCCTCCGAATTCAATCTATTAACCTATCAAAATTTTATTTTAAAAAGAAGTATAATGTCATAATCAGTAAACAAACAACTCTATAGTACAACTTTTCTTACGCTCGTTCAAGCGTCCAAATCACTATTTTACGTCATTTTTTAATATTTTGCTATTTATTTATTGTACGCATGATTTTTTTTTTTGTGAATGACCAATAACATGGAAGATAAGCGTAAATTTTTAATATATACCCAAAGATTTGTGAACAAAAACTGAAATCTCACAAATTTCTTTTATTACATATTTCAAAGGACCACATAAATTATGTTATAAAGCCCTGTGAAATATGTAGATTCAACATCTAACATATAGAAAGTATTAAGGGGCTCTTAAAATAAATACGGAAGCTTCCCAGACCAATTTGAAAATTGGAGAAAGAAATTTGAAACGGCAGATCCTATTGCCACACTTAATAAAATATAAATTAATTGGACTTGAAACACTTTATTCTTCTTAAATAGCTTTTCTAACATAAACGCTTGTAGCGCATAAAAGGTAATACCAATAAAAAATATGTGCGATAAAATACCTATTAAAGCTTCCTGCCCTACTGCCCTATATAATTCCATATTGCTCCTCCATATTCCTTCCTCTACCCACTGAGGAATAATGTTAAAAAACGGACAGATGTTGAATCTGCCCGTTAAAATTTGAATTAGATATTACCCTCATGAACGTTGATACGATTCAACGCACGTTTTAATGCTAGGTCAGCACGTTTGAAATCAATGTTATCTTGTTTATCTTGAAGACGTCCTTCAGCACGTTTAACGGCTTCTTTAGCACGTTTAACATCGATGCTTTCAGCAATTTCAGCAGAAGGTGCTAAAATTGAGATTTTTTCAGGGCGAACTTCAATGAAACCACCGCTTAAAGCTACAAGTTCAGTTGAACCGTCTTCTTTTTTAAGCTTCACTGCACCAATTGCAAGTGGAGCGACCATAGGAATATGGCCTGCAAGAACACCGATTTCTCCTGATGTTGTCTTTGCGATTACCATTGATACTTCAGAATCGTATACTGGGCCGTCGGGAGTGACAATATTGACTTGAACTGTCTTCATATTTTTTCCTCCTCGTCCCTAGTATTAAACCTCTACGCCCATGCTTTTCGCTTTTTCAACTACTTCATCAATAGAACCAACTAGACGGAAAGCATCTTCTGGTAGGTGATCCCATTTGCCATCAAGGATTTCCTTGAATGAGCGAACAGTTTCTTTAACAGGTACATAAGAACCTTTTTGACCAGTAAATTGTTCCGCAACGTGGAAGTTTTGAGATAAGAAGAATTGAATACGACGAGCACGTTCTACTGTTTGTTTATCTTCATCAGATAATTCATCCATACCTAAGATAGCAATGATATCTTGTAATTCACGGTAACGTTGGATTGTACGTTGTACACCAGTAGCAATAGCGTAGTGCTCAGCGCCCACGATTTCAGGTGATAAAGCACGAGAAGTCGAAGCTAATGGGTCAACCGCAGGGTAGATACCCATTTCTGATAATTTACGCTCAAGGTTAGTAGTTGCATCTAAATGGGCGAAAGTTGTAGCTGGAGCCGGGTCAGTATAGTCATCGGCTGGTACATAAATCGCTTGGATAGAAGTTACAGAACCTTTGTTAGTAGATGTGATACGCTCTTGTAATTTACCCATTTCAGTTGCAAGTGTTGGTTGGTAACCTACCGCAGAAGGCATACGACCTAATAGGGCAGAAACCTCAGAACCTGCTTGTGTGAAACGGAAGATATTGTCGATGAATAAAAGTACGTCAGCACCTTGCTCATCACGGAAGTATTCTGCCATTGTAAGACCAGTTAAAGCTACACGCATACGTGCGCCTGGTGGCTCGTTCATTTGACCGAATACCATCGCTGTTTGCTTGATAACGCCTGAATCGCTCATCTCGAAGAATAAGTCGTTCCCTTCACGAGTACGCTCACCTACACCAGCGAATACAGAGATACCTGAGTGCTCTTGTGCGATGTTGTTGATTAATTCTTGGATTAATACTGTTTTACCTACACCGGCACCACCGAATAGACCGATTTTACCACCTTTGATATATGGTGCTAATAAGTCTACTACTTTGATACCTGTTTCAAGAATTTCAACTGTAGTTGAAAGTTCATCGAAAGCTGGTGCTTCGCGGTGAATTGAATCACGACGAACGTCAGCTGGAATCTCTTCACCTAAGTCGATTACTTCTCCTAGTACGTTGAATACACGTCCTAGAGTAACTTCACCAACTGGTACTGAGATAGCTTTTCCTGAGTCTGTTACTTCTGCTCCACGTTGTAAGCCATCAGTAGATGACATTGCAATTGTACGAACAGAATCATCACCTAAATGAAGAGCAACTTCTAATGCAAGAATTGTTGGTTCTTCATTAGGACGTTCAATCTTAACTGTTAATGAGTTATAGATTGCTGGTAATTGGCCGTTGTTAAATTTTACGTCAACAACTGGACCCATTACTTGAATAACATGTCCTTTATTCATTACTGTGTACCCTCCTATCGTATTCTTATACGACATTGGGAAGCTGGGCCTATTCTAAGGCTGCAGCTCCACCAACGATTTCTGTAATTTCTTGTGTAATAGCTGCTTGACGTGCACGGTTATATTGCAATGAAAGGTCTGAAATAAGATCAGATGCATTATCAGTTGCATTTTTCATAGCAGTCATACGAGAAGCATGTTCACTTGCTTTTCCATCTAATAATGCGCCGTAAACTAAGCTTTCCGCGTATTGTGGAAGTAATACTTCTAGAATTGCTTCACCAGATGGTTCAAATTCGTAAGAAGCATTACTGCTAGCAGGTGCAAGATCCGTTAATGGAAGAAGTTTTTTCTCTGTCACTTCGTTAGCAATTGCGCTGACAAAGTGATTGTAGTACATATAAAGTTCATCATACGTACCATCAGTGAACATACCAACAGCTTTACGAGCGATTTCTTTAATATCAGCAAATGTTGGTTGGTCCGGAAGACCGACAACATCGCTGATGACATTATGATCACGTTTCACAAAGTAATCACGAACAACACGACCTACCGCTAAAATAACGTATTCGTCTTTTGATTTATGACGCTCGTCAATTGTACGTTGTACTTGACGTAGGATACTTGAGTTGTAAGCACCTGCAAGACCACGGTCAGAACCAATGACTAAGTAAGCTGTTTTCTTAACAGGACGAGCAGTTAACATTGGATGTCCACTGTCTTTTGTCCCTGAAGCAATTGCGCCTACTACATCCTGGATTTTTTCCATGTAAGGAACGTACGCTTTAGCGTTTTGCTCTGCACGACGTAACTTTGAAGAAGAAACCATCTGCATCGCTTTCGTAATTTGTTTCGTACTCTTTGTAGAATTAATACGACCTTTTATTTCGCGTAAGTTTACCACTGGTATTTCACCACCTTTTGTTTTTTAATCAAGTGACTATCTCGAACTTATTCTGATTTAGCGAAAGTCTTTTTGAACTCAGTTAAAGCTGCTACGTAATCCGCATCAGGAGCAAGTTCTTTTGTAGTACGAACGTGATCTAAAACGTTTGTGTGGTTTGTATCTAACCAGCTTAAGAATTCACCTTCAAAGCGAACGATATCTTGTACTGGAATATCATCTAAGTGACCTTTAGTTAATGCATAAAGGATAGCAACTTGTTTTTCAACTTTAAGTGGTTTGTTTAGGTCTTGTTTAAGAACTTCAACCGTACGTTTACCACGCTCAAGTTTAGCAAGTGTGATTTTATCTAAATCTGAACCGAATTGAGCAAATGATTCAAGTTCACGGAATGCAGCTAAGTCAAGACGTAGTGTACCCGCAACTTTTTTCATCGCTTTAATTTGAGCAGATCCACCTACACGTGATACAGAAAGACCGGCGTTAATCGCTGGACGTACACCTGAGTTGAATAAGTCAGATTGTAAGAAAATTTGTCCATCAGTAATTGAGATTACGTTAGTTGGGATGTATGCAGAGATATCCCCAGCTTGTGTCTCAACAAATGGAAGAGCTGTAATAGAACCATTTTGATATGTTTCATTTAACTTCGCAGCACGTTCAAGTAAGCGGCTGTGTAAGTAGAAAACATCACCAGGGTATGCTTCACGACCTGGAGGACGGCGTAGAAGAAGTGAAAGTTCACGGTAAGCTGATGCTTGTTTAGAAAGATCATCATACACGATTAATACGTGCTTACCTTGTAACATGAATTCTTCTGCCATAGAAACACCAGCAAATGGTGCTAAGTAAAGTAATGGAGCTGGTTGAGAAGCAGCAGCAGTTACAACGATTGTATAATCTAATGCGCCGTGCTTACGTAACGTTTCAACTACACCACGTACAGTTGATTCTTTTTGACCGATAGCAACGTAGATACAAATCATATTTTCGCCATCTTGGTTTAAGATTGTATCGATTGCTACAGATGTTTTACCTACTTGACGGTCACCGATGATTAGCTCACGTTGACCACGACCGATTGGTACTAAAGCGTCAATCGCTTTGATACCAGTTTGTAGTGGTTCGTGTACTGATTTACGAGCCATTACACCGAAAGCTGGGCTTTCGATTGGACGAGATTTTGTTGTGTTGATTGGACCTTGTCCATCCACTGGTTGACCAAGTGGGTTTACAACACGGCCAATTAGTTCTTCACCAACTGGTACTTCCATGATACGACCTGTACGACGAACTTCATCGCCTTCTTTGATGTCTGTGTATGGACCTAAGATTACGATACCAACGTTACCTTCTTCTAGGTTTTGAGCCATACCCATAACACCGTTAGAGAACTCTAAAAGCTCTCCAGCCATGGCGTTGTCGAGGCCATGAGCAAGTGCGATACCGTCACCAATACGGATAACTGTACCAACTTCGCTTACTTTAAGTTCAGATTCATAATTCTCAATCTGTTGTTTAATCAGACTGCTGATTTCTTCAGCCTTGATGCCCATGTATGTCACCTCTCACATTTCTAAATTATTAACCGATTAATTCACGTTTTAGGCGCTCTAGCTTGTTCGCTACTGAGCTATCATAAATATGATTACCGATTTGAACACGAATACCACCAAGAAGTGATGGATCAATTTCGTTTGTAATGTTTAATGTTTGTTTCCCTACAAGTTTCGCAAATGTTGTAGAAATATTAGCGCTTTCTTCAGCAGAAAGTGCACGAGTAGAGAATACTGTTGCATCTGCAGAACCTTGTGCCTGTGCAGCAAGCTCAGCATATGCGTTCGCAATAAGCTTCACATCGTTTACACGTTTTTTCTCAACAAGTAGTTGAACTGTGTGTAAAACCTCTGGCGTTGCACTTGCAAAGATTTCAGCTACCATTTGTTTCTTACGTTCGATAGAGAACTTAGGAGCATTTAAAAGTGTTAAAAAATCAGGAGATTCTTTGACTACTTTTGTTAGCTCGTTTAAGTCTGCTCCAACTTCAGCAAGAATGTTTTTTTGTTGCGCTAATTCAAAAAGCGCTTGTGCGTAACGTTTTGCTACAGTTGAATTACTCATCGAGCTTCCCCTGCCTTCGCAATCGTCTCTTCAATTAGAGCACGGTTGTCTGCCTCAGAAATCTCTTTGCTAAGGACTTTAGATGCTGCAAGTACAGATAATGAAACGACTTCATCACGTACAGCTGCAATAGCTTTTTCTTTTTCAGACTCAATTTCACGTAAAGCCGATTCTTTTAAGCGGTTTGCTTCATTGCGAGCTGCAGTAAGAATTTCTTCTTTTTGCATTTCGCCTTGCTTCTTAGCGCCCTCAACAATCGATTGTGCTTCCGTACGAGCTTCTTTAAGAAGGCTCTTTTGTTCTTCTAAATATTGGTGAGAATCTTTGCGAGCTTTTTCAGCTGCTTCGATTTCACTAGCTACTAATTCTTCACGTTGTTGCATGATGCCCATAAGTGGACCCCAAGCGAACTTTTTAAGTAAAAACATTAATGCTAAGAAAATGATTAATGTTGCTGCGATGTCACCACCGTTGAAACCGGCACTAGCGCTGCCTAGTACAAGATTATCTAAAAACACGATTGTTTCACTCCCTTCAAGAGCTTTGACTTCAACATAATAAATTAATTAATTACTTGAAAAACTACCTATTTTAAAAAGCTATATTTACACATAGCTTTTATCAGTTCCAAAATGAAGGGCGAAGTTTCATCTAGAGATTTCTGCTTCGCCACTAGAATTCAGTATACAACTGAATTATTTGTTCATTACGATGAATGCGATTACTACTGCGATGATTGGTAGGGCTTCAACTAATGCAACCCCGATGAACATTGTAGTTTGAAGAACGCCACGAGCTTCTGGTTGGCGAGCGATACCTTCTACTGTTTTTGAAACGATAAGACCGTTACCGATACCTGCACCAAGTGCACCTAAACCGATTGCGATTGCTGCTGCTAATAAACCTAATGAACCTGTCATTTGAAAATTTCCTCCTTGGAATTGTTTGTTTTTTTTGGTTTAAGCATAAAATTTATGCTTTATATTAATGGTCATCGCTCACTTTATGAGCAATGTAAACCATTGTTAACATTGTGAAGATAAAGGCTTGGATAAAGCCGATGAAAATAGAGAAACCTTGCCATGCCATCATTGGAACAATTGCTCCGACGAATCCCATTGGACCCGTAACAGCTAAACTTGCGATTAAGCCAAGTAGAATCTCACCCGCATAAATGTTACCGTAAAGACGAAGACCTAATGTTAAAGTGTTCGCAAACTCTTCAACAATTTTTAGCGGGAACATAAATGACATTGGTTTGAAGAATGTACCAACATAATGGCCTGTCCCCTTCATTTTAATACCATAGAAATGCGTTAAGGCTAAAATCATTGCTGCAAGCGTCATTGTAACAGTTGGGTCAGCTGTAGGAGATTTCCACCAAAGTTCGCCGTTATAGGCGATAGAGAACGGAAGACCTAATAAGTTAGATACAGCGATAAACATAATTAACGTGATACCTAAAATATGGAATCGGCCACCAGTTTTCCAGTCCATGTTGCTTTTGATGATGTTCTTTACGAAATCCATAATCCATTCCATAAAGTTTTGCATACCTGTAGGTTTTAACTTAAGGCTTCTAGTTGAGATAAATGCGATTAAGAAAACGATTACAGCTGCAACTAGTAACATCATTACAGTTGAAAGGTTGAATGTTAGTTTAAAAAGACCAAAATCAACCACTTGCAATGGAGCTTCATGATTCATTGTTATTTTTCACCTCTCTTTCTAATTTAAAGCACATTAGCGGTTCCTTACATGTGACACAATTCTCTCGACAAAGAGAAAAACGTACGGAATCATTAGCCCTATGACCGTGCTAATTAAGTGAAAATAGTTTGGCAACGAAATGGCTAGAGCGACTGCCGCCACACCCGACCCAAAGCGAAGCATTGTACCAAGTGAGCCTATTTTCTTCCCTTCACTAATGGATCGATCAAACTTCTCCATACGGCGAACAAGAATCCAAAAATTATACGTACCAAAGAATGCACCGATTGCGATGCCCGCAAAAACCGTCTGATAGGGCGTAAATCCCCAGCCTAATGCACAGAGTGCGAGCAAAAAAAATAACGCTCTCTTCTGCACAGCAAAAATGTGATGCAAATCTAGCATTGGTTTATAATCTCCTGAATCATTTTTTCGAGTAAAGAAACATTTGCTGACCACTATGTGAAATCAGAAAAGAGCAGTGAAAAACACTACTCACAGCGGAATAGTAACGGGAGAGCGTCATTTTGAAATCACAGGTGTAAATCCCAAAAAATCTTACACCCCGAAACGCACAAAACGTTGCAAATCGACAGCTTTTGGTTTGAACTGTCAATTTAGTAGAAACTTGATGTAACAAGTGTTTCAACCTCTATTTACGAATAGAAACCCTTATCATTCTTACCCTTTGTAAGCATACAATAGGAGATATTTGAAGTCAATTAGTAAAGTAGAAAAACTTCACAGCCACTATACTCTTGTCAAATTGTTGACAAATTTGTGTATGAAAATTCATAGTTTCAAAATCATAGTTAACGTTTATGCAAAAAAAAGCTAATTTGCGACACATATATGCTCGCAAATTAGCCCGCCTACCAAGATTAGTACAATAGACTCATTTTTCATTTCTGAAAAGGGATATTACTTGCTTTTTTGTAAAAATCCTAAAAGAGCCTTCACAATATACTCAGAAGCATGTCCATCACCATAAGGATTTGACGCTTTTGACATTGCTTCATAAGCATTTGTATCTTCTATTAATTGTTTAGCTAGAGAATAGATAGTTTCTTCTTCCGTTCCTGCTAGCTTTAGAGTCCCTGCTGCAATACCTTCTGGGCGCTCTGTTGTATCTCTTAGTACTAAAACTGGTTTACCTAATGAAGGTGCTTCCTCTTGGACACCACCAGAATCCGTTAAAATCATATAAGAATTAGCCGCAAAGTTATGGAAATCAAACACTTCAAGAGGTTCAATTAAATGAACACGCTTATGATCTCCTAAAATTTCATTCGCTATTTCTCGTACAGCTGGATTCATATGAACTGGGTAAACAACTTGTACATCCTCATGCTCTTCTAAAATTCTAGTAATTGCTCTGAACATATGACGCATAGGTTCACCTAGATTTTCACGACGATGCGCTGTTAATAAAATCATACGGTCTGTGCCTATTTTGTCTAAGACAGGATGTGTGTAATGTTCACTTACTGTTGTAGCTAATGCGTCGATCGCTGTGTTACCAGTGACAAAGATAGTATCAGGATTTTTATTTTCATCTAAAAGATTTTTCTTTGATACTTCTGTCGGTGCGAAATGAAGGTCAGCCATAACACCTGTTAACTGGCGATTCATTTCTTCTGGGTATGGTGAATACTTATTCCAAGTTCTAAGACCCGCTTCCACATGACCGATAGCAATTTGGTTATAAAATGCAGCTAGACTTGCAATGAAAGTCGTTGCTGTATCACCATGTACTAAAACAATATCCGGTTTTGCTTCTTTCATGACTTTGTCTAAGCCTTGTAAAGCATTCGTCGTCACGTCAATTAATGTTTGACGATCCTTCATAATATTCAAATCGTAATCAGGTGTAATTTTAAATGTTTCTAAAACTTGATCGAGCATTTGGCGATGTTGGGCTGTTACCGTCACAATCGATTCTATTTGCTCAGGATGTTTTTGTAATTCCAATACTAGTGGGGCCATTTTAATAGCCTCTGGTCTCGTACCGAAAATCGTCATTACTTTCCATTTTTTCGTCAAAACGATTCGCACCGTCCTTTGTTATATTTGTATGAAAAGTGCTTTACTTCCATTGATCTGCGTCATATGAGGCAAGTGTCGAACTTTAATAGAAGTAATTCGCCTAACATACTATGAAACGTCCTTCAATAATGAAGGACGCTCTCTATAGTTATAAGTTTCCTAAAAATTACATACTAAACGAAATTAACAAAAAAGTGTTCAGTATTATTTTGTACCGAATAGACGGTCGCCTGCATCACCTAGACCAGGGACAATGTAGCCATGGTCATTTAATTTTTCATCAAGTGCAGCAATATAAATATCTACATCTGGATGATGTTCTTGAATTTCTTTTACACCCTCTGGCGCAGCGATTAAGCACATGAATTTAATGCTTTTCGCACCACGTTTTTTCAGTGAGTTGATCGCTTCCACTGCTGATCCACCAGTTGCAAGCATTGGGTCTACAATGATGAAATCACGTTCTTCTACATCTGCTGGAAGTTTTGCATAGTATTCTACTGGTTTTAACGTTTCTGGATCACGATAAAGACCGATATGACCAACTTTAGCAGCTGGGATTAGATTTAATACACCATCTACCATGCCAATACCTGCACGTAAAATTGGGACAATCGCAAGTTTCTTACCAGAAAGTACTTTTGTCTTAGCAACAGTAACTGGTGTCTCAATTTCAATTTCTTCTACTGGCATATCACGTGTAATTTCGAATGCCATTAATGTTGCCACTTCGTCTACTAGCTCACGAAATTCTTTAGTTCCTGTATTCTTATCACGAATATAAGTTAACTTGTGTTGGATTAGTGGATGATCAAATACGTATACTTTGCTCAAAGGGATTCTCTCCTAACCGTTCGGATTCATTTTTATCTCAACTAGTATAACAGAAAAAAGGAGTCGTCTCAAAAATAAATTTGGGACAACTCCTTTTCAAGAATGTTTTCTACATATACTAGCAATTATTCATCAAGTATTGCATCTACTTGTTCTATTGTCATTGGTTTGTAATAGTAATATCCTTGTCCTACTGTACAGCCGAGTGCACGTAAAATCTCAACTTGCTCTTTGTTTTCAATACCTTCTGCGACCGAAGTCATTCCTAGGTTTAATGCTAATTGAATAATGGATCGGACAATAGCGAGTGTCGCACCATCATCAATAGCATTAATAAAGGTACGATCTATTTTTAATTCAGTAAATGGCAGTCTTTGTAAATAACTTAAAGATGAAAAGCCTGTACCAAAGTCGTCCACCGAAGTTTTAAAGCCGTAGCCCTTTAATTCCTGGATAATAGAAAAAGCAGTCTGAAAATCAACTAGGCCAATATTTTCTGTCACCTCTAAAATGATGTATTTCGGATCAATATCATATTTCCGAACGAGCCCCAATGTATCCTGTACAAAATTAGCATAGTAAAAATGATCAGGCGAAATATTGACTGCCACCTTCACTAATTTTTTCCCTAAACTCTTACGCTCTGCTAACCACGAAAGAACCAAGTCTAATATTTGAACATCTATTTCGCGTACCTTTCCTGCACTTTCTGCCACTGGAATAAAGATTGCCGGTGACACGAATCCTAGTTTTGGAGAAATCCAGCGAGCAAGCGCTTCAATACTATGAATTTCTCCTGTCCGCAAATCTACCTTTGGCTGCAAATTCACCGAGATTTCTTTATTTTTTAATGCCTGTGCCAAATGGTTTAACACGGTCATCTGCCGCTCAAGTACATCGTTTCTTTCTTGTGTAAATATTTCCGTATGAGTACCCGGTTTATTGGCAGCAAAGGATACAGCATTATCCGCAAAGCGAATCGCATCAGCCATTTTGATCTCATCGTTATATAAGGCAATACCCGTTTTTAGCGTAATATAAATGTTCTTACCACCTATAATAAAAGGCTGACGAATAATCTCTTTAATGCGCCTTTCATAATAGAAGAAATCTTCATCAGCTGTTGCATTGGACATGATTAAACTAGAGCTTGTAAATCTAGCAATGTATTCGTTACGCTCATACTTCTCTTCATTTAAACGTTTGGCAATTTGTCTTAACAGCTCATCTCCCGCTTCACGTCCATATAACTCAACAATATGATGGAATTCGCTTGGCTTTAAGATTTTGATGTTCCCATTTTGACTACACTCTTTTTCTACCTTATTTAAAAAACCGTGTCGATTAGGTAGCCCCGTTGTAATATCGACATAGGCTAAATCCCATATCTTTTTTTGTGTTTTTGCATACGAATATGCCAACGCAACAAGAGCACCAATTTTTCGAAACATATATTCAAGGAACTTCCGGTCACTACCATGTTGTTCTAACAATATTGCAAACAATCCAATTGCTTGCTGTTGTTGATTGTATATTGGCATAAACCACCCAAATGACTTTTTAGATGATTTGGCAAATCTTTTATATTCTATTGGAATATCAATATCATCCAAATTTTTCACTAGAATGGACTTCTCCCCTTGCATAACACTCTTAAAAAATTCATTGTTTTCACAACAATCGGGTAAACTTTTTGTTTTGTCGTTCCCTCTAAAAATCTGTAACTGATTTGCCTCCGTTTTGACAAGTACCATACTTGATATATTCGGCATAAAAAATTCATCTAAACCACTGCAAACAATGCTCATCTTTTTATCAAAGGAATTGTCCTTCTCAATCGCTTCGTACATAGCATTCTCAAGGCGCATTAAAAACTCCACATTGTGATAGTACGTAACATCCTTCACTAGTACTAAAACAAATAATGTTTCATCTTTATTATTTTGAAATGGGAGTGCTTGTACCTCTGCCCAAAAAAGAGGTTTATCGAAGCAACTATGGTGCAATTTTGCTTGTACCAAAACTCCACTATGTATTTTTTGTTTAATCTTTTCAACAGTTGTCTGTTCTTCGTTTGACAACCATGCAAAATAATCGCTATTTATTATTTCCGAACGTGTAGTATTTGTCAGCGTACAAAAAGAATCATTACATTCCAATACGCAATGATTATTTGTCGCATCAAAAATAACGTAGCTTTCTTTAGAATGATCTCCTAACCTACGAATTGTATTTAATAGTATTTCATTTTCTATGGACATCGTTTTAGTAACCATACAGCCCCTCCTCCCTCTTACATTGTACATAAAAATTCAATAAATTGTCACTTTTATAAAAAATCCTTTTTTCACAAGGACATTATCTGTCTCACTCTTCTATACTATATCCTTTTATACTAAGTTTATGTAAATAAATTCAAAAATAAAAGTATTTTATTTCCATTTGCGAAAAATAACTGATCATCGAAACATGTGATTGAGTTCCATTCCGCGGGCGCGGGCGTCCGTGAGAGCGGCTGGCAGCAGAGCCAATAAAAAAAGCTGTGATTAAAGTGCAAAGTACCACTTTAACCACAGCCTTATCTTCTATTAAATTATACGTATAATGGATGTTTGTCCGTTAAAGCTTTTACCCGAGCTTTCGCTTCAGTTTTAACTGCTTCATCCTCTGGATTTTTAAGAACTGTAGCAATAATTGCCCCAACTTCTTTCATGTCTTCCTCATTGAAGCCACGAGATGTTACTGCCGGTGTACCAATACGGATACCAGAAGTTACGAATGGAGATTCTGTATCGTAAGGAATTGTATTTTTATTTGTTGTAATCCCTACTTCATCAAGTGCGTGCTCTGCTACTTTACCTGTTAAGCCAAGCGATTTCACATTAAGAAGTAATAAGTGGTTGTCCGTACCGCCAGATACAATTTCAACGCCTTCTGCCATTAATACTTCTGCTAAAGCTTTAGCATTCGCTTTAAGTTGTTTTGCATACTCTTTGAATTCTGGTTGTAATGCTTCACCGAATGCAACTGCTTTTGCAGCGATTACGTGCATTAATGGTCCACCTTGGATACCTGGGAATACAGATTTGTTAAGCTTTTGCTCCCATTCTTTCGAAGCAAGGATTAATCCACCACGTGGGCCACGTAATGTTTTATGTGTTGTAGATGTCACAAAATCAGCGTATGGCACTGGTGATTGGTGCTCACCAGTAGCTACAAGACCAGCGATATGTGCCATATCCACCATGAAATATGCTCCCACTTCATCAGCAATTTCACGGAATTTAGAGAAATCGATTTCACGTGGGTATGCAGATGCACCCGCTACAATAAGTTTTGGCTTGTGTTCTAGCGCTTTTTGGCGTACATCTTCATAATCGATTACTTGAGTATCTTTTGTTACGCCATATTCAACGAAATTATATAGAATACCTGAGAAGTTTACAGGAGATCCGTGTGTTAAGTGGCCGCCATGAGATAGGTTCATCCCAAGTACTGTATCTCCTGGTTCTAAAATTGTGTGGTATACAGCCATGTTTGCTTGTGCACCAGAGTGTGGTTGTACGTTTGCATATTCTGCACCAAAAATTTCTTTCACACGATCACGTGCGATATCTTCCACAACATCTACGTGTTCACAACCGCCATAGTAGCGTTTACCTGGATAACCTTCAGCATATTTATTTGTTAGAACAGAACCTTGTGCTTCCATTACTGCTTCTGATACAAAGTTTTCTGATGCGATTAACTCAATATTTGCTTGTTGACGTTTTTTTTCCGCAAGAATTCCGTCTAATACTGCTTTGTCTTGTACTGCTAATTTTTCGTATGCCATGTTTGAAAAAGCCTCCTAAGTATAATCGTTATTTGTATACCACTGTTTTCAAAGGTAATTTTATTTATACACTGCACGCTCTCCGCCAATTAGCTTTGGACGTGTTGTTGCAATTGTTACAACCGCTTCCCCTACCATTCGCACAGAAGTACGAACCGGAACAGCTACTGCCTTTAAATGCATACCAATAAGAGTTTGACCAATATCAATACCTGCATTTGCTTGCACAGCTTCCACTACAACTGGATTTGCAAATTGCGTAAACGCATAAGCGGACATCGAGCCACCTGCAGTACGAACTGGTACAACTGTTACCGGTTCATAACCAAAACGTTCTGCCGTTGTTGCTTCCATAGTAATAGCACGATTAATATGCTCACACCCTTGGAACGCTAGATGTAGTTGATGTTTCTCGGCAAATGCCTGCAACGGCTCAAAAATCGCCTCTCCAATTTCAAGCGCGCCTGCTGTGCCAATTTTCTGACCAATCACTTCAGATGTCGAGCAACCTACGACAAAAATAGTATTCGGTCGTAGGGTTACTTGCTCTTCAAATTCACTGAGTAACTGAGTCAAATGTGTTCGTATTTGTTGTACAACCACTATGCTCAGCCCCTTAATTCTAAATTATTTATGTCCCACAACTAAAAAGCTCTTTGAAGAACTTTCTAGCATAGGACAAATGTAAGCAAACTTAATTGCTTTTTATTGCTCAAGTTCAGCGATTTTTTCAACGCGTCGCGTATGACGACCACCTTCAAAATCTGTCTCAAGCCATACTTTAGCGATTTCACGTGCAAGGCCTGGCCCAATAACACGCTCACCCATTGCTAAAACATTTGAATCGTTGTGGCAACGCGTTGCTTTTGCACTAAATAAATCATGTACTAAAGCACAACGAATCCCCTTAATTTTATTTGCAGCAATAGACATACCAATGCCTGTACCACAAATTAAAATACCTTTATCAAATTCCCCGCTAGCAACACCTTCAGTAACTGGTTTTGCATAATCAGGATAGTCTACTGAATCCGCAGATTGTGGACCAAAATCTTCGTAGCTGATATTTAGCTCATCTAACAGCTGCATAATCTCACGACGTAAGTTATTGCCTCCGTGATCAGAAGAAATTGCTATTCTCACTGGGTTCCCTCTTTTCGAAATTATAGTCAACACTAGTGTACCACTTCTCTCCCAAGAATAACATGATTTTTCTTGCATTTTTATGCTGATTTCTCCTAAAAGACGAACATTTCTTGTAAATCAACATAAAATCATTCACTTTCAAGACTGTTTTCCTGTGGATACTGTGAATATCATGTTGATAAATTCGGATAACGGCATTTTGTTGTAATATTCTATCTTCTAAAGTTTGTTTCCTTTTTCAATTACAGTGGACATACTATATCAGTATTTTTTCTATGTATTACCAGGATTTGATGATGTGGTACGGTTCTGTGGGTAGATGTGGGCGGGGGTGTGGGGTGCGGCGGGGCGTGACGTGGTGTGAATTCTTTTTAGGTTGAAGCTCGATCTGGCGTTTTGACGGTTTTATCCGTCACTTTTGGCTTTCTATCCAGCATTTTGGCGGTTCTATCCGACAGTGCAGCTCTTCCCTCCGTCGCTTGGCCAACTATCCTTCGCTCTCGCTTTTCTTTCCGTCGCTCTCCTATCTTTATCTGTCGCTTCCGCTTTTCTATCCGTCGCTCAGCCAACTATCCTTCGCTCTCGCTCTTCTTTCCGCCGCTCTCCTATCTTTATCCGGCGCTTCCGCTTTTCTATCCGTCGCTCAGCCGACTATCCTTCGCTCTCGCTTTTCTTTCCGTCGCTCTCCTATCTTTATCCGGCGCTTCCGCTTTTCTATCCGTCGCTCAGCCGACTATCCTTCGCTTCCGCTTTTCTTTCCGTCGCTCTCCTATCTTTATCCGTCGCTTCCGCTTTTCTATCAGTCGCTCAGCCAACTATCCTTCGCTTCCGCTTTTCTTTCCGTCGCTCAGCCGACTATCCTTCGCTCTCGCTTTTCTTTCCGTCGCTCTCCTATCTTTATCCGTCGCTTCCGCTTTTCTATCCGTCAACACCATTCCATCACTCCCCACTCACTCCAAAGCCACCATACACAAACCCCTCACCCCAACAAAAAAACTGTAGTAAACTCAAACTTCATCTGAGTTTATCTACAGTCTATTATTTTCGCATTTAGGCTTGTCTATCGAATTGTTGAATCATTTTGTGGAGTTCTTCTGATTGTTTCTTTAGGCCTTCTGCTAGTTTTTCTACTTGCTCAATGGCGTATGCTTGTTCTTCTGCTGCGCTGCGTACTTCTTGTGCGCCAGCTGACGTTTCTTCTGCGATGGCTGCCACTTCTCGGGATTGACGGGCAGTTGTTTCGATATTGTGCATTTGTTGTTCGATCAAGGAAGAAATTCCCACAATGGCTGTTGCCATTTCGTGTACGCTTGAAGACATCCCTTCTACGGCTGTTGTCGTTTCTGATACGCGGGCAGCTTCTTTTGTCGCAAATGCCACTTGCTGATTCATTTGTTTGACTACAACCTCAACGTTTTGTTGCATTGATTGAATAAGGGTTGTAATGCCTTGTACTGCTTTCGCACTTTCATCCGCTAAGCTACGAACTTCTTCTGCTACAACCGCAAAACCTTTTCCATGTTCTCCAGCACGCGCTGCCTCAATAGAAGCATTTAAAGCTAGTAAATTTGTTTGTGCTGCAATATCGCCAACTAGGCTAATGATGCGTTCTACCTGTCCGGCGTTTTCCTCTAGAAGATGAATGCTTTCTAACGCCTCATTATTGCCAGCTGCAATTTGTTGAATACTATTTACTAACGTTTCAATCGCATTTGTTGTTGTCGTTAAATTATGTAGAATCTCTTTGGATTGTGTTGCCGATGCTTCTGCTCTACTATTGACTTCCGTAGCAAGGGCTCGTACATCTTCAATTGCTTCGGCTGTATCTTGGACTGCCGTTGCAGATGTCTCTGCACCTGAAGAAATGTGCTTTACTGTAGAAGCAATATTCTCTGCTTTTTTTGTTGCAATAGCTGCTTCATCAGATAGTTGGATAATTGATTGATTGGTTTGCTGGAAGTTACTATCTATACTTTCCACCATTCCTCTTAAGTTTAACACCATTTGTTGGAATGCCTCTGCGACAGAACGAATTTCATCACTTGTTTTCGGCATTTCTACATCCTGTCCAATTTTTCCTTCCGCTACTCGGGAAGCTGAATTTTCGAGCTGCTGTAAAGGTTTAATTAAGATTACACTGAAAACTGCAGCCAAAATGCCTGACCATACTATCCCTGACACATAAGTAAAAATTTCAAACAGTTTACGATTGATTTCTGGGAAAAAGGTAGGTTGTAAATATTCGATAAATATAAAACTAATACTGTAAGTGATTAGTGCAAGGAAACTAACAAATAATACCAGTTTAAATCGTAAACCAAACTGCTTTTTCATAGCGACCCTCAATTCTCTTCAATTTTTTTTGCTAATCGTTCTACTAATTTTGTTAATTCTGCAAATGTTTCTTTATAAATTCCTATACTACCACCGTAAGGATCTACAACATTTCCGCCACTAACTTCGCTTGTATATTCTTTTAAAGTAAAAACTTTTTGTTCGGCATTCGGAAAATTAGCAATAATTGTATCTTTATGAGCTGTTGTCATCGTTAAAATTAGATCAGCCCACTCCATTTCAGTTATTGATAATTGTGTTGCTAAATGCTGATGCATCATATTTTCTTCATATAATACTTGTTGTGCATGTGCAGACATTTCTGCATTTGGCATCGCATAAATCCCCGCCGAACGAACTTCTACATTGTCCAATTGTTTATGTTTTAAAATAACCTCTGCCATAGGACTGCGACAAGTATTCCCGGTGCAAACAAATAGTATTTTCATACTTATCACCCTCCACTGATTTTTCTATTGCCGGATAGCTAGGAAACCCATAATAATGAAAAAAATTCCTGTTATGATTTGAAATTTATTGCCAAGTAACGTCTGACTTTTACGCGCAATGACTAATGACCCATAAGAGCAAATAAGTGCGCTGACACCCGCACTTATAATAAATACCATTTTCTCTAAGTTTAGCATACCAAATGAAACACTTACTGAAAAGGTATCTAGGCTTGCGGTCACGGCTAAAAGTATTGGTGAAATTGTAACTTTTTCATCTTTCCGCGAAAATAATAGCAAGTGTAAGCCCATACAAAATAATAAAATACTTGATATCCATTGTCCCCATTCTAAGAGGAAACGCATTAAATAGCTTCCTAATTCGAAGCCTAATAGTGGGAAAAGCATATGCAAAGCAGCTGTCCATACTGATAAAAAAAATCGATACTTAACATTTGGCAGTAATACATATAAGCCAATCACATCTACAGACGTTATTATACCCGCAAGAATTCCCTGCAAGAAGGCACTCCTTCGCTCTCTAATATTTTATCATTTTATGCTCGAAAATACAGTATTATCATAATACAATTTCCTTACAACATGGTGCTAAAAGTCACTCTAACAAAAAAAACAATCGGCTACCACTATAGTAAAAACTCTCTATACTTTCTACAAACATAGCTCAAGTACAAAAATCTAAGTAGTAACCCCACTGATTAATACAAAAAAATAGTATGCCAGAGTTACCTCTAACATACTATTTTACAGGTAGTTTATTTACGGAGTATACCATTTCCCGCCAGCTGCTTTCTCAAGTCGATTCATAATTGCAGCCCCTACTCCTTCAGTCGATGTAGTAGTCGCTAGGATTATTGTAGCTGCTGTTTTATCGCAAGCTCTTAGGGCATGATACAATGCCGCACCCATCTCTTCTTTACTACCAGCTTCTCCTACTGAGAAATAATAATCAGCCTTGCTGTCAACAAAACTAGCTGGTGCAAGTAACGCTACTTTATGTCCTTGTGTTTGTAATTGAAGTACAGCCTTATGAACTTTCTCCAATTCACAATCAATTAATAGCACAGGGGCGTTAGGTGCATAGTGTGTATATTTCATACCAGGGGCTTTCGGAGTAGTCTCTAATTTCTGCTCTGTTTTTGAAGGTTGAAGTACTGGACCGATTTTAGCCTCTAACATTTCTTTTGTAATTCCACCTGGACGCAAAATTACTGGAGGTTCGTGTGTAACGTCTAACACCGTGGATTCGAGCCCGATCCCAGTAGTACCTCCATCTAAAATATAAGGTATGTACCCTTCCAAATCATCCTGAACATGTATAGCTTCTGTAGGACTCGGCTTCCCACTACGATTAGCACTCGGCGCAGCAAGTGGCTTTTTTAATTGATGCAGTAAGTCGAGTGCAACTGGATGATCTGGCATGCGGATGCCGACAGTCGTAAGACCAGCTGTCACACTGTTTGCCAGCACATTTGGCTTTACAGGCATGACAAGTGTCAGTGGACCTGGCCAAAATAAATCCATGCATTTTTTTGCTACTTCTGAAATATGCTCGATATAGAGTTCAACTTCCTCTTTCGTGCCAATGTGGACAATTAGCGGATTGTCTGAAGGACGACCTTTTGCTTCAAATATCTTTTTGACTGCTGTATCAATTGTTGCAACAGCTCCAAGCCCATAAACCGTTTCTGTTGGAAATGCCACAACCTCACCTGCATTTAAGATATCCACAGCCTGTGCATAATTTGTCTGACTTTTCGCATTTCTATCCACAATTTTGCAAACGGTTTCCATAATTAAAACCTTCCTTCAATTATTCGTTTTTACTGAATTATCCACATAATGTTTATAACTTATTAAAAATTGTGCATAAGTTATCTGAATTCGCGAACAATTCATTCAAAAAAACCTTTAATCCATTCCCATATAAAAAATGTAACTGGTTCCTTTTCTTCTTTTATTTCTTCTTTTATTTCTTCTTTCTGTTCATCTTTATCGGGCTCACAAATCGATGGGAATATGCTACACCACCAGTTATCACCACGTGCATCACCGATTTTCACGACAATCGATTGATATAAATTTTGTGGATAAAGTACTGCGTTATGTCTCTTCGGTGGAAATAAGTTATCCCCAATTACAACTTGTGTATGCAGCTGTGGATAATTATTTTTAATTTCTGCTTCAATTTCTTTTTTTAATGAAAGTATTTGCTCGTTATCCACAGTTTTAGCTCCAGCACTAGCAACTACTTGCTTAAAATACGGCTTTAAATTTTGGACAAGCTGTTCCTTTTCAAGCTGATCCTGTGTCGTATTGCTATTAGCAATCACGCGTATACGAAAATCATTTTCTTGCTCTTGATTGCTAGCTTCTTTCGCAAACCCTACTAATGTTGGAATATATAAAATACATAATTGTAAAGAAATCGCAATTACTACTAATCTTGCAAAAGCTAAAAAGATATTTTGTTTTGGTAATCTAATAATCTTGTATTCGTTTAACATAAAAATCCCTCCTTGCTCCACATTGTGGGCAAGAAGTAGATACTTTATACATGAATTTCACAAAAAATCATTCGGGGCTTACCGTTTATATCTTTTTCTATAGAAACTGTAGCCTGCGGAAAACTATTTTTAAAGAATTGAGCGACCTGCTCCCCTTGTGTATATCCAATTTCAAGACCAATGAGGGCTGGTTTATTCATAAGAGGTGGAAGCTGTTCAGCCAATTTTCTATATAAAATGAGTCCGTCTTCTTCTGCAAAAAGAGCACTATGTGGTTCATGCTCTAGCACAGTATTTGACATCTCTTTTGCTTCATCAAAAGCAATATACGGTGGATTCGATAAAACGATATCAAACTTCTCACCTGACAGAGGTTTCGTTAAATCCCCTAGTCGAAAATCAATATCCGCCGATAATCTTTGTGCATTTTTTTGTGCTGTAAATAAAGCAGCCTCAGATAAATCAGTGGCTACGACTGTTAGCTCTGGACATTCTAGCTTCATAGAAAGAGCGATTGCACCACTACCGGTACCGATATCTGCAAGCTTCAAGTTTTGATTTTTAAAAATTTTGTTCATACGATTAATCGTTCCAAGTACTAATTCTTCGGTCTCCGGTCTAGGAATAAGTACTGACTCATCGACAATAAATGAACGGCCATAAAATTCTTCACTACCGATGCAATACTGTACAGGTCGTCCACTCGCATGCTCTTCGATAAGTTCTTTAAATTTCTCTTGCTGTTCAGCTGTTAATGCGTCTTGAAGGTGTAACATTACTTCTGAATAGCTAGTGCCAAGTATATGCTGCATGACAATACGTGCCGCTGTTTCCTCACGACCATTATCCACTAAAAAAGAAGAAGCCCATTGAAGGGCCTCCATTACATTATTATAGGTCATCATTTAATCGCTCTAACTTCGATGCTTGCTCTTCTAAAATGAGCGTATCAATGATTTCGTCTAGTCTACCTTCGACGATTTGGTCTAGTTTTTGAATCGTTAAACCAATACGATGGTCTGTTACACGGTTTTGTGGATAATTGTATGTGCGAATACGCTCAGAGCGATCGCCTGAACCTACAGCTGATTTACGTGTAGCATCGATTTCCTTTTGTGCTTCTTGCAAATACATATCAGCAACACGAGCACGTAGAATTTTCATTGCCTTTTCACGGTTTTTAATTTGTGATCGTTCGTCCTGCATCGAAACAACAACACCTGTCGGTAGGTGGGTCATACGCACAGCTGACATCGTTGTATTTACCGATTGACCACCAGCACCAGAAGATGCGAATGTATCCACTCGGATATCTTTCTCATGAATATCCACATCTACTTCTTCAACTTCAGGTAAGCAAGCTACTGTCGCTGTCGATGTATGAATACGCCCTTGAGATTCTGTTGCAGGTACACGTTGTACACGGTGTGCGCCATTTTCAAATTTGAATTTTGAATATGCGCCTTGACCGTTAATCATAAAAATAACTTCTTTATAGCCGCCCATTGGGTTTGGCGTCGCTTCCATTATGTCAATTTTCCAGCCTTGTGTCTCTGCATAACGAGAGTACATACGGAATAAATCACCCGCGAAAATATTCGCTTCGTCTCCACCAGCTGCCCCGCGAATCTCCATAATAACGTTTTTATTATCATTAGGATCTTTTGGAATTAATAGAATACGTAAACGTTCTTCTAACTCTTCTTGCTGTTCTTTTAGAAGATTGAATTCTTCTTTCACCATTTCATGCATATCAGGATCTTTTTCGTTATCTAGCATCTCACGTGTATCCGCTAATTGCTCTTTTACACTTTTATATTCACGATATGCATCTACAGTTTCCTGGATATCTGATTGTTCTTTAGAATATTCACGTAATTTTTTATTATCATTTACAATATCGGGATCACTTAAAAGCTCTGTTAACCTTTCGTAACGATCCTCTACTGCTTGTAATCGATCGAACATGGATTTCACCTCTATTTAGTTTTTTATAAATTTCCTCTTAAAGTATGAACACTCTTTATTTCCACTACAAGTGTGTCGATTAAGCATTTTTATCCACCCTAATTAATTAGAAGGCTCTGATTTCCGCTACGGGCTACTCGCTATCCTGCGAGCATAATAAACCTTTTTTTCTTAATCAACACGCCTGTTTCCACTACTTAGTATAAGGAAATCTTCGCATGTATGCTACTTTTTCCTCGTTCTATCAACTGGAGCATTTTGCCTTATAGCGGCGGATGTGCGTGACATTTACGACACACCGGATAGTAGGAATCATTCCCACCAATTTGAATTTGATCCCCTGTATAAACAGGCTTTCGACTTTCATCAACACGTAAATTCATTGTCGCCTTTTTATGACAGAACCAGCAAATCGTTTTCATTTCCTCAATTTTATCTGCATATGTAAGCATGTACTGACTGCCTTCAAAGAGCTCATTTTGGAAATCGTTTTTTAGACCGAAGCCCATAACTGGAATATCTAACTCATCTACGATATATGCTAACTGCAAAACATGTTCTTTTTTAAGAAATTGTACTTCATCAACAAGTACACAGTATGGTTTTACAGCATTGTTTTTTACTAGCTCAAAAATATTTGTATCATCATTAACAGGAATGGCTTGTTGACGTAAGCCTACTCGACTTGAGATAAAGCCTACTTCATCTCGCGTATCTATGCCTGGTGTAAACATCATTACAGGTTTTTGTTGTTCTTCATAGTTATGCGCAACTTTTAAAATTTCTATGGATTTACCACTGTTCATTGCACCATGTTTAAAATATAGCTGTGCCATTTTGTCTTCTCCCTTTCTTCATGTCGAGCTGGATACTGAAAAGACTCGCATCAACGTATTTCTTTAACTTCTTTCAGTAGTTGTTTCCCACCTCTATTGACGGCGAGATGAATGCGGATTTAAAGGCGTTCTTTGTGCATGCACAATGCCGCTTCCAGACGCAATTATGCTGAGGCATATGTGATTATACTGAAAAAAATACCTGCCAAGCACATGCTTGGCAGGTATTAAACTAACATTAGTTTTTAAGACCGTATTTTTTGTTGAAACGATCCACGCGACCATCAGCAGACGCGAATTTTTGACGGCCAGTATAGAATGGGTGACAGTCGTTGCAGAACTCGACAACGATGTTTTCTTTTACTGAACCAGTCTTGAAAGTATTACCACAAGAGCAAGTTACTGTTGCTTCTTTGTAATCTGGATGAATTCCTTGTTTCATATTCGTTTTCTCCTCTCGCCCTGAACCATCTGGAACAGAGTATTATCGAACTGTACCTTACATAGCCCGAATATGTCGGCTACATATGTACACGTTGCATACCTTGCAATATTACCATATAAAATATACATTTGACAATAGTTTTGAATGGATTAACGATCACCTATTTAAAAAATTTAAACACTTCTCCGATTGCAGAGTCTATCATAAATGAGAGAACAATCGAAGATAAAATAACTGTTACTACTAAATAGAAAACGAAACCGTAAAAACTATCAATGTTTTTAGATTTATTACTTAACAACTTAATCATGACAAACATAGGGATAATACCAATAGCTAACGCAAATCCAATGTATATCATCGTTGTTGAATACGAGAATGATTTCAACAATCCTAATAAAATACTTAAAATCATAATAGCTATAGGTAGAGTATAATAGTTTCCTATTTTACTAATAACATTTGTAAAACTTAGACTTTCCGAAAATAATTTTGCCGTTAAAAATATAGCAAAGATACTTATTGCTATTAGTAAAGAAATGAATAATGACATGTAAAAAAATACTTGAATGAAGGATGGACCAATACTTTCAAAGAAACCAAACCCTCCGGAAAAGATTTGGTTTATTAATGTGAATACTGATAATGCTGTTAATACAACATAGATAATCATACTAATAATACTATTTTTCCAAGTAGCTTCTACATTAAAATTTGCAGATGGCATTTTTAATTGTTCTACAAAATAATTAACGTATAATTTAGATTGCTTTTTAATTAATTCAATTTGCTCATTACTTTGCGTAGTTCTCTGAGCAGTCTGCGTATATTGTGAGTTTGATTGTTCATCACTCATGCTATGCGTTGTTGCTGCTCGTTCTTGTGCAGCATTTTCAATCGGAGCTCCACATTTCCCACAAAATCTTCCGTCATCCTGTGCATGACCACATGCTAAACAGTTTTTCATATGTACACCTCATTAACATTTTGTCTTTTTCGTTTGTAAGACGAAAAGACTTCTTTCTTTTTTATGTTCATAACTAGTGGAACCTTCTTTATAGCTCGATTGCAACTTTACTACAGTATGCACAAAACAATACTTCCTCACTATTTTGCTCCCCGCAATTTGTGCAAAATTCCACTAACAATACCCATTACCCATATATTATAACAAAATTATACAACTAAAAATTGTAAAATAATAGATTTGGTTACTATTATTTATTCAACCTTAGATGAATACTTTGCAGATTTATAGAAATAACTTCAGTTTTTAGACTAGAAAAGCGCGTAATGGTAAAAAAATCACCATCGACTATTACTAGTCAATGGTGATTCATGATTATAGTAGGCCTTTGCCTTTAGTAGCTTTTTTCATATCTTCATTTAGCTTTTCAAAGAATTCTTCATTCGATTTTGTTGTACGTAATTTTTTCATGAAGCGCTCCGCGAAATCAGGTGCGTCCGAGAATGTTTTACGAATTGCCCATAGCTTTTCAAGTTGCTCAGGCTCAAGCAAAAGCTCTTCCTTACGTGTACCTGAGCGGCGGATATCTAGCGCAGGGAAAATACGACGCTCTGCTAATTGGCGATCAAGATGAAGCTCTAGGTTACCTGTTCCTTTAAATTCTTCATAAATGACCTCATCCATACGAGATCCTGTATCCACTAAAGCAGTCGCTAAAATTGTTAAACTACCGCCTTCTTCAATATTACGTGCAGAACCGAAGAATCGTTTTGGTCGATGGAACGCAGCAGGGTCAATACCACCTGAAAGCGTACGACCGCTCGGAGGAATAACTAAGTTATACGCTCGTGCTAAACGTGTAATAGAATCCATTAAAATAATTACATCACGCTTATGCTCAACTAAGCGGCGTGCACGTTCTAACACAATTTCTGCAACTTTCACATGATTTTCTGGAACCTCATCGAAAGTTGAGCTCACTACATCAGCATTCACTGAACGTTCAATATCAGTTACTTCCTCAGGGCGTTCGTCAATTAGTAATACAATTAACTCTGCATCTGGATAATTAGTTGTAATCGCATTCGCGATTTCTTTTAATAATGATGTTTTCCCCGCTTTTGGTGGTGCAACGATTAATCCACGCTGCCCAAAGCCTACAGGTGCCACTAAATCCATAATACGCGTCGATAAATTGCGCTGTGTAGTTTCAAGCTTAATTTGTCGATCAGGATATAAAGGCGTTAGTGCAGGGAAATGCACACGTTCTTTAGCTACTTCTGGGTCTTCACCGTTAACAGCGTCTACTTGTAGTAGTCCATAATAGCGCTCATTTTCTTTAGGAGGACGTACTTTACCAGATACCTTGTCCCCATTTCGTAGGTCAAAACGACGAATCTGAGAAGCAGAAATATAAATATCCTCTTTACTTGGAGAGTAGTTAATTGGTCGAAGGAAGCCAAAGCCTTCTTGCGAAACAATTTCTAGTACGCCTTCCATAAAGAAATAGCCTTCTTGCTCAGAACGAGTTTTCAAAATAGCAAATATTAATTCTTTTTTCGTTAGCTTGCTATAATATGAAATTTTATATTGGCGTGCTAGGGCATAAAGCTCCTTTAACGTCATGTTTTCTAATTGAGCGATTGTCAATGCAGACATGTGCACAACTCCAGTCTTTTTCAAAATATAATTTTCATTTTTGGGGTTATCATAGAAGTTTTTTGCGATAGGCCTATATCACCTTGGCGTAATTGTTACACTTTACTTTCAATACAATAGCATTTTGCTACATGAAGATAAAGATAATCTTTTCGTATCTGTCAGCTTTTTCAGTTGTTCGTTAGAAATTAAGCAGGGCGATAGATACTTCAATTAACTAGGCAAAACATTGAAGCATAACTTAGCCTTATAAAACTATGGGATGGTTGAAAATTTAGAAGAAGGTACCTAGTGCAAAAAAGATGCACTAGGTATATTTTAGAAGAAAATTTTATTTATAGCTAGGTTTTTTATCAAGAGCGTGACGACCTTCTACAAATCGTACAGTTCCAGATTTAGCTCGCATAACTACTGAATGTGTTAATGCGTAGGCTCCTTTATACTGAACACCTTTTAATAGCTCACAATCTGTTACAGCAGTCGCTGCAAAAATAGCATCGTCACCTTTAACTAGGTCATCTAAATAAAGAACTTTTTCTACGTCTACACCCATTTTTTCGCAGCGTTCTAACTGTTCAGCATCTTCTGGAACTAGCTTCGCTTGGAAGTCTCCACCTAGACACTTTAAAGCAACAGCTGAAATAACACCCTCTGGTGCACCACCTGTACCAAACATAATATCAATGCCAGTTTCATCAAAAGCAGTATTGATAGCTGCTCCAACGTCACCGTCTTGAATAAATTTAATACGTGCTCCAGCTTCTCGGATTTCATCAACAATTGCTTGGTGACGTGGTCGATCTAAAAGTGTAGCTACTACGTCCGAAATATCTTTATTTTTAGCTTTCGCTACTTGTAATAAATTATACGTAACAGAAGCGTTAATATCTACCTTACCAGCCGCTTCTGGTCCTACTGCAATTTTCTCCATGTACATATCAGGCGCGTTTAACAGATTCCCTTTATCTGCAATAGCAAGAACTGTCATTGCACCATTTGTACCCTTCGCTACAATATTTGTACCTTCTAATGGGTCAACTGCAATATCTACTTTAGGACCACCATTGCGTAAGCCAAGCTCTTCACCAATATAAAGCATTGGTGCTTCATCCATCTCGCCTTCACCAATCACTACTGTAGCATGCATTGGAATTGTATCGAACATTACGCGCATCGCTGTCGTTGCTGCATCATCTGCCTCAATTTTTAAACCGCGTCCCATCCATTTCCCGGATGCGATTGCTGCTGCCTCTGTTACTCGTACTACTTCCATCGATAAACTACGTTCCATTGTCTTATTTGCCTCCCGTTATCGGCATGTTTCTTCGCCGAAACATTCAAATTACCTCTATTGTAACATAGTTAGTTCAAAACTTTTAGCTCTCATTATTCCTTTGTCTCTGCTACGCGTGCCATTATTGTTTCACGTCGAATATCAGCGCCTAAATCACGTAATTTCTCAATAAGTGAGCTATATCCACGTTCAATATGATAGATATCGTGAATTTCTGTTTCACCTTCAGCTAAAAGTCCTGCTAATACTAATGCGGCACCAGCACGAAGGTCTGTAGCTGTTACAGTTGAACCTTGTAGTTTATTAGGGCCTGTAATAATAGCTGTATTTCCTTCAACGCGTGCAATGGCATTCATACGACGAAGTTCATCAATATGCTTAAATCGAGCTGTATAAATCGTATCTGTTATCTTTGAGGAACCAAATGCTTGAGACATTAATACAGAAAGTGGTTGCTGAATATCAGTCGGGAACCCTGGATACACTAATGTTTTCACATCAATGGCCTGCAATGTGGATAGGTCCGTTTTGGGCACAAAAATACTTTCTTCATCAATTTCGATTTTCACACCCATTTCACGAAGCTTTGCAATAATCGCCTCTAAATGCAATGGAATAACATTATCAATAGTAATGCCTTCACCTAAAGCGGCAGCCATTATCATAAACGTAGCAGCTTCAATACGATCTGGAATAATCGTATGCTCCGTACCATGAAGCTCCTCTACGCCTTCAATACGGATAACACTAGTACCCGCACCTTTAATATTAGCTCCCATGTTAGTAAGAAGAGTTGCTACATCAATAATCTCTGGTTCTTTTGCTGCATTTTCAATAACCGTACGTCCTTTTGCAAGAACAGCAGCTAACATAATATTAATCGTTGCTCCCACACTGGCAACGTCTAAAAATATTTTGGCACCAATTAATTCATCAGCACGTAAATAAATCGCTCCATGCTCATTCGTAACTTTCGCACCCAATGCCTCAAAGCCTTTTATATGTTGGTCAATAGGACGCGGCCCTAAGAAGCAGCCTCCCGGTAAACCAATCACAGCTTTTTTAAAGCGACCAAGCATGGCTCCCATTAAGTAATAGGAAGCACGAAGTTTTTTCACGTTGCCGTTCGGTAATGGTAAAGCAATCATTTCCGTTGGATCAATTGTCATTATGCCATCCTCAAATGACACTTCCCCACCGATTTCCTCTAATAATGCCTTTAACGTCCACGCATCAGAAATTTCTGGTAACCCTCCAATTGTCACTGGAGAGTTCGCCAAAATTGATGCTGGAATTAAGGCGACTGCACTATTTTTTGCACCACTTACTTTTATTGTACCCTGTAGGCGATTTTCGCCTGTAATTTTATAAACATCCATTTCGCGTTCTCCCTCATGATTGGAAAGTAATTTTTTCTGCAATTGGCTCACTATATAATCTTATTATTCGCCTTTTCTCTTATTCCAATCCGCTAAAAATCCTTCAATTCCTTTTTCCGTTAGTGGATGATTGAAAAGTTGCTTTAACACTTTAAAAGGAGTAGTCGAAATATGTGCACCTGCAAGTGCTGCAGCTGTTACATGTTGCGGATGACGAACTGATGCAGCAATAATTTGCGTATCGATATTATGGATTGTGAAAATATCTGCAATCGTTTCAATTAGTTCTACACCGTTTTGACCCATATCATCTAAACGACCGATAAATGGTGATACATATGTAGCACCTGCACGAGCAGCCATTAATGCTTGGTTGGCACTAAAGATTAATGTTACGTTCGTTTTAATACCTTTGTCTGCAAAGAAGCGACATGCCTCTAAGCCAGCTGGAGTCATTGGCAGTTTAACTGTAATATTCGGAGCAATTTCAGCCAATTCTAAGCCTTCTTTAATCATACCTGCTGCATCTAGAGCAATTACTTCCCCACTCACTGAGCCATCTACAAGCTCTGAGATTTCACGAAGTCGATCATGGAAAGAAACATTCTCTTCTTTTGCAACTAACGATGGGTTTGTTGTAACACCTGATAAAATACCCCATGCGTGTGCTTCTTTAATCTCTTCAAAGTTTGCTGTATCTATAAAAAATTTCATTATTTTTCCTCCTAATCACTGTTTTGACTCATCATCCTACTTGAAGTTGATTTCCGTTCTGACTGGGTGCTTTCTTAGGACCATTCAGTTGGAACGGCAAACAATTTACTATACCCACTTATGGTGATAAGCCTATTATTTAAATTTTCGCCAAAAATTTTTTATTTCAAAAACAAGAGAAGGTCGATAACAACATCAACACTTCTCTTATTATGTGTATTCATCTCTGTTTTTTTTGCGTATTAGATACTAAAATTATGCTTTTTGTGCACTACCAAATTCACGGATTTTCCCAATAACTGTCGATTTAATCGCTTCACGTGCTGGTGCAAGGAATTTACGAGGATCATAAACAACTTTATCGTTATCAAGAACTTCACGAATTACTTTTGTAGCAGCAATTTGATTTTCAGTATTGACGTTAATTTTTGCTGTACCTAATGAAATTGAGCGTTGAATATCTTTTGTTGGGATACCTGTACCACCATGTAATACTAATGGAAGGTCTGCTAAGTTTGAGATTTCTTCCATTTCTTTAAAGCCTAAGTTTGGTTCTCCTTTATAAGGACCATGTACAGAGCCAAGTGCTGGCGCTAAACAGTCTATATCTGTCATCTCAACCATTTTACGGCATTCTTCTGGATCAGCGTACATAATACCACCGATTACGCCATCCTCGTCCCCACCTACTGTGCCAAGCTCAGCTTCAACAGAAACACCTTTCGAATGAGCGTACTCAACTACTTTTGAAGTAGTCGCAACGTTTTCCTCAAATGGATGATGAGAAGCATCAATCATTACAGAAGTAAAGCCTGCATCAATAGCTTCTTTACATTTTTCAAAGCTTGAACCATGGTCAAGGTGAATAGCTACAGGTACCGTAGTTCCATAAGATTCCATTAAACCTTTTACCATGTGTACAACGGAAATAAATCCGCCCATATATTTTCCTGCACCTTCAGAAACGCCTAGAATAACTGGAGATTTTTCCTCTTCAGCTGCTTGTAAAATTGCTTGAGTCCACTCAAGGTTGTTGATGTTGAACTGACCAACCGCATAACCTTCTGCTTTTGCTTTAATTAACATCTCTTTCATAGATACTAATGCCATACTAAAAATCCTCCTCTTAGGACTATTATTTCTACATAAATATGCTATTTAATCATAGCAAAAATAACAGCCCCTGAAAAGCGGGGGCTGTTTTTTTCTGCACGAAAGCGGAGTGCAACGGAGCGGCAGTGCCAACCGTAGTGCAGTGCAACGCGACGAAGGTCCAAAGCTCCAGTGCGATTAGATAGTGTTGCATGAAGGTAGATGTCGGTATTTTTAGAAAATTGATCGATAAATTAAAAAAGTTGGGTGATAAATCGATAAAATTGGTCGATTAATAATCAAAAGTTTTCGATAAATCTCAAAACTGCAACTCATTAGAGATTTTTGTCGCTACGATTGCACTGCAGAAATGGAAAGCGCCCAGTCGGAACGGAAATCAACCCTACGTTATGATGAGAGTCATTTATTGCGGAAGCGAAATGATAGTAAAATGGTAGAAAACCTCTATAATAACCAAGAAAAACAGGCGGTGTTGACCACTGCCTGTTCATCTAAACGTTTACTATTTTATTAACCTCGTCACGCACTTCAAAAATATCAAAAGGCTTAGTAAAATATCGAATAGCTCCTAAATCTAATGCCTCCTGTACAACGTCCAATTCACCATATGCTGTCATCATGAAAACCGGAAGTTGTGGCCATCGCTCTTTTAAGTGCCTTAAAATTTCTATGCCATCCATTCCTGGGATTTTCATGTCTAGCAGGACACAATCTATTTCCTCCTCCTCAGCATACTTCAGTGCTTCCATACCATTTGCAGCTAAATATGTACTGTAACCTTCTTTTTTCAACACTTCATTTAAAAGTAAACGAATTCCTGGTTGATCATCGACAATTAGTACTCGTTTCACATTTCATTCCGCCCTTTTTTAGTTATTATTTTTACGTAAAATTCTCTCTATTATGTAATATTCTCCTTTAACCTATTAATACCTTCTATTATTATAAATTATCTACTTTTGCTTTATGCTCTTTTCAAACCTATAATATTGATTGAGGTGGGACCATGTCAAAAATATTAACAACACAACTAAGTGGATTATTACAAAGAATAACACAATATGAAGAGGAATCAATTGAAGAAACAGCGCGATTGCTTGCGCAAGCGGGTATTAGTGAAGGTAATGTATATTTCGCATGCTTTGGCGAAATGCAAGTTGTCGAATTAAATGCATTTCAAGCTGTGGAACGTTTTACGAAGTTAGTCCCTTGGACAAAAGATACCGTAATCACAGAAGCGGATCGTGTATGCATTTTTACACGTAGCGCACACGATGAGGATGCATTAGCATTAGCACAGCAATTAAATAATCAGTTTATTCCATTTGCAGCCGTTTCTAGCGAAGTAGCTAATGCCGAAAATCCACTAGCAGATTTAGCGTATACGTATATTTCAACACGCATGCGAGGTGGTTTATTACCAAATGATTTAGGAAATCGCATAGTTGTGCCACATGCTATTGCTGCCCTTTTTGTTTATGAAGCTGTAAAAATTGCGTATGATGAAATGCTTGATCTTGATGATGAACTTTGAAGATTTATCGAAACAAAATCGCTCTTTATCGAAACTATTTGAGCTTTTATCGAAACAAAATCCCATTTTATCGAAACATTTTGGACTTTTATCGAGAAACAAGTTCTTTCTATCAAAAAAGAGTTGTCTCAGCACGTGAGACAACTCTTTTTTTGTATTATTTAAATGTTGCTCCGATAAAATCACGGAACAATGGCTGTGGACGGTTTGGACGTGATACTAATTCTGGGTGGAATTGGCATGCTACGAAGAAATTATTTTCTGGTAACTCGATAATTTCCACTAATTTACCGTCAGGACTTGTACCTGAGAAGACAAGACCTTCTGCTTCCATCGCTTCACGATATTCATTGTTAAATTCATAACGATGACGGTGACGCTCATAAACAAGCTCTTGACCATATGCTTGGCTTGCCTTTGAACCTTCTTTTAACTTACATGGATATAAACCTAAACGCAATGTACCACCGATATCTACACTGTCGTTTTGATCTGGTAAGAAGTCAATAATTGGGTATTGTGTTTGTGAATCTAGCTCTGTAGAATGCGCTCCTTGTAAACCAAGCACGTTACGAGCAAATTCTACTGTTGCTAGTTGCATACCTAGGCAAATACCTAAGAATGGTACATTATTTTCGCGAGCATATTGTGTCGCTAAAATTTTACCTTCAACTCCGCGATCGCCGAAACCACCTGGAACTAAAATAGCGTCAGCACCTTTTAATAGCGTTGCAACATTGTCAGCCTCTACATGCTCTGCGTTAATCCAGTCAATCTCAATATCAGAATTAAATGCATAGCCTGCATGTTTTAATGCCTCTACAACAGAAATGTAAGCATCTTGTAGTTCTACATATTTACCTACTAATGCTACTTTTCGTTTATTTGGTAAGCTCTTCACTTTTGCTACAAGCTCGCGCCATTCTTCCATATCCGCTTCTGGTGCTTCAATGCCAAAATGGTCAAGTACGATATCATCAATATCTTGTGCATGAAGGTTTAAAGGTACTTCATATAAATGCTCTGCATCACGAGATTCAATAATTTCGTGTGGCTGAACATCACAGAATAAAGCTAGTTTTTCTTTCATATCTTGTGGCACTTCTTGCTCTGTGCGTACAACGATAATATTTGGTTGAATACCTAAAGAACGTAATTCTTTTACAGAATGCTGAGTTGGTTTTGTTTTAAGCTCACCTGCAGCTTTAATGTAAGGAATAAGCGTACAATGAACGTACATTACGTTGTTATGGCCTAAGTTCGTTTTCATTTGGCGAATTGCTTCAAGGAATGGTAGTGATTCAATATCCCCAACTGTTCCGCCTACTTCTGTAATAACTACGTCTGCGTTAGTTTCGCGACCAGCTCGTTGAATACGATCTTTGATTTCATTTGTAATGTGAGGAATTACTTGTACTGTTCCACCGTTGTAATCGCCACGACGTTCTTTTTGTAATACAGACTGATAAACACGACCTGATGTTACTGTAGAATGTTTTCCTAGGTTAATATCAATGAAACGTTCGTAGTGACCTAAGTCTAAGTCAGCTTCTGCGCCATCATCTGTTACGAAAACCTCACCATGTTGATAAGGACTCATTGTACCTGGGTCAATATTGATATATGGGTCAAATTTTTGAATCGTCACTTCTAATCCGCGATTTTTTAATAAACGACCTAGAGATGCCGCTACAATCCCTTTTCCAAGTGAAGACACAACCCCACCTGTTACAAAAATATACTTTGTCATGAAAAAATTCCTCCTTATGTTGTTCTAGAAATTGCTAGTAAGAAAAGTGCATTCACGCCACATGCTGGTGCTAAGCATTGAAGCAAATGTTTCGACAGGTTAAGAAAATAAATATTTCTCATCCCTAAAATAAGAAAAGCCGAGAATGCCTACAACATTGTAGGCGATTCGAAGCCGTCACTTGTTTCTATCTCTTTTCTACTTTCCTTTTAAAAAGTTTTAACATATATTCAATCACCGCTTACTATACATCATGAATAATTTAGTGCCTTACTATTCATTCCGTAGTTATAAACATGGGAGAACTTGATTGAATACAGTTAAAAAAATAAAAAAACGCTCCTCCTGCATAGGTTTGCAGGGGAAGCGTATTACATACACGGTCTTTCTCCTTTAATAAGGAGCCCAAGTAAAAGATTAAACGTAACCGTGATAGAAGTCAAGATTTTTTACTACAAGGATAAAAGAAAGAAAATTTCAAAGAGTAATTATCTTAGACTTCTTCCTCTTCTTCAAATTCATCTTCATCTTCATCGATAAAGTCCTCATCGATTTCTTCATCAATCTCTTCTAAATCTTCTTCATCAAAATCGATATCTTCTTTATCATCAGCTTCTTCTTCTTCTTCTTCATCTAGATCTTCTTCAACGAATTCTTCATAATCTTCATCAAAGTCAATATCTTCTTCTAAATCTTCTTCTAAATCTTCTTCATCATCAAGGGCTGCTTTAGATTTTTTCTTATGTGTTTTAACAGATGGAGCTGTTTCTTCTTCAATCTGTTCAACTTTATACCATTCACGTAAGCCCCAGCCTGTTTCTTGATTAAATAAGAAGCGGCCATCTACATTTAAATCTGTGTAAAATTGTAGTAGGCGAGCTTTTATTTCCTCATCACTATAGCCAACAAGCTCTTGCATAATTGTTAATAAGTCATTATAAGACACTGAGGCACGTTTTTCATTTAAAATTGCATAAGCTAAGTTAATTAACGATTCTTCCGCTAATTGTTCTTTTGTCATTTCACGAAAATTCATTCGTGCACTTCCTTTCTCTCATCACATTGGACGTTTTAAAATTTATATAGCTTTATTTTCGGAGCGCAGCAAAAAAAGGCCGCACAAAAGTAACTTCCCATCATAAGCATAATACCCATTATATACAAAGTATTATCCTCATTGCTAGCTTCAATTACTGTTTTTTATATCACGCATCTTTTTTATCCCCAAGTAAAACAAATAGACAGATAATAATAGTAAAGGAACAGCGCCAATTTGCTTATCATACAGGAAAATAACTCCTACCACCAAAGCTAAAATAATGATGTAGTTAATAGCCGATTTCATCATCTATTGCGTCTCCCCTTTTTTTTACATTTCTATTATAACGGAAATAAAAAGAAGTGCCTAATCCTAAGACTAGGCACTTAAAACTATACACACATTTTGTAGAAAATAGAATAAAGGTTAACGATCATTACATATTACGGCGATATTGTCCGCCTACCTCGTATAAAGCATTCGTGATTTGCCCTAAGCTAGCGACTTTTACGGTTTCCATAAGCTCCGCGAAAATATTACCGTTGTTTACAGCTACTTGTTGTAATCGATCAAGTGCCGCTGCGTTCTCGCCTTCATGTTGCTTCCAGAAGGCTTGTAAATTACGAATTTGCGTCTCTTTTTCTTCCGTCGATGCACGCGCAATTTCCATATTGTTAATTTCATCTTCAGAAGGCGGATTCGGATTTAAGTATGTGTTTACACCAATGATTGGTAACTCACCTGAATGCTTAAGCATCTCGTAGTGCATAGATTCCTCTTGAATCTTACCACGTTGATATTGTGTTTCCATTGCACCTAGTACGCCACCACGATCATTGATACGATCAAACTCTTCTAGTACCGCTTCTTCTACAAGATCTGTTAACTCTTCTACGATAAATGCTCCTTGTAATGGATTTTCGTTTTTCGCTAAGCCATGTTCCTTCGTAATAATCATTTGAATGGCCATCGCACGACGTACAGATTCTTCCGTAGGGGTTGTAATAGCCTCATCATATGCATTCGTATGCAATGAATTACAGTTATCCTGTAATGCCATTAACGCTTGTAACGTTGTGCGGATATCATTAAAGTCAATTTCCTGTGCATGCAAACTACGTCCAGATGTTTGAATATGATATTTTAATTTTTGCGCTCTTTCATTGGCACCGTACTTATCACGCATAACAATTGCCCAAATACGGCGAGCTACGCGTCCAATAACTGTGTACTCTGGATCAAGTCCATTAGAGAAGAAGAATGATAGATTTGGCGCAAAGTCGTCAATATTCATTCCTCGACTTAAATAATATTCTACATACGTAAAGCCATTTGCTAATGTAAAGGCCAACTGTGAAATTGGGTTCGCACCAGCTTCGGCAATATGGTAACCAGAAATTGATACGGAGTAATAATTTCGAACTTTATGATCGATAAAGTATTGCTGAATATCTCCCATCATACGTAACGCAAACTCTGTTGAGAATATACATGTATTTTGCCCTTGATCTTCCTTTAAAATATCTGCTTGCACGGTTCCGCGTACAACCTGTAATGTTTTCTCGCGTGTCTCCGTAAATTCTTCAACTGTTAAAGGTCGATCCAGTTCTTTCTCACGTAGTTTCACTTGCTGATCAATAGCCGTATTCATGAACATTGCCAAAATAACCGGTGCTGGACCGTTAATTGTCATCGATACAGAAGTTGATGGTGCACATAAATCAAAGCCTGCATACAGTTTTTTCATATCTTCTAACGTACAAATGGAAACGCCCGACTCTCCAACCTTCCCATAAATATCAGGACGGTAATCTGGGTCTTCACCATATAACGTTACAGAATCGAATGCAGTTGATAAACGTTTTGCATCATCATCTTTCGATAAATAATGGAATCGTTTATTTGTACGCTCAGGCGTTCCTTCACCAGCAAATTGTCGCTTCGGATCTTCCCCTTCACGTTTAAATTGGAATACTCCCGCTGTATATGGGAATTCACCAGGTACATTTTCTTTATAAACCCAGCGTAAAATTTCACCATAGTCTACGAATTTCGGTAAGGCTACTTTAGGAATTTTCGTACCAGATAAACTCGTTGTTTTTAAAATTGTTCGAATTTCCTTATCTCGAACTTTCGTTACTAATTCATCTCCAGCATACGCTTCTTTTAAAGCATGCCAATTATCTAAAATACGTTTAGATTCAGCCATTAATTCATCTCTAACACCTTCCGCTAAAGAAGTAAGAGATGCGATTAGTGCATCATTTGGCGCCTTTTCCTTAATCGTTTCAATAGATCCCTCTAATTGGAATAGACGGCGAGCAAATTCCACCTGTTGCTCTGATTTTTTATGATAGCCACGCACAGTGTCCGTGAGTTCTCGTAAATAATAGCGACGGTCGTTTGGAATAATCACATCTTGCTTTTGCGTTTTCGCAAATTGCTCATAGCCCGTCTCCCAATGACTACCTGTCTTCGTATTAATGATATTTACTAATGCAGCAAATAAAGCATTCGTTCCTTTATCATTAAATTGACTGGCAATCGTACCGTACACAGGCATATTATCAAGTGATTCATCCCAAAGCTCTCGTGAACGCTGATATTGCTTCTGCACTTGACGTAGTGCATCCTCAGAGCCTTTGCGTTCAAATTTATTGATGGCAATCACATCCGCAAAATCAATCATGTCAATTTTCTCAAGCTGTGTAGGCGCACCAAATTCACTTGTCATTACATACATAGATAGATCAGTGTATTTCGTAATTTCCGCGTCACCCTGACCAATACCACTTGTTTCAACAATAATTAAATCATAGCCCGCTACACGCGTTACATCTAGCACGTCTCCAATGGAAGCAGTAAGCTCTGTACGAGATCCACGAGTTGCTAAACTACGCATATATACGCGATTATTGAAAATCGCATTCATACGAATTCGGTCACCAAGTAAAGCCCCGCCTGTCTTTTGCTTTGTCGGATCGACTGACAGAATAGCTACGCGCTTATCCGGAAACTCTTTCAAGAAACGACGAATTAATTCATCTGTTAAGGAAGATTTACCTGCACCACCTGTTCCCGTAATACCTAATACAGGCGTCCCTTTTGAGCGTTTGCGAGCTTCCGCTAGCATCATTGTCGTTTCTTCATCATCATTCGACTCTGCCGCAGTTAATAAATTTGCTAAAATTTCAGGTGTTTCTGTTGATAGAGCATCCAGCTTTTCTTGATAGCTACCTATAGCAGTCGGGAAATCAGTTCCTTTAATTTTCTCATTAATCATTCCTTGTAAACCTAAAACACGCCCATCCTCTGGTGAGAAAATCCCAGCAATCCCGTAAGCATGTAGCTCTTTAATTTCACGCGGTAAAATAACCCCACCGCCACCACCATAAATTTTAATATGTGGCGCCCCTTTTTCACGCAGCAAATCATACATATATTTAAAGTATTCCATATGTCCGCCTTGATAAGATGATACCGCAATACCTTGCGCATCCTCTTGAATCGCAGCATTTACGACTTCTTCCACGGAGCGGTTATGTCCTAAATGGATTACCTCTACACCGCTTGATTGTAAAATACGTCGTATAATGTTAACCGAAGCATCATGTCCATCAAATAGACTTGATGCTGTAACAAAACGCACGTGATTTTTTGGACGATATACTTCTACCTTTGTCATATGAAATCCCCACTTTCTCCCCTTATTGTTCTTTATCGACTCATCATCATAAAGCGTGGTTGATTTCCGTTCCGACTGGGCGCTTTGTTGCTGTCGCTACGTTTTCGCGCAGTTAAAACATTTGCCGCTGACGCTTCGCTTTCGCGCAGAGCTTCCTGGGGGCGTCCAGTCTCCACCTCAATCAACTAATTTACATGACATACATTTTTAACAAATATCATCCCCAACTTTGGTGATGAGCCTCATAAAAAATCGGTAATTGCAATGTCGCTCTATGCAATTACCGACAACCCCTTTACAGAACTTATTAGAACCCCTTTATGCCTGAAATGAACAATGTTATTTGCATTTCAATAAATTCGTCAATCGAGTGCTGACGATGGAGCGCCCATTTACGGAATGCCCAGCTTTGTCCAGAAACGACTAAATTATTTGCTGCTAAGTGAATTTGTTTATCTGTCATTGTTATTTCACCTGACTGCACACAGCGTTTTAGTAATCGCTCAAAAGTAGCAACCATTTCAAACTCTTTACTAAATACATAGCGTTGTGCTTCTTTTGACAGCGATTTAGTTTCCTGGTACATGATTGTCAGCTCATCAACCAAACTATCAATTTGCAAGAAATACTCTCGAATCATTTCCTTTAGCTCTTCAATCGTTCCTGCCTTAATCTCAAAACTTGAAAGTCGCCCCATCGCATGGTGATAAATACTATCACATACAAGGTAAAGGACATCTTCCTTCGTACGAATATATTCATATAATGTTCCGATACTAAAGCCTGCAGCTTTTGCGATTTCTCTCGTTGTGGCACGGTGAAACCCTTTTTCTTTAAATAATTTAATGGCTCCCTCAATCATCTGTTCTCGACGAATGGCGATGAGATTTTCATCTTTTACTGTTGACTGTACTTGGGGTCTTTTATCTTTTTCTGTCATACGTTACTTTGTCAACATACGAGAGATAACAAGTCGTTGAATCTCTTGTGTACCTTCGTAAATTTGTGTGATTTTTGCATCACGCATGAAGCGCTCAACTGGATAATCCTTCGTATAGCCATATCCACCAAAGACTTGAACCGCCTCAGTCGTTACACTCATCGCCGTATCCCCCGCCATTAATTTTGCCATTGCAGACGCCTTACCATAAGGTAGACCATTTGATTCTAACCAAGCTGCTTGGTATGTAAGCAGTCGAGATGCTTCAATTTGAGTAGCCATATCTGCAAGCTTAAAGGATACACCTTGGTTGGCAGTAATCGGCTTACCAAATTGCACACGCTCTTTACCGTATTCAACAGCTGCATCCAATGCACCTTGAGCAATCCCTAGAGCTTGTGCAGCAATACCATTACGTCCTCCATCAAGTGTTGTCATCGCAATTTTGAAGCCTTCTCCCTCAGCTCCAAGCAGGTTTTCTTTCGGAACGCGACAGTTATCAAAAATAATTTCAGTTGTAGGAGATGAACGAATTCCTAATTTTTTCTCCTTTTTCCCTACCGAGAAGCCTTCAAAGCCTGCTTCAACGATAAAAGCAGATGTGCCATGTTTAGCTTCTGGATCTGTTACTGCAAATACAACATATGTATCTGCTACTCCACCGTTCGTAATGAAGATTTTCGAGCCGTTTAAAATATAATCATCGCCATCACGTTTTGCATATGTTTTCATGCCACCAGCATCCGAACCTGATCCAGGCTCTGTTAAGCCATATGCACCGATATGTTTACCTTCTGCCATTGGACGAAGGTATTTTTGTTTTTGTTCTTCATTACCGAATTTAAAAATCGGCCAACCCGCAAGTGAAGTATGTGCTGATAAAGTTACCCCTGTTGAAGCACATACACGTGATAATTCTTCTACAGCAATGACATATGCAAGATAATCAAAGCCTGCACCGCCGTATTCTTCAGGCCACGGAATACCTGTTAAGCCTAACTCCGCCATTTTATCGAAAATTGCACGGTCAAACTCTTCGTTCTCGTCACGTTCAGCTGCCGTTGGTGCTACTTCATTAATAGCGAAATCACGAATCATTTCACGTAATTGCTCATGCTCTTCTGTTAATTGAAAGTTCATTGTCCATTTCCCCTTTTTCGTTAGACTAATTAGTACTATATTGTTGCAAGTGTGTTGATTAACCATTTTTATCCCTCTAATTATTTAAAAGGCTATGATTTCCGCTGCGGGCGAGCGTCGAGCCGCTTCCTCCGCTAACGGAACGAAGGCTAAGTGCGTCACGTCCTGTGACAACGCCTTCGTGACCAACATCGTGTTGGCCTCAGGGTCTCGTCTGTCTCGCTTTCCCGCGGGAGTCGAGTATCCCTACGCTACAATCAGTAAAAATGGACGTACATTAGCAAAATATCAACAAAAAAACCCTTTTATCAGCCAACCAATAATAAACCTATATTTTCCTAATCAATACGCCTGATATCGCTGACTTCTATAGAGGTTTTCTTTTAGCAAGCGATATCATCCTTGAAAAATCAAGCTTTGCAACATAACATCAGACTTTATTTAAGTAAATGTTTACTAATGACTAGCTTTTGAATTTCGCTTGTACCTTCGTATATTTCTGTCACCTTTGCATCTCGGAAATAGCGTTCTACAGGATAGTCTTTTGTATAGCCATAGCCACCAAAAATTTGTATAGCGTCTATCGCTGTTTGCACGGCTGTACGGGAGGCAAAAAGCTTCGCCATCGAGGCCTCGGCTCCGCATGGCAACCCTTTTGTGCGTAAATCTGCTGCTCGAAAGACTAGTAATTTTGCTGACTCTACGGCAGTTGCCATATCAGCAAGCTTGAAGCCTACTCCTTGTTGCGCTGCAATAGGCTTTCCAAATTGGACACGTTCTTTTGCATACGCAGTAGCTGCCTCTAGCGCCGCTTCGGCAATGCCTAGAGATTGAGCTGCGATTCCAATACGTCCAACGTCTAAATTAGCCATTGCAATTTTAAAGCCTTCCCCTTCCTCCCCAAGAAGGTTTGCGGCTGGAATGCGACAGTTGTCGAATGTTAGTTGAACTGTACGTGAGCCGTGTAGGCCCATTTTATGTTCATCTTTACCTATGATTAAGCCTGGTGTTCCTTTCTCAACAATAAATGCTGAAATACCACGTGTTTTTTCAGCAGGATTCGTTGAGGCAAAAACAATATAAACATCCGCTTCTCCACCGTTTGTAATAAACACCTTGGAGCCGTTGATGACATATTCATCTCCATCTCGCACCGCTTTGGATTGTAAAGAGCCAGCGTCAGAACCAGCGCTAGGCTCTGTTAAACAAAATGCCCCTAAATATTCACCCGCGGCAAGCTTTGGAACATAGCGTTTCTTCTGTTCATCGTTACCGAAATAAATGATAGGGTTTGTTCCAACCGAAGTATGCACGGATAAAATAACACCCATTACTGCGCTAACCTTTGATAGTTCATTGATTGCAATTATGTACGATGTGAAATCCATCGCTGAGCCGCCTAATTCCTCAGGCGTTGTAATCCCCATTAAACCTAATTCTCCCATTTGCGCAAGGAGTTTACGTGGAAACTCTCCTGCTTCCATACGTTCTACCCACGGTTCAATTTTATCCTGAGCAAAATTACGAACCATATCTCGCATCATTATTTGTTCATCTGTAAATTGTAAATGCATCTATAATGTCACCCCTGTACGTTGTCCCGTAGCATTTTATTTCATTTGAATCGTCCCATCCCCATAGGATTATTCATAAACGTAAAAGCCTCTTCCAGATTTTTTACCTAGCCATCCTGCTGCCACATATTTACGAAGCAATGGACAAGGTCTATATTTACTATCACCTAAGCCCTCATGTAAAATCTCCATGATGGATAGACATGTATCAAGGCCAATAAAGTCTGCCAATGTTAACGGACCCATCGGATGATTCATACCGAGCTTCATCACATCGTCAATAGCTTCTTTCGATGCTACACCTTCATACAATGCGTAGATCGCTTCATTAATCATTGGTAATAAAATACGATTCGAAATAAAACCTGGGAAGTCATTTACTTCCACTGGTGTTTTCGATAGTTTTACTGTCATGTCTTCAACTGCTTTGTAGACTTCATCACTAGTAGCTAACCCTCGAATAATTTCTACAAGCTTCATAACAGGTACAGGATTCATAAAGTGCATACCAATCACTTGCTCTGGACGATTTGTGACAGCTGCAATTTCCGTAATTGGTAAAGATGATGTATTCGTAGCTAAAATGGCATGTGCCGGTGCAATCTGATCAATTTGTTTAAATATGGATTGCTTCACTTCCATATTTTCCACGGCTGCCTCGATGATAATATCTACATCACTAGCATCCTGTAAATCTAGTGACATATTAATACGACCTAAAATGGCTGTCTTCTCATCCTCAGTTTTACGCCCCTTTTCGACATCACGTGTCAGGTTTTTCGTAATAACTCCTAAACCGCGTTCGAAAAATTCTTGTTTCATGTCGTTCAGTTTTACATCATAGCCAGCTTGTGCACAAACTTGTGCAATGCCAGAGCCCATTTGCCCTGCACCAATAACCATTACTTTTTGAATTCCCATCATTCGTGTCCCCCTGTTTTCGGTACTTCAATCATAATCGCATCGCCTTGCCCTCCACCTGAGCAGATAGCAGCAATTCCGATACCACCGCCACGACGTTTTAATTCATGAGCAAGTGTTAAAATAATGCGTGCTCCAGATGCTCCGATTGGATGACCTAACGCAACTGCACCACCGTTAACATTGACCTTTTCAGCATCTAAATCTGCCAGCTGCTTGCTGACAAGAGCTACTGCTGCAAATGCCTCATTGATTTCAATCAAATCAATGTCAGCTAATGATTTCCCCGTCTTTTTAAGTAATTTGTTAATGACAAGCCCTGGTGTTTGCGGGAAGTTCTCTGGTTCAATCGCAAGCTCTTCATGGCCGATAATAACCGCAAGCGGCTCTCTTCCTTCACGCGCTGCACGTTCCTCACTCATTACTACTAAGGCACATGCACCATCGTTAACGCCAGGTGCATTACCTGCTGTAATCGTTCCATCCTTGTCAAAGGCTGGCTTGAGTTTTGCAAGTACTTCTATTGATGTACCAGCTCTTGGTGCCTCGTCCGTATCGACATGAAGCGGCTCTCCCTTACGTTGTGGAATTTCCACAGGTACGATTTCTTCAGCAAAGTAACCTTTCTCAATTGCTGCAAGTGCACGTTCATGACTGCGAACAGACCAAGCATCCTGTTCCTCACGGCTTAAAGAATATTCTTTAGCCGTTACATTGCCGTAGCTTCCCATATGCGGCCTTGTCTTATCGAAAGCACATGTTAAGCCATCATATAGCATGCCATCTACCATTGTTGAATCGCCCATGCGTAAGCCTGTTCGACCATTTTGTAAATAATACGGTGCATTGGACATAGATTCCATACCACCAGCAATTATTACTTCTTCGTCCCCTAATCGAATTAGCTGATTCGCTAGTGTTACAGCACGCATCCCTGACGCACAAACTTTGTTAATCGTTTCTGTTTTCACTGCTATTGGTAAGCTTGCTTTGATCGCAGCCTGCCTTGAAGGAATTTGGCCCTGTCCCCCTTGTAAAACGGAGCCTAAAATTACTTCATTCACTTCATCAGGCGAAATATTCGCTTTCTCAAGTGCCCCTTTTATGGCGATCGCGCCTAAATCACTGGCGCTTAATGCTGCTAGTGAACCTCCAAACTTACCAAATGCAGTTCTTGCTCCTGCTAAAATTACTGCTCTATTCAAGTAAAACACCCCTTTTGTTTTACGTTCTAGAAGAAGTATAAGAGCACCAACGTTGACTGAACGCTCGCTCGACCTCTATCGATGAAAAATGGGAGTTTTAAGGATAACTCCCATTCCCATTTAATCTTATTCTACAAAACAATTATTTATTGTGCAATTTATATTTTTCAGATAACTAAAATATTTCTGCAATAACCATCATTTTTCTGCGCTAGCCTCTGCTTTCTCGTTTCGTTCGACACTGTCCACAGAAGCTACTACTTCTTCAACCATTACATCCGCTGCTTCTTCAACAGACTCTTCGACAGCTTTCACTTTTTCACCAAATACTGAACGCTCCAATAGTTCTGCAACATCGAATGTACCGATTGTATCCTCAACCTCTTTTGCTTTTGTACCATCTTCAAGCATCGTTAAGCAGTAAGGACATCCAGAAGAAATAACTGAAGCATTCGTTGCTAAAGCTTGCTCAGTTCTTGCTACGTTAATTCGGTTGCCGACATGCTCTTCCATCCACATTAAGCCGCCGCCTGCGCCACAGCACATTGCTTCCTCACGATTACGCTCCATTTCCACAAGCTTAATACCTGGAATACCTCGTAAAATTTCACGTGGTGCATCATAAACATCGTTATAACGACCTAAATAACAAGAATCGTGGAACACAATCGTTTCATGAACTTCGTAATTTAACGCTAGACGATTTTCATCAATCAATTGATTCAATAGTTCAGTATGGTGGTAGACCTCACCCTTCCAGCCAAAGTCTTGGTATTCATTTTTAAAGATATTGTAAGCATGAGGGTCAATCGTAACGATTTTCTTCACGTCATTTTTCTCAAATTCATCAATATTCGCTGTCGCCAGCTCTTGGAATAAAAACTCATTTCCTAAACGACGAGGAGTGTCCCCAGAGTTTTTCTCTTTATTTCCTAAAATCGCAAACTTCACGCCCGCCTCGTTTAATAGACGACAGAATGCTAAGGCAATTTTTTGTGAGCGGTTATCAAACGCCCCCATTGAACCTACCCAGAATAAATATTCCATTTCTTCGCCTGATTTTTTCAGCTCTTTCACTGTTGGAATATGAATTGTTGGATCTAGGTCACGCCAATTTTCTTTTTCTTTACGGTTTAAGCCCCAAGGATTGCCTTGACGTTCGATATTTGTCATCGCGCGTTGTGCATCAGGGTTTACTTTTCCTTCAGTCATTGTTAAGTAACGACGTAAATCAATAATTTTATCGACATGCTCATTCATAACAGGACATTGATCTTCACAGTTACGGCAAGTTGTACATGCCCAAATCTCTTCTTCTGTAATGACTTCGCCGATTAAAGAAGGGCTATAGATATCTTCAATAACTGCCCCCTCAGCACCAGCTGCCATCGCTAACTGATTCCCCTTTGTTTTAGCAAAGAATTGATAAGGTACCCAAGGCTTTTGCTTTGTCTCAACAGCACCTGTAAATGTTAAATGATCACGTAGCTTCACGATTAAATCCATCGGTGATAGCATTTTCCCTGTCCCTGACGCTGGACACATATTTGTACAGCGTCCGCACTCTACACAAGAATATAAATCTAGCATTTGTTTCTGTGTGAAGTCCTGAATACGTCCAACACCAATTGCCGGAATATCCTCTTCATCTTCAGCATTTTCTAATGCTTCGAAATCGATTGGTGTTAAAGTACCTGTACGATCTAAACGGTTCATGTACACATTGATTGGACTCACAATTAAGTGGAAGTGCTTCGATTGTGGTACATACACTAAGAATGTTAATAGAATTAATAAATGCGCCCACCACATTACATAGAAAACAACTACCGCTGCTGATGCTGGTAAGAAGCTAAAAATAGCAGCAATGCCAGAAGCAACTGGCTCTGTATAAGTTAATCCTTCATCATGCCAAATTAGTCCCATACCATTTGCAAGCAAAGTGGATACCATTAACCCGCCAATGAATATTAAAACAAGCCCATTTTTCCAGCCTCGTTTTAGACGTACTAGCTTTTCTACATAACGACGGTAAAATGCCCACACAACCGCCACTAAAATCATTAATACTACAAGCTCTTGGAAAAATGTAAACACACTATAGAAAATGCCAAGCGGCAAATGTGATCCAGGTGCTAACCCCTTCCAAATTAAATCAATGGCACCTAGCTGCACCATCAAAAAACCATAGAAGAACATAACGTGAATTAAACCACTCTTCGGATCTTTTAAAAGCTTATTTTGGCCAAGTACATTAACCATAAGATAACGAATTCGTTCTTGAACACTTTCATCAAACTCAACCTTTTTCCCCAATTGCACAAACTTATAGCGTGTTTTTAACAGATAGAAAAATAACCCTACTGCATAAAGCACAACCACGACTGTTAGAACAATGTTTGCAATTACTAATGGACTCATGGTTGGTCCCCCCTTTAGTTTGTCGTAAGTTTCTCTCTTTGTAGTAAATTTTCTAGTTCAATCATTATATTCCTATTCTAATAAATGAGTGAGCATTCAGTCAACATAAAACAGAAATATTTCTGATAATTTTATATTCTTACATTTTACAAGAAAAAAAGCCACCCTGAATTTTTCAAAGTGACCATTTTTTTCATTCTTTATTATACTGATTCTCACAATAATGTGGGATTGATTTCCGTTCCGGTTGGGCGCTTTCCTGGGGGCGTCCGATGAGCCGCTTCACTCGCGCTGCTCGCGCCAGGGTCGCATCTGTGACGCTGATCCCCTAGGAGTCGCCCAACCTCCACTCCAATCAACCTATATCAAATATCATCCGTAATTTTTGAAACAACAATGCGCCATCTGTCCATAAATTAATTCTCTATAAAAAACATTTGTTGCTGCTACATTTCTTTAGCTAAAAATGAACATTTACTAATTGACGAAAAATTACAGACTATTTTTTAAAGACATTCCCGCTTCGAATATATTCAATATCTGCAACATTTAATCGGAAATTCACAACACGTGCAACCGCAAATAAATAGTCAGATAGACGGTTTAAATATTTTTGTACAATTGTCGGTACATCTTCGATTTCCTTCATAAGCGTTACCATTTGACGCTCTGCTCGACGTGCTACTGTGCGAGCAATGTGTAAAGTTGCAGCAGCTGGTGCACCGCCTGGTAGAATAAAACGTTGTAACTCTGGTGCTTCATCTGACAATGCATCAATACGCGTTTCCAACACTTCAATCGGCTGCTCTGTAAGCTTATAATGACGCTCCTTCATAACATTAGCAAGGTCACCGCCTGCATCAAAAAGCTCATGCTGGATCGTTTCTAAATCAATTAGAATATCCTTGAATAGCTCACGATCAAGTTCACTAATAGCCTTGCCAATAAAAGAATTTAATTCATCGATGGCCCCATATGTCTCTACTCGTAAGCTATCTTTGTCAACGCGTCCACCGATAAGACTTGTTTTTCCTGTATCGCCTGTTTTCGTGTAAAGCTTCATTTCTCTCATCTCCTAGAATTGTTTTTTATTAATTTCGCCTTGGCGTAATTGTTGTTGCTGTCGCTACGTTAGCACTACGCTTTCGCACAGATAAAACCATGTTGCTGTCGCTACGTTAGCACTACGCTTTCGCACAGATAAACAGCGCGTCCGGATTTTGAATTGTGTCCGCACAATTCATTCCCTTGAAAATCCGTGACATCCGCCGGCGGCATTATCTTCATTCAGCAGGTGTATCTGCTGAATGAAGATAATTTTTTATTGCCTGTACAGTCGTTTCAAAAACACCTTTACCGATGATCTTACCTACATTAGTAATAGGACCGCCGTACAGCATTTCTTCCCCTTTTTGTGTCGCTGCAATCAATAAACTATCTGTAGCAGTACCTGTCGCTATCGTACCACTAAGCTCATCACGAATATTTTCTGATTGCAATGCCTTTGTTTTCGCCTCATTAGCTGTCATCATTGCTTGGAAAAACGCTTCTTCTGATAAACAGCCATTCACGATGACCCACGTATTTATAGTACCAATATATGGTTCATCTTGTCTTTCATGCGCACGAGATACATCAACAGCATTACCAACTCCAGCCGTTACAGCTACAAGAACGCTACCAAAGGCTGCCTGAAATTCATTAATAGCTACAAGATTTGTTGGGACAGCTGTTAACATGACAACTGTACTTGTAGATGAAAAGTGCTCCTTTTGTAAAAATTCTGCGACCTCTCTCTTTACATCATTAATCACATAATCCATTGGTACAGAGCGGTTTAACAGACAATCATACCAACCGATACCCGGATTATGGACAGCTGAGGATACCGTTTTTAAAGGAAACTCTGATTGAAGCTGAATGTAATGATCTGTAACAGTGAAATTTTCTTTTTTAATGACAGCACGTTGCTGATGTTCAACAGAGGCTGGCATCATTGTAATTTGAGGCTTTGGAATTTCTGGATGTGCATAAGTTGCCACTCGAGCATGATAAACATCTTCGATCTGCGAAGCGACTAATACTTCATGTGGCGCCCCAAATGCCCGCATCCGTCCCTCCTCCATTAGTAATAATTCATCACAGTAAAGAGAAGCTAAATTCATATCATGCAGTACCATAATAACGGTCAAACCACATTCTATTGCTTCCTTTCGTACCATATCTAAAATTTGACGTTGATGCGCAATATCTAGGTGGTTGGTCGGCTCATCTAGCAGCAATATTTCCGCTGTTTGTGCAAGAGCTTGGGCGACAAAAACCCTTTGCTGTTCACCGCCCGACAAAAATTCCATCGGTGTCTGTTCATAGCGTTTTACACCTGTTTGCAGCATTGCATGTTGCACTGCTTGTTCATCACGATCAGACCAACTTGAAAAGAAGCCTGTTTGATGTGGATAACGTCCAAGCGATACAGCCTCCCTTACACTGTTTGAGAAGGCATTAGCATGTAATTGTGGCAGTACTGCCATCTTCTTTGCTAATGCACGAGCAGTGTAAGAGCTACTGTTTTTACCATCTACTAATACAGTGCCTGCAGTTGCTGGTAGTATGCCACTTATTACTTTTAACAGTGTGGATTTCCCACTACCATTCGGCCCTAAAATTCCTAGTATTTTACCTTTTTCAACGGAAAAACTTATATCGTGGACGATCGGTACGTCTTCATAACCACCGGAAAGATGTTCAACAACAATCATGCCCGTACCCCCTTGCCTCTACGTTGTTTATAAAAAATATAGGAAAAAACGGGCGCCCCAATAAATGCAGTAATGACACCAATCGGCAGCTCTCTTGGCATAATAATTGTTCTTGCTATTAAATCACAAATAATTAGCAAAGTTGCCCCATTTAAAAATGATAATGGCAATAAATGACGATGATCTGAACCCCAAACCATTCTCGTCATATGAGGAACAACTAAACCAACAAAGCCAATCGTTCCAGAAACAGCTACCGCCGCTCCTGTCAACATGGATCCACCTACTAAAATAATATATTTACTACGCTTAACATTGACACCTAAATGCTTCGCACGTTCTTCACCATATAACAGAACATTTAACTCACGTCTTTGTGTCCAAAGCATAATGGAGCCAATAATGACAAACGGAATGATCATCTGAACGTAAGGCCAACCACGCATCGATACTGAACCGAGCAACCATCCGATCACTTGTCTTAGCTCCTCACCAGATAATGCAATCATTAATGAAATCAAGGAACCTAAAAATGAACTAAATATAACCCCTGTTAAAATAAGAGTTTCCATTTTTAGTGAACGGTCTACTATTCTAGCAAAGCCCATAACAGCAAACATTGTTAATATGGCACCTATCATACTAAAGGTTGGCAATGTGAAATTACCAATCACTGGTAGTGAGACACTGAAGAAAATCGTCATCACTGCGCCCACTGATGCACCAGAGGAAACACCTAACGTATAAGGATCAGCTAAAGGATTTTTTAATAGGCCTTGAAAAGCCGCCCCTGCAATAGCAAGTGATGCCCCAACAAGACCTGCTAGCATCACTCGTGGTAAACGAATCTTCCATAAAATATTGGCAGCCGTTTCATCGGCCGCCTTATTCCACAATACTTCTAACGGAATATGAACTGAGCCTATCGCTACACCACACCAGATGCTAATGATTAAAAGCGTAATTGCTGTTACATAGGCTACAATTGTTTTACTCATTTAAACGCCTCTGGATAAACAGCCTTTGCTATCTCCTCAAGACCATCTGCTAATCGCGGACCTTGACGACTTGTCGTACTTTCATCCACTTGTACAATAGCTTTATTTTTTACGGCAGTAATTGTCTCAAAGCCTGGACGTTGTGGAATTTTCGTTAAAATATTCGGTACATAATTATATGCCACAACAATGACATCTGGATTTTTCGCGATAATTTGCTCAGCATCAATCGGATACCAGCCATTTACATCTGCTGCCACATTTTCGGCATGAATCATTTCTAGCATTTCATTCATAAATGTACCTTTACCAGCTGTATAAATCTGTGGCTCATCAGACGATTCTACAAAAACTTTCTTTGGCTCAACACCCTCAAGTTTTGTTTCAACTTCTTCAACTTTTGCCTTCATTTTTGCGACTATTTTTTTAGCCTCTTCTAGCTTTCCCGTTGCACGACCAAGCTGTTCAATCGTTGTGTAAGTTTCATTAAAGTTTTTGGCATCCGCTACAACAAATACTTTCACACCTACAGCCTCAAGCTGCTCAATTGCTCCTTTTGAATAACTCATACCCGATGCATGTGCAAAAACGATATCTGGCGTTAACGCAATAATTTGTTCAATATTATAATCTGTACCGCCAACCTTATCTTTTTTAGTAGCCTCTGCTGGATAATCGTCATTATCTGATACACCCACTATTTCATCATTTAAGCCAAGATCAAATAAAATTTCAGTGTTACTTGGAATAAGAGAAACTATTTTTTCAGGAGGTGCTTCTAGCGTAATATCTTTGCCAATAGCATCCGTTATCGTCATTGGAAATGTTGCTTGATCTACTTTAGATGTCTCTTGCTGCTCAACAGATGACGGCTTGTCATTTGTCTCCTCTTTTGTGTTGCATGCTGCAAGCAAGCCAACAGCTAAAAATGCTGATAATCCTATTTTCCAAAATTTCTTCATGTGAATCCCCCTTAGTCTATCTGTGCATAAAGTATTTAACGACTTGTTTTTCTGATTGATCGATACATTTTAGGTTTTTATCGTTTAAGGTGTGGAATTGTCGCGCAACATTAGGTTTATCTCTCAACGTTATGGGTTATCGACCAACTTTTTGAGTTTATCACCTAACATTGTGGATTTATCGCCCACTTTTTCAAATTTATCGATATTCAGCTTACAAAACAAATACCCCTCATCATAAAAAAATGAGGGGGTCAAATTTGCACAATATACATATACAAAATCCACCATCCTATCCTCGTAGGCTACAACGTGTTTTCTATAAAGGCAGGTCTCCTGGCTCATGCTTCATACACTTTTTCAAGCCTTCCCGAAATTTTCAGTGGCGCAGATTGAAAAAACTCACACTTACAGTGGCGGGACCGCATCGGAATTACACCGATTTCCCTTTTCACTTTACTTAAGTAAAGAACCTTTATAATATTCAGTTGATTGTATTATACATGAAAATCAAAGAAGTCGCCTCCATTCGAGACGACTCTTCATCAAATCAATTATGCCTGATCGCACAGATAAATTGCTGCGACAGGACGTGGCATTTTTAGACTGGGTTCCTCTATTTTGTTTGGACACCCGCTGAAAAAAGTTAAACTATGTCTGAAAAATACTGTACCGTTTTCATTGGTGCACCCATTTCTCGTAATGCCCATGTGCTCTCTAAATAAATATCTGCTAGCTTCTCATATTTGCCGCCGAATCTTTGTGCCCATTCAACTGCTACAACACTTTCATATAAATGTGCCATTTGCTCCGCGACCTTTTTTGCCTCAAACGTTTTTGTTGCATCATCTAAATGGCTAAATGTTTGCAAAGTTGAATTTAGTTTTGCTAATTGCCCTACTACAATTTCCACTAATGAATTGTCAGCTAGTTTTTCAAGACGTTCTTCCATGACACGAACAAACATTTCATGCACATGAAACTTATCAACTAAGCGAATGAGCTCTAATGCTAAAATATTCGCAGTCCCCTCCCACACAGTAAGGACCTGTGCATCTCTTAATAACCGTGGTGTAACAAAATCTTCAATATAGCCGTTTCCGCCATGTAATTCAATTGCTTCACTCGCATAATGAACAGCTTGCTCTGCCGTTTCTTTTTTCATGATCGCAATATACAAGCGGTTCAAAATAATGTCCTCTTTATTCCCCTGCCCACTAGTTACTTTATCGTACAGCTGAATAAGATCAAAAACCGTTGCAACTTCTACATGAAGCTTGGCAGCGAATTTCCCTAGTGTATCCTGAATCATAGGGTATTGCGTTAAAGGTTTACCAAATGCATGGCGATTCGTCACATAGTGCTTCGCCTCTAAATAGCCGCGGCGCATAATGCCGATAGAAGCAACCGCATTGCAAATTCTTGATAAATTTAGCGCCTCCAACATATAGTAGATTCCTTTATTTAGGTCACCGACAACATAAGCTAATGCTCCATCAAATTCTACCTCACCGGAAGGTACGGCTCTAACGCCAAGTTTATCCTTTAAGCGTCGAATGCGCAGATTATTAACTGTACCATCCTCATTGCGCCATGGAACTGCAAATAATGTTAAACCTTTTGAACCTGCCTGAGCCCCTTCTATGCGTGCCAATACCATGGCTACTCCACACATTCCTGCGTTAGACGCAAAATATTTCTCGCCATATAAACGATACTGCTTGCCGTCCTGCTTTGCCTCTAAAACATTCGCTCCGACATCAGAGCCACCTTGACGCTCCGTTAAAAATGTAGCCCCCTCATAAAGCTCTGTATCTCCCGTTGCACAAACATGTGGTAAAAAGCGCTGCTTCACTTCATCACTCGCATAATGATCAAGCAGATAAGCAGTTGCCATCGTTAACGTAACTGGACAGTAAAAGCCTGGCTCAGCATGTGATAGTATATAGCCTTGAGCAAAGCTATACACATAGTTGCCCTTTCTACCTAATTGCGGAATATCCTTATGCACGTAACCAACAATGCCTGTATTGTACGTCTCCTCAATTGTTTTTTTATAGCCGTCATTGACCCAAACCTCTGACACTTCTTCACCATAGGCATTATACCTTTGTAATCGAGGTTCACCCTCTCTATCCGTATGTTTGGCTCTCACATCAATATCTCCGGCACAAAGCTCACCGAAATCTGTTAGCTCACGTGTTGCATATTCCGCAAACTCTTTATCTAGCATCATTTCTAAAACGTTTTGAAGTGTATCATTCTCTGTAAAAAAGTTTGTTGTTTTCATTTCTTCCTGCTGTAAAACCTTCATGCTATCTCACCTCTTGTCCCTTCAAAGTTTGTTTTAGTATTTTGCCCGACGCATTCCGTGGTAGCGCTTCCACACGTTCAAACATGCGTGGAATTTTATATTTAGCAAGATGCTCCTCCAAATAAGCTTTAAGTTCGTTCTCGTCAATTTCTGTTTTAGCAGCATAAACAGCCTTCACCGTTTCTCCCCATTCCGGATGCGGTACACCTATTACAGCAACTTCAAATATTCCCTCATAGCTCAACATACGATCTTCAATTTCTTTCGGATAAATATTCACACCGCCTGAAAAAATGACATCCTTTTTACGATCGACAATCCAAATATAGCCGTCCTCATCTAAGCGAGCTAAGTCCCCTGTTTTTAACCAGCCATCTATAAATGCAGCCTTTGTTGCGATATCATCCTTGTAATAGCCCAGCATATTGCTCTCACCGAATAACACAATTTCTCCTACTTCACCAACACTGACATCTTCTCCATTGTCGTTGATAATACGCAGCTCTGCTCCAAGAGGTGCACGTCGCCCAACGCTCCCCGCCTTCGTTGCATGCTCTTCACCAAGCAATATTGAACCGTTTGGCCCAGCCTCTGTTAAGCCATAGACACAAGTTAAATTTTCTGTTCTGAAAGCTTTTTGTAAATGACGGACTTCACTTTGTGATAACGGTGCGCCACCATATGCCCACCATTTCATAGATGATAAATCAGCTGTTTGCAATCTTGGCAGTTGGGCAGTTAACAAATATGCAACAGGTGCTCCAAAGAAATGCGTTGTCCGCTCCTGCTCAATTGAATCAATAAATAAATCAGGTGTAAACGTTGGTGTTAACACGTTTGTTGATCCTACAAGTACCCCTGCCATTAAAAATAAATGTAATGGAGCTGAATGCGTTAACGGCATCATAAGAAGAATCCGGCTTTCTGGCTTTACTTCCATTTCCACTGCAATCATTTGCGCTACAGATAAAATATTGCGATAGCTAAACAACACACCTTTTGGTTTTCCCGTTGTACCCGACGTATATAAAATCGTTGAAACATCATCTTCATTCAACTGGCAATCAATTGTTTGAATGCTCGCTTGTTGAATAAGTGTTTCATAGTTTAACCAACCAGCCTTCTCTTGGCCTGTTTTGATTTTCAAAGGAATTACCGTGATATTTTCGACCGCTGCAAAAATTGCTTCATGTACTAGAATAGCTTTAGCATCAGCATGCTGCGCTACATACTCGACCTCCTGCAACGTAAATTTCGCATTTACTGGAACGACAATAGCCCCGATGCGCTGAATAGCAAAATAGCTAACAACAAACTCTACAACATTAGGCATAAAAATGATTACTTTATCGCCTTGCCGCACACCCTGCTCTACTAAAGCATGACTAAAACGTGTCACTTGCTCATCTAAATCACGATAAGTTACTCGTCTGCCCTGACAAACAACCGCTTCACTCATAGGGTACTTTCGCGCATTACGTGCTAACAAATTCGAACTATTCATCAAGCATCTCTCCCTTTAAAGTCGCTAATTTTTCTGTAAATATGCCTTGTAATTGCTGTATCTCTTTTTTCATCTGTACAAGCTCTGCAATTTTGCCATCAATCTCTTCAATTTTTTGATCCCCATATTCGACCGTACGCTCCAACTGCTGAATACCTGTGCGATCATAATCAAACAGCAACACCATCTCCTTAATCTCCTCAAGTGAAAAACCGTACCGCTTCCCTCGGAAAATAAGCTTAAGCTTCGCTAATTCTTTTTTTGAAAAGGTTCGTTGATTAGTAGATGATCGATTAGGATGAAGCAGCCCCAGCTCCTCATAATAGCGAATTGTCCGTGTTGAAACCTTAAACTGCTTAGCCACTTCTTGAATCGTCTTCAACACCATCTCCCCTTTCCATTTTTCATCAGTATATCATTGACGCTAACGTAAACTTCAACAAGATATATGAATTTTACAGAAAATTATAGTTTTAGAGAGATGAATCTGATTATTTCGGAGATATTATCTGGCATTTTGATGGTTCTATCCACGATATTGGGGGTTCCATCCACGTTTTTGATGGTTCTATCCACATTTTTTGGGATTCTATCCGTCACTCTGCCGGTTCTTTCCGTCGCCTCGGCTGTTCTTTCCGTCGCTTTGGATTCTTTCCGTCGCCACGGCGATTCTTTCCGTCTCTTCGGCGATTCTTTCCGTCGCTTCGGATTCTTTCCGTCGCTTCGGATTCTTTCCGTCGCTTCGGATTCTTTCCGTCGCCCTGCAGGTTCTTTCCGTCACTTCGCCTATTCTTTCCGTCGCCCTACAGGTTCTTTCCGTCACTTCGCCTATTCTTTCCGTCACCCCGGTTACTCCTTCCGTCGCTTCGGCGATTCTTTCCGTCGCTTCGGATTCTTTCCGTCGCCCTGCAGGTTCTTTCCGTCACTTCGCCTATTCTTTCCGTCGCCACGGTTACTCCTTCCGTCGCTTCGGCGATTCTTTCCGTCACTTCGGCTATTCTTTCCACCTCCCCGGAATCTTTCCCTCACCCCGGCCACTCTTACTGTCGCCCCGCCATTCTTTCCGTCGCCTCAACCGCTCTTGCTACCTAAAACAAAAAACCCCGGCACATGATCGTGCCGGGGGCTGGAAAGACGATTATTACATTTTTTCTGGTGCTGAAACGCCGATTAAGCGTAGTGCGTTGGCGATTGTTGTACGCACAGCAGTAATTAGGGCTAAGCGAGCTTCTGTTAGCTCTTTATTTGAAGCATCTAACACTTTTTCAGCGTTATAGAAGCTGTGGAATGCAGCTGCTGTTTCTTGAATATAGTTGGCGATTCGGTGTGGTGTACGGTGCTTCGCAGCATCTGCAACCATTTTCGGGAAGTCGCCCACTTTTTTCAGTAAATCGATTTCTTTTTCAGCAGTTAGCAGGCTTAAATGATCTGTTGTTGCAGCAAAGCCTTGCTCATTTGCTGAGCGTAAAATTGAAGAAATACGTGCATGCGCATATTGTGCGTAATACACTGGGTTTTCGTTTGATTGAGATACGGCAAGGTCAAGGTCAAAGTCCATGTGAGAATCGCCTGCAGTTTTCACGAAGAAGTAACGAACTGCATCTAAGCCAACTTCTTCTACAAGCTCACGCATTGTAACAGCGTTCCCTGTACGTTTAGACATTTTGAATTTCTCACCGTTTTTATAAAGTTGAACCATTTGGATGATTTCTACTTCAAGTGTATCACGGTCGTAACCAAGCGCCTGAATAGCAGCTTTCATACGTGGGATATAGCCGTGGTGATCAGCGCCCCAAATATTAATTAATTTATCGAAGCCGCGTACAATTTTATCTTCATGATATGCGATATCTGGAGTCAGATATGTGAAAGAGCCATCATTTTTAATTAACACGCGGTCTTTATCGTCGCCAAATGTTGTCGAACGGAACCAAGTAGCACCGTCTTCTTCAAATACATGGCCATTCGCTTTCAGTTTATCTAAAGCTACTTCGATTTTGCCGTTCTCGTATAGTGAAGTTTCTGAATACCACTCATCAAAGTTTACACGGAAGTTTGCAAGGTCTGTTTTTAACTTGGCTAATTCTAACGCTAAACCATGTTGACGGAAGAATGCAAAACGTTCTTCTTCAGATTTTGATAAAATTGCATCGCCATGCTCTCCTACTAGTTTACCAGCGATTTCAATAATATCTTGACCGTGGTAGCCATCCTCTGGCATCTCAGCATCCAATCCTAAAGCTTGCTTATAACGCGCTTCAAGTGAATACGCTAAGTTATTAATTTGGTTACCTGCATCGTTAATGTAGTACTCACGAGATACTGCGTAACCTGCCATATCTAACACATTACATAATGAATCCCCTACAGAAGCTCCACGTGCATGACCTAAATGAAGATCTCCTGTTGGATTTGCAGATACGAATTCAACTTGAATTTTTTCTCCTGCGCCAGCATTTGAACGGCCATAATCAGCACCTTGTTCAAGCACTGCTTTTACTACACCTGTTAGGAAATCTTTACGTACAGTAATATTCATAAAGCCAGGGCCAGCAATATCGATTTTTTCGATATCTGTTCCTGCTGTGTCTAGGTTTTCTAAAATTGCTTCTGCAATCGCACGAGGTGGTTTTTTTGCTAACTTCGTTAATTGCATTGCAATGTTTGTTGCATAGTCCCCATTCGCCTTATCCTTCGGTGTTTCTAGGTGAATATTTAACTCTGTGCCAGCTTCGACTAAACCAGCTTTTTCAACAGCCTGCGCAATTGCTACTTTAATGGCTTGTTGTACTTGTTCTACTGCGTTCATCATTGTACCTCCGTAAATGTAATGTCTAATGTATAATTGCCAACGGATTGCCCACCCATTAGTAAATCGTACTGTACATGGAAATCTCCACTTACTGCCTGCTTTGTAAACGTCATTTCCTTCGTGTCTACGACGAGTGGCATTGAACCTAATTCACTTTCATAATGACCCATTTGTTGTTCAATTATGTTAAGTGGTAATCGCATTTTTACTGCTCCATTACGCATAATTAATGCCTGTTCATTGCCTAGCTTCATAGTTGTGCGGATGGTTTTATCCTCCTGCACCTCTTCATATTTCAAATATATACTTCCTGCTTTTTCAAGTAGCTGCCCTGTCAGCAACATTTCATAACCTTCAGATTCCCCTTCAATCGGTCGAATCTTAGAAATGAGCTTAATGTTCACCTGCGATCTTGCTTCGTTCGCCATTATGGACGCTCCCTTTTAATGTTTTTACTATAACCTTTTTATTATAGGATGAATACTCATATTTTTTCAAGATAGAAGTAAGTATTCTATCCGATGTTTGTTCAGAATTACTTACCATTTAAGTATTGACACAAATACCCAGTAAATCTACAGTTATGTTATAAAGTCTGAATTTTTAATCATTTCATTGGGATGGGGGTTGCTTTATGTTAACAATCGAACAAATTCATGCTGCTAAACAAAGAATTTCTCCTTATATATTCGAAACGCCTATTATTCGATTAAACGGGCTCGATCATCTTTTAGGATGTCACGTCTACATAAAAGCCGAGAATATGCAAAAAACAAACTCTTTTAAGCTTCGAGGGGCTCTCAATAAAATGCTCTCCATGTCGTTAGAACAATTACAAAAAGGTGTAGTAGCCTCATCCTCAGGTAATCATGGCAAAGGTGTGGCCTATGCTGCCAATCTATTAAATAGTAAGGCAACAATTGTTCTACCGGATTCAGCTCCTACCGTTAAGGTTGATGGCATACATGCCTTAGGTGCGGAGGTTGTACAGTGTAAGCTTTCAGAAAGACATATTCTAACTGAAAAACTTAGTCGTGATTATGGCTATTGCAACATACACCCTTATGATGATTACGATATTATGGCAGGCCAAGGAACAATAGGCTTGGAAATAGTAGCACAGCTCCCAGATGTCGATACTATAGTTGTTCCTATTGGTGGTGGTGGATTATTAAGTGGCATTGCAACTGCTGTCAAATCCATAGCCCCTCATATCAAAATAATTGGTGTGGAGCCTGCCGTTGTTTCGCGTTATACAAAAAGCTTAGAAGCTGGTGAAAGATTGCTTTTAGCCGAACACAAATCTTTGGCAGATGCCCTACTAACTTTACAGCCCGGTGAACGGAATTTTCCAATTGTCCAAGAGCTTGTCGATGAGGTTGTAAGTGTAGATGAGGCTTTGATCCAATGTGGTGTGAAAACCTTACTCTCCGAGGGTAAAATTATCGCAGAACCCTCCTCTTCTATCGGAATTGGCGCTGCCCTGCAAGGAGCTTTACCTATTCGTAAAAATGAAAAAGTATGTTTCCTCATTTCAGGAGGTAATGTAGGATTAGAAACTTTAGAAAAATAGACAAAAAAAGCATCCGCTCAAATTTAACGAGTAGATGCTTTTTTGCTTATCGTATTTAAACGTAACTCTCAGTACTTTTCAATTTCATAACATCCTTTTTAGGAAATAAAGCTCTCCAGAAATAAATTGCGAGACCAATTAACACTAGACAATGAAGGATATAAAGAGAAGTAGCAAGAACATCCGGATCACTTTTATCGGTCATGAACGCAATAAAATCATGCGTAGCGTGCCAGATAATTGGGAACATAATACTTTTTGTCTTTGCAACAATTTCTGCACAAACTAACCCAAAGAGGCATGCAAAAGCTACTTGCATTAATGTCAATAAAAAATCCTGACCGTCAGCTAAATGTACAAGATGTCCAATTCCAAACAAAATTGAAGAGCCTATAATAGCCGTTTTAAGCCCTTTTGCTGATAAGTATTTAAAAATTAGGCCACGGAAAATAAACTCTTCATAAAGACCAACAGCAATAACAAATAGAAGCAAAATAAATACATATTGCGCAAAAAAACCATCTCGATCTGTAATACCACTAAAGAATGCAGTCAACTCAGAAATAACGATAACAGCCATCCACACCTCTACTTTAAACCTTCTAAATCCGAAATCTTGGAAAGAGAATTTACTTTTTTTCATGATCCAAAGAGTAACTAGTACACCAACTGCAAAGGCAATAAATTGAATCAAAGTTACAGAGCTTAAGCTACTTATATTTTTGACAGCTATAATTACACCAGCTATGAAAGGAAAAACAAGTGCAAGTAAAGTAAATAGTATCGATAAAAGAATAGGTGAATTTTTCATTTATTCTCTCCATTCAATAATTTTAGTTTAACGCCTTCAAAAACATCTATTAAAATACCCTCAATTTCCGAGCTAACTAAATCGCAAGTATTTGTCGCACACATTGTCGCAATACCATGCGTAGTTAACCATATATCTATAAATAAAGATTTAGCAGAGGTTTGAGTTAATCCTGTAAGTTTAGAAATCAGCGCTATGATTCCTTGATTTTCTACGTCATTTATTAAATCCGAAAAACTGGAGATTTTATATTTATTGGATAGAAATAATAGCTCAAATAGCTTTTTTTCTTCGCGAGCAAAGTTAATATAAGCCAAACCCATCCCTAAAAAAGAACTTTCTTGCAAGCCTTGAAACATTCTTTCGTTATAAAGATTGCCGGCTCTTTCATATATTGCATACTTTAAATCATCCATGCTTGAGAACAATCGAAAAATAGGCTTTGTCGAACACCCTAACTCTTTGGCGAGATCCCTTGCATTAATACTATCAATGCCACTTTTTCTTGCCATTTCAAAGGCACAATCCAATAAAATTTCCTCTGTAAATCGTTCTTTTGGTGCCAAAAAATTCGCCTCCCTCAATAGGTAACATCCGTTACCTATAATGTAACAATATTTTCCTGTTCATGTCAATAAGGCGTTCCAAAAATTCCAAAATAACGAAATAGTTATCTTTCCAAATATATTGTGTTGAACAACAGTGATTATGTTAACCAACTCGTATAAGCAAGCGGGGCTAAAAGTGAGCTCATTACGCTTCCTCACTTTTAGCCCCACATTAATCAATTATGCCTCGGCATATCGTCCAGAGGCTTTAACTTCTTTCAGCAGGTGTTTGGACACCAGCTGAAAGAAGTTAAATAAATTGTTTTATATAGCTTAGTACCATTTCACTTAGCGGATTCCATTAAACGTAACTCTAAGGCTACCCATTGTTTATAATTATCGCTCCCGCCTTATCTTTGTTAGTAAATAAAGCTCTCCAGAAATAAATCGCGAGCCCTATTAACACTATACACTGAAAGACATAAATAGAAACCGCAAGGACATTCGGCTCACTTTTATCAGTCAAGAAAGCTATAAAATCGTGCATAGCGTGCCAGACAATCGGGAAAATAATATTTTTCGTTTTTGCTACAATTTCTGCACAAACTAGCCCAAAGAGGAATGCAAAAATAATTTGTAGTAATGTCATAAAAAAATCCTGACCGAAAGCTAAATTTGCAAGATGTCCAATACCAAACAAAATTGAGGAACCTATAATAGCCACTTTAAGCCCTTTTGCTGATAAATATTTGAAAATTAGACCTCGGAAAATAAGCTCTTCACAAAAACCAACTGCAATAACAAATAGAAGTAAAATAAATACATACTGCGCAGAAAAACCATCATTATCTGTAATACCATTTAAGAATGGAACCAGCTCAAAAACAACGATAACAGCCAACCACGCCTCTACTTTAAACTTTCTGAATCCGAAATCTCGGAAAGAGAATTTACTTTTTTTCATGATCCAAAGAATAACTAGAACACCAGCTGCAGTGGAGATAAATTGAATCAAAAATATTGAGCCTACGCTATTTATATTTTTGATTGTTATAATTGCCCCAGCTATAGCAGGAAAAACAAGTGCAAGCACAGTAAATAATATTGATAAAAGAATAGGTGAATTTTTCATTTTCATTTATTTTCTCCATTCAATAATTTTTGTTTAACGCCTTCAAAAACGTCTTTTTAAATACTTTCAATTTCCAAACTTAAGCTTTGTCGAGCAATCTAACTCTTTTGCTAAATCCCTTGTATTCACACTATCAACGTTATTCTTCCTAACCATTTCAAATGCACAATCCAATAAAATCTCCTTGTAAATCGCTCTTTTGATCAAAAAAATTTGTCTCCATCCAACAGGTAACATCCGTTACCTATAATGCAAATTTTTTTCCTAGCTATGTCAACAATGTATGTGAAACTAATCAAAAAGTTTCCGAAGAAATGATAAAATCCACTTTGTAAATGCAATTGTGATGAACAACAGTGATCGTGTCAGCCAAATTTTAAAAGCAAGTGGGGCTAAAAGTGATCTCATTCCGCCTCCCCACTTTTAGCCCCATATTAATAAATTGCATTAAAGTTACAAACAGCAACTTCAATTTAACTAATCCGAAATGACCTCGTTATTGCTTTCTTGTTTAATTTGATTGATTCTATTTTTCCCCCATTCATACATCATTTCAACGATTGGTAATAACGTCATCCCTAGTTCAGTCATTGAATACTCGACTTTCGGAGGAACTTCTGGAAACACTTCTCGATGAACAATCCCATCTTCCATCAATTCACGTAATTGGTTTGATAATATCTTATGAGATATTTTCGGAAAAAGTCTTTGAAGCTCACTGAAGCGATGTGGTCCTTCGACGCCTAAATGCCACAGAATAACAACCTTCCATTTACCACTTATGATCGATAAGGTAAGTTCTTTTTCACAATGGTAATCGTTATTTATTATTCTCTCTTTTATCTCTTCTCTTAATTTATCTGACATAAAGCTAACTCCCTTTTCCTATAAGTAACTTTTAGTAACCTCCGCACAAAAAAGTGCACTCTTCACAATGTTGAAAACCGTAGTAAAATGAGGTTAGTCTTAAAGACAAATCTTAATCTATTTTTTCGTCTAAATAAAACGATCTTATCTAAAGGAGAGAAAAATATGCAAGCAATCGCAGGTAAAGTGGCGTTAATTACAGGAGCTGGACGTGGAATTGGACGCGCAACAGCAGTAGCATTTGCGCAAGAAGGTATTCACGTAGGTCTTGTTGGACGTACGCTTGAAAATTTACAACAAGTAGCAGAGGAACTTAAACAATATGATGTGAAGGTAGCCATCGCTGCGGCAAACGTAGCTGATTTAGACTCTATTACTACAGCCGTTGAATCTATTCGCGGTGAGCTTGGCGCGATCGATATTTTAGTAAACAATGCTGGTATTTCAAAATTCGGTGGCTTCATGGACTTAACGCCTGAAGAATGGACAAATATTATCGATGTTAACGTAAAAGGTGTGTATTACACAACACGCGCAGTATTACCAGAGATGATCGAGCGCAATACAGGCGATATCATTAATATTTCCTCAACAGCTGGTCAAAAAGGTGCACCAATTACAAGCGCATACTCGGCTTCAAAAGCTGCAGTTATCGGACTAAGTGAGTCATTAATGCTTGAAGTGCGTAAGAAAAATATTCGCGTTACAACATTAACGCCAAGTACAGTTGCTACAGATATGGCTGTTGAACTAAACTTAACAGACGGCAATCCAGAAAAAGTGATGCAAGCAGAAGATTTAGCAGATTTAATGGTTGCACAACTAAAACTTCACCCACGTGTTGTCTTAAAACATGCTGGACTTTGGTCAACGAATCCTTAATAGAACTATTTGAAGACGCTATCCGATGTATGTTGGATGGCGTCTTTCTTTTCTTAACAATATGCTCTATGGGATCCATACAGTTTAAGTTAACCCCACTCACCCGCTTCATTTCAAATACCCTATTTATTTTACCATTCTGCTCTTTTATACAAGTTCATTTCAAGCACCTTCTTCTAGCACACCACTTAAAGAGATTTATTTCCTCAAGTTCTAACTCATCATTCATTAAATGTATAGCCTCTTTTTTCGCCTTCGATTTATTTATCGATCTATACCTTCCAACTATTTAAAAAATTTTTCAACTATAACTAACTTTTTGTAGTTGGAAAGACGTCCAATAATTAGTAATTAAACCATTTAAACAAAAGGAGAAATAATTATGAAAAAAACAACTAAAAAATCTTGGATGATTGTATCAGCATTAACAATAGGGATGGCTGTCTTCACGCCACATCAAGCTGAGGCAACAACAGCAACAACAAACGAAATAACTGTTAAAGCTGAACAACAAATTAAAGGAACTATTAAAAGTGTTTACGGGGATAGCATTTCAATTAAAGGGAACGACGGCAAAAACTACTATATCAGCATTCAGAAATTTTCAGATAAGCAATTAGAAAAAATGAACTTAGTAGACGGTCAGGAAATCTCTGTAGAAGGTAGCTTAGTACAAGATTATTCAGACTTCTATACGTTTGACGCATATAAAAAAAGCTTACCTAAAGAAATAACAAAAGAAGACCTAGCAAAATTAGAAAAGTTATTTAATCAAACGAAGAAGTTAGAAAAAGAAGAGAAATATGATGAAGTAGAAAAAGTTAATCTTGAAATGGATAAAATCACAAAGCCGTATATTTTAACTAGCTGGGTACCTATATCTTTTGAAGAGTTCATTGAAGAGTATGGATTTAGTGAAAAAAATATAGTTATTAAAGAAAAAGATCAAAAACAACTGAAAGATATTTATCAACAGTGGATAAAACTAGAAAAATCCAATAAAGAAGAGGATGCACAAGAAAAATTTGATGAATTCCAAAAGGTTCTTCAGCCTTACTTAGATGCTCTAAATCCACCGTTAACATTTGAAGAATACATCTCAGATTTGGAATTGGATATCCCGGTTGAAGCCATGCCAAAACTAAAAACTTTATACAATGATGCTAAAAAAGCTGATAAAGATACAAATGAACAATTATCTGACAAGCTATGGAGTGAATTCGATGAAATGATTAATCCTTATTTTAAGCCAATTAGCTTTGAAGATTACTTTTCTAACTTTGATTTTGAAATCAAGCCAAATGATCAAAAAGAGTTAAAAAAGCTTTATGAAGAAGCAACAGCTCTTGCTAAAAAAAGTGACTATGAAAAATCAAATGAAAAATGGGATGCTATCGATAAAATTTTAAATCCATATTATGAAGCAAATAAAGAAATACTAATCTCAGCTTCTAAAGTAACGATAAACGGTAAAGTTTATAAACCAAAGCATTAATAAATATATTTCGGGGTTATCCCAAAAGTCATTAAACAATGATTTAGGGATTACCCCTTTTTTGTCTCCTTATAGAACCGTCCTAACGCTTAATGTCAGTATTCTCTCGCCATAATTCAGTGGCCATTAACAGTCTGCAATTTTGCCGAGTCCCAAATTGCCCTTATCAAGAGTTGGTGACAACTTTGCACTAAGAAAAAATGGGTTACGGCATACACTTGCAACAAATGATATCCCTGTAAAAGCTATTTCCGAACCATTAGGAAATACTTCTGAAATGATTCATACATGGGCTACGTTCTCTAAGAAAAATGGAGCTAGCTTAAAGCTAACCCCATTCCAATTTATACTTATTTTACCCAGCCCAAAATCATTTCTCTCAATAACTTCGAAGCTGTATTCGCTGTCATTTCTGATGTATCGTAGATTGGTGCTACTTCAACTAGGTCAAAGCCCACTACATTGACGTTACTTGCTGCAATTGCATGGATTGACGCTAGTAATTCTTTTGATGTAATGCCTCCGCAATCTACTGTTCCTGTACCTGGTGCATGTGCTGGATCAAGTACATCTATATCAATCGTAACGTAAACATTGCGACCTGCTAAAGACGGTAATACCTCTTTTAATGGCTCTAGCACTTCGAATTTTGAAATGTGCATGCCATTTTCTTTCGCCCATTCGAATTCTTCTTTCATACCTGAACGAATACCAAATGAATATACATTTTTCGGTCCGATATGTTCAGCAATTTTGCGAATAGGTGTTGAGTGTGAAAGTGGCTCCCCTTCATATTCTACACGTAAGTCTGTATGTGCATCGAAGTGAATAATTGCTAGATCATCATACTTTGCTGATACAGCTTTCATAACAGGCCACGATACTAAATGTTCGCCACCCATACCAACAGGGATTTTACCATCCGCTAAAAGCGTCTCGATATATTTTTCAATTTCATCTAACGAGCGCTGTGCGTTGCCAAATGGTAACGGAATATCACCCGCATCAAAATATTTCACTTCTTCTAACTCACGGTCTAAATACGGGCTGTATTCTTCTAGACCAATCGATACTTCACGAATACGTTGTGGGCCAAAACGTGAGCCCGGACGGTAACTAACTGTCCAGTCCATTGGCATACCATAAATGACCGCCTGAGCATCCTCATATGTAGGATGACTTTTTATAAAAACATTTCCTGAATAAGCCTCATCAAATCTCATTAATAGACCTCCACCTTTAGAAATTAATCCTATTACATTCATTTTCATCAGTTCATTACTGAATTGATTTCCGTTTCGATTGGGGGTGTCTAATCTCCCTCCAATCATTTTTCCACATGAAATCTGTTTTATAACTTTTGATAAGGAACCTCTATTAAGGGCTTACAGGAATGTAATGAAACCTCTATCCCTGTATCCTCGTATACATTATTGGAACGTCTAGCAGAATTCGATTAAAATCTACAATGTGCTATTCTTTTGTCGAATGCTAGCATTTCAAACAGTACAAAAAAAGTATAGATGTTTTTGAATAAAGTGCAATAGTTTTTACCAATAATTTCGATTAAATATGAATGTTCAAACACATACTATACGCAAGTGTGAGAAAACGAGGTGAAGTCGGATGAAGAGAAAAAGCTATCAACGTAAGCAAAAACGTTCAAAGCGTACACGTAAAGCACTTACTTATTTTGTTGCCTTTACATCCGCAATTGTAGTAGCATTTATAGCTTTACGCGTCTATGTTCAAGTGGCTGGTGCCCCGCCTTTAACCGTACCGAAAGCCTCTATTTTCTTAGATGAAAATGAGAACCAAATTGGGGATCACTTTGCGAATGAACGACGTTACTGGGTTAGTCTTGATGAGATGTCTCCCTATTTAAAGCAAGCAGTGGTAGCTGTTGAGGATAAAGATTTTTATAAGCATGGCGGTTTGGATTTTTCTCGTATCGCTGGTGCAATATTAGTTGATATTAAGGCTGGAAGTAAAGTTCAAGGAGCAAGTACAATTACACAACAATATGCTCGGAATCTATATCTTTCACATGAGAAATCGTGGACGCGAAAATTAAATGAAGCACTGTATGCTTATAGATTAGAAGTTTTTTATGATAAAGATGAAATACTAGAAGGTTACTTAAATACTGTTTACTACGGCCACGGTATGTACGGCGTAGAAGCTGCAAGCCGATTTTATTATGGAAAATCTGCAAAAGATTTAACACTTGCGGAAGCAGCAATGTTAACCGGGGTTCCAAAAGGACCAAGTATTTACTCACCTATTGCTAATTTAGAGAAGGCAACTAATCGCCAACACGTTATTTTAAAATTGATGACCGATCAAGGTGCTATTACGCAAGATGAAAGAACGCGTGCAGAAAGTGAAAAGCTTGTCTTAAAGAATGATAGCTGGGTAGCCACAAAATCTGTAGCACCATTTTTCCTTGACGTAGCATGGCAAGAGGCTAGTGAAATTTTAAAATCAAAAAATCTCGACATTAGTGAGGGTGGCTGGACTATCCAAACAACGATTAATCTAGAACATCAAAAGGCAGCTGAAGAAGCTGTAGCTAAACATATGCCTGCTGATGATCTTCAAACTGCTTTTGTTAGTATGAAATCCAATACAGGCTCCGTTACAGCATTAGTTGGAGGTCGTGACTATGCTGCAAGTTCTTTTAACAGAGTTACACAGGCAAAACGTCAGCCAGGCTCGACCATTAAACCTATTTTATATGCGGCAGCTTTAGAGAATGGTTATACACCATTAACATTTTTAGATGTAGGTGAGACAACTTTCACTTATGACCATGGACGGGCCACATATTCACCTAAAAATGTTAACGGTCAATTTGCAAACCATGATATGTCGATGGCACAAGCTATCGCTATTTCTGATAATATTTACGCTGTTAAAACTTTAGAGGAGATTGGCTTTAAACCATTTCACGAAATGGCTGATCGCTTCAACGTGACTATTGGTAAGAAGGACAATTTATCCATGGCGCTTGGAACGACTGAAACAACATTATATGAAATGACGAATGCTTATAATATTTTAGCATCGCAAGGTAAAAAAACTACGCCTACTACTATTGTTTCTATTAAAAATGCTAACGGCGATACTATCTACGAAAATAAAGAAGTTAATAAAGAAGCTGAAACAGTTCTCTCAAAAGAAAATACGTATATTTTAACAGAGATGATGACAGGTATTTTCGATCCAGTCTTTAGTGATTATTCTCCCGCTACAGGGATTAGCATTCGCTCTCGTATGACGCATACGTATGCAGCAAAATCTGGCTCTACTAATAGTGATCAGTGGCTGATTGGATTTACACCTAGCTTAACCGCTGGCGTATGGAACGGCTATGATCAAGGAAAAAATCTAACGGAAAAAGAAGATACTGCTGCTACTAAGCAAATTTGGATCGACTTTATGGAGACTGTCAATAAAGGAACAAAGAACGAGGATTTCAAAAAACCGAAAGGCGTTAAAGGTGCGGTCATCGATATTGAATCAGGTAAATTAGCGACAAATGCCTGCCCTCAACAACGTCTCATCTATATGGATGCTAAAGATGTACCAACTGAAAAATGCTCTTCAAACTTTGATATTCTCGATACTGATACGTGGGGAGAATTCTGGAATATGCTCCCATTCAACATTTTTAAAAATTAACGAATCATGCGGAACCTTTATTAGCAATAAGCGTTTTATTAGCGAAGGCTCTCGACAAAGTAACAGACATATACGAAAAAGAAAAGCTTTCTCTTCCCCGGAGCTGTGTCCGTGGGAACAGAAAGCTTTTCTTATTTATGGTTCGCGAAGTAGATGAGAATCATGGGGCATTTGGCTTGGGTTTGGGTTGTTCAAATGCCGCATAGCGCTCATCACATTCGCAGAACCAAGTGTCCTAGCTTACTAAAATGTAAGTTCTTTATCAAGTTTACTTGGTTTCAAACCCACTTTCAACCTTATATGAAAGCGATTATGAAATGTCACAGATTGTTCAATCATTGTAGGTCTATTAAACAAATAAACCTTGACGCAATTGCTCCTCACTACGTGCCCATAAATCCGGATTGAGCTCGGCTAGGAAAGAAGCTAACACCTTTTTAGACGGCGCATCCATATGTTCTACAATAATGTGACGCTTCATAGATTTATCCATTTTATTCACATGATCAGCTAAAACTTTATAGCCACGACGCTTTTCTCGATTAACTACCATTTCACACGCAGTTACACCCGCATAGTAAGGTCCATCCGCTTTATGGTCAATTGTCACCCATACTAGCCAATACGCTTTCCCACCTTCTGAATCTGCGCGGTCTGTCGTAAATTTAATACCTCGTTCCACGTCACTGCGAGCATGCATAGCACCGATTTCAACTGATGCCGTCCCCTCTTCTATATCGATAATGACTGGCGATACGTTTTCAAGCGAAAGCGAACCGATACCAAATCCCTTATGTCCGTCTGTTGGATCATTTTTAATAATAGTAAAGCCCATTTTTTGTTTTGGTTTTTCTTCATTTGCCATACTTTAACTACCTCCATTCTGCTATTATAAAAGTAAAGCATCGTTATGCGCATTAGCATCGTAATGAACGCTACTAGCATTGCGCAAATGCCTACATATAAGTAAGAAGTTTATATAATACTTTCTTATAAACTAACTATACAACATTATTCAATAAAGGAGGCAATATTATGCCATACGTAACAGTGAAAATGCTTGAAGGTCGTACAGAAGAACAAAAACGTGCACTCGTAAAAGAAGTAACAGAAGCCGTTTCTCGTACAGTGAATGCGCCACCAGAAAATGTAACAGTCTTCATCGAAGAAATGTCTAAAAACCATTACGGTGTTGCAGGCGTACGCTTCAGCGATAAATAAAGATCAGAACGGGTAGAGCACATAAAGCTCTACCCATTTTTAACGTATGGTAGCCTTCTAGTGCTTTGTAACGTTTAGAAGCTTGTTACAGACATTTTTCGGTTCTAGATACAAAACAGGACCCGTAACTCGTAATTTCAATACTAGGAAGTGTTTTATGACATGAATAAATTTAAACTGCCACTACTCATTTGTATGCTTATCGTTGGCTTCTTACTTATTTTCATTAACCCCATTCAACATGCAATTATCGCCCATTTGAGTAAACAATTAAATACAACTGATTACAGCGCTAAGGAGATGGCCAAAAACAAAAATGCAGATGCCGATTTTGAATTTGAAGCCGTGCAATCCCTTTCCATTGCAGAAGTTTTAAAAGCGCAGACAACCGCCAGTAAAATGCCTGTCATCGGTAGTATCGCAGTCCCTAGTGTGGATATGAAACTACCTATCGTCAAAGGAGTTGGTAACGCCGCTCTTGCCGTTGGAGCAGGCACGATGAAGCCTACTCAAAAACTTGGACAAGGAAACTACGCATTAGCAGGTCATTATTTTGAGGAAAAAGATATTTTATTTGGCCCCTTATATAAAGCTAGCATAGGAGATACACTTTATTTAACGGATTTAACGAATATTTATGAGTACAAGATCACAAATAAGGAAATCATCTCTGCAACAGATGTTTATGTTATTGATGATATTCCTGATAAAACTCTTCTAACCCTCGTTACATGTGCTGATGAGGGTACGAAACGACTTGCCGTTCAAGCAGAATTTGTCGAGCAATATCCATTCGACAAAGCACCTGCAAAACTATCAGATACCTTCTAGCACTTCTAGCATAAGAAAAACCCCAAGATTTTTACGATCTTGGGGTTTTCTTATCGAAAATTATTTCACTTCTGTATTGCGACGACGCAATAAGAATAATGCACCTAGAACAAGCGCTACACCAATTAGTGTAAGAGCTGTTTGGTTTGCTCCATTTGTTTGTGGCAGTTTGCCTTGCGCGTTTAACTGCGCTTCCATTTCTTTTGCATCTGCTTTGATTTTATCAATATCCAGATATTTATCTACTTCTGCCTGTTCCTCTTTAGATAACTCGTTGTATTTATCGAGGAAATCCTTATATTCATCTAATGTATCTTTATCCGCTGTAGAAGGATTGTATGGCTTTAATTCTTTTCCTTGATCAATGATTTCTTCTACAGTTGGTTTTTCAGGTTTTGCTGGGTTTGTTGGATCTTTTGGATCTATTTCGTTACCTGAACCATCTGGATTTGTTGGATCAACTGGCTTCTCTGTCTCTGGTGTTGGTTTTGTTGGTTTTTCTGGATCAACCGGCTTTTCTGGTTCTGGAGTCGGTTTTTCTGGATCAACTGGTTTTTCTGGTTCTGGAGTCGGTTTTTCTGGATCAACCGGTTTTTCCGGATCCGGTTTTGGATCAACTGGTTTCCCTGGATCTGGGTCAGGCGTCCAGCCTCCGCCGCCTCCGTCACCACCTGTTGATTTAGGTTGCACTGTTGCAGCGCATGTATCTTTTACAGTAAATGAGCCAATTAAACTACTTCCCTCATATACATTATACGTACCTTGTTTAATAGCTTTTTCTGGTAATACAATCGTTCCTGCAATACTAGTTGTAAGAACTTCATTGTCGTCTGCACCTTTAACGATATTACCTTCAGTATCTTTTATTGTTATCTTTGCATTCGCATTAGGCGTTCCAAGTATAGTTAGCACTGTTAATGTAAATGAAGGACAAGCAGGTGCTTCAGATACTTCTGCATTACATTTAACTGAATATTTAACTGTTATATAACCAATGAATAGTTGACCTTGATATACACTATATTCACCTGAAGGAATGTCTTTAGATTGAATCGTAATTTGACCTAATTCATTTGTCGTTTGGTTAGTAGCAATAATTGCTCCTGTTGCTTTATCTTTGATTGTGATATTGCTAACATTAGGGCGTGGATTGCCATTTTCAACCAGCACCGTTAATGTGAATAGCTCACATTTTGGTGCTGGTTGAACTGTTTTTTCACATTCGATATTTGTTTCGAAAGTACCAATTTCTTCACCATTTACTTCAACTGTGTAAACACCTGGTTCTAAATCAGTTAATTCAATAACACCTGTCGTAGTTGTTGTATTAATAATTACATTACCGTCAGCATCTTTAACAACGATTTTTGAAGTACCGTCCGTAATATTATTACCATCAACATCTTTTACAGTTAATTTAAACTCTTCGCATTTTGGTGCCTGTTCAACAATAAATTCATGCCCACAGTCTTTTGTATACGTTAAAGTTACTGTCCCCAAGAATTGGTTACCTTCGTACACCATATACTCACCTGGCTTCACGCCATTATCAGCATTAATTTTGTTTGATTCAAAAATAAACTTACCTGAAGCGTCAGTTGATGCCTTTACTGCTGTAGTACCTGATTTTAATGTTAACTCTTTAATATTTGTACGGATGCTTCCGTCTGTATCTTTAACCACGATTGTGAAGTTTTCGCACTTAGGTGCGGGTTGAATACTCGCGTTACAGTTTTCACTGTACTCTACAGTAATTGTTTTTAACGTCTCGCCATTATAAATAACATCATACTGACCTGATTTAACTTGTTCTGGAGTAAAAGTAACTTTACCGTTTTCAACAGTATGATTTTCTGATAATCCCGTCGCTTTACTTACTAATGTTACTGTTCCATCCACTAATTTACCGTCAATATCGTATACCGTTAATTCAAACAGTGAACATTTCAATGGGCTTTCTGGTATGTTGGCGATTTCAACAATTTGTTTACCTTCAAAAGGACCTGATGTTGCTTTTTTATCTCGATTTAATGTAAAGATTACATCCGGATTTTCAAAGCCATCAACTTTTGTTTCTTTTAACGTATATTTACCCTCAGCTAATTTTAATCCGAAGTCTAATACACCGTTTTCATCTGTTTTAGCACTAATTAATGGTTTATTTCCTGTGTATTGGCTGTATAAAGTAAACTCAACATCTTTCATTACTTCGCCTGTAGCAGCATTCGTTTTTAAAATGACAAATGGCACTTTAACTGTTGATGCTTGGTTACCATAATTAAAATCAGCAATTGACCAGCTATCTTTTCCACTTGTTTGACTGCCACCTTGATAGCTTACTTCTACTTCATTTTCAGCATCAGAGCCTGATTCACCTGTAAATACTGTTTCGTATTCTATATAGTATGCTGCAGTCACATTCCCTAAATTAAGAGTGAATGTACCATTTTTCATATCTACATTTAATGTATACGCACTTGGATCTACAAGTGTCTTCTGTTCAGCTGGATTACTTGGAGTTGTTCCAGATAATGCAACTTTATATACTTTAAATGTATCTTCTAAAATCAATTGTTCTGGGTTACCTTCAGCATCTTTACCTACTGTGTCGGTAATGACTACATTGTCTAATATGGATTGTGCGTAGTTAAACTCAAAATTCCACTTAGCTACTGCAGAGCCACGATCAGCTTGATGACCCATTTTGTTTAAAATTTTATCTGTATGCTTTACATCAACTGTTTTTGACCACGATGCATTCTCACCTTCATCGCTTGTTAATGTAGCTGTATTCGTAATACGTACTGGGTTCCCATGTGGGAATATGCCATCTTTATCTACTGATTCATATGTCACTTTATAAGGACTATCAATATTCCCTAGTTCAAGCTTAATTTCGTTCTTTTTATCTGAAGTATTTTGAATCTCTATTGTTTCTGTTCCTGTGAAAACACCACTTGCATTTAGTTCACCTTTTTGAACTACAATATTTCGAACTATTTGTGTATCTGGTAATTTATCCTCAAATACAGCATTTTTTAAAGAATTGTAGTTAAAGTTAAATTCAACATCCCAATAGAAAGTTTTTGTTTCGTAATTATAATGACCTTCTTTTTTACCATTTGTTTTTTGTTCATTTCGAATCTCTTGTTCTGCTGAATCAGATGGAGAATTCGGTAAATTATTATTTGTCATTGTTACTTTATTATGATATTCAATTGCATTTGTTCCAGCATGTCGAATATCGTATTCTGTATCATACGTAATTTCGATAGGCTCATTTATCGCTTTGTTTAAAGTAATTGTAAATCCGGTTTTTTTATCCTCATTAATGCTTAACGTGTAATCTGCTTTATTAACTAATTTATTACCTACTTTTACTTCTAAAGTATTTTCTAATAACTTTAGATTTTCATCTGTAAAAGTATCAACAAACTTCGTACCAGCAGCTAAATCATAGCCTGCTTGGTTCGCCACAATCTTCCATGACATCGTTTTATTTTGATAGTCAATGCCATTTGCAGATTTGTTTAGTAATAAATATTCTTTATAATAAGAAGAAGTATCTTCTACCGATTCTGACATATCCGGGCGTGTTACTTCATTTTTTACCGCAAAACTATCTGTTGGATACACGTTATCTTTTGGCTTTGTTACATATTTGATAACATATGGTTTTGTTACAGGAGCATTAAATATTAATTTAAAGCCGTTTCCATCTTTCTCCGCTTTGTAAGAAATAGTGGCAGGAGTATTACCATCTGCCTCAAATACTTGTACCTCTCCAACTAATTCTTGAGTATCAGTCCAGATGTCCGTTAGTACGGCGTTTTCCTGTGAAATATTGCGGTTATTGAAGTTGTAATTAATCGTCCAATATGTTGCTAAGTCACTAGCAGTAGGACCTGTATGCGTTTTTGCTAATGGATCACCAAAGTTCACGTTTATTGGTGCAGTAGTGGATTTCCCATTATAAGTTGCCTCATTTTTAAAGATAGCATTTTTAACGTTACCTGGGTCACCAACTTCTGTTTGATACGTAATGCGGTAAGCAGTATATTTTTCATTCGGCAACGCAATTGTCATTTTGTTGTTATCGAAGATTGGAGTCACAATGACAGGGTCATTAGAGTCTGTTTTTGTGCCATTAGGTGATATATTTAACTTTGTAATTTTTACAGAATCTTGTTTAAAAGTATGCGCGCCTTCTAATGTATCAATAAAATCTGTAGTGCCAGATTCTTTATTAACGCCTAAATCTGTATTAACTTCAACTTTCCAGTCAATAAACTTACTATTTTCCCCACCATTATCTGCTACACCTGATTTGGTAACAGGTTTATTGCTCGTTTTAGGTTGGAAGTTCAACTTGATGTTTTCAGTGCCTGGTAAACTAATTGTTTCTTCCCATTTCGTATTATCGCTTGCAAAGTTTGCTTGTACGCTAAAGTATGCACCCGGTTCAAGGGCTACACCAGCTCCTAAATCATCTCTTAATTCGTCGTTAAATGTAATGACAATATCATTTCCATTTTTTGAAATTGTACCTACCTCACCGTAAGCTGTTCCTTTCGGGAATGTGATATTTTTAAAAATAGCTGGTAAAGTATACGTTAATGTTGTACCCGGACCATAATTATGTCCTGCTGCTAGTTCTAAATGAAATTTAAACTCTGCAGATTGTCCGTTAGTAACATTAATACTTTCATTTGAATTTACCTTTTTTCCATCCACAGTAAACTCAACATTTTTAATTACATCAACAGACATAATTGGCTCATACGATGGTGGTGTAGTTTCATCATCCTTATCTTCTTTTGGATTTTCTCCTTCACCACTAACATCACCTTTTCCAGGTTCAGTTTGTGTTTCAGGTTGTGCACCTACATCCGTAGAACCAGTAATAGGACCATCACCTTTTTCAGGTCCAGTTGAGGTTTCTGGTAGTTCAACTACGCCCTCAGAACCAGTAATAGAACCATCACCTTTTTCAGGTTCAGTTGAGGTTTCTGGTAGTTCAACTACTCCCGTGGTACCAGTACCCTTTTCTGGTTCAGTTGAAGTTTCAGGCGATTCACCTACGCTCGTGTTATCATTACTACCCACATCTCCAGATTCAACTGACTGTGCTAAAGATTGTGCTCCATCAATCGCAAACACCGAAATCGGTGAAAGGACTGTTTGGAATACTAGTAGCATTAAGATTACTGCTATGTTTAGTTTTTTAAATTTTTGCATGTTTCTCTCCTTTTTCTAAGTTCAGAGAGTTACCTGTTGGTATTTGCTGACGACATTGCATCCTTTCTTCATGTCGAAAAGCATGCCGCAAACAATAGGTTGGTCCCTCTTTCCTTCTATTCAATGGTCGTCTATATGAATACACTCGAATAAGTACTCACGAATAGGCACTTACGATGACTTATGTATCTGCGATGTACAATTAGAATATATCCATGGTACTTTCGTGACACCCTTAATAATAGGTAACACCCATTTTAGGGTTTTCGACTCATTCTAAACGATTATACTAAACAAATTCTAAACAATCTCAGACTTTCTATTTATAAAATTCTAAAAATTTCTATATAGTTTCCACTTTTTTCATCTTTATACAATGACAAAAAAACAGCGAAAATAACTCAATCAGAGTACTTTCGCTGTTTTTCACTATTAGTATGTTGGAATACTATATATTCCACTTTATTTAATATACACATTTTTATACAAAAAAATTTTTTTATTAATTTTTCCCCTTACCTTGCAGCAAGGCTAATATTTGTTTCTTCACAGCAGGATGGGTACTATTGTCCTCTAGGAAATCTAGCGGGAAGTATACTTTATGATCTCGTTTCATGCGACCAGAAATAGAATCAACAATAATAGATTCACGTGATAGCTCTCGTAGCTCTCCATTTTTCATTTCTAAGAAAATAGGAACACGGACTTCTTCTTCTCCTGGTCGATAAAAGTCATACGGTAAATCTGCTGTTGTATCATGGACAAGATAATATTCTGGATTTAAATCAGCTTGCTTGAAGAGCTCTTGTAGTTTTTGATATTTATCTAGCTCTACACCTGGATCTAAATCGATGTATTGAAATAGCTTTCTGTTAACAAAGCGGCGGCTTAAGTCACTTAATATAGCATCTTCTTCTTGCATCCAAAGTTGAAAATATGTAAAAAGAATACTCTCATCTAATGCAAGATAGTCATCTAACGTAATGGAGTTGCGGAAAAATGCGATAAAGTGTGTAGGCTCGTGCTTAAATTTATAGCCAGCTAAGCTTAGTTGCTTAGCTCGTTTTAAAATATTATTTAATACAACCTCTGCACTGCGAGATACTGGGTGGAAGTAAATTTGTAAGTACATTTGATAGCGGCTCATTATATAATCCTCTACCGCATGCATGCCCGTTGCCTTGATAACGACCTGATTTTTCCGTGGACGCATTACTCTTAAGATACGCTCCATATCAAAATGACCGTAGCTTACGCCTGTGAAATAAGCATCACGCTGTAGGTAATCCATACGATCAGCGTCAATTTGACTTGATATTAAACTAACGACCTGCTTATTCGGATATGTTTTTTCAATGACCTGAGATACTTTCTCCGGGAAGTCAGACGATACTTTTTTTAATACGGCATTCACTTCTGTATCACCGAGCAAAATTTGTCTTGTATAATATTCATGATCAAGCTCAAAAACATTTTCAAAGGCATGTGAAAATGGCCCATGCCCTAAATCGTGTAAAAGGGCTGCACAAAGCACAAGCAGGCGTTCATCCTCATCCCATTCCGGACGACCTGCAAATATATCATCTACTATGCGGCGTACAATTTCGTAAACGCCAAGTGAGTGACTAAAGCGACTATGCTCTGCTCCATGGAATACTAAAAATGTTGTACCGAGCTGGCGAATTCGACGTAGTCGCTGAAATTCTTTCGTACCAACTAGATCCCAAATCACTTGATCCCGTACATGCACATAACGATGCACTGGATCCTTGAATACTTTTTCCTCTTGTAATTTAGCTTTTGCATAATGTGTCAATTGTACAGCACCCCCGTTTCCTATTTGTTCTATTATATGCGATAAATACAGGACTAGCATACATATTGCCTTTTAATTATAGAGACTATCAACCTAACTCACTGTATTCTCGTCTTATTTTAGGTTTCTATCGACCTAATTTTCAAGTGATGAGGTGACGTAACGTGAACCTTCCATCGTTTCGGCGGTTTTATCCGTCGCTTCGGCTCTCCCTTCCGTCGCTCTGGCGATTCTATCCGTCGCCCTAACTCTTCCTTCCGTCGCTTCATCGATTCTATCCATCAACAATAAAAATCCAAACAAAAACTACCTCCAACTAGACTAGTGAAGATAGCGTTTTGTTTTACTTATTTTTTTAACTTTGCTAAAACCTTTTCCATTAGTTCTTCTTCCGTTAATGCAGCAACAGGACGGCTATTTACAAAGGTAAATGTTTTTTTACGTCCTGGGCCACAATAAGAATGACAGCCAATTTCGATGGTTGCATCAGGATCGATTTCCTTTAATTTTGGAATTAACGTTTTTAAGTTAACGGCCTGACATTCATCGCAAACTTTAAATTCGTTTGCCATTTTGTCAACAACCCTTTCTATATAGTATTTTTTTAATCAAAAAATCAAAAATTCGTCTCTATTGAACGTATGACTTTCACATAGTTAAGTATGTAGCATACGTACAAACCTACATCGGGTATTGTATCGCATTTTTCCCCTTGTATTCAAGCATAATAATTCCTTACACATGGATGAATAAAAGGTTAAAAGATTGGTCATGCTAGTTGTAAATAAAAAGTTCCAAATAAAGGTGGGAGGATTTTAATATGAGTAAAGTAAGACAAGATGCTTGGTTAGAAGAAAACGATGAATTGTTAGCAGAGGCGGTTATTCGCCATGTGACAGAAGGTAGTACACAATTAAATGCCTTTGAAGAAGCTGGTGATGCTTTAAATCGTACTGCTGCTGCATGTGGTTTTCGTTGGAATGCTGTTGTTCGTAAAGAATACGAGGAACAATTAGCAGAAGCAAAAAAAGAAAGAAAAGAAAGAATGCGAGTGTTAGGAGCTCCAGCAAGACGCCGTGCTTCTAGTATGTTTACAGTTAATAGTAGCGCAGCAGAGGGTAAATCAATTCCTCTATCTGCATTAAATCTTGATATTGTCATAGCCTATTTATTACGTTTACAACACTCTGGTGAAATAGGTAATGAGTCTACAAAATGGAGACAACTAGTACACGTAACATCTGAGAAAAATAAAAAACTAGAGAAAACCATTACACAGCTAGAGGAAGAAAATAGAGCTATTCGAAAAGATTACGAGCAATTTGTACAAATTATGAACCGTGCTAGACGACTAGTTACACTAGATGAAGAGGAAGAACGAATTGCACCTGTTTTCAAAATGGAGAAAAACGGAAATCTTGTTGTAAGTAGCCCTTATACACAAGAAAATGGCGATGCGCTTAATTAGCAGCATCGCTTTTTTTCTTTGCAACGATCTCTCATTGACATCCGCTCGAGGCTTTCGCTTCATTGCTTCGGTTCAAGCATTTTCGTATTTCGTTCTAAAATACGGTGTAAATAAAACGCATATAGCGTTATTTCTTCATCATGAAAAGATTCAACTCGAATTTCTTCTGCCATATTGTTAAGAAGTTGCTGTAAACGAATAACAACAGCTTCAACTGTTAATGATACGTCCATTAGTTCAGATAATGACGCCATCACATCAGGGACAATATTAGGATACGTAAATTTCGTTTCCTCTCCTTTTAAACTTTCCTCATAAAAGTCACGAATGAGTGCAGCTCGATCTGAACCGCTTCCTTCAACACATAAATAAATTTGCACTGCTACACCTTGACGTAAACGTCTCTGAGAAATCCCCGCAAACTTCTTTCCTTTAATACTTAAATCATAGGAACCTGGACAATAGGAACCTACAATTTCATAGGCTTCAATTTGATCTGCTACTTCAGGGAACAAGCTTTTTACTAAAGCTACCATTACATCATAGCCATCATTAATACTTAGCGCTTCTGTTTGTTCAGATAATACAATTGAAATATTCAGTACACCTTCATCCAGCACAACTGCTAATCCGCCTGAATTGCGTACAATAGGTTGATAGCCTTGTGCTTTAAGCAAGTCCATGCCCTGCTGCACATATGGTAAACGGTGATCCTGAATACCAAGCACAACAGATGCATCATGTACCCATGTACGAATAGTTGGCGGAGAGGCTAATTGCCCAACTAGCTGACATAAAGTATCGTCTGTTGCAAAGGATTCAAGTGGCGATCTTTGCTTCGCGCTAATGGATTGATCGTAAAAACGCCAAATCGGCTGTTGTAAAATACTTTTCATGATTGGAGCTCCTCTATTTACATCTCTTCTCTTTAGAATACATTATCTATGGAAGGTGTCAAATTCGTGAAATGCAATCATGAACTTAGGGATTTTGTACAAACTATGATAAACTAAATTTCGAATGATATTCACTTATAAAGGAGTGTTTTTAATAATGAATGAAGCAGCTATTACTTTAGATGGTTGGTACGCTTTACATGATTTCCGCTCAATTGATTGGGCTTCATGGAAACTAGTTTCTGCTGAAGAACGCCAAGCAGCAGTAGAAGAATTCATTGCCTATTTAGAAAAATTAAACGAAGCTGATATCGCTAAAACAGGTGCCCATGCATTTTACGCAATCGTTGGTCAAAAAGCTGACTTTATGATTATGACTTTACGTGAAACAATGGAAGAACTACAAGAGCTTGAAGCTGAATTCAATAAATTAGCGATTGCTGATTTTACAATTCCTACATATTCATATGTATCTGTTGTAGAGCTTTCTAACTATTTAGCAGGTGATTCAGACGAAGATCCTTATCAAAATCCACATGTGCGTGCTCGTCTATATCCTGAACTTCCACGCGCTAAGCATGTATGCTTCTATCCAATGGATAAGCGTCGTCAAGGCAATGACAACTGGTACATGCTTTCAATGGATGAACGCAAATCGCTAATGCGTTCTCACGGTATGATTGGTCGTGGCTATGCTGGTAAAGTAAAACAAATCATTACTGGTTCTGTTGGCTTCGACGATCACGAATGGGGCGTAACTCTATTCGCAGATGACGTACTACAATTCAAAAAATTAGTATATGAAATGCGTTTTGATGAAGTTTCAGCTCGCTACGGTGAGTTTGGCGCATTCTTCGTTGGTAACCTTCTTGATCAAGAAAAACTTGTGAAATTCTTAACTGTTTAATTAAATATAAAAATGCGAGTCCACCAATCGGACTCGCATTTTTTAATATTCGCTTTCTTCGCTGTTCTCTGATTCCAATATTAAAATAATTGTATGAATAAAAAAACCAGCTAGAATCATTAGGAAAACTAAATACCAATTATACGGTTGCTGATAGTACTCTGCTATCCCAACGGCGATGAATGCACTTATGATAATTGCTACAAACGTACCAAAAGTATGCATTATAACACTCCTTCATGAAAGCAAAAAATATTTCCAACTTTAGTATGTCACCGTTTATTTTTAATATACTTGCAAAACATCAGATTCCATCTACTCAATTAAAAAAATAAGAAAGTGTCATCGTAATGGATGACACTTTCTTATTTTCATATGCCTGTGCTGTACTTCAAGACCTTTCATCTTTAACCTTCAAAATTAATATAATCGTATTGATGAAAAATCCGACTACGATTATTAGTATAAAGAGATACCAATGGAGTGGCTGTCCGTAAAAACTCCCCACTAAAAATGCCAGCACAGCACTCAACAAAATACCTACCCACACACCAATCTCCATCCCCTGTCACCTCACATGTATTCAATACACATGCAATGCTCATCTCACGTCCCCCGATAAATTTTCTAATCTCTTTTTATCCATTTTTATAAGCGTAACACCAAAGTTGAAAAGCATACAATTTTATAGCCGGGAGATTCCTTGGGAGTTAGCTTCACAGATTTCTGGAACTAACGTAGTAAAGAAATGAAGGATAAACATACACGGCCTGTGCGATTCAACTCCCCGTTATAGTCATGAATCAAAAAATTTTTTTCGCCTCTACATACGACTCGCCATTATTAATATATGCTTTGCCATTTTTAATTGTGAATTTCTTTCATCGAAATTGAACATGTCTACGATACCATCATGCATATACTGTCAGCGAGGAGGAGTGAATATCGCTGTTATCAAAACGAATGATGCACAAACAGCAATGCTAGCAAGGCTTATGCGTGCCGAGGCAGAGGGTGAAGGGAACTTAGGTATGCTGATGGTCGGCAATGTTGGCGTCAATCGTGTACGAGCAGATTGTTTAGATTTTACGGATGTTCGTACAATTGAACAAATGGTATATCAGCGTCCAGGGGGCTTTGAAGCAACACTAAAAGGCTACTTTTATCAGCGAGCACGTGATCAAGACCTTCGATTAGCAAGGAGAGTTATTCAAGGCGAAAGATTCCATCCAGCAACTCGTTCACTATGGTTTTTCAGACCTGAGGGAGATTGTCCAGCACAATGGTATGGTCAGTGGAACACGGGAAGATTCAAAGCGCATTGCTTCTTCTCGCCAACCGAAGAAGATTGTCCTCAAATCTAAAAGAAAGAAGGTTGATAACTTATGATGCCTTATTATTGGACACCGACAACGCAACAACAACAAATGCCTCAAGTGCCTCCACAGGTACTTCCTGGAGCACGCCCACCTGGACGGGAGCAATCGTATATTGAAAATATTTTTCGTTTGAATCGTGGAAAACCTGGTACTTTCCATTTTTCCTTCGAGCATGCGATTGAGCCAGGGAAAAACACGAAAGTAGTGCGAGGCGTTGTAGAAGCTGCTGGTCGAGATCATGTTATTTTACGTGAACTCAAATCGAATCATCGTTTCCTATTCCCAATGATTTACTTTGATTTTGCTGAATATGATGAGGAAATGGCATACTTTGACCAAACTCCATAATTGAAATGAGCTATTCATAAGTTCGTATTTTCTAAATTCCACTCCTCAATAGCAAGAAGTAGCAAAGGGTGCTCCTTCGCTACTTCTTGCTCATACTTCGTTGCAATACAGTTTCGTTGTGACTCCCAATTAGGTCTCATGTTTTTGATTGCCCGCAAATGTTTTTCGTATCGAATGAGGAATCTACGTGGGCATTTACCATTAAATAAAAAAATCGGCATGGTAGGATACTTCCTAGCATGCCAATTTTTATTTAATGGAGCTAACTATTGATTTTCTTGTAAAAATTGCAATGTTGCTTTTCCTAAAGTTTTTGCAGCAATCAACATCGCACGCTCATCAAAGTCAAAGCGTGCATGATGATGAGGATATGCCACTTCCCATTCGGGCTTTTTAGCACCTGTGAAGAAAAATGTACCTGGTACATTCTCTAAATAATATCCAAAATCCTCACCAATCATAAATGGTGGGCACGTTATAACATTTTCTACTCCTGGTATATCTACCGCAAGTTGTGCAACAAATTCTGTTTCTTTCACATGGTTGTAAACAGGTAGATAGCCCCTCGTATAACGATAATTATAGCTTGCACCAAAGGCTAAACAAGTGGCATTTAAAACGGCCTCAAGCTCTTGCTCCATTTGTTTGCGTACCGGCTCCTCAAAAGTTCGGACTGTTCCAGCTAACACTACTCGCTCTGCAATCACATTAAAAGGATTAATGGCCTCAAAATGACCAATTGTTAAGACGGCTGATTTTAATGGATCGATACGTCGAGATATAATCTGCTGTGCATTGACTACAAACTGTGACGCAAGAGTAACTGCATCAATAGAATGATGAGGCTCCGCACCGTGGCCACCTTTACCTTGAATCGTAATTTCCACTTTATCCGCGGCAGCCATAATTGCCCCATCTCTCACCAATATATCGCCCAATGGCGTTGGTGCCCATAAATGTGTTCCAAAAATAACGTCTACTCCTTCTAGGCAGCCATCTTCAATCATAGGTTTTGCTCCACCTGGCGCCATTTCTTCTGCATGCTGATGAATGAAAACTACATTGCCCGCAATGTCATCTTTCATTGTATGAAGCACTTTAGCAAGCACTAGTAATGTCGCAGTATGACCATCATGTCCACATGCATGCATTTTATCATCTACTTTTGACTTATAAGGAACATCATTTTCCTCCTGAATGGCTAATGCATCAAAATCAGCACGTAATGCTACTGTTTTCCCTGGCTTCCCTCCACGTAAAGTTGCAACAACACCCCGTCCACCTACATGCTCACGAACCTCATGTCCTAACGCTCGATGAAAAGCCGCTACATAAGCTGGTGTTTCCACTTCCTCAAAGGATAATTCCGGATATGCATGTAGATGACGACGAATCGCTACCATTTCATCATAGTTATTATCTAGTAAAGTAAAAAGCTTCTCCATATCACAAAACCTCATTTCTTATTTGTCGAACTTATTTGATAATTATAGTGTACTATAAATCCTTACAAAAACAATAGGAATTAAAACTACTATTCTATAGTAATTATATTGTTGATCCGGAAGGAAAATTCTCTTGATTATTACTAGTAGTTATCCGTAAAAAACAAAAACTCCCTCACACTTAGTATGAAGGAGTAAGTTTGTAGTCTGATTTTTAACGAGCATGTTTAAGTGCAGCTACTATAATTAGAACCCAGCCAGTTAAAAAGAGAACACCACCAATTGGTGTGATGGCGCCTAGAACTTTAACGCCGCTGATTGCCAGTACATATAAGCTTCCCGAAAAGAAGACAATCCCTAGGTTGAATAAGATTCCCGCTAAATTTAACTGCTTGACCTCACCTAGTATTTTAGAGCTCATCAATAGTCCAATGATAAGGATAGCCGTAGCTTGAAACATCTGGTACTGCACAGCTGTTTCCCAAATCCCACGACTATAATCATCTAGAACTTCTTTTAAAGCATGCGCACCGAATGCACCTAGTGCCACTGCTAAAAAGCCATGAAGTGCACCTGTCACGATAAATTTTTTCATACCATTTCCCTACCTTTAATCATGATTAAAAGTCAAAAATTGAATCACCATTCGCTCCGTCTTCTTCTTCAATTTTTGCTGTATATAAACTTGGTGGCATCGGCTCTGACACTAGCATTTGTGGCAATTGTTTTGACTGCGCTTTAGAAATGCCGTCAGATGTGTCTAATACCACATCGCATAATGCTCGGATTGCTGTTAAGGCTTCACGAATTTGTTGTTCGTCTCCAGTATTTTTGACACCGGATAATTGTTTTTCAAGTTGTTGAATAACGGCTTGATAAGGAATCATTGCATTCCCCCACTTTCTGCTTTTGGCACAAATTTCAAACAGTCCGTGCCAGAGGATTGTTTAACGACAACGGATGGTATTTGCTTTGTTTTAAAGCCATACGCTACACAAGCCCGTGGAGTTTGCGGGTCCCATGTTACTTTAAAATATTGACATTTGAAACAATTCACCTTCATCGTTGTCCCCCACTTTCTTCTATTATTAACTGTAACACGAAACGGTAAGTGCTTCAATTTCACTTTGACGAGCTACTTCGCTTTCGTACAGAAAACATTTATAGCTATCGCTACAAAAGTAATTACTGAATGAAGATAAAGATCACTAAGCTAGGCACCAATCAATCGGTTGCTCTCCCCACTCCTCTAACTGTGCATTGATTTTCGAGTATGGTTTACTGCCAAAAAACCCTCGGTAAGCACTTAGTGGACTTGGATGAGGCGCTTCTAAAATAATATGTTGCGTTGAGTATTGACGAATTAATTGTTTTTTTCGTTGTGCTGGTCTACCCCAAAGTACAAAAATAACGGGTTTATCTCTAGATGCTAATTTATCGATGACCGCATCCGTGAATTGCTCCCAGCCTTGTTCTTTATGGGAATTCGCCTGGCCTGCTCGAACAGTTAATACAGTATTTAATAACATTACACCTTGCTGTGCCCATTTTGTTAATGTTCCGTCTGCAGGGATTGGACAACCAAGATCATCCTGTAACTCTTTTAGCATATTTCGTAAGCTTGGTGGATGTGGGATTCCTGGCATGACCGAAAAGCTTAAGCCATGTGCTTGGTTTGGTCCATGATAAGGATCCTGACCTAAAATTACGACCTTCACATCTTGATAAGCTGTTGTATAAAATGCATTCATTATATCATTCATCGGTGGATAAATTGCTTGTGTTGAATACTCATGTTCTACAAATTGACATAGCTTTGTATAGTATTTTTTTTCTATTTCTTCTGCAAGTATTGCTTGCCAATCATTCGGGAATACTTGTTTCATCTTAATATAAGCCCCTTTCTCTTCTTACAACGGTACAAAAAAACAATGTCGAATTCAAGCTTCTATTCAATTATACCTTGGTATCATTAAGTCCAAAATAAGCTTTTAGTTTAGACCTTCATAAGGGCCGTATTGCTTCATGCAGGTCAGTTATGGATGCATGCGATGATGTTAGGCTAACACCCTATATGATCTCCCTTCCTATATAAAGGTGGGAGACTTCTACTGATAGAAGTTAAACTGACCTTATAAAAATATATAATTCTGACTATTTTTATACAACCAGAATAAGACTATACTAGATGATAATTTTAAAAATTCGATCTATAAAGGAGATCTTCCACATGGTTCTTAAAAAAACTTTAACGATTGCTGGTTCAGATACATCAGGTGGCGCAGGTATGCAAGCCGACCTTAAAACATTTCAAGAGCACGGCACATATGGCATGGTGGCATTAACGGTTGTCGTAACAATGGATCCAAACGGTTGGAATCATAACGTAACGCCATTACCGACAGAGCTTTTGCAAAAACAAATCGATACGGCTCTGTCAACAGGTATTGACGCAATAAAAACTGGGATGCTGTCAACGGAAGAGATTATTCGCATTGCAGGTGATGCTATTGCGAAATCTGGTACGACAAATGTTGTTATTGACCCTGTAATGGTATGTAAGGGAGAAGATGAAGTATTGAACCCTGGCAACACAGATGCAATGATTCAACATCTTTTACCATTAGCTGCAGTTACAACACCTAACCTGTTTGAGGCTGGACAATTAGCTGGGACTGGAACACCAAAAACAATCGAGGCAATGAAAACAACTGCTCGTAAAATCCACGAGCTTGGTGCTAAAGCTGTTGTCATTAAAGGTGGAAAAGCGTTAGCTACTGAAAAAGCAACTGACTTATTTTTCGACGGTGAAAAATTCTACTTATTAGAATCTGAAAAAGTTGCTTCTACTTATAACCACGGGGCTGGCTGTACATTTGCTGCTTCAGTAACAGCAAACCTAGCAAATGGCCTTTCAGTAAAAGAGGCTGTAATTGAAGCAAAAGAATTTGTTTCAGCTGCAATCGCTCACGGTTGGGCATTAAATGACTATGTAGGACCTGTTATGCACGGTGCTAAATCTCGTTTTGGCGCACCACAAGTGACGGTGACTGAAATTTAATGACGAAAGAGGCATCTGAATATCAGATGCCTCTTTTACATATAGTAGTTCTCCATTATTTCAAGCCGTTAATCCCATGGATTGTTCATAGTAATGAATTTGGCCAAAGCCTTACTTTCCTTTTTACGCTCTGCACGCGCTTTTGCTCGTATAGATGCGGTTTCATGTAGCTTTGTCTCCTCTACTGTTTCCGGAATGACCGATGGAACTGGTGTTGGTTTATTATTTTCATCTAATGCAACAAAGGTTAACAACGCTGTCGCCGCTACCTTTCGTTCACCCGTTTTCAAATTCTCAGAAATAACCTTTACGAAAACCTCCATTGAAGATGTTCCTGTCCACGATACATATGATTCGAAATATACAGAATCAGATTGGCGTATTGGATGCAAGAAATCTACTGAATCCGTTGAGGCTGTTACACAATCTCTACGACTATGCTTCGCAGCAGAAATTGAAGCTACTTGATCGATATCACTCATTAATCGACCACCAAACAGTGTATTGTGATTGTTAATATCATTCGGAAAAACCCGACTTGTACGCATGACTCTTGATTCTTTACAATATTTAAAGTCTTTATTCACATCTATCCCCCCCTAAAAGCAATTGTTTATTTTTACTATATTGCTCTACTTTTCCATAAAAATCAAATGAATTGACGGAAAATTAAGAAATTAATGTTTAGAACTCAGGGATTTATTACTCAAACGTAAAAAGCTCAGGACAAGATACGCTACTTCTTTTTATGCCATATATTAGCTGTATATGGGAGGGAGAAAAATGAAAAGACGTAAACAACAAAACATAAATGTTGATCCAACTAATCTGGGTGGTCAAGAAGCAGGTCTCCTAGGTGAAGGCACAGGCATTCTAGCTGGAGATATAACCTCTACCAAAGTAGAAGTGATTTCTTCAATGATTTTAACAATAGGATATTCATTAGCAACCCTCTCCACCATTTTAGCATTGCAGGAGGAAGAGCAACAGGAACAAGCAAGAACCTCCAACGCACAAAATCAAAATTTACAGTTTAGAAACATGCATAAGCATCTACAACATCTCAACAATCGTCTAGATTCCATTGAACGAAAACTCAACCGATATTAACAAATACATACTCCCAAAAACCAAACATTATAAAAAGCCGCGATTCTCCGTCATAAAAGAGAATCGCGGCTTTTTACTATACTATGATAATGAACTTTTCGTCTTCTTCCCTTGCCATAGCCATGCATACAATGTTAAAGGAACGTCATCTATTGTACCAAGATAGAATTCGTTATTACCTAGTTTAAAATTCCCTTCAACATTATGCACTGCTTATCCGTCAATTAAGGAAGAGAGCGTGGTCGCAGTATCTTTTCGCTTGTGAAACCACATACAATACAAAACGACACATTTTGTACAAAATTGCTTTCACCTTTATTATATTGATATATTTCAATAATTTTTTCAAGAATATTGCTTGATAAATCTTCATATATTAAAAGATGCCATCAATTATACATCGGAATAATTGTGTCGGATGCTTTGGGGCGATAAATGTCTTTTAGCGCAAGCGTAGCGGCAGGTCACTCAGTCGTTGCATAGGACATGGCGTCTTAGGCTGAGCCTCATTTTTGAATATTCTCTGAAAATGACCAAGCCTTCTAGACGCCTTTGAGGGAAAGTTTCTTGATGATGTTATGCTATAGAGGCATTCAATTTCCCTTTGTGAATTATTTTTACTATACTTAAAGGAGAAATAATCGAGAGGAGTGTTAAGATGCAAGAGGTACAAGTAAAGACGTTACAGGAATTATTGAATTCTTTCGCCAACAAAGACGTTTATATCCATCTTGAGACGACGAACGGTTCTTATGCAGCACACTTTGATGAAAAATTTTTTAATGCAGGTGCTTTTATTCGTAATGCTAAAATCAACTATGAACTTGCTAAAGTGGTAGATGATTCACCCCATCGTGTTGGCTTGAAAATGGCACATGGCTGGGTTTATGCACAAGGCATCACACATTTTGAACTAGATGATTTGGGCCGTTTATTAATGGCTGGACTAGATTACTCAGGTAAATTGGCGATTGCACTTGAAATTAGCGAAACGCCGTTTGCTTATTAAGGGGGACGACTGTTTGAATTTACAACCACAACGTCATATTTTAATTGTTTACCCTCACCCAGATGATGAGGCTTTTTCAATTGCTGGAACAATTGCCTACTATACAAAGAAAATGAATACACCTGTTACATATGCCTGTTTAACTCTAGGCGAAATGGGGCGTAATTTAGGAAATCCACCTTTTGCAACACGTGAATCCTTACCAGAAATTCGACGCAAGGAGCTTATTGCAGCAGCAGATGCTATGGGCATACAAGATTTACGTATGCTTGGTTTCCGTGATAAGACGATTGAATTTGAAGACGATGAAAAAATGGTAAAGCTTGTTGAAGGTTTAATAGAAGAGTTAATGCCTTCTCTTATCTTTACATTCTTACCTGGTTTTGCAGTGCATCCTGACCATGAGGCAACTGCTCGTGCCGTAGTAGAAGCTGTTCGTCGTATGCCGAAAGCCGCCCGTCCACAAATATTGGGCTGTGCCTTTGCAAATGATACGATTGACAAGAATGGGGAGCCACATGTTGTCGTCAATATAAGTGAAATGAAGGCGGATAAAATTGATGCCTTAAAAGCACACGCATCCCAAACTGCTTGGATGATGCAAGAAACAGAAAAACGTATTGATGACGGTGAGCCAATGAGCGAAAGCTGGCTTAATATTGAAAAGTTCTATATTGTGAATCCTGATCATTATGTAAAATAAAAGCTTTAGTTGACAATAAAGCGGATCCGTCCTCTTTCTAAATGGAGAACAGATCCGCTTTTATGTTAAGCGGTCCTCGTTTTTTTTAAGAAATGAATCATGAAGGTTATAGCAAATATAATAATTAGCACAACGAAAAACATATAATGCGGAACGTGAATTCCGATGACGCTAGCTAGCATTTTCAGTGCAATAATGCCAATTATAATAAATGCTGTTGCCTCTAATTCTGGTATTTTTTCAATAATGACTAAAAATAAGCCTGCAATCGTTCGCATCATTAAAATACCTAGTACTCCCCCGATGAGTAATATCCAAATTTGATTGGATATCGCAAAGGCCGCAAAAATCGCATCAATTGAAAAGGCAATATCCATCAGTTCTACAGAAATAACGGTTGCCCAAAACGTTCCAAAAATGCGAACCATCAACCCTGTTTTTTTCATTTCCTTAGCACTATCAGCTTCCCCAATCTGTAAGAAATGAGCGACACATAACCAACCTAAATACAGGGCTCCTAGCAATTTAATAAACCAGAATTCTACCAAATAAACGCCTATCCCAATAAATAAAAATCGGAAAAAATAGGCTCCCAACATTCCGTACATTAATGCTCGTTTGCGTTGCTTAGTTGGCAAATGCTTCACTAACACTGCTAATACAAGTGCGTTATCAGCCGAAAGCAAACCTTCTATTATAATAAGTGTTGATATTAACCCCCAAGATACAGGGTCAGTCAAAATTTCTTTCCACATTTCCCAATCGAAAAATTGAATGTATGTAGATAGAATTCCTTGAATGATTTCCAATTACATACCCTCCTACTTGTCCTAAGGTACTCTAGTATATGCTGGACCATTTCCGTTATGAGGAAAAGTGTGCATCCTTTATTTCTTCAAAAAATTCTCGAATAAATCTATTTTGCATTAAATAGACACCGAAAATTTAGAATTTACTAAAAATTAATGACAAAAAGCTTATGAAGTGTGCTATCATAGATAAATGTTTTATACGTATACGGAGGATGAATATTATGGAAGCTGCTGACACTAGAACCGTGCAAGTAGAAAATATCTTGATTGCACATCATTTCTTAAAAGACGTAGTGGTGCACACGCCGCTACAAAAAAATGACTATTTATCCGAGAAATACGGAGCTAATATTTATTTTAAACGCGAAGATTTACAGCATGTACGCTCGTTTAAACTTCGTGGCGCCTATTATAAGATTAAAAAAATTGAAGAAGAAGCTCGTAAAACTGGCGTTGTTTGCGCAAGTGCGGGCAATCATGCTCAAGGTGTTGCCTACGCCTGTGCACAATTGAACATTCAAGCAAGTATTTTTATGCCTCAAACAACACCTAAACAAAAAATCGACCAAGTTCGTATGTTTGGTCGTAATTATGTAGAAATTATTTTAGCAGGTGATACTTTTGATGATTCTGCAGAAAGTGCATTTGCTTACTGTGAAGAACACGATAAAATCTTTATCCACCCATTTGATGATTTTGATGTCATTGCTGGTCAAGGAACGGTCGCTGTTGAAATTATGAATGATATGGAGGAGCCAATTGACTACGTATTTGGTAGTATTGGTGGCGGTGGCTTAATGTCCGGTGTTTCTGCCTATGTGAAAAACCTTTCTCCTCATAGCAAAATTATCGGTGTAGAACCTGCTGGAGCAGGCAGTATGAAGGCTGCATTTGCAGAAGGCGGTGCAGTGGCACTTGATTGGATTGACAAATTCGTAGATGGTGCCGCGGTAAAATGCGTCGGTCATCACACATACGATGTTTGTCGTCGCTACTTAGACGACATCGTACTAGTACCAGAAGGAAAAGTATGTACAACAATCTTAGATCTTTACAATAAACACGCCATTATCGCAGAGCCTGCTGGAGCATTATCAGTAGCAGCCCTCGATTCTTATGAAGAGGAAATTAAAGGAAAATCAGTCGTTATCATCATTAGTGGTGGTAATAATGATATCGGTCGTATGCAGGAGATTAAAGAAAAATCTTTAATTCACGAAGGCTTACTATACTACTTCATCGTAAGCTTCCCACAACGTGCCGGCGCCCTTCGCCAGTTCTTAACAAGCGTTGTAGGACCCAATGACGACATTACAACTTTCGAATATACAAAGAAAAATAACAAAGAAAGCGGTCCTGCCTTAGTCGGCATCGAACTCGGCAATCGCGAAGATTACGAAGGATTACTAGTACGCATGAATGAATTCGGCTTCAAATACAAAGAAGTAAACAACGACATTCAACTATTCGGCTTACTAGTCTAAAATAAAGAGTCACACTTGCTAAGTGAGTGTGGCTTTTTTGTGTGGATGAGAAGTTTATCGGGGAGCTTTTGAGATTTATCGATAACTTTTGATTATTTATCGAGACTTTTTTAAGGTTTATCGAGACTTTTTTGAGGTTTATCGAAACTTTTCACTTGTTTATCGACATCTACCTTACAAGCGACACTATCTGACCGCACCGATAGTTTACGTCGCTTACATTTAATCTAACAATTTGGCAGGAATTATATATTTTCTATTTTTATTTTCACCTATCGCTTCAAATTTTAACTTTTTCAATAAATAATAAACCGCCTTCTCTGAGTCAATATCAAAAAAATTACGAAACTGAGCATTTGTAATATCGTTGCTCATCATTAATCGAAAATCATGTAATGCGACTAACATCGATTGATTATCAGTCGTTTGGCAATTGCTACAACGCCATTTCCCATGGGTGTAACGTAGGATATGGTCAAAATGACAGTGCGAGCATAGTGCACCTTTCTTCAATTCATCCACTTTAATATCTAGGGTCCATTGAATTGGTTTGTGCCTCGTTAAAATATGCGCTGATAATTCTCTCAAATCTTTTTCACCTAGACAGACTTGTTGATGCTGCTTGAACAGTTGATCTATCCTTTCTGCCAAACCACTTACATGAATAATTGGCTGGGACAAGAAAATGGGCGTCATAATCATATTCGGATTTGCAGAAACGACTATATATTCAATAGGTATATGATGCCCGCTCATTTGAAATAGTCGACGCAAAAACCTAGCATGTCGCTTCACTTGATCAAAGGGATTTCTAAAGCCATCTACTCTGCCATCAGAAGTAATTCGAATAAATTGATGGTTATCTTCCATATATTCTACACGACCAACGATATTTTTGATTTCAACGATTAGCACAAAATGTTGGGACATAAATAACGTATCCATTTGATGTGTCGATCCGCCAGCACTCTCATCCTTAAGCTCTATATCATGCAATAAATAATAAGCATGCTCCAAAAAGATTTCCTGCCATTCTCGATCTACCCTTTGCTCACCAGCGATGCCAGCCTTCGTTTTCCCTAGCATTTCTTGAAAATAATCATACTTAGCGTGAGATTTCGGTAACCGCCTCTCAACCATTTCTAACACGCGTTGCTTCGATGAAACTCCCCGCTTTTTCAGTAACATATGTTCACCTCCTTTAACTCGATTATAATGCACTTTATCGAAAGAGTTTGCTTATTTATCGAAAACTTTTGATTGTTTATCGACCAACTTTATCGATTTATCGACCTACTTTTTTAATTTATCACCCAACTTTTAAAAAATATCGACATCCAACGAAAAAACGCCCACACCTATGTATGAGCGTTTTATCATTTATTATCCTAGTAACGCACGGTCTGAGTTCATTTTCTCACCGCGGATACGTTCGAACTCTGCCATTAAATCTGGGATGGTTAATTCATGCTTGCGATCCTCGCCAACCTCTAAAATGATTTGACCTTTATCCATCATAATCAGTCGATTTCCTAAGTCTAAAGCTTGTTGCATATTGTGCGTGACCATTAATGTCGTTAAGTTATCTTTTTCAACTAAATATTTCGTAATACGTGTGATTAACTCGGCACGAGATGGGTCAAGTGCCGCAGTATGCTCATCTAGCAATAAAATTGAAGGCTTCGTGAAGGTCGCCATTAAAAGAGACAGCGCCTGACGCTCACCTCCTGACAGTAAGCCAACTTTTGCAGATAGACGATTTTCCAAATTTAAGCCCAACATCTCCAACGATTCCTTGAAAAATTCTCGACGCTTTTTATCAACACCGAAGCGCACGCCTCTACTCTTATTACGTGAGTAAGCTAATGCTAAATTTTCCTCAATCGTCATCGTTGGCGCTGTACCAGCCATTGGATCCTGGAATACGCGACCGATGTAGTGGGAGCGCTTATATTCCGCTAAAGACGTAACCTCATTTCCATCAATAGAAACCGTGCCGAAGTCTGGTGTTAGTGCCCCAGAGATCATATTCATCATAGTCGATTTACCAGCACCATTACTGCCGATAATTGTGACGAAATCCCCTGGCTTTAAGTGCAAATTTATTTCTGCAAGTGCAATTTTTTCATCAGGCGTACCTTCATTGAAAACCTTATTAATACCGTGTAATTTAAGCAAGGCCCTTCCCTCCCTGCTCAACCGTCTTTACTCGTGTTTTCTCCGCTGCACGCTTCACCCTACGTTTACGCTCCTTACTCTTATTGATAAATTGCGGTAAAATCAATGCGATAATAACAATAATAGCTGTTATTAATTTCATATCCCCTGAATCAAGGAAGTCTACTCGTAATGCTAGCGCTAAAATAATACGGTAAATAATAGCTCCGGCAATGACAGCGAAAGTTGTGCGCATAATCGTTTTTGTACCAAAGATTGCTTCGCCGATAATAACAGATGCCAGACCAATAACAATCATCCCGATTCCCATACTTACATCCGAGAACTTCGAATATTGCGCGATTAAAGCTCCCGAAAATGCGACAAGTGCATTAGAAAGTCCTAGCCCAAGAATTATAAGAGTATCTGTATTAGCCGAAAAACTACGAATCATACGTTTATTATCACCAGTTGCTCGAATAGCCAGGCCGATTTCTGTTTTCAAGAACCAGTCTGCAATGAACTTAATTAAAATTGTGATGATTACTACTACAATAATCGTGCTCCATGTTGAAGGTAGTTGCTGAAGGCCGAATCCCTTTAGTAAGTTATTTAATGCCGTATCGATTCCTAAATTACTCCAAAATAATTGAAACTTTGAAAATAAAGTCTCTGAATTTAATAGTGGAATGTTCGGGCGACCTATCGTATTTTCTGCAGTGGACCCCATAATACGTAGGTTAATAGAATACAAAGCAATCATCATTAAAATCCCCGATAATAGAGGATTAATTTTCCCCTTTGTGTGAAGAATTCCTGTCATACATCCAGCAATAAATCCAGCAACAATTGCCACTAAAGTCGCTAAGATCGGGTGGTAGCCAAGCAGAATCATCGTCGCCGCTGTAGCCGCCCCTGTTACAAAGCTTCCATCAACCGTTAAATCCGGAAAATCTAACACGCGGAATGTTAAATACACACCAAGTGCCATAATCGCATAGATGATTCCTTGCTCCGTTGCGCCAAATATTGCTATAAACATAGTTGAATCATCTCCTAATAATTTCTTAATATATAAATTAGCTCATCCACATAACGTGGGTTGATTTCCTGGGGGCGTCCGATGAGCCGTTTCACTCGCGTTGCTCGGTCGCCAACAGATGTCTTTTGCGCGAAAGCGTGAGTGCAACGTAGCGGCGGCAGCACGATGTTGGTCACGAAGGCGTTATCACAGGATGTGATGCTCTTAGCCTTCGTTCCTCTATCGCTAATCCCCAAGGAGTCGCCCAGCCACTACTCCAATCAACTTATCCACATGACATTCAACGTTCAAAATGAACCATAATCTTTAGTATTCTAATAAGATGAAACTAGAAAGGATTACCCCACCTTAATTAGGTCAATACATCATCCTTAAATTTATTCTATCCACAGACAGAGCGGTGATTCTTCCTAATAAATAAAAGCAATTTTCATTCTAAAAAGTAGATAAAGCGGGGGCAGTTTTAGTTCTCCCCCGCTTCGCTCTATAAGATGATCATGTCAGGTCATTACTTTTCTAAAAGCTCCGCACCCCAAGAATCTTTAATGTTGATTCCTAAATCATCTGCTACTTTTTTATTGATTAATAGTTTTAGCTTTTGTGGATATTGAGCTGGAATATCAGCAGGAGTTGCTTCACCTTTTAGGATCTTCACAGCCATTTGCCCTGCTTCATATCCGATGTCAAAATATTCAAAACCATATGCACCTAAGCCGCCACGTGCCACAGAGTCAAGCTCTCCTACAACTAATGGTAATTTATTAGCATTCGCTACATCAATGACAGACTCAAGTGCCGAAACTACTGTATTATCAGTAATAATATAAAATGCATCAGCTTTTCCGATTAACGATTCAGCAGCTTGTTTTACTTCTGCAGACGTAGCCGCAGATGCCTCAGCCACTGTTAAGCCTTGCTCATCCATCACTTTTTTCACTTCTTTTACTTGCGCTACTGAATTTTGTTCACCAGCGTTGTAAACCATCCCTACTTTTTTCGCACCCAAATCCTTTAAGAACGCCACTGTTTTCGAAATAGTATCAGGATGTAAATCGATTGTTCCTGTTACATTTTTCCCTGGCTTCTCTATAGAATCAATGAGCTGCGCACCAACAGCATCTGTTACAGAAGTAAAGATAATTGGAATATCGCTAGTTGCTGTTGCTGCCGCTTGTGCAGACGGCGTAGAATTCGCAAAGATTAAATCTACGTTTGCACTTACTAGATTGTTTGCAATCGTCGTGTTAAGACTGTTATCCCCTTGTGCTATTTGTGGATCATAATCTACTTTTAAGCCAGATTCTTCAATCGCTTTTTTGAAACCTTCAGTTGCAGCATTTAAAGATGGATGCTCCACAATTTGAGTAATCCCGATCTTATATGTTTTATCATCTGTCGTGCCGCTCTCACTTGCATTATTCGTTTCGTTCCCTTTCGAATCCGACGAACTAGAACCACCGCTACCACAAGCAGCAAGCATTAAAACTAATCCAAATAACAGGAACGAAAGCTTTTTTAAATTGCTTTTCACAAATAATCCCCCCGATTTTGATCTCTGATATTTATCACACTTTATCCAAGCGAAGTGTGAACGTATCGCTATATTATCGCTATTAGCAAGGTTCGTCAACAACATTATGAATCTTCTGACTATTAATCCCAGCAAAATATTTTTTCTTTCCAATCAATTTGTCGCTTTAAACCGCTAAACTACGCCGTTTCTCCAATTTGATTTCTTTTTCTAACATAACAAAAATTTTTTTTACAATTTAGCGAAGTTATTTTTCTGACAGATAATTTTTAAGTAATATATGTAAAAACTGAAAAACCTGACAATGAAAATGTCAGGACTTCAAAACAGGTTTAATTCGCTCTTACTTTTTCAAGTTTACTACTAGCCAACTTCTTTGAGTAACGTCTTGAAATGCTAAATAAAAACAACCCGCGATTGCTTTAGAATCCCCCTCTCGTATTACTTCCCCCTGGTGATCTACAGAAAACGTTTATTTTAGTCCCCCTTTTTACATTTAATGCATATGATGCATATGAGAGTAGTGCCGTTCCTAAAAAGGAGGATACCATGAATAATGATAAAATCGATTTAAATCAACCTTCTTATTCACAAGAACATCAAAATGCAACTACAGGAAATATTGATACAATCATTTCTAATCTATGTGACAGTCTATTTGTATTTGCTTTGGATTTCACCCTAAATGCCTTAGAGTATACAAAAGAAATGGAAGAAGAATTAGAATATACAGATGAATTCAAGAAACAAGTTAACGATTTAATTGTTGAAATAGAAGAAATAAAAAATACGTTAGAGGAGTAATTTCTAAAAGTGCAGTTCGTAGTCATTGGATATATTCATTCCCCACTATTTTGTGCGTCCATTTTCAATCAATAGAGCCTCCATTCACCATTGCCCCAGTGTTTTAAATTACTGAAATGGTCACTTGTTAAAAGTACTGTTTTAACAAGTGACCGGACAGATTCCACGCTTTCTAACTTTCGAATTTACTTTTCATCTGCTATTTCTGCATAATTTTCTAGTAAGTGCACAAGCCCCTTTTCATAGGCATTGTCATTAAAAAACTTTGAACAAGATCAAATTATTATCGTTAGTACTATAATTTTTCACACGTAGCTATTTACAAATAAGCATGAACATTGATATGATTGCATTTGCTTCACGTGGTTCGTAACCATCCCACGTAAAAAAACTAAGGAGAAATAAATATGAAAATAAAATTTTTAGCAACGAGTGGCATTATTGCAGCACTCTACATCGCTATTACATTATTAGTCGCGCCATTTGGCTTTACAGAGGTGCAGTTTCGAATATCGGAAACATTTAACCATTTAGTTGCATTTAATCCACGCTTTGCCGTTGGAATCATTATTGGTGTATTCATCTCTAACCTCTTTTCACCACTTGGCATCTACGATTTAGTTTTCGGTGTAGGCCATTCGATGATTACCATTGGGTTGTTCATTCTTATTTGTAAATTTGTCAAAAATATTTGGGCACGTTTAATCATCAATACATTGTTATTTACTTGCACGATGTTCATCATTGCTTTTGAATTAAACTTAGCATTAGAATTACCATTCTTCTGGACATGGTTAACTGTTGCTGCAGGTGAATTTGTTGTCTTAGCGGTTGGTGCACCGATTATGTATGTATTGAACAAACGCTTAAATTTCAAAAATTTAATTTAATTTATTTATTTTAATTGACGGATCTTTTGGATTCGTCTTTTTTTATTTCTTGGAAGACACCTTGACAATATTCTGAAAATATTCTACAATTCATTTCAATAAATGCTAGGAAAAAGAATAGTAGCAAGTGCTAGTACTTAAAGAGAGCTGATGGTTGGTGCAAATCAGTAGTACCTACTTGTGAATGGGCTTTGGAGCAGCCTCATCAAATGTGAGGACGAATTTACTCCCCGTTATCGGAGTACGAAAGCGCGCAATTATTGCGAATGAAGGTGGCACCACGGTTACTCGTCCTTTTTATAGAAGGATTGTAGTGGCTTTTTTTATGGAAAAATTAGATAGAGGAGTCGAGAGAAGATGAGTACAGTAGCAGAGAAAAAAGGATATTTTGGTGAATTTGGCGGTAGCTTTGTTCCCGATGAGCTTCAAAATGTTTTAAGTATTTTAGATGAAAACTTTCAAAAATATAAAGACGATGAAGACTTTAATGAAGAGCTAGATTATTATTTCCGTGAATATGTTGGGCGCAAATCTCCACTTTATTTTGCTGAAAATTTAACAAAACAATTAAGTGGCGCAAAAATTTATTTAAAACGTGAAGATCTTAACCATACTGGTTCACATAAAATTAATAATGTTCTTGGACAGATTTTATTGGCCAAGCGCATGGGTGCTAATCGTGTTATCGCCGAAACAGGTGCAGGTCAGCATGGTGTGGCAACAGCAACTGCTTGTGCAATGTTCGGGATGGATTGCACAATTTATATGGGCTTAGAGGATACTAAGCGCCAAGCATTAAACGTCTTCCGTATGGAGCTTCTTGGTGCAAAGGTAGTAGCTGTTGATAAAGGTCAAGGGCGACTAAAGGATGCAGTGGATGAAGCATTTGCTGATTTAGTAGAAAACTATGAGACGACTTTCTATTTACTAGGGTCTGCTGTTGGGCCTCACCCATTCCCTTCAATGGTGAAGCATTTCCAATCCGTTATTAGCCGTGAAAGTCGCGAACAAATTTTAGAAAAAGAAGGCAAGCTACCAGCAGCAGTACTTGCTTGTGTCGGCGGTGGTAGTAATGCGATCGGTGCGTTTGCTGAGTATATTGCAGATGAAAACGTTCGCCTTATTGGTATTGAGCCAGATAAGGCTGCCACATTAAATGAAGGAACACCTGGTGAATTACACGGCTTCAAATGTTTAGTACTGCAAGATGCAGAAGGCAATCCATTACCAACCTATTCGATTGCCGCTGGACTAGATTATCCTGGAGCTGGTCCAGAGCATAGCTATTTAAAAACAATTGGTCGTGGAGAATATGTAACGGTAACGAATGAAGAGGTGCTCGAAGCATTCCAAGTGCTATCAAAGATTGAAGGCATTATTCCTGCACTTGAAAGCTCCCACGCCGTGGCTCATGCACTTAAGCTTGCGCCAACATTATCTCCGGAAGAGAGCATTATTATCAATATCTCTGGTCGTGGAGACAAAGACGTTGAACAAGTATTTCAAATGCTAAATAGATAAGTAAAAGAGCGATTTCCGCAAATGGAAATCGCTCTTTTAACTATACGAGTGTACCCAATTTCGGATAAATTTCTGCTACATTATCTCGAAGCTTAGCTTTCAGAAACTTTCCAACTGATGTTTTTGGAATTTCGTCTAAAAATACCACATCGTCTGGTACCCACCATTTTGCAAACTGGCTTTCTAAAAATGCAAGAAGCTCCCCTTCACTTGCTGACATCCCTTCCTTCAATACTACACAAGCTAACGGGCGTTCTTGCCATTTGACATGCGGAATTGCGATAACTGCTGCTTCCAGCACAGCGTCATGAGTCATCAATGCATTTTCTAAATCAACCGAGGATATCCACTCCCCACCCGACTTAATTAAATCCTTCGTACGATCTGTTATTTTGATAAAGCCATCCTCTGTTCGTACCGCAATGTCCCCTGTATATAACCAACCGTCTCGATAGGCATCATTCGTACGCTCATCCCGATAATACTCGTGTGAAATCCACGGACCTCGTAAACGTAACTCACCCATCGTCTCTCCATTCCACGGTACTTCCCCATTGTCATTGATAATACTCGATTCAATACCAGCCATCGTCATTCCTTGCATTGCTCGCGATTCAATACGCTTTTCAATAGGCCATTCATCCATCCAAGACATATAATTTGATAACGCTACAATTGGAGTAGTTTCAGTCATTCCATACACGACAATATACGGAATGCCATACTGCTCTTCAAATGTACGAATAAGTCGAGTTGGTGAAGCTGACCCGCCACAACAAATAGCACGTAACGAACTAATATCTCGCTCATGCTTCTCTTGTTCCTGTAACGCACCAATCCAAATTGTCGGTACCCCAGCTGTTAATGTAACCTTCTCCTGCTCTACTAAATCCAATATGATTGCTGATGTGAATTGTGGACCAGGCAATACTTGTGTAGCGCCTACATTGACACTAGCAAATGGTAGGCCCCATGCATTTGCATGAAACATCGGTACAATCGGCATCACGACATCACGCTCAGAAATGCCCATTGAATCAGACATACTCAGCATCATACTATGTAGCACTAGACCTCGATGTGAATATACAACCCCCTTTGGATTTCCTGTTGTAGCACTTGTATAGCACATTCCAGCAGGCTCCTCTTCTCCTATATCCTCTGGGAATTGATAGTTTTCATCTGCTGCTGCTAATAAATCCTCATAGGATAAGGCATTCGGTAATGTCGTTTCTGGCAAAGTATCTTCGTCCGTCATAATAATATAATGTTTCACTGTCTTAAGCTCAGGCGCAATGTTTTCGATGATTGGTAGCAAGTCCACATCAATCATTAAAATTTCATCTTCTGCATGATTAATAATATAAATTAAATGCTCTTCTGATAAACGAATATTCACCATGTGCAAAATAGCGCCGGAACATGGCACCGCAAAATATGCCTCTAAATGGCGATGCTGATTCCAAGCAAAGGAGCCAACCTTCATTCCTCTTATCATCCCCAGCTTTGTGAGCGCATCCGCTAAGCGACGCGTTCTTTTCGCCCATTCTCCATATGTTAAACGGTGAATCTTCTGTGGACTCGTACGTGAAACAATAGTCTTTCTAGCAAAATAGCTTTCTGCTCGTTTAATAAAGTTTGTTAATACTAACGGCGTCTGCATCATAAAAACCATCCATCCCCTCTTCTTGTGAACTCCCTTTTTTACCTTTGTGAAAAATTAATAGTTTATTTAATTGAATACTATTAATATTCTGAATATGATTATATTGGAAAATTATAAATTACGCTATATATTCCAATAATTTTCTTTTTATTGTTAAGTTTTTCTAAAATAACTCATCAGCATAACGTGGGTTGATTTCCGTTCCGGCTTGGCGCTTTGGCTGACGGTTCGCTTTCGCACAGATAAAACATTTGCTGTCGCTACGTTAGCACTACGCTTTCGCACAGAAAACATTCGCTGCGCTGCAGGGTCTCGGGCCAACAGATGTTTTTTGCGCGAAAACGTATAGATACGTTTACTAAATGTCATCCCAAACTTTAATAATTTACCCGTCAAAATAAAAAAGACGAAGAAATTAAATTCTTCGTCCGATTTTTAGGATTATTTATTTTATGAACAAGCTTTTGTTTGTAGTTTTATTTTTAATTTTTCTAGCATATCAACTGTCATTTTTGCTAAGTCATACTGTGCTTTAAAGCCCCATTCTTTTTGTGCTGCTTCTACATTTATAGAATTTGGCCAGCTATCCGCTATCGCTTGGCGTACTGGATCTACATGATAATCCATACGGAAATGTGGCAAATGCTTTTTAATTTCCGCCGCAATTTCAGATGGCTCGAAGCTCATTGCAGTGATATTAAAGGCATTGCGATGGATTAGTTTGCTACTATCGGCTTCCATCAAATCTACAATAGCTTGCAATGCATCTGGCATGTACATCATGTCCATGTACGTACCTTCTTGAATATAAGACGTATACTTTCCTTGCTCGATCGCCTCATAGAAGATTTCTACTGCATAGTCTGTCGTTCCACCTCCTGGAGGAGTTACGTATGAAATTAACCCTGGGAAGCGGACACCACGGGTATCTACACCAAAACGATCGAAATAATAATCACATAATAGCTCACCAGCAACTTTATTTACCCCATACATTGTTGTTGGACGCTGTAATGTATCCTGTGGCGTATTATCCTTCGGTGTCGACGGACCGAACGCGCCTATTGAGCTCGGCGTGAAAAATTGCAAGTTTAACTCACGCGAAACTTCTAACGCATTCATTAAACCACCCATATTTAAATTCCACGCGAGCAACGGATTTTTTTCCGCTGTTGCTGATAATAACGCCGCTAAATGCATCATTGTATCTGCACCAAAATCCTTCGCTAAATCATGCATTCTTTGTCCATCTGTCACGTCCAATACTTCGAACGGACCTTTAGAATGCTCAAGCTTCCGGATATCTGTCGCTAATATATTGTCCTCTCCATAAATACTACGAAGTTTTTCTACAAGCTCAGAACCTATTTGACCTAGTGCACCTGTAACCATTATCTTTTCCATTTCTCCAAACCTCCACCTGTGAACAATTGTACTTTTCTAGAGTACACCTGTATATAAACAAACACTGATTTAACAACATTTCTGATGATTATCATTATAATTTGTTCATATTAAAAATACAACCATAATATTTAGAATTTTGAAAGATAGACAGTAAAAACCCTTTTCTATCAGTATATGAGCCCTACAAAATATTGTGCTAGACAAACAAACAAAATACATATGTACACTCACAAAGTACATTTGTTCATTTCTTATAATAGCATTGTACATTGAAATAATCCTTGCCCTTACTTGCCAAAAAAAGAACCTCCCTCGTATCCAAAGAAGGTCCTTTTGTTCTTATTAAATCGAGAAACGCTTCACGGCTATTTGTAAAACTTTCGATACCTTATGCAGCTCTTTAATATAATCATGGAATTGCTGCTGCGCGGTTAACTGATCAGCTGTTAAAGTAGCTACATGTTTAGTTGATGCTGCATTTGTATTCGAAAATGCTGTTAACATTGCCGCATCATCACTCACTTTTTTCGTATGGTTAGCAATTTCTTGAACGGTTGCAGATACTTCCACTATATACGGCTTCATTGTATGTATTTTTTCTAAAATTTGATCAAAGCTTGTTGCTGTATCCCCGGTAACCTGTACGCCCTTTTCAGTTGCAACTAACACTCCATCCATCATTTGCACAGCATAGCTAGAATCTAAATGAATATTTTGTACGATGGACGTAATCGTTTTTGTTGAGTGGACTGTCTGCTCCGCAAGCTTTCGTACTTCATTGGCCACAACCGCAAATCCTTTACCGTGCTCTCCTGCTCTAGCAGCCTCAATAGATGCATTTAAGGCTAAGAGGTTTGTTTGCGCTGTAATTTTTTCAATCACCTCAACCATTTGATCGATTGTAGCTGCTCTTTCTACAAGATTAAAAATAGCAGTATTCGATTTTTCAACAGCACGTTTAATAGCTTGTATTTGTGTTAAATTTGCTTGTACAATTTCCGTACCACTTTCTGCATCCCGTGCAGTTTTATGAGCAAAGTTTTCAACAACCTGTACTTTTTCTAAAATCACTTGTACACCATTTAGCACTTCCTCTAGCGATGCTGTATTGGAAGCTAATTTTTCAGTAGAAGCAGCTGTTGAATTTGAAATGGACTGCACATCCTTTGCGATTTTATGTGTCGTGTTAGACGATTGCTCGGAGGATTGCTGCAGTTTCCCAGTCATTTCTTCAACCTCATGCGCACTATTTGATACTGTGTGAAGTAGTCTTTTCACCTCTGTGGTCATTTGATTGTAAGACAATACGACTTCACCAAGCTCATCCTGTGCCACATAACTAGCATTCGCGGTGAAGTCACCCTGCTCTGCACGCTTTAATAATGACTTCAATTGACGCGTTGGTATATTCACAGCTTTTGTTGCTATAAATCCTATACAGATGACTAGCAAAACAACAAATAAACATACTCCGCCTAATAGCCAATAACCAAATTGCACATCTTTCTGATATGTCTGTTGCTGTTCCGTAGCCCTCTGAACCAAATAGTTTTGAATTTCTTCTAATAATGAATGACTTTGCTGGCTTACAGGCAAATACGACTGCGCATAAAATGATTGTTGTTCATTGTGACCCAATTGCTTATAGCGATCAATCAAGTCTACTTGCTGTGCTAGCGAGGTCTTCAATTTCTTCATCTGATGGTTCATCTTTTTATCGATTTCTACACTTTCTAAATGATTTAAAGGCTGCTCAGCATTTTTTAAAATGCTAGACATTTCTCGATAAGCCCCAGCTGAACCCACTATAAAATCTAATTGTCGTTGTGACTCCTCTAGTTCATTTAACCATCCAATCGGCACAAGTCCCTCTGTATAGCTTTCACTTGCATGCCAAGACATTTTCCGTAAATAATCAACACTAAAAATACCTAGCAATACATTCGATAGTACACAAACAATCATCAGTACAAGTAGCTTGTCCTTCAACATTATGTATCGAAAAAAACGCATCATCTATTCTCCTTCTCCAACTCTTACCAATAATAATAGTATGAAGATATAAAGCTAGTGTTTTGTTTTTGTAAAGATTTCGCGAATAGTTGTGAAATTTATCCCATTACTCCTACTATAATAGGCGCAAATCTTCCTCGAGTTAACGTGAATTTAGTCCTCATCAAATACCTTTAGGAACACGCCCATTCGATTCGAAAATTACCTCCACATTACGGTGAAGGGCCTCACTCCCCTGCAACCTTCCATTCCTACCAATCGTCGCCTATTAATAGTTGGTTTATCTTCATTCAGTAGAAAACTCTTCTTTCGAAAGGTAGTGAGTTGAATGCAGATACGTTACACCACAATGTTTTCTGTGCGAAAGCGCAGTGCAACGTAGCGACAGCAACAATGTTTTCTGTGCGAAAGCGCAGTGATAACGGAGCGACAGCAATAATGTTTTCTGTGCGAAAGCGCAGTGATAACGTAGCGACAGCAACAATGTTTTCTGTGCGAAAGCGCAGTGATAACGTAGCGACAGCAACAATGTTTTCTGTGCGAAAGCGCAGTGCAACGTAGCGACAGCAACAATTATTTTCTGTACGAAAGCGCAGTGATAACGTAGCGACAGCAACAATTACAACAAGGCGAAGTTGATCAAAAAAGGGGGTGTTTGAATGTTACAGTTCAATAAGTTAGATAAAAATTTAGTCATTAGTTTGTCATTGCTCGGTATTATTAGTTGTCTCTTTGTCCATTCCAGTAGCACGGTGTTTGAGCAGTATACAAGCTCGTTCATTATAAAGCAGCTTTTTTATTACCTAATCGGATTTTTCATTATGTATGGAGTAGCAACGCTTGATATTGAGCAGCTAAAAAAAATAGGCTGGCCATTTTATTGGGCGATGGTCTTGTTAACCTTTGGTTTATTCATTGCCCCCGAAAGTATAGCCCGCACTATCAACGAAGCGAAACGTTGGTACCATATTCCTGTGTTAGGATCCATTCAGCCATCAGAGTTTTTAAAGTTAGCATTTTTAATCGTCGTCAGTAAGGTTATTGTTGCACATCGAGAGAAATATGTGCGCCCTACCTTTTTAACGGATATGTGGCTACTCTTAATCATCGCTGTTATCACTCTTCCACCTACGCTTGCTGTTTACAAGCAACCTGATACGGGCATGGTCATGCTTTATATGTCGATGATTGTACCGATGCTTTTCTTTTCAGGTATACAAAGAAAATTGCTAATCATTTTCACAGCTATCCCAGTATCAATTCTCAGCGTTATGGTTATTCTTTATGTAAAATTCAATAATTTTTTTACAGATAAAATTTTAAATAAATTATCAGGGCATCAAATTTCTCGCATTTATGGATGGTTGCAGCCTAATGAATATCCGGACTCATCTTTTCAAACAAGACAGGGATTTTCGGCAATTGGTTCAGGACAGTTTACCGGAAAAGGTTACATGAACAATGATGTCTATGTCGTGGAAAAGCATACAGATTTCATTTTTGCAAACATCGCTGAAGAGCTTGGGTTCGTCGGAGGGGCATTTGTTATTGTTCTTTTATTCTTTGTTATTTACCGTATTGTTCTTATTACTGTAGAAGCAAAGGACCCATTTATGACGCTGATGGGAGCGGGTATTGCCAGTTTATTAGCTTTCCAAATTACACAAAATATCGGTATGACCATTGGACTTTTACCTGTAACAGGTATGACATTGCCGTTTTTAAGCTATGGCGGCAGTTCGCTCATCTCCAATTTCATGTTAATGGGTATTGTGATGATTATCTATAATTCATATAGCGGCTACATGTTTAAAACAACAAAAGAGTAAGGTGACGGTGTGTATGAACGATACTTTAAAAAAGAGAATCTTATTATTGTTATTCCTAACGGGGGGAGCTTTGTTCATACTCCTACTGCGCCTTGCTTTTCTTATGCTATAAGACATTCAAAAAGCTGTCTCAAAAGTTTTTACGACTTTAGAGACAGCTTTACTTTTAAATTTTATATTATGCCTGCACTTTATGAATACTATCAATCACGACTTTTATGATCGTATCGAGATCTTCTTGTACAATATTAAGTGGTGGAGATAATGTTATTACGTTATTAAAGCCTGCAACAGTTGCACCATTTTTACCTATAATAACTCCCTGCTCCTTACATGCAGCAATAATAGCATTTACTTTATCTACTGGTAAAGGTTCCTTCGACGTTTTATCTGACACCAACTCGATGCCCATTAATAAGCCTTTGCCTCGAACATCCCCAACGTTCGGATGATTACCTAATGCTTGCTGAAGTGTTTGAAGGGTAGTAGCTCCAACCTCAGTAGATCTTTCAAATAATGCTTCTTGCTGAAGAATCTCAATATTTTTTAATGCGACTGCACATGCGACTGGTGATCCACCAAATGTATTGACGTGGCGGAAATAGCCGTATGCATCTGAGCCAGTGAATGCCTCATAAATTTCTCGTTTTACCGCTGTAGCTGATAATGGTAAATAAGCACTTGTAATCCCTTTGGCCATCGTAATAATATCTGGCTTAACGTCGTAGTTCATGAATCCAAATGGCTTACCTGTTCGACCGAAGCCACAAATTACTTCATCTACAATCATTAATGCTCCATGTTTTTTACATATTTCCTCAATGCCCTTTAAGTAGTTCTCTGGAGGCATAATGACGCCCCCACCTGTAATAATCGGCTCTAAAATCATCGCGGCTATTGTTTCACTTAGCTCCCATGTCATCGTCTTATCGACAGCCTTTACGCTTGCTAAATCCTTTGGAGCAAGTGTATCACTTTCGTGTTCTCGATATTGATCTGGTGGTGCTACATGAATAAACCCAGGAGATAATGGTTCATATTTATATTTGCGTTCCGCTTGCCCTGTCGCAGCCAATGCTCCGAAAGAATTCCCGTGATAGGCACGGTAGCGAGAAACGATTTTATAGCGAGAGCTTTCTCCTTTTTGTTGATGATACTGACGTGCAATTTTAAATGCAGTTTCATTAGCCTCTGACCCACTATTAGAGAAGAAAATAACATAATCTCCACCAAGCATTTCATTGATTTTCTCTGCCAGTTCAACTGCCGGTAAATGCCCCTGCGATAAAGGAGCATAGGCGTTTTTCATCATTTGCTCATGGGCAACATCTGCTAATTCCTTGCGTCCATAGCCTACATTTACACACCATAAACCTGCCATTGCATCGATGTATTCAACGCCATCTGTATCAACGATCCTCGCACCATTTGATTTTTCCACAACATAGGTTGCTTGTGGATTATAAGGTTTCATTGAATGCCATACATATTGTTCATCTTTCTTTAAAATATCACTTTTAAGATTTACTTGAACCATATCTATACACCCCTTTATGTTATTTTCACTTAGTCCCATCGTTATTGCTTGGAAACGCAAATGAACTTGTCGTATCCTCTGTTTCATCAGGCCAGCGTTCAGAAATCGTTTTCGCTTTCGTAAAGAATCGTGCTTGGTCTGGTCCAAACATATGCCCTTCACCAAACTTAGAGCGCTTCCATCCTCCAAAATTGTGATAGCCAACTGGAATCGGAATCGGAACATTAACACCTACCATTCCTACTTCAATTTCTTCCTGGAATTTACGCGCCGCCGAACCGCTGCTCGTAAACATCGTGACACCATTCCCAAGTTCGTGGTCATTAATTAAATCAATAGCTTCTTGTAAGGATTCGACGCCTACAACAATACGCGCAGGGCCAAAAACTTCCTCTTTAAAAATAGTCATTTGTGGAGTTACGTTATTTAACAATGTCGGTCCAAGGAAAAAGCCTTTAGACGTTTCGCATATTTTCGGATTTCGGCCGTCCGTTACAAGATTAGCCCCTTCTTCAACAGCACCATCGATATATCGAAGAATGGTATCTTTTGATTGTTGCGTAATAACTGGGCCAAAATCTACCTCGCCATCTGTATATGGACCAACCTTTAATTTCAAGATTTTGTCCTTTAATATTTCTGTAAAGCGCTGCTCCGTATCTTTCCCAACGACGATTGCTCCTGAAATGGCCATACAACGCTGAGACGCCGCTCCAAATGCTGCACCTAAAAAGGCATTAGCTGTTTGCTCTAGGTTTGCATCCGGCATGACAATCATAAAGTTCTTCCCGCCACCAAATGCAGCGACACGTTTATTGTGCTTCGTCCCTGTTTGATAAATATATTCTGCAACAGGTGTGGATCCAACAAATGAAATTGCTTGTATCTCTTTACTTTCAAGCAGTTCATTAACCGCTTCTTTATCACCATTCACGACTGTCCAAATTCCATCTGGCAGTCCTGCCTCTTTCCATAACTTACTTAAATATAATGCCGAGATTGGCACACGTTCAGATGGCTTTAAAATCACTGCATTTCCTACTGCAACCGCCATACTTGTAATTGCCAGTGGCACCATAACAGGGAAATTAAATGGAGCAATTGTAGCAACAACTCCAAGTGGGGCTTTTGCAGAGAAGGCATTAATATTGCCGCCTACATTCACCGAGTATTCTCCCTTTAGCATTTGCGGGGCACTTATTGCCATATCTACGGATTCAATACCACGAACAATTTCGCCCTTTGCATCTTCTCTCGTTTTCCCACTTTCCTCACAAATGACTTCAATGAGCTCATCCTGTTTTTCTACTAATAACTGACGGAAACGATGTAAAACCTCTACCCGTTTGCCAACCGATGTCTTTTTCCATGCAGGAAATGCTGCCTTCGCTAGCTGGATAGCCTGCTTCACCTCATCTTTAGTTGCTAACGGAACTTGCGCAATGATCTCTCCTGTTGTTGGATTATACACGTCTGCGTAACGACCACTAGTACCTGCTGTTTCAACACCATTAATAAAATGTGATAATGTTTTCATTTTTTGCTGAACTGTCATAATTTCCCCACTCCTCGTTTATAGTTATTCAAAATCCAACTCTTCCTTTTGGAAAATAGAGCTAGCTTCATCTACCGGCTTAGGCGACTTTTTCTTTTGTGTAACTAAGTAGAAAATCATCACTACTGCCACTACAATGCATGTAAATAAAATTTGCGAACGCATCGATTCAATAAAGAACATAGCGATCAGTAATGCTGTTATAACCAAAATTGTGAAATACGTTAAATATGGAAATAACCACATTTTCACTTTTAATAACTCGGGGCTCTCTTTCTCTATTTTCCGGCGCATGTTTAATTGTGAAAATGCAATGATTAAGTAAAGAATCAATGTAATTGCACTACATGAACTAAGTAAAAACATAAACACTTTATCTGGTGAAACATAGTTCATAATAACAGCAATATAAGAGAAGAATGTCGCTGTTAAAATGGCATTAACAGGGGCACCCTTTTTATTTAATTTCAAAAATGCCTTCGGGGCCTCCCCCTTCTCCGCTAAAGAAAATACCATTCGAGATGTAGCGTAAAGCGCAGAGTTTAAGCACGATAAAACCGCTGTTAAAACAACAAAATTCATGATTTGTGCAGCTGCGGGGATACCGATGTAATCCAACACTGCTACATAGGGACTTGTTAAAATATCCGAGGAATGCCAAGGTAATAATGTGACAACTACCGTTATCGACCCCACGTAGAAAATCAAAATACGCCAAGTAATTGAATTCGTAGCTTTTGTCACTGCTGCAAACGGTTCGTCCGATTCCCCTGCCGCAATGGCCACAATTTCTGTTCCCATAAAGGAGAAAATAACAATAACTACCCCCATCAAGACAGCTCCAAACCCATTCGGTAAAAAGCCACCCTCACCAATCAAATTAGCAGTACCTACTGCATTAAAATTAGGTGCGATACCAAAGATAATAAATGCCCCAAGTCCAAGAAAAGCTATAATACTCGCAACCTTAATAAGAGAGAACCAATATTCAAATTCACCAAAAGCTTTTACGGAAATGACATTTGTTAAAGTAAGTGCGACAGTTAATAAAAGACTTAGTAACCATAAAGGAATCCCATCATACCAATATTGAATGATTGCAGCTGCTGCAGTTGCCTCTAAAGCAATGGCAACAACCCAGAAAAACCAATATAGCCAACCAATCATAAAACCAGCCCACGGACCAATGGCTTCATGTGCATAATGCGCAAAAGACCCACTTGTTGGATTGACAGCTGCCATTTCTCCAAGCATTCGCATGACAAGAATAACGATAATGCCCGCAAATATATAAGATAAAATTGCGCCAGGGCCGGCAAGGTTAATTACTGAGCCACTTCCCATAAATAGACCCGCTCCGATAACCCCCGCAATCGCGATCATCGTCATATGCCTTTTCTTTAACCCTCTCTGTAAATGCGTTTGTTGCTCCATATTCAGCTCACCTCTTTTATTAGATTGGATTACCGCTTACAAAAATTTTACATGTTACATAGAAACGAAGGTATAGACAAACTGTAAAATTCTATGCATTTGTTTTAAACATAATGTAAAATAGACTAAACATTCTAAAAATATAATTTTTAAGTTAATTTCAGCAAAAGTAATACACCAATGAGAAAACTATAAAAATTTCTACGTTAAAAGGATGGAGGGTAACATGAGTCAATTTAAGCTTCAAGTGAAGGATGTATTAGAAAACACATACTTCCAAAGTGCGGAGGTCGTAGCTGGTGAGGACGGTTTATTACGAATTGTAAAGTGGGCTCATGTCATTGAAATTATACAAGTAGATAATTTTCTAGCTGGTGATGAATTAGTTTTAACAACAGGGATTAGCCTTCAGCACAGCATCGAAAACTTTATCTTTTTCGTAGAATCCTTAATCGAGAAAAATTGTGCAGCATTATGCATTGAATACGGGACTTCCATACAGACCATCCCGGAAGTGATTGTAGCTCTTGCTAACCGGCACAGCTTCCCTATCATCGTTTTTCATGACACGGTTCCTTTCGTCCGTATTACACAAGATTTACATAGTCAAATTATGAATCAACAATATTTAATGATTTCTACTTTAGAATCCTATTCTCAAACATTAAATAAAAATGCTCTATTAGGGCAAAACGCTGAAGAAATTTTACAAAATATGTATCATGAATTGAAGACACAAATTATCTTTTCTATTAAAGGTCGAGAGGCTATCTTTTTTCCAAATATGCCGCATACTAAGCGCCAGCAACTAGTTACGCTGAAGAAATCAGCACCCGTATTTAAAAATGAGCCTATCTTTATTTTTGACCAGCATTATGCAGATTTAACGCTCTATAGAGAGGATGGTCTTTTCTCAGAGTTCGAATTACTTATTTTAGATCGTACAGCTACTGCCTTGGCGCAGCTGTTAATGAGAGAGTTTTATATTGAAGAGAAAAGGGACATTGAAGATGCCTCTATTTTAGGGGATTGGATCGATCAAAAACTATCGAAAGAGGAAATTTATAAATTTATCGTTACCTATCATTCTAACTATAAGCTTTCTAGCGGAGCTGTTTTTATGTTAGCAATGCCTAATGCAGTCTCTAAAGTACAAGAGGATGTTGTCTACAGTAAGCTCTACTATCGAAACCTTTTTGAGCAAAATGGATTTATACCCTTTCTATATGAAAGAAAAAGCTATGTCATTTTTATTTTACTTCATAAGAAAGATAGTAAATCGAGTCGCGAATTATTAAATACATTAGTTTCTTCCTTGCAGAAAACCGATTTTTATAAAAAACAACTAGTTCAAGGTTATCAAGTAGCCATTGGCAAAGTCGTTGCAGACGTAGAGGAAATACCGAAGAGTTATCAAACCGCACTCGAGACATTGTATATTTGCAGTAAAGTACAAACTACATCTTATTTTTATGATGATTTACATTTGTATCACCTCATCTATAAACTACAGATGCAAGTAAATTTGCAGGAAGTGATTCATGATTATTTACAGCCCGTTATAGAATACGACAAAAAATATAATAGTAAGCTATTAGAAACGCTGCAAGTATACTTGCAAACGAACGGCTCCAAACAACAAACTGCCAACCAACTGTTCATCGTACGCCAAACGCTCTACCATCGTTTAAAAAAGCTTGAAAGTCTTTTAGGGAAAAATTTCATGAAGGGGCATAATCGGATTACGCTTGAATTTATGTTGCTCGCTAATTCTTTAATTGAGGATAAAAACTAACAGCATTGATAAGCGGTGTTGCATGAATAGCACGCTCAAAGTCACTATGAGCGTGCTATCAGATTTTAATTTTCGGTAACTACTCCACTATATAATGCTGGTCTGCGATCGTCATAAACTGGAATTCTGCCTCGTACTTCATCGACAATCGAAAAGTCTACGTCAATGACAGCTACTTCCTCGTCCTCTGCACCAACCCAAAGCACTTCGCCCCACGGTTGAATAATCATTGATTGACCATTAAAGTTTTCTACTTTTCTTGATATACGATTAACAGCGATCACGAAGCATTGATTTTCAATGGCACGTGCTTGCAGCAACGTGTTCCAATGATCGATACGTGGCGTCGGCCATTGTGCCGGTACGAACAATACTTTTGCGCCCTCTAAAGCGTGAGCACGTAGCCATTCTGGGAAGCGAATATCATAGCAAATCACCCCTGCAGCCTCGATATCACCAAGAGCAAAGCGATCCATTTCATCCCCTGCTTCTAAATATAAATGCTCGTCCATCAAACGGAAAAGATGTGCCTTGTTATATTCACCTACTAACTCACCATTGTTATCAAACGTATACATCGTGTTGTAAAATTTATCGCCCTTCTTCGTTGAAACAGAGCCTCCAACAATATGTACGCCAAGCTCTTTCGCTAAGTTTGATAAAAATGCTTTCGAACGCTCTCCACCCACATCTGCAAGCTCCGGTAATTTTTCAAGTGCATAGCCTGTATTCCACATCTCCGGTAGTACAATAATTTCTGCACCTTGTTTTGACGCTTCACGAATTTTGTCCTCTGCGCGAGCAAAATTTTCTTCTACTTTGCCAAAGCCTACGTTTAATTGAATACAACCGATTTTCATTGCTATTCCTCCTCTAGACAGTACATTTCTATATTTTATACTACATTAAAACAACCTTACTTCCATGGTTTTAGCTCAATATTTAGATTACTATTTCACCACTTAATACTTGAACTGCAGAACCCGCAATAGCAACATCTTTTATTTTAGGTGTAACGTACAATAAACCACCACGTTTTGAAAGCTGTTTGCTCACAATGCTTTCTTTTGATAATTTTGCACACCAGTAAGGTCCTAACACACCATGAGTGGAACCATTTACATGGTCTTCATCAATGCCTTGTGCTGGAGAAAAGAATCTTGAGACAATATCAATCCCCTCATCCTTAGAACGACTTGTAATACAAACACCACGTACAGGGAACTGATTCATCGCATGAAAATCAGCTTTGAAATCTTCAATATACTCTTCGTGACTTAGCTCCACTATATAATCCAATTTTGTTTTCCCGACATATATGGGTTTCAACCCAAGCCAATCTTCAAGCTCCACAGGACATTCAATCTCTTCTATCCGGTACTTTTGAATTGTTATTTCAACTAGTTCATTCACCCAAATCGCTTGCAAAGGACCGCTTAAAGTTTGGAATGTAATCGAAGAGTTGACGGGTACAATCCCTTGTTTCCAGAGTAAAAAAGCGCTAGCGATTGTTCCATGTCCACAAATCGGAATTTCCTTTGCTGGCGTAAACCATCTAAGAAAAAAATCATTCTCCTTCTTTTGGACAAAAGCTGTTGTTGGTACAGGAATCTCCTGAGCAATTTTTTGCATAGTCGACTCAGGTATTGTTGAATTAAGTAAACATACTGCCGCGGGATTTCCCTTGTAAAGCTCTGTAGTAAAAGCGTTGACGATAAAATATGAAACTTTGTTCAATTTTCCTCACCTCATATACTATTGGGCTCTAGACAATTACTAAAAAAAGTAATATGATGTGCATCATATCTTTAATAATTATTATATTCTGAAAAAGGTGGACGTGCATGGAATTCTCAAAAAAACTACAGCAACTCCCAACTCAATTTTTTGCAGCACTTGTGCAAAAGGTAAACACTGCTCTAGCTGAAGGGCGTGATGTTATTAATCTTGGTCAAGGTAATCCAGATCAACCCACTCCTCCTCACATTATTAAAGCATTACAGGAGGCAGCAGAAAATCCTCAAAATCATAAATACTCTCCATTTCGTGGCATAGCAGAATTACGCCAAGCAGCAGCAGACTTCTACAAACGTGAATACAATGTTGACATTAATCCTGAAACAGAGGTAGCTATTCTCGGTGGTACAAAAATTGGTCTTGTTGAGCTACCGTTAGCAGTTTTAAACCCCGGTGATACAATGCTGTTACCCGATCCTGGCTATCCAGATTACTTATCAGGTGCCGTATTAGGGAATGTAAATTTTGAAGTCATGCCACTTTTTGCAGAAAATCATTTCCTGCCTGATTATAATGCTTTGTCCGATGAAGTAAAAGAAAAGGCGAAGCTGCTTTACTTGAATTACCCGAATAACCCAACTGGTGGTACTGCAACACTTGAATTTTTCGAGGAAACAGTATGCTTTGCTAAAGAGCACAACATGATCGTCTCACATGATTTTGCCTACGGGGCGATTGGATTTGACGGCAATAAACCTATTAGCTTCTTGCAAGCTGACGGTGCAAAAGATGTTGGCATCGAAATGTATACATTATCCAAAACATATAACATGGCAGGCTGGCGCATTGGTTTTGCAGTTGGTAACGCTAATATTATTGCAGCCATTAACCTTATTCAAGATCATCTATTTTGTAGTCAATTCCCTGCAGTGCAACAAGCGGCGGCAGTTGCACTTACCGCTTCTCAGAGTTGCGCTGACAAGCTAAGAGCGACTTATGAGCGTCGACGAAATGTCCTAATCGAAGAAGCTCAGCGAATTGGTTGGCAAGTAACGGCACCGAGAGGCTCTTTCTTTGCATGGCTCCCTGTTCCATTAGGTTTTACGAGTGAACAATTTGCCGATTTATTGCTCGACAAGGCTGATATCGCAGTAGCTGCAGGAAATGGATTCGGTCAATATGGTGAAGGCTATGTACGGGTTGGTTTACTTGTTAGCGAAGACCGCTTACGTGAAGCGATTACCAGAATTGAAAAATTAAACTTATTTAGCTCATGAACATTTCAATCCCTCTACCCGAAAAACTGTTCCATTGGCTTAATCTTGCTATGGGAACAGTTTTTTATTTCACTATTTTTTTAGTTGCTCCACCCCTTCTTTTAGCGGATTCTTTTGCGACTAAATATTATTATAAAATGAAAAATTTTAAAAATTCAATTGACTTACTATATCCTATAATTTATATTAGTTCTATCGGATTTACAAAAAAATATTATAAATCTCTTATCACGAGTAGCTGAGGGACTGGCCCTATGAAGCTCGGCAACCTCCTTTTTTAAGGAAGGTGCTAAATCCTGCAAACGATCATCGTTTGAAAGATAAGAGAGGACGTTTTTTCATGAGCCTCTCTTAGTTTATAAGAAGGTTTTTTTTATTTTTACAAACCGATAAAACAACTTTGGAGGTATGTTTCATGAAAAAGAAAAACAAATTTTTATTAGGTTTAGCGAGTCTCACATTAGTAGCAGCATTAGTAGGCTGCGGTACTAAAGAAGATAAAGGTAGTCAAGGTAAGGCTATTAACGAAGATAAGATTGTAGTAGGTGTAACTTCTGGTCCACACGAACAAATTGCAGAGGTTGTTGCAAAAGTTGCCAAAGAAAATGGCTTAGAAGTTGAACTAAAAACTTTCTCTGATTATGTTTTACCAAATACATCGTTAGCCGAGGGTGATCTTGACGTAAACAGTTATCAACACAAGCCATTTCTCGAGACATTTAACAAAGATCACAATACAGATTTAGTGCCAGTCGGAAAAACAATTTTAAATCCTCTAGGCATATACTCTGAGAAATATAAATCATTCGATGACGTTCCTGATGGTGCAACTTTCGGATTACCGAATGATCCAACGAACGGGGCTCGTGCTCTCTTTGTCCTTCAAGATGCAGGCTATATTAAATTAAAAGACGGTGCAGACTTAACAGCATCGATTCGCGATGTCGAAGAAAATAAAAAGAATTTTAAATTCATTGAATTAGAGGCTGCACAAATCCCTAAGCAGCTTAGTGAAGTAGATGTAGCAGCTATTAATACGAACTTCGCTCTTGATGCTGGTATTAATCCTAAAAAAGATTCAATCCTTTTAGAATCTACTGACTCTCCTTATGTGAATTACATTGCAGTCCGGGCTGAAAACGAAGACGACCCAACAATCAAAAAATTCGTTGAAGCTTATCAATCTGATGAAGTACGCAAATTTATTGAAGAAGAATTCAAAGGTTCTGTTATTCCAGGCTGGTAAGTGATGATCAAGGACCTTTCATACAATCGAGAATCTGCGAAAACTAGCAGATTCTCGCTTTATAGAAGGGCTTAGAAAGGAGATATCACCGTATGATTCAATTAGAAAATATAACAAAAGAATTTAAAACTAAAAAAGGTATCGTCAAAGCAGTAGATGGTATTAACTTGCATGTTAAAAAAGGTGAAATCCATGGAGTTATTGGCTATAGCGGTGCAGGAAAAAGTACTCTTATTCGCTGTGTTAATTTATTAGAGCGACCAACAACAGGAAAAGTATTGATCGACAATATAGATATTACTTCTCTTTCTTTAAACGACCTTCGCAAAACACGTCAAAAAATCGGGATGATCTTCCAGCATTTTAATCTCTTAAAAACAGCGACTGTTTACAACAATATCGCGATACCATTAAAGCTTCTAGGCTATAATGATTCTGAAGTGAAAAACCGCGTTGCAAAATATGCAGAAATTGTTGGCCTAACAGAGAAATTAGATAGCTACCCTAGTCAGCTTTCCGGTGGGCAAAAGCAACGTGTTGCTATTGCACGTGCCCTTGCCCAAGAGCCTGAGATTTTACTTAGTGATGAAGCAACAAGTGCACTTGATCCTGAAACAACGGATGCTATTCTTGAGCTTCTCTTGAAAATTAATCGTGAGCTGGGCATTACTATTTTACTCATTACACATGAAATGAACGTTATTCAAAAAATTTGCGACGATGTATCCGTTCTTGAATCAGGGACGGTTGTGGAATACGGCTCTGCTATAGAACTATTTTCGAAACCTCAACATTTAACGACACGTAAGTTTTTAAATACCATTTCTCAACGTAATTTATCGCCTTCCCTTATCAAGCAATTAAATGTTTCAGGAAGTGTGATTCGTTTAACATTCCTTGGTGAAAGTACCGGGAAACCATTACTTGCAGAAGTGAGCAAAGTGTATGATGTACAACCAAATATTTTAACAGCCAATATCATTGAATTAAAAAACGGTATCGTCGGTAATATTGTCGTGCATCTACACGGTGAGGCGCATATCGTTGAAAAGGCACTTACGTATTTTATAGAAAACGGGGTATGCGTTGAGGAATTAGGAGGCGAATTAAATGAATAGCATTCAAAGTTTCTTTGCAGACTGGTCAGATGTTATTGGAAAATCTATTATCGAAACGTTCCAAATGGTCGGGATTTCATTATTCTTTTCTATTTTAATCGGTATCCCTTTAGGGCTTTTAATCGTTTTAACTCGCCCAGGGCAATCGTTTGAAAATAAATTTCTCTATCAATTTTTTAATTTATTTATTAATATTATTCGCTCTGTTCCGTTCATTATTTTACTATTTTTCATTTTACCGTTCACGAAGATAATCGTTGGCACAACTATTGGTGTAAAAGGTGTTATTGTGCCGCTTGTCGTTTATACAGCGCCTTATATTGCGCGACTTATGGAAACAGCACTTTTGGAAGTTGATCCAGGTGTTGTGGAAGCTTATACAGCAATGGGTATTAAACGTCGTTACATCATTTGGAATGTCTTACTACGTGAGGCTCGCCCATCCATTATTTTAGGCTTAACAATTGCCACAATCGGACTGATAGGAGCAACAGCAATGGCAGGAATGGTTGGTGCTGGTGGTTTAGGTGATCTCGCATACCGTTACGGTCATTTACGCTATGAGGTCGATGTAATGTATGCGACAGTGTTTATCTTAATCATCCTTGTTCAGATTATTCAATCAATAGGTAACCGCTTTGCTGCGAAACTAAAGAAAGATTAGTAGGAGGATTACGATGACAAAGACAACACATAGCGATCTACTGTTAAAAACTATAGCACAAGCCCCCTTCCCTATTTGCTTTACCGATTTAGAAAAGGCAGTTGCAGAAAAAATGGAAGCTGGTCCGTTTGGCTACATCCGTTCAGGTGCTGGGGGTGAGCAAACATTACGAAATAACCGAGCAGCCTTTGAAAAATACTCTATTATTCCGCGCTTTTTACATGATGTTTCAAGTATTGATACATCGATTGAGCTGTTCGGAAAAGTACATCCAACGCCGTTCTTATTTGCTCCTGTTGGCATGAATAAAATGGCGCATGACGAAGGAGAGCTTGCCGTTGCACGTGCAGCTGATCAATTAAAAATCCCTTATATTCAAAGTACTGTTTCAAGCTATGCACTTGAGGATGTGGCACATACAGCTCCCTCCGCTACTAAATGGTTTCAATTATATTGGTCAACAAATGAGGAAATTGCTTATAGTATGGCCGCTCGAGCTGAGGCTGCTGGTTTTGAGGCTATTGTTTTAACTGTAGATACAGTCATGCTTGGCTGGCGTGAAGAAGATGTTCGCAATCAATTTTCACCATTAAAGCTTGGATATGCACGAGGAAACTATATGAATGACCCTGTTTTTACTGCTTCCTTACCAGATGATTCATTTGAGTCCTATGTACAGGGCGTGTTGCAAAATGTGTTCCATCCAACATTAAATTGGGACAATGTACGTGAATTAAAACGCCGTTCAAATCTCCCCATTTTATTGAAGGGAATCTTACATCCTGAAGATGCAAAATTAGCTATAGAAAACGGCATTGACGGTATTATCGTATCAAACCATGGTGGTCGCCAATTGGATGGCGTAATTGGCTCACTTGATGCTCTTCCCAACATTGTGAAAGCTGTAAACGGACGAATTCCTGTTATTTTAGATAGCGGTGTGTATCGCGGTATGGATGCTCTTAAGGCACTTGCGTTAGGAGCAGATGCTGTTGCCATTGGTCGTCCCTTCATCTACGGACTTGCATTAGAAGGACAACAAGGAGTCGAAAAAGTAATGACGAATCTATATGACGAATTAAAAGTTTCTATCGCATTAGCGGGGGCAACATCAATAAAGGGACTACGTGATATCACATTGCTAAAAGAAGTTAAAAATGATATCGATGTTGTTTGAGTTGTTTGAGTACTATATTTCTTAGAAACAAAAACAAAAAGACCAGGATCTCAGCAATAAAGTGAGCCCTGGTCTTTTCGCGAAAGTGAATCTTACTAATCATTTTTGCTCTTAGTTTTAGATTCTATTAATTAGTACGATTAAGTTTAATAAAAGTTACAGTAATTATTAAAAAAATATTTTTTTTATTTAAAGGGTTTAAAAGTAATGCTTAAACTTATGTTTTTAAGGGCTTTTTAGTGGGGATGAGAGATTTATCTGAATCAAATTGTGTTTTATCGGAACAATTTAAAATTTACTTTAATGCTAATTAAAAAGGGCTACCTCACTATTGAGGCAGCCCAATTTTTTATTGAATAACGCCTAGTTCACGGCCGACTTTTTCATAGATTGCTAGAGCGCCGTCCAGCATTTCTTTTGTATGTGCCGCTGTAGGCATGTTCCGAACACGTCCTGTGCCTTTTGGAACCGTTGGGAATACGATTGATTTAGCGTAGACGCCTTCTTCAAATAGGCGACGTGAAAATTCCTGTGTAAGCTTTTCATCACCAATAATACATGGTGTAATTGGCGTTTCAGATTCGCCGATATTAAAGCCTAATTTAGCAAGACCCACTTTTAAATAATCGCCATTTTCCCAAAGCTTATCGTGCAGCTCTGTTGAGTCAATCAGCATTTGCACTGCCGCTGTAATCGCAGCAACATCACCTGGTGGTAATGCTGTTGAGAATAAAAATGGACGAGAACGCACTTTTAGCCAGTCAATTAAATTTTTCTTACCTGCTACATATCCGCCAACAACACCAATTGCTTTAGAAAGTGTACCAATTTGGAAGTCGATTTCTTTTTCTAAACCGAAATGCTTCACAGTACCCTTTCCTTTACCTGTTACCCCTGATCCGTGCGCATCATCTACATATGTTATTAAATCAAACTCTTTCGCAATCTCAACGATTTCTGGTAATTTTGCAATATCACCGTCCATTGAGAATACGCCATCCGTAATAACCATGACTTTATTGTATAAGCCTGATTCTGTTGCTGCCTTTGCCTTTGCACGTAAATCATCCATATCGGAGTGATTATAGGCAATAATTTTCGCACGTGATAAACGACAGCCATCGATAATCGATGCATGGTTTAATTGGTCTGAAAGAATCGCATCATTTTTATCCATAACAGCTGAAATAGCTGCCATATTACAGTTAAAACCAGATTGGTAAGAGATCGCTGCCTCTGTTCCTTTAAATTCAGCAAGCTTTTCCTCTAATTTTACATGTAAATCAAGTGTACCGTTAATCGTACGGACTGCTCCAGCCCCCACACCGTAAGTCTCAATTGTTTCTTTGGCAATACGCTTTAATTCTTCATTCGTTGCTAAGCCAAGATAGTTGTTTGAGGATAGATTAATTAGATGTTTGCCACGTACCTGAATAACGGGTCCGTTTGCTCCCTCTACTGGATCAATTTCATTGTATAAGCCTTGTTCATGTAAGTCTTGTAGGTTTTCATCTAAAAATGCATTCAATACTTTTGACAAGCGTATCATCCTTTCCTAGGAAAACTGTTTCTAGCTCCTAGTTTAGCACAAGCCTGTTAGTAGAAAAATTACTTTGTTACTCTTTCGAATAGTGGGGCAGTTTTTTCTCGCCAAAGAGATGACGATAGACAATTATCTATTAAGCGACGGACTGTATACTCCGCTTCCGCATAACGCTTCGAATAACCCATTGCATCCTGAATTGCTTCTTTATACTTTGCTCGAATATCTTCAATTTTTGCTTCTGCTTCCTGTGAAATTGCGCAATGTTTCCCTATATCGAAAATTTCATCCCCTAGTCTGCCGTCCTCAGGATCAAAGATATGAGGATCCGTACTATCAAAGATGCAGAAATTTAATTCTGGGATAAGAACCATATCAACAGAGTTTGCATCCAAGCCACACCAAATAATTTGCGCATCGAGCCCTCTCGCATTCGCTTCGTCTGCCAGACCTTTCATTAACGAAGATTTACCTGTACCCGGCTTCCCTTTGATCATCAATCTCCGAGATACATTTTTCGTTATACTATCTACTGTATTTTCGGCCCCCCTCGGTGTTAATGTGCCGAGTAAGCGATGCGTGCGCATACCTGTTTTATTTAAGACCATCGATTGGAAAACATCTGCCTTTAAATTTTCAACCTGGTCATTTAAAGCCTCCCAGTTCATACAGCTCTGTGTCACTACTTCCCAATCATCATGAATCTTTATAGCTTTAGTAAGCGCCGAAATACACTTCTCACGCCATGACTCTCTTTCCGTCATCGTATTAGCAAGCTGTTCGCCAACCTTTTCAAGCTGGATTTCTTCTAAGCAATCATAAAATGACATCACCCGATGCTTTGTGCCAAGAAAAGTCGGTTCAATCCCCCACTCCGATGACCATACAAATAATCGATTACAGCCTTGAACGTATACTGCCTCTACAACATCCTCCAGCAAAGCATGCTTAAACCACTCCACCCCAAAGCCCTGCTTCACATAAAAATACCCAAGCTCTTTAAGAAGCTCAGATCCTTTAAACGTCGGTGCACCCTGCAAAATATAAACTAGTTCTGCCTCATCCATCATTTCTTTATATAAATGTTTAACTCCTTGCCCAGTCAGTGCGTGTCCATAGTAATAGGTCACATTTCCGTTCAATTTCGATCCCCCTTTCTTATGCCTTGCATTATATGAAGGAACCTTTTAAAAAATGAAAAGCTACTTTTAATTTTTTACGAATAGGATAAAAATGGGATATCCAAGAACTTTAAGTTTGGAGGGCGATGTATGAAAAAAAAATTTGGACTGTTTTGTTTGCAATTGGTATAGCAATGATGTTAATAGGTATCCCTTATTTATTGAGCTATTCAACAAATGAATTTTTAAAGTATCCTTTATATTTAGGACTATTAGTAACGATTATATTTATCCCTGCATGTACAAAAAAACAAAATAAAAAGTAATGTTTTCGAATTAATGGATAGTGCCCGACTAGCCGAGCCGTTTATCGCTCATCTAAGTGATACTTCCGCAAATTGACAATAAAAAAACTACCCAGCATATCATTTTTGGGTAGTGGTTATTGATGCAATCTTTGCTTTTGTCACAGCGACTAAATCATCTAGCTGTACGTGGATTTGCATGCCAATTTTTCCGGCACTTACAATAATACTTCCTTGCTCTTGAGCCGACGCATCGATCACAGTCGGATAAAGCTTCTTCATGCCGACTGGTGAGCATCCGCCTCGTACATAGCCTGTATAACCAAGTAAATCCTTGACCGGGAGCATATCGATTTTTTTCTCTCCGATAACCTTCGCAGCAGCTTTTAAATCAAGCTCATCTGCTACAGGGATAACAAATACAAAAAGCTTTTGTGCACTTGCCTTTGCTACTAATGTTTTGAAAACACGAGAAACTGGGTGACCAATTTTTTCTGCAACCGATATTCCGTCAACTTGGCCGTCACCAGTCTCATATTCAATTACTTCGAACTGTATTTTTTGTTGCTCCAATAATCTTATCGCATTTGTTTTCGCATGCTTTGCCTTCGCCATGTTAAAAATCTCCTATCTGCAGCATTAGGCTATCATGGAGAACATAGGGTCATTTCCTGGTTGATAGCCATCTTTCGCCATTTGAATATGAGTGGCATATTTTTCAGAAGCGTATTTAAATGTTCGCGCCTTGTATGCCTCCGCATAACTCTTACCGAAAATTGTATCTACAAATGGATCCAATTTCAATTCCTTTGAAAAACGTTCTGGTACTTTGACGTCAATACTTTCACGTACAAAAGCAGGCTCACTGTCATCTATCTCTTGACCATTTAATTGCGCTTACATGTACTGCATTTGAGCATTTGCACTTGCCGCTACACGTAAATCCTGTGGTGATGGCTGCGGGGGTGCTAACGCCGAATTCCTCACTTGCTCTAAAATTTGTAACGTGTCCTCGGCATTTACATCCTCTACTATAGACGCTTCCCCATCTACACGCTCTAACTGGGAATAATGCATTTGCGTTTGCTCATGTGCGAACACATTTTTCGTTTGTTGCAAATCTTGAATGATTGCTTGCTGTTGAGGTGTGATCTCTTTCGCTTCCTCTTTTTGTTGCTCATAGAGTTCTTGATCTGTATGCCCTAAAAGTAAATTTTCTAGCTCAAGCAATAATGGATTTTTCTTTGGCGGAAAATACAGTGCATTTTTCCGATAGGCATCCCCTGCTTGTTTTCGCTGTAAAATCTTTTTACGATTATAGTGTGATGACAGTCTTTCTTGTTCTATTAAACTTGATAGTTTCATATGATTCACCTCGGCTTTCTTATTTAATATGCGAGTTCAATAAAAGATATGATTCTATCTTTTATTTGCTATACCCTTACACTCTAAACAGTTTCTTACATTAATTATCGGAATTTTCTTTATTAAATTCAAGAGTTAATTAATACTAAGCTCCTAAAGAAATAATTCACTTTCGATAAAACAGGTACAAAGACCTCTTCCAGCCCACAATATTATGCTCATTTAGTATTTCAATAAATTTGGATCATCACCAAAACGAGTGGTTGATTTCCGTTCCGACTGGACGCTTTGCCGCTGACGCTTCGCTTTCGCGCAGATAAAACATTTGTTGTTGCTGCCGCTTCGCTTTCGCACAGATAAAACATTTGTTGCTGCCGCTACGTTAACACTACCGCTTTCGCACAGAGCAAAGCTTCCTGGGGGCGTCCGATGAGCCGCTTCACTCGCAATGCTCGCTCCAGGGTCTCGGGCCAACAGATGTCTTTTGCGCGAAAGCGTGAGTGCAACGTAGCGGCAGCAGCACGATGTTGGTCACGAAGGCGTTATCACAGGATGTGATGCTCTTAGCCTTCGTTCCTCTATTGCTGATCCCCAAGGAGTCGCCCAGCCTCCACTCCAATCAACTTATTTACATAGTAGACTTATACAAAAGTCATCCACAACTTTTGGTGATGAATCATAAATTTGTTATCATTTTATAAATAGTGTTATTTCACCACAAAAAAACAGCCCTTTAGCAAGGACTGTTTCTATCTATTTTTTTAGGTTTAATAAGTATACTTTTATAGGCTAGGTAGCCAAGCCATGCTCCTAGTGTATTTAAAATTAAATCATCAATATCTGCTGAGCCAACCGTAAAAATAAACTGGATAGTTTCTACCGCTAGGCTAGAGATAAAGCCTATACAAATAACGATCCACGCTTTGCGGCACTTTTTTGATAATAGTGGTAATAAAAAGCCCATTGGGGTAAATATTAATAAATTGCCGAGTAAATTAATAATAATGATATCAACATTAAAATACTGCGCGTAATTTATATAGCGAAGAATTGTATCAAAGGGAATAAAATTTGTCGTTACTCGCCAGTTACTATAATCAAACAGCCCTAATTCGCCAAGAGAATATTCGCCATTGAATAACATAACGACTACATTCACTAGACGATCAATGACTAGTTTATAAAAAGCTATTACAGAATAGATACAAAAAAAGATCCACCCTGTTATCTTTATTGGTAAATAATATGTATCTATTAATGTACGATAAGGTAACGGTAGCTTGGCTCCACTATGTATACTATTTTTTGTCATGCCTATACCACCTACTTCCCTATATCCTCACATAATTTTAATATTCCCTGCTTTCCTAAGCAAGTGGTAATAATAAGATGGATAAAGAGTTATAACAACGCAAATTGTGTAACCTTCACGTCTGTTTGGGTTTGATTAGAAATGAAATGACAAAACAACATGCAGACCCAACCCAAAATAAAAAAGCTGCCTCAATAAACTGAGACAGCGTTATTCCAAGCCTTTATACTGGATTTACTCCATGCTTACGTTCTGAGAATAATAAGTACTTTGACATATAAAGCTCTAAGCGTGATTCAAGTGCTTTTCTTAAATCATTTGGCTCAATAACATCGTCAATGATCAGCTCTGAAGCTAGACGATAGACATCGATTTCCTCTTGATATTCTTTGCGTTTCTCTGCAATAAAGCTTGCCTGTTCCTCTTTTGGAAGTTCAGCAATTTTATTAGCATAGACTGCGTTAACTGCAGCTTCAGGCCCCATTACAGCAATTTGTGCGTTGGATAATGCAATACAGCAGTCTGGCTCAAAAGCTGGACCTGCCATTGCATACAGCCCTGCACCGTATGCCTTCCGAACAATGACCGTTAATTTAGGAACGGTTGCCTCGCTCATTGCAAAAATCATTTTCGCACCATGGCGTATAATCCCAGCTTTTTCAACCTGCGTACCAATCATAAAGCCTGGTACATCGGCAAGGAAAAGAAGTGGAATATTAAACGCATCACAAAGTGAAATGAATTTTGCAGCTTTATCAGCTGAATCGTGGAACAAAACGCCTCCCTTTACGCGCGGTTGGTTGGCGATAATTCCAACAGGTTGCCCATTAATGCGCCCTAGCCCTGTAATTAATTCTGGAGCGAATAATTTTTTCACTTCACAGAACGAATCTTCATCAATAATACGTTCAATTAGCTTATACATATCAAAAGGAACGTTTTGATTTTTCGGTATTAGCTCATCAATCGATTTTTCAAATGAAGCTGGTGGTTTTGGAGCCTCTACCTTACTACGCTCTGCATAGTTATTCGGGAAATAGCTCAAGTATTTACGAGCATAGGAAATAGCTTCCTGTTCTGATTTAGCAAGCACATCTCCGCAACCAGAAACAGAACAGTGCATTTTCGCCCCACCCATTGTTTCCAAATCTACCTTCTCGCCTATAACCATTTCCGCCATACGAGGAGATCCTAAATACATCGATGCATTGCCCTCTACCATAACGACAATATCGCAGAATGCAGGGATATAGGCACCACCTGCCGCAGAAGGGCCAAACAGTAAGCATATTTGAGGAATTTTACCTGAAAGCTTTACCTGATTATAGAAGATGCGTCCTGCTCCTCTACGACCAGGAAACATTTCTAATTGGTCAGTAATACGTGCACCTGCTGAATCGACTAGATACAGTAATGGGCAATTTAGCTTTTCAGCTGTTTCTTGAATGCGAATCATTTTTTCTACTGTACGTTTACCCCAAGAGCCAGCTTTAATCGTCGAATCGTTTGCTAAAACACAAACAGTCCGACCATGGATTTTACCGATTCCTGTGATAACGCCATCTGCTGGTAGATCCCCTGCTAAGCAGTTCGCGTACAAGCCATCTTCTGATTGAAGCCCATCATCTAACAATAATTCGAGTCGTTCACGTACAAATAGCTTTCCTTGTTGTGCATTTTTATCGTGATATTTTGGCAGGCCTCCTGCTAAAATTTGTTCCTTCATTGTTTTCGTCGTATTTTCTGTCGGTACATTGCTCATAGTTAATTCCTCCTTTTGCCCAAACGGTTACGCTTTAGCATAATTGCTTTAACACTTCGTATTTCTTCTCTCTTACGTTCCATAATTAATAAATTTATCTAGATTTCTGATTATCAGCAAAGTGTGAGGTTGATTTCCGCTCCGACTGGGCGCTTTCCTGGGGGCGTTCGATGAGCCGCTTCGCTTCGCTGTAGGGTCTCATCTGTAACGCTGATCCCCGAGGAGTCGCCCAGTCTCCACTCCAATCAACTATTCACATGACAGACGCTTTAACAAAATCTCTTCCTTAATTTCCGATGATGGACCAAAATTTATTGAAATCATTTGTATGGTTCATCACCAGCGTGGGGTTGATTTCCGCTCCTGCTGGACACTTTCCTGGAGGCGTCTGAGGAGTCGCCCACCCTCCACTCCAATCAACTTTTAGTCGTGGCATAGATTATCTTCAACTTTTGATTTAGCCATGCCTTTGCCTTTTGCTTAAATACCTCCATTTATTTCCCTACGTATTGCGGTGTTCGCTTTTCCTGGAAAGCGAGCAAGCCCTCTAATCGATCTTCTGTAGGAATCAGAGCATTATATGCAAGTGATTCGATTTTTAAACCAGTAGCTAAATCGACTTCAATACCTTGATTGATGGCGATTTTCGCCTGTACTAAAGAAAGTGGAGCATTTTTTGCCATTTCAAGTGCAAGCTGCTGTGCCTTTTCAAGTACTTCATGTCCCTCATGAACATACTCTACAATGCCGTAGCTTCTTGCTTCCTCTGCATTTAATCGACGTGCTGTATAAATTAATTCCTTCGCTTTTCCAATGCCAATTAGTCTTGGAAGTCGTTGTGTACCTCCTGCCCCCGGGATGATGCCGAGAGATGTTTCCGTAAGGCCTATCTTGGCATGGGCAGCTGCCAGGCGTAAATCACAGGCTAACGCTAGCTCGAGTCCGCCACCAAAAGCAACGCCATTTAATACGGCAATAACTGGTTGAGCGAGTGCTTCTACTTTTGCCACTGTTGCTCCGATTAATTGCACTATCTGCTTTACTTGTCGGTCTGGCATCCCTTTACGCTCTTTTAAATCTGCTCCTGCGCAAAAGGCTTTTTCCCCCGCTCCTGTTAGTAAGACGACTCGTACTGCCGGATCACCATTTATGGTGTCGAGTGTCGTGCTAAGTTCTCGGAGCAATTGTACAGACATCGCATTTGCCGCTTCCGGTCTTGAAAGGGTAATAAGTCCAATACAATTATCTAATACCTCAAAACGAACGAGTTGCGTCATATTTGACTCGCACTCCTTTCATTACGGGCAATCGCCATTTGTTTAGAGGCAACAGCCTTCCCTAGTTTCTGTTCAATAAACAGTGCAGCCTCTAGCACTTTATTCAGTTCTACACCCGTTTTAATACCCATTCCATCTAATAAATACAATAAATCTTCCGTAGCCACATTACCTGATGCTCCTTTGGCATATGGACAGCCTCCAAGTCCACCAAGCGCACTATCAAACTTCGTAATGCCTATTTCTAAAGATTTAACGATATTTGCTAGCGCTGTGCCACGTGTATCATGAAAATGCATCGCAAAATTTTCTACAGGGTATCTTTTTAATAATTCTTCTAAAAGACTTTCCACCTGTGTCGGTACGCCAACACCAATCGTGTCACCAAGAGAAATTTCATCGACGCCCATTTCCAGTAATTTTTCTGTTACTCGCAAAACTTTATCTGGTTGTATGTAACCTTCATACGGGCACCCAATCACCGTTGAGATATAGCCCCGTACGTTTTTATGTGCTGCCTTTGCCCCGTCCACAACTTCCTGTAATATCGGAAATGTTTCATCGATTGATTTATTAATATTACTTTGGTTATGGCTTTCACTTGCCGACATAAAAACGCTCACTTCGTCTACTTCAGCCTCCAATGCACGTTCTAAGCCACGCATGTTCGGTACTAGTGCTGCATACGTGATATCTTTTCGGCGTTTAATAGCTTGAAGAACCTCCACTGCATCAGCCAGCTGTGGAATCCACTTCGGATGCACAAAAGACGTTACCTCGATATAATTCAATCCAGTTTGACTAAGTAAATTTACTAGCTGTACTTTATCGGCAGTTGCAATATGCGTTTTCTCATTTTGCAAGCCGTCACGAGGACCAACTTCCTTTAACGTTACATGCTTTGGGAACTGCATACAGAAGCCTCCTTATTCGATTTCTAAAATATCGTCATCTACGTTAATGAAATCCCCTTCATTCGCAATGATTTTTGTAACTACGCCATCTTCTTCTGCTGCAATAGGAATCTCCATTTTCATCGATTCTAAAATTGCCACATCTTGTCCTGCAGTTACTTTTTCGCCCTCTGTTACAACGATTTTCCATACTGTTCCTGCCATGCTCGCTTTAACTGTTGCCATTGTAAATCCCTCCAAATGTATGAATAACGCATCCGCACTCATTGTTTAAGTGCGAATGCTTTTATCAATTTCGCCTTGGCGTAATAGCGTCCGGATTTTGAATTGTGCACACACAATTCATTCCGTGACATCCGCCGGAGGCCATTATCTTCATTTAGCAGGAATCTGCTGAATGAAGATAAATGTTCTTACTTCGTCTCTGCTAATTGAGGTAAATAATATTCATCCACAAATTTAGTTGTTGTATAGCCCTTTAAAAATTGTTCATGTGTCACTGTTTTCAACAGCATCGGAATATTTGTTTGAATTCCTTCTACTTTATACGCTTTAAGTGCCTCAATAAGTCTCTCACACGCAATTGCTCGTGTTTCTCCCCACACGACTAATTTGCTAATCATTGGGTCGTAAAAAGGTGTTACCGCAGTGCCGGCCTCTACGCCGCATTCATGGCGAATGCCTTCACCTGCAGGCAATTCGAATGCCGTAATGGTGCCTGGAGAAGGGAAAAAGGTTGACGGATTTTCGGCGTAAATACGTACTTCAATCGCATGGCCTTTTCTTTGGATACTATCGCGAGTAAATGCTAGCGGTTGTTTTGCCGCAATTTTTAATTGCTCCTCTACAAGATCCAGCTTTGTAATTTCCTCCGTCACTGGATGTTCCACTTGTAGGCGCGTATTCATCTCTAAAAAATAAAAGTTTTGCTCCGCGTCTACTAAATACTCAATCGTTCCAGCATTGACATAGCCAATATGCTGAACTGCCTTAACTGATGCATCTAGCATTTTTTTTCTTGTTTCCTCAGAAATGAATGGAGATGGTGCTTCCTCCACTACTTTTTGATTTCTACGTTGGATCGAGCACTCACGTTCAAATAGTGGAACGACATTGCCCTCATGGTCAGCCATAATTTGTACCTCGACGTGATGAGGATTCGCAATAAAACGTTCCATATACATCGTGCCATCACCAAAGAATGACTGTGCACGCTTTTGATTCCCCTCAAAAGCTTTTGCTAGTTCCTCGGCATTTTCAACGAGCTGCATACCGATCCCCCCACCGCCAGCAGAGGCTTTTAACATAATCGGATAACCTAGATAGGAAGCAATTTCAATTGCTTCTGCGACATCTTTCACCGGTGTCTCTACACCTTCAACAATTGGTACACCTGCAGCTTTCATTGTTTTCCGAGCTTCTAATTTACTACCCATCGAAGCAATAACATCCGCGCTTGGCCCAATAAAAACGAGGCCCGCTTCTGTACAACGTTTAGCAAACTCAGCGTTTTCTGATAATAAGCCATAGCCAGGATGAATTGCATCCGCACCGCTTTCTTTTGCTACTTCAAGAATACGATCCATATTTAAATAGCTTTGAGCAACAGGTGGCTTTCCAAGGCAGAACGCCTCATCAGCATCTTTCACATGTAAGCTTTCAGCGTCTGCCTCAGAATACACTGCAACTGTTTGAACATTTAGTCGTTTGCATGTTCTTATAACACGTCTAGCTATCTCTCCACGATTGGCAATTAACACCTTCTTGAACATAAGACTGACCCCCTTCTTACTTCACTGTAGGAATAAAATTTTCTCGTAATTTAAACTTTTGTACTTTTCCAGATGCAGTCATCGGATAGTCCTCGATAAAGAAAATATGTCGTGGTATTTTATGTCTAGAGATTTTATCCCGACAATAATCTCGAATCTCTTCCTCTGTTGCCTGCTCTCCTTCTCGCAAAATAATCCACGCTGCCGCTTCCTCTCCATAAACAGGATCAGGAACGCCCGCAACCTGTACATCCGCAATTTTTGGGTGTGTATAAAGGAATTCTTCAATTTCTCGAGGAGATATATTTTCACCGCCACGAATAATCATATCTTTTAAACGCCCTGTTACACGTACATAGCCCGCCTCATCCATCGTTGCCAAATCCCCAGTATGCAGCCAGTCATCCTCATCTATTGCAAGAAGCGTTTCTTCTTGGTTATTATAGTAACCTTTCATGACATGGTAGCCTCGCGTACATAGTTCCCCTTGCTCATTCGGCGCAGCTTCTTCGTTCGTACCAGGAATGACAATTTTAACTTCTAGATTTGGCAATGCGCGGCCAACTGTTTCAACCTTTAACAGTAGCGGGTCATCAGCTCTCGTTTGTGTTATAACAGGTGAGGCTTCTGTTTGCCCGTAACAAATCGTAATATCCTTCATGCCCATTTTGTCGATAACAGCTTTCATAACCTCGATTGGACAGTTAGAGCCAGCCATTACTCCAGTACGCAACGTCGATAGATCAAAAGACGCAAAATTCGGTAAATTAAGCTCACTAATGAACATCGTTGGTACGCCATGTAACGCGGTACACTTTTCTTTTTCAACCGTTTGTAACACCTCAGTAGGCGAAAATTCTTGTACTGGTACCATCGTCCCACCACTTGTAGTAATCGCTAATGTTCCAATTACACAGCCAAAGCAATGGAAGAATGGGACAGGGATGCACAAGCGATCTTCGTAAGTTAAACGCATACATTCTGCAATATTAACCGCATTATTAACTAAGTTATAATGCGTTAACATAACACCTTTCGGAAAACCTGTTGTTCCTGAAGTATATTGAATATTAATAACATCATCATAATGAAGTGTTTGCTGTCTTTGATCTAATTGCTCCTCTGTTATTTGCTCTGCAGCAGATAACACATCCGACCAGTTTAGCACTCCAGGGTATTTCGTCTCGCCAATTAAAATAACATTTTTCAATAAAGGTAGTCGCTTTGATTGCAAATTACCTGGTTCACAATGTTCAAGCTCTGGACATAACTCTTGCAGTGTATTTATAAAAGAATGGTCTCGATAATTTTCAATTAAAATAATTGTTTTTGCATCGGATTGCTTCAATAAATATTCCAACTCGCTTGAACGATAATTAGTGTTTACAGTGACGATTGGGGCTCCCATTTTACCTGTACCAAATTGCAGCTGCACCCATTCTGGAACATTAGTCGTCCATACTGCAATATGCTCACCCTTCTCTATTCCAAGAGCCATCAACCCTCTAGCGACTAAACGACTTTGCCGATTGAGCTCCTCATAGGTCATACGTAAATCCCTATCTGCATACACTAATGCTTCGCGTTGTGGATATTGTTTAGATTGTTCATCTAGCAATTGACCAATAGTTTGATACACAAGTTCTGCCATGAAAATCCCCCTAGTTAAGATGATTAGCAACCAATTAGACGAGAAATAACGAGACGTTGAATTTCAGACGTTCCCTCACCGATTTCCATTAACTTAATGTCACGTAAATGACGCTCTACGTCGTATTCTTTCATATACCCTGAACCACCGTGAATTTGAATTGCTTGATTACAAGTGCGGAAGCCCATTTCAGAGGCAAATAATTTTGCCATTGCCGCTTCCTTCCCGAATGGTTTCTTTTGATCTTTAAGCCATGCCGCCTTATGTACTAACGTACGTGCAAGCTCTATCTCCATTGCCATATCGGCTAATTTAAATTGTATTGCCTGAAGTTTTGATATAGGTGCACCAAATTGTTCACGTTCTTTAGCGTATTTTAATGCTTTTTCATAAGCTGCCTGTGCAATTCCTACTGATAATGCAGCAATGGAAATACGCCCACCGTCTAACGTATTTAAAAATTGGCTAAATCCACGTTTTTCATCCCCTAAAAGATTAGCCCTTGGTACACGAACATTTTGCAAAATAATCTCACACGTATTGGAGCCACGTACGCCCATTTTGTCGTAATTGCAGTTGATCGTTACGCCAGGAGTGTTAGTCGGTACAATGATAGATGAGATAATTTTTTTACCATCTTCACGTTTACCTGTCACTGCTGTCACAATAATTTGGCGTGCAAAGCCAGCGTTTGTGATCCAGCATTTTTCACCGTTAATGATGTAATCATCACCATCAATTACTGCAGTTGTAAGTGTCCCACCCGCATCTGAACCTGCATTCGGCTCAGTTAAACCAAACGAACCTAATGTTTCTCCCTTCGCTAACGGAACAAGCCATTCTTGCTTTTGCTCCTCTGTGCCGAAATTGTAAATAGGCGAAGCACCTAAGCTAACTGCGGCAGCATAGCTTAATCCTGTGCCGCCACACGCACGGCCGATTTCTTCAACAGCAAGTGCATAGGAAACAGTATCTCCGCCTGAACCGCCGTACTCTTCAGGAAACGGGATCCCTAATAAACCTAGCTCTGCCATCTTTTTAAAGCTCTCTATTCTCATCGTCGATGTCTCGTCAACCTCACGAGCATACGGTTTAATTTCTTTTTCAGCAAAGTCACGCACCATATCTCGAATCATCTCTTGCTCTTTCGTTAGTTCAAAGTTCATCCCCAGTCCCCCTAATATTTAATTTGCCATAGCAGATTTCGTTCAGATGACAGCTGCAACAAATAAATAAATACCGACTAGTCGGTTTGTATTAAATATTAATCAATTTCGCCTTGGCGTAATTGCGTCCAGATTTTGAATTGTGCCAACACAATTCATTCCTTTCAAAATTTGTGACATCCGCCGGAGGCTTATCTTCATTCAGTAGGTGTCTCGATATCCACTGAAAAAAGGATCTACATCTTCATTCTTCTTCCCACCTTTTGAGGTGAGAGTCTTCTACTGAATGAAGATAAAACCAGTCTCTACTCATGGCTTCCCCTTGACCATAAATTGAACTGCTTCATCCATTGCTTGTTCAGTGACAATCGCACGCAATACCATATCCGTAAATACTTCTGTAATTTCCTCCATTGTTAGTGGACCTGATTGTTTAAACCATTTGTATGTCCAGTTAATCATCCCAACAATAGCCATCGTTACAATAGTACAAGGTAGTTCTGTACGAAAATCCTTTGTTTGCTGGCCTTCCTCTATGACTTTTTGTAAAATATCCCGATATTGATCTCGTTTTTTATGAATAATTTCACTATATTCCTCTGGCAATGAACGGCTTTCCTCGTAAAAAACCGTAATATGTGCTTGATACATATCAAACACTTGTGTCAGTGTTTGCAGCATTGCACATAAACGTGTAATCGGTGTATCGTATTTGTCATATGCCTCCTGTGACTGTTTAATCACATAAGAAATAAATACATCGTGAATTTCATACAACAGTTCATCTTTCGATTTAAAATTATGATAAAATCCACCCTTTGATGCACCAATGTATTCAACAATGCGATCAACAGTGACATTGTGATAGCCATCTTGCTGGAATAGCACTACAGAAGCGTCAACAATGCGTTGTTTTAATGTTTTTTTTACCATAGGCATCTATCATCCTTCTTATAACTCTTTACTCAATCACTCTTTATAATTTAGAAAAGATTTTAGGTCATCGCCATAATATATGGTTGATTTCCGTTCCGACTGAGCGCTTTCCTAAGGGCGTTCAGTCTCAATGACATACGTTTTAATATTATGCAATGCCACCCTATAATACTGATGACAACCCCTTAATTTTCCTAATTATTAAAAAACTATGACATCATTAATATAGCATTCTCAAAAATTAGTGTCTAGCACCAAGATAGATTTTATTTAAAATTACGAGAATTTATTTTACATAAAGCAGAATTTCACAAATCATCATACATAAACAAAACATACAATTTACTGTATGCTTTCCATCTAGTTTTTATTACTAAAATCTCAAAAAAATTCCCTAGTGCTGTACAATAACACTAGAGAATCTACAAAACATAGTTATGAAGCTTTTGGTATTCTACGTAACCACGAGATGATGATTGCAATAATTAATGCAAAGCCTAAATAGCCCATTGTTGAATAAACCTTTCCAACTAGAGTCGTGAATCCTACTAAACTCGCAACGAAGCCTATTAAACCAATTACCACAATTCCTATTTTAAAATATTTATGGTCAGGCGCTATAAAACGTACTGTAAATGCGTAAAGCATTCCTACTGCCGTATTGTACATCATGCCTAATAAAGCAATAGACATTAAGATCCCCACTACAGGATGAATTTGTTTGGCTAGCTCTAATGTTGGCATTGCGGTCCCACCAACTACATCCATTTTAACGAATAAAGCAATATTAATAAGTATGATTAAAATACCAAGCATAATACCACCAAGAAAACCGCCTAAACCAGCAACCTTGCGCTCTTTAACCGTTCCCCCCATAACAATTAGCATCGCTGTACCAGCAGCTATGTTATACGATACATAGAGGAGTGCCCCTACTAGCCAATTGGAAGCCGCAGATGATTGCTCTTTCGCTAGCACATTCTGTTCTGCAATTGTTAAGTCCATTGTGAAAATAGAGTAAATTAATATGATAAAAACGATCCCCATTAAATACGGCGTCACTAAAGCTATTATATTAATAATATTTTTCACATTTAATAGCAGCGTTAAAATCGTAATGATTACCATGAAAATGCTGCCGATCATCGGGTTCATACCAAACATTTGCTCAAACGTTGACCCTGATCCCGCAAACATAACAACCGCTACACCAAATAAGAAGAACGTTATGACTATATCTAATAGTACGCCAACATAGCGCCCACCGATTTGATAGATTACTTCTTTATGAGATGTCGTTTGTGAATCTGCCCCTAATTGCGCTAGACTCATCCCTAAAAACGCAAAAGCGATTGTTGCGACTATTCCTCCTGCTATACCGTAAAGACCAAAACTCGTAAAGTATTGCATAATTTCTTGTCCTGATGCGAAGCCAGCACCAACGATTAAACCTACAAATGCGCCACCTATCTGCCAACTTTTTTTCATAGAACACCTGCTTATCTAATCAATTATTTTCATAAGCTTCCTAATCCTTTTTGTATTACTCACGTCACTTTATTTATATGTTTTCTGCGCAACTGTGAATAAATTGATCGTCTCCCTATTCACTTCATAACCGATCCCTGCTTTTTGGGGAACTTCAATATAACCGTCCTTCACTACAACTTCAGGTTCTATGATATCTTTTTCCCAATAACGGCTTGAGCCTGCAGTATCTCCAGGTAAAATAAAATTCGATAATGTAGTTAACGCCACATTATGTGCACGACCAATACCCGACTCCAGCATGCCGCCACACCAAACCGGAATGTCATTCGCCTCACAATAATCATGTATTTTCTTAGCTTCAGTTAAGCCACCGACACGTCCAATTTTAATGTTAATAATTTTAGTACTGCCCAACTCAACAGCTTTACGTGCATCCTCTAATGAATGGATACTTTCATCCAAGCAGATAGGCGTATCGATTAATTTTTGTAATGCTGCGTGGTCAATAATGTCATCTGACGCCAATGGCTGCTCAATCATCGTTAAATTAAATGCATCTAGCTGTTTGAGCGTTTCAGCATCTGCGAGACGATAAGCTGAGTTCGCATCCGCCATAAACGCCACATCAGGGAACGCTTCATGTAATGTTCTCATTACTTCTACATCCCAACCCGGTTTGATTTTGATTTTCATTCGTTTATAGCCTTCTTTAACAAAGCCATCTACTAACGCTACTAAGTCCTCGATTGATTTTTGAATACCGATACTGATTCCTACTTCAATATTGTCCTTTTTGCCACCAAGTGCAGCCGCGAGAGATTGATTCGTCTGTTGAGCGTAAATATCCCAAATAGCACCTTCTATCGTTGATTTCGCCATATTATTTTTACGAATCGGTTTAAATAGCTCATTGACCTCATCTGGATGCTGAAGCTCTTTATTTAAAATAAGAGGAATTAAAAAATCTTCTAGCATGTGCCAGTTCGTTTGTAATGTTTCCTCATTGTACCAAGGAGAATGGAAGGCAACAGATTCTCCCCAACCGATTGTTCCTGATTCATCTTTAGCCTCTAAAACTAAAAAATCCTTATCATCAAATGTGCCAAAGCTTGTTGTAAATGGCTCTTTTAATTTCATCTTTAAATGTCTAATGGTAAATTCCGTTATTTTCATATTGCTTTGCCCCTTCCAGTCCTAAAGTTTCTAATTTAACAAGAACATACTCGTTGTAATTTTCTTGCTGTTGCAATTGAACAGCTGCATAACCCTGTGCAAATAATTGTTGTAATAAGCGTCTCGTTTTGAAGCGCCAGTCCAATGCTAAAATCGGGTCTTGCAACTTCAATGCTTGAAAATCCTTTGGTACAGGCAGCGTATATAAATCGCTGTTATATTTTAAATTTTCAGTTATTTTCAAGCGTAAGAATCCTTGTTCATTTTGTACACAGCTAGCCACTGGTATGGCATTCTTTGCATCTATTGAAACGCTTTTATTGACGTAATCAGAGGCTATATACCAGCTCACCTCAAAACGATCGGAAGGTAACCCCTTATTTAAACCATCCAGCATTTCTCCATAGCAATTTTCTATATACGTATAACAAATACCATTTAATTTGGAGAGATTAAGATAACCATTACGTGTTTCCAGCGGATCAAAGGTCCATACCATTAAATCATAGCCCCGCTCTATAGCAATGGCTTGCTGGGCATATTTTAATTTTTCACCTATTCCTTGAGAGCGGTAATTTTCGTCTATCCCCAACATATGGGAACATAAATAACTTTTGCCCTCTCGAAACCCTGAAAAGCCATAGCTAAAGCCAACTAATCGGTCACCATCATAGGCACCTACAACGATTCCACCGTTTTTCACAGCGGTTAACGTTTGATGAATGGGAATAGAAGGCATCCCCCAAATGTTATATTCCAATTGCTGAACTTGTTCCAGCTGTTCGATTGTCTTTATTTCCCTTATGTCAATCATCCTATCACTTCTTTCTATATATCTTTATCCTATATGAACGGCTCGTTCTATAAAGCTCGTAAAATCGCTCTCGTAATAATGTTCACTCCTGTAATAAGCCGCTCTCGATTAAAGGTCATTTTCGGATGATGCAAGCCTGGTGTTACACCACAACCTAAGCCAAGCATTGTTGCTTTAAGGTTCGGACGCTCATACGTATAAAAATGAAAATCCTCTCCTCCAGGGGTAACGACTGGTGGAGCACATGCGCTTTCCCCAACTACGTCAACAATAGCGGAATTCATATGCTGTAAGGCCTCATCATTCACTAATGCTGCAACGATATGTGCATCTACAGTTAAAGAAATTTTGGCGCCATACATCGCTTCAACCGATGCTTTTACACGTTCAACACCATCCGTGAGAGCCTCCATTACTTCATTTGTTTGTGCCCGTGCATCAATGCTAAATGTTGCTTTCCCAGGAATAATATTTGTAGAGGTTCCTCCTGCATTAAATTGCGTCATTTTGACTGACGAAGAGACATTAGGGTCTGTCCAGATTTTTTGTAAACCTTCAATAATTGCGGACCCTACCTCAATGGCATTAATGCCAAGTTCAGGGCGTGCACCATGAGCCTCTTCTCCAATAATAGTCCCCGTGAAAAGCTTTGCCGCACCGTGGTACAAGGCCGGGGCGTACGTTCCGTCCCGTAATTCTTTCAACGGACGAACATGGACACCAAATAAGTATTCTAGAGGATCAATAAGCCCCTTATCAACGATTGCTCGAGCACCCTGTGCTTTTTCTTCAGCAGGTTGAAAAAGAATACGTACTGCACCGGGAAGCAAATGCTCCATATCCTTCAACGCTAATGCTGTCCCAATAGCCATCGTCATATGACCATCATGACCACAAGAATGATTCGCCTTAAATTCACCATCTACTTCCTGCCAAAGTGCATCGATATCCGTACGAAATCCGACCCTCGGTGTTCCTTTCCCAATATCTACATACAGTCCGGTCATATCTTCGAATAACTGAGGCTCCATCTGTGCCTCCTTCAATAAATTGGCGATGTATTGCGTTGTCTGCTTTTCCTGCCAGCTAATTTCCGGATGCTCATGTAAATGTGTAAAAATCTCCGCCAATCTCGGCTGCAAGTTCTGTAATACTTGATTCATATCATTCAACTCCATCGATTTGCTAAAAAGCTATTTTGGAAATCATCATATTTTACGCGTTGATTTTCATAATAGTCGTGATCCTGTGCAGTCATACCCGCACTTAATGTATTTAAAAATGAAATCAGTGCTGGCATTGCATCAATCGTAGACATTTCTTGTTGTTCATTTATAAAAGTAATCGTCGCATATTGTGTAATAGGTGCAATTTTAGAATCTGTAATGCCAATGATCTCACAATTTTTTTCTTGAATTTCAGCTGCAAATTGAATTGGCTCTTTAAAATAGCGATGGAACGATAAAATAATGACCACACTATCCTCATCAATTTCTTGTAAAGCTCTTATAATTTCGCTAGTATCAAAATCTAAAATCACGACGTTAGGACGTAGCATATTTAACGTAAAATACAACCATTGTGCCGCTAAATGAGACGAACCATTCCCAACAATATAAATTTTTTTCTTCGTATGCAGCAAGATGGAAGCACGATTAAAATCTTCTTCGTTAATGTTCTTTGCAACGTTTAAAATGCTAGATGCATCCTTTTCCATCATTTTTTCATAAAACTGCGGCGTTTCAAAAAGTGCCTGCTTTGATTGTAAATAATTTTGCAAGCTACTAGTATTTCCTTCATTGAATAAATGCATCGTTATCTCACGTTGCAACTCAGCATAACCTGATAATCCTATAGCGTAGCAAAAGCGGATAACTGTCGTTTCACTTACCCCTGCCCGCTCCCCCACATATGCAGCTGAATGAATACCTGCAGTCTGCATATTTTTGAGAATAAAGACAGCTACCTTCTGCTGACTCTTTGAAAGCTCCTTGTATTTATGTTGAATGACTTGTTGAATTGTTTGATTATCTATCAAAGAAGTACATCCTTTTTTATTATATTTTTGAAGTTTCAACTTCATTCTGCATGTTACATAGCCTAGCATAGTTTTTTTCGCAATTCAATATATTTTCTGAAATTTCTGTTTATATATTCAATCTTTTCTTTTCCATCTCCATTTTTCTTTAATAAGAATGATTACTCTGCAACATTAAAGCTCGGGCACACTTGTATTTTGATTTCAAACAAAGGAAAATAGTGTTAATATTGAAGTAAAATATCGCCAACAGTTTGAATAGCAAAAGAGCAGGACTGCTATTATGGCTTTTATGAGGAGGCATAAATTATGAAATACATTAAAGGCTTATATGCATCCCTTGCACTAATGATGTTTGTTGTTTTGGTTAGCACAACAATATTTGATGATGAATATTCAGATATTGCTATGTTCGTTTGTTTAGGCATATTTATATTGGGGACAGCATTTTTTATAAATACTAAACAATTAAAAAAATAGGATTCGTCAAGTCGGATGCTAAACTAACAGGAATTTTCCTTCAAGATGAGATTCACAGATCCTAAATGAAGGGAGTGGATGTTTTGAATAAATATCTTAAAATCACACTTAGCATTTTAGGTGTCATATTATTAGGAATTGGAATACTAGTAGTTACCTTTATATTAGAAATGAAACCTGATAAAGAGAAAGAAGAAAAAGCAAGAATTCAAGCTGAACAATATTTAGAAGATCATTTTAATGATAACTTCGAGATATATGACACTCTGTATGATAATATGGGGAACTTTGAATTTGAATATGCTGCTAAGGCCATGGATAAGAAAACGAATACAGCGTTTTTAGTTTATTATGATGATGAAACAAAGCAAATGGTGGACACTTATATTGCGGATAAATGGGCAAATGACTTAAAAAGTGAAATGCGTCCTTTTGTTACAAAGAATTTAGGGGAAACAACTGATTTCTTCGTTTCCTTTACCAATGATAACATCGGGCAAGAATTAGGTATCGACCCTCTTAACCCTAAAAGTTATAAAGAGTTTGATGTTGCACCGATTATTCGTATTACTGTTACGCGTAAAAAGAGTGAAGATGATGAAAGAATCCTAAATGAATTCATAGCTTTTCTAAAAAGTGAAGATAAATTACAACACGGCTCAATTGCTATGAGTTATATCGATGAAAAAGGTGTCATCTTAGATGATGAATGGAAAAAAGATTTTTAGTTACTTTTACTAAATAGCAAAACAAAAGGCAGATTTACCTGAACGGATATGAGTTTGGAAACCAGCTGTTACTTGAATTTCAACTTCATTTGTTGGTAACTTACGTACAATTTCATTAAACATACGAGCTTGTACAACAATTGATCCTGTTTCTGAGAGCAACAATCTATTAAACAGCCTTCTAAAAAATTGCAAATAAAAAAAGCCGAGGCATAAATCCTCGACTTTTTTAAGGTGCCTAGCGACGTCCTACTCTCACAGGGGGAAGCCCCCAACTACCATCGGCGCTAAAGAGCTTAACTTCCGTGTTCGGTATGGGAACGGGTGTGACCTCTTTGCCATCATCACTAGACATATGAAAGAATTAATTATTCTTTCAAAACTGGATAAACGGTGCATTGAATGTTTCAAACATTTTGGTTAAGTCCTCGATCGATTAGTATTCGT
>NZ_LDGC01000001.1:0-221 GCF_015844675.1 Lysinibacillus sphaericus | reverse complement strand
TGGAGCTGACGAATACTAATCGATCGAGGACTTAACCAAAATGTTTGAAACATTCAATGCACCGTTTATCCAGTTTTGAAAGAATAATTCTTTCAAGGGTTTCAAGATACGAGTAGTTCGAGGAAGCGATGGAGAGAGGGAAGGAGCGTACTCAAGTACGTGACTGACTGAACGACAGAAGCTGACGAAGAAATGCGATGTATATTGAAAGCCGACAATAG